>NZ_LT706953.1 GCF_900155535.1 Corynebacterium urinipleomorphum
TGAACTAGCCCCCGAAAGTTGGACTGGTTTAATTCTAGGCGGTTAGGGGTTCGAGGGCCTGATTCCGATATTGCATCGGGGTCAGGCCCTTGAGTCGTTGTTGGATGCGTTCGGCGTTGTACCACTGGATGTACTCATCGATAGCCTGAGTGAAATCCGCGACAGTGTCGAAGATTTCGCCGTGGTACATCTCGGTTTTCAGGTGCCCGAAGAAGTTCTCCATGACCGCGTTGTCGTAGCAGTTGGCTTTACGAGACATCGACTGGACACCACCGTGTTCGTCAATGAGTTTGCGCCAAGTCGAGTGCTGGTACTGGAAGCCTTGATCGGTATGCATCATCCACCCGGGTTCAGGTGCACACGTCACGATCGCTTTGGTCAAAGATTCGGTGGTAAATGCTGTCGACGGCGATGTAGCCACGGTGTGGGCGACGATTGAGCGGTCGAACAGGTCCATCACCGGCGACAAGTACACTTTGCGGCCTGCGATTCTGAACTCGGTGACGTCGCTGACAAAGGCGGTGTTTGGTGCATCCGGGGTGAACTTGCGGTCAAGCTTGTTGTCAGCAATGCGGCTGATCGTCCCGGTGTAGGAAACGTAGGGCCGGCGGCGCCGGATTTTGGCTTTCAATCCCATCTGGTCCATGAGTTTGTAGACGAGCTTGTGGTTGACCACCCAGCCGTGATTACGCAGGTCCAGCAAAACTCGCCGGTAGCCGTAGCGATGCTTGTTGCGCTCGAAGCTTTCCCGGATCGCGTGCTTGAGTGCCGTATGCCTATCCGGCTCACCGAGTCGTTTCTGGTGGTAGAAGAACGTCGACCGCGGGATACCTGCC
>NZ_LT706954.1 GCF_900155535.1 Corynebacterium urinipleomorphum
AGGGTGTCAGGAAGTTTGTGTGTGAGGCTCTGATCTAGAAGGAGTTTCACCGATAATGACTACGGTGTCACCGAAGAAAAACCATGACCCGGCGAGGGTCAACGAGATCAGCGAGAAGCTGATGGAAAATCCTGAGCTCGCCAGCCTGATCAGCGAGCTGTCGACCACTGCTGATGATGCCAGCGAGCTGGTCAAAGGCTTGTTGCAGGCATCGATCAACGCTGGTCTTAAGGCAGAGATGGATGCGCATTTGGGCTATAGCCATTCCGACCGCAAGGCCAAAGCCCAGGTGGAAACCGCGCAGGAGAGCAATCACCGCAACGGGTCGTACACCAAGACCGTCAATTCTGGCTACGGCGCGGTGGAAGTGACCGTGCCCAGGGATCGTGCCGGCACGTTTACTCCCCGGATGGTACCCAAGGGCGCACGCCGGCTCACAGAACTCGACGACATGATCGTCTCGCTCTACGCCGGCGGGATGACAGTGCGCGATATCCAGCATCACCTCGCGACCACCCTTGGGGTGGATATGAGCCCGGATACGATCAGCACCATTACCGATGCGGTGTTAGACGAGGTCATGATCTGACAAAACCGCCAGCTCGACGAGTTTTACCCGGTGATCTTCCTCGACGCGCTACGCGTGAAAATCCGTGACGGCCACCGCGTGGTCAACAAAGCCTGCTATATGGCGGTTGGTGTCGACATGGACGGCATCAAGCACATCCTGGGATTGTGGATCGCCGACAATGAAGGCGCTGCATTCTGGGCATCGGTGTGCGCGGATCTGGCCAACCGCGGTGTCCAGGACGTGTTCATTGTGTGCTGCGACGGGCTCAAAGGCTTGCCGGAAGCCGTGGAGGCAACCTGGCCGAATTCCATGGTGCAGACCTGCATTGTGCACCTGATTCGGGCTACGAACCGGTGGGTGTCGTATCAGG
>NZ_LT706955.1 GCF_900155535.1 Corynebacterium urinipleomorphum
GTGATAAACGCGGTGTAGGCAAAACCAGACAAGGTGCGCACATAGGTGATGTCAGCGACCCACAACCGGTGCGGCGCGGGTGCAGTGAAGTCACGGTTGACCAGGTCAGGGCGGCAATCCGGCACGTTGGCCCGAAGCGTTGTCATCGGTGTGCGGCCACGCCTGCGGCCTTGAATACCAGCTTGCTTCATCAAACGCGCGGTCTGATCACGACCGATGTTCCAGCCGGCGCGCTGCATAGCCTTCCACATCTTGCGGACCCCGTAGACGCTGAAGTTGTCCTCGTAGACCCTCACCAATTCAGGAATAAGCAGCGCATCTGACAAACTCCTCGCCGACGGCGCTCGTGCTTTCGCTGCTCGGTAACCGCGAGAGGTGATGAACCCACATTCTGTCTCTTTCAAGGTGCGACAGATAGCCTCGACCCCGAAGCGATCGCGATACGCATCGATGTATTCGATCATCTTCTGGTGGGACGGTCGAGTTCCGCCGCGAAAAAAGCTGACGCGGTTTTCAAGATCTCGTTAGCCCTGCGTAGCTCCTTAATCTCTTTCCGGAGCCGCTTCAGCTCGTCAGCCGCTGACTCGCCGGCGCCAATCTCAACATCGGACGAGGCCATATTCGGCTTCAACCAATCGTTGAGCGTGTGCGCTGGAATGCCGAGCTTTTCACCGATCTCTACGGCTGCACCCCATTTCGAACACCCTTCGAGCTCAACGAGATCCTCAGCCAAACGCACTGCCTTGGCCTTGAACTCGTCACTGTACTTCCTTGGCATGATTCCAATCCTTCTCTAGAAATGATCGGAACTAAACCCAGGACACTTCA
>NZ_LT706956.1 GCF_900155535.1 Corynebacterium urinipleomorphum
GGCTGCAGGTAGGTGAATAGCCAGTTGTTGCGCGATAGGTGCAGAAGCGAGTTATATGCCTTGCGTACCCGGATGTGGGTGAATTCCCACTGGTGATTCAGCGTACGACGCTCTTTGGGCACAGGTGTCTTCTCGTTCAAAAAGTCCTTGTAGACCTGGCCGAAGTTGAAGCGTCCTGGTTTTCGTTCCGCTTATTGAACGCCCAACGGCTGGGCGTGTGATTGTTGATAGTAGGCATCTTCCATCTCTTGTGGGGTGATGTATCCCAATGACTCGTGCAGGCGGTGGTTGTTCCACCAGTACACCCAGCGAAGGGTCGCGATTTCGACTTCCCCAACCGACGTCCACGGCCGGTGGGGATAGATCAGCTCGGTCTTGTAGAGACCGTTGACCGTTTCCGCCAACGCGTTGTCGTAGGAATCGCCGACGGTGCCAACGGACGGATCGATCCCAGCTTGAGCGAGTGCCTCACCGTAGCGGATGGACACGTACTGCGAGCCGCGATCGCTGTGGTGGACTAGTCCTGCAGCACGAAGATCACCTGCGTGATAAAGAGCGTGCTCAAAAGCCTCAAGAGGCAGCTCATCGGTGCGCATGCTCGCCCTGGTGGCAACCCCGACAATCTTGCGGGAGTACACATCGGTGATGAACGCGGTGTATGCAAACCCCGACAGGGTACGCACGTAGGTGATGTCAGCGACCCACAGCCGGTGCGGCGCTGACGCGGTGAAGTCACGATTGACCAGATCAGGACGACGATCCGGGACATCAGCCCGAAGCGTTGTGATCGGAGTGCGGCCCCTTCTGCGGCCTTGGATGCCGGCGAGTTTCATCAACCGTGCCGTCTGATCACGACCGATGTCCCAGCCGGCGCGCTGCATGGCCTTCCACATCTTGCGTACCCCGTAGACGCTGAAGTTGTCCTCGAAGACTCTCACCAATTCGGGGATCAGCAGCGCGTCTGACAAGCTCCTGGCCGACGGGGCTCGTGTTTTAGCTGCTCGGTAGCCGCGAGAGGTGATAAACCCACATTCTGTCTGCCTTAACGTGCGACAGATGGCCTCGACCCCGAAGCGATCGCGATACGTGTCGATGTATTCGATCATCTTCTGGTGGGACGGTCGAGTTCCGCTGCGAAAAAAGCTGACGCGGTCTTTAAGATCTCGTTCGCCCTGCGCAGCTCTTTGTTCTCCTGCCGCAGACGCTTCAGTTCGTCGTCAACCGACTCGCCAGTGCTCCGCTGAACGTCGGGGGACGCTTTGACAGGTTTCAACCAGTTGTTGAGCGTGTGCGCCGAGACGCCGAGCTTCTCGCCGATCTCCTCCGCCGCCGCCCACTTCGAACACCCCTCAAGCTCAACGAGCTCCTCGGCTAACCTCACCGCCTTGTCCTTGAACTCGTCACTGAACTTCCTAGGCATGATCCAATCCTCCTCTAGAAACGATCGGAACTAAACCCAGGACGCCTCA
>NZ_LT706957.1 GCF_900155535.1 Corynebacterium urinipleomorphum
GGTACTCGAGTGGCGAACGGGTGAGTAACACGTGGGTGATCTGCCCTGCACTTCGGGATAAGCCTGGGAAACTGGGTCTAATACCGGATAGGACCACTTCTTTGAGGTTGTGGTGGAAAGTTTTTTCGGTGTGGGATGAGCTCGCGGCCTATCAGCTTGTTGGTGGGGTAATGGCCTACCAAGGCGTCGACGGGTAGCCGGCCTGAGAGGGTGTACGGCCACATTGGGACTGAGATACGGCCCAGACTCCTACGGGAGGCAGCAGTGGGGAATATTGCACAATGGGCGCAAGCCTGATGCAGCGACGCCGCGTGGGGGATGACGGCCTTCGGGTTGTAAACTCCTTTCGTCAGGGACGAAGCGAAAGTGACGGTACCTGGATAAGAAGCACCGGCTAACTACGTGCCAGCAGCCGCGGTAATACGTAGGGTGCGAGCGTTGTCCGGAATTACTGGGCGTAAAGAGCTCGTAGGTGGTTTGTCGCGTCGTTTGTGGAATACCGCAGCTTAACTGTGGGGTTGCAGGCGATACGGGCATAACTTGAGTGCTGTAGGGGAGACTGGAATTCCTGGTGTAGCGGTGGAATGCGCAGATATCAGGAGGAACACCGATGGCGAAGGCAGGTCTCTGGGCAGTAACTGACGCTGAGGAGCGAAAGCATGGGTAGCGAACAGGATTAGATACCCTGGTAGTCCATGCCGTAAACGGTGGGCGCTAGGTGTGAGTCCCTTCCACGGGGTTCGTGCCGTAGCTAACGCATTAAGCGCCCCGCCTGGGGAGTACGGCCGCAAGGCTAAAACTCAAAGGAATTGACGGGGGCCCGCACAAGCGGCGGAGCATGTGGATTAATTCGATGCAACGCGAAGAACCTTACCTGGGCTTGACATACACCGGACCGGGCCAGAGATGGTCTTTCCCTTGTGGCTGGTGTACAGGTGGTGCATGGTTGTCGTCAGCTCGTGTCGTGAGATGTTGGGTTAAGTCCCGCAACGAGCGCAACCCTTGTCTTATGTTGCCAGCATTTGGTTGGGGACTCATGAGAGACTGCCGGGGTTAACTCGGAGGAAGGTGGGGATGACGTCAAATCATCATGCCCCTTATGTCCAGGGCTTCACACATGCTACAATGGTCGGTACAACGCGTTGCTACTTCGTGAGGAGATGCTAATCGCTAAAAGCCGGCCTTAGTTCGGATTGGGGTCTGCAACTCGACCCCATGAAGTCGGAGTCGCTAGTAATCGCAGATCAGCAACGCTGCGGTGAATACGTTCCCGGGCCTTGTACACACCGCCCGTCACGTCATGAAAGTTGGTAACACCCGAAGCCAGTGGCCTAAACTCGTTAGGGAGCTGTCGAAGGTGGGATCGGCGATTGGGACGAAGTCGTAACAAGGTAGCCGTACCGGAAGGTGCGGCTGGATCACCTCCTTTCTAAGGAGCTATTTTTTGTTGGCCTGCAGTTGCAGGCTGTTTGTGGTTGGTTGAGTGCCCGACTGTGGTGCTGCCATACCGTTTTTTAGTGAAATCCAGGTGGACACACATAGACCACCCTGGCTGATGGATGCTGGGTGGTGTGTGGACAGGGTGATGCATGAACCGTTTGTGAACTGAGCATTGTTGAAATTGTTGGTGCACTGTTGGGTGTCTGGGGCAGCACATGGTGCCCGCGCATTGAGTGCTCATCCTTGTGGGTGGGTGTGTGGTGTGTGGGTGGTTGTTCCCTTTGTGTGGCTCATCGTTTACTGGTCAGCATGTGTGTGTTGGTTGGTGGTGGTGGGTGTGGTGTGTGAGAACTGTATAGTGGACGCGAGCATCTTGTTTTTTGTTTGTGTGTGTTTTGTTTGTGTGTTGGGTTATTCGTGTGTGTTTTGTTGTTTAAGGGCGCATGGTGGATGCCTTGGCATGCTGAGCCGATGAAGGACGTGTGAGACTGCGTTATGCCTCGGGGAGTTGTCAACAAAGCGTTGATCCGAGGGTGTCCGAATGGGGAAACCTGGCCGTAGTTGTGTGCGGTTACCCGTCAGTGAATGCATAGCTGGTCGGGGGGTGACGCCGGGAAGTGAAACATCTCAGTACCGGCAGGAGAAGAAAATAATAATGATTCTGCTAGTAGCGGCGAGCGAACGTGGATGAGGCTAAACCGTGTGCGTGTGATACCTGGCAGGGGTTGCGTGTGCGGTGTTGTGGGGTGTGACTGGTCGTGTTCTGCCAGATACGTCTACATGATGCGTGTGTAAGCGGAAGTGGTCTGGGATGGCCCACCGGAGTGGGTGAGAGTCCTGTACGTGAATATGCATGTGTGTGTGGTGGTCATGTTTGCCCCGAGTAGCAGCGGGCTCGTGGAATCTGCTGTGAATCAGCCGGGACCACCCGGTAAGCCTAAATACTCAGTGTGACCGATAGTGGATAAGTACCGTGAGGGAATGGTGAAAAGTACCCCGGGAGGGGAGTGAAATAGTTCCTGAAACTGTGTGCCTACAATCCGTCAGAGCACCTCAAAGTGTGTGATGGCGTGCCTTTTGAAGAATGAGCCTGCGAGTCAGCGGCATGTCGCGAGGTTAACCCGTTGTGGGGTAGTCGTAGCGAAAGCGAATGCTAATTGTGTGTTTAGTGGCATGTCCTGGACCCGAAGCGGGGTGATCTACCCATGGCCAGTGTGAAGCAGCTGTAAGAGGTTGTGGAGGCGCGAACCCACGTAGGTTGAAAACTGCGGGGATGAGTTGTGGGTAGGGGTGAAAGGCCAATCAAACTCCGTGATAGCTGGTTCTCCCCGAAATGCATTTAGGTGCAGCGTCGCGTAGGTGTGCCGGAGGTAGAGCTACTGGTTGGTTGAGCGGGACTATCATCTTAGCAATGTCAGCCAAACTCCGAATGCCGGTTTACATTGGTGCGCGGCAGTGAGACTGTGGGGGATAAGCTTCATAGTCGAGAGGGAAACAGCCCAGATCGCCGGTTAAGGCCCCTAAGGGTGTACTAAGTGGAAAAGGATGTGTAATCGCGAAGACAGCCAGGAGGTTGGCTTAGAAGCAGCCACCCTTGAAAGAGTGCGTAATAGCTCACTGGTCGAGTGGTTGCGCGCCGACAATTCAGTGGGGCTCAAGTACACCGCCGAAGCCGCGGCAGCCGTTATGGCTGGGTAGGGGAGCGTCGTATGTGGGGTGAAGCACGATCGTAAGGGCGTGTGGACTGCATGCGAGTGAGAATGCAGGCATGAGTAACGAATGATACGTGAGAATCGTATCCGCCGAATGACTAAGGGTTCCTGGGTCAAGTTCGTCTTCCCAGGGTGAGTCGGGTCCTAAGGCGAGGCCGACAGGCGTAGTCGATGGTCAACGGGTTGATATTCCCGTACCCGTATATATGCGCCCAATGATGAACCGGTGATACTAACCACCCTGACCACCTGCCATGATCATCTTTGATGGTTGGGTGGGTGTGATGCGTGGGGCCTGATCTGTAGTAGTCAAGTGATGGGGTGACACAGATTGGTAGCTACGCCACTTAGTGGATTGTGGTGCAAGCGTGCGGCACGGCACCTAGTTAAATGCGGGTGCC
>NZ_LT706958.1 GCF_900155535.1 Corynebacterium urinipleomorphum
GTGTGTGCGGGTTATTGAGTTATCTGTTCTGTGTGGCCACACGTTAGGGGTGTGTGGTGTGTCAGATACTGCATAGTGGACGCGGCAGGTCATTTTGTCTGCGTTTTTTGCGTGTTTTCGCCCGTGTCGGGGTTGAACAATTGTTGTGGTTTGTTGGTTGGTGTATTAGTACCAGTCACCTTCGCACGTCACGGTGCGTCCAGATCTGGCCTATCAACCCCATCGTCTATGGGGAACCTATGAAACCTCATCTTGAAACAGGCTTCCCGCTTAGATGCTTTCAGCGGTTATCCCTTCCGTACGTAGCCAACCAGCGGTGCTCCTGGCGGAACAACTGGCACACCAGAGGTACGTCCGTCCCGGTCCTCTCGTACTGGGGACAGCCTTTCTCAAGTTTCTGCGCGCGCGGCGGATAGAGACCGAACTGTCTCACGACGTTCTGAACCCAGCTCGCGTGCCGCTTTAATGGGCGAACAGCCCAACCCTTGGGACCTACTCCAGCCCCAGGATGCGACGAGCCGACATCGAGGTGCCAAACCATCCCGTCGATATGGACTCTTGGGGAAGATCAGCCTGTTATCCCCGGGGTACCTTTTATCCGTTGAGCGACACCACATCCACAAGTAGGTGCCGGATCACTAGTCCCGACTTTCGTCCCTGCTCGACTCGTAGGTCTCGCAGTCAAGCTCCCTTGTGCACTTACACTCTAAACACCTGATTGCCAACCAGGCTGAGGGAACCTTTGGGCGCCTCCGTTACTCTTTGGGAGGCAACCGCCCCAGTTAAACTACCCACCAGGCACTGTCCCCAACCCAGATCATGGGCCAAGGTTAAGACATCCACTACGGTCAGAGTGGTATTTCACTTGACGACTCCACACCCACTAGCGTGAGCGCTTCTAAGTCTCCCACCTATGCTACACAAACCGCAGTAAACACCAATACCAAGCTATAGTGAAGGTCCCGGGGTCTTTTCGTCCTGCCGCGCGAAACGAGCATCTTTACTCGTAGTGCAATTTCACCGGGCCTGTGGTTGAGACAGCAGGGAAGTCGTTACGCCATTCGTGCAGGTCGGAACTTACCCGACAAGGAATTTCGCTACCTTAGGATGGTTATAGTTACCACCGCCGTTTACTGGGGCTTAAATTCTCCGCTTCGGACACATATGTCCTAACAGGTCCTCTTAACCTTCCAGCACCGGGCAGGCGTCAGTCCGTATACATCAACTTAACCGTCTTCGCACGGACCTGTGTTTTTGATAAACAGTCGCTTCCCTCTCTTTTCTGCGACCCCAACCAGCTCACCAACGCATGTTCGGATCACCAGTTGTGGCCCCCCTTCTCCCGAAGTTACGGGGGCAATTTGCCGAGTTCCTTAACCACAGTTCACCCGACCGCCTGAGTATGTTCTACTTGACTACCTGTGTCGGTTTCGGGTACGGGCCGTATATACACATCGCTAGAGGCTTTTCTCGACAGCACAGGATCACTACCATCACCCAACAAGGGTTACGCATCACGCCTCACACATATGGCACCCGCATTTAACTAGGTGCCGTGCCGCACGCTTGCACCACAATCCACTAAGTGGCGTAGCTACCAATCTGTGTCACCCCATCACTTGACTACTACAGATCAGGCCCCACGCATCACACCCACCCAACCATCAAAGATGATCATGGCAGGTGGTCAGGGTGGT
>NZ_LT706959.1 GCF_900155535.1 Corynebacterium urinipleomorphum
AGGGACTGTCAATGGGTGAATGCGCCATCTCGATCGAGAGGTGGTTGCGTTGTGACTGGTTGGGTGCCGGAGGAAATTCGTCAGGCGGCGGTTGCCCGTGTTGCTGCTGGCGAGTCCCCTTATTTGGTTGCTGAGGATTTTGGGGTGGTGCCAAAAACTGTCTACAGCTGGATGCACAAAGCGGGTGTAGCCGGTCCATCGACAGTCAGAAGACAGAGCCGACAGGACCGATTTGAGCAAGCATCTGGCTTGGTGCGACAAGGCGCGTCGGTGTCACACGCTGCTCGTAGGGTGGGCTTGCCCGTATCGTCTGTGCGGTCTTGGCTCATCGAACAAGGCGTGGTCGTGCCTGGAAAAGCACCCGCGCGCACAGTCATTTCTGATGAGGATAAACAAGCTGCCGTTGCCTGCGTGCTAGATGGTCAGTCCGCATACCGGATTGCGGAAAGTCTCGGTGTAGCACCTAAGACTGTGTACAGCTGGATGCGTAAAGCAGGGATAACGAGTGACCGCGGTACTGCAAAGCAGTGGAAACACAACCGCCGAGTCGCCGAGGAGATGTTCGCTGACGGTGTGCCGGTGGCTGCGGTTGCCGACTGGTTGGGGGTCAGCAGATCGACGGTGTACCAGTGGCGCAAAGATAGTGTCATGCCAGCACCTTTATCCACCGCCGCGGTGTCTACGGCGGCTACACCAACTGACATCGACGGTATGCGTGTGGGGGTGGGCAAACGGTTGACCGTCTCTGACCGGGCCCAGATCCATGCCGGGTGCGCCCAAGGCTTATCGGCTAGGGCGATCGCTTCATCTATCGGCCGGCACCATAGCGTGGTTGCCAGAGAAATCCGCCGTAACGGGTGGGAGGTCATCAACCCGGCCGGGACGGTGGTGCACACCTATAACGCCGAAGTCGCCGGTGAACGCACAACACGACGGATGGCCAGGCCGAAACCACGCCGCATCGACACGAACTACCGGTTGCGGAAAGTCGTTGTCGCAGGTGTTGCACGCAAATGGTCACCAAAGCGCATCAGCTGCCATCTGGAGCGGGTTTTCGCCGATGATGAAACCATGCAGCTATCCCACGAAGCGATCTACTCCGCGCTCTACATCCAAGGCAAAGGCAGCCTTCGCGCGGAGCTGGAATCGATCATGAAGACCCAGCAAGTACTGATCAAAGGCGGCACGAAACGCACCCCACGGTCGCGTACAGCAGGTCTTGCCACCAACAGCCGGTCGTGGATCACAGGTGCAGAAATCACCACCCGGCCACCAGAAGTCGACGACCGGGCTATCCCCGGGCACTGGGAGGGAGACCTCGTCATCGGCAAAGGAGGTAAAAGTGCGTTGATCACCCTGATTGAACGCTCCAGCCGGTATACCCTGCTGGGGCATTTGCCTGACGAGCACTCATCGGCCACCGTGGTCGGAACGCTGCAACGCATGGTCAAAGACCTCAACGCCGAACAGTTAAAGACCATCACGTGGGACCAAGGATCAGAAATGGCGCTGACTGCCACGGTGTCGATCGCTGATGGGTGCAAGGTCTATTTCTGCGACCCGCACTCACCGTGGCAGCGGCCCACCAACGAGAACACCAACGGGGAAATCCGGCGCCGGTTCTTCCCGAAAGGAACCGACTTCGCCCTTGTCAGCGCCGAGGAAGTCGCCTGGGTCCAAAACGAACTCAACGACACCCCCATCGTCAAGTTTCACGGAGCCACACCCCGTGAAAAACTAGAAGAACTATTCAACGGTGGCGCAATCACCGCATGATCCCGCCG
>NZ_LT706960.1 GCF_900155535.1 Corynebacterium urinipleomorphum
GGGTCAAGTCCCGTGTAGTGGTGTAGCCGTTCGTGCTTTCGGCTCGGTATGAAGTTCGGGGTTTGGTTAGGCGGTTAGCTGGTGCTGCTCACCATGATCGTCTCCTGTGCGGTGCATGAGGTGTTTGGTCTGTTCGAGTGCGGATAGTGACATGTAGCGTTTCTGCTGGATCCAATCGTCGTGTTGCTCTGCAAGTACCGCACCAACAAGCCGGATGATGGATTCACGATTCGGGAAGATACCCACAACATCGGTGCGCCGGCGGATCTCCCGGTTTAACCGTTCTGTGGGATTGTTCGACCACACCTTCGTCCAAACTGGTTTCGGGGCGGCGGTAAACGCCAACACCTCATCGAGTGATTCCTCTAAGTACGTTGCTACCTGGGGGAACTTCGGTTCCAACAGATCAACGACCTCATGGGCTTGCCCCCAGGTGGATGCCGCGTCAGGTTGCTGGAAGATCGTCTGGAACATCGCTGAGACCATCGGCCACTGTGTTTTCGGGACCTGCTCGTAGAGGTTCTTAGCGAAATGGGTGCGGCACCGCTGCCACGACGCATCAGGCAGCACCTCAGCAATGGCGTGCTGGATGCCTTCGTGAGCGTCACTGGTGATCAGGAAGACACCGCGAAGTCCGCGGGCTTTTAAGTCTTGGAAGAAGCCTTTCCACGATGCGTTGGATTCCGCGGTGGCGACGTGCATGCCGAGCATTTCGCGGTAGCCGTCGGCGTTGACCCCGGTGGCCAACAGCACGCAGCATTTGACCACCCGGCCGCCTTCACGCACCTTGATCGTCAGCGCATCGCACGACAGGTAGGCGTACCCACCGGGATCGAGTGGACGGTTTTTGAAATCGGCGACCATCTCGTCGAGTTCTTCCGACATCCGTGAGACTTGCGATTTCGACATGTTGGAAATGCCAAGTGTTGCCACCAGATCGTTCATTCTGCGGGTGGAGACCCCTTTGAGATAGCACGTCGCGATCACGGTCGATAAGGCCCGTTCGGCCCGTGAGCGTCGCTCGAGCAGCCAGTCTGGGAAGAAAGCGCCGTGGCGTAGCTTCGGCACTGCCACATCGATCGTGCCGACGCGGGTGTCCAGATCGCGGTGGCGGTACCCGTTGCGGTGGTTGACCCGCTCGGTGGAAGCAACACCGTACTCGGCGCCGCAGACGGTGTCGGCCTGGGCGGAGAGGATCTGGTTGATAAACCCTTGCAGCATCTGCCGCATTAGATCTGGCGACGCTTGGGCGAGCAGATCGTCCAGATAGGTTGTCGGGTCGATAGAATGCGGAGCAGCGGTCATCGTCATGTGCCTTTCGGTGAGATGTGGTAGTTGAGTCGAAAGGTTACTGACGGTGGCCGCCCCACTATTTTCAAGGGCCCACCATCAGCAAGCGTTACACCACACTAAGGGACGCAACC
>NZ_LT706961.1 GCF_900155535.1 Corynebacterium urinipleomorphum
AAAATCCAATCAGCCATGCAACCAACCAGACAAACAACACCCCATCAATGGTTCAGATGTCATTCGACCAGCACACACCACAAAAAAGATGCGCAAACAGTCACACAAACCAACCAAACAAAAAATCATTGGCACACTATCGAGTTCTCACACAACACACGCACACTCTTCAAGATCTCGTTTCCGCGATCTCTCTGAAGCGACTTGTTCGACATTACATCGCGTTGACATTTCGTGTCAACTCCGCCGCAATATCTATTTTTTCTCGCCGCCACCTTCTGTTCAGAACCGTTAACCGGCTCTTAACGTCTCTCGGCGACGTTTGGAAACATTAACCCTAAGTACATGAACAACGCAAATGCAGCCCTTGACCTGCACAAATATTTGTCTTTGCGCAAGCGTTAATCAAGTGCAGACCATTGGTCTGCCAGCTCATTGAATATCTTCGTGTAGGTCACGATTGACGCGTTGTCCTGGGTATTTAGCGGCGGAACGTATACATTTCCCTTCTGCACCGCTTTCAGTTCATCAAATTCCGGTTCCGTAGCTAACCATCGCATCGGGGCTACGTAAGCGGCGTCGCCTGGTTCGATTCCATGCTCCGACACTAGGAGAAAAGTCGGCTGTACTTCCCTGAGGGACTGGACATCAACCGCTTTGTCAGGTGTAAGGGCGGGCTTCAGTTCGAGCATGGTGAACACCGGTTCCCACAGCGCATCCCCGGTGGGCGGCTGCACCGTCAACTCAGGCTGATCAGCAGTCACTGCAGCAAATGTCCACGCCTTTTCCCGCGCTTCCAAAGCGCGCTCCCGGGCTTCCGAGAACTGGTCATCCAGGCGCGCCGCTTCCTCTTCGGTTCCCAGAATTTGCCCGAGGACCTGCACTTGCCTCACCATCTCCCAGTCAAGGGGGATCCCCTCCCGCGGGGACAGATCTACGTATGCTCCTTCGGGGCGATGTCCGGAGGAGCCTTCAGCAGTAGTGGCGACCATGAGATCGGCGGAACTGTCCGGACTCTGCGGCTCAACGCCTAGAGCTGCAAGCAGCTCGCGTGCCCGGTCGTCGAGCGCAGCAACTCGCTCCGGAGCAAAAGGAACCGTTTTCACGCCTTCGTTGTCGTCGATGTCAATCGTTCCGTGAGTCACTACTGCGGTCCCGGTAACCCCATCAACCGCTGCTTGCTCAGTCGGGGCGCACGCAGTAGCTAGCCCCGCAACGGCGATCGCGGCCGCCGTGATTCTTCCACTTCTCATCGGCTCCGAATACTAGCGCAAAAAGAAAAACCGCTGATCATTACTGACCAGCGGTTTCACCGTTAGTGGAGATGCCGGGAATTGAACCCGGGTCCTTCGCCACTGCACCAGGGCTTCTCCGTGCGCAGTTCGCACAGAATCTCTGCTCGGCCCTCCGGATCAGGCGAACATGTCCGGATGACGGGCCCAGTCAGTGAAAAGAGTCCCCTCCAGTCGCCTCACTGACACGGCGGGAGGGCAAGCTCCCTAGTCGATGCCAGGATCCGGGACGGGAGCAAGCCCGGCCTGACAGACACGCAAGTCGCTACTTAGGCAGCGAGGGCGTAGTCACGCTGAGAGTTCTTCTCTGCGTTTATAAAGTGCTGCGACGCTTAAATCGGTGGTCTCCAGCCTGCACCGGCACGCTTCCCCTGGTTTAGTCAGCGAAGTCGAAACCAAAATCATCCCCTTCGCTTCCTGCGGCGGGAACATGCGTTACAACCGCAGGAGAAACTACTGTAGCGCCGTTCACGCGCGGGCGTCAAGCAGGTGCGACTCGCAGGAATTCCACGACGGCATCGGGGCCGGCATCCACCGCGAGACGGACGGCCCGGGCGACGTTGTCCGGGTGCATCTTCGGACGGTCGCCGTGCTTGGGGTCGGCGAGCATATCGGTGTCCGTGCGGCCCGGGTGAATGGAGGTCACGCGGACCTGCCCCTTCTCCTCCAGACGGAGAGCATCGGTGAAGCCTCGCAGCGCGAACTTGGAGGCGCAGTACGCGGTGTTTTCCTCCACACCGTGGAAGCCGGCACCGGAGTTGATGGTGATGATGAGGCCACGGGAACGTCGTAAAGCGGGCAAAAGCTCGCGCGTGAGGGTGACGGGTGCGAGCACGTTGATGTCCATGGTCTCGCGCCACTGCTGCGCATCGAGCTCGCCGAAGGGCGCCTTGTGCAGCACACCCGCGGCGTGGATCAGAATGTCCACGTCCTGGATCTTGCGCGCGGCGGCGACAATCGCGTCCGTGTCGGACAAGTCGACCTCGAACGGCTCGGCGCTCGGCAGCTTATCGACGATCCCCGACGCATCCGAGGTCGCGCCCGCGATGATGTGGTGGTCTTTGCCCAATTCCTCCGCAATTGCGCGGCCGATGCCGCGGGAAGCTCCTGTGATCAGCGCAGTTTTCACGCCTTGATCCCCTTGAATTTACGGCCGAGGTCGCGTGCGATCTCTCGGTCCTCGGTGCGTTTCTTGATGTCCTGGCGGCGATCATAGTCCTGCTTACCCTGAGCGAGCCCGAGTTCCACTTTGACGCGGCCGTCTTTGAGGTAGAGCTTCAGCGGCACGAGGGTGCGGTTGCCGTCGCGGACCTTGCCTTCGAGGGTGTCGATCTCGCGGCGGTGCAGGAGCAGTTTGCGGGTGCGGCGCGGCGAGTGGTTCGTCCACGAACCCATGGAGTATTCGGGGATGTGGAGGTTGCGGAGCCAGACCTCCCCGTCGTCGATAGTCGCGTACGCCTCGACGAGCGACGCCTTGCCGTCCCGCAGGGACTTGATTTCCGTTCCCTGCAGGACAACTCCCGCCTCGTACGTATCCAGGATGGTGTAGTCATGGCGAGCTTTGCGGTTGGACGCGATGACGCCCGGGCCGTCCTTCTTCTTTTTCTTCGCCATGATGTGACCTCCTACTTTCGCACGTAAGAGCGCAACGCTACCTGAGCGACCAGGCCCGATGCAACAAGCGCGACGAGGCCGATAAGCGGCATGACAGTCCACACAGCACTATCCGGAAGCTTGGCTATGAGCAGGTTCTCGTACACGCCCGACAGCATCGGGTCGACGATCTGGGACTTGATCAGCCACACGCCGATGGTGGAAATAACGGCGCCGATGAGCACGGAAATCAAGGCCTCGAGAATGAACGGGGCCTGCGTGAACCAGCGGGTCGCACCCACCATTCGCATGATTCCGATTTCTTCGCGGCGGCTGTACGCGGCGAGCTGCACCATGTTCGCGATGAGGAACGCGGCAGCCAGAGCCTGCGCGGCAGCGATGAGGAACGTCGCGTTACGGAACGAGTCCAACGAATCGGCCACGCCCCGGACGTCGCTCGCTTGGTCGGCGACGTAGGTGACCTGCGGCATGTCACGCACAGCGTCAATCGGCTCGGTGTTCGTCGGATCCTCCAACCGCACATGCAGCGCCGCCGGCATCGAATCCTTCGAGGTCTCCTGCACCAGCACAGGGTCAGATTCCTTGAACAGCTCCACGAAGCGCTCGTAGGACTGCTCGCGGTTGCGGAAGGTCACGGATTCGACGCGGTCATCCGCCTGCAGCTTGTCGCGCACTTCAGCGCAGCTTGTCGACGAACAATCCTTGTCCCCCTCCGAGATCTTCTCGTCCAGCTCCACCATGACCTCCACGCGGTCGAGGTAGAGCTCCTTGGTGTCGCTGGTCACTTTCGACATGAGCACGCCCGCGCCGACGAGGGCGAGCGAGAGCGCCGTGGTGATGATCAGCGCGATCGTCATAGTGAGGTTCCGGCCCAAACCGCGGAATCCTTCGCGGAAAATGAAGTTCCAGTTCATGTTTTAAGCCCCCATCGTTCCGTACACACCGTGGCTCTCGTCGCGGACGAGTTTGCCCAGGTGAAGCTCAATGACCCGTTGGCGCATGTCGTTGACGGCACGCGCGTTGTGGGTGGACATGATCACGGTCGTGCCCATGCGGTTGATGCGGGCAAGCAGCGCCATGATGTCGTCGGCGGTGGAGGGGTCGAGGTTGCCCGTGGGTTCGTCGGCAAGCAGAAGATGCGGACGGTCCACGAATGCGCGGGCGATGGCCACGCGCTGCTGCTCGCCGCCGGACAGCTCGTTCGGCATACGGTTCGCCTTAGCGTCCAGCCCGACGATCTCCAGCGCCTCCGGAACCAGCTTCTTGATCTTCGCTTTGGGTTTTCCGATCACTTCCAGCGCGAACGCAACGTTGTCGTACACGTTCAGCTTGGGCAGCAAACGGAAATCCTGGAAGACGTAGCCGATGGACTGGCGGAGCTTGTTCACCTCCTTGCCCTTCAGCGCGTTGACGTGGAAGTCGTCGAAGTGGATATCGCCGCTTGTCACGTTCTCTTCGCGGATGAGCAGTTCCAGAAAGGACGACTTGCCCGAGCCCGACGGGCCGATCAGGAAGACGAACTCGCCGTTGTCGATGGTCAGCGAGATGTCGTCGAGAGCCGGCCGCGTCGACGTCGGGTAGACCTTTGTCACATTGGAGAAAGTGATCACACGCGCCACTCTAGTTACAGCGGTTGCTGTAGTGAAAGACGGTCCGCGAATTCCCCACTTTCCCAAGCCTAAGCATCTACCCTGTGTGTAACTCACGTCACATATGGGAGGCTTGAATGACCGACTACAGTTACCAACCCTGGCACCCGCTCCACGACGAGGTGGACGGCACCCGGCTGCGCGACTCGTTCCGCAGTCTGACGGGGCAAGAATTCGCTGAAGAAGTTGAAATCCTCGCGCGCCAGCTGAGCTCGCTCGGAGTGGAGGCTGGCGATGTCGTGGCGACGTTTCTGCCCAACCGCCTCGAGCTCATCACCACCATGTGCGCAGCATGGCGCATCCGTGCCGCCGTCACGCCGATGAACCCGACATTCGCACCGCCGGAATCGGCCTACCAGATCGAGGACTCGGGAGCGAAAGTCGTCGTGACCACGAATGAATTCGCGGCACGGGATCCAGAGAAGTACTTCCCTGGTGCCCGCGTCCTGCCGCTTGCGGAACTTGCCACGTCCGCGGAACATCCGGCCCACAACGCTGCGGCAATCTCCAGCGAGCTGCCCGACTTCCCCCAGCCCGAAGACATCGCCTTGATCGTGTACACATCGGGGTCAACAGGCCGGCCGAAGGGCGTTCTTCTCAGCCACAAGAACGTCAACGCGATGGTCACAAGCATCTCCGAAGCTTTCTCGATGGACAGCAGCTTCCACGCTCTCATGCCGTTGCCGCTGTTCCACAGCAACGCCATTTTGGTCAGCTTCCTCGCGCCCTACAGCCGGGGCGGCTCCGTCTCCATCCTCGACCGTTTCGATCCCATTGAATTCATCGACGCGGTAGCCGAATATCGCCCGACTTACTTCTCCGCCGTGCCTGCGATCTTCGCCTACCTGCTTCAACTCCCGCCCGATTCAGGCGTGGACTTCTCCAGCCTCAGGTACGCCGTCTGCGGAGCCGCGCCGGCATCGATTCAGCTTATCGAGGCATTCCAGAGCAAATACGGAGTGAAGATCCGGGGAGCCTACGGCCTCACCGAAGGAACCGTCGGCTCGACCGCCGTGCGGATCGATGACGATCCTCCGTCCGGCACCGTTGGCCGCGCTCTCCCCCACCAGGAAGTGCGCATCAGCGACGGCGAGGGAGGGTTCCTCCCAGCCGGTGAGTCCGGCGAAGTGGTAATCAAAGGGGAGAACGTCATGGTCGGGTATCTCAACCGCCCAGAAGAAACAGCGAAAACGATCGTTGACGGGTGGTTGCACACCGGTGACGTCGGGTACCTCGATGAGAACGGGTTCCTCTTCCTCGTCGACCGGATCAAGGACATGATCATCCGCGGCGGCGAGAACCTGTACCCCTCGGAAATCGAAGCCGCTCTCAACACCTCTGACGCCGTCGTCGAATCAGCCGTCGTGGGTCTCCCCCACGAGGTTCTCGGCGAAGTGCCAGTCGCCTACATCAGCAATTCCGCGCCCGAATCGGTGGACACCGCGGCGCTGATGGACCACATCCGGCCTCAGCTGGCCAAAGTGAAGTGGCCCGTGCATATCCAGATAGTGGAAGATCTACCCCGCAACCCCGTGGGCAAAGTGGATAAACCGCGCCTCCGCGAAATGGCGAAGGAGCACTTCTTGGCCGAGCGCTAGGACTCCTGCTGCTCCGCCATCCGCCACCGGATGCCGGATTCCAGGAACCCGTCGATGTCGCCGTCGAGCACCTTCTGCGGGTCACCGACCTCGTAGTTGGTGCGCAGGTCCTTCACCATTTGGTACGGGTGCAGGACATAGGAGCGCATCTGGTTGCCCCAGCTAGCGTTGCCGCCGGCGCCGAGCGCGTCCAGTTCGGCCTTCTCCTCTTGGCGCTTGCGCTCCAGCAGCTTGGACTGCAAGACATTCATGGCAGATGCCTTGTTTTGAATCTGGGACTTCTCGTTCTGGCAGGTCACCACGATGCCAGTGGGCTCGTGGGTGATGCGTACAGCGGAGTCGGTGGTGTTCACGGACTGGCCACCCGGGCCCGAGGAGCGGTAGACATCGACGCGGATCTCGGAGTCCGGAATGTCGATGTGATCGGTCTGTTCCACCACCGGCAGGACCTCCACTTCGGCGAACGAGGTTTGGCGGCGCCCCTGGTTGTCGAAGGGCGAGATACGCACGAGACGGTGCGCGCCCTGCTCGACAGAGAGCTGGCCGTACATGTATTCGCCGTGCACGACAAAGGTTGCCGACTTGATGCCGGCTTCCTCCGCATAGGAAATGTCGTAGACATCCACCTTGTGGCCGCTCTTCTCCGCCCACCGCGTGTACATGCGCATGAGCATCTCCGCCCAATCCGCCGCGTCGACACCGCCGGCACCGGAGCGGATATTCACTACGGCCTCGCGCTCGTCGTACTCACCCGACAGCATCGTCGTGACCTCCAGCGAGGAGATCTGGGATTCCAGATCGGCCAATTCGTCGTCGGCAAGCGATGCGTCGCCCTCTTCTTCCGCGAGCTCGTACATGACCGGCAGGTCGTCGAGCCGCTGGCGCAGGCCCGTGACCTTGCGCAACCGCGCCTGCACGTTGGACAGTTCCGTGGTCACCTGCTGCGCGTGGTCGGGGTCGTCCCACAAGCTCGGGTCCGCTGCCTGCTGCTCCAGCTCACGTGCCCGCGAATCCATCTCGTCCAAATCCATGACCGACTCGATCGTGGTCAAGGTGGAGTCGAGGGACTGGATCCGGTTGCTGGTCTCTGGCTGCATAGGTGCGCAGTCTAGTGGACTTTCCCAATCCCCTTCCAACGCCCGTCGCACCACCTACACTGTGAGACGCACCCACACGGGCGCCCGCGGCAGCGGGCTGAGATCGCACTGACACATCTAGCCGTGCGAGCACCGTCTGAACCTGTCTGGTTAGCACCAGCGAAGGAAGTAAGGAGCGGCTCATGGCCGATATTTACGCTGCAGAAATCCACCCGAAACACTCATACGCACCGATCGTCCAAGACGGGCTCGAGGTTCCGGAAACCCAGATCCAGCTCGACGATTCTCCTACCGGCCCGAATGAACCGTTCCGCGTCTACCGCACCCGCGGTCCGTGGGCGGAACCGGAGGAAGGTCTGCCGGACCTGCGCACAAAATGGATTCAGGACCGCGCGGACGTTGAGGAGTACGAGGGCCGCGAGCGCAACTTGGAAGACGACGGCACACGCGCGATGAAGCGCGGTGCCGCCAGCGAGGAATGGCGGGGGGCGAAGCGGGCACCCCTGCGCGCAAAGAACGGTCAGCGCGTCACCCAGATGGCCTACGCGCGCCGCGGCGAGATCACACCCGAGATGCGTTTCGTGGCCTTGCGCGAACACTGCACCCCGGAGAAAGTACGCGACGAGGTCGCCGCTGGCCGCGCCATCATCCCGAACAACATCAACCACCCGGAGTCCGAGCCGATGATCATCGGCAACGCATTCTTGACCAAGATCAACGCGAATATCGGAAACTCCGCCGTCACCTCCTCTATCCGCGAGGAGGTGGATAAGCTGCGCTGGGCTACCCGGTGGGGTGCGGACACCGTCATGGACCTGTCCACCGGCAACGACATCCACACCACCCGCGAGTGGATCCTGCGCAACTCCCCCGTGCCCATCGGCACCGTGCCGATCTACCAGGCGCTGGAGAAAGTGAACGGGGTCGCCGAGGACCTGACCTGGGAGATTTTCCGCGACACCGTCATCGAGCAAGCCGAGCAGGGCGTGGACTACATGACGGTCCACGCGGGCGTGCGTCTGCCGTACATCCCGCTGACGTCGAAACGCGTCACCGGCATCGTTTCCCGCGGCGGCTCCATCATGGCCGGCTGGTGCCTGGCGCACCACAAAGAGTCGTTCCTCTACGAGAATTTCGACGAGCTATGCGAAATCTTTGCGCAGTACGACATCGCATTCTCGCTTGGCGACGGCCTCCGCCCCGGCTCCGTCGCCGACGCCAACGATGCCGCCCAGTTCGCGGAGCTGAAAACCATTGGCGAACTGTGCAAGCGCGCCTGGAACCACGATGTCCAGGTGATGATCGAGGGCCCCGGCCACGTCCCACTGAACATGATCCAGGTGAACAACGAGAAGGAAGAAGAATGGTGCGGTGGCGCCCCGTTCTACACCCTCGGCCCCCTGGTCACCGATATCGCTCCTGGTTACGACCACATCACCTCTGCGATCGGCGCCGCCAACATCGCCATGGGCGGCACCGCGATGCTCTGCTACGTCACCCCGAAGGAGCACCTCGGCCTGCCAAACAAGGACGATGTGAAGACTGGTGTGATCACATATAAAGTCGCGGCCCACGCCGCCGATGTGGCGAAGGGCCATCCAGGTGCACGCGACTGGGACGACGCGATGAGCAAGGCCCGCTTCGAGTTCCGCTGGAACGACCAATTCGCGCTCTCCCTCGACCCCGAGACCGCGCAGGCATACCACGACGAAACGCTGCCGGCAGAGCCCGCTAAGACCGCCCACTTCTGCTCCATGTGCGGCCCGAAGTTCTGCTCCATGCGCATCAGCCAAGACATCCGCGACGAATTCGGCGACGCGATCGACGAAGCCCTCGACGACAAGAACAAGAAGCTCATCGCCGACCTGGGTATCCCCAGTTTCGCCGGAGGCACCGACTTCCGTCGCGGCGAGCGCGAGATGGCGATGGAGTTCCGCGAGCTCGGCTCAAATGTCTACATTCAGGAATAATGGCGGTTGTGTCTACCGCAGCTTTCATCGATTCCCACCGCGACGCCACCGACGCCGAGCTAGCCAAAGCTCTCGTTGAAACCGCCGGGGGTTTGGCTCTGGCCATGCGCGACGAAGGTCTGAAGACAGGCCGGAAAACCTCTGTGTCCGATGTGGTCACCAACGCCGACATGGCCGCCGAGGAGTTCGTCGCGGGAGCCCTCGAGGCACTGCGCCCCGACGACGGGATCCTGGGCGAGGAGGGAGCCGCGAAGGCCTCCGCAAGCGGGCGAACATGGGTGATCGACCCCGTCGACGGCACCTACAACTTCGCGTCCGGCTCCGACTACTTTTGCTCCGCACTCGCACTCGTTGAAGGGGAAGTCAGCAACCCCGCACGAATCGTTGTCAGTGCTGTTCACCGCCCGGCGCTCGCCACAACGTGGGTCACGCACGACGGTGTTGCGGAACGCAACGGCCGCCAGCTCGAGCAGCTTATCGACGCCCCACTTTCCCACCTTGCCCTCGCCACCTACCTCCACCCCACCTCGATGAAGAATGACGGAATCCGGAACGCGTGGCTGGACGCGACGAACAGCGCCGCCACCGTCCGCATGTTCGGGGCTGGCTCCGTGGATTTGGCCACAGTCGCATCCGGCGGCATGGGCGGCTGGCTCCAGCACTCCGTGGCCGACTGGGACTGGTTGCCCGGGAAGGCGCTCGTCGAAGGTGCCGGTGGAAAGGCCGTGAAGATTGATGCCGGCGGCGTCACGTGGTGCGTCGCCGGAAACCACCAGCTCGTCGACGAGGTGCTGGCTAAGCTTGAGCAGCATGGCTAACTACTCAGACGACCTCGCTCTCGCTCTCGAGCTCGCGGACCTCGCCGACGCCATCACCTTGGAGCGTTTCGAGTCCGCCGACCTCAAAGTGGACACCAAGCCCGACATGACCCCCGTCTCCGACGCTGACGTCGCCGTCGAGGGTGCCCTACGTGACAAGCTGGGAACCACCCGCCCCGCCGACGCCGTCCTCGGCGAAGAGTTCGGCGGCGACGTGCAGTTTTCCGGACGCCAGTGGGTCATCGACCCGATCGACGGCACGAAGAACTACGTGCGCGGCGTGCCGGTTTGGGCCACACTGATCTCCCTGCTCGAGGACGGCAAACCCGTCGTCGGCGTTGTGAGCGCCCCAGCACTCGCCCGCCGCTGGTACGCCAGCGAGGGGGCAGGCGCGTGGCGCACGTTCGGCGACGGCAGCGTCACCCGGTTGGGAGTCTCGGGGGTGAAGGGGCTTCAGGATGCGTCAATAAGCATCTCGTCCTTGACCGGTTGGCGGGACCGTGGCTTGCGCGACCAGCTCATTTCTCTCACCGACGATGCCTGGCGCCTCCGCGGTTACGGCGACTTCTTCTCCTACTGCCTGGTCGCGGAGGGCGCGGTGGATATCGCCGCCGAGCCCGAAGTGTCGCTCTGGGATCTGGCTGCGCTGTCAGTCCTAGTAAGTGAAGCTGGCGGCCGGTTCACCTCGCTCGCGGGCGAGGACGGCCCCCACGGCGGCGATGCTGTGGCCACCAACGGTCTGCTGCACGACGAGGTACTCAGCCGCCTGAGCTAATTAGCGCGCCAACCGGAAGCCGTTGCCCACGCCCGGCGCGGCGTTCAGGTCGCGGATGATCGTGTCGATATTCGTCGACACAGTCGGCGCGTGAATCGGCCCCTGCAGCGGCGTCGAGCACGCGAGGTTAGCGAACTGCGGGATCGAGCTGCCGTTGATCATGCCCACAAGCCGCGTGCCGGAGTACACGGGTGCGCCGGAATCCCCCGCCATCGCGCACACCTGCGATTGGTTGCGCACCCCATCTGCAGTCCACGTCATACCGCACGTCACGCCCGTGGCGTATCCGTTCTTGCACAGGGTGTCGCCCGTCCGCGTTGCGCCGCCCGTGGACCGGATCGTGGTGCCGTTGTAGCTTGCGGTCAGATCCGCCCGCGGCCCGAGCTCGACCACCGCGTAGTCCAGCGCACCGTTCTTTCGCGCAATCCGACCGATCGGACCCGCCGCGAACGAATCAGCGGCCACGACTGGATCACCCACGTTTCCGCAGTGCCCAGCAGTGAGAGCCACCTTGCGCCCGGAGCCATCCGTACCAACCGCCGCGACAGTGCACATGCCGTACATACCGACGTAGATCGGAGCGCCCGCACCGAGCAAAGCGCGTCCCCGCGCCGCAGCGCTCTTCGCAGCCGGATTCGCCCGCTGCGCGTCAAACCACGATCCCGGCACGCGGTGCAACACGCCGTCCGCGAACGGCTTGCCCGCCAGCACCTTGGAAGCCGGATCCGTGCGCCACTGGTAGTTCGGGTCGGTTTGAGCCTGCGCTTGCGGCGCGGCAACCAACGTCAGCGCCGCCAAAGCGGCAGCGGCAAGAGCACGGAGCTTCATAAGGGCATCCCTTTCTCCCCAGTGGATATCAATAGACAAACCGTACCCCAGCCCGGTATCTCTACAATGGCGCACATGGCCAAGGATCAGCATCCAGAAAACACTCCCGGCGGAGCGTCGGTGAAGGATGGCGAGCTCTACGAACGCCTGCGCGAAGAAGGCAACTCCAAATCGAAGGCTGCCGCCATCGCCAACGCCGCCGCGAAAACCTCCCGCGAGAAGATCGGCGAGAAAGGCGGCGAATCCGGTTCCTACGACGATTGGACCCGAGACGAGCTCTACTCTCGCGCCCAGGAGCTAGACATTCAGGGCCGTTCCGACATGACCAAGGACGAGTTAATTGAGGCGCTGCGCAATGACTGATTTGGATCTCCGCTGCTACTTCGTCACCGGCGCTGGCGAACCCGACATCATCGTCGAAACTGCACGCGCCGCCGCCCAAGGAGGCGCTGGCATCATCCAGGTGCGCAGTAAACCGATTAGCGCGCGCGACCTGTACGACTTGGGCCTGTCCGTTGTCACCGCTGTGCACGAAGTCAACCCCGACACGCGTGTGCTTATCGACGACCGCGTCGACGTCGCCCTCGCCCTCAAACCCCACGGCGTCGCCGGTGTGCACATTGGCCAGGACGACTTGAACCCGCGCGTCGCCCGCAATCTTCTCGGCCCTGACGCAATCATCGGCCTGACTACCGGCACTTTGGAGCTGGTTGAAGCAGCCAACGACTATGCCGATGTCCTCGACTACATCGGTGCCGGCCCGTTCCGCGACACGCCCACGAAGAATTCCGGCCGCACTCCCCTGGGGCTGGAGGGCTATCCCGCACTCGTCGAGGCCTCGCAACTCCCCGTCGTCGCCATCGGCGATGTCACTGTCGACGACACCGAGAATCTCGCCCGCACCGGCGTCGACGGCGTGGCCATCGTCCGCGGGATCATGAATGCCGACGATCCGCGCGACTATGTTGAGCGCGTTGTGCACGGCTTCGACCGCGGCCGCAACTAACTGGCGAAGTTGTCGGACCATCCGCGGTCTTCCACCTTCCGTACCTCGTAGTCGTCGTTGCGCACCGGCAGCGAGTGGTTGTAAGAGACGTATCGGCTGCCGTCGCCGAAGTCGAACACGATCTCATTGCCCTGCCGTGTGACCTGGGCGTAGCCTTCGGTGACGAGCGAATGGCACGCGGAGCACAGCGGAATCAGGTTGTCCATGTCCGTCAGACCACCGTTCGCCCATTCCTCCATGTGATGGAACTCCATGAACCGGGTGTGGGTACACCCCGGCATCGCACACTGGCCGCCCCACATGGCCAACAAGGACCGGATCTGGCCGTCAGTGGCAAGCCGGGATGAGCGTCCCGCGTTGATGATCATGCCGCGGTTATCCACGGTGTCGAGGCGGACCAGAGCGTTAGCAACGAGGTTCTCCAACCCCTTCGATGCAGCCCCAGCGTTGTTAGGCAGATAGGCCCGGCCGTCCACAGTCATCATCACGGCCACCTGCGCTCCCGGCGCGCGCAATGTGCTTTTCGGTTTCGATCTGACCATATTGACCATGCCCATCAGCGAGTGGACCATCGCACGTCCCGTCGGCAAGCCGAAGCCCGAGACATCCTTCCTGGCCTGCCGTTTCTCTTCTATTTCCTCCTTCGACTGCATGAGCGCGGTCAACTTGGCCTCATCAACGATGCCGTCTTCACCGGCGAGCTCAGCCAACTCGTCTTCCGTGGCGGCGAACGCCAGATGCCCGATCTTTAGTGCTGCACAGAAGCTCTCCCCATCCACCGGGTTGAGTCGGGCCCAGAATTTCAGGTAGCCCTCCTCGTCTTTCTTCACCCTCAGGTAACAGTCCTTGATCCCGTTTTCCTCACCGGCTTTCTCCCGCCCTGCCAAGGCAGATTCGAGACCGGCGTACCCCAACTGCATGCCCATTTCCACCAGCTCAACCTCGTTCTCCGGGGTGAGGTACTTGAGCAGCAATCGCAGGGCCGAGTAACTGAGGTTCCCGGCCTCGAACATCTCTGACAGGTACGGAAAATTCTCTAACTGGCGCGCGACATGGACGTGTTCATGAGCAGTCGATTCGGACATCCCCAGCCGCCGAATCATCCACGTCGCCGTGCTCGAAGCACCGCATTCTTCCGCGAGGTTCCGCCGGTCAAACTCGGCGATCATCTTCAGAAATCTCGCTTTCGAACGCATCAGCGACACGTATTCGGCGACTATATCTTCCGCCAAGATGACCAGATTGAGTTCTTCTTCCATTTCTAAAACTGCCATTTCTCCCCCTCAAGCCGTTGTTTGATTCGATGCATGAACCATACAAAACGGCCCAGACACACTCGCTCATTCTTTCGAACATGCCTGGTCGCATACTCCGCACTGCGGAGTCCCTGCGGTTTTGCAAAGCGCTCATCGACGCCGCGAACGGCCCACTCCGCACTGCGGAGTTCCTGCGGTTTTGCGAGGCGCTCACATGCGCCGGCTGGCGCGACACAACCGCACCTCAACGCCCCCAGACACGCGAAAAGGACTCCGCACTGCGGAGTCCCTGGGGTTTTACGGAAGACCTGGCGGCCAGTCAGCACTCATCCATATCGGCGAACGCGTCCTCGACGGAGTCGTGCTCCTCGCGCGATTCTTCCCACACTTCCTTGGCGGCAGAAAGATTCACGACCGCGATGATCGCGCCGACAATGATGTCGAACCATGCGGTCGACCACACGAAAGTGAGCAGCCCAGCAACGATGATGAGAATGTTGGCCAACGCATCATTGCGTGCAGCCAGCCAGGCGCCGGTCGCAAGCGATGATCCCTCATTGCGCAGGCGCAGCAGGATGACGGCGCAGATCACGTTGACCACCAGCGCGCCGAGTGCGACACCGGTCAGACCCTCTGGTGAGGGCGGCTCCGGGTTGATGATCTTCATCACCACCGTCACAATCGCGGCGATTGCGGGAATGAGGATCAGGGCGGCGAGGACGGAGCCGGCCGCGCGGCGTCGAGAAGCGGGCCACGCCACGGCGAAGAACACCAGCATGTTGATCGCGGTGTCCTCGAGAAAGTCCGCGGAGTCAGCAAAGAGAGACGCCGATCCGATCGCGACGGCCGCAGCGAACTCGACAAAGAAATAGCCGAAATTCAGCAGCGCCACGATCAGAACGGCGCGACGAATACGCTGTTCAGTCATAACCTACAGAGCTTAGTAGCTGCTGAATCCGTCCTCGGACAGCGAGTGCTTCTCGTCGCCGGTGATCGCCGGGTTGAACACGGAGACCAGAATCAGGTCCTCGTCCTTACCGCCGCGCAGGTAGTGGGCATCGTGCTCGTCGAGCACGTAGATGGTGCCCGGGGTGATCGGGTACACGTTGCCCTCGGTGTCCTCGACCTCGCCGGAGCCGCCGATGCAGTAGCAGGCCTCGAGGTGGTTGCGGTACTGCAGTTTGGACTCGGTACCAGCGCGGACAACGGTGTGCGCCACGGCGTAGCCCATGTTGTCCTTAGCGGTGAGCAGGCGCTCGGAGGTGCCGCCGCCCCACTCGACAGTTTCAACATCCTCACGTGAACGGGTGAACATATCTAACTCCTTCAGTTCGGTAATGTGTGCCCTCCACGCTAACGAAAATTGTGTGTCCGGGTGCGGGTGTACGGTCGGAAAGCATGAAGGTAGCAGTGATCGGCGGGGGCATTATCGGCTTATCGACGGCGCTTCGGCTCGCCGACGGCGGCCACTCCGTCACGGTGTACGACCCGGAGCCTGTCAGCGGTGCGACGTGGCACGCGGGCGGCATGCTCGCACCGGCAGCCGAGGTGGTGTACCAGCAGGATCCGCTGTTTCCGCTGATGATTGCTGCTGGCCAGTGGTACCCGGAACTAATCGAGCTGACTGGCAAATACACAGAGGAGCCCACCGGCTACCGCACTGAGGGCACGCTGGTGGTGGCCAAGGACCGCGCCGACAAGACACACTTGGACGAACTGCGCGAGTACCAGGAACTCCACGGGATGACTACGGAGCGGATCACCACGCGGGAGGCAAGGAGGTTGGAGGGGGCGCTGGCGCCGTCGATAAGCGGTGCAGTGCATATTCCCGGCGACCACCAGGTCCGCCCACGGCTGTTCGCGGCGGCGCTGCAAGACGCGTGCGCGAACGCGGGGGTCGAATTCGTGGCAGAAGCTGTGAAGGACGTGGGTGAGGTCGACGCGGACCAGGTGGTGCTGGCGAACGGACTCGGCGCCCGTGAGACGACGGGCTGGTACGACGACGAAAATCCGCTCAAGCTGCGGCCTGTGTACGGCGACATGGTGGAGCTGAGGGTGCCGGAGCACCAGCGTCCGCTGATCGAGCATGTGATCCGCGGCTTTGTGGAGGACCGGCCGATTTACCTCATTCCGCGTGAGGACGGCACCCTCACTATCGGTGCTACCTCCCGCGAGGACGACCGAGCCGAGCCACAGGCCGGCGGGGTGCTGCAACTGCTGCGCGACGCGAGCGAGGTCGTGCCCGGTATCGAGGACTCCGACCTCGTCGAGGTTCACGTCGGTGCACGCCCCGGGTCGCCGGATGACCTGCCGTACCTCGGCCGAGTCAATGACCGCGTGGTGGTCTCCACGGGCTACTTCCGTCACGGCATCCTGCTCGCGGCGATGGGCTCGAAGTGCGGGGCCGCGCTGGTCGAAGGAGCTGAACCACCCGTAGAGTTGGGGGCCTGTGATCCCCTGCGTCATTCAAGGAGGAGCTAATGCAGCTGGTCATCAACGGTGAGAAGGTTGAGACGAAGGCGGGAAGCGTCGACAAGCTTCTTCGCGATCGTCTCGGCGAGGTTCCGGCGGGAACAGCCGTCGCGGTCGACGGCGAGGTCGTACCCAAGTCCGAGTGGGAATCCACACAGCTGGCTACCGGTGCTCAGGTAGACATCCTCACCGCCGTCCAGGGAGGCTAGCCGTGCTGGAAATCGCTGGAAAACAGTTCAACTCGCACCTCATCATGGGCACAGGCGGGGCCAGCTCGCAGGACATGCTCGAGCGCGCTCTGATTGCGTCGGGCACGGAACTGACCACGGTGGCCATGCGGCGCTTCGCCGCACAGAAGCAGTCGGGCGACGAATCTGTTTTCGACCTGCTCAACCGCCTGGACATCGCCCCACTGCCGAACACCGCCGGGTGCCGCACTGCCCGCGACGCGGTGATCACGGCCAAGCTCGCGCGCGAGGCACTGGGCACTGACTGGGTGAAGCTCGAAGTCATCGCCGACGACCACACGCTGCTGCCCGATGTGGTGGAAACCGTGGACGCGTGCGAGATGCTTATCGACGAAGGCTTCACCGTCCTCGCCTACACCTCCGACGACCCGGTGGCGGCGAAGAAACTCGAGGACCTCGGTGCGGCCGCGGTCATGCCGCTGGGCTCGCCGATCGGCACCGGGCTGGGCATTTTGAACCCGCACAATATCGAGCTGATTTGCTCCCGTGCGGAAGTACCCATTCTCATTGACGCGGGCGTGGGCACCGCCTCCGACGCCGCCCTCGCCATGGAACTGGGCTGCTCAGGCGTGCTGTTGGCCAGCGCGGTCAACCGTTGCCAAGACCCAGTCGCCATGGCCAACGCAATGCGCCTGGCGGTCGAAGCCGGTTTGGCCGCCCGTGGCGCGGGGAGGATTCCTAAACGGGAGCACGCCGTGGCGTCGTCAAGTTTCGAGGGTCTGGCAAGCTGGGCAGATCAGGTTCTATGATCCCTGCTATTGGGGCTGCTGGAGCTTGGGCTTCGCCGACCCGCCGCAACGGCTGCGTCCCCTGCGACTCTCATTGAAGGATCCCGATAATGCGTAAATACCTGACCGCCATGCTCATGGCCGTCCTCGCCCTCGCGGGCACGGCCACCCCCGCCGCCAACGCCCAAGCCCGCCCCGGCGTGGAGTGGCCCGCCGCTTACGGAAAACTCCCCGCCCAGGCTCCGGTGGCGACGTTTTCCAACCACCAGAACACCGTCCGCTGCGGCGTCTACACCATCGGCGGGCAGGACTTTGTGAAGTGCCTGAGCTTCGTGGACACCATGCCCGGCCACCAATGCCACCGCCGCGGCCAAGTCAACTCCATGATGCTCGGCACCGGCGATGCCTGGAACTGCGCCGACCGCAACGACTTCGCTGGCGCGCCCGTGATGGGGCCGCTGCAGTTCCGACGCATCAACAACACGCTCGTGTTCAGCGACCACGCCGGCAACTTCCTCATCGGCGACCGCCAGTTCAACCGCGCCATCCGCGTGGGCACGATCGGCGACATCTACGCCGACCGCGGCCGTGTGATCGCGTTCAATTCGCCGCTGCGCGGGTCATCGATCCCCGCTGGTTCGTCGCTCTAAGCCCAGCGCTTATTTGCGCTCGCCCTCAATCTCCACCGGCGTGCCCTCCGGCACTTCGACCTCGACCACTTCAACGACATCTTCGCCGTCCTCTTCGGCCTCGGCTTCTCCCTCGATGACGAGGGCCTCGGTAAGGCGCCATGTCTCATTGTTGTAGTCGTACTCGAGCTCGGGGCGATCTATCTCGTTGCCTTCCTCGTCGTAGCCCGGAGCGGGCTTCGCGTCGGCTTTCTCGTACTTCTCGGCGGTGTCGGTCTTCTCCCACTGGCGGGATCGGAACCGGCGCTCAGCTGCGGCGTCGTCGCTCATCGCCTTCACCAAGGAGAACATCATGATGAAGTAGACGATGAAGAACGGCAGGGCGATGATGATCACCACCTCCTGCAGCGCTTCGATGCCGGAATCGTTGATGAACAGCAGCGCTGCAGTGACCACGCCGACGGCCACCGCCCACGAGACGCGGTAGTACTTCGGTGTCGCTTCCTCTTCACCGGTGGTGAACATGTCCATCACCATGGCGGCAGAGTCGATCGAGGTGACAAAGTACAGCACGATCACGATCAGTGCGACGGTGCCGCTGACGAAATACAGCGGGTACTGGGCCAGCAGGGTGAACAGCGCCTGCGGGGTCTCACCGTCCTCGACCACGGGGCCAGTGAGCACACCCGGGTTCTCGAGCTCGACCGAGATCGCGGAGCGGCCGAAGGCGGCGAACCAAATGATGTCGAAGACCGTGGGCAGAAGAATGGTGCCGGCGATGAACTGGCGCACCGTGCGGCCGCGGGAAATGCGGGCGAAGAACATGCCCACGTACGGCGACCAACAAATCGTCCACGCCCAGTAGAACGCGGTCCAGGTGGCGTGCCAGCCCGGGTTGTCGTTGTAGGAGTCGACCCAAAACATCAGCTCGGGCAGCGATGACGCGTAAATGCCGAAGGATTCGGTGAGGTGCTCGATGATCTTCAGGGTCGGGCCCACTGCAAACAGGAAGACGAGCAACAGGATTGAACCGATGATGTTCAGGTTCGACAGAAACTTCACGCCCTTATCCAGGCCGGTCGCCACCGAAATGGAAGCGCAGACAGTGATGAAGATGATCACTGCCAGCTCCACCCACGTCACCAGCGGAACACCCCAGAGAATGTTCAGGCCGGCGCTGATCTGCAGGACGCCCAAGCCGACAGAGACAGCGAGGCCGAAGACGGTACCGATGATGCCGATGGCATCGAGAAGCTTGCCGGGCCACTCGTACACCTTCGAGCCCAGCAGCGGCGCAAACATCGAGGAGTAACGGGCCGGCATCTTGCGCTTGTAGATGAAGTAGCCCATGGCCAGGCCCGGGAGTGTGAAGATCACCCACATGTGAATACCGAAGTGGTAGTAGGTGAACTCAAACGCTTGGCGGATCGCCTCGCGGCTCATTGGTTCATAATCGCCGCGCGGGGGGTTGTACGCGTGGTGCAACGGTTCAGCGGCACCCCAGAACAACAGGGTCGCGCCCATGCCGGCGGCAAAGAGCATCGAGAACCAGACGGGGAGGGAGTACTCGGGGTCATCATCGTCGTCGCCAAGCCGGTAATTGCCGTACTTGGACACGAACAAGACAATCAGGAAGATGAACACAGTGGACACCCCGCCGATGTACAGCCAGGCGAAGTTGTCCATCATCCAGCCGGAGACATTCGAGTAAAGGTCGCGGGCACTGTCACCAAAGCCAATGGTGAGCGCCACGAAAGCGACGATGAATCCGACGGCAGAGAAGAAGATCAGCGGATCAGCGCGAAGTTTGCGCATAGTAATCGGCCCCGAATCCTTGGTGGGCTAGTGGATAATGTCCCGGAAAATTTTAGGGCATTAAGGTGGCGAGGGTGATCAACCTTCCCGACGAAGAACTCCGCCGCACCGCCCGCCAAATGAACCTGCCCGGCTTCGGGCCCGACCAGCAAGAGGCGCTCCACAACGCGCATGTGCTGGTCATCGGGGCGGGAGGACTCGGTTGTCCCATCATGCAGACGCTCGCGGCAACAGGCGTCGGGCACATTTCGCTTATCGACGACGACGTGGTCGACCTCACCAATATTCACCGCCAAATTCTCTTCGGGGCCTCCGATGTCGGCCGGAAGAAGAGCGAAGTGGCGGCGGAGCGGCTGCGGGAACTGCAGCCCGGCATCGAGGTGACGGCGATCGAGGGGCGCATGGATTCCTCGAATGCCGTGGAACTCCTCGACGGCGTGGATGTGCTCATTGACGGCTCAGACACCTTCACCACGAAATTCATGGCCGCCGACGCAGCGGAGATCACCGGCACTCCCCTGGTGTGGGGATCGGTGCTGCGGTACCGCGGCGACGTGGCGCTGTGGTGGTCCGGCCCCGGCGCGCCGGAGGACGGCGTGGGCATGCGGGACCTCTACCCCGACCAGCCCGACGCGAACTCGGTGCCCGACTGCGCCACCGCCGGCGTGCTGGGCGTGACCACAAGTGTGGTCGGCGGACTCATGGCCACCGAGGTAATCAAGTTCCTTACCGGCGTTGGTGAGGCTCCGGTGGGCACGCTTCGGATGTACGACGCGCTAACCACCCAGATCCGCAGCTTCGCAGTGCGCCGCGACCCCGGCCGAGAACTGGTCACCGCATTCGGCGATTACGACGGCACGGCATGCGCAGTGCCGGTGCACGATAACGAGGAGCTGCTGGACGCCGTTGCGACGGGCGCCGCCGTCGCCCTCGACGTGCGCGAGGAACACGAGAAAGCGCTGAAGGACATTTCAGCGGCGCGAAGCGGGCACATCCCCACCTCGCAGCTCGAGGGGAATCCCGCGATCGTGGACGAGTTCATCGACACTCTCCCCGAAGGCACCGATGTGGTGGTGTACTGCGCGTCGGGGAAGAGGTCGCAGGGGTTCGTCGATAAGCATGCTGCGCATGCGGCGGAACGCGGAATCTCGCTGACGAGCCTGCCTGGCGGCGTGAACGCGCTCTAGCGGTTCACGCGGTTGGCCAACGTGCCCGCGAGCGACGAACAGATGGCGGAACCGACGAGCACCAAGATGGTGTAAAGAATCCCGGTGACGCCGAGCTGGCCAAGAATGAACCCGGTGAGCAGCGCGCCGACAACGGCGCCGATGATGGCGATAATCCAGCGACCCATAGTTTTCTCCTTTTTCGCGATAAGCGTCCACCATCGTAAGAGAAAACCGATAGCGTTGGGGCATGACTGACAACACTCTCCCCCGCCCTGAAATCGACCCAGACGGCCTGCTGGAATATTCGGCAGTGTTCAGCGACCGCTCGCTGAACCACATGTCCGCCAAGTTCATTGGCATCATGCAGGAGCTTCAGGCCATCCTGCGCGAGACGTACCACGCGGCATCCGCGGCTGTGGTTCCCGGCGGCGGCACATTCGCAATGGAGTCCGTGGCGCGACAGTTCGCGCGCGGCAAGGACGCCCTGGTCATCCGCACCGGCAACTTCTCCTACCGCTGGACGCAGATTTTCGATGCGTCAGGCGTGGCCAACAATGTCACCGTCTTGAACGCCGAGCCGACTTCTGGCGACGAGCGCGCCTCCTACGCCCCGCCGGCGATCGAGGACGCTGTGGAGCGCATCCGCGCCGAGCGACCCAACCTGGTGTTCGCGGCGCACGTCGAGACTGCTGCCGGACTCGAGCTGCCCGTCGACTACATTTCCCAACTCGCTGACGCCGCACACGAGGTCGGCGGCCTGATGGTCCTCGACTGTGTCGCAGCCGGCACCAAGTGGATCAACATGGAAGCCACCGGCGTGGACATCCTCATCACCGCGCCGCAGAAGGGCTGGTCCGGCTCCCCGGCCACCGGCTACATCATGTTCTCCGAGGCCGGGCGGGCACAGCTGGATGAGACCACCTCCGACAGCTTCGCCATGGACCTGGCCAAGTGGACCACCATCTCCGAGGGCTACGTGAACGGCACCGCCGCCTACCACGCCACCGTGCCCACCGACACCATCGCGCACAACCTCGAGCTGATGAAGGAAGCCAAGGAGGTCGGACTGGAAGAGCTGACCAAGCGCCAGGTGGAGCTGGGCACCAAGGTCCGCGAGCTACTGGCGGAGAAGGGTTACGTCTCTGTCGCGGCCCCGGGCTACGAGGCCACCTCCATCGTGGTCATGCACGCCACCGCACCGGAGCAGGCCAACGGGTCCGCTTTCAAGCAGGCCGGCATCCAGATCGCCGGCGGTGTTCCGCTGCAGGTCGGCGAGCCGGAGAGCTTCTCCACCTTCCGCATCGGTCTGTTCGGCCTAGACAAGTGGGCTGACGTCGACGGCACCGTCGCACGGTTCGCTGAGGCGCTGGAGCAGGTCTAACGCTCCATCATCCCCTAAATGCAGCTGGTAAGTTGCAGCTAAATCCCGTTTTGGGAGCGCGGACAAAAGGTTGGAGTGTTCTGGGGTGGGAGGGGCCATAATGGCCGCGAGGTTTCCTACCGATATCCGTCAGGCCGCTGTGAAGCGGTTTCGGGACGGTTCTGCTGCCAAAGAGGTCTGCGATTGGGTTGAGCGGCAATGCGGCCGCCGCCCAAGCCCATTGACGGTATGCAAATGGAATGACGACATCCGACGAGGCATCGTCATCGCCGAGGTGCCGCAGACTCATCCGCCTGAGACTGTCGCGCGTGCTGTGGCGTTGCGCATGTCGTCTGAGTGGACATTGCGCGCTATCGAAGCAGAATGCAGCGTGCGTGCAGGGTCGATTCTCAAATGGGTTGATCGCTTCGGCCCGGATCCTGCTGATGCTGCGTCTATGACCTTCGAGCAGGTTTATGAGGCGACAATGGATGCTGTGAGAAAACAGCGCAGAGCAAAACGCGACAAAGAAGCACAATGCTCAAGTGCTCCCAAGCCGGTTCCGCGTCCGGTGGGGCCTGTCGACGAGTGGATCCCAGGACCGGGCCCTGTGCCGGATAAGGATCATCTTCCCGATGACCCGGAAGCGTTGAAACGGCTCCTGCGGCAAGAGCTTGACCGCAACGAAGTCAAAAACGCCGTGATCCAAGCCTTGATGGACACCGGGGAGGCCAGCACGGCGGGAAAAGGCCTCGTCCACGACGGTAAAACCGCAGCGGCGGTGCAAGCTGCCGCTGTTGATGCCCTCGTGGACGCTACTGGCATCAGCACCGCCAAAGCGTGCAGGCAGGTCGGGATGCCGGAATCGACCTACTACTACCAGCGCCGACGAGCGGCATCGGCCACACAGCGCGCAGCACGCCGCGAGGAGTTGAAAGTTTTGATCACTCAAGCGGTAGAAGAAACCGGCCGCAGCTACGGCTACCGCAGGATCCACCACTGGCTGGCCTGTGCCGGGCACACGGTGTCAGAAAAGATCGTGCGCGCATGCATGACAGAACTTGGGCTGCACCCGCCGGCAAGAACGTTTTCGAAGTACTCGTCCTACACCGGGGAAACAGCTCACCGGCCGGACAATCTCCTTCTCGTTACCGCCGACACAGCAGATAGGGCACGCCAGGTCGCTGTATCGGGTTATTTCACCAGCAATGCCGATCGGTTAGGGCTCACCCACGACTTCCACGCTGACGCCCCGTGGGAAAAGATCGGCACCGACGTGACAGAAATCGCCTGCGCCGACGGCAGGCTCTACGTCTCTGCCGCGATCGACTTCTACGACGGGATGCCCGTGGCAGTGACGATGTCGGATTCACCCAACCACGATCTTGTCGCCGAGATGATCAGCGCTATCGAAGCACAAAAACCTGCCGGTGCCCGGCCGATTATCCATTCCGATCGCGGCGGGTTGTACCGCAGCACGAAATGGGTCGAGATGATCACAGACCCAGCACACGACACAAACGCATGCCCCCAGTGCACCCCAGACGGGCGGTGCGCTCAGTCTTGGCGGTATATCCCGTCGTTGTCGCGGCGAGGAAACAGCGGGGACAACGCCCGGGTCGAAGGCTTTTTCGGGACGATGAAACAAGAACGACTCATCGGCCGGCCCCAAACCAAACAGATGACGAAGGCCGAAATGATCGATTACATTAACGACTACATCGACTTCTACATCCACAAACGGTTTAAGTCGACACTCGGTGCGGGCTACACGACAATCGCCCAACACCGACAACTACTAAGCGCGTAACTACGAGAACAAAATCCTCGGAAACACTCCAACAAAACGTCCGCATCCCCTTTTCTGGCTTTAGCTGCGTGCTACCAGCTGCATTTGCGTGTGAGAGCGGGGATCACGTACTCGATCAGCTCGTCGAGCTGCTCCTCCGCCGAGCGCTTGCTTGAGCGGAAGTTCACCATGACGTGACTGATCCCCACCGCGCGCTGGGAGCGCAGCAACTCGATGAGAGTGTTGCGGCCAAGCCGGTAGCCGAAGCTACCGCCAGCGGCGGGGGCATCGGGGTCCTCGTGCAGATCGAGCCACAAGGACTCGGCGAACGGCTTGTAGGCGGCAGGAGTCCCCTCAACACCTTCGCGTGCAGCCCAGTCAGCCACTGCGGCATTCCAATTGCGCACGTTCTGGCGCTGAATCTCCAATCCCTTGTGGTACATCAGCCAGCCGTGGGCATGCTCGGCGCGCCACTCGAGGGTCTGCTGGCAAGAGCCGATGGCCAGCAGCGGAACTTCCCGGGCCTGGGGTTTGGGGACCACATCGGCGCCGCCCATCCGGCCGCCGGACCAGCGGATGGGGGTGTGGGTGGTGAGGGTGGCTCGTCGATAAGCGGCGATTCTCTCGCGGAACTCCTCGTCGCGCTTGCCCTTGTCTTGGCCGAACGCGGGGAACTCCTCCGGGCGGTCGCCCGTGGCCACGCCGAACAGGAAGCGGCCCGCGCTGAGACGGTCGATGGTGGCGGCGCGCTTGGCCATGAGCAACGGGTGCTGGAACGGAACCACCACCGCGGCGGTGCCCAACGCAATCGTGGACGTGTGCGCGGCGAGGAGACTCAGGTACATCCAGGGGTCGTACACCTGGCCGACGTCGCCGAAAGTCTCGACGCGCAACGGAATATCGCGCACCCACATGGCGGCCACTCCCCCGGCCTCGGCCTTGCGGATGAGGCGCAACTGGTTATCCAGGCTGTCGACGGGGTTGGCCTCGGCGTCCTCCTCGATGGGCAGGGTCAGCCCGACGGTGAGCTCACCCTGCCGGAAGGTGTGGCGGAAGCCGGGGAGCTCCCAGTGCGGGGTATCGGATAGAGCGAAGAGCGGATTCATAGTGCCACCCAGCCTACGAGAGCCGCACCGATGACCACCGCCCACGGCGGCACCTTCCACGAGGTGAGGGCCGCGTAGCAGACCACGGCGATGGAAAGAGTGACCACACCAGTCACACCGGCGGTGAAGACCGGGGTGTACAGCGCCGCGCCAAGAACGCCGACAACAGCTGCGTTCGCACCGGCCAGGGCAGCGCCAGCACGCGGCATCCGGCGGATGCGCTCCCAGTACGGCATCGCGCCGAGGACAAGAAGCGCGGCCGGCAGGAAGATCGCGAGCGTGGCAATCGTCGCACCCGCAACCCAATTCACCCCATGTGCACTGGCACCGAGGAACGACGCGAACGTGAACAACGGTCCCGGCATCGCCTGTGCGGCGCCGTAACCGGCGAGGAAAGTGTCGTGGCCGACTAGCCCCTGTCTCACCGTGACCGTCTCCAGCAGCGGCAGCACCACGTGGCCGCCGCCGAAGACGAGCGCGCCGGCGCGGTAGAAAGTGTCGAAGATACCGGCACCCGTAGTGCCGATCAGCCGGGCCACGATAGGGAGGACCAGAAGTAGAGCGAAGAAGAGCAGAAGGCAGACGGCACCGAGCGTGCGGGAGCCGCTGTCCGCGGCAGGTTCCTCGGTTTCCGGATCCGAGTCGCGCAGGAACGCCAGCCCGACCGCGATGCCGAGCACAATCGCCCCGACTTGGATGAGCGGGTGCGGGACGAGCAGTACCACGACGAGCGCCGCCACCGCGATTGCTGCGCGGATCTTGTCTGTGATCAGGTTCTTTGTCATGCCGTAAACGGCCTGTGCCACCACCGCGACAGCAGCCGCCTTCAGGCCGAGCAGCCAGCCAGCCTCGCTGATGTCGCCGAGCTGCGCAACCCCGAGGGCGAACGCAACCATGAGCAGCACCGACGGCAGCGTGAAACCCACCCACGCCAGGAACATGCCCAAGTACCCGGCGCGCTGGAGGCCGATCGCCATGCCCACCTGGCTCGACGCCGGGCCGGGCAGGAACTGGCAGAGCGCCACGAGGTCGGCGTACTGCTTGTCGCTGAACCACCTGCGCTTCTCCACGAATTCGTCGCGGAAGTACCCCAGGTGCGCCGTCGGCCCGCCGAAGGAGGTGCAGCCGAGACGCAGGAAGATGCGGAAGACGTCCCATGGGGACTGTGACGCGGTGGTGGACATGACCTCAACCATTACCAGAGCTTCGCAGTAATCTCGCAGCCATGGACCGGGACGCACCTTCGCTTATCGACGACTGCCCCTGCCCCTACTGTCCCTTCTTCCGCACCCGCGTCGCTGCCGCGCATCCGGAACTCGCAGCACAGCTCGCTGCCGTCGGGATCGATATAGCGAAACCATTCGATCTTCCCCTCCCCCACGAAGAGAACGGTGTGAGCATGTACGACTACGCCACCTACATCGTCATGGGCACCTGGACCGATGAGGATGCCGCGGCGGTGACGCTTTGCGAGCTGGAGACCACCGACTCTCACCCGTGCACCGGCATCGAGGAGGAGCATTCGGTGGTGCCGGCGGGTCCCTTCGCTATCCCCGGCACGGTGGACTGACAACTCAGCCTTAACGCGACGTGAACGAGAGGGAAATTCTTATCCCCGGCGGGCCTGAAGGTCTCCACCTTCGACGTCGAGGAAGGTGAGCTCGACCCCTTCACACTCAAGCGCGCGGCTAATGAGAAGCCCAATGGTAGCGGCAAGGGCAGCACCGACGGTGCTGTTGCAAAGTTGGGGCAGTAGAAAGACCAGCGTGAAATAATCACGGCCATGGGCATCTTCTCCGGTCGGCATTTCCCCCGTGAAATCATCCTGTGGGCGGTGCGGTGGTACTGCCGCTACGGCGTGAGCTACCGCGATCTCGAAGAGATGATGACCGAGCGGGGTGTGCCAGTCGATCACACCACGATGTACCGCTGGGTGCAGAAATACGCCCCTGAGTTGGATAAGCAGACCCGGTGGTACCGACAAGTCCCGGATTGGCAGGCCCGGTCCTGGCGGGTGGACGAGACCTATATCCGGGTCGGCGGCACGTGGTGCTATCTCTACCGGGCTATTACCGCCGGTGGGCAGACCCTGGATTTTTACCTGTCCCCAAAGCGTAACGTCGCCGCAGCGAAGCGTTTCCTGGCCAAGACCCTGAGGTCGAACACGATAACCGGGTTCCCGCGGGTGATCAACACCGATAAAGCACCCTCCCTGGCCAGGGCAATCGCCGAGTTGAAGTCAGAGGGAATCTGCCCGCAGACCGTGGAACACCGGCAGGTGAAATACCTCAATAACGTCATTGAAGGAGATCATGGGCGGCTGAAACGGATCCTCGGACCGAAGGGGGCGTTCAAAAACCGGACCTCGGCGTACCGGACGTTGAAAGGGATGGAAGCGATGCACTCATTACGGAAAGGCCAGGGCGCGATGTTTGCTTATGGGCACCCCAATCCGGACGCGGTGATCGTCAACCGGGTCTTCGAGACGGCCTGAGAACGCCGGCACGCAGCGGCCATCAGGAAATGAGAAACTGGGTCGTCTCGGCTCTCCGCCCAACTTTGCAACAGCACCATTTCCCTTAGGAGCTCTAACGTGGGCTTGGCAAAAGCATAGGGTCCCGAGAAAGAAGCACTGCCCCTTTAGAATTGACTTTCCGAGATCGACGAGTATTATAGAGCTTGTTAGCCCCCAGGGACGTGCCGTCAAGGAAACGACGGCATCTGCCTGGGGGCGTTTGCTATTCTTTCAGAATGACTAAATTGCCTTTCGATCTCGATGTTTCCTACGAGATGGGCACCCCCCCCCGTTTCTCGACTTACCTGAGATGCTCAAATAATACGCTAGAAGCGTCACGCCTTTATATGTGGAACCTAAGCCTGGCAGCTCGGTGGTGGGGTCCCCTCTCGTACACAGAAGTAGCGTTGCGTAATAAACTCCATGATGCTCTCGCGGATTCTGTGGGGCGTGATGATTGGTGGGAAGAAGACAATTTAGGAATATCCGACAAACTTGCAGAAAAGATTAAGTCTGCAGAAACCTATGCAAAAGTGCAGTGCAATGACCCTAATCCGACAGCTGACAACGTAGTTGCGGCGTCATCGTTTGGAGTCTGGACCACCGTTCTACACTACGAGAATGCACCGTCTCTTTGGCGCAACCGCCTCCAAAACGAATTCGATAGCGATATCAGACGCGGCCCGCTCTTCCACAACGCCTACAACCTAAAGAAACTACGAGATCGCATCGCGCATCACGAACCAATCTTTAACAGGAATCAACAGGAGCACCTCACCCAGCTGGATTACGTATTAGAGGCAATCCACCCCGACCTGCCCGATTTGGCACAAGATTGTTTCCCCGGATTGCGGAAAACAATAGACGGACAGCACGCCGCAATCAGTTTCGGAGAGGTCGATCTCTAAGAAGCTCCTTCTTGACAGGACTCAAAGTTCAACCTCAGACACCGGCGAAAACCGGTCGCCTAACGCCGGATTCAGCCTGTATCAACAAATTGCAATGGCCTGCACCCCCAAACAGGCGTTTACCCCCGGCGATAAACCTGGCCACTTAGGTACCTTAACCGCCTAAAGTAGAACGTATGCCAGCCTCGCAATACATGCCGGATTATCTCGACCGCGCCACTTCCATCGCCCGCCTCCGTGACTTTGCTCCCCACTGGTCAGCTCAAGTAGGCCCATGGGGAAGAACTAACGAAACAGGCACCGAAAACTTGACCGAGCAGTTGATCGGGCCTTCGGATCGATGAAACTCCTGTCCAATGACCAAGCACACCGGGAATTGCTCTTCGCAAACTACCAAGCACTCCTCACTGCGGAAACTGATGCAAAGGCGAATTGAATATGAAAATCGGTTACGCCAGAGTCTCAACTGAGAAGCAAGATCTAGAAGCGCAACGCTTAATCCTCACAAATGCAGGCGTTGCGGATTGCCGAATCTACTTTGATCATGGGGTCTCTGGACGAGACAAACAACGACCAGGCCTAAAACAGGCCATGGCCGCATGCCGATCCGGCGACACCTTAGTAGTGACAAAACTCGACCGATTAGCACGCAGTGTCCATGATGCATCTGAAATATCGGAGCACCTGCAAGCACAGGGCGTGGCGCTACAAATAGGTGCGGAAGTTTACGACCCTACGGTACCGACTGGAAAATTGCTCTTCAATGTGCTGGCGATGGTTGCAGAATTTGAAGCTGACCTTATCTCTGCGAGGACGAGAGAAGGAATGGCAATTGCAAAGCGAAAAGGGCGGCTACGAGGCAAACCGCCAAAACTAACACCGAAACAGCAGGACCATGTCTACGAGATGTATCAAAGCGGCAATTTTACTCAAGCGGAGATAGCTGAGTTGATGGGAGTATCTGATCGCACGATTCGCAGAATCGTCAAAGGTAAAAACACAGCGTAACTAGGGGAAGCGGCTGCCTTTTATACTCCATCACGTCATGAGAGCTACTGGAGAAAAGGAGCGCACTAATGCTGAAGAATTCTCAATGGTATAAGACCGAGGCCTCTCCCACAAAGGCATTTTGGGATCGATGGATTGCCGACGAAACTTACGTTGAAGGGAAGACTGCAGTTCCCTACTCAGTTTTGACGGTCGCAACGAATGGTAGTCCAGTTCCGGTATCCATTGTGCGATCGTGGGGTCATGATTTTCCCTGTGCTAGGTATCTAAATGTGGCAACAGGCGACGAAATCTTTCTATGCGCTTCAATGAAGAAATCCGCAGGAAAACTATACGATTCGGACCGTGCTCACTTCATTGTGTTGAAACGGTTCGGAGCTACGGGAGATATTGTTGATTTAACTCAAGTCATTGAATCAACAGGTGAGTTTCCTCTCCGCGAGGCACAGAATCCAGACACTGAATACGCGGAAAAGATCGCCAGTATGAAGCGTGTGGAGGAATTAATTGGAAAGCCTGTGACAGATTCTGATTTCAACTGGGGCGAGGATAGCTGCACCTAACACCTAAAACAATCGTGGCTGTTCTAACGGGTTAACAGGCCTACGCGCGGCACGAGCGTAGGCCTGTTCATTCCACCCCTCTGCCAACGCCGCACGAACATCACGCGAGCGCTGCACCCGAGACCGATTCTGAGTGTCCAACCCTGGGCGCTGGCCACGTGCTCGACCGGTCAGCGAAGCGTATCGCGCATTTGCCTCCCGCGTCGACGCGATTACATGGCGCGAGTCAATACGGACACACAACGGTTCATTGCAACGATGGTCTGCTACGACCTCAGAATCTGAAATATCTGTGCCAGACAGCATCAACGCGAACCGATGTGCCGACACCGAATACTGCCGACCATCAACGCGAAAATTGATTCGGCCATATCCATCGGGCGACGAAATCGCTCCGGTAAAAATCCAGCACCCATCAGGGGACGGACTTTTTACAACTTTGCCCCAAAACGCCTCGACCACACGATTAGGAATCGTGGCTGGCAGCCGAGTCATTGGCTTCCGACTCCTCGTCTGCAACCTTCTCGGAGTTGGACTCCGCTACCTCGGTATCGTCGTCTGCCTCATCATCGCTGTCCGGTTTCTGCTCAGTTTCCGCTTTGCGGGCGTGCGGTGAACCAACGAGATCAAGCGCCTCATTAATCCGGCGCATGGGAACAGTGAAGTCCTTCGCCAGCTTTCCCTTTTTCTCTCCCTCGCCCAGCAACTTATCAAGCGCCAGCCCAAATGACTCAAGCGCGTCGTCCAACGCTTCTAACGCGATGAATGCGTCAGTACGCGCTGACCGCATACGGGCAAGACGGTCGGCTTCTTCCTTTTGAAGCTCGCGCGCACGACGGCGGGCTTGTGCTCTTCTGTCTTTAGTCACCATGCCCAAAGAAAAACACCGCGCAGAAACAAAGTTAAGACGCTACCCCCACAACAAGCGCTAACACTCACTAATTTCCATCTGGACGGTGTATATCAACGGAGGATGTGGCCAGTCCTATGCTGTTTCTGAACTGCTCAGGTTCAGCATAAACCGGTAGAAGACAAGCGTCGAAAAACTTCGCTCCATCAAGTACCGCGCCCCGAAAATCAACCTCGCTAAGGAATGCGCCTTCAAAGTCTGCATCAATTAGGTTCGCATTCCTCATGTTAGACCACGCCAGCATTGCTCCTCGGAAGGAGCATCCCTGGCACTGGGAGCCTTCAAAATCAGCGGCGGATAAATCATAGTTTGAGAAATCTTTACCCCTCAGGTCTTTTCCTCGTAATTCTCGACGAGAGGATTCAGACATTTCCCTGTACATCGAGCACCTACTTCAGCTGAGGAGAATTGACTACCCAGTCAGGACAGCGTCCCTGTACCCATGGGCAGTATGTTGTTACAACACCATATGGTCGCCCATCGGTGACCTTGTTGAATCCGACTACTGCCAGAACATCCCGAGTCTCCAGTTTGCGGCATTTCCTGGTCGGCCCCCATCCCTCACATCGAATATGATCCATCGGCAATCGGTATTCGACTCTATCTCCGCCGTTAAAGGTTTCAATCTTGGGAGCATACTGGGTAACTACTCGCGGTGCATTAGCACTAAGCCCGTGTTTTGACTGAATCTTTGACCGAGCACGTTCACGCATCACTACTCGTCGGCCATTCTTGTCGTCCCACTCTCCGACAATCCGATAGCCGTCTCCCCCGCCTGACATAAAGGCTGCTTTAGCACCACGTAGAAGTAATTCCGAACTTAACGAATCTTCTGAGACCGGCAGTCCTTCAATGCTTCCAAAATCCGTTACCTCCGAAGATGCCTCAGCGATCGGAGCATGAACCATCATTGCGCCGAATGCGACCAAAGCAATGATGCCTAGTCTTTTCCTCATTTGAGCACTTTCTCTCGTGTACTAACTTCGAAGATCTGTGCTTAAGCATATCCGCCAAGTCACTATCAGTACATGCCTTACCGTTCTTGTGGTGTTTTTCACATTGCTCCTAAAGAGCACCCGATGAATGTGTCGGAATCAAAGTGAATGAACTGATGTTTCTTAACCGAACTACCAAGAAACAGCTCGGGGAAGTACTCGGAATTTCCGGCCCTACAGCTGGACGTAAGATTCGGGGAGAAATTTCCTGGTCACTTAGTGACTTGTATCGTGTTGCCGACTTCTTTGAGGTCGATATCATCGACCTTCTCCCCCATCGCGTTACTCAAACGCAGGAAACCCCCGATTCGCTTTCGCGAACCGAGGGTTCCAACTTAGTGGCGGGGGCTGGATTCGAACCAACGACCTCTGGGTTATGAGCCCAGCGAGCTACCGAGCTGCTCCACCCCGCGTCGGGCGACTACTCGCCTGCTGCCGTGATCGGCAACGGCGTTAACTATACGCACGACACCATGAAAGGCCAAATCCCCTGGTCCTCGGCCTACGGGCCAGGGGATTGTTCACCCGGTGTTCACCGTGGGGACTACTGAATGTTCTGGTAGTTCTCCACGGCGCGGTCGAGCTTGTCCAGGGCACGGCCGTACTCCTCGAAGGAGCCGTCGCGGGCGCCTTCCAGGCCACGAAGTGCTTCCTGGATGCTGTTCAGGGCGGCATCTTTGTCGCCGGCGGGAGCACTGTCACCGGCCTTGTCGGCGGTCTGCTCCCTGTCGGTGTTCCCCCCTTCGGGCTTGGCTTCGCCTTCACCGGCGATGGTGATGTCCTGGGCTTCCTTGGCGTCAATACCCACCTGGTTCAGTGCCTGGGAGACGGTCGGGGCGTAGCCAACGCGGTCCTTGTAGAAGACCAGGACGCGCAGCAGCTTCGGGAAGGCGGAGGCCTGGTCCTTGCGCTGCGAGTAGATCGGCTCGACGTAGAGGATCTCGCCGTCTGCGACTGGCAGGGTGAGCAGGTTACCGTTCTTCAGGTCGTTTGAGCCCTGCCACAGGGTGCGGTCGCGGGCGACCTGGTCGGAGGACATCAGGGCGTCCTGGGCCTGCTTCGGGCCGCGGGTCTGCGTGTTCGTGGGCAGAACGCGGACGGTGATGTGGCCGAAGTTGTCTGGATCCGAGGACACCGCCATGTGGGCGGCAAGGAACTCGCGGTCGAGGCCGCGGTACGGAGTGATCAACTGGAAGGACGGTTCTTTCGTCTTCGGGTCGGCGGCGACCACGTAGTACGGCGGCTGGTTCAGCTCGTTGCGGCCCTCCGGTGCGGTTGGGTCGTTCGGGACGGACCAGAATGCGTCGTTGTTGAAGAACACACCCGGGTCGGACACGTGGTAGCGGGCCAGAAGCTCACGCTGGACCTTGAACAGGTCCTCCGGGTAACGCAGGTGCTCACGCAGATCGTCGGTGATCTCGGACGACGGGTGGACCGTGCCCGGGAACGCGCCCATCCACGCCTTGAGCACCGGGTCCTCCTCGTCGAAGGCGTAGAGGTCCACACTGCCGTCGTAAGCATCCACGGTGGCCTTGACGGAGTTGCGGATGTAGCCGACCTCGTTGTTCACCAGTCGCTGGTCAGTGCCCTCCGGGTTGAGTGCGTCCACCGTGGTGGACTGCAGGGAGGTGCGGGTGGAGTACGGCAGCGCCGACAGGGTGGTGTAACCGTCGACGACCCACTTGATGCGGCCGTCGACAACCGCCGGGTAGGTCTGCTGGTCGGTGGTGAGCCACGGCGCGACCTTTTCCACGCGCTGACGCGGGTCACGGTCGTACAGGATGCGGGAATCGCTGCCGACGCGGTCGGACAGGATGAGGTTCAGCTCCTGGTATTTGATCGCGTAGGCGATGCGGTCGATCCAATTTCCGATTCCCACCCCGCCTTCGCCGTCGTAAGTGAACTGCGTGCCGTCGGTGTCGTACTCCAGCGGGCCCTGGCCCACGTCGCCGACGACGGCGTAGTCGAGGCCGTCCTCGGCGGACGCAATGACTGGGCCGTAGTAGACGCGGGGCTGGTCCACGCGAATACCCAGGTCCTCCGCGTCCTTCTTCTCCGCGGCGTTCTCATTCGCCTGCAAATCGGACACAGTGAAGACCGGGAGGCCGCCGCGGGTGGAGCCGGCGTCCTGCGCCGCCTCGTCGACAATGCTTGCCTGCGCCGCGACGAAGCCGTTGCCGTGGGTGTACACCGTATGGCGGTTCAACCAGTCTTTCTGGTTTTCCTGCAGGGCGTTCGGGTTCAGCTCACGGGCGGCGACCACGTAGTCGCGCAGCTCCCCGTCGACGGTGTAGCGGTCCATGGCCAGGCTGTCGGGGAAGCCGTAGAAATTCTTCAGCTGCTGGTTCTGGGTGAACGTCGGGCCGAGAATCTCCGGGTCGAGCAGACGGATGTTGGAGATCGTGGCGGAGTCGTTGGCCACGTCCCCGTCGTTAGTGGTTTCCGCGCCCCAGTTGTTCTCGTAGGTGACCTTGTCGTCGGTAAGCCCGTAGGCCTCGCGGGTGGCTTCGATATTGCGCGCGATGTATTCGGACTCGCGGGCCTGGCGGTTCGGGTTGACCGAGAACTGCTGTAGCAGCGCCGGCCAGGCCTGTCCGATGACCAGGGAAGACAGAACCATCAGCACTGTCGCCATGACGGGCACGCGCAGGTCCCTGTACACCACGGAGGCGAAGAAGGCAGCAGCAACCAGGATCGCGATGACCATGAGGATGATGCGCGCCGGAAGCTGTGCGTTGATGTCGGTGTAGGACGCGCCGGTGAAGATATCGTTGTGGCCGAACAGCAGGCTGTAACGCTGCAGCCAGTAATCGAGCGCCTTCACCAGCATCCACAGGCCGGCCGTGACTGCGAGCTGCACCAGCGCAGCGCGCGAGATGTGGCCCTTGGTGCCTGCCACCTGGCTGGCGATCCGGATGCCGCCGAGCAGGTAGTGACCGACCAGGCCGACAAGGAACGCGATGACCAGCAGCATGGACAGGACACTGACAATGGTGCTCAGAGCCGGTAGCGCGAACGCGTAGAAGCCCAAGTCGCGGCCGAATTGCGCATCAGTTCTGCCGAAGGATTCACCGTTCACCCACAACAGGAACGTGCGCCACGCACCCTGCCCCAGCACACCGCTGACAAGACCGACGGCCAGCGGCACCCACAGCACCAGCGGGCGGATACCGGACTGGATCGCGGCGCGGTTGAGTGTCATCGGCGAGTTCGGGTCGCTGAACACGGTGAAGTCTGTGTCGCGCTCGCGGCCGCGCCAGGCGAAGAACGCCGCGGCCCACGTGATCGCCGCACCGAGAGCCGCGAAGGCGAGGAACAGCACGATCCGGGCCAGGATGGTTGTGGTGAACACCCCGCGGTAGTCCAGCTCCCCGAACCAGCGGAAATCGGTGTAGAGCCCCACCAACATCGGAACGAGGAAGAGCACCAAAGCGATGATGCCCATGAAAATCGCGAATCTATTTGAGGATTTCCCCGGCTTCGGGCGGGGGCGGTTCAGGCGCGTGGCCAAAATCGAAGCTCCTTAAACGGTCTATGGAATTAGCTGTGGCAGTGAACTATTAAGCTCAACACTAAATTGCTTAACGCCTAAAAGACCAGAAGGGTTCCCCCTTGCCGCAGTTACAACGCCCCCAGCAGGCTCTGAACAAGGCCATGATGGAAGCTGTCGAGTTCGTGCACGCCGAAGGCTGGGATGCCTCCCCCACCCTGTTCGCGCTGGTGCCCACCGAATTGGTGGCGGATCAGTTGGCGTCGCTCGACGAGGAAGCGGATTCACCGTTGACGCTCATCGTGCAAGACGACATCCCGGAGCACATTCAGCCGGGCTCGGACGAGCTGGGCGATTACCTCACCCGTTTGGTGTGGCCCGAGGAGATCGCGGGGCTAGTGCTCGCCCAAGAAATCATGTTCAAGGACACCGCAGAGGCAGCGGCGGAGGCGGCACGCCCGGCGCGGTTGTTCTCGGGCGTGCTGCGCGAGGAGGGCGTCGAGCAGACGTTGCTGCAGTTGCGCCCCACCGAAGAGGAGCTCGAGGAAGCGGGCCCGTTCGCTCAGGACGACATCCAGCTCCGCGGCGGCCCGGGGGTGGCCCCGGCGGTTCTCGGGGCGCTGCGTTACAGCCTGGACAACGAGGACATGAACGAGGACCTAGACTAAGACGCGTCTGATCAAAGGAGTCGTTTTCCGTGCTTTCCGCTACTTTCACCCGCCGCGCGTGCGTGCCCGCCGCGCTCGTGCTCGCTCTAGGACTGCCCGCCTGCTCGTCGAAAGACGAGGAGCCGGCCCCACAGCCCTCGGAAGCCGTTGAGACAACAGAGTCGACGCAACAATCCACGACCACTGAGCCGGCCTCATCGTCCACGGAGGAGACGACGAGCAGCAGCCGCTGGCTCGGCGGGGGCGAGGACAAGCTCGAGGAAGTCCGGGAGACGTTCGCGTCGCTCGCGCCCGCATCGCTTTTCGACGCCTTGGATACCTGCACCGAGACCAGCCTCCGCAGCTCCTACGACTGCAACGGCAAGGACATCGGCCAGTTCCAGTTCTTCGAGTCCGAGTCCATGGCTAAGGACACCGCGAATGTGCTCGAGGGGCTGAAGAGCTCCACGGTCGTTGAAGAGACCGACGACAAGCTGGTCGGTTGGAGCATGATCGGCCGCACTGCTGTGATCACGGTCGTCGATGTCGCTGAAGGCAAAGTCCTCCAGCAGATGATGTCGTCTGAGGTGGAGGATCCCCGCGACCGGATCTACGAGCTGGGGCTCGCCGAGAAGAGCACCGGGGAATCGAGCACGGCGACCGCTACCACGACGGCCAGCGAGACTAGCTAGCCTCGCACGTCTCCACGGGTTGGCCGGAGGAGAAGGCGTGCATGGCAGAAATGGCGTCGTCAAGCGTGCCCACTTTCGCGACAACCATGTCGCCGCTGTCCACCTTGCGTGCTTCGGCGCAATTCTTTTCGGGCGCAAGGAAGAGCTCCGCGCCGCCGTCGCGCGCGCCCTCGATCTTGTGGGTGATGCCTCCGATGGGGCCGACGGTGCCGTCCTCGTTGATGGTGCCGGTACCCGCGACGTTGCGGCCGCCGTTGAGCTCGCCGGGTGAGAGTTTGTCGATCACGGCGAGCGAGAAGATCATTCCGGCACTGGGCCCACCGACATCGTTGAGGTTGTAGGTGACGTTGATGTCGCCGGCGGGTTCGGAGGTCATGGTGATGCCCAGCAGCGGTAGTTCTTTGTCCTCCGGGTTGGCGCCGAGGGTGAGTTCCGCGTCTTTCTCCCCGTCTTCCCCGCGCAGGTACGTGACGGTCACTTTGTCGCCAGGCTTCTTCGTGCGCACTTTGTCTTGAACCTGCTGAGGTTCGCTGACGTCCTCCCCGTCGACCGCGGTGATCACGTCGCCGGCGTTAAGCGCGCCCGAGGCCGCTGTGCCGTCCATGACATCGTGAACGATGACCTTGGTCGGCTCCCCCAGGTGCTTCATCGCAGCAACGGTGGCCGCAGCTTCCGATGCGACGAAGGTGGCCTCGTTGTGCTGTTTCAACTCCTCGTCCGTCATGTTCTGCGGAAGAATCTGGCCGATGGGCACGAGCGTGTCGTGCGAAAACAGCCAGCGGCCGAGCGCTTGCCCCATGGTCATGTTGGTGCGCACGGAGACTGTGGTCATGTCCAAGGAGCCGGATGTCTCGTCGATGTCGCCTCCGTCAATCTGGATGACGGGAGTGCCGTCGATGTCCGCGAGCGTGTTGAAGGTCGGGCCGGCGCTTTCCGCCGCAAACGGCACAGTCAGCTTGATGGGCGTACCCGGGATCCCACCCAGCACGAGCATGAGCGCCATGAGCGCAAGCGGGATTCCGCCCCAGATCACCGCGCTGCGGCGCGTGCTCTGCGGCTCGGGATTGTCTGCTGCGGGCTTTTCCACGGATGTACAGCCTACATGGCGCATGTTCGCTGACAGCGTTGCTCCCTCAGCCGGCAAATCGTGGACCAGCCCGGATACCCGCCGGTAGGCTAGCCAGCATGGTTAACGGATTCGGGTTCTCATTCCCCAACGACGACGGCGACGACCGGGATCGCGACCGCGACGACCGTGATAGTGATGATCGCGGGGGCCGCGACGACCAGTCGAACCCGTTCGGCCAGTTCGGCTTCGCTTTCGGCAACGGCGGCGGCGCGAACTTCAGCGGCAACCTAGGCGATATCCTCGGCCAGTTCGGCGAGATGCTCTCCGGCATGGGTGCCCCTGGTCAACAGGGCCAGCAGGGCGACAAGCCGAAGCAGGATCCGGTGAATTACGACGTGGCCCTGCGCACTGCCCGCCGCTCCATCAAGGATCCGAAAGGCGCGACGGCGAACGACCGCACTGCGGTGACCGAGTCGACCCGCCTAGCCAACCTGTGGCTTGACGACGCCTCGGCGCTGCCGGATTCCGGTGCGCGCCCCGAGGCATGGAGCGCCGACGACTGGCTGACCAACACCCTGCCCACGTGGAAGCGTTTAGTCAGCCCAGTGGCGGAACACATGGACCGCGCGCAGCTCGACGCGATGCCGGAACAGGCCCGGGAGATCTTCGGGCCCATCACGCAGATGCTCGGCCACTTCAACTCCATGAATTTCGGTGCCCGCCTGGGCCAGGCGCTGGGCGACTTGGCCAACCAGGCACTGACTGGCAACGACTTCGGGCTGCCGGTGGCACCGAGCGGCGTCATCGGCATCGTGCCCAAGAATATTGAGCCGATCTCCGACCAGCTCTCGGTTCCGGGCCAGGAAGTGCTCGTGTACATCTCCGCCCGCGAGGCCGCGCGTCAGCGCCTGTTCACCCATGTGCCGTGGCTGGTGGAGCGCATTGTCTCCTCCGTGGAGGAATACTCCGTGGGGCTGGAGCTGGACACCTCCCACATCGAGGAGCAGATCCGCAACCTCGATCTGGAGTCCGGGGATCCGGCGAAGATCCAGGAAGCGATGCAGGGCATGCAGGATATGGACATGTCCCCGCGCGTGACCTCCCGCAACGCCGCAGCCGCATCGCGGCTGGAGACCCTTCTCGCGCTCGTGGAGGGCTGGGTCGAGGTCGTCGTGGAGGACGCGCTCGGTGACCGCATCCCGTCGACATCGGCGCTCACCGAGTCGTGGGCGCGCCGCCGGGCCACCGGCGGCTCCGCGGAGCACGCGTTCAACAACATCGTCGGCATCGAGCTCGGGGCGCCGAAGACGAACGAGGCAGCGGATCTGTGGCGCCGCGCGACCAACGCGGTCGGCGTGGACCGCCGCGACAAGGTGTGGGACCACCCGGACTTCCTGCCTACCGCGGAGCACCTAGACAACCCGGCCGCTTTCATCGACACGCTGCTCGACGACGCACCGGACGCGCAGTTCGACGAAGAGATCGCCAAATTGGAGGAGATGCTCGCGAACGAGCCGGGCCCGAGCGAGGATGACCGCCCGAAGGACCAGGACGGAGACGAAGAGGACTAACTGGGTCCGAAGCGCTGGTACGCCTCGAGGAAGCCTTTCGCGCGCTCGGCGCGGGGCACCTTATCGGCCCATTCCCAAAATCGGGGGCCGTGGCCCGGAATGAAGGTGTGTACCAGCTCGTGCACGACCACGGCGTCGACCACCCAGTCAGGCACGTCGCGCAACCGGTCGCTGATGCGGATATCGCCGGTGGAGACCGTGCACGAGCCCCACTGAGTGTTGTGGTTGCTCGCCCAGCGCACGGAGCCGATCCTAGCTTTGCCGTCCAACACCTGCGCGTTGAGTTTCTCCGCGCGGGCAAGGAGGTCGTCGTCGGACACGGCATTCGACGTGGACCGCCGCTTCAACTTCGCCAGAATTTCCGCGACAGCCTCGCGCTCCTCTCTTTCGGAGAACCGCGCGGGAATACGGACCTCGATCCTCTCCCCCGCATGCCTCGCCTGCACAGTCCGAGTGCGCCGCGCGGAGCGGAACACGTCCACCCCCTCCGGCGGCCACGGCTCGCTGGATGTCGACTGAAGTGGACGGTTCATGGCTGCGGCGGCTCCGTGCGGCTGGGATAGTGGCGTTTGGGGGTGGGCAGAATGCTGCTGAACGATTCAACACTAGTCACGCTCGCACACAGCGTGCACGTTCTGGTTCGCGGAGACAATGCAGTGCAATTCGGGGTGGACCCGACACGAAGCGGGGTCATAGAGACGCGTGCCGCGAAGGCGCTGAGCAGGGTACTCAGCGACGCCGACTGGCCGTTAGAGGTCGGCGAACTACAGGAACAGCTAGTCAGCGGTTGCGGTGTCGATTCAACGGAGGCACGCACTCTTATCGACGACTTATGTGCCTACCGCATCCTCATCTCCCCCGACCCGGTAGTGGTGGCTGTGCTCGGCACCACTCCACTCGCCCGCGAGATCAGGAGGCTGCTTGGCGGTTCGGGAGTGACAGTGAGAATCCCGCTGATCAACGAGGACACCACCGCCTTTCTCGACCGGCAAGCACACTCACCGCTCGTGGTGGTGGACCGCGCGCATGAATACTGGAAACTCGGGCGTTCATTGAAAGATCATCCGAACTGGGTGGTGCCGGTTCTGTCGTTGGATTCCCGGGTGATCGTCGGTCCGGTGGCACGGAATGGTTCGGGTCCGTGCCCCACATGCGCACTCATGCGCTTGCATGACAGGGACACTCACTTTGCCCAGGCTGTGGAAGATGCGTCGAAGCGTCCGCGCACCATGGATGTGGTCGTCGCCGCCGCCGGCGCCGCGTCGGTAGCGTTAGTGGTCAGGCGGCTGGCTGGAGCCCCGGATCCGCCCGGGGTGATTTCGTCTGCAGCTGAGCCCGGCTGGGCTGCGGTCATCGATCCACTGGGCCCGCGTCTGATCACCTCGCTCGATGTGGAAACGCACCCCCTGTGCCCGGTGTGCGCCACACAGGATTGATCAACGGTAATCCTCGAGGACGGCGAGAACATCGTCACCGTATTGCTCCAGCTTCGCTGGGCCGATGCCAGAGATGTCGAGCATCTCCCCCGGCGTAGCAGGCATCGCCTCGACGACGGAGAGAAGCGTCGCGTCGGTGAAAACCATGAAGGGAGGGTGGCCAGCCTCGCGGGCGACCTCAAGGCGCCACTGCTTCAGAGCCAGGAAAGCGGCCTCGTTGTAGGTCGGCTCACAATCCTCGTGGCGGCCCAGGCTCTTTTCCGCCGGGGTGGCCAGCTGGTTCCCGCAGACACGGCACCGCTTGGCGCGCTTGAGGCGGTCGGGTGAGGACTCGACATCGAGCTGCGGAGCAATCCCGTCGAGGAAACGGGAACGCTCGCGGGAAGCGCGGCCCCCTTCCTGGCGGGCAAGTGCCCACGAGAGGTGCAGGTGCTCACGGGCGCGTGTGATGCCCACGTAGAACAGGCGACGCTCCTCCTCGATTTGCGCGTCTCCTGCCTTGATCGCGTGCGAGATCGGCAGTGTCTTCTCCACCAGTCCGGCGAGGAAGACCGCGTCCCACTCCAGGCCCTTCGCGGCGTGGAGGCTGGCTAGGGTCACACCGTCCACTGCCGGAGGCTGCTTTGCCTCGGCGCGCTGGCGCAAAGAGGCGAGAACTCCCGGCAGCGAAGTGGCTTCACCGGTGCGGACAATATCGTTGATGAGCTCCACCAGCGCATTCAGTGTTTGCCACCGCTCACGCTGCCTGGCCCCCTCTGGTTCCGTGGCGGACAGGCCGAGCGGGGCGAAGGCGGCTTTAGCCACCGCCACCGGGTCGTCGGGGAGATCGCTGCGACGAGTGGCGGTGACCAAGACATTGATCGCTTCGCGGATCTCGGGGCGGGTGAAAAAGCCCTCGCCGCCGCGGACTTGGTAGACAATCCCGGCGTCAGAAAGCGCCTGCTCGAACACGGCCGACTGGGCGTTGATGCGGTAGAGCACCGCGATCTCTCTCGCGGGGGTACCGGCGGCGATGAGTTTCTTGATCTGGGCAGCGATGTCGCGCGCCTCCGACGGCTCATCCGGATAAGACGCGAAGGTCGGCTCCGGGCCTGGCGCGCGCATGCCCTCGAGCTCCAGGCGCGTGCCCGCTTCCCGTCCTGTCGCCTTGGAAATCACCGTGTTGGCCAGGTCCGTGACCTCCGGAGTGGAGCGGTAGTCGCGCTGGAGCTTGACCACGGTGCCGTGCGGGTACGTGCGGGAGAAATTGAGCAGGTAGTCCGGGGTCGCACCGGTGAACGAGTAAATGGTCTGATTGGCGTCTCCCACCACGGTGAGATCGTCGCGCTGGCCCAGCCAGCCCTCGAGCACACGCTGTTGGAGCGGCGTGACGTCCTGGTACTCGTCCACCACGAAGGTCTGGTACTGGTTGCGGAATTCCTCGGCCACCGCCGGGGCATTCTCCAGTGCGCCGGCGACGTGGAGGAGCAGGTCGTCGAAGTCCAGGGCCATCCCGTCCGGGCTTGTCTTGGACTCCTCGTAGCGCTTGTACACGGCGGCGACCTTCTCGGCGGCTGTCGGCGGCTCGCGGTGCGTTCCCTCGATGGCTTGGGCGTAGCCTTCCGGGGTGACCAGAGACGCTTTGGCCCACTCGATCTCCCCGAGGAGGTCGCGCACAAGCTCCTTGTCCGGCTCGAGGCCGACAGTGCGGGTGGCACGGGCGACCAGCGGGAACTTGTTGTCAATGAGCGTCCACGGCAGATCGCCCGCCACCTGCGGCCAAAAGTAGCGCAGCTGACGCAAAGCGGCCGCGTGGAACGTGCGGGCCTGCACTCCCCCGATCCCCATGGTGCGAAGGCGGTCACGCATCTCGCCAGCGGCACGCGACGTGAAGGTCACGGCCAAGACTTTCTGAGGTACGACGAAGCCCTGGTCAATCAAATGCGCGATGCGGTAGGTGATGGTGCGGGTCTTGCCGGTACCGGCGCCGGCGAGAATGCAGACCGGGCCGCGCGGAGCGGTGGCGGCGACCCGTTGGTCCGGATCAAGCTGGTCGAGATCGATCACGCCTAATCATCCTCTTGGTCGCGGGCGGCCTCGGACAAATCGTCCGGGGTCTCCTCGGCATAGCGGATGTACAGGAGCTTATCGCCGGGCTCGACCGTCTCTGCCTCAGGGGAGTCGAGGCGGTAGAGCTCACCGGAGCGGACAACGCCGAGCACAATGTCGGCGAGGTGTCGCGGGTTTGCACCCACTTCGTCGTCCAGAATCGGGCGCTCGGAGACGGTGAAGCCGGCATTGGGGCTGAGCAGGTCCTCCATCATCTCCACCACCGTCGGGGTGGAGGTGGCAATGCCGAGAAGGCGGCCGGCGGTCTCCGAGGAGATCACCACCGAGTCGGCACCGGACTGCTCAAGCAAGTGCTGGTTCTCCGCTTCGCGGACGGAGGCCACGATGTTCACGCCCGGGTTGATCTCGCGCACCGACAGGGTGACCAGCACGGCGGTGTCGTCGGAGGACGGGGCGACCACCACGGAACGGGCACGGCTCACACCGGCGATCTTCAACACGTCCGACTTGGTGGCATTGCCGTGAACGCACACGAGACCACGGTTCTCAGCGTGGACAAGGGACTCGTTGTTGGCGTCGATGACGACGATGTTGGAGGGCGACATGCCCTCGGCAAGCAATGCCTCGACAGCCGATCTGCCCTTGGTGCCGTAACCGATGATGATGGTGTGGTTGCGCACGTTTTTCCTCCACCGTTGAAGTTGCAGCGTCTTGCGGGAATCCTCCGTCAGAACCGACAGCGTCGTGCCGACGAGCAGCATCAGGAACGCTACCCGGAGAGGAGTGACAATGAAGATGTTGACCAGCCGGGCCGTCTGCGTCACCGGGGTGATGTCGCCGTAACCCGTGGTGGACAGCGAGACCGCCGAATAGTAGACGGCATCAATGAAGGTCAGCGGTTCCGAATACGCGTTCCGGTCCGCCCACACGATGAGGGCGACGAGAATCATGAGGAAGATCGCGTACAGGAAACGCCTGGTGATCAGCGCCCACGGGGTGGCGCGTGCCTCCTGGGGCAGACGAATGACATTGATCAGCGCATGGTCAGGAAGCGCAGTGAGTTCTTCACTGCGCAGTCTGCTGCGGAACGAGATCCGCGGACCGAAGGAAAGCGCCATATCACGACTCTAGACCGGCCGGGGCCGCGCTTCGCAGCAGGTCCTCCAGCTCCCCGCGTTCGGGCAGGTCACTCGGGGCGAAGTCTTCGCCCGTTCGGACGTAGAAGAACACGGCACGGATGGGCTTCCCGTCCCCCGCGATACGGCGCCAGGCCTCGCGGTACACCGCCAGCTGGAGTTTCGCGGCCCGCATCTCCGTGGCCTGGGGTTTGTTGCCGGTCTTCCAGTCCACGATCGTCCAGCCGTCCTCGTCCTCGAAGACGGCGTCAATGCGGCCGCGCACCGTCGATGCGCCTAAGTCGATCTCGAAGGGGTGCTCGATATGCGCCGGGGTTCGCGCAGCCCACTGACTGGCAGAGAAGTTCTCCTTCAGGCGAGCCAGGGTGGCGGCATCGACGTCGGGCTCGAGGTTGCCGGGCAGTTCGTCGTCGTCAAGCAATGGCCGCGCCCCGAAGAAGCCTTCGATCCATTCGTGGAACGCGGTGCCTCGCTTGGCGTATGCGTTGGGTTTGAACGGAACCGGGCGGCGGGCGCGGCGGGCGAACTGCTCGGGGTCGGCTCGCAGGGCGACAATGTCTGAAGCTGTCAGCGTGGCCGGCATGACAACGGGGACTGCGGGGCGTTGGGCAGCCACGTGTTCCTCGATGAGGGCCTCCGTGTCGCGCTCCCACAGTGAATAGAGTTCGCCCGCTGCAAGCTCCGGCAACTGTTCGCGCGCAGCGCGGACCTGCTCCGCAGCCGCGAGGCTCGCCGCGTCGGCAGAGAAATGCGGCCAGGTCCCCTCGCGCGTCGCGGTCGGAGCGTCTTCTCCGGCATCACCGCCCTCCCACCAATGCAAGACAGTGGCGGCAGGAACAGCATCCGGCTGCATGAGCACGTCGCGCAGAGCCACGAAGTGGGCGTACGGCTCGGCGTGCTTCTCACGCTCTGGAACGATCGCTGAACCCGTGACCAGCAGGCGTTCGGCAGCACGGGTCACAGCCACATAGAACAAGCGCGCCGCTTCCTCCTCGAGCTCCCCCTTCTTCCCAGCGATGTACTCCTTGGAAAGTTTCTCGAATTCGCTGCGGTCCTCGGCGGCATCGAAGACGTCGTATGCGTCATCGGGCACGTACTTGACGTAAGTCAGGAACGTCTCGGTGGTGACGCTGTAGGTCTGCGTATCGGCGTGGATGACGGCGACGGTGTCCCACTCGAGTCCCTTCGCTTTGTGCGCCGTGAGGATCTGCACGCGGTCGTCGCTGATAGTCACGGAGCCCGGCTCGAGACCGTCTTCGTGCTCGGCGGCTAGGTCGAGGTACGCCAGGAAGCCTTCGATATCCGCGCCCGGGTAGGACGCGACTGTTTCTGCGAATTTGTCCAAGTGGACGGTGCCTGTCTGAGACGGCCGGGCGAGCACCTCGGTGCGGATGCCAAAGGTGGAGACAATGTCGTCGAACAGGTCAGGCAGACGCTTACCTAGACTGCGGGTGCGCAAAGCACGCAACTTCGCCGCCAGGGACTGGAGGCGAATAAGGCCCTCCGGCGAGTAGCGCTCCGGCTCGCCCAAGTCGGCGACCGCGTCACCGAGCCCCACACTTCGCTCGTTCTCGCCGACGGCGTTCTCCGCATTCTCGATCAACTCGGCCAGCTGAACCTGAAGGCGCTCGCGCGGGTCCGCGTCTGCGGGTAAATCTTCGACGGCGGACGAGCGCCGCTCTCCGGCCAGGTTCACCGCTCGGCTGGCCAGTGCAGAGATGTCCTTCAACCCGAGCCCGCACGCAGGGCCCGCGAGGATTCGCAGGGCCGCCGCGGAATCCTGCGGGTGCACGAGCATCCGTGCAACGGCGACAGCATCCGCTACTTCAGGGACGGTGAGCAGTCCGGCGATGCCGACGATCTCGTAGGGCACGCCGCGCGATTCGAGGGCTTCCGCTACGGCCGCGGAATGCTTGTTCTTGCGCACGAGCACCGCCGACGACACTGGCTTGCCGGCCTCGCGCCGTTCACGGTAATCCGCCGCCAAAGCGTCGGCTACGACCGCGATCTCCTCGTCCTCCGTGGCATAGAACCCGAGCTCCACGGTGCCTGGCTGGGCGTCCGGTTTGGATGTCAGAGGTTCCACCGCGCGTTGGACGCCCTCAGGGGTGCCCAGTACTGCGGCCGAGACCGAGTTAGCGGCCGCGAGCACTTCAGGCGGGTTTCGCCAGGACGTGGTCAGCTGCGCTTTGGGGGCTGGTGTTCCGTCCGGCAGCGGGAAGTCCTCGACGAACGCAGCCAAGTTCGCAGCGGTCGCACCGCGCCAGCCGTAGATCGCCTGCATCGGGTCGCCCACAGCGGTGACGGTGAGCGGCTGGGTGTGCCGGCTGGCATCGTCGCGGTTCTCCCCGAACAAGCTGCGCAACAGGACGCGTTGGGCGTGCGAGGTGTCCTGGTACTCGTCCAGCATGACCACGCGGAAACGGTCGCGCTGGGATGCGCCGACAGCCGGATGGTCCGCCGCCATCTGTGCGGCGACGGACATCTGCTCATTGAAGGTGACTACTCCCCGCTCCCGCAGCTCGCGGCCGAGCTCAAGCGCCAGATCGGCGTAGGCACGGCGCAACTGCTGGCGGTTCACCCATTTCTGCACGGTCTGGTTATACGCCTCACCTTGGCGTTTACCCCGCGGAAGGCCGGCGACATTGGCCACGAACGCTTGAGACTCCTCCCCAATCCGGGGATACGGGAAGAGCTCGTTGCCCACGTTGGTGACCAGCCCTAAGAGCGTGTCCACGACGGTCTCCATCGCAGGGTTCTCCCCCACCCCGTCAAGGAGCGCGCCACCGTGGTTGCTGACCACATCCCACGTGATGGCGTGCAGTTCCGCGTCAGTGATCAAACGGGCGTCCGGCTCAACGGGCACGAGCAAGCCATATTCGCGGATCAAATTGCCCGCGTAGGAGTCGTAGGTGGACACCGTCGGTGCGATCGCGGTCAGGTTTTCCGCCAGCGCCCCAGTCGGGTCGAGCCGGCGCACCAGCTGCTCGTCAGCGGCGAGCTTTTCCAGCCGCATGCGGATTCGCTTGCCCAGTTCCTGCGCGGCTTTCCTGGTGAAGGTCAGGCCCAGCACCTCTTCAGGGCGGACGTAGCCGTTGGCCACCAGCCACACCACACGCGATGCCATGGTCTCTGTCTTGCCCGCACCGGCGCCGGCGACGACGAGCAACGGTCCTGGCTCAGCACCGATGACTGCAGCTTGCTGGTCGGTGGGCATGAATTTCTCGCCCATGTAACGCCACAGCGTCGTGGGCGGGACGGGAGTGCTAGCCACGGGTAGTCACCTCTCCTTCCGGTTGCGCAGGACAAATGGATCTGACCTGGCAAAACGTGCAATGATCGCCGGTCACCGCGCGCAGGGTGGGACCAGTCATTTCGTCGATGAGCGGGCTGATCCGCTCGACGAATTCCATCAGCTGCTCTTCATCCTTGGGTGCTTGTGCACGCACAGTCGGCTTTTTCGCGTCCTTCGCAGGAAAGAGCAGCATTCCGCCGCCGACGTCCAGGGGAGTCTCGCCTTCGGCCGCGGTGACCACGCTGCCCTCGCGCCACACGCCTCGGCTCAACGCGAGCTGGTAGCTGAGCAGCTGCGGGTGCGCCTCCACATCTTTCTGGGACGGCGCTGTCTTTCCCGTCTTCAGGTCCACGATCTGCACAGGGCCATCCCCGTCTGCGTCGCCCTCGCGCTCCAGGCGGTCAATGCGTCCGCCGATGGCCAGGCCGGGCATGACCTCCACGTGCACGGGAACCTCTACCCCGAGCTGGGAGAACGTCCCGCGCGTGGAGTCGATCCATGCCTCGCAGCGGTCCAGCACGGCCGTGAACTCCGCCAGGTCATTCGCTTCTTTCCACGGCGGAACGTTGAACAGCGTGCGGTACGCGGCCACAGTGTCCGCGCGGGCGAGCTCGGGGTCGACCCCGTTTCCCAGAGCTTCGAAGAAGTAGTGGATGAGCGTTCCGCGGGTCATCGCGTCATTCGCCGCGGGCGCGATCTCGCGTTCCAGCACCCCGCGCATCGGGCATTCCAGCAGCCCCTCAATGCGCGAGGGCGACAGCCGGGTGGGCGTGGGCAGGGGCTCGCTTGTCGACGTCTCCGTGGTCCCCCACCACTGCCCCGGCTCCGCCGCGGCGATCCCGGCTTCCGCGAGCCGCGCGAGCTGGCGCGCCGCCTGCAACCGGGTCTGTTCGCTGGAATGCTCGTCGGTCAACGCCCGGCGCAGTTCGGCGACAATGTCCTCGACGGCCAGAACGCGGACAGCGTTGAGGTCCGCGCGCAGCTCATCGCCCTGCTCAATCGAATCGAACAGCGCCGGTGCTTGAACGCCGTCCAGATCGACGCGCTCCTGAGCAGTCACCGGTATGGCAGTGATCTCCTGGGGAACGATCCCGAATTCAGCCGCGAATTCTTTGAGAAACCTGGAGGGTTCGACCACCTCGTCGCCCTCCTCCGAGTGCACCGCCGTGACCACGACACGGTCAGTCGCACGACTGACCGCGAGGTGGAACAGGTGGCGCTCCTCCTTCAAGCGGTCGGCGATGTGGGATACCGGCGTGGCGGGATCGATCCCTTCGTCGACAAGGTCCACCAAATCCTCTTGGCGCATGAGCGTGCCGGTTTCGCTGAGCGTCGGCCAGGACAATTCCTGCACGCCGGAGACGATGACACGGGCGAATTCGCGCCCTGCGGCACCGTGCGCGGTGAGCAGCGGCACGGCATCGGGTGTAGCGGTGCGCCGGTCGCGCACACCGGTGGGCAACTCCTGCTCCTGAATGTGGGCAATGAAGGATTCCACAGTGGCGCTGGGACGGCGCTCCGTGAAGTCACCAGCAGCATCGAACAGCGCCATCATCGCATCCAAATCCCGGTCCGCCTGCGACCCGGCCGCGCCGCCGCGCAGCGCAATGGCCATGAGGCTGTCCGCCAGCTTCGTCGTGGACCAGATTGCCCAGAGCACTTCCTCGACGCTGCCGCCGTCAGACATCGCCGTGCGTCCTGCTTCGAGCACGTTCCGGATGCGGGTGAGAATATCCAGCTCACGCTGCGTGAGGGTGGAGCCAAAGTCGGGCAGTTCACCTTCCAGCGCAAGGAGCTCCGAGAGCGTGACTTCGGCCCGGGTGTCCTGCCGCCACCGGCGCAAGCCGCGCAGCAGACGCCGCAACGTCACGGGGTCGGTGCCGCCGACCGGTCCGAGCAGCAATTCCCGCCACTGCGCCATGCTCAACGGCTCCGTCAGCGCTGTCAGACCCAGCAGCATCGCAGCGACAATGCGCTGCTCCGCCAGCACCACGTCAGTCGGGTTGACTGCCACCGGTACACCGGCCTGTAGCAATGCGCGCCGCACTGGCTCAATCATCCCTACCGAACGCACGATGACAGCCATGTCGCGCCACGCCACCCTGTCCTCGAGGTGCCAGCGGCGCAGGCGGTCCACGACGACGGCATTGTTCACTGCGGCGCTCGGAGCGACCACTGCTTCAGCTAGAGGACGGCGGCGTGTTGCTCCAAGATCAATGGTCTCCACCCCATCATCACCTCGGGCGAGGTTTCTGAAGAACAGCGGGGACGCACCACGGAAGCGGAACACAGACTGCTCCTCATCGCCGCCAATGACAGTGAGTTCCGCCTCGGAAGCAAGTTTCCTCACTAACTGCCCCGAGGCGGGATCGAGGTGCTGGGCCTCGTCGACGATGACGGTGTGCCACGTTCGCGGCAGCGGGGCACGCACGGCCTGAGCAACGAGCTCGGAGGCGGAATAGCTCCGCGCCCCGTACAGGGCCATGACGTCTTGGTATTCCGCGAGGAAGTCACCCGCGGCGGACCACACCGGGATGCCGTGGCGTTGCCCCATCTCCCGCAGATCAGCCGGAGTCAGGGTGCGCTCGACGGCGCGCAACAGAAAGTCGCGGAGCTGGCGTGCGAAGCCTACCATGGGCAAGGCTGGACGCAGCTCCGCCGGCCACGTCCCGCCGCCGTCGGCGGCGTGGCCCTGCAGCAGCTCGCGGATGGCAAAATCTTGCTCGGCGCCCGAGATCAAGCGGATCGGTTCTTCACCGGACACATTCTCCGCTGCCGGGCCTCCCAGACGCATGAGTGCGAAGGCAAGCGAGTGAATGGAACGGACAATCGGCTCGTCCGCAACATAGCCAGAAGCTGCGAGCCTGTCCGACAGCTCCTCCCGCACGCGCGCACCCGATTCTTTTGAAGCGGTGAGGAAGACCACACCAGCGGGGTCGGCCCCGGCGCGAATCCTCTCCACTGCGGTGTCGATGAGGAAGCTGGTCACACCCGACCCGGCTCCACCGGTCACCTTGAACGTGCCGGTGGACGGCAACTCGACGGGCCACGTCCGTTCCTCCACTGTCCGTTCACGGCCTACCAAAAAGGCCTGCGGGTGAGGCGGGAGGATTAGCCCGGGTTCATGCGTGTGGGTCATGCCCTACAGTGTGGCATCCGCCCCGGACACAAGCAGACCGCGGACACGGTCAATTTTCGCACTAATGTTCGAAGATCCTCCAAATTCGGAGTTCAGGTGCTCCCTGTAGTCCAAAGCGCGCTCGCAGAGGAAGTACAAATCCGAAACATGGGACCACCGGCTCAGCACGGCATCGTCGACGGCATCGGCCAAGAGGCCGTCGATAAGCGTCAGCGCTGCGCTGTAACCGTGAGGGCGCGCTGCTGCGACGGGAACGAAATCTGTGAGCGCGGGAGGGAGCGAGCCAGCAAAAAGGCAGCACGCGAGGAAATCCGCGTGCACAATCTGCAGCTTCTTGTCCTGGCCCGTGCGTCCCTTCCAGGCAGCCCGATCCGCCTCAGCCCACGCGTCGTCGCGGTCGAGGGAGGGAGCGGGGAAATAGGCCATGGCGTCATCGAAACGCAGTGCCGCCGCGATCGCTTCGTCCACGCGGTGCCCGGGCTCGCCCTCAACAAAGTCGGTGGCGTGGTACCCGGCAACGGTGAAGCGACCGTCGGTGGCGCGCACTGGCCGCGCGACGCGGACGCCAGGGACAGTGACTTTCTCACGCACCTTGGATGACCACGCGGCGTGCGAGGGCGCTTGCGCGATGACGATTCTGCCGTAGCGCACCCCGTTCCCCCACTCCGGCCCCAGCGGCTGAGCCTGGGATTCGTCGGCCTGGAACGAGGTCAACACATGCCCCGGAATAGCCACCAGCGCACCTCCTAGACTGTTGCCGGACGCGGGTAGGGCCACGGGTTCGCGGTGCAGGTGTCCTCGTTGTCCGGGTAGACCTCCTGCGGAGCCAGCTGGAACAGTTCCTTGTTGTTCAGGCTCAGCGTCTGCTGCATCATGATCGGCGCGAGTTTGCCGTCGCCGTTGCAGGGCTCGTGCTCGGCGTACCCGAGGGAGTGCCCCACCTCGTGGTTGATCAGGTACTGGCGGTACATGCCCAAGTCACCGTTGTAGGGGGCAGCGCCACGGACCCAGCGGGATTCGTTGATGAGAACACGGTCCCCATCTTTTTCCGTGTACAACCTGCAGGACGTCTCGAGTCCCAGGTCGTTGCCGCAGGCCTCACGGCTAGTGCCCACGGACGTCAGCTGGATGCGCAAGTCCGGGTTGTCGGAAGCTGAAACGTGCTCGAAGCGGAACTTCGGGTCATTTGTCCAGCCGCGCGGATCGGACAAGGTGGCGTCCACGAGCGCGGCGAAGGAGTCGTCGCCGCCAAAGCTGGAGGTGTCCACTCCGTCTTCCACCTCAGTGGAAAAGCGGACGACCTTTTCTTTACCTTCGCCAGCGGTCATGCCCAGCTCACCGACCGGGCGGAATGTTCCCTTGCCCTGCTCGGTGAACGGCCCGCCCGGAGGCAGTTCCGTGATGGCCACTTCGCCTTCCGGCATGTCAGGCACAGTCATGCGGGATTCGCCGCCTCGGCCCGCCGTCCCCTGGGGTGCACGCGAGGTCGTCCCAACTGTCTCCCCTGCCGGGGTGTTCACGATGCTCCAGATCAGCAATGCCGTCACAACGACGAGAACTGGAATGGCGTAGGCGCGCCACCCGTAAGTGTCCACGAAGCGGGCCAGCGCCGATTGGTCGGGAGAACCCGCCGCCCGGTGGCCGGCGGGTCCGTGTTCGCCGTCCAAACGGCCGTCGGGGTGATACGTCATAAACCCAAATGTAACCCGGCTCTAGCGCGCGAACCCGACAGCACGCGGAGCGGAGTTACCCAATTCCACATACAGGATGCGCTCTGCGCGCACGACGTACTTCATGCCGCGCTCGTCGTCGAGAGTGACGGTGGAAGCGCCGGACTCGATCGCCTGCGTGATCTCCCCAAGGAGCTCGTCCTGCCCCTTGCTGGAGGTGATGGACAGTTCGCGGTGGGAGTCCGCCAGACCGATCTTGATTTCCATGCGTATTCGTCCTTCGCTTTTCAGGCTCTGTTGTTCATGCCGTAGCCGGCGATGGTCATATTGTAACGGTGGCCGGTTAAGATGTTCACGTGCCCGATCGTTCTGTACAGCAGCCCACGCAGCCGCCGACGTTCGCCGAGCTCGGCGTCGCCGCGGAGATCGTCGGGGCGCTCGCGGACAACGGGATCGAACGGGTCTTCTCCATCCAGGAACTCACTCTCCCTATCGCATTGACGGGCCGTGATTTGATTGGCCAGGCCCGCACGGGAATGGGTAAGACCTTGGCGTTCGGGGTCGCTTTGCTTGACCGCGTTTTTGACGACGCAGCCATAGCCGAGCTTGACGGCACCCCGCGCGCGCTTGTGATCACTCCCACGCGCGAGCTCGCTGTCCAGGTGGGCGAGGACCTCGCGCTCGCGGCGAAAAACACGCCGATCCGCTTATCGACGATCTATGGCGGCCGCCCCTACGACGAGCAACTCTCCGCCTTAAGCGACGGTGTCGATGTCGTCGTGGGCACCCCCGGCCGCCTGTTGGACCTGCACCAGCGCGGGGATCTGGATCTGAGCCAGGTGGCCATTCTCGTCCTCGATGAGGCCGACGAGATGTTGGACTTGGGGTTCCTGCCCGATATCCAGAAGCTCTGGGGCGCACTGAATCAGCCGCTGCAGACAATGCTGTTCTCTGCCACCATGCCGGGCCAGATCCTCACCCTGGCGAGGTCAATGATGAACAAGCCGCTGCACATTCGCGCAGAGGCCACGGAGTCATCCCAGGTGCACGACACCACCAAGCAGGTCGTGTTCTGCTCCCACAAGATGGACAAGCCCGAGGTGACCGCCCGTATCCTGCAGGCCGAGGGCCGCGGCAAGACCATCATCTTCACCCGCACGAAACGCACTGCAGCCGAAGTGTCCGAGGACCTCGCCGGCCGCGGTTTCGCCGTCGGCTCCGTCCATGGCGACCTGGGCCAGGAGGCCCGGGAGCGCTCCCTCGACGCGTTCCGCCGCGGCGACGTGGAAATTCTCGTGGCCACCGATGTCGCCGCCCGCGGCATCGACGTCGACGATGTCACCCACGTGATCAACTACCAGACCCCGGATGACCCGATGACGTACGTGCACCGCATCGGCCGCACCGGTCGTGCAGGCCGCACCGGCACCGCTGTCACGCTGGTCGGGTTCGACGAGGGCGCGAAGTGGAAACTGATCAGCGACGAACTCTCCTTGGACATGCCGGAGCCCCCTACCTGGTTCTCCACGTCACCTGAGTTGCGCGACGCTTTGGACATTCCCGAAAACGCTGGCTCGGCTGTCGGCCCTGCCCGATCCGTGCACGGCGTGCGGAAGAAGCGCGACACAGATTCAAACCACCCCAACACCCGGGGGCAGGGCCGCAACCGCCCGCGCAACCGTGACCGTTCCAATTCGAAGAGGAGGCGGCGATGAAAACACCGCTGCGCCGCACCCGCGGCGATCTCATTGCCACAGGCGTCATCGCCGCCATAGCTGCGATCGCTCTGCTAGTGGCATTCATCACGGCACCGATCCGCCAGGACAAGCTCACTCCGGCAGCGGAAGAAATCCCCAACGCCGGCGTTCTCGCCATCGCACCGCAGGCCCTCACCGAGGGAGTCCAGCTTCAGGACGACTCACCGTCCCCCCGCCCCCTCACCGTCGCGGGATTGATCATCACCTATGACAAGGAAATCGGAACGATTAAAGCTTCCACCTCGAGCGGCGAGGAAAAATGGACCTACACCCGCAAGCCCGAGCTGTGCGGCATGGCTGGTGCCTGGGACGATGTCGTGGCTGTGTACCGCACCAACATCGGCTGCGGTGACGTGGTTTCCATCAAGGCGACAACGGGCCAGTACTCGCACACCCGTTCCGCGATCGCACCGGATGACGTCGAAATCATCTCCTCCAACGACCGCGTGGGCTACGTCGCCCCGACCCGGACGGAGATCTGGCGCTCCGATCTCGTGCGCACCGTCGAGTACGGCGAGGTGGAAGCACCGCAAGAGCCGGACTTCCAACCGAACGCCGAGTGCAGCCGCACGTCCGCGCTGACGCGAAAAGAGTTCTACGCTGTCACCGAGAAGTGCGAAGACGGCTCGTGGCTACGCATGCAGGAAGCCACTCCCGAGGACTCTCGCAAACCCGAGATCATCAAATCGGTCCAGATCTCCGATGGCTCGTACCTTGTGGCGATCGGCGAGGAAGCAGCCGCAGTCTACGATCCCAGCACCTCCACGGTCAGTTCCTTCAACAAAGAAGGACAGGAACTAGCGAATGCCAAGGTGCCCCAGTCCGACCTGCTCTCCGACTCCCCTACCGGTGTGGCCGCCCCCCAAGTCGCAGATCTGCCCCACCACATGAGCTATTTCGACGGGGACAATCTCATGCTCCTCGACCCGGGCAACCTCGCCGTCACCACGATCTTCCCGGATGCGCTTGGGACCGGTTTCGGCGCCGGCGACCGCCTGCTTTATCCCACTCCGGAGGGCATTGCCGTGGCTAATTGGGACACCAAGTCCATCGACCGTGTCATCCCCGTTGACCGCCATGGATACACTGGCCCGATCTCTATCAGTTCCGCCGGGGCGACCGTGGTGGAAAAGCGCGGCACCGAGATCGCGGTGCTCGACCTCGTGCAGTAGCGAAACGCCCCGACTACTTACCCCGCCGCGCATCGAAGGCAGCAGTAGCCCAGGCGGTGGAGGCCGGATGCAGCGCACAGACGAGGGTGATTGCCGCGCTGAGAAGGGTCGCTGCCCCGAGCAGAGCTGCTCCGCCGCTGAACATATAGAAGGCGACGCCGACCATGAGTGCGTTCATGAACACGATGATGCTGCGGCCCCACTGGTTGCCGCGCAGAATATTGATACCGCCGTACGCCATCGGGCCGAACGTAAGCAGGATGAACAAGGCCGTGCCGATGCCCACAAAAGCGAATGCGGAGGTGTCGGATTGCACGAGGGTCTCGTCAGCGCCAGTACTCACCTGCTTGACAGCCAAGTACACGCCGTATCCGATGGCCACGACGCCTTCGAGCACCGCCAACACAGCGGCCGCCTTCATCGGTGCGGGAGCTTCCCCGCTCGCGCCGGCAACACGAGCGGTGCCAGATGCGTCAGCGGGCTTCGTCGGTTCGGGGCCTGTCATATTCACGCCCTCATATTAGAACCGGAACAAGGCAAGCCGATGGAGCGCACCGCTCCCAGCACGAAACAGGAATAGGCGATTTGACGTAGTGCATGTGGCCGCATCTCACCATTGTGAACGATCAGCCCAGTTCAGAGTATTTTTGCTCTGCAAAAAACATGCACATAATGACAGTCCGCCATTGCGATCTGCTGAAAAAACGGACACAGGAATATGATTCGCGTCACAATTTGGCGTTTACCCCTAGCGGGATGTATGTAAACGTGTCATTATTCTCGGGTAGCAAAAACAAAGAGCTAGTTACCTAGCCACTAACTCCAAGCCACCACGGAGTTAACTTCCGGTAAACGGAAGACGGGTCCCGAAGCCACCGGGAACACCGCCCGTTCAACACCGGAAATCATCTGCTTGCTCAAACCCTGATCTAAGCCAGGTTCCCCGCGCTTCAACGCGCGCTCGTTCCTGTGCCTTATGGACGGGCTTGTTAGTGGTGTGCACGCTTCATGACATTTCACGACATCTAACGCACAACGAACTCGAAGACCTAGAAGGAGCATGATCACCATGGATTGGCGCCACGAAGCAATTTGCCGCGACGAAGACCCCGAACTGTTCTTCCCGGTGGGCAACTCCGGCCCTGCACTCTCCCAGATCGCACAGGCCAAGCTGGTCTGCCACCGTTGCCCGGTGACCTCCCAGTGCCTGAAGTGGGCTCTGGAGACCGGCCAGGACGCTGGTGTCTGGGGCGGCCTGTCCGAGGAGGAGCGCCGCGCACTCAAGCGCCGCAACAAGCAGCGCAACCGTCAGCGTATTTCTGCCTAACGCGCCGGAACAGTCCGGAGCTGGCTCGGCCCTGCCCGGTATAAAGGTGGACCAATTACCGCTACCGGAGCGGGCCCCGATAAAGTGGACTGACAGTTAGATCAGTCCGATATGTTTGGCCCAAGGAGGTCGTTATGAGCAAGCGTGGTCGTAAGCGCAAGGACCGCCGCAAGAAGAGCGCTAACCGCGGCAAGCGCCCCAACGCATGAGCGTTGAGAGCATGAGGAACTCCCCTTCACCAGCACGAATTAGTCTGGTGAAGGGGAGTTTCGTATGCCAGCACCCGCTGGTACGAGCCCAGAGCTAGGCGGAAGAGGAAGCTACTCGTACCGGGTGTAGGAGATAGAAATAGACTGCACGATGCGCTGGCGCAGGGCCTCGGGCGCCTGATCTTGGCAGTTGCAGCGGCGAACCATCTGGCGGATCTCCGTCTCGGACTTGAGCCACGCGAAGCTCTCGGGGCAGGTCTGGATGATCTCGCGGATCTCGGCGACGCGCACCTGCGGGGTGTCTGCGTCGAAGTATTCGCAGAGTAGCGCGTGCGCGCGTGCTGGCTCGATATTGCAGTCGCCCATTATTTCTGCTCCTTAAAGACCAATGCCTTGTTCATTCGCCACATCCTTCAACAATTCGCGGAGCTGTTTTCTTCCACGGTGGAGGCGCGACATGACTGTTCCCAGGGGAATGTCCATGACTTCGGCGATTTCTTTATAAGCCAGACCTTCGACGTCGGCGTAGTAGACGACCATGCGGTAGTCGTCGTTGAGCGAGTTCATCGCTTCGGCGATCTGGGTGTCCGGCAGGTTCTTCAGCGCTTCGACCTCGGCGGATTGCAGTCCGGTCGAGTCGTGGGAGCTGGTGGTGTACAGCTGCCGGTCGGTGACATCTTCGGCGGAGGTCTCTAGCGGGCGGCGCTGTTTCTTCCGGTACGAGTTGATGTACGTGTTGGTCATGATCCGGTAGAGCCATGCCTTGAGGTTCGTTCCCTCCTTGAAGGAGTCGAACGCGTTAAAGGCCTTGAGGTAGGTCTCCTGCACCAGGTCTTCAGCGTCTTGGGGGTTGCGCGTCATGCGCAGCGCGCCGCCGTAGAGCTGGTCCAGCAGCGGCATCGCCTCCTCGGTGAAGCGCTGTTCAAGGTCATTTCCGGCCATGGGTGCCATCTTAGCGGCCGCGCGGCAGGACTAGGCTTGGCCCTATGGCAGCGAAGACTCATGCGTTGGAAGTAGTGCAGGAAGCGGGCGTGGAGCACGAGGTCCTCTCCTACACCGCGGGCACGGACCATTTCGGGGAGCACGCGGTTCAGGAGCTGGGACTCGACGCCGCACAGACGCTGAAGACGCTGGTCATCCACCACGAGCGCGATTATGCGGTGTGCTGCGTCCCGGTCGCCGGGCACTTGTCGCTCAAACACGCGGCGAAGGCGCTCGGCTGGAAGAACGCGGAGATGGCGGACCCGAAGGCCGCGCAGCGCCTCACCGGGTACATCGTGGGAGGCATCTCGCCGCTGGGAACCAAACAGGCATTGCCCACGCTTATCGACGCCTCGGTGCGCCCCTCCCCCACCATCACCGTCTCCGCGGGTCAGCGTGGCCTGTCCATCGCAATGTCGCCAGCGGATCTCGCGGAACTATGCAGTGCAGAGTTCGCGGACATCGCGTCTGAGTAATCAGCCAACCGGTGTCGTGCTCATCGAGCCGTCGCCGATGAGTTCGGCGTACTCGTTGCGTATATTGCCCACTTCTTGAGCGGCGGGGCGCCACTGCAGCTGGTCGGCGACGCGGGAGGGGTGCACGAGCTCGAGGGCTTCCTCCGGCGTGCCGTGGACCCACTGCTCGATCTCATCTTCGCGGAGGAACAACGGAAGGCGGTGGTGCAACCACGCCATGTTCTCGGCGGCGTCGGTGGTCACCATCGTGGTGGAAAGTTTGTCCAGACCGGTCTCCCACAGCGCCGCGGCGTACAGCATTCCGTGTTCCGGGCGCACGAAATACGGCTGCTTCTCTTTCTTCCCCGACGCGGTGGACTCGCCCTGCTTCCACTCGTAATACCCGTCTAGCACCATCAGGCCGCGGCGGTCCTTGAAGGCGGAGCGGAACGAGGGCTTCTCGGCCACCGTCTCGCCGCGAGCATTGAATAGGGGCGGGCCGGTCTCGTCTTTCTTCCAGGTGGGGAGGAGACCCCACCTAGCGGCGTCGATAAGCGCTCGCTCGCCGTTGACTCTAATGAGCGGGACTTGCTGCGTGGGCCCGATGTTGTAGCGCGGCGGCGGGGTGCCGTCGGGGGCGTGGACCTCCGTGATGCCTGGCAATGAGCCGACAGCGTCGATGAGGTCATCGCCGGTGGTGAAGAGAACGAATCGTCCACACATGCCTTCCCATTATGCCCGCGGACGGCTGGGTAGGATGGCCCGCATGACGCAATTGTGGCCAGCGCCGTTTCATCCTGAGCCGTTCACCAGCACCGTGGTGGTGCCCGGCTCGAAATCGATCACGAACCGGGCGTATGTGCTCGCTGCTCTCGCGAGCGAACCGAGCACTCTCGTCGGCGCGCTGCGCTCCCGCGATACCGACCTCATGCAGGGCGCACTTGAGGCGATGGGTGTCCAGTTCACCGCCGACGGCGACCGCCTCACTGCGACCCCGGGGACGCTGACCGGCGCCACGATCGACTGCGGTCTGGCGGGTACCGTCATGCGTTTCGTTCCCGCTGTCGCCGCATTCGCGGACGGCTCGGTGCATGTCGACGGCGACGAACAAGCCCGCGTGCGTCCCGTGGACACGGTGCTGGACGCGCTGCGCGATGCTGGCGTGGACATCGAGGGCGACTCGCTGCCGTTCACTGTCCTCGGCACAGGCGTGGCGGAGGGCGGCCGGATTGAAATGGATGCTTCGAAGAGCTCCCAATTCGTCTCCGCGTTGCTGCTGGCGGGTGCGCGTTTCAAGGACGGTCTGCACATCGTCCATACCGGAGAGCGTGTGCCATCCGCGCCCCACATCGAAATGACTGTGGATATGGTGCGCGCCGCAGGCGTGAAGGTCGATTCCGGTACCAATGAATGGACCGTGCACCCGGGCCCCATCGCGGGCGGCACGTGGGTGATTGAGCCGGACCTGTCCAATGCCACACCCTTCCTCGCGGCCGCAGCCGCGACGGGTGGAACGGTGAGCATCCCCCACTGGCCGCGGAAGACGACGCAGGCCGGCGACGTCATCCGGGAGATCCTCGAAAACATGGGTTGTAAGGTGCGCTTTGAAGGCGACGAGGATGACAGCACCCTCATCGTGACCGGCCCGGCGCCAGGCGAGCTGAAAGGCATCGAGCTGGACATGGGCGATATCGGGGAGCTCACCCCCACTGTCGCGGCGCTGGCCACGCAGGCGTCCACACCGAGCGAACTGACCGGCATCGCGCACCTGCGCGGGCACGAGACCGACCGGCTGGCCGCGCTCACCGCGGAGATCACAGGGCTCGGCGGCCAATGCGAGGAGCGTGCGGACGGCCTCCGCATCACCCCCGCTCCCCTGCACCGCGGCACCTGGCACTCCTACGCCGACCACCGCATGGCCACGGCCGGCGCGATCATCGGTCTGACCACGGAGGGCGTGGAGGTCGAGGACATCGGTACCACAGCGAAGACCCTGCCTGGCTTCGACGCAATGTGGACGGACATGCTGCATGGCTAGGCGCGGCGGACGGGACTTCTCCAGCTACGACGAATCGGATGTGAAGGTCCGGCCGGGCAAGGGTTCGCGCCCGCGGTCAAAGGACCGCCCGAAGCACGAGGATGCGGTGGTGGGCTTGGTGATCACCAAAGACCGCGGCCGCTGGGGCGTGGTGCTGGAAGACGGCACGCGTGTAGTGTGCATGCGCGCCCGCGAGCTGGGCCGCACCTCTATCGAGGTCGGTGACCGCGTCGGGGTGGTAGGCGACACAAGCGGGGTCAAGGACACGCTGGCGCGCATCGTCAAACGCGAAGAGCGCACCTCGGAGCTGCGCCGCACAGCCGACGACACCGACCCGTACGAGCGCATCGTGGTGGCCAACGCGGAGATCCTCCTCATCGTCTGCGCTGTGGCCGATCCCCCGCCGCGCACCGGGTTCGTGGAGCGAGCGCTGGTCGCCGCATTCGTCGGCGGTGTCACCCCCGTGGTGTGCCTGACCAAGTCGGATCTGGCGGACCCGGGCGAATTCGAAAAGGAGCTCGCGGATTTGGACGTGGAGGTCCTGCGCACTGGCATCGACGACGACGTGGCGGCGCTGCTCGAGCGTATCGAGGGCCGCCTTTCCGCCGTCATCGGCCACTCCGGCGTGGGCAAATCCACGTTGGTCAACCGGATCGTGCCTGACGCCAACCGCGAGACCGGGGAGGTCTCCGGTGTGGGCAAGGGCCGCCACACCTCCACCCAGTCGGTGGCGCTGGAGCTGCCCGGCGGCGGTTGGATCATCGACACCCCCGGCATCCGCTCCTTCGGCCTGGCTCACGTATCGCCCGAAGAAGTGATCGCCCCGTTCCCGGATCTGGCTGAGGCGACGGAGCGTTGCCCGCGCGGCTGCACGCACGCCGGTCCGCCGGCGGACCCGGAGTGCGCGTGGGACGAATTCGACCCCGACTCCGTCATCGGACGGCGCGTTCAGGCTGTGCGGCGCCTGCTGGTGGCGCTGCGGATCAACGAGACGACGTACGACTAGTCGCGGCTAGGCCGCCTCACAGCGCTTACAGCAGTTCGACGAGGAAGGGCAGCTCAGTCGGGTCGTAGAAGGCCAGGTAATTGTCCTGGGCATCGCCCACGGCGAGTTCGGCGTCTTGGTCGCCGAGATCAGCGGCGTCGATAAGCTCGGTCGCGCGCTTGGTTGCTTCCTCCGCGTCGGCGATGTCCACGTGGATCGCGGCGACGTCCTCGAGGGTGACGGGGACGGACAGCTTCACCACGGACTCTCCCATGTCGGGCTGAGGCACGGCATCCACGTCGGCGGAAATGACCACGCGGCGGTGCGGGAAGTCCGTCTCGTCACCAATGGCCAACAGGCGCAGGGAGGCGAGCGCGGCGTCATCGAATGCGACGGCCTCAATCTCCTCTTCGTCGCCTGAAGTGAAGAACTCCGTCAGCGCCGGCGTGGCGGCGAAGCCCCACCCGCTGCGGGCGTGGACGGTGCCCTCCGCGTCGAGCTCCTTGAGCATGGCGAAGGTGGCGGGAATGTAGACGCGCACTAGAACTCGCCCTCAATGCCGTAGAGCGACTGGATTTCCACAACCGTGCGGTCGAATGCGGTGTGCAGGATGCCGATCAATCCGGCTTCAACTGCGCCGCGGACGTTCAAAATGTCGTCGTCGATCATCGTGCACTCCTCCAGCGGCAAACCGATCGCGTCGGCTGCGGCCTGGAACGCAGCCTTCTCCGGCTTTTCCACCCCGACCTCGCCGGAGAGCACCACAGCGTCGACGTGGCCGCGGAACTCCCACTCGCGGATGGAGTCCGCTTCCGGGCCGCCCGGGTCATTGGACAAAATAGCTGTGCTGATCTCGTTGTCCTTCAGCGCGGCAAGCAGCGCCTGCCAGCGTTTCACGTCCTCGCCGTCCACGTCGAGCACTCCGGCGTAGTCCACAATCAAACCCTGCATCAACGTCCCCGTTTCCTGGTGTCGTAGTGTCCTAATGACTCAAATGGCTTCGCTGCCGCCCCGCATTGTCTACTTCAGTAGACCTTGAGCGGCTGATCTTCCCGGACAACCCGCCCGGATCCTGGCACAATACTACCTAGCCCACGCCGCGTCCGCCCCCGGGGTGAAGCGCCGAGAACCACCTCTCGGCCGCATTCTTCACACGGAGGTTTTGAAGCAATGTACTACCCCGTTCCTGGCCACACGCACATGAAAGTGCTCCTCCCCGCGCCAGCTTCGCACCCTTCGCCGCCTCTACGCAGGCCCGCTATTTCCCTGCGCGAGTCCCCGTCGTTCTCCCCGCTGATCCGGGTGGCGCTGGACGCCGCATTCGGCATCCGGGACATCCGCGCACTGCAGAAACGGACCTTCGCGCCTATGGTGCGCACCTATGTGAGGGCGCGGCGGATCGGCGGGCTGCCACCCGGTCACGTGCGCGTGGACACCAGCCGGCGACGCGGCCACGAGTTCTTCGGCACAGCTGTGTCCGAAGGCACGCGCTACGCCTGGGTGGCGCGCGTCAAAGCGGACCGGCTCGAGTCCTTCCGGGTGCTCTAGGCCAGGTTCGGCCTAGGCCTGCTCGATCGGCTGCTGCTCCTGCTGCTCGAACTGCTTACGCAGCATGAACAGCTGACGGACGGTCTCTTCTTTCACGCCGTCGTTCATGGCGTTGAACATGTCGCCGCCCTCCTTCTGGTACTCCACCAGAGGATCCCGCTGCGCCATCGCGCGGAGGCCGATGCCTTCCTTGAGGTAGTCCATCTCGTAGAGGTGCTCGCGCCACTTGGTGTCGATGATCGGCAGAATCACCATGCGCTCCACATTGCGCATTTGGTCTTCACCGCCGATGGAAATCACCTTGTCCTCGAGCTCGTCGTAGGACTTGTGGGCGTCATCGAGCACAGCCTGACGCAGCTGCGCAGAGGTGAGCTCACCCGGGGAACCGTACTCAGCGCCGTCGATAAGCTCCTGCGGAGTGACATTCGGGCCGTAGAGGGAGTCGAGCGCATTCCACAGCTCGTCCAGATCCCAGTCCTCGACGTAGCCGTCGTACGTGGCGCCGTCGACGTAGGCGCCGACGGTGTCATCGATCATGCTGCGGATCTGGTCCTTGATGTCCTTGGCCTGCAGGATTTCCAGGCGCTCGCGGTAGACGACCTTGCGCTGCTCGTTGAGCACCTCGTCGTACTTGAGCACGTTCTTGCGTGTCTCGAAGTTCTGGTTCTCCACCTGGGACTGCGCGCCCTTGATGGAGCGGGAGACCATGCCAGCCTCGATCGGGACGTCATCGGGGACGTTGAGGCGGTTCATCATGTTCTCCATGGACGCGCCCACGAAGCGCACCATGAGGTCGTCGCGCATGGAGAGGTAGAAGCGGGTCTCACCCGGGTCACCCTGACGGCCGGAACGGCCGCGGAGCTGGTTGTCGATGCGGCGGGACTCGTGGCGCTCAGTGCCGATGACGTAGAGGCCGCCGGCCTCGCGCACTTCGTCGCCGAGCTGCTTGGAGCGCTCCTTGGCCTTGGGCAGCTGCTCGTCCCATGCTTCCTGGTACGCCTCTTCGTCCTCGAACGGATCCAGGCCCTGCTCCTTGAGCTTGGCGTCCAGCAGGACCTCGGGGTTACCGCCCAGCACGATGTCGGTACCGCGGCCGGCCATGTTGGTGGACACGGTGACGTTGCCCGGCAGTCCCGCCTCGGCGATGATGCGGCCCTCTTCCTCGTGCTGCTTCGCGTTGAGCACATTGTGCTTAACGCCCTTGCGCGCAAGCAGCTGGGATAGGTACTCGGAGCGCTCGACAGAGGTGGTGCCCACCAGCACAGGCTGGCCTTTCTCCACGTGCTCAGCAATGTCCTCGGCGACCGCGGCGAACTTGGCTTCCTGCGTCTTGTAGATCAGGTCGTCTTTGTCCTGGCGGATATTCGGCTTGTTCGGCGGGATCGCCACAACGCCGAGCTTGTAAATCTGGTTGAGCTCCGCCGCCTCGGTCTCGGCCGTACCGGTCATGCCGGCCAGCTTGTCGTAGAGGCGGAAGTAGTTCTGCAGCGTGACCGTGGCCAGGGTCTGGTTCTCGTTCTTGATCTCCACGCCCTCTTTGGCCTCGATGGCCTGGTGCATGCCCTCGTTGTAGCGGCGGCCGGGCAGGATACGGCCGGTGAAGGAGTCGACGATGAGAACCTCGCCCTTGCGGATGATGTAGTCCTTGTCGCGCTCGAAGAGCTCCTTTGCCTTCAGCGCGTTGTTCAGGTAGCTGACCAGCTGGGAGTTCTCGGGGGCGTACAGGTTGTCGATGCCCAGCTGGTCCTCGACGAACTCCACGCCTTCCTCGGAAACGCCGACGGTGCGCTTGCGCTGGTCCACCTCGTAGTGGATGCCCTCGCGCATGCGGGGCGCCAGCTGGGCGAAGACGGTGTAGAACTGGCTGGATCCGTCGACGGGGCCGGAAATGATGAGGGGGGTACGAGCTTCGTCAATAAGAATCGAGTCGACCTCGTCCACGATGGCGAAGTCGTGGCCGCGCTGCACCATCTCGTCGACCGATTTGGTCATGTTGTCGCGCAGGTAGTCGAAGCCCAATTCGTTGTTGGTGCCGTAGGTGATGTCGGCGGCGTAAGCCTGCTTACGCTCCGGCGGACGCATCTCGGAAAGGATCACGCCGACCTCGAGGCCCAAGAAGCGGTGGACGCGGCCCATCATCTCCGCGTCGCGCTTAGCCAAGTAATCATTCACCGTGACAATGTGGACGCCCTTGCCCTCCAGCCCGTTGAGGTACGCCGGCAGCACAGAGGTCAGGGTCTTGCCTTCACCGGTCTTCATCTCGGCGACAGAGCCGAAGTGCAGGGCGGCGCCACCCATGATCTGCACCTTGTAGTGCTTCTGCCCCAGCACGCGCCAGGATGCCTCGCGGGCGGTGGCGAAAGCCTCCAGCAGAATGTCGTCCATGGACTGGCCGTTTGCCAGCGCCTCCTTGAACTCGTCGGTCTTCGCCTTGAGCTCATCATCGGTCAACGCGGCGTATTCGTCCTCCAGAGCGAGAACGTCGTCCGCGATCTTGGAAAGGCGCTTGACTGTGCGGCCTTCACCGGCACGCAACAGCTTGGACAGTCCGAACACGTTGTGCTTCCTTTTCGGGGTTGGATACATTTTGCGCGACCAGGGCGCCGTAAACGCGACGGCCTTGCTCGCTGTTCAAACCGCTATTGTACGCACGCACGAAATCCGGACCACTCTGAGGCGCACACGAAGTGCTGGTAGTCGACTGTGAAAATGCTTCCGCCCGCTCCCCCGGCGCGCGCAGCGAGGAAACGGGCAGGGCCTGTCACATGTCAGCTGTGCTTATTCGCCAGCTTCCTCCTCGGGCACGAGGGTGATCAGACCGTAGTCGTACGCGTGGCGGCGGTACACCACGGACGGGCGGTTGGTCTCGGAGTTGATGAACAGGTAGAAGTCGTGGCCCACCAGCTCCATCTCGGACAGGGCATCGTCCACGCTCATCGGGGTGGCCGGGTGTTCCTTGGTGCGCACGACCTGGCCGGGCAGCTGTTCTTCAACCGCGTACGGGTCGACATTGGCCTGCTCCTCCTGCTGGGAGCGCGCCTGCTCAGCCTCGGCAGCGAGTTCAGCGGCGATCTGGCCGGTGGACTTCGGTGCGCGGTGGCCGCCCATGGAGATCTCGCGGCGGACCTTGACCTTGCGGAGGGAGCGCTCCATCTTGCCCACAGCGGACTCGAGCGCGGCGTAGAAGCTGTCTTCCTTGGCCTCTGCTCGGGCGAGGTGCCCTTTGCCGGTCGCGGTGATCTGGATGCGGTTGGCCTGCGCTTCACGGCGCGGGTTGGGCTCGTGCTGCAGCTCGACGTGGAAGAAGGTCAGGGACGGATCGAGTTTCTCGATCTTGGCCAGCTTGCTGTTCACGCGCTCCTGGAAGTGCTCCGGAACCTCGACGTTTCGGCCCGTGATGGTCACCTGTGCTTCGGGGGCCAGGGCTTCGTTGTTGTTCTCGTTTGCAGAGGTCATCTGCTTTCCTCCTTCTGGTCGGGAACGTCGAACGCAATCGCTCGCTCTACTTAGAATTATACCGCCCGCCACCCCGCGGTTTCCATGAGTTCACGTGTTTGTAACGCTGCTTCTAGGCAGCCGCCAGAACAAGGCACGCGCGTACATCGCCACCACAGGCAAGCAGCTTTTCGACGCTCGCTTGAAGCGTCGCCCCCGTTGTCACCACATCATCCACCACGATGACGGGGCGGGTGGGCACAGCGGAGATGGACACCATGCCTTGGAGGTTCCGCCGCCTGCCCGATTCATCGAGCGAGCCTTGATCGGGGGTGTCCTCCGCGAGACGCAGCACCGGGTGCGTCGGGTACTGCGCCGCCCGGCAGATCGCGGTGACCGGGTCGCCGCCTCGGGATCGGGCGGACGTGGCGCGAGTGGGCGCCGGCACTAGGTGCGCGCCGGATGGGATTTCTCCCTGCGCTTCCAAGTGACGCAGAGCAGCGGCGAGCACCGCGCCGACATGCCGCCGCACGGTCATGTTGTTGTGCTCCTTCATGGCCAGGATCACCCCGCGGTGCGGGTCCGCGTAAGGGCCGAGCGCGAACACTGGCACATGGACAGGCGCGCCGGGGGTATGCCGGAACGGGGGAGATGCGAGCTGCGTCCGGCACCGCGGGCAGAGCAGGTGTCCGGGTGTCCGGCACCCGGCGCACCGCCGCGGGAGGAGCAGCTCGCCGATCACGGCCGCGGCACCACCGGGGCAGCACGCACGCCCTGCTGGCCGGGCACTTCGCGCCAGTTCAGCGAGTCCTTGGTGGGCAGCGGCATGCGCATGAGCACCTTGGAATCGGTGATGTACATCGTCTCCGCCGTTGCGCCAACTGCGACAACAGGTCCGCCGACGTTGCCGGAGGGCAGAGCGGTGAGGGAGGACCCGTCCTGTTCCACCCGCATCACAGGGCGCTGGTTCGCTGAGGTGCCCACCAGCAGGGAACCATCTGGCTGCCAGTCGACGCTGACGGCGGAACCATCCAGCTCCACGTCGGCGTACTTCGCGGTGTTGACCACCGCTCGCTGCCCGTTCTCGCGCCGCTCCACCACTCCGACGATGAGGTGCCCGTCAACGATCATGGCCACGCGCGAACCGCTGTCGGACAGGCGCAGGAAGGTGATTTCACCATCCACATTCGGCGGCAGCTGCACCTGGACGCTAGACACGTCCACCTCCCCCGTCGCCGCGGAACGGTCTGCGCGGATGACGCCTTTACCGTCGGCGACGACCCAGGCAGCATTGTGTCCCGGCTCCAAGGTGGGGCGGGTGAAGCTCCCGGCGCGCTGAACCTCTTTGCTGGGTCCGTCCACGTTGCCGGCGACAAGCGCCTGCTCGTTATCGCTGACGTTCACCACCGCGGCGTAATTGCCGTCATCGCCGATGTCCACGGAGGACACGCTGCCCAGCTTGTTCAAGGACTCTACTGGCTCGACCACCGGCTCCTCACCGTCGCCGAGCTTGTCCACACTGGTCACTCCCCCGTCACGCAACGTGTACAGGTCCGGGCCCCCGTCGATCTCTTTGATCGGGTCGAGTTCGCGGAATTGCTCGGTGGTCAGCTCCTGCGTCTCCCCCACCATGGGCACGCCGTTGAGCGTGACGGGGTATGGGCCCGGAACACCTGCGGATGCGAGCGTCCACACCACCTGCGCGGCAAAACGGGCACGAGTCTTCTCATCCGCATCAGCCAACCCCGTGAAGCGGTACACACCGTCGTTGGAGCCGGTGAAAGCCGCGTCATCTGCCGCAGCAGTGGACACAGCAGGGGCGATCACGGACGAGGGGCCCTCCACAAGCAAGTTCAACAACGCGTCCTCCCGGGACGCAGATCCGGAATACACCCAACGGCGGTCGGGGGTGAGCGCTTGATCGGTCGAGTCGTAGAAGTAGACGTTGCGTGGCTCGTAGTGGTTGCGCAGCTCGACGCGGTCCACCACGACGTCGTTAGGCAAGCCAGCGATGCGCCACTCGCCGTCTTCCTGCGCCAGTTCCATCGTGGCCTGGTACTGCTGGTTCTGGGGCCGGAAAACACCACCGGGGCCCAGGGAGCCGACGATGCGGCCCTCCACCGCATACGAGCGCTTCGTCTGGTCCGTCAGGGGCCGAGAGGTGAGCTCGAAAGTGTCCAGGATCAGGATCTCCTCGCGGGGTTCCCACACCTCCTGCATTGGCCCCGTCAGATAGCGGCGCGCGGCTTCGTACTGGCCGGACGGGTTGGCGGAAGCGGTGAAGAATTCGCGCAGCAGCAGGTCCGGTTCGGCGTTCTTGGTCGGCTCCATCTCCAGTTGCGGGTCCGGGCGCCCCTCAAACTCGTGCAGGACGTGCGGCTCCGTGGTGGTCGGCAGCGTCGCGCACCCTCCGACCGCGAAGAGAGCTACAGCGGAGCAGGCTGCCGCGGTTGCCTTCAGGGCTGGTTTCTTGAGCGGAGTGTGTGCGGCCATCACTGCTCACGCTCCTCGACTGGGGTGGCGGCAGGGGCTGCTGAATCAATTCCCGCATCGGCGCGGGCGGTGCCCTCAGGCTCGGACGCGTCATTCTTCTCGGGCGCGCCGGGGGCGTGCAGCTGCAGCGGCGCATCGGTGAAGCCCACCTCCGGGTCGCGCGGCAGCACAAGACGGAACTGGGACCCCACACCGGCGGTGCCTGCGGCATCAAGAGTCCCGTGGTGTAGCAGGGCATCCTCCCGCGCGATGGCCAGGCCCAGGCCCGTACCGCCGGAGTGGCGTTTGCGGGAGGAATCCGCGCGCCAGAAGCGGTTGAAAACCAGCTCCTCCTGCCCCGGCTTCAAACCCACACCACCGTCGGTGACGGTGATTGCCACGGCTTCGTCGTTAGCGGCCAGCTCCACGCACACGGGGTTGCCCTCAGAGTGGTCAATCGCATTCGCGAGCAGGTTGCGCACGATGCGTTCGATGCGGCGGGAGTCGCCGACCATCTGCACAGGCTCTTCGGGGATGTCGAACTCGACTGCCACGTCGAGTTCTTCGGCCAGCACAGATGTCTGGGACCACGCGGACTCGATCGGCGAGCGTGCGTCGATGGTGGCGGTGGAGAGGTCGGCCACGCCGGCGTCGTGACGCGAAATCTCCAGCAAATCGGCGAGAAGAGCTTCGAAGCGGTCCAGCTCGCGGATCATGAGCTGGGAAGCGCGGCGCGTGTGCGGCTCAAGGCTTTCCTCGTCCGCCGCGATCATGTCGGCGGCCATGCGCACCGTGGTCAGCGGGGTGCGGAGCTCGTGCGACACGTCGGAGGTGAACTGCCGCTGCAGGTCGCCGTACTCCTCCAGCTGGGTGATCTTGCTTGACAGGTTGTCGGCCATGTCGTTGAACGACAACGCCAGGCGGGCCATCTCGTCTTCCCCTTCGACAGCCATGCGCTCGCGCAGGTGGCCGCCGGCAAGGCGCTCCGCGATGCGGGACGCGGAACGCACCGGCGCAACCAGCTGTTGGGACGACAGCCAGGCAATGCCCACCAAGAGAACAACGACCACGATGCCGGCGGAGGTGAGCAGACCGCGCATGAGCGCTAATGTCTGGCGTTCGCTGGCCATGTCCATGACCAGGTAGAGCTGCAGCCCCGGGATATCGGAGTCTGTGGGGGTGCCGATGATCAAGGCGTCATACTGCCGGCCCCCGTTATTCACCGGGTTGAACTGGTAGGCCACCTGGCTTTGGGAGACGAAGTCGATCAACCGCTCCGGCACAGTGAAATCCTCCGGCGAGGTGATCACGCCGTTGTTCTGCGGCACCACCAACACCGGCTCATACGCACCGGTGGCAGGCTGATCTTGCTGGGAACGCTGAGCCAGCGCCGCACGCGCGGTGTTCAGGCGGCTCTGCGTGGATGCGCCCGTGGCGGAGGTATTGCGCAATTGCTCTTCCACCGTGCCGCGGACACGCTCCAAGTCGTATTGGGCGTTCTCGATCTTGAGGCTGACAAGACGCTCCGTCACCACAGACGCAAGAGCAAGGGCGAGCACGCCCATGACAATCGCCGAAACGATGAGCACCGTGCCCACAAACCGGACCTGCAACGAGGTCCGCCACCGGTGGGCGAGGCTTTCCCTGGCCCGTTTCAGATTGGTAGCCAGGGTCTGTTACACCCCCGACCGTCCAGTCTTGTAGCCCACGCCGCGCACGGTGAGGACAATCTCGGGGTTCTCCGGGTCGTGCTCGATCTTGGCGCGCAGGCGCTGCACATGGACGTTGACCAGACGGGTGTCGGAGGCATTGCGGTAGCCCCACACACTCTCCAGGAGCTCTTCACGGCTGTGCACCTGGTGCGGTTTGCGGGCGAGCTCCACAAGCAAATCGAATTCCAGCGGGGTGAGATTGATCTCGGTGTCGCCGCGGGTGACGATGTGCTGGGGCACATCGATAGTCAAGTCCCCGATTTCCAGCACCTCCGACGGTTCCTCGGTGTTCTGGCGCAGACGGGCGCGGATGCGCGCGACCAGCTCGCGGGGCTTGAAGGGTTTGGTGATGTAATCGTCCGCGCCTGATTCGAGGCCCAGCACCACGTCGACGGTGTCGGTCTTGGCGGTGAGCATGACAATCGGTACCGCCGATTCCTTGCGGATCTCTTTGCAGATGTCCACGCCGCTCATGCCTGGGAGCATGAGGTCCAGCAAGATCAGGTCCGGCTGGTAGCTGTGGAATGCCGGGATGGCCTCCAACCCGTCGGTGACGGGCTTGGCTTCAAAGCCTTCGGCCTCCAGCACGATGGTGAGCATCTCGGAGATGGCGGGGTCGTCGTCGACAACGAGAATCTTCGGCGTCATCAATACTCCTTAAACGCGCAGGTGCCCAATCGCTTCAATAATAGGCACCGCATCTGTCGCGCGAATCCAGCGACCCTCCCAGCCAGTCTCCGCCATCTCCACGTATGCGGCGTACGTCGCGTCTTGGAGCGCCGTATCGCGCTCGTAGCGGTCGCGGGTGCGCGTCGCGTCCTCCTGCTCGCGCTTCGCGGCCCGCTCCCGCGCGGTGTCCGGCGAGGTGCCAACGAGCACCTGCAGGTCCGGCCGCGGGAGCCCGAGGCGATCGAATTCGAACTCGGCGACCCATGCGCGGTCGTCGATACGCCCCGTGCGCGCCGATGTGTACGCCGCATTCGAGGCGACGTAGCGGTCGAGCAAGAGCACATCGCTTGGCGACGACGCCCACTGCCGCAGCTCCCCGACCACCCCGTACCGGTCGAGGGCGAACAGTGTCGCCATACCGTGGGCGGAGTCGGTGAGGTCGCCCATCTTGCCGTGCAGCGCGTCGGCCGCGAGCTGTGCGTGGAGAGATTCGTTGTAGCGCGGGAACGACATGGTCGCCGCGCTATCGATCCCGTCGGTGGCCGCGAGTTCGCGGATCAGTTTTTGAACGAGCGTGTTCTTGCCGGCGCCGTCAATGCCTTCGAGAGCGATGATCATTAGTAGCGGTAGTGCTCCGGCTTGAACGGGCCGGCGACGTCGACACCGATGTATTCGGCCTGCTCTTTGGACAGCTCGGTGAGCGTGCCGCCGAGGGCTTCGACGTGGATGCGGGCGACCTTCTCGTCGAGGATCTTGGGCAGGCGGTACACCTGGTTCTCGTACTGGCCGTTGTTGGTGAACAATTCGATCTGCGCGATGGTCTGGTCGGCGAAAGAGTTGGACATCACGAACGACGGGTGGCCCGTGGCGTTGCCCAGGTTGAGCAGGCGGCCTTCGGACAGGACGATGATCGAGTTGCCGGACGGCAGGGTGAACTGGTCCACCTGCGGCTTGATGTTCAGGCGGGTGACGTCCTCGCGGTGCAGCAGGGAAGCCATGTCGATCTCGTTGTCGAAGTGGCCGATGTTGCCCAACACGGCGTGGTCCTTCATCTTCAGCATGTCGTCGAATGTGATGATGCCGAGGTTGCCCGTGGCGGTGATGATGATGTCGGCGTCCGCGATGGCTTCGTCGACGGTGACCACACGGTAGCCGTCCATGAGCGCCTGCAGGGCGTTGATCGGGTCGACCTCGGTGACCGACACGATCGCACCCTGGCCGTCGAGAGCCTCGGCAACGCCCTTGCCCACATCGCCGTAGCCGCAGACGAGAGCCTTCTTGCCGCCGATGAGCATGTCGGTGCCACGGTTGATGCCGTCGATGACGGAGTGCCGGGTGCCGTAGCGGTTGTCGAACTTGGACTTGGTCACCGCGTCGTTGACGTTCATCGCCGGGAACGGCAGGGTGCCCTCGTTGGCGAAGTGGTAGAGGCGGTGGACACCGGTGGTGGTCTCCTCCGTCACGCCCTTGACGGACTTCGCGGTCTCCGTCCACTTCTGCGGCTGGTCAGCCAACGTCTCGCGGAGCATGTTGAAGAAGGCGACCTGCTCGTCGGAATCGGTGCCAGCGGCAGCCGGAACAGCACCGGCGTTTTCGAATTCGGCGCCCTTGATCACGGCCATGGTGGCGTCGCCGCCGTCGTCGAGAATCATGTTCGGGTACACGCCCTCACCCCAGCTGAAGATCTGGTTCATGCACCACCAGTACTCTTCGAGAGTCTCGCCCTTCCACGCGAAGACGGGCACGCCCTTCGGATCCTCCGGGGTGCCGTCCTTGCCCACAACGATGGCGGCGGCAGCTGCGTCCTCCGTGGAGAAGATGTTGCAGGACGCCCAGCGGACCTCCGCCCCCAGGGCCGTCAGCGTCTCAATGAGCACCGCCGTCTGGGTGGTCATGTGGATCGCGCCAGCAATGCGGGCACCAGCGAGCGGCTGCTCCTCCGCATACTCGCGGCGCAGCTGCATCAGGCCCGGCATTTCGTGCTCGGCCAGGTCGATCTGCTTGCGGCCCGCCTCGTGCAGCGACAGGTCGGCGACCTTGAAGTCCTGGCTGAGATCCTGGTTCATTGACATGTTCTCCTTGGTTGGAACGCGTGAATCGCTTCGAATTTGTTACTGACTGTGGCTAGCTACCGTGGCTAGCTTAGGTCGTGCGCCGCGGGGATTAGGACAGAGCCTCGATGAACTGGTCCACGTCCTGCTCGGAGTCGATGTCTTCGAGGATGGCCACTGCTGCGTCGACAAGCTTCTCGTCGAGCTCGACCGAGGACGCGCGGATGAAAGAATGTGTGTCCGCGATTTCCCCGGCACTGTACGGTGCACCCGCCCAAATCGCTGCGATGGTGGCTGCGGCCTGGCCGTTGAGCAGCTCCTCATCCGTAGCGTTGTCCTTGTCCAGGGCGAGCAGACACGCGTCGCGCACCGCCTCCACTGTCTCCTCGTGGTCCATGTCAGCGAGGTCGTCGAGAAAGTCGACGTTCGCGTCCTCGTTGAAAATGGCCAAGTCCCAAGTGCTCACGCCGCTCTCCTTCCGGCTCGTTTCCCCGCCGCCGCAATAGTCCGTATCAGTGGGGTTGATCAGTCACGTCCACTTCTACTGGCTCTTCGACCGTCTGTCCACCATGAACCGCGGCTAATTCCCCGCACTATTTTCCGCGGCGGGGCTAGATTCGTTGCCGATTCCTTGATAGCTTGTTACCGAGTTGTTATCCGAGCTGAGAAATCGAGAGACAAACAAGACACACGAACACCCCGGACCAGCGGGGGCCTCGCGCAGAGGAAGGAGATGCCGGACATGGAACTGACCAGCCGCCGCTTCGCCATCTTTCTCGCATCCGGTCTGTCGCTGGCCGTCATCGTCGGTGTTTTGGTGTGGAAGGTCTCCGATGCAGGTGTGAACCTGACTGGCCAGCAAACAGAGATCGCTGGCCAGCCGGTCGCAGCCGCTGATGCGGACGAGCGGAGCACGAAGAAAACGGCTGTGTCCTCGGAAACGAGCTCCACGACGGACCGCCGCCGCGACGAGAACGGCGAAAGCGCCAACACCGACACCGCTGGCACCGGAAACGGAAACAACGGAGATACCCAGGCGGGCGAGGGCTTCGATCCTCTTGCTCCACGCAACGCCAACCTTGATGGTGCCCGCGGCGGCTCGGAGGAGATCTCTTACTACCGCCCGACGAATGCGGCACCGGCCCCGCAGACCACGCGCACGTCGGCCCCGGAGCAGACACAACAGCCGAACAGCGGCGGGTACGTCCCGGCGGAGCGGGGAGAACCGACGCGGACCACTGTCCGGCCGAATTCCACGACCGTCGTGCCGGAGCAGCCGGAGGAGCCGCAGCAACCCAGCGAAGGCGACGCGGAGGGCACATCACCGGCGAACACCGAGCCGCAGAAGGCTTCAGAGGAAGAAGAGAACTCAGCTGGCGCCCAGGTCACCTCCGAGATCGCCGAGAAGGCCCTGAACGCCGGCCAAGCAGCAGTAGGCTCCAGGAATCAGGACGGAGACAGTCCGAAGCGGCCGGAGGACCCATTCTCCGCATCCACGCGCGTGCCACTCGCCCCTGCCGAGAATGCCGGCACCGAAAACGGGGCGGAAGCGAATAACTAGCGCGTCACCCGGGCGTAGAAGACCTCGGCGTTCTCATTGCCGCGCGCCGTCACCCGCGCATCCGGGTCGCTCGCCGGGATCCATGCCGCGCTGCCCGGCGTCAGTTCCAACGGGCCGCAGTTCGCGGTACCACCGGTGCACAGCACAATCGCGGGACCGGATGTGGCTACATCGAAGCCGTCACCGGGAGCCAGTTCGTAACGCGTGAGCCTGAAATCCCGCACGGGTACATCGAAGTCGTGTGCGCCACCAGCGGCGCTGTCCCCCACTCGTGGGTCATCCAACGGCGTGAAGTCCGTGATGCGCACTAGTTCCGGCACATCCACATGCTTCGTGGTCAGCCCGCCGCGCAGGACATTATCGGAGTTAGCCATGATTTCCACGGCCATGCCTTCCACATAAGCGTGAAGCCGCCCGGCACCGAGGTACAGTGCCTCGCCCGGCGCGAGCTCGATGTAGTTGAGCAGCAACGACGCCAACACTCCGACATCGCCCGGGTATGCATGGGCAAGCTGGTCAAAGCACCGCACGGCCTCGCGCATCCACAACGGAGCATGAGCAAAGCTCCGCTTATCGACGCACCCCCTCACCCCCTCAATCACCTCCACCCTCTTCACCCGCGGCAGGGAGATCCATGTGGTGAACAGGGCGCGGAGCCCCTCTTCTTGGTCTGCCGTGTGCAGCATGGCGGAGTAGCGGGACAATTCTGGGCAGTCGAGGTGATCGAAGAGTGCGAGGGTTCGCTCCACCGCCCGCAACCCAGCTAAGGCGCGGAACGGCGTGAGCGCGACAAGCAGCTCCGGTTTGTGGTTGGGGTCCTTGTAATTCCGTTGAGGTGCGTCCAGCGGGATCCCGGCGGCGTTTTCCGCTTCGAAGCCTGCGCGCGCTTGAGCCGCAGTGGGGTGCGCCTGGATGGACAAAGGTGAATCTGCCGCGAGGATTTTGAGCAGGAACGGCAAAGAGTCGCCGAATTCACCCCGAACAGCCGGCCCAAGAGCGTCCACCGGATCATCAGCGATGACGTCGTCGAGCCCCACTTCACCGACCGTGGCGGGTGCCGCCGGGTGCGCCCCGAACCACAGCTCCGCCTGGGGCGAGGCCGCAGGTGAGTCTTCCCCGCGCAGCTGAGCCAACAGTGTGCGTGAGCCCCACGGGTACGTCTGCAGCGCTGGGGTGAGCAGCTCCACTTTCTTGCCTTTCAGGTTCTCATTCAGCTGGCGGCCTGCATCGCGGTGGCCGCCAGCCCCCGCACGATGAGCCGGAGCGCCCCGACGATCTCACCGTCATCAGCACTGTCCTCGATGTACTCAGCTCGTGCCCCGAGCAGGTGCGGTTCGCGCTGCGCCCACACAACGACCTTCACCGGCACATGCGCGGGCGGGCCGTCGATGAATGGGTCGTAGAAGATATCGTCCACACCGCCCGAGCCGCCGGATGGAGCGGAACCATCCGTCTCCCCGCTGTATTCCAGCGCCGCGGCCAGATCCTCTTGCCCGACGAAGCCACTGGGCAGACCCCGGGCAGACCACAGTGCAGCGACGAGCCGCGCCACCGCCGCGCCGGTGGCGGTGTAGCCGGTGTGCAGGATGCGGGCGCCCTCTGCATACTCGCGCAGTTGTCGCGCCAGGTTCACAGTCGTGTCGCGTTCCGGGGAGAGCTGGCGGAGCTCCTCGTCGACGGCATCAGCCATGACGTTGAGACCGCAGGGCGAGTGAGACAGTTCGGCGCATACCGCAGTGACAGCGGCGATTGTCCGCATGGGGGATGCACCGTCCGCGGTCGGCGGGGCCGGAAGAAGAATGACGCCGCGCGGGGCACCCTCTACCACGGGCCCGTCCACCGGCCCCGCGAGAATCACCTCGGCGCCGCGGCCGGCAGCCGCAACCACCTGCCGGGTGACAGTCTCCGCGTCTGGGGCGTCCCCGACCACCACGACCACGTCGAGCGCACCCACGAATTCCGGCAGTGTCCGCGTTATCATCACTGGGGCACGGCCGAAGGCGTTGAGCGCGGCTGCGCATTCCGCCGCGGCTTCGGACACCGCATCGGTGACCAGTAGCACCACGCTGCGCGGTGAGGACCCGCGTAGCCCGGCCAGCATGCCGGCGGCTTCAGCGACAGCGCGGACATGCGCGCCCTCGTGCGCGACGTCGAAGAACCGCACCGTTTCGCGGTCGTACTCGGCGGCACCGTCGTAGTAGCTGCGGTCCGGATCCGTCTGTGGGCTCATACCCCGCACCTTAACCGCGGATGATGCCCAGCACCTCGTCCACAAGAGCGTCGACCTCTTCTTGGGTCTCCGCCTCCACGTTAAGGCGCAGCAGCGGCTCGGTGTTGGACGCGCGGACGTTGAACCACGCCTTGGTGCCAGCCAGAGAGACAGTCACACCGTCGAGCCGGTCGACGCTCTCGGTGCGGTCCGCGAACGCTTCCACGACCTTGTCCATCGTGCCCTGCTGGTCAGCGACCTCGGAGTTGATCTCGCCGGACGCCGCGTAACGGTTGTAGCTGGCCATCAGTTCCGACAGCGGCTTGTCCTGCTCAGCCAGAGCCGCCAAGACGTGGAGTGCCGCGACCATGCCGGAGTCCGCGTTGAAGAACTCGGCGAAGTAGTAGTGTGCGGAGTGCTCACCACCGAACAGCGCGCCCTTGTCCGCCATTTGCGCCTTAATGTAGGAGTGGCCCACGCGCGTGCGCACAGCGGTGCCGCCCTGGGCTTCAATCAGCTCGGGCACTGCCTGAGAGGTGATGGCGTTGTAGATGATCGTCGCTCCGGGGGATTTCTCCAGCGTGCGCTCGGCTATCAGCGCCGTGATCGCCGACGGGGAGACCGGCTCGCCCTTTTCGTCCACGACAAAGCAGCGGTCCGCGTCGCCGTCGAAGGCCAGGCCGATATCAGCGCCTTGCTTGACGACGAACCCCTGCAAGTCCACCAAATTCTTCGGATCCAGGGGGTTGGCCTCGTGGTTGGGGAACGTGCCGTCGAGCTCGAAGTAGAGCGGGCGAATATCCAAGTTGTCTTCTTCGCCCAGCACCGCCGGGACGGTGTGGCCGGCCATGCCGTTGGCGGCGTCGACCGCGACGACGAGCTTCCGGTCGCTCGGCACCGGCACGAGGTCCCGGAGAAAGTCCGCGTAGTCGCCGAGGATGTCGCGCTGGGTGACAGTTCCTGCATCGCCGTCGTAGGCAGGAACACCGCCGACAAGCATGTCAGTGATTTCAGCCAAACCCGTGTCCTGAGAAACCGGGGTTGCACCGGTACGGCACAGCTTGATGCCGTTGTACTGGGCCGGGTTGTGGGATGCGGTGAACATTGCTCCGGCGCAACCAATCACACCGGCCGCGAAGTACAGCTCGTCGGTGGAGGTCAGACCGAGCTCGAGCACGTCGAGCCCCTGGCTGACCACACCGCGGCCGAATGCCGCGGCCAAGGCCGGTGAGGAGGGGCGCATGTCGTGGCCGACAGCGACGGTGGTCTCTCCTTCCCCGCGCAGGATCGACGCGAAGGCGGCGCCAGCATCGAAGACGAAGTCCTCGTCCACGGTGGCTTTGTCAGCCGGCTCGACGACACCGCGGATGTCATAGGCCTTGATCGCCGCTTCGACGTTCTCGCGGGAGCGGGTGCGGGGGTTCGACGGTTGTTCAGTCATGCCAACCAATCTTAAACCTGTGCGCGACCATCGAGGTCCGGCCAGAGCCGAAGCTGCAGATCGGCGGGGAATCAGTCCTGCTCAGCAGGGCTACCGGGGTCACCGGTGTCTTCGGCATCTGGGTCCGGAACGACGGTCAGATGCGCGCGGCGAGCCGCCTTATGCTCAGCGAGGTGCTCCCCCACCCGCTTGGTGCGGTAGACGGGGTGATTGGATGTGTCGGGGTTGGTGAAGTCTCGCTCGCTGTCGAATTCAATCGGGTCCTGCGTGGTGTCCACCAGGCCCGTGGTGACGCGACCGGCCTCGCTGACGGCTTGGGCCAGCGCGGTGATCTCTTCTTCGTCCGAAAGCTCGATGTTGTCGATGCGCACCATCTCCCACCCGACAGGCGCCGTGATGTGCTCAGAGTGCCGCTGGCACAGGTCCCACGCGTGCGGGTCCGGCGACGGAGCGAGCGGTCCGACGATGGCGGTTTTCTCGGAGTACGCGTACACGAGGGTGGCGATGGCAGGGCGGCCACACCCGGGGCGGCAACAACGGCGGAAGGTACTCACGGGCCCATAGTCTAAACCCAAGCTTTAAATTTTGGCTCGTGCCACGCGGCGCGCCCGCCTCACCAGCCGCGCGAGCCGCCCTAGATTGGAAGGCATGACTCCCGCCAGCGCTGACTCCACGCGCCTGCCTATACGGCGCGACCGCCACGAGCGCGGCGTGCGCGGACCTATCCTTCCCGTCGCAGTGCCCCGCTACCGCACCCGCTCCACGGACTTCGACCAGGCAGTGCTGGAAGCGTACGCCCCGCTGCAAAACCGGTTCTTTGAGCAGCTCACCGGGGTGGACCTAGCCGTGGACACGATCCCCCGCATGCGGCTGAGCTCCGACATGATCATCCCCGACGAGATCTTCGCCGACGGACCCGTCCCCCTCGCCCGAGTACTGCAGGCAGGTGTAGACCGCGCCGGCAACCCGACGCGCGCCCGGATCGTGCTTTTCCGCATGCCCATCGAGCAGCGCACCACGAACGCGATTGAGCGCGCCGAACTACTAGACACCACCCTCACCGCGCTCGTCGCGCACTACTTGAACCTCGACCCGCGGGACATCAACCCCCGGTTCCAGTGGCTCTGACCGCCAAAAGATAAAGGCCGGCGCCCCCCAATCAGGCCTGACCCCTGAACGAAAAAACCACAGGCGCACGCCTGCGGTCAATAATTCTCGTGGATCTCCCCGGCCCAACGCGGCCGGTGCGTCTAGCCGATCTGCTTGCGCAGACGACGGCGCTCACGGTCGGAGAGCCCGCCCCAGATACCGAAGCGCTCATCGTGCTCGAGCGCATACTCGAGGCATTCGTCGCGCACGGCGCATGCCTGGCAGATGCGCTTCGCTTCACGTGTGGAGCCACCCTTTTCCGGGAAGAACGCCTCCGGGTCGGTCTGAGCGCACAGGGCTTGGTCCTGCCACTCCTGCTCGACGGTGCCGAACAGTTCGTCGAGGGTCATTCCGCCCGCGGCCGCGCCGCGGAGAGTGGCGCCTGAAACCATGTCTTCCACGCCGTCCCCTTTCTGAGTCTCGTCTGTCGCCGTGTTGCTGCCGTGGCACCTATAGCCAAAGCCCGCCATGAAGCAATGCCGTCAACACTGCCCCGCTCGCGGGGTGCTGATTACACTAATGTGATTAGACCCTCGCGCACTAAATAGCGTCAACACGAAGCACGGCAAAACTATCCGCCCGCTGGGGATTAGCGCCCGTTTGGGCCGTGGCGCGCAACACCAGTCACACGAGTCACATGCCACCCGGTCCGGGGGTAGATAGCGGGGGCACTACATCTAGTAGGTGGCTCCCCTGCTGACAACTAATCGGCTGCTCCCCCGGCGTGTCGCTACGCGTCCGGCGAAAAACGGATTCCCAGATCCGGGATAGTCACGCCCGGCCACACACGCATGCCCGCTTGCAGCTCGCAGCGGGCACCGATGCTCACGCCGTCTCCGATGACGCAATCCTGGATGCGGGCATTCGCACCGATGGTCGTTCCGGAGGCGATGATGGAATCCCGGATCACGGCGCCCGGCTCAATGGTCACACCGTCGAAGACAACGCAGTCATCCAAGCGGCAGCCAGCACCGATGGTGGATCCCCTCCCCACAGAAGTGCCGCCGACCAGGATGGCGCCGCCGGCTACGCCAACGGAATCGTCGACAAGCGACTCTCCCGTGCGCCCCTCCAACAGCGGGGAGGGCGCGATGCCGCGGACGAGGTCCGACGAGCCCTGCACGAAGTCCGACGGGCGGCCCATGTCCCGCCAATAAGTAGTGTCCACATGGCCGTAGACTCGCGCGCCGGACTTGAGCAGGCCCGGGAACGTCTCACGTTCGACGGAGACGACGCGGCCCGCCGGAATGGAACGGATGACGTCGCGTTCGAAGACATAGCAGCCGGCGTTGATCTGATCTGTCGGTGGAGCTTCCGTCTTTTCCAGGAACGCCTCCACACGGCCGTCGGCGGCGGTGGGCACGGAACCGAACTGGCTAGGGTCCGGGACGCGTACGAGGTGCAACGTCACATCCGCGTCATTGTCGGCGTGCGTCTGCAAAATGCCGCTCAGATCCGCGCCGGAGAGCACGTCGCCGTTGAAGATCATGGCCGTGTCAAAGCGCAGGTGCGACTCCACGTTGCGGATCGCCCCGCCTGTACCGAGGGCTTCTTCCTCCACGACGTACTCGATGTCCAAGCCCATCTCGGAACCGTCGCCGAAGTACTCCTCGAAGACCTCCGCCTTGTACGAGGTACCCATGACCACGTGCTGGATGCCCGCTGCCTTAATGCGCGCCAGCAAGTGCGCAAGGAAAGGATAGCCAGCGGTGGGCAGCATCGGCTTCGGCGTGGATACAGTCAGCGGACGCAGCCGCGTCCCCTGGCCTCCCACGAGCACAACTGCGTCGATCTGGGCGGGGTCTACCGTGGATGCCATGGTGGCGCAGCCTTTCTGTCGGTTTCTAGCTAGTCGGCGCAAGCAGTATTGCCTGCACCCGCTAAAGGGTGTGCGCCTTAACCTATCCCCTCACGCACGGGAAACCGCGGTTTGACAGGGCAGGCACGGCTGGAGAGTGTCGTAGAACTCATCGGAAATCCGCTGCCTAAGGCATGAGGCCGCCGGAATCTAACCCAGCACCCGTGCCAGCGCGGCTCGACCTTTGAGCCCGAGCCACAACGCGGCGCGCACCGGCGCCTGCCACAGGTGCGGGTGGCGGTCCGCCTGGAAGCGGTACGCGGAATCATGGTGCGCGGGCACCGTCACGCGCGAATGCTTCTTGGCGGAATGGCCCTGGTCGTGGAAGATCACGGAATCCGGGCAGAAGATATTGTCCCACCCGGCACGGGAGAGCCGGTCGCCGAAATCGATGTCCTCGAAGTACATGAAGTAGCGCTCGTCGAAGCCCCCGATGGCATCGAAAGCGTCCCACCGCACGAGCAGGCACGAGCCGGACAACCAACCGGCGGGGCGCACGTCGCTGAGGTTCTCCCCCGCCCGGTAAGCCTTGCTGAACGGGTTGCCCGGCCACACCGGGTACAGCACGGCGTGGCCGATACCGGTGAGCAAGGTAGGAACCTCGCGCGCCGAGGGGTACGCGGATCCGTCCAACTCCTCGATCCGCGGGCCCACCGCCCCGGCGCGCGGGTGATCCGCGGCGCACGTCAGAAGCGCATCGAGGGAGCCGGGGCTGAATTCCACGTCGGGGTTGACAATGAGGAAGTACTCTCCGTCAATCTCCCCCGCCTCACGCGCCGGAGAGAGGTGCCTGGCAGCCGCATTGATCGCGGCACCGTAACCGATGTTTCCCCCTGTGGGCAGGAAGTCCACGTCCTCGCGTTCGGCGGCCATGGTCTGCGGCACGCCATCGGTGGAGCCGTTGTCGGCGCAGATCAACCGCGTTGGGCGTTCAGTCGCGCGCGAAAGCGAATCCGCGAGCCCCGCAAGGTGCCGCCCCGGCGAGAACGTCACAGTGACTACAGCGAGTGGAACTGCTGGGTCAGCGGCGGCGGTGTCGCGTCCGAAAGTCGTACTCACAGTCCGGCAGCTTACCGCCCGCAGCTGCTGCGGGATCCCGGCGCGCGCGGAGGCGTGCACTATACTTTCCACCTATTGTGATCAACCCTCCGCGCGGGAGGTGTCGGGGCTGTTCTCCGCAGCTCGTTCGACCGTGCGGCGGGCAGCAGGTGGACGATTAAAGGGGCAGCGTTTCGTGAGCGAGAACTACCGGCAGGTGCGCGACATCCAGCCGGCCCCGTCGCGCGTGCGGGATATCAGCCAGTCCGGCCACCCGGCGTTGAAGACAGCCCTGGCCGCGGTGTCCGCTCTCATCATTCTCCTCTCTGGGCTGGGTTATTACTCCGTGGGCCGTCTGGGCGGAAAGCTTTCTTCCACGGATTTGGCGCTTTCGGACGACAAGCTGGACGGCGAGGACGGCGCGGTGGACATTCTCCTCGTCGGCTCGGATTCCCGCACCGACGCGCAGGGCAACCCGCTGAGCGAGGACGAGTTGCGGCGCCTGAACGCGGGCGAAGCGGACGGCGAGCTGAACACGGACACGATTATGGTGATCCGCGTGCCCAACGACGGTTCCCGCGCCACAGCCGTGTCCATCCCGCGCGACACGTATATCCACGATTCCACGTTCGGCAACACCAAGATCAACGGCGTGTACGGCCAGTACGCGAACGCCAAGCGCGACGAATTGCTCGAGGACGGGGAGAAAGAGGGCAAGGCTCTCGAGGAGAAAGTAGCGCAAGCAGGGCAACAGGGGCTTATCGACGCTGTGGCGGACCTCACCGGCGTCGAAGTCGACCACTACGCGCAGGTGGGCCTGCTCGGCTTCGTGCTTCTCACCGACGCTGTCGGCGGTGTGGAAGTGTGCCTGAACGAGGCGGTGGACGAGCCGATGTCCGGTGCGAAATTCCCCGCCGGCCGCTCCACCCTCGACGGCGCACAGGCCCTCGCGTTTGTCCGCCAGCGCCACGACCTCCCCCGCGGCGACTTGGACCGTATCGTCCGCCAGCAAGTGTTCATGGCTTCCTTGGTCAACGAGGCGATCTCCGCCGGCACGCTGTCGAACCCGGCGAAAATGCGCGAGCTGTCCAACGCCGTGGAGCGCTCGGTGAACGTGGACTCCGGCTGGAACATCATGTCCCTGGCCAGCCAGATGTCCGATCTGGCAGCCGGTAATGTCACCTTCTCCACCATCCCGGTCACATCGGTCAACGGTGTGGGCGATTACGGCGAGTCCATTGTCACCGTCGACCCGCAGCAGGTCCGCGACTTCATGCAGGATCTTGCGAAGGAGCAGGAAGAGGCTGAGCAAACTGCCGAGGACAGCGCAGACGGCCAGGACACCGATGCCGGCGCCGCCTCCGAGGCCGATGCGCTTTCGGGCACGTCCGTGACCCTGCTCAACGCCGGCGACACTTCCGGTCTGGCGGGCGCAGTGGGCGACGTGCTGAAGGAGAAGAAGCTCACCATTGAGAGCATCGGCAACGCCACCCCGGGCATCTACGATTCCTCGCAAATCGTTGCCCCCAGCGCCGACGACCCGGCGGCGAAGGAGCTGGCTAAGATGCTCGGCGACTTGCCTGTGACTGTCAATGAGTCTTTGGAGCCCGGTTCCCTCATCGTTGTCACCGCCGACGATTACACCGGCCCCGGAGCCGACCAGGCTCTGGACACCAGCGAGGAGAATACCGTGGGCACACCGGGCGAGGACTTCGGCGCAGCCGAGGTCGCTCCCGAGTTCAACGCCGGCGGCACCGGCCCGCGCTGCGTGAACTGATCCTGTGAACTAATTCTCGCGGGGGCCGGGCTCCCCTTCACCTGGCCCCCGCGTTTTCCCTACGATGGGACGGCATGAGCTTGCTCGCCCCGATCCTGTCCACCGACCCCGCTAGCCCCCGGCTGACCGTCTACGACGAAGCGGCCGGCACGCGCATGGAGTTCTCCGGCGTGACTCTGGATAACTGGGCCAACAAGATCGCCAACATGCTCGTCGAGGAATTTGAGCTCGACGACCCGTCCGCCGAACCCCGCATCCTCGTGGACCTGCCTGTGTCCTGGCAGGCTGCGGTGCTGCCCATCGGCATCTACAACGCCGGTCTCTCCTTCACCGTTGGCACCGGGCAGCACGGCGAGCCGAACCCGGGCCAGGACGGCCCCCAGCTGGTGTTCACTACCCCAGCCGCCGTGGAGAACTGGCCGAAATCCACCGACGTGGTCGCGGTGTCCGACGACCCGTTCGGCCGCGGTGTGACGGAAACCGGTGGAACTTTGCCGCCCGGCATCGTCGACTTCGGCCCCACCGTCCGCTTCTACGGCGACCAGTACTACGGTGCGTCCCCCGACCTGGCGCAGTGGCGCGCCGGGGATACCGGCGCCGAGCGTGTGCTCATTCCCGCCTGGACCACCCGCGAGGAATTCGACGCTTCCGTCATGTCGCCCTTGGCCGCGGGCGGCTCCGTCGTGGCCGTGGCGGGGATGGCATCCGCCGAGCGCCCCGCGCAGATCGCCCCCTTCTCTTATACCCACCTCGCTGGTTNTGCTCATTCCCGCCTGGACCACCCGCGAGGAATTCGACGCTTCCGTCATGTCGCCCTTGGCCGCGGGCGGCTCCGTCGTGGCCGTGGCGGGAATGGCATCCGCCGAGCGCCTCGAGCAGATCGCCGAGGCCGAGAAAGTGACACGGCGGCTGGCGTAGCCGCAGCCCCCGGCCACGCGAGCCGTTACCGGCTGGACCACCGGCGGACCAGCTTGCGCCACACCACGCGCGCCGCGGAGTGCGGGACTGCGATGAGCTCGCGGGCATAATTCTTCAACCGCGACTTCCTCGGGGTCGGCGCAGCCACGACCGTGATAGGCACTCCGAGGTGCGCAGCCCACACTCTGGTCCGCGCAACGTGAAAACCGTTGGTGACCACAACCAGACGCGAAGCATCCGGGAACAGTGCCCGGGAATTCTCCAGATTCTCGTTGGTGGAGGTGGCGCGCGGCTCCTCCACAATGCGCTCGGCTGGCACGCCGTGCTCGACAAACCAACGCGCCATGACGCCGGACTCCCCCTTCCCCGTCACCACGAGGGGCGAATCGGGGTGGGAGGAGGAGAGGATTAGAGCCGTCGATAAGCGTGCCTCGAGCATGCGCGACGGTTGGCCCTCCTTGATGCGCGCGCCGAGGACCACCACGGGGTCCGGGCTGTTACTCACCGCCGCCGAGCAGACGCTGGCGCAGCGCCTCGTCCTTACGCTCGACCTCTGCGGCCATGTTGGTCTGGTAATCGACCATTTTTTGCTGGATTGCCGGATCCGAGGCACCCAGGATGCGCGCGGCGAGCAAGCCCGCGTTCTTCGCGCCGCCGATGGAGACGGTGGCCACGGGGACGCCGCCCGGCATCTGCACGATGGACAGCAGCGAATCCAGGCCGTCCAGGTCCTTCAGCGCACGGGGGATGCCGATGACCGGCAGCGGAGTCGCCGCCGCCACCATTCCCGGCAGGTGCGCTGCGCCGCCCGCGCAGGCGATGATGACCTGTAGGCCGCGCTCGTGCGCGCCCTTGGCATAGGCCAGCATTTTCTCCGGCGTGCGGTGCGCGGAGACAACCCCGACTTCGAAGCGGATGCCGAACTCCGCGAGGATCTCCGCCGCCGGTGCGACAGTGTCCCAGTCCGAGTCGGACCCCATGATGATTCCTACCTGCGGTTCCATGTGCGCTCCTTTGGTTTCCTAGTTCTTCGCGGCGCCAGTGCCTGCGCCGGTGCCGTTGACGATGATGTCCGCCGCGGCCTTCGCCCGCTCTAGTACGGTGTCCAGGTCCGCGCCGGACACGTTGACATGCCCCATCTTGCGTCCTGGGCGGTGGCCCTTGCCGTACAGGTGGACCTTCGCGTCCGGGTACTGGCGCATGACCTCCACGACGCGCTCCTCCATCGGCTGCTCCGGCTCGACGTCGGCGCCGAGGGTGTTCACCATGACGGTGTAGGGCGCGGTGGTGTCCACGGAACCGAGCGGCCAGTCCAGCACCGCGCGGAGGTGCTGCTCGAACTGGCTGGTCACGCAGCCGTCCTGCGTCCAGTGCCCGGTGTTGTGCGGGCGCATAGCCAGCTCGTTGACGGTGACCTCACCGTCTTTGGCGAAGAGCTCCACTGCCAGCACGCCCGTGACATTCAGCTCCGTGGCGATCTTCGTGGCCAGCTCCTGGCACTGCGCCGCCTGCTCGTCGGTCATGCCCGGCGCGGGAGCGATCGCCTCGACGCAGATACCGTCGCGCTGGCGGGACTCCACCACCGGCCATGCCCGGACCTCGCCGGACGGGGTGCGCGCCACCATGGCGGACAGCTCCCGGTCAAAGTCGACCTTCCGCTCGGCGTAGAGCGGCGTGCCTTTCTCCAGCAGTTCGGCGACAAGGCTCTCCGCCTCCTCGCGGGTGCCGGGGAACCAGACACCGTGGCCGTCGTAACCGCCGCGGGTGGCCTTGAGGCACATCTCGCCGTCGACAGAATCGAAGAACGCCCCCGCATCATCCGCTGATTCGATCGGCGCGAACTCGGGCACCGGCGCACCGATCTCCTTCATCTTGCGCCGCTGCTCCAGCTTGTCCTGGGCGTAGATCAGCGCACGCGGCTGCGGCTGCACGCTCACACCAGCGGCGATCAGCTCGTCCAAGTACTCGTTAGGCACGTGCTCGTGGTCGAACGTGGCAGCAGCGGCACCGTCAACTACCGCCTTGAGGTCGTCCAAGTTCTTGTAGTCCCCGATGCGCACATCGCCGAAGACCTGCGCCGCCGACGCATCCTCCGAGCCGGCCAGCACCCGCGGCGCGAGCCCCAGCTCGATCGCCTCCGTGTGCATCATGCGGGCCAACTGGCCGTCCCCGATCACCGCGATGATCGGCATTCCCTGTGCATCTCTTTGTGCGTTACTCACGCTTGCCCACTGTAGTGAACAAGCAGGTATCGCATGCCATCAGCTGCCCGTCTGCGCCGGATATGAGCTCCGCGGAAAACAGCGGTCACGCATGCGCCGCAGACGGCGAATCACCGGTCGGGCGGAGTAGGGCGTGCATCATGGCCAACGCTGGGGCAGGCCCCTCGAAGATCTCATCCGCGAGCTCGACTCCCTCTTAGGGGGCCTGGTTTGCCTTTTGTGGTTTGACTTTTGGCCAATCCCCCACAACGCGACCTGCGGTTTTCTTAGTGCGCGAGCGCAAAAGGCAAACCACAAAAGGCAAACCTGCCTCAGCCACCATGGCGCACTCACTGAAACCAGAGGCCACCCGATCCGCGAAACAAGCACCGCACAACCAGCGCAGCCCCCACCCGCCGCGGAGATAGCTACCATCGGCCGTATGACTGCTCTTGGCCGCCACACTGTTTTCCAGAACTCGCTGATGTCCGCGCTCCTCGACGGGATTTATGACGGGGAGATGACCATCGGGCAGATCCTGTCCAAGGGTAACTTCGGCTTGGGCACGTTCGACGGGCTGGACGGCGAGATGATCATTCTCGACGGCACCTGCTACCAGCTGCGTAGCGACGGCACCGCCACCATCGCCGACCTGGAGCAGAAGAGCCCGTTCGCGCAGGTGACCAACTTCGTGCCAAAGATCGTCGCCGACGCGCCGAAGGGCATGAAGCGCGCAGAGCTGTCCAAATTCATCGACGACCTGGAGCCGTCGGGCAACTATTTCCACGCGGTGCGGATCACTGGCACGTTCACCAATGTGGTCACGCGCACGGTGACGAAGCAGTCCAAGCCGTACCCGCCGATGCGTGATGCGGTGGGCGACGACAAGGAGATCACGTTCGAGAACGTCCGCGGCATCATCGGCGGCTTCCGCACGCCGAAGTACGCCAAGGGCATCGGCATCCCGGGCTGCCACGTGCACTTCATCGACGAGGAGCGCACGTCTGGCGGTCACGTCCTCGACTACACGGTGGACGACGCGAAGATCGAGCTGTGCCCCGGCACCGACATGGAGCTGCACCTGCCGCTCACCGCGGACTTCGCTGCCGGCAACCTGTCCCCCGACGACATCGACGACCAGATCCACACCACGGAAGTGAAGAGCTAACCGTCAACCTTCCACGATGAGCTAACGGGATCCCAGGTCGCGCTGTGAGGGCCCGAGTCTGCAGCTAACAGCGGGTTGAGAAGCCGACCAGAAACCGCCAGCGCCCCTTCGAAGGCGCAAAGCTCTTCGCTCCCCCAGCCGAGCTCGGTCGCCTTTTGCTCGTATACGGCTCCCCACCCCGGCTCAGGCTCCCTCATTTCGTTTGGGAGGTCCACCCCGCGCAGTTTGCATTGTTGTTCCAACGCGCGTCTCAGCGAATCTGCTGCAACCGAGAGCTTCGATGCCATCAGGGCGATGTCGAAGAAATCGTGGTAGCGGGTTGACGCTTTCCCCGGTGGTGTTTCTCCATAGCGGTCATACATTGCAGCGACCTTGTCCGCGATCTGGTTTTCCACTGGGTAAGAAGTGACTTTGAAAGCAATAGGAAAGAAATCAGTGACGAGGTGAAAGCTGGACTTCACTGTCACCTCTTCAACAGAGCCGCTGACTTCAAGGTCACCGCTGACATCGATATTGAATTCTGCGAATTCGTTCCCCGCACCGAGCCGAACAGCCACTTTTACCCGCTCGTTCTCGACAGGGCCCGCCATCGTTTTCCTAAAGGTCCGCTCTAAGACAAAGGTGTACGGCCCTGCTTGATGGCCATCCATGACTTTCACCAGAAACTCTGCTGCGCTCAATGCTGAGGTCGGATCTACGTGTCGATAGAGGTCCAGATCCTTCGTCTGTCGAGCCCCTGGGATTCGGCAATAGACATTGGTCCCGCCCTTCAACACCCATCCGGCTTCTGCTTGCATCAGCTCGTTGGGAAAGACCTCCCGAAAGAACTGGTTGTAAGCGGTGTTCGGTTGTAACCCCCTTGACTTCGCCTCTTTCTTCAGCGCGCTGGTGATCTGATTGTGCGTGCGCCTGACCTTAGCGGGCCGATCAGTCATTTTCCTCAGCTGCCCTTGGGGTGTTCCGCAACGCCTGACGGAGGATTTGATCAGCATTTTTCCCCGTGGAGAAAGACTGGTTCATTGCTTTTGTTGCATGCTTCATAGCCAATTTCAGTTCGTTAGACATCATTGTGTCACTCCAGATGGCTTGCGCGATTCCACTGAACGATTCCCTAATCGGCTGGAGACTAAGGTCAATGGCTTGCGCGATTCGAGGATCGAAGTCATAAGTGCCAAGACGGTCGGCGAGAAGTGTGCGCAGACCGTCCTCATCTCCCGTGTTCAAACCTAGTGCCGTCTCTTTTCCGTAAAGTGCTTCGAACAGCTCCGTGCGAGTAACCAGATTCTTGTTCCCCGCATCAGAGACCAAACTCGTCAAGTGCTCCGCTTCGTGGCCAGCATCTGCGAGATCGGCGATTGTTCGCGGAACAGTAGTGATTGGCAGCCCGGTTCCTTTATGGATCGCCCACGCGCCGTCCTCTAAATCGGCTCGGTGGAAATGAACCTCCGGCTGGCGGCTACGACGCCTTTTCTCAACCGTGAAGTGGTACCCGTCCGGCCACAAGTCACCAATCCCCCAAAGATCTGCGGCAGTGGTGTGGGAAACGACTGCTTCTTTAGCAAGCGCCTCATCACGCAACCGATCGGCTGCCATCATGTCGGGCCGGATCGCCAGCCATTGGGCTTTGAGTTCAATCACTGCCGACAATGCGGTGCCCGTTATGGCGTAGACGCCGTGACGAACCCGCTCTAGTACTCCTGCTTTCTCAAGCCGCAGCAAATCCGGTGTCTTGATGTCCAGATCGCGCGCCTGAGCAGACGTAAACAACCCCCACTGTTGAGACGCCAGATCCCCCAACAGTTCAGTCGCCTCGCCACTCTCCATGGCACAAAACATATCAAATAGACATTTTTCGTGCCACCAGCCGAGCGGTAGGTGGCACGAAAAATACTCGAGCTCTAAGGCAGCTGTCCCTCGATCAGGGCTTGCACACGCTTCGCGCGCCCCACGTCGGGGAAGTGCACGGCCTCGCCGTACCCGAGGACACCGACATCGATCCCGCCGCGCCGCCGGCGCACACCGCGGATCTGCATGAGCGGGATCGATTCGGTCCGCCCGCGTCCGCCGGGCACGAAGATGACGCGCTTGTTGGTCACCACGAACCGCTGCCGCCGCATCCGGATCAGCGGGAGGACAAAGCGCCACAGCACGATCAGGAACCAGATACACACCACGGCGTTGCGGATTCCGGTATCCATGCCGGAAGCATCCATCCACCCGACGAGCATCCAGGACAGGGCAGTCGCGATGATCAGCTCAAGGAACGGGAAGATCAGTCCGCGCATGGGCGGCGCCATGTCCGCCAGGACGACCTCTCCCCTACCGAGCTTGATCTTTGCCACAGGGCCTCAGATTAATCGGTGGGGCGCAAGTGAGTCACGTCGCCAGTCGAGTAACTGATTCCATCGACGACGATCGCGCCTTGCTTATCGACGTCCCCCGCCACCCCTTCTACCTCTCCCCCCACCGTGTCCAGCCGCACGGTTCGGCCGATGGTGGCGGAGACGGCACGGTAGTCGTCGAGAAGCGACTCATCCCTGTCTTGCCACTGCTCGAGCCTGCGGCCGAGCGCCTGTAGGAGATCGATGGTGAATTCGTCCCAGTCGATGTCGATGCCCTCGAGGTTGAGCGCCGTCGACCAGTCCGTGGGCAGCTCTTCCTCGCGCCATGCCACGTTGACGCCCAGCCCCACGACGATGAGCGGGATGTCCGCGGTGGTGTCGATCTCCCCTAAGATGCCCACGAATTTCTTGCCGTTCAGCAGCACGTCGTTCGGCCACTTCAACTGCGCGTTCGGGATCACGTCCGTCACGGCGAGCCCCGCCGCCAGCGACACCAGCCCCAGGTCGTCCGTGTGCACCAGCTCCGTCGCCACGCTCATGAGCAGGCTCGCCCCCGCTGGCGCCTCCCACTCGCGACCGAGGCGCCCCTTGCCGCTCGTCTGCGTGTCAGCGATGAGCACATGGCCGGGCTCCCCCGATGCCAGCAGCTCCGTATTCGTCGACGACGCGGACTCAACATGGCGCACGTCGCCCCAGTACTCGGCAACCTCGGATTCAATGCGGGCAATGTCCTGAACTGTCATGCGCTCCAGAGTATCCGCCCGCCCGCGAACAGGGCGCTGCCACGGGTGTGCACGAAGGTCTCCAATGACGGTACGAACGTTCCTTGCCTGCTTTAACGGCCGAACACGACAGCAGATCGGTCGTAATTTCTCGGAGTGTTCCACCCGTTCACATCCAAGGAGAACACAATGACCCCACGCCGTCTCAGCGCGATCGGCCTCGCCGCCGCAATCGCGTTGTCAGGGGCACTGCCCGTTGCGAATGCGGAACCCGCACAGCAGCACGCGCCCAATTCCGATTCCAACGCCATGCTCTTCGGCAAACCGGGCGAGCACGCACGCAAGGTGGAAGCAATCCCCGACGCCAACGGACTCGCGTTCTCGCTCGAGCGCGGTGACGCACTCGCGCTCGACGGCGACACGGTCAACGTTGTCGACGACAAAGGCGACACGCTTCTGACCGTCGCCCCTGAGCTTCCCAGCGACATGACCCTCTGGCTCGACGAGGAGACCAACGAAGTCTTCGCAGTGAAGTCCGGCATCGCGTTCCGCGGCTGCACCGATAACAAGTGGGTGAAGTGGGGTATCCAGGGCGCGTGGGACGGGCTGGTGTGCCTCCCCGCCACCGTTGCCGCTGCCCCGGGAAGTCCTCTTGCCCAAGGCGTGACGGCCACCGCGTGCCACACCGCCGGTTCCGGTCTAGTTACGGCTGCGAGCTGCTGACATGACACAAACACACACCAATTCAGCACAGGAGCACACCGGCATGAGCTGGATCCTGTCCATTCTCATCGCAGCGATTTTCACCCTCGACCCGGCGCTGTTCAGCGACGACCACGTCCCCTACTGGGCGTACGGCCTGAAGTTCCTCGCGCTACTCGCCGCCATCTACACCATCAGCTGCTTCGCCGCCGGACCGAAGGACCGGAAACATCTGCTGGTGCTGTCGGCGGTTTCAGCCGTGCTCATCGCCGCCTGCGTCATCGCCTTCATTGCCCTATAACCAGCACCCGGCCCCATCCAACCCCGCCCCAGGACTCCGCACTGCGGAGTCCCTGCGGTTTTACACCCACTCCGCACTGCGGAGTTCCCGCGGTTTTCCTCTCACTCCGCAACCTCATCGCGGGACCTACACTGGGCACCATGTCGGACCTGAAGCTGTTCACCATTGGATATTCAAAGAAGAGCGCCGAGGAATTCTTCAACCTGCTTCGCGAAAACGGCGTGAAGCGCGTCGTGGACATCCGACGCCACAACACGAACCAGCTCGCCGGCTTCACCAAAAAGGACGACCTCGCGTGGTTCCTTGACGTCATCGCCGGCATTGAATACGAGCACGTACTGGAACTCGCCCCAAGCGAAGAGCTCATGCACGCCTACCGCAAAGACGGCCTGCCATTCGACGAGTTCGCCGATAAACTCCGCGCGCAATTCGACGGCCGCGACATGCCCACCAAGGCCGCCTTCGATCACGCCGCCCTGTTGTGCTCCGAGGCCGATCCCTCCACCTGCCACCGCCTCGTCGCCGCCGAGTATCTAGCCGACAAGTGGTCCGGGGTGGAGGTCGTGCATCTATAGCGGACTGCTAACGGGCAGCTCCGTCACTCTCCGAGCACATCAGCGATCAGCCCACGCACCTTCGCGTCAATGTCGTCGCGAACCAGCCGCATCCGCTCCATGCCCTCAATTCCGCGTATCGACGGCTCATCCGTCACCCACCGCTCCATTGTCCCGCGGGCATCATCGGGCAGGTCCAACTGCGCTTCCTCACCGATGACCACAACACGGTCTGCAGTGCGGAGGATCTCCGGGTCAATCGCCTTCGGGTGTCCGTCGGACATGTCCGCGCCGACTTCTTCCAGCGAGGCAGCAGATTCCGCGTTGATCGACGTTCCCGGTTCGGTGCCGGCCGAGTGGATTTCAAGTCGCTCCCCCGCGTGCTTTTCCGCCAAAGCAGCAGCCATTTGGGATTTCCCACCATTGCGGACGCAGACGAACAGGACCTTGGGAGTAGATGACATCATGCTTCCTTTCTATGCCGATCACTTCAATACTGATGCACGTGCGGGCGACTCCTGCCGCTCAGGCAGGGTCGGGTCACCGGGGAAGAGTTTCGGGCCGATGCCCCGCATGACGTAGACAAGGCCCACCAAGATTGGGATCTCGATGAGCGGCCCGATCGTACCGGCGAGCGCCTCGGCTGACTCGGCGCCGAATGTTCCGATGGCCACAGCGATAGCCAGCTCGAAGTTATTGCCCGCCGCGGTGAACGCCACCGACGCGGACTGCGCGTAGCCCATTCCCGAGATCTTGGACACGATGAGGCCCAGCGCGAACATGCCCACGAAATAGATAAGCAAGGGCACCGCCACCCGCGCCACTGTCCAAGGGCGGGCGATGATCTGCTCGCCCTGCAGGGAGAACAGGAGGACGATTGTGTACAGCAACCCCACCAGGGCCAGCGGGGAGATCGCCGGGAGGAACTTCTCCTCGTACCAGCTCCGCCCCTTGGTCTTCTCGCCGATGATCCGTGAAAGAACCCCGGCAAGCAGCGGGATCCCCAGGAAGACCAAGACAGACGTCACTATCGCCCAGAAGGAGAGGTTCACCGACGTGGTGGACAGCCCCAGCCAGTTGGGGAGGATCTGCAAGTAGAACCACCCCAGCACACCGAACATCAGCACCTGGAAGACCGAGTTGATGGCCACCAGCACAGCGGTGGCTTCACGATCCGCGCACGACAGGTCCGACCACACGAGCACCATGGCGATGCAGCGCGCCAACCCCACGATGATCAGCCCGGTGCGGAGCTCGGGTTCGTCGGCAAGAAAAATCCAGGCGAGCGCAAACATGAACGCCGGGCCGACGACCCAGTTCAGGAGGATTGAGACCGTCATAAGCCGTTTATCGGTGGCGATTTCCTTGGTTTTGTCGTACCGGACTTTCGCCAGCGGCGGGTACATCATCACCAGCAGGCCCAGCGCGATCGGCAGCGAAATCCCGCCGACCTCCATGCCCTGCAGCCCGGCGCTCAAATCGGGAAACCAGTTCCCCAATCCGAGCCCCAGCGCCATTGCCAGAATGATCCACACGGGCAGAAAGCGGTCGAGGAATGACATGCGCGCAGGTTCCTGCTCCGCAACCGGCTCGGACATAGGACACCTTTCGTATCGACGACTATCAATATGAAAACTAGAACTTTTATTGATCACTGTCAATATGAGAGAGTGAGAATCATGGCCGCCCCGAATACCCCTCCGACAGCAGACACATCCACCTGCTGCTCCCTCGGTGCCGGCGTGCTTTCTGGCGAGGAAGCCGACCGCTACGCCCAGCTCTTCAAAGTCCTCGCCGACCCCGCACGCCTGCACCTACTCTCCCAACTCGCTGAGGACGGATGCGGCCCCATCAGCGTGTCCGAACTCGCCGAACAATCCGGCCTGAGCCAGCCCACGGTCTCCCACCACCTGAAAAAGCTCACCGACGCCGGCCTCCTCCACAAAGCCCGCCGCGGGAAAACCGTCACCCACATCGTCTGCCCCGAACCCTTCGCCGAGCTCCGAACGGTCCTGCAGATGGACTAGCCAGCCACCCGACCGACCACTTCCACACGGACCACCACGATCCCGGGGACTCCGCACTGCGGAGTTCCTGGGGTTTTGCGCATGGGCACCGCATTCCCGCCGATCACATAGCGGACCGATCAGTCTATACACCAAGACCGCAACTGAATTTAAACCCTAGCCATGAAAGACCAGCGCACATAGCGTGGAATTCACCCAACCGAACCCGACGCAGACTGAAAGGTCTACTTTCATGGCTGACATCCCCCTGATCACACTGACCGACAAAGACCGCGAAAACCTCGACCGCTTAGCCCAGTTCCCTCTTTTAGACGCCATCAACGGCCGCCGCTCCCGCCGCTTCCCTCTCGGCGGCCACGTGCCGGCCGGACCACTGGCATATCAGAGCAAGCACGACATCCAGCCGCTCAGCGATCTCGAGCGAGCAATCGTTCTGGCGACCGTCGCTGGCGTGACGGGATGGCACCACAGCATCACGCACCACCCGGGCTACGCGCCGAAACTGCCGGACTATTCGGGTAGCGCCGCCGGCCGCACATTCCCGTCAGCGGCTGGCTTCCACATCGCTGACTTCTTCTTCACCGACGAGTCCGGCACCTACGCTCTGTCCACGCGCGACGCGACGCCGGAGGTCCCTTTCAACGAGAACGAGGGCTTCACCGAAGCCCGTCTCAACTCCGTCCTACGTCGAGTGCGAAAGCTTAGCGACGACCGCCTCTGGATCCCCCGCGAAGAGCCCTACCTCGAGGGACACAACACGTGGATCGCCAACCACCCCGGCTCATTGCTCATCGCGCCGGTCTCCGACTTGGCGCAGCACACCTTGGCCAACCTCGCCTTCTTCACCCGCAACAAATACGTCATTTACGACGACATCAACGGCCGCGAGATCCCCGGCATCAAGGAATTCGGCGACATCGCGCGTGTCGACGATCCCTTGCCTCTCACCTTCCTCGAGCAGTACTCGCAGACCGAGGCCACCGCTGAGCTCATGTCGTCTACCCTGCTCGGCCACCTCGTCCTCGGCGCGCTGGGGCTCGGCGGGTGGAGCTTCGACGGCATCGACCGCCTCACATTCCTCGGCGGCTCCGGGCGTGAGGAAGTCCCCGGCCTCGGCTTCGACATCGAAGAAGACGAGCGCTGGTCACTCCCGAACGCCATCGGCAAGAAGGACGTCTTCGAGACCTACCGCCCGCCCTATTACGACACGATGGCAGATGCCGTCGACGCTTTCTTCGAGCGCAAGTACGGCCCCGGCGGCCCCTTCCACCCGGACACCCCGGGTCCGTGGACCGAGAGCCGCGCCATCCGCTCCCAGGCCGCCAAACCCGACGAACGCTTTACCGAACTGATGAAGCTCCAGGCCACCTACATCTGGGAGACCTTCGGCAAATTCCCCGGCACCATCCCCACGGTCTGGATCATGAATTACCTCCAGGCCCAGCACCTCGACACCGATTATTACAACGAGATCTTCGACCCCGGCGCGTACCTGTCCACCCACGCCGAGCACCAGCACCGCTGGCACTAGTGCCGTCAGCTACATCATCTGCGAAGCACAGTTTTGAGTCCAACCGCTTGTGCCATCAGTAAAGAATGTAGTTCCGGTCTCGTGAATGGCCGGGTCACCACAAGAAGCAATCTGCTTCTCCATCACATGCGGCGCTTCCTGTCCAGGCGCCTCGGTGTAGCCAACAACAGGCTCATCCTCCTGTTCAGCGGGAGCGGCGGGTACCTCTTCGATAGTCGTCATTCGAGCGGGTTGTTCCTGTTCTTCAACAGGCTTCTTCACAGTCAATTCAGGTGGTGATTGTTCTGAAGAGGTCTCCAACTTCGAAAGGTCGAACTTTGAGTTGGCGATTCCTAGTTCCTTCGCATCCTTCGGAATCAAATACGCTCCGTACATACGAATCTTTTCGCCCATCTTGGCGGGAATAGTGCTCCATTGCTCGTACTGCTGGGGGATGTCGCAGGATCCAGACCATTCACCTGTTGTCTTGAACTTTTCTGAGTCCCAAGCGACCGGTGTCTCCGGAAAAACACCGATTTCGGCCCCCTGGTTGTCGGTCACTTCCTTGCTGGCAGTCAGCACGCCGCTAAGCTGAATCAGCTGCATACCATCTGGTGCTTCCTCTGAGATGAGCGGCACTTCGCACTCTCCGCCCAATTGAATCTTCTCGACTTTGAACTCTCCCGAGCATTCGTTGCCGATGCAATCCACTGGGATCATGTCGCCGACTTGAGCAAACTTGGCCTCAGTTGCCTCAGTCGCAACCCCAGTCGTGGTTACCTGTGTATCTTCCGCCTCTTCCAGATTCGACGAGTTCGAGCACCCCGCTAGGAAAAGTGCTCCGGCAGCCAATGCCGCGCCAATGCCACGTTTCATGGTTCTCCTTTATCCAAAGTTGTGACTTAACGATGCACGTTACAAAACACGACCACCACAAATAGTTGCTATTTCGCAATGTCGTTCGAGCCAGTTTTTCGTCTTAGCTCGGTTTCATGAGTTTTCGAGTTACCGCTGACTGGCAGCTTCACGTAGTGCCGTACGTAGCTCATCGTCCACCGCGTAGATACCCATTCCGCGGACACCCCGAGTTAGTAGGACGTTGAGCTGATTGCGCAGGAGATCCTCGCTAACGTCGATCTTTTCGGTCTCGCCATCGACGATCATGGTGCGTTTATTGATGACATTCGGATTCTGGCTCGCTGAGGAATCAAACACGATTCTTCCGTTGCGCAGTTTGACGGAAGGGCCGAGGATCACGCCCGCATAGTTGAGGTCGAATCCCTGGATGGTGAAGATAGACCCGACCTCATCGACGGTTGAATCTCTTTCCGCCCAGGACAGGTGACGCTCTGCCCGGGAGTACTTTGCTTGGTTGTTCCAGGGCAAGCGAAAGTCCCCAATAGTGACATCCCATGTGTCGCTATCCTGTGGGCGGGTCTTGCCGGAGGAGAACTTCCAGTCGTAAGTCGCGATGAGGCGACTCAGCCCCTTCTCCACTACGGAATCATCATCAGGGGTTGATTTCGAGCGGATGACCTCATGAAGAGCTTGGGGCGAATCGAAGATATCTATCGAATACCGGTCGTTAGACGGGATCGGATCCACCCGCCCTTCGTCAACGAGTGTGCGGATCCATTCCTCAGCAGGACCATCCGAATCAATGCGCATCTGCTGGCTCAAGTTAATGACATTCTCTTTACCCGCCCGCTCTTTCAATTCTCGGAGCTGGTCTTTGCTCCAGTACTGGTTGCCAGCAAGCACCTGAAGCGGATCAAATACTGCCACCACTACTTCAGCCAGTTCGAGGATGTCCTTGAGCTGGTTCTTTCCCCTATATGACTGCTTGCCCTGGGTCCAGAGGAGATGGGCTTCGTCGATAAGCACGACATCTGCTTTTGATCCCGAGTCCTGATGCTCCGTAATGAACTTGGTCGGCTTCATCACGTGCGGTCGTTTCTTGTCGTGAAGCCCGAGCTTCTCTGCGATCTGCTCGTAAACGGTCACCTGCTCATCGTGATTGACCAATAAGTAAGCATCGAAATCAACCTCAGAGCCGAAGTCGAAACCCTCGTTCCGGTCCTGGATCAAGTCATAGAACACACTGCTAAGAAGAACAGTCTTTCCAGTTCCTGCCCCGCCCTGAGGCGTCCTGGGTTTAGTTCCGATCGTTTCTAGAGGAGGATTGGATCATGCCTAGGAAGTTCAGTGACGAGTTCAAGGACAAGGCGGTGAGGTTAGCCGAGGAGCTCGTTGAGCTTGAGGGGTGTTCGAAGTGGGCGGCGGCGGAGGAGATCGGCGAGAAGCTCGGCGTCTCGGCGCACACGCTCAACAACTGGTTGAAACCTGTCAAAGCGTCCCCCGACGTTCAGCGGAGCACTGGCGAGTCGGTTGACGACGAACTGAAGCGTCTGCGGCAGGAGAACAAAGAGCTGCGCAGGGCGAACGAGATCTTAAAGACCGCGTCAGCTTTTTTCGCAGCGGAACTCGACCGTCCCACCAGAAGATGATCGAATACATCGACACGTATCGCGATCGCTTCGGGGTCGAGGCCATCTGTCGCACGTTAAGGCAGACAGAATGTGGGTTTATCACCTCTCGCGGCTACCGAGCAGCTAAAACACGAGCCCCGTCGGCCAGGAGCTTGTCAGACGCGCTGCTGATCCCCGAATTGGTGAGAGTCTTCGAGGACAACTTCAGCGTCTACGGGGTACGCAAGATGTGGAAGGCCATGCAGCGCGCCGGCTGGGACATCGGTCGTGATCAGACGGCACGGTTGATGAAACTCGCCGGCATCCAAGGCCGCAGAAGGGGCCGCACTCCGATCACAACGCTTCGGGCTGATGTCCCGGATCGTCGTCCTGATCTGGTCAATCGTGACTTCACCGCGTCAGCGCCGCACCGGCTGTGGGTCGCTGACATCACCTACGTGCGTACCCTGTCGGGGTTTGCATACACCGCGTTCATCACCGATGTGTACTCCCGCAAGATTGTCGGGGTTGCCACCAGGGCGAGCATGCGCACCGATGAGCTGCCTCTTGAGGCTTTTGAGCACGCTCTTTATCACGCAGGTGATCTTCGTGCTGCAGGACTAGTCCACCACAGCGATCGCGGCTCGCAGTACGTGTCCATCCGCTACGGTGAGGCACTCGCTCAAGCTGGGATCGATCCGTCCGTTGGCACCGTCGGCGATTCCTACGACAACGCGTTGGCGGAAACGGTCAACGGTCTCTACAAGACCGAGCTGATCTATCCCCACCGGCCGTGGACGTCGGTTGGGGAAGTCGAAATCGCGACCCTTCGCTGGGTGTACTGGTGGAACAACCACCGCCTGCACGAGTCATTGGGATACATCACCCCACAAGAGATGGAAGATGCCTACTATCAACAATCACACGCCCAGCCGTTGGGCGTTCAATAAGCGGAACGAAAACCAGGACGCTTCACCCTGCACCAAGATGAGTTGCGATTGTTCGCGCCTACGGTCAAATTCACCGGGTGTTAACGCACGGTCAACAGCACGAAGAATTTGGTCCTTCGCACTGACCTGTTGCTCGTTCAATTGGTGGAACGGAGATGCCTTGAATAGCGCGGACTCACGGATAAGTCGCTCGAGTGGAAACAAAATGCGATCGTGCTTCCGTAGGCCGCGCCAGATCGATTGAAAAGTCTCATCGACGTACTGCTTGGTGAAGTAATCGGTTTGTGTGTTACGCCGGGCATTAGCCAAGCGAACTGAACTGGCCCCTTTCACCCCGTCCGCGCTGGAAAGGTACAGCATCAAACGGTCCTCGATATCGAGCGTCAAAGACTTATTGAACAGTGAATGTCCGATGACGAGAATGGTCGAATCACTGTCCCGAAAGACGTTCCAGTGCGACGGTTGAAGGCCGGGATTGTCTTCAACCGGGTCCAAGACTGCGTCGAGATCCCGGCTAACGAGGTCGATCTTCTCCGGATCCGCTTCAAGATGTGTCCTAGTGCGCTGAGCAATGTTGTTCGTTTCGCCCACGTACACGCGGTAGCCACCATCTGCGACCTGGTAGATAACGTAGACCGTCGGGTACTTCAGCAGCAGTTTGGACGTCTCATCGTCTGCTTGGGCAACCTCCGTCAAGAACTGCTCCAGACTCTCGACGGAGTAGTGGAACGACTCGATGACTGTTTTCGGCCGACCTTGGAGCTTCACGAAAGCCCAATTTACCAGTGGAATCGGCTACTTCCCGCGATCACGAGATCGAAGCCCCGGAATCTGTTCCAAGAAAATAGGGGACCCGGGCTCTAGAGAAGGACCCCAAGTTGCTTTCCCTGGTGGCCCTTTCGCACACCCGCTCGACCGCTACCCCTGCCGGTGTCCGGGGCGTGAATTAGCCTTGGGCGGCATGAGCCCGCACAACGGATATGCAGTCATTGATCTGGAGACCACCGGCTTCGGTGGGGCTGACCGGATCATCGAGGTCGGAATCGCTTTTCTCAGCCCCAGCTTGGAGCTCGAGGGCACGTGGGAGACGCTGGTCCAGCCGAATCGGGACGTGTCCAACAGCTTTGTGCACAAGTTGACGCCGACGGATCTGCGGGATGCGCCAACGTGGGAAGAGGTTGCGCCGGAGGTGGCTCGACTGCTGCAGGGGCGGATCGGAGTGGCGCACAATGCGTCGTTCGAGCAGCGGTTCCTGACCAAGGAGTTCCGACGCGTCGGGATCGGAAACAACGTCGCCGACGTCCAGTGGGTGGATACGCGTGTGCACGCTTCGCACCATTTGGGCCGCGGCAAGTTATCGGATGCGCTTGCAGTTGCCGGCATTGCCAACGACATGCCTCACGCGGCGCTGCCGGATGCGTTGGCAACGGCGGAGCTGTTGCGTGAATTGCATGACACCTGGGGTGCGCGGTTCCAGGGTGCACCGCTGGTATTCACAGTGTGCAGCGAGAGCAGCGAGCGGCCGCGTCTGGTCAAACGGGGCGAGACAGACGGGGTCGCGCAGTGGATCGCACGCGTTGCGCAGGGAATGCCGCAGGGCGGCACGACAGCATCCGCACGCTACAGGGAGATGCTGCGTGCAGCGCTGGCGGACCGTCTGCTCACGGACGCGGAGCGCGCACATTTGGCAGAGTTCGCCTCAGAGTCGGAGCTCACCGCTGAAGATGTCGCCGAGATTCACGAGGATTTCTTCCGGCAATTCACCGTTGAGGCGTGGATGGACGGTGTGCTCACCCGGGAAGAAAAGGATGAGTTGGTTGCACTCGCGGATCAGCTCGACGTTGCGCCGGTGGTGCTCAATGCGGCGCTGCAGGACCCCGGCGCGGAATCTCTCGACGAGGCATTCACGCTCAAGCCGGGTGACCGGATCGCGCTGACGGGCTCGATGGACCTGCCGCGTGAGACGTGGGAGGAGCGGGCAGTGTCCTACGGGTTGCTCACTGGCGGCGTGAGTAAGAAAACAGTGCTCGTTGTGGCGGCAGATCCGAATTCGCGCAGCGGCAAGGCGCGCCGGGCCAACGAGTTGGGAATTCCGATTGTCAGCGAAAAGCACTTCGCCACCCTGCTCTCCGCAATGGAGACGGTGGCTTCGGTGGCTAAAGACGTCGCGGGCACCGCGGGCGACGAGCAATACGGCACCGCTCCGAGCACCGATGGCCAGGTCGTACGGTTCACATGGGTCGGCGATGTAGCTCCGGGTGTGAGTGAAGCCGGTCTGGGAAATGGGGAGCTCGCCTCGCTGTGGATCCGCCACTACCCCACTGCACCGCTGCGGGAGATCTCCCCGCTGCTCGCGCAGGACGTGGTGATCGACTTGGCGGGTTCGAGCGCCCGCAAGGCAGGTGCGCTGTGGGCCGACCGTTTCGACCCAATGCTCACCGCCACCGTCGAGGACCTGCGCGATCTCCCCGGAGTGGGTGCAAAACGTTTGGAGAATCTGGTCGAAGCGGTGATCCTCGCGGTGCTCGACGCCGAAGAGATGGAGGAGACAGAATTCGCACCCGCGCACGAAGCCTCGGGCGGGGACTACGCGGTGGACTTCACGGACCCCTACAACGCTGAACCGCTGCCCGATTCAGCAGAAACGGTACCCGCCGAAGAAGTCGACATCCTTCGTGGCTGGCTAGCCCTCAACGGGTTCAACGGGGTGCCGGAGGGGGTGAAGGGGGCAATGCCGGGCGTCGTCAAGCGGTGCGACAACAGTGATCCCCTCGAGCCGCTCTTCGCGCACTGTGTGGGGGAACTCGCCGCAGCGTGCGGCGATGATGAGCGTAAGCGGGCGATCGTGTCTTCGCGCTACATGGGGAAGGCGACGTTGGATGAGATCGGGCAAGTCTACGGGGTCAGCCGTGAGCGCGTCCGCCAGCTTGAATCTCAGCTGAAGAAGGACTTTGACGCGCCCTCCTCAACGAGCGCGGCAGTGGTGAATGCGCTCGCCGGACGGATGCTCCCTCTTGCCCGGCGGGCTGATGTGCTGGCAGAGTGGCCGCAACTCACGCATACCGCGGAGCCTTTCACCGGCACCTATGAGCAGTACTTTGGCATGTGGGATCTGTGGAAGGTAGACGGGGAATGGTTTGCCGCGGCTGACTTCGCGGATGCGTTCCAACGTGTACTTCAGGAGAGCACGGACGAGTATAACGTGGCTTCGCTCGCCGAGATCTCCAATGAACTCGGTGTCGACGAAGCTCTGCTCGTGGAGTGGATGCGTGACCGAACGGGCATCGTTCTGCTGCCCGACGAAGAGCACATCATTGCCGCGAGCAACCACCAGGACCGTGCGGTAGGTGTGCTCTCCTTGGCTGGCGCACCGCTCAGCGTCGAGGACATCGTCGCCGCGCTCGGGGTAGACTCCAACCCGCGGTCCGTTGCCAACCAGCTCGCCGTGGACGAGCGGATCACCCGGGTGGGCAACAACAAATACGCACTGTCCGCGTGGGGCCTGGAAGAATTCACCTCCATCAACTCGTGGATTGCGAGCCGGATCGCGGAATCAGAAACCGGAAGTGTCTCGCTCGACGAGCTCATCGCCGACGCACCCGCATTCAACGTCAGCGAGAATTCCGTGCGCGCCTACGCCGCAGGAAGCGACTTCCAGCTTATCGACGGCACCGTCACCCTCTCTTCCGGTCAGCGCGAGATCCTCACCGATGCCCCACAGGACTACCGCGACCTGTACTACCGGGACGGGGCGTGGGAGTTGCTGGTCACGGTAACGAACGACCACCTCCGCGGCTCTGGATTTCAGATCCCGCGCGGCGTCACCGGAATTTATGGTGTCCCCGTCGGCGGAGAGGTGGCAGTGCCAAGCCGACTTGGGGATCAGTTCGTCCGCGCAAACAAGCTCAAGCAGTGCTCCACCTCCACAATCCGACGGTTCCTTCAGGAGCTCGAGGTGCAAGAGGGCGACCGCGTGTGGTTGCGGTACGAACCGACCCGTTTTGACGTGCGGCGGGCTCCCGCGGTGCAGTTCCGCAGTGACGGCGATGCCGAGGTGGAGTCCCTCGACCTGCCGCACGTCCTCGACTACATGGCGCTGGACCCTGCCCTGGCGGATGATCCGGCGCAGGCGCTCAACGCCATCAACGTTGCCTTTGGGCTGGAAGGGAACGCGCCGCGTCGCCGCACCGTCGCCGTCTTCCGCCACCGCGGCCAAGACCAACTCGCGGATGTAGTGCGGAGCTTGTAGCAGTTTCTATGGGCAACAACGTTGTGGAATTCGTCCAGGCCCTGGGCAAAGCGGGCGTGGCGGCGCGGGCGGATCTGAAGAGCTTCATGCGGGCGGACGAGATCATGGATTCGGATCTCACGGCGCTGGTGAATACAGGTGACACCTTCACAGCCCAGGTGGTGGGCACGGATGTGTGGGTGGTGCGGTTCGAGCTGGTGCTCGATGACGGTGCCAGGGAGGCGGATCGGCTGAATGTGTACTGCACATGCCCGGTGCCTGAAGCGTGGTGCAAGCATGCGGTGGCGGTCGCGCGGCGGATGATGAAGGACCCGGAGTGGGCACTATCGGCACCGACGGGAGATGTGGTTGTGGACGATGTCGACCCGGTGCGGCGCTACGGCGATATTGAGGTGAGCACCAAGGACGTGGTCACCTCAACGCTCGGCATCATGAACAAGCAGGACTTGGTGCGGGTGGTCAACGAGCTGCGGGAGAAGCAGCCGTTGATCGAACCACAGGTGAGCAAGCTCGTGCTGCCGTTCTCCTCCCAGCCGTTCCCGGGATTGGAGCAAGTTCAGTACGAAATTGAGAACACGCGCATCATGTTCGAGATCGCGCACACCGACAGCCTCGTCGAAGATGCCGCGGAGCAGCTGCTGTACACGGGCAACCTGATTCGCAGCAATGCCGGCGGGCAGTTCAATATGCAGCTGCTCGTCGCCTTGGAGAAATTGATGTTCGACGCATGTAGGTGGGCGCAAGCAATTGCTCTTCCCGTGGGTCCGATCGTGCACGCACTGGAGCAGCTCCACCAGCACCATGTGGTGATGGCACACTGGGAGCAGCCAAGTGCACTCCATACCATCGACTGGCTGCTGGACACCTACTTCGCGCCAGGCGGGTACCTGCCCGTGCGGATCAAGGAGTACGCGGATTTACTTGACGACGACGCCCTGGAGCTGTTGATCAAGCGCGCCCACGAACGCAGACCGCTGCACCCGGAAGTCGTGCTGCCGCTGGAGATCGATGTGGCTCTGATCCGCAACGACATGCATGAGCTGGAGCGTCTTTGCGATGCTCGCGGGCTTCACGACGGCCTACTGATGTTCTACGTGCACAACGGGATGGATCTCGGTGCGGAGAAGCTGGTCACGGCGGCACTTGATGCCAATGATCCCGTGACGGTCTCCTCCGAGATGCTGTACCTGGCGGCCAACCAGTACTTCGGTGACGATGGTCCGCGCATGTACCACCGCTACTGGTTCCAGAAGGATCCCTCGCTGGCCAATTACCTGGACTTCATCCGCGTGCCGGCTGTCGATTTCGCGGAGGCTGTCTTCGTGCTTCAGTCGGTGGAGTCCGTCGCTTCAGATCCGGACTACATGTTGCTCGCGGCGAAGGAGTTCGAGCGTTTCGATATCGGCTTCGACGTGATCAACACGGGCAGCCCGAGTGCGCGGATGGCAGCAGATTTCGCCTCATCCGTCGGCATGGCATACGACCCGGTGTGGGCGATGGGCGTGGTGTTCGTGCGGATACGTAAGCAGCTGTCGCAGACAGTCACGATTCAGTCCGCGGCCGCACGGAAAGCGGAGCTGGCGCGGGTGATGGAAGAGATCGTCGTGCTGCGCAAGGAGGCGGAGGAAGCCGCCGGCTCAACGTCCATCCGCACCGATTGGAAGACGGAAGTCAGCGCGTTGAAGCAGGAGTTCGCCGGCCACCCGGCAGTGAAGGAAGCCTTTACCGACTGGGAGCTGTGACCTGTTGAGCGGCTCTTCCGGTTGGGCGCGGGCTACCGCACCATGTCCCAGATGGTCACGCCGACGATGATCACACCCATGACGCCCACGAAGATGGTGTCGGGGCGGTTGGCGTAGTGCTTGTACGCGGTGGCTTTGCGGAACAGCAGCGTGGGCACCAGGTAGACGAGGATCGCGACGAAGACGCCACCGACGACAGAGATCAGCGTCATGATCGACGGGTTGAACACAGCGACTAGCGTGGCGGTGACAAAGACGAAGATGTTGATCACCCAGCGCAGGGTGGTCTCACTGACGCGCTGCGCGAAGTTGGGGGCAGCGACGCGCAGCAGGTACGTCGTGCCTTCCTCGGTGCCCATCATGTGCCCGAAGTAGGAGGACGCGATCGCGCAGATGGCCACGATGGGGCTCAACCACGCCATGATCGGAGTGCCGGTCTCATTGGCCAGGTAGGACAGCACCGGGATGTTCTGCTCCGCCGCGGCGTCGAGGCCGTCGGCGCCGAGCGCAAACGCGCAGGACCAGACGAAGAACATCGTGAACAGCACCAGCGCGGTCGCGGCGATGAGCTCGATCTTGGTCACATCTTTCTCCGTCTTGGCCACGTCGCCATCATGCTTCTTCTGCACGTCCAGAACGAACTGCGACAGCGCCGCCATGTGGCTGAAGGAGAACACCAGGACCGGCAGGATCAGCAGAAGCGACTGCCAAATCGGGGTGTCAGATTCGTACGACATGAAGCTTTGGATGTCCCACCGTGGAATCAGGTACAGCGACACTCCCGCCAGCGCCACGATCAGCGGGTAGACGAGGAAATTCGCCATAGCCAACGTGGCCTTCTGCCCGAATGCGAATGCGCCGGTGAGAATGCCCACACAGATCGGCGCTAGAACCCACCGGCTGATCTCCGGTCCGCCGAACTGGTTGGCGATGAAACTGTCGATGGTGTTGGTGATGGACACGCCGTAGATCAGCACCGTGGGATAAACAGCCAGCCAGTACACCAGGGCGGTGAGAAGTCCCCGCGTCCTTCCGGTGAGCGCGGTGACCACCTGCAGCACATCCATGCCCGGCATAGGCGAGCCAGACACGATGCGCGCGTAGGTGCGGTGGGAGAAGAACACCAACGGGCCGATGAACAAAGTGGCAGCAACGAGCGGCCAGAAGCCGAACGTGCCGGCATCCAACGGCAGGAACAGGATGCCCGCGCCGACGGCGGTACCGAAGAGAGTCAACGCCCAGGACATCACGGAGCCGTCGGGAACGTCGCTACTCGCTGCCTGCTCCTCGATGTACTCCCGGTCGGCGTCCGAAAGGTGATCCAGCTCGAATTCCTCGCGGGCCTGTTCGAGGTGCTCCTCGCTGTGCAGCTCCGGCAGGTCGTCGGCACTGCTGTCAGGTGTATTCGGAATTGGTGTGCCGGAGGCAGTGGACATGAGCGACCTTTCGTCGATAAGCGCCGTGGATGGCTGAATGGTTTAAACACTAGGGGCACACCCCGCCCAATCGTGCGTTCACCCCATTCAAATCGCGGTTGCCCTTCCCCGACATAAGTCGGGTTTCTCAAATGACGAATTCAGGTTTCGCCATAGCGTTCCGCTGGCGGGTACACGAACCCCAGGTCCCCGGTCCTCAGTGGCACCTCCCCGCCCCAGCTGATTGGCACGACACTGAGCTTTGACCTGAAGTGCTCGCACCGCCGGGCTACACTTCAGCCCATGAAACCCCACCGTGCCCCCGTCATCGCTGCCCTGGCCGCTGTCGCCGCATTCGCTGCGGGCTGCTCCCCTTCCGAAAGCCTCGACGAGCCCGCAATGAGCACCGTTGCGGCACCAACGCAAGAGGACGCCGCAGAAGAAGTGGTCACCGAGGTGGTGACCAAGGAGGCGCCCGCCGAGGAGAAGCCGAGGAAGGACGCTCCGAAGAAGAAGGAATCCTGCGCGTCGCTGCCCAAGGACCCGCGGGACCAGTACCCGGACGGAAGTGCGCCGGGACGGATGCCCAACACCACGGGCAGTGACACGCAGTACTGGATCGAGGACATCGAGAACTACTACGACCCGTGCGCGCCGGTCAGCTGGATCATTTTCCACGGCGGACGCGGCGGAATGGAAGGCCCGGCGAACACAGGCGCGTCGATTTCCAGCGGCATCGCGTTCTACATCAACGGCGAACCGGACGGTGAGATGCGCACCTTCCGCGGCATCAACGATGTCTCGCTCGACGGCGACACCATCAACTTCGAATGGAGCGAGCGCCAGCAGGACCTCATGGGCAGCGTGAAGCTGCAGAACCGGGTCACGCTCAGCTACAGCAACGGGCGGATCGAGGCGGTCGGCGGGGATGTCGATGCTTTCAACCAGTACTGGCACAGCCGCGACGAGTACATGCTCGGCCATTACGACTAGGGGCGGGGCCGCACGATGGGGCGTCGATAAGCGTGCGCGCGAAACATCGGGGACGCGCGGGCCGATAGGCGGTGTGGAACCTGATGAAGAGGCTGTGAGCCCGTAAAGTGGAGCGCTATGACCGACAAGAAGCCCGACCTGACCACCACCGCCGGCAAGATCGAGGACCTGCGTAACAGGCTCGCTGAATCGCGCGAGCCGATGGGCAGCGAAGCCACGAGGGCGGCGGGCGAAGCGGGAATCTCCACCGCACGTCAGCGCGTCGAGGCATTGTTGGACAACGACAGCTTCGTGGAAACGGACGCGCTCGCACGCCACCGCGTTGAAGAGCACGGCATGGGGCGCACCAAGCCCGCAACCGACGGTGTGGTCACGGGCTACGGGCTTATCGACGGCCGACGTGTCACCGTCTACTCCCACGACTCCTCCATCTTCGACGGCCAGATGGGCGAGGTCTACGCGGAGAAGATCCTGAAGATCTACGACTTGGCCATCAAGACCGGCGTTCCCGTGATTGCCATCCACGACTCCACCGGTGGGCGCCTGCAGGAGGGCGTGGTCACCGCCGCGATGTCCGCGCGCATCCTGTGCAAGGCAACCGAGGCATCCGGCGTGGTGCCGCAGATCTCCGTCGTGGCTGGTGAAGTCGCATCTCTCGCCGCCTTGCTGGTCCCCGTCAGCGACATCACCGTGATGGTCAAAGACGCGACGATGCACCTGACCTCCGTCAGCGCCGTGACCAAGGTGACCCGCCGCGTGGCCACCGCGAAGTCTCTGGGCAGCTCGGACGTGCACTCCAAGGTCACGGGCATCGCGCAGTTGACCGCCCCGACTGACGTGGAGGCGATGTCGACAGTCCGCGACCTCATCGCCTTCCTGCCGGAGAACAACCGCGCGGCCTCCCCCATCAACGAGAGCTCCACCGAGCCCGAAACCACCGACCTGGACACCTTCATCCCCAACTCGGACGCGGAGTCCTACGACGTCCGCGAGATCATCACCCGCGTCACCGACAAGGGACTCACCGAGCTGAGCCGGGGCTACGCCGACAACATCGTCACCGGTTTTGCGCACATCTCCGGCCGCGCCGTGGGCATTGTGGCCAACCAGCCAAGTGTTCTCGCCGGCTGCATCGACCACGCCGCGGCGAAGAAGGCCGCGCGTTTCATCCGGATCTGCGATTCCTTCAACATCCCGATCGTCGAATTCGTGGACTCCCCCGGCTTCTTCCCTTCCGAGGAGGAAGAGCACCTAGGTAGCGCCAACTACGGTGCCGCCCTCGCCTTCGCCTACGCCGAGGCGCAGGTGGGCAAGGTAACTGTGATCACCCGCCGCGCCATCGGCCCGTCGTATGTGACCATGGGTTCGAAGGACCTGGGCGCCGACATCGTGCTGGCGTGGCCGACCGCGCAGATCGCACTGGCAGATGCCGCCACTGCCGCCGAGCTCCTCTCCATCGACGCCGACGAGTACGCCGCCGCCAACCTCACCCCGTACGTGGCCACCGAACGCGGACTGGTTGACGTGGTGATCGAGCCGTCACAGACCCGCACCCAGATTCTCGAGGCCCTGCGTCTCTTGGAGCGCAAGGTGGTCTACTCCCTGCCGAAGAAGCACGGCAACATCCCGTTCTAATTCCTTCCCTGTGTCTTCCCCGTGTAAGGAGGTCTCCCCCGCAATGTCCCAGCCTTCTCAACCGCTGTTCACCGTTGTCAAAGGCAACCCCACCGAGGCGGAGCTCGCCGCGCTGACCCAGGTGCTCACCGACCTGCAGCAAGAGGCGAAAGCGCGCACCTCCGGCGGCCACCGCAACCTGTGGGGTCGCCCCACCCCGCGCGACCACGGCCCGGTGGTGTTCAACCCCTCTGCGTTCAACTCTCAGACGCTCTTCTAGTTCACTCCCCATGCGCCTCATCCTCGCCTCCCAGTCCCCGTCCCGGCGGATGATCCTGAACAACGCCGGTGTAGACCCCGTCCAGCACCCCGCGCACGTCGACGAGGACGCGATCATTGCACGGCTTGACCGCGTCGCACCTCACACCGTCGTGACCACCCTCGCCCGCGCGAAAGCCGACGCCGTCGCCCCCTCCTACCCCGACGACATCGTGGTCGGCTGCGATTCCATGCTGCTGCTGAACGGCGAACTGCAGGGCAAGCCTCACACTGTGGAGGAAACCATCCGCCGCTGGCAGGCGCAGCGCGGCCAGACCGCCGAGCTGGTCACCGGCCACGCGATCGGCTACCGCGGCCAGTGGGTGGTGGACACCGTGTCCACCCGCATCCACTTCGGCGACGCCACCGACGCGGACATCGAGGCCTACGCCCGTTCCGGCGAACCGCTTGAATGCGCGGGTGCATTCACCCTCGAGGCCCTGGGCGGCTGGTTCATCGACTCCATCGAAGGCGACCAGACCAGCGTCATTGGCCTGTCTCTACCTCTGCTGCGCCGGGCTTTGTACTCCTTCGGCATCAATGCTTCGGACCTGTGGCGCTAGGCGCGCCTACGCTGGGTGCTATGAGTTCCAACAGCCTCGATCGCATTGTGAAGAAGTCGCTCGTCCCCTTGCTCGCCGGCGCGGGCGCCCTCCACTTCCTCAAACCCGAACCCTTCGACGGCATCGTGCCGCCGCAGCTGCCCGGCAGTCAACGCACCTACACCTACGTCTCCGGCGCAGCCGAGCTGGCCACCGCTGCGCTGCTTGCCTCCCCGAAGACACGCCCTGCCGGCGGCTTTGCTGCCGCCACGCTATTCACGCTCGTCTGGCCGGGAAATTTCTACATGGCCTACCTGTGGCGGGATGAACCCTGGCACAAACAGATCATCTCGCTGGGCCGCCTCCCGCTGCAGATTCCGCTCATCCGAGCCGGTCTCGATATCGCCCGGGGAGTATGACCGCCATGCAAAAACCGCCCCGTCCCCAGAGCTTTCTCGCTGGGTGACGGAGCGGAATTGAGCTTATTGGGCGCTACTTGTTTTCGCCCTGCTCAACCAACTTGTCCGAGTTCTGGTACAGGCGGACGATCGAGATGACGAACTCGAGGGTCACACGACCGATGATGATGTTCAGCAGCGTCCACAGGGTGCCAAAGATCAGCCAAGCGAAGACGGCGAAGACACCCAGTCCGAAGGTTGCGACCGTGCCGAAGATTGCGCCGAGCAGACCCATCACCCAAAGGACGATCTGGGTGACGATGTGGATGATGTACAGCGCCTTAGCAAAGTCATCGGTGATGAAGTGGCGGAAGGAGAAGTCGAACAAGGACGAGAAGAACGACTTCTTCTGGGCCGGTGCGCCCTGCGGGAAGCCCGGCGCACCGAAGCCCTGAGCCTGGCCGTACTGACCGAACTGCGGCGCCGGAGCACCTGCCGCCGGTGCCTGGCCGTACGGCTGCTGTCCGTACTGGTCGCCGAACACCGGCTGCTGGCCCGTCTGTGCAGTCTGCGGGACCTGCTGTGCCGAAGCAGTCTGGCTGGTCTGACCAGTCTGGGTGGTCTGTGCAGACGGAGTCGACTGAGCGGACTGGCCGTAGGACCCGAAACCAGACGCATCGTAGCTCTGGGAAGAGCTGCCGGTGGACGATGCCGTGGTGGAACCAGAGGTGCTGGAGTTGGAGCTGTCGGCGGAGGTTGCGCCGTAGCCGTAGGTACCGGCGGAGGAGGTCGTAGCGGAGTCCGAGGAGGAGGAAGAAGCAGAAGAGTCCGTGCCGTAGGAATCGCTGCCGTAGGAACCAAACGTGTTGGAGCCGTAGGAACCGAACGCGTCGGAAGAGCCGAAGGAATCGGAGGAACCGTAGGAGCTGGAGTTGCCGGTGGTTCCGGTGCTCTCAGTGCCAGACGGGTTCGAGGAGTTATCCGGGTTCGAGGAGTTCTCAGGGTTGTACGGGGTAGACATGTGCAATCCTTTACAAAGCTTTGACGCGGTCAGACTTTATGTAGTCTACGGTCCAGCCCGGATAAACGCTCGTCTTATCGCTATTGTGGTGTACTTGCGCGCTTTCACGTGCATCAATCGATCATTTTTCCGTTTCTTAAATGAATATGTAAGGAGCAAGGTTGAGCTGGGGTGCCGTGGGTGCCCAAGCTTCCGGCCCTGACAGAACCATGAAAACGTCAAAGACTTCGAAAGAGCTGAAAGACCCGGAGGCTGGTGACCTCGCCGTGGAGAGCTTCCACGACGAAGCCCACGAGGAGCTGGACGCGAAGGGGTACGCCCGCGTCAACAAACCGGTCTTCATTGCGGCCGGTATCCTGATCGTCGGTTTCGTGCTGTGGTCCGCGCTTTTCCCAGAGCAGGCAGAAACCGTCATCTTCGGGTCCATGGACTGGATCGGCCGCACATTCGGCTGGTACTACGTCCTCACCGCCGCGCTGATCGTGCTTTTCGTGCTCGCGGTGGCGCTGAGTAAATTCGGCGACATCCGTCTTGGGCCAGACCATTCGCGCCCCCAGTTCAGTCTGTTCACCTGGGCATCGATGCTGTTCGCCGCTGGAATCGGCGTGGACCTCATGTTCTTCGCCATTTCCGGCCCCGCGACGAACTACCTCACCCCGCCGGACAGCGAGCCGCTCTCAGCCGAGGCCGCTCGCATGGCCCCAGTGTGGACCATCTTCCACTACGGCATCCCCGGCTGGTCCATGTACGCACTCATGGGAGTTGCGCTCGGCCTCGCCGCGTACCGCTACCACCTGCCGTTGTCGATCCGTTCGGCGCTCGCCCCGCTCTTCGGCAAACGCATCAAAGGCGCGGCCGGTGACACCGTCGACGTCGTGGCCACCATCGGCACCATCTTCGGCATCGGTACCTCGCTCGGTATCGGCGTGGTCTTCCTCAACTACGGCCTGAGCTCCCTGTTCGGCATTCCCAACAACATCACTGTCTGGGCCGCGCTCATCGTCGTGTCGGTGGTGATTGCGACGGTGTCGGCAGTCTCAGGCGTCGATAAGGGCATTCGGCGTCTCTCCGAACTCAACGTGTTCCTCGCCCTGGGGTTGTTGCTCTACATCCTTCTCGCTGGGGACACCGCGCTGCTGCTCAAACAACTCGTGCAAAACGCCGGTGACTCCATCGCGCGCCTGCCCACCATGCTCTTCGACACCTTCGGCTACAGCGCCGGTACCGCGGACTACCCGGCCGACCAGTGGTTGCAGGACTGGACAATCTTCTTCTGGGCCTGGTGGATCGCGTGGGCCCCGTTCGTCGGACTGTTCCTCACCCGCATCTCCCGCGGACGCACCCTGCGCGAATTCATCATCGGCGTGCTCATCGTGCCTCCCGGATTCATCCTTTTGTTCATCTCCATCTTCTCCAACTCCGCGCTGGCGCACTTCCAGGCGGGGGACGACGCCTTCCTTAACGAAGCTGTCGAGGTCCCCGAATCCGGCTTCTTCAACCTCTTGTCGCAGTACCCGGGCGGAACCTTCCTGATCGGCCTGTCCGTCATCGTCGGCCTGCTGTTCTACGTCACTTCCGCCGACTCCGGCTCACTCGTGATGGCGAACATGACCTCCTTTGCCACCCGCGGTGACTCCGACGGCGCCCCCTGGCTGCGCATCTTCTGGGCCGTGGTGATCGGCGCCCTGACCCTTGCCATGCTGCTTGTCGACGGCGTGTACACCCTCCAAGCCGCCACCGTCCTCATCGGACTGCCCTTTTCTGTGGTGATGTACCTATTGATGGCCTCCGTGCTGAAGGTGCTGCGCGCCGAGAAACGCGCCATGGACTCCCACGCGCGCACCATGGCGTCACGCTCCATGTCCGGCTCCGCGGGCGGCGACTCCGCCGGCGACTGGAAAGAACGCCTCGCCCGCCGCGTCTCCTTCCCCACCCGCGACGACGCCGTGGACTTCATGCAGGATGTGGCCGGCCCCGCCGTGCGCGAAGTTGCAGCCGAGCTCAAGAAACTGGGCACCGACATCCAACTCATCGAAGACATCAACGAAGAAACACAGCTGCCGTTCATCGACCTGACCATGAGCTTCGCCGACCACGACGAATTCAAGTACCAGCTCGTCCCGCTCGCCTACGAGGTACCCAGCTACGCCACGAACACGGCCGAAAACCAGGAGTACTTCTACCGCGTCGAAGTGTTCACCGCCCGCGGCACCCGCGGCCACAACATCATCGGCTACACCCACGAGCAGGTGATCCAGGACGTGATCAGCTTCTTCGACCGACACCTCGTCTACATGGACATGGCCGATGAAGCCAGCGGCCACGTCATCGCCGACGCGTCCGTCCCCGCCCCCACCACGTGGGACGATGCGGGCGCGAACGTCGATGTGGCCGAGAACACGGAGAGCTGACCCCCAAGATCGGTACCCTCGGTTGAGGGGAAGCACGGCTGGGGCGCCCGCGGTGCTCTTAGCGCCCGCGACGCTCTCGGCCGTGAACAAACGAAACAGTATTTAAGCGAATTCATTAGGAAAGGACCTGTATTTCGATGTCACAGGCGCAGACCTTGTTCATTGACGGTGAGTGGGTTGCCGCTGAAAACGGCGCCACCCGCGAGATTCACTGCCCGGCCGACGGCCGCTTGGTAGGCACCGTGTCCGAGGGCACGTCCGGCGACGCCGAGCGCGCTGTTCTGGCCGCCCGCGCCGCCTTCGACAAAGGCGAATGGCGCAACACCCCCGCCGCCGAGCGCGGCGACTTCCTGATCAAGGTGGGCGACGAGCTGCTCCGCCGCAAGGACGAATTCGCCAAAGCCGAGGCACTGGATACCGGCAAGCGCCTCGTCGAAGCAGAGGGCGACATGGAAGACATCGCCAACTGCTTCCGCTACTTCGGCAAAGTCGCCGATTCCAATCCGGGCCGGCTTGTCGACGCCGGCGACGACACCGTCATCGACCGTGTCGTCAACGAGCCGATCGGTGTGTGCGGCATGATCACCCCGTGGAACTTCCCGCTGCTGCAGGCATCGTGGAAGATCGCCCCGGCTATCGCCGCCGGCAACACCTTCGTGATCAAGCCGTCCGAGCTCACCCCTCACACCACCATCATGATTGTGAAGCTCATGGACGAGCTCGGCCTGCCCAAGGGCGTGGCCAACGTGGTCACCGGCGACGGCGCCAACGTCGGCTCCGTCCTCTCCTCCCACCCGGAGGTGAACCTGGTGTCCTTCACCGGCGGCCTGGAGACCGGCCGCATCATCGCCAAGTCCGCCGCGGAGGGCGTTAAGCAGGTCGCGCTTGAGCTGGGCGGCAAGAACCCGAACGTCATTTTCGCCGATGCCGACTACGACGCCGCCTTGGACAACGCCCTCAACGCCGCGTTCATGGACTCGGGCCTGGTCTGCTCCGCCGGCACCCGCCTGATCATCCACGAGTCCATCGCCGAGCGCTTCGTCGACGACCTGGTCGCCCGCGCCAAGGACATCGTCATGGGCGGCCCCTTCGACGAGAAGGCCGAGACCGGCCCGCTGATCTCCAAGGAGCACCGCGACAAGGTCACGGACTACGTCGAGCGCGGCATCAAGGCCGGCGCCCGCCTGCGCTGCGGCCACGACTGGGGCGGCGAAGAGCACAAGGACGGCTTCTTCTACTCCCCCACCGTCCTGGACCAGTGCTCCAGCGACAACCCGGCAGTGCAGGAAGAGGGCTTCGGCCCCGTCATCACGGTGGAGACCTTCTCCACCGAGGAAGAGGCCATCGCCACCGCCAACGACACCGAATATGGTCTCGCCGGCGCAGTGTGGACCTCCGACATGGGCACCGCCAACCGCGTCTCCCGCGGCCTGCAGCACGGCACCATCTGGATCAACGACTACCACCCCTACATCCCGCAGGCTGAGTGGGGCGGGTTCAAGATGTCCGGCATCGGCCGCGAGCTCGGCCACACCGGCTTGGAGGAGTACCAGCAGTCCAAGCACATCTACCACAACACCGAGCCGGCTGTGACCGGCTGGTTCCCGAACAAGCAGTCCTAGTTTTCACTCTTAGTTTTAAGGAGCATTTTCATGGCTATCCGTGATTCCTACGATTACATCGTCGTCGGCGGCGGCTCCTCCGGTGCCGCAGTGGCCGCCCGTCTGTCCGAGAACCCCGATGTCACTGTCGCCCTCCTCGAGGCTGGCCCGGACGACCGCGACTACGACGAAGTCCTCTCCCTCAAGCGCTGGCCCGAGCTTCTGGAGTCCGGTCTGGACTGGGACTACCCCATCGAGGAGCAGGAGAACGGCAACTCCTTCATGCGCCACGCCCGCGCTAAGGTGCTCGGCGGCTGCTCCTCCCACAACTCCTGCATCGCCTTCCACACCCCGGCGGAGGACCTGGAGATCTGGGAGAAGCTCGGCGCCAACAACTGGTCCCCGGAGAACATCCTCCCCTTGATTAAGAAGCTGGAGACTAACTCCCGCGAGGGCGACCAGTACGGCCACGACGGCCCAGTGGAGATCATGGATGTCCCGCAGGTCGACCCGGTGGGCACCGCAGTCTTGGACGCCTGCGAGGAAGCTGGCCTGCCGCGCAAGAAGTTCAACACCGGTGAAACCGTCAAGCACGGTGCGGAGTTCTTCCAGATCAACTCCCACGGCGACAACACCCGCGCCTCCTCCGCAGTGTCCTACCTGCACCCGAACGAGAACCGCGAGAACCTGGACATCCTCACCGGCATGTGGGTCACCCGCATTCTTTTTGACGACGACAACACCGCCACCGGCGTGGAGTACCTCGCCGACGCCTTCAACCGCAAGGCCTCCATCAGCGCCAACAAGGAAGTCATCATTTCCGCCGGTGCCATCAACACCCCGCAGCTGCTCATGCTTTCGGGCATCGGCCCGCGCGAGCACCTCGAGGAATTCGACATCGACGTGCGTGTCGACGCCCCCGGTGTCGGCTCCAACCTCCAGGACCACCCCGAAGCTGTGATCCAGTTCGAGTCCAAGGTCCCCATGGTCCGCGACTCCACCCAGTGGTGGGAGATCGGCATCTTCACCCAGATCGACGACGACACCGATCTGCCGGACCTGATGATGCACTACGGCTGCACCCCCTTCGACATGCACACCGCACGCCAGGGATACCCGCAGTCCGACGAGGCATTCGCGCTCACCCCGAACGTGTGCCACGCCCGCTCCCGCGGCACCGTGCGCCTGCGCTCCAACGACTACCGCGACAAGCCCAAGGTCGACCCGCGCTACTTCACCGATGAAGAGGGCTACGACATGCGCATCGCCGTCGAGGGCATCAAGCTGGCCCGCAAGATCGCGGACCAGCCGGCTCTCAAAGACATCGTCGCCCGGGAGCTCTCCCCCGGTCCCGAGGTGCAGACCGACGAGGAGATCGCCGACTACATCTCCAAGACTCACAACACCGTCTACCACCCGGTGGGCACCGTCCGCATGGGCTCGGACGACGACGAGATGTCCCCTCTCGACCCTGAGCTGCGCGTCAAGGGCGTGAAGGGCCTCCGCGTTGCCGATGCGTCGGTCATGCCGCAGATCGTGGCCATCAACCCGAACATCACCTGCTACGTGATTGGCGAGCGCGCCGCGCAGCTGATCGCCGGCCAGGCGTAGCGCTGCGACGTAGGCGCGTGCCCTTCCGCCCCGCGCCCCCAATACGGGTTAAGTAGCAGAATGTGTGTCTGAGTTTCATCGTTGACGCTGCTCAACCTACCTAAATCGGGCTTGAATTAGGTTCCAGACCTTATTCGGGCCCGTTTTTCGTTCAATCCACCGGAATGGCACCTGCATGTGCTACCCGGGTGTTGGTGTGCTTTCCCGGTGACACCAAACAGACCACGATGCCCCTTATGTAATGGGGAAACGAAGAAGAACGGCACCACCTCCAAAGGCTCTATCAGGTGGCGGTGCAAAGATTGCGGATCCACTTTCACTCGCCGCCGTACCGACCAGACCCGCGCCCGCGACTTCGCCAGGTTCCACACCTACGTCACCGGCACAGCCCCGTTGACAGACATTGCCAGGCAAGCAGGTGTCAGTAGGTGGACCTTGGACCGCCGGTTCGCCTCGTTCTGGCTCATCGATGTGCCCAACACCCCAGACCCCAACCGGGTCTACGACCAGATCTTCATCGACGGCACCTACACCGACGCCGGCTGCCTGCTCGTAGCTGCAAGCTTCGACCACGTCATCGCCTGGCACTGGGCCAAAGGCGAATCAGCCCACGCCTACACACAACTGCTGCGCGGTATCGCCGAACCGTTATGCGTCGTCCTCGACGGCGGCCAAGGCGCCTACTCGGCGATCAAAGCCTGCTGGCCCAACACTGTGATCCAACGCTGTCTTGTCCATGCCCAACGCGTCATCCGCCGCTACACCACAGCACGCCCCCGCACTGATGCCGGCAAAGCCATCTACGCACTCGCGTTGAAACTGACCACAATCACCAACCTCGACCAAGCCAGGGAATGGACACTACACCTGCACGACTT
>NZ_LT706962.1:0-180589 GCF_900155535.1 Corynebacterium urinipleomorphum
ATACACCAACCAACAAACCACAACAATTGTTCAACCCCGACACGGGCGAAAACACGCAAAAAACGCAGACAAAATGACCTGCCGCGTCCACTATGCAGTATCTGACACACCACACACCCCTAACGTGTGGCCACACAGAACAGATAACTCAATAACCCGCACACACACTCGTGTGATGCGACCATGACACAAACCCCCAAAGGTGTGTCGGTGGTTGATAGCGGTGGGGAAACGCCCGGACCCATTCCGAACCCGGAAGCTAAGCCCACCCGCGCTGATGGTACTGCACCCGGGAGGGTGTGGGAGAGTAAGTTACCGCCGACCAAAAACTTAATTTAACGCGGCGCTCCTCGAGGAATAGACTCCTCAAGGAGCGTCGCTTTTTCGTGTTCTATACCCCGTAATCGGCTTCAGGAGAATTGATTCGATGAGTGTTCTATCCGGCCTGTTGTTGTTCGCCATGGGCATCATGGCCGGCATCATCAACTCTGCAGTTGGTTCGGGTTCGCTACTGACGCTGCCCGTGTTGTTGGCCCTTGGCGTCCCTCCGGGAGTGGCGGTGCGCACGAACACAATCGGCATGATGTTCGCGTCCTTCGGTTCTGCCTACGGTTTCCGGAATGAGACGAAGAGGGAGATGCCGTATCTCGGCCCACTTATTGTGGCGACCGTTCTTGGTGCGGCTGCCGGCTCGCTGCTTCTGCTGTTCACGCCCTCTTCAGCTCTGGATTGGGTCATTCCTGTTCTCATCGTTGTTGCTTTGATTCTTGTGATCTTCCAACAGAGGTTTGTGCAGGCGTTCTCGAAGAATCAAGTTGTCAGTGAGGAAGACAGCGACGGCTTCATTGGTCAGCCGTACAAGAGGCCGGGGCTTGTCGGTGCGATGGGACTGGCGTCTATGTACGGTGGCTTCTTCACGGCTGCCCAGGGTGTTCTGTATATGGCGATCATGGGTGTGGGCACCGGCCATCCGTTCAAGGACGTGAACCCTGTCAAGAACTTTCTCTCCATGATCGTGAACACGGTCGCGGCGCTGGTCTACCTGGTGGCGTTTGTGTTCTTCGACGCGGAGATCCTGTGGGTCGGTGTGGCGGTTCTGGCAGTGGGCGGTTTGATTGGCGGCCTGGTCGGATCGCGGATCGCTAAGAGGTTGTCTAATACGTTCCTGAAAGGCCTGATCGTCGTCGTGGCGCTGTACGCGCTGGTGCGGCAGTTCATTTAGACGATCCACAAAGCGTCAAGGAGCCGGGCCCATTGTTGGGACCCGGCTCCTTGAGGTTTGAAGCGGCAGAGGCGTTTACTTCTTCACAATGCCGTAGGAGTTGTACAGCTCCACTTCACGTTCTTCGCCCGTGTGCAGGTCGCCCTTCACCTTGTAGAAGTCGATCTTGAAGGTGTCGTCGGTGACGGTGTAAACGGCGAAGCACTGGACCGTCGACTGGCGGTAGTTCTCGTGCTTGTGGTCGAACTTCGGGGTGTCGAACGGCTGCTCGGCGACGTCGTAAAGGGAGTTCCAATAGTTGACGTCTTCCTCGGTCATCCAGTCGAGCTTCGGGCGGACTTTGTGGACGTGGTCGACGCCCTTCTTGTAGATGGCGTCGTACGCTTTGGTGCCCGACGTGTTCGGGATGATGTAGGTGACGCCTTCGGGGTTGACGTGGTGCTCAACGCCGTCGATGGTCTCCTTCTCGGTGTCTTCGACTTCACCGTAAGAGAAATTATCCGGGGTGTACACGAGGGACTTGGTGCGGGTCAGGTTGTGGTCGTGGCCCTGGAGGACGAGGTCGACTCCGAGCTCGTCGGCGATTTTCACGAACTCTTCGCGGGTGACTTGTACGTCTTTGTCCTGAAGAGCGTGGTAGGAGGCCGAGTATACGGGCTTGTGGTACGTCAACACGATCCACTTCGCGCCGGCTTCACGCGCTTTGGTGATATCCTGCTTCGCCCATTCCATCTGCTTTTTGCCGATCGCGCCCTGCTCCGGGTTGTCGTCCGATTCCTTGTTGTCGTTGGTGTTCAGGACAACGAAGTGCACGCCCGAGTGGTCGTAGGAGTAGTAGGAGCCACCGTCAATAGCGCCGTCAGTGACCGGTGCGTTGGTGTGCTCGTTGAATGCGGTGAGGTCCTTGCCGTCCTCCCACAGCAAGTTGTATTCGTCGTGGTTGCCGGGAGTGTATGCGTGGGGCAGGTTGAGGTTGGCCTTGCGGGACATGTTGAGGTTGTCTACCCACTCGTCTTCCACCGCGGCGGTTTCCACGAAGTCACCTGTGTGCACGGCAAAGTTAGCGTTCGGGGCGACCTCCATCGCCTTTTCCAGGGTGTTTGCGCCGTAGGCAGCCTCGTTGTTGACGTTGGCGTTCCAGTACGCGTTCTGTGTGTCGGTGTAGTGGATGAACTGCACCTCCTCAGCGTTCGGGTCGGAGGTAGTGAAGGTTCCGGTCTCGGAGAAGCCTGAGGATTCGGAGCCGACCTGGAAGTAGTACTTCTTGCCCGGTTCAAGGCCGGTTGCCTTGCTCTTGTTGCTGTTCTCTTTGACGTCGACGAGTTCGAGGTAGCCGATGCTCGGGCCTTCGGAGGTCCACTTGGTGTTTTCGCGGGTGATCTGCTGGTCGGTGAAGTAGCCCTTGATCTCCTTGGGCTTGCCTTCGTCATCGAGGATGAATTCGTCTTCGTCGTCGGTGGTTGCGGCGGCGTAGATGTAGTAGCCGTCTTTGTCGCGCTCGGCGTAGCGGCTGGTCACCTCGGTGGTCTCGGCGGGGAATTCCATGGCTCCGGACATGTCTTCCTGGTCGGAGACGCGGAGCATTGAGTCGTCGAGGTCGTCCTTGGTGTACCAGTTGAAGGCCATCTCGGTGGACGGGTCCTCCGTGATGTTCATTGCGATGCGGTCGGGCTCGTTGTCGACGACGACCTCGGCCACCTCAGGCTTGTCGTCCTGGAGTTCGATCAGGTCGAGGCCGTTCTTTTCCCCGTAGACCGGGTCGATTTCTTTCGCCTCAGTCTCGGTGTTCGTTGTTGTGGCGGTTTCTTCCACAGTCTCGTTGTTGGACGAGCATGCGGTGAGAACGACCGTCGTTCCGGTCAGGACGGCGAGAAGTTTGAAAGATGTGGATTTGGAGTGCACGGTTAAGAACCCTTCGGCAGTGTGGATACTGTCACTATCCACACTGCATGGTTGGGGTTAACTGGCCGTTGCCTTAGTCTGACCTCGTGGTGAACCTGGTAATAGTTTTCACTCCAGGGGGAGGAGGTTCATGGGGGTGGCTTTGACGTCGTCAAGCTTGGTGCGTGCTTTGTCGAGCATGTGCCACTGGTCCTGCGGGATGGCTGTGCGCGCTTGTTTGACCACGTTCTGGTCGGGCGTGGCCCATGCGATGGGCATCGGGGTGACTTCCTGCCAGTGGTCTTTGTCGCGGGTGGTGCGGCGGCCGCCGACGGCGACGGAGGGGATCTTCGTGCCCACTTTCGGGTCGTCGATGCCGGGGATCGAGGAGACTGTGCGCAGTGCGGCGGCGTATTTCGGCGGGAGGGATTCGTCGACATTGATGTTCACTAGCGCCATGAGCACCATGTCGCGCGGGTTGACTTCGGCGATGACGGCGGGTGCGAGCGGGTAGCGGTCGTAGAGTTCCTGCGCGCCGCCGACGGAGCGGGGGACCATGAGGCCGACGATGAGCATCACGAGGCCGAAGGGAACGAGGCCGATCACGCCGAACCAGCCCCATGCGGAGTTATCCGGAGTCAACGTCCACAGGAGAACAGCCGCGACAACGCAGATGACGAACAAGCTGACGCCCGAGATGGTCACCTTGCGGGTGTCGCGCAGCATCTCGTTGTGCTTTTTGGCGAATTCCTCGTCGACGTCGAAGTGAAAGCGATTCATAGCTTTCAAGTCTAAAGGTCGGCTGCGTCCACGAGACGGTAGGCGTATCCCTGTTCCGCGAGAAAGCGCTGGCGGTGCTGGGCGTACTCGGCGTCGAGGGTGTCGCGGGCAACGACGGTATAGAACAACGCCTCCGCGCCGTCGGCTTTGGGGCGCAGCAGCCGTCCGAGGCGCTGGGCTTCCTCTTGGCGCGATCCGAATGTCCCAGATACCTGGATGCCCACGGCGGCTTCGGGCAGGTCGATGGAGAAATTCGCCACCTTCGACACAACGAGCGTCGCAATGTCGCCGTTCCGGAACGCGTCGAAGGCTTCTTCGCGCTTCTTGGTGGATGTGGTGCCGCTGACCAACGGTGCGCCCGTGCGCGCGGCAATGTCTTCGAGCTGCTCGATGAACGCGCCGATGATCAGGGTCTGCTGTCCAGCATGCCGGGCAAGCAGCTTATCGACGACCCCCAGCTTCCCTTCACTGCACGCCGCCAGGCGGTACCGCTCCCGGGTCTCGGCGGTGGCGTACATCATGCGCTCGTCGTCGGTGAGCGTGGTGCGTACTTCGACGCACTCGGCGGTGGCGATGTAGCCGGCCATTTCGAGTTCTTTCCAGGGGGCGTCGTAACGCTTGGGGCCGATGAGGGAGAAGACGTCGTCTTCGCGGCCGTCCTCGCGCACGAGGGTGGCGGTGAGGCCGAGGCGCCGGCGTGACTGGAGGTCGGCTGCCATACGGAAAACGGGGGCGGGGAGAAGGTGTACCTCGTCGTAGATGATCAGGCCCCAATCGCGGGAGTCGAATAGTTCCAGCGCTTTGTATTCGCCCTTCGTTTTACGCGTGACCACTTGGTAGGTGGCGATGGTGACGGGACGGATCTCCTTGCGTTCGCCGGAGTACTCGCCGATTTCGTCGGAGGTCAACGTGGTGCGGCGCAGCAGCTCGTCGCGCCACTGGCGGCCGGCGACGGTGTTGGTGACCAGGATCAGGGTCGTGGTTTGTGCCTGCGCCATTGACGCCGCACCGACGATGGTCTTGCCGGCGCCGCACGGCAGGACGACCACTCCGGAGCCGCCTTCCCAGAAAGATTCGGTGGCGTACTGCTGGTAGTCGCGCAGCTCCCAGCCATCGTGATTGAGCTGGATCGGATGGGATTCGCCGTCGACGTAGCCGGCGCGGTCGTCGACGGGCCAGCCGAGCTTGGTCAGTTCCTGCTTGATCCGGCCGCGTTCGGAGGGATGGACGGGGACCGTGGTGGCGTCGATAAGCGTGCCCACCATTGGCGCGATCTTCTTGTTGCGGGTGATCTCGGTGAGGATCGCGGCCTCGTCCGCCTCGAGGATGAGGCCGTGCGCGGGGTGCTTGAGCAGGCGCACGCGGCCGTAGCGCGCCATGGTCTCGGCGACGTCGATGAGGAGCGCCTGGGGGACGGGGAAACGAGAGTAGCGCTCGAGGACGTCCACCGCTTGCTCGGCGTCGAAGCCGGCCGCCCGCGCATTCCACAGGGCCAGGGGAGTGATGCGGTAGGTGTGCACGTGCTCCGGCGCGCGCTCCAACTCCGCGAAGGGGGCGAGCGCAGCGCGTGCCGCCCCCGCTTCCGCATGCGCGACGTCGAGGAGGACAGTTTTATCGGATTGCACGATGAGCGGACCGTCACCTAAAGGCATGGGGGACATTATGCCCGCCTGGTGATGGTGAAGCGCTGGCGGGGCTTGGAACGCTAGGCAGAGCCACAGGGCGAGGTACCTAAAATTGGTACTATAGGCCCATGGCTAAAAACACTTCGGTGACTCTCGGGCCGCATTATGAGGAATTCATCGCTCAAATGGTGGCAAGTGGGCGCTATGCAACGTCTAGTGAAGTGATACGCGCTGGCCTCCGCATGATTGAAGACTATGAGCGGCGGCTCGAGGTCTTGCATCGTGAGATCCAGAAGGGGGAGGAATCGGGGCTTGTAGAGGACTTTGATTTCAATGAATTCATAGAAAAGATGAAGCGTGGCGATGACGTACCGGCTTAGGGAAGAAGCCGTTGAGGACTTGCGGGGGATCTGGTCCTATTCCGAGGCTCAATGGGGGCCAGCGCAAGCGGAGTTCTACTTGCGAACTGTGGAAAGGCAATTTGAATGGATTGCTGATCATCCCACGTCAGGAAAGCTTGTTCCGGGGATTCCTGGGTATCGCCAACGGGCCGCAGGTAGTCACATGATCATCTATCGTCTCGATGATCAAGGCGTGATTGTCATTCGCGTACTCCATCAAAAAATGGACCCGTCCCGTCACCTCTAAGGTGCGCGGGAAGGATCCAGGCAGAGAGGTTAACCCCGCAGCGCCTCCGACCATGTGGTGGTCTTGCCGTTGTTGAGAATGGAGCGGCGGTAGATGCGGGCGGTGACCCACACGACCGCGAGGGTTGCTACGGCGGCGATGGCCAAGGATACGGCGAGCTGGCCGCCAGTGAAGTCGCCGGCAGCGTAGGACAGCGGCGCGGCGAAGATAGATACGGGCGGGATCCAGCTCATGACCTGCATCCAAGTGGCGTCGGTGCTCATCCAGCCGAAGGCGGGGACGTAGGCGCTGGCGAGGATGAGCAGCAGGACCGGCATCTGGGTGGACTGCAGGTCCTCGGTGCGCTGCACCATTGCACCGGCGGCGGCGTAGAGGCCGCCGAAGAAGACCATGGCCAGAAGGTAGGCGACCAGCATGACGGGGAGGACGGACCAAGCGATCTCAATGTCGTCGAGAAGCCCGGTGACCTGCAACCCGATGAACCCGGCAGCGAGCAGGATCGCGGTGGAAATGAATCCGAAGACGAGGTTGCCCAGGATCTTGCCGGCGAGGAAGTCGAAAGGGCGCACGGTGGAGAGGATGAGCTCGACGACGCGGGAGGACTTCTCCTCCGTCACACGGCTGCCCACTTGGGCTGCGAAGGTGATCACCATGAACACGATGAGCATGATCAGGATGAAGACGGTGAGCAGGCGGATGAAGTCTTGTTTGGAGGCCTCGTCGTCTTTGCCGGCGTCGAGGTCGCCGATGTCCACCGGGACGACGTCGATGGCGGGAGCGGCCGCCTGGTATTCAGCAGGCGAGATGCCGAGCTTCTCTAGCGCGGTTGCCTGGGAGTAGGTCTCGGCGAGGGCGTCGACGCTGCTCATCACGCCATCGTCGGGGAAGCCGTCGGAAACGACCTGCCATGTGTCGTTCTCGGCGATGAGTGCGGCTTCGACGTCGCCGTCGCGCACGAGACGCTCAGCGTCCGCACGGTCAGCGGCATCGCGCGGTTCCAAGCCGGAGCCGTCGAGCAATTGCTTATCGACGTTCACCACAGCCACCGATTGCGCCTTGTCCTCCGGGTCCTTGTCCTTCTGCCAGGCGGCGAAGCCGATGCCGCCGATGATGGCCAGCAGCATGATCAGCAGCGTGATCACCACGGATTTCTTGCTGAAGAGGATCTGGATTTCGCGCTTGGCGGTGGTCAGGATGGTGTGGAGAGGGGAGTAGGTGCTCGTATTCATTACTTCACAACCTCCTTGAACAGGTCGGTCAGGTCGGGGACGACGCGGGTGAATTCGTGCACGTCACCGGCGGCGAGAGCGGCGCGGAGGATGCGCTGGTCGTCGTCAGCGGAGGTGGTTTCGAGGGTGACGTGGGTGGGGGTGTCGTGGATAAGCTGCGTGCCCTCCGGGAGCCATCCGCGGGCTGTGGTGCCCACGCGGAAGCGGACGGGGCCTTTAGTGCGCAGGTCGTCGACCGTGCCTTCGGCGACCATGCGGCCGCGGGTGACAATACCGACGCGGTCGCACAGGCGCTGGACAAGGTCGAGCTGGTGGGAGGAGAAGACGACGGGGACGCCGCGGCGTGCGCGGTCGGTGAGCATGGTGCTCATCACGTCGACGGCGACGGGGTCAAGGCCGGAGAACGGCTCGTCGAGGATGAGAATGTCCGGATCGTGAATGAGCGACGCGGCGAGCTGGACGCGCTGCTGGTTGCCCAGCGAGAGGTCGTCGAGCTTGTCGTTCACCCGCTCGCCTAGGCCGAGTCCGTCGAGCAGCTCGGTGCCCCGCTGCTTTGCGGCGGCGCCGTCCACGCCGTGGAGCTTGGCCAGGAAGACGAGCTGGTCGAGGATCTTTTCTTTGCCGTAGAGGCCGCGCTCTTCGGGCATGTAGCCGATGCGGCGGCGTGAGGCGTCGTCAAGCGGGGTGCCGTCGAGAAGTACCTCGCCCGAATCTGCCTCGAGCACGCCGAGCGCGATACGCATGGTCGTGGACTTGCCGGCGCCGTTGGAGCCGACGAAGCCGTAGAGCTCCCCGTCGCCGACGGTGAAACTCATCCCGTCGAGTGCTTGCGTGTCACCGAAGCGTTTGTGCAGGTCCCTGATTTCTAGCGTGGTCATTTTCAGTCCTCTTTGCGGTTGAAGGTGATGGCGTAGCCGATCATGGGCAGCGGATAGACGATGAGGAAGGTGAACAGCATGAAGTAACCAGCGGCTGTGAGCGCTGTGCTGTCGGGTGCGTCACGGAGCGAGCCTGTGAGCAGAAACGCGAAGCCGCCAATTCCTGTCAGCAGTGAATATGCGCTGAGGGTGCGCTTTCGCCAGGTGCTGAGCACGCTGCGCTCGTATTCGTCGAGTTCTTCCTCGGGGGCGGTGTCGGCGTTGTTGTTCGCTGCGCGGAGCTTGGACCAGCAGAGCATGCTGACCAGGATTCCGGGGATGAGAAGCGCTTTGAGGATCCAGCTCTCGTCGACAATCAATCCGGCAACTGTGCCGCCGAGCGCGACAGCGATGCCGAGCCAGAACACCGCGATCAGCGCGCTAGTGCCATTCTGGGTTTTGTATTTCATTTCGGGTAGAGCTCCTTCGACATGGGGGCGAACTCATCATGGGAGAACACGGCCTCGACGGGGAGGTCGAACACGTCGCAGATGCGGAACGCTAGGTCGAGGCTTGGTGAGTGGTCTCCGCGTTCGAGAGCGCCGATGGTCTGCGGGTTCACGTCGATGAGCTCCGCGAGCTGAGCGCGCGACATGTCGCGTTCTGCCCGCAAGACGCGAACCCGGTTGTGAATCGGGATCTTCGGTTGTTTTCGTGGTGACACACAAGTAAGTGTTGTATAACTACAACGAACTGTCAATGAATTGAACGAAAAAAGTGAGATGAAGGCCGTCGGGATAGCATGAAGCTATGACTGCGACAATCACCTCCCCAGCCGCGCACCTGGTTCGCGAATTGGGATCGGACCAGACCATTTCCACCCGTCAGATCGACCGGATCAAGTACGCGCACGACGCGTCGCACTTCCTGTACACGCCGCAGGTGGTGGCGGAGGCGCGCAACGCGAATGATGTCGCTGCCGCTTTCCGGGCATCGATTTCTTCCGGCACGCCGGTGGTGCTGCGCGCGGGCGGCACGTCACTGTCCGGGCAGGCCGGAGGCGGGGGAATGCTTATCGACGTCCGCAAGCACTTCCGCGGCGTCGAAGTCCTCGACGCCGGCAAGCGCGTGCGGGTGCAGCCCGGCTCGACAGTGCGGCAGGTCAATGCGCACCTCGCCCCCTACGGGCGGAAACTGGGGCCTGACCCGGCGTCGGAGGGTGCGGCGACCTTGGGCGGCGTGATCTCCAACAATTCCTCCGGCATGGCGTGCGGCACGCGGTACAACACCTACAACACGCTTGAGTCCTTGACGTTCGTGCTGCCGTCCGGCACCGTCATCGACACTGCGCACCCGGATGCGGAGGCGCAGTTTGCGCGGGAGGAACCCGAGCTCGTCGAAAAGCTCGAGCAATTGAAGCGCCGCGTTCGAGGCAATGCGGAATCCGTGGCGAAGATCGAGCAGCACTTCGCGCTGAAGAACACGATGGGCTACTCGCTCAACGCATTCCTGGATTTTGATACTCCGCTGGAGATCTTCACCCACCTGCTCGTCGCGTCCGAGGGCACGCTGGCATTCATCGCCGAGGCTGTCCTCCGCACGGTGGAGGTGCCCAAACTGAAGACCACCACGATCGCGGTGTACCCGACGATCGACGCGGCGACGCGTTCCCTGCCCGCCCTGTTCGATTCGAAGGCGGCCACGCTCGAGCTAATGGACTCCCGCTCCATCGCTGTCGGCCGCGGTTTCGACTCCGTGCCAGAGCAGATCACCGGCTTCGAGCTGGACCAGCATGCCGCTTTGCTGATCGAATACCACGCGAACGAGGAAGAGCAGCTGCGCGAATACGAGCAGGCGGGCACGACACTCCTGAGTGAGCTGGACTTGTCCACCACGGCGGAGTTCTCCACCGACCCGAAGCAGGCGGCCAAGGCATGGGCCTTCCGCAAAGGCCTCTACGCGCAGGTGGCTGAGGCGCGCCCGTCCGGGACGACAGCCCTGCTCGAGGACATTGCCGTGCCTGTCGAGGACCTCGCCGACACGTGCGGCGGGCTGCAGCAGCTATTCGACGAATACTCCTACGACGACGCTGTCATCTTCGGCCACGCCAAGGACGGCAACATCCACTTCCTCATCACCGACCGGTTCGAGGGCGACGAGAACCTGGGCCGCTACGACGGCTTCAACGAGGCGATGGTGGACCTGGTGCTCGGTGCCGGCGGCAACCTCAAGGCGGAGCACGGCACCGGTCGCGTCATGGCGCCGTACGTGCGCCGCCAGTACGGCGACGAGCTCTACGAGGTGATGGTGGAGGTCAAGCGGGCCGCCGACCCGCGCGGGGTGATGAATCCGGGTGTGATCATCACCGAGGACGAGCGCGAGCATATGAAGAATTTCAAGCTCAACCCGCAGGTCGAAGACGAGATCGACTCCTGCGTGGAGTGCGGCTACTGCGAGCCGGTGTGCCCGTCGCGCGACCTGACCATGACGCCGCGCCAGCGCATCGTCGTGCGGCGCGCCCGCGCGCAGGCGATCAAGGACGGCGACACCGAGCTGGTCAGGCACATCGATAAGGAGTACCAGTACGAGGGCATTGACACGTGCGCCGTCGATTCCATGTGCGTGACGGCCTGCCCGGTGGGTATTGACACCGGCAAGTTCATCAAGTCCCTGCGCCGCGGACAGGCCGGTGCCGTGGAATCGGCTGGCTGGGCGGCGGCCGCGAGAGCCTGGGGGCCGGGCAATAAGCTCGCCTCCACAGCGCTAACCGGTGCGCACTACCTGCCCGCCTCGCTGGTGGAGAAGGTCACCGATGTCGCCCGCGCACTCGTCGGCGAAGACACGGTGCCGTCCTACCGGCCGGAGCTGACCAAGGGCGGTGTCTCCCGCTCCAAGGCGTTCGGCACACGCATCGGCGACCCGAACGCAGAGCCCGTCGGTGTGTTCGTGCCCGCCTGCGTGAACTCCATGTTCGGCCCGCAGGGCGAAGGCATCGGTGCGTCCGCGGCATTCGCAAAACTCGTCGAGCGCGCCGGGCTGTCGCTCGTCGTGCCGGAGGGCATCGACGGCATGTGCTGCGGCACCCCGTGGGCGTCGAAAGGCATGGCCACCGGCCACGACATCATGCAGCGCCGCGTGAACGACGAGCTCATCGCCGCCACCGACGGCGGCCGCCTGCCCGTCATCGTGGACGCGACCAGCTGCACCCACGGCTTCATGGACATGGCGGAGACCATCGGCATCACTGTCATCGACGCCGTCGCGTTTGTGAACGACGAGGTGGTGGACAAACTCGAGGTTTCCACGAAGGTTGATTCGATCACGATCCACCCGACGTGCTCCGCCACGCACCTTTCGCTTATCGACGCCCTGACGCAGGTCGCCTCCGCCGCCGCCGAGAAAGTCAACGTGCCACCGGAGTGGAACTGCTGTGGCTACGCCGGTGACCGCGGCATGCTCCACCCGGAGCTGACTCGCGCCGCCACGAAGCGCGAGGCCGAGGAGGTCGCCGAATTCGGTGCACAGTGCCATGCCTCCTCGAACCGCACGTGCGAGCTCGGCCTGACCGCAGCGACGGGCCGGGATTATGAGCACGTCCTGGAGGTGCTCGAGCGGGTGAGCCGCTAAGCCAGCACCACTTTGGTGATGCGCGGCAGTGCGATGCGCACCACCGAGTCGGTGGCGGCCACGTGCACGTCGACCTGCCCCGCGGTGACAGACAGCGGCCGGGCGGTCAGGGTTTGACCGCGGCCGTTCTTGTCCACGTAGCCGAGGGTGACCTGGCGTTTCCCGCGTGCTGCCGCCCGCAGAGTCTCGAGGGTGTCGCCGGTGGAGTGTTCCGTCGGCACCTCCCCGGACCGCAGGCGGGCGATGATCTGATTGGCCTGCTCGTCGGTGACGGTGGTCGGCCGCGGCAGGTGGGAAGGTGTCGCGGGGACCAGTGCAGGTTCAGGCGCCATGTTCAGCTGCGCCCCAGTCTCATCCTCCGCGGTGGGTTGCAAACCAGCTTTGCGCAGCGCGACCATGAGCTTCGGCAGCGGCAATTGCGACACTGCCACGGTCGGTGCAAGAGGGCGGAGAAGCGCACCGAGCTTCTCCGTTGCCGTCGTGATAAGTGCCGGGTCCGCACTGCGGATGTAGCTCACTGCCGCGCCGGCGCGGATGGAGCCGTGGGTGCGGGCGATGTCGTCGACCAAGAACGTGATGCCCTGTGGGACCTCGCCAAGGACGTGCGCGTCCAACCACGCGTGAATCTCGTCAGCAGTCAGTCCGTTATCCAACCCCCGGCGCACAGATGCGTCGGTGAGGCGCCACACGCTGGCCACTCCGGGGGATTCAAGCTCCGCGATGGATTCCATGAACGCGCCCATCTCCGGCTCCAACGGTCCGGGCGCGAGAACAGTGAGATCCGCCTGCGCGATCAACGTGTCGACGGCCGGCGGGACGAGAGCACGCGTGGCCGCTGCGATGTCTTCACCGTCGAGCAAAGCGGTGAGGGGAGTGGACGCGGCCGGGGTCGCGTCGAGGGCACCGACGAACTGAGCTTCCCCCGCCACTGTGTCGATGAACGTTGGAGGCAGTTGGGACGCCGCCAACGGCGCGTGGAAGAAGAGGCTTAAGGGATCACCGTGGTGGCGGAGCACAGTCAAGCGGGCACCGCGGGCATCGGGGGAGTGCATCTCGGGGGAGAGCAGCTTCTCGTCTGTGTCCGTGCGCCACGGGGATGCGGCCCAACCCACAAGCAGAATCGCCCACTGATCGGGCAACGTGGCGTCAAGCCATGTCAATGCGTCCCGCGTCGCGGCGAGAACATCAGTGTCGTCTACATTGCCGCGCCCGATGAGGCCGGCAGATTCACCAACGGTGATCAGCAGGGCGGGATCGAATCCCAGGTCCTTGCTCAAGTTCGTGCGGGCTCGGACACCCACGGAGCCGTCTTTGTTCAAAGCGACGGGGTCGGCGAGCAACAGTGTGATCAGTTGGCGTAGCTGGCGCACCGCATCGAGTCCTTGAGTCGCCGCCGCTTGATCGACGGCATCCTGGTCGATGTCTTTTTCCATTGGCTCGGTCATGGGGAAGGTTCGCGGGGGATGACCGCGCAGTACGTCTCGGACGGGCCGGGGGAGACGGACTGTGGAGGAGTCCACGCGGACAAGGAGACCTTGGGTGATAAGCCTGGCGATGGGCGTGCCCGGGTCCGCATCCGGTGCCGCCGCTTTGGTGGTGCCCACTCCGCCGTTGACGGCGAGAGTCTCCAGGACTTTCCGCTCCGGGGAAGAAAGATCATCCATGAGCTCGGCGAGGTTGTCGGGCACAGGATCGGTGACCCGCCAGCCGGATGGGACGGCGCTGAGTACTCCCGGAGCTATTCGCAGCTCGTCGTCTGGGCCGAAAACGAGGGCGAGGGAACGGAGGTTGTCGAGCTTCCCAGCTTCAGCTTCCGTGGTGGCGTCGAAGGGGTCGAATTCGGCACCGGCATCCGCAAGGCGCTCGAGGAGGGCGAGATCGGGGGCGGTGAGATGTCGTAAAGCACGCGCCATCGACCCTGGAAGCGTGAGCCGCGTTGCTAGCGAACTCATCTGCGGCGGCGCGGGGAAGAACGCGTCGGGGCGCGCAGAAATGAGCGCGCGTAGCGCCGAGTCGTCGAGCTGGGTGAGAGAGCGGGAGAAGGAAGTCATTGCGGGGGTGAGTTTACGTGCGTTTCCGGCGGTGACGTGAAAGAATGAGGCTTATGGCTAAAGACGTTGACAACATCACCCAGATCAACCCGGCGTGGCCTGCGCACACCCCGGGTAACGGCCACCCGGTGACGGAGATTTCCTCCAAGCTCGCGGGTGCCAACAGCCCCTTCGGCAACGACCTGATCTTGCCCCGCCCGTGGGAGGAGACCGGCTACGTGCACAACACTCTGCGCATCAACACCGCGCAGTAAGTCCGCGTACTGAGGGAGCCGCGCACTATCCCCGGTGAGGGGTGCTGCGCGGTTTCTTTCGCTTAGATGAAATAGACAAAGCGGTATGCTTAATTGGGCCACTTTCTAGACTAATTGGTATGTAGATTGTAGACTTCCCAGTGTTTTGCTAACTCATAACAAGCACTGGAGGTTTCCATGGTTGTGACCGGCTTGGCGGTCGGCGCCGCCCTCGGCATCGTCATACAGCGCGGACGATTCTGCGTAACGGGTATGCTGCGCGACGTGTTCCTGCAAAAGCAGGGGCGCGGTCTCGTCGCTTTCTTCATCGTCATCGCTGTCCACGCGATCGGGTTGGCGGCGCTCACGTCGTTGGGCGTCATCTCGCCGGAGTACCGCACCTTCGCCCCGCTCGCCGTGGCCGTCGGTGGGTTCATCTTCGGCCTTGCCATCATCCTGGCCGGCGGTTGCGCATCGGGCACCTGGTACCGCTCGGGCGAGGGCCTCGTGGGGTCGTGGTTCGCGCTCCTCTTTTACGGTCTTTCCGCCGCCGCGATGAAGAGCGGCTTCCTGTCGGGGTTCAATGACTGGATGAAGCAGTGGGACACCGGCTGGACCACACTGCCGCAGACATTCGGCGTTTCGGCGTGGTGGTTCGCCATTCCGCTGGCTCTTGCCACCGCCTATGTCGCGCAGCGCTACCTCACACGCGACGCGGCGAAGCCGAAGGTGACGCTGCAGCAGCCGTGGTACCGCAAGCCGCTGCACCCGTACACCGCTGGTGCGGTCATCGGTCTGCTCGGCGTCCTGGCCTGGCCGCTGTCTGCGGCGACCGGGCGTAACGACGGCCTTGGAATCACCACCCCGTCCGCGCACCTGATGAGCTACATCACCACCGGCGACGGCAAGTTCTTGAACTGGGGCACCCTGCTCGTCCTGGGCATCCTGGTCGGCTCCTACATTGCCGCGAAGGTCTCGGGCGAATTCCGCATCCGCGTTCCGGACGCCCGCACCTCCGTCCGCGCGATCTTCGGCGGCATCGGAATGGGCGTCGGCGCATCGCTGGCCGGCGGATGCACCGTAGGCAACGGCATGGTTCAGACCTCCCTGTTCAGCTACCAAGGCTGGGTGGCTATGGCCTTCATCGCGCTCGGTGTATTCGTCGGCGCGAAGCTGTGGCTGAAGCCGTCCGGTGTCAAGCAGGGCAGCGCCGACTCTGGGGTGTACACCACTGATGAGTCCATCAGTGACCCGCAGCTCGCCGGTGTGGCGTCCCGCGAGACCGAGGTGGAGGAGGCGCCGAAGTTCAATATCGTCTCCGCTGGCGGCGGTGTCGGCCTGAAAACCAAGCCGAAGCAGGCGACCACGGCCCGACCCTTGGGCAACGGCCGTTACGCCCTGGACACTCTCGGCGCGGTGTGCCCGTTCCCGCTGATCGAGGCAAAGCAGGCCATGTCGGAGCTGGAGCCGGGTGAAGAGCTGGTCATCGACTTCGACTGCACCCAGGCCACCGAGTCCATTCCGCAGTGGGCCGCCGATAACGGCCACAGCGTGAAAGGCTTCGTTCAAAACCAGAACGCTGGCTGGCAGATCACAGTGGTCAAGTAGTCGGGCATAGAAAAAGGGCGCTCTCCCCGTGATGGGGATGAGCGCCTTTTGGCGTGTTGGCTGAAGATTTAGCCGAGGTACTGCTTCTTCACACCGTCCACGTAGTCGTTGACGTTGGCCTGGACGGCAGCGCCGACAGCCTGCGCGTCACCAGCGAGGACAGCATCGACCAGGTCCTTGTTGGCCAGGTAGAACGCGTTGTAGTCGTTGCGGTTTGCCTTGTAGGTGGCGGTCACCTGAGCCGGGACAGCGATGCCGCGGTTGTTCAGCTCGCGGGTGATGGAAGAATAAACAGCGTCAACCTCGAACTCGGCGCTCTTCGGTGCCGCAGGCTTCGGGGCAGCGGGCTTCGGAGCTGCCGGCTTCGGGGCCGGCTTGTTTGCCGAGACGTTGCGCGGGGTCGGTGCGGAGTTCAGGCCCAGACGTGCGGAGCATGCCGGCCATGCGCCCCAGCCCTGGCTGGCGAGGGTCCGCTCTGCAACAGCGATCTGCTGCTCGCGGGTGGCCTGGTGTGGAAGGGCTGCGAACTCTCCGCCACCGTATGCGCGCCACGTTCCGGCGGAGAACTGCAGGCCGCCGTAGTAACCGTTACCGGTGTTGATCTGCCAGTTACCGCCAGCCTCGCACTGAGCCAGACGGTCCCAGTCGGAGTCCGGGGCGGCGGAAGCGATCGGGCTCACCAGGGCGGTGGTGGCCAGAGCTGCGGTGGCACCGGCGACGGCCTTGGTGGTGAAGTTACGGTTCTGCTTGCTGTGTCGTCCCATGCGGGTGTGTTTCCTCTCTTGTTCTACGTCTGCGAGGTGAGCTGTCGGGTTCAGGCTGAGGTTGTGGGCGCCTGGCCGCTTGTGGCGGCTTCACCCCGAGCGGATCGCTCCGCGGTGCACGACATCTGTCGCGCGGGTGGGTCCCCCGCTTTTGTCCTATGGATTTGTACTCGGGTACTTGCTTGTTCTCGTGCCAGCCGGACAAAACTGAACGTGGCTGGCAGATATAAAGGTCACGCCCGTTCTCGGGGCATGCCCAAGACTGTATCGGTTTATAACGATTGAGTCACGTTCCTGGCACGTTTTGTGATGCGTGTGAAAAGTGTGGCTTGAATAGGGGCCACCTAAGGGGCTCTCACCTGTGGAAAAGTGTGGAAAGTGACGTGCCCCACAAGGTGCTGTGCCAGCGTGTCGCGTTCAGGCGGGACTAGGCGCTCGGGGACGCGAGCGCTACACTGAATCCTTTGAATTATTTCGACCATCGGTGGTGATCGCGCATGCCAGTAGGAAAAGTGAAGTGGTTCGATGCCGAGAAAGGCTTCGGATTCGCCTCTAACCCGGGGGACGAGGATGTCTACGTGGGTAAGAACGTCTTGCCCGAGGGCGTTGATGAGCTCTTCGCTGGCCAGCGGATCGAGTTCGACTTCGCGGCCGGCCGCCGCGGCCCCCAGGCGCTGCGAGTGAAGGTGCTCGATGAGCCGCGCCGTCGCCCGGTGCACCGCCGCAAGCCGGCGGAGCTCGCCAGCATGCTCGCGGATGTCATGTCCATGCTGGAGACCCAGGTGCAGCCGGCGTTGGATGCGGGGCGCTACCCCGAGCGCAAGGAATCGCGCCAGATCGCTGAGATTCTCCGCGCGGTGGCCAAGGAACTCGACGCGTAGACGCCTGCCCGACGTTCTAACTAGCCTCCGTCGTGAATGCCCACGTGGTCACGACGGGGGTTTCTTCGTTATTGTCGTCCGTACCCACGAGGAGTGCGGAGACTTCCATGACTACGAGACGGGCCTCGTTACCGTCGTTGTCGGTGGTCAGCGGGATATCCACCTCATCGGCCTCGCCGGGGGTGAAGGTGCGCTCGGTGTTCGCGGCCGGGTCGTCGTAAATGCTCAGCACAGACCATTGCTGCTGCGCGACATCCTTCGGCACGCTGATGCGGATGGACTCGGCACCGGTCGCGTCGATGCGCGCGACATCGCCTTCCGGGCACTCGGCGCCAAACTCGCACACGCTGAACGGCCGCGAGACCACATCTTCTCCGTCTGCGGTCGCTGTGACTTCAAGCTGGTCGGGCGGAGTGGTCGGGCGGCTGTCCTGCCAGTTCAAAAAGAAGTACAGGCCAGTGACGATGGCTATGACTGAGACCGCGATCAATGCCACCGTGAGTGCGGTATTGGACTTTCCTGCCTTGCTTTCCACCATGACTACGCAGTCTAACGTTGCGGTGTTTACGGAGGATTACTTCGGTTCAAAGGTGACCCGGTACATGTCCGGCCAGCGTTTTCCGGTGAGGTAGAACTCGCCGTCGCTGCCCGGGATGTGGGCGATGCCGTTCAGGACGTGGTTGGGGTCGGGGGTGGCGTTGTTGGGGAGGGCGGAGGCGTCGATACGCGCCTCGATACGGCCTGTCTCGGCGTCGATGCGCACGATGTCTGTGGTGGTGAACACGTTGGCATAAATGTCGTCACCGACGCACTCCAACTCGTTGAGGCCTGTGATCGGTTTGCCGTGGTAGCGGACGGTAAAGCGTCCGCGTTCCGTGAGCGTGTCCGGATCCATTCGGCGCAGTTCGGCTGAGCCGTCAGAGAAGATCACCTCGTCCGCATCCTGGCGGTAGCAAAGCCCCCATCCTTCGCCGTCGAAAGCCGCCCGGTCGACCTCCTCGAGCGTGGTGGCATCGCGCTTGATGGCGGTGTTGTTCTGCCACGTCAGCTGCCACAGGTGGTCGCCCACGCGCGTGATGCCTTCTCCAAAGAATGTCGGGTCAAGGTCCTTGCTGGCCAACTCTTTTCCGTCAGTGGTGGTGCGGTAGATGCGGGATTCACCCTCCATGCCGGTGGCGACGTAGAGCGTTCCGTCCGGTGCTACCTCGAGGCCTTGCGTGAAGCTCGTTTGATCGAACGGGAGCGTCTCGTCCACTTTCACAGTGAGCATGTCCACCATATCGGCGGTGTCCACCACCTCTTCTGTTGTGGAGTTGTCCCCGGAACCTGCAGGACTGCAGGCGCTCATGAGCGCTGCGAGGGAGACGATGGACACGGACGACACGACGGCAGCGGCACGGGGGAGATGGACCATAAGGTCTATCTTGCAACAGCGTCGGCCATAATGGTGTGCGTGCCCCGGAGAAGAAACGACAAGAAAGCAGGACCGTTGCTCGGCGACCGCGCGGTGCGCATTGCGCGCGAGGCGTTGCTTGAGCTCGACCACGGCGAGGTCGGCGACCACATCGGCGTTTCGGGGCTGAGCTCCAACGTGGCCACTCACCGGTTTGAGGCGGATGTGCCCGGTTATCCCGGCTGGGAGTGGAATGCGGTGTTGGCGTGCGCGACCGGGACGGACTACATCACCGTCAACGAAGTCGCGCTCGTGCCCGCACCAACGGGCGACGCATTGCAGGCGCCGGACTGGGTGCCCTACACGGAGCGGGTCCGCCCCGGCGATTTAGGGCCGGGCGATCTCATGGAGCCCGCACCGGATGACGAGCGTCTCACCGACGATTCCTTCTCCAAGGACGCGGTGGTGTTCATGGGCCGGGATACCAAGCAGTATCTGACAACTACCGGTTTGAAGGACGCGAAGGAGCGGTGGCGCCGCGGGGAGTTCGGCCCGAATTCGGAGCACGCATCACAAGCCGCGCTTCAGTGCCGCACATGCGCCTTCTACATTCCCGCGGCGGAGCCGGTGGGCAAGAACTTCGGCATTTGCGCTAACGAGTACTCCGCGGACGGACACGTTGTTTCCGCAGTGTACGGCTGCGGCGCGCACTCGGAGACAAAGGTGGACATCGAGGACGCAACGCCGCGCAGCGAGCTTTACGACGACGAAAAGCCCCTGTACTAGCCCCTCCCGCCCACACCGCTCATTTTGATTTTCGCGCTGTCAGTGGGACGCTATTGCCGTTATTGACATGCAAACGTCAGGGGAATCACAGTGAGTGACACGACGAACACGTCCGGGTCCACGAAGGTGGCCGGCGCACCAAACGGGGCAGAAGAACAGTCTTCCGGTCTCGACCGTTTCTTCCACATTTCTGAGCGCGGCTCCACCGTCGGCCGCGAGGTGCGTGCCGGTGTGGTCACGTTCTTCGCCATGGCGTATATCGTCCTGCTCAACCCGCTCATCCTGGGCACCGGCGCCGATTCGGGAGGCACCGTGCTGGGCATTCCGCAGGTGGCAGCGGCCACGGCCCTTGTCGCCGGCATCATGTGCATCCTGTTCGGTGTGGTGGCCAACTACCCGTTCGGCATCGCGGCCGGCCTGGGCCTGAACACCCTCGTCGCAGTCACGCTGGTGGGTAATGAGGGCCTGACATGGCCTGAAGCGATGGGTCTCGTGGTCATCGACGGCATCATCATCGTGCTGCTGGCCATCTCCGGCTTCCGCACTGCAGTGTTCCGCGCGATCCCGCCGTCGATGAAGGCCGCGATCGGCGTGGGCATCGGCATGTTCATCTCGCTCATCGGTTTCGTGGACGCGGGCTTTGTCCGCCGCATCCCGGATGAAGCGATGACCACGGTCCCGGTCCAGCTGGGCATCAACGGCTCCATCGCGTCCTGGCCGACGCTGGTCTTCATCCTCGGCCTGTTCATCTGCGGCTTCATGGTGGCGCGCAAGATCCCGGGCGGCCTGTTCATCGGTATCGTCCTGAACACCCTCATCGCTCTGGCTGTCGAAGCTGCTACCGGCGCAGGCTCGTCCGCGGAGAACGGCCCCACTGGCTGGAACCTCGCTGTGCCGAGCCTGCCGGATTCCCTCGGCGGCATCCCGGACCTGTCCATCGTGGGCAAGGTGGACCTCATCGGTGCCTTCACCCACATCGGTGTGGTCACCGCATCGCTGCTGGTGTTCACCCTGGTTTTGGCTAACTTCTTCGACGCGATGGGCACCATGACGGCACTGGGCCGCCAGGCTGACCTCGTCGACGAGAACGGTGAGCTGCCGGACATGAAGAAGGCTCTTGTTGTCGAGGGCTTCGGCGCTATCGTCGGCGGTGCGGGCTCCGCGTCGTCCGCCACCGTGTACGTCGACTCCTCCGCAGGCATTGCCGACGGTGCGCGCACCGGTCTGGCCAACATTGTCACCGGCCTGCTGTTCCTGGCCGCGATGTTCTTCACCCCGCTCTACGAGATCGTGCCCATCGAGGCAGCCGCACCGGTGCTGGTCATTGTCGGTGCGCTGATGATGATGCAGGTGACCGAGATTGACTGGACGCAGTTCCACATCGCCTTGCCGTCCTTCCTCACCATCGTGGCCATGCCGTTCACGTACTCCATCGCCGACGGCATCGGCATCGGCTTCATCACCTTCGCGCTGTTCGCGGTCTTCGCGGGCAAGGCGAAGGAGGTCCACTGGATCATGTGGCTGATCTCTGCGCTGTTCGTGGTGTTCTTCGCCATGGACCCGATCATGGCGGCGATCTCCTAACACCATGATTGCCATCACCGACCCCGCCGATCCGCGGCTGGATGACGTCCGAGACCTAAAGACCATGGACAACACCAAGGGCCTCGTGTTCGGCGAAGGCCCGCTTGTGGCCGGTCGCGTCATTGATTCGCGCTACCCGCTGCGGTGCGTCGTGGGATTCGAGAAAAAGCTCGCCACATTCTTCGCCCAGCGGGCAGAAGAGGGCTTGCCGCCTATCGACGTCCCCGTGTACTCCGTCACCCGCGAACTGCTCGCCGAGGTCGCCGGTTACGACATGCACCGCGGACTCATCGCGGTAGCGGACCGGGCGCCGGAATGGCCCGTCGATAAGCTGCTGGACGCGAACACGCTCGTGGTACTGGAAGGGGTCGGGGACCACGAGAATATCGGCGCGATCTTCCGCAACGCCGCCGGCATGGGTGTCGATGGTGTACTGCTCGGTGCGGGCACGGCCGATCCGCTGTACCGCCGCAGCGTCCGCGTGTCCATGGGGCACGTGCTGCGCCTCCCGTTCGCGCATCTCGAGGGCACCGTGACCACGTGGCAGCGCTCGCTCGAGCAACTGCGCGAAGCCGGGTTCCACCTCGTCTCGCTCACCCCCGACGAGCGGGCGGAGCATCTCGCCGACGCGCTTGTCGACGGCACCGGTGCCCCCTACGAGAAAGTCGCCCTCCTCGTCGGCGGCGAAGGCCCCGGCCTGACGGAGCACGCGATGCGCGCCACCGACATCCGCGCTCGCATCCCCATGGCGAACGGCACGGACTCCCTCAACGTGGCCACCTCGGCCGCGATAGCGTTCTACGAGAGGGACCGCTCACTCAACCTCAGCCGTTAACGGTCCGAGTGGCGGATCTTCTCCACGACAGTGTCTTTGAGGTTCCGCCAGCGTCGTGTCAGTCCCCGGCCGACACGACGGGCAGCGGCTGCCGACGCGTCCGCGAGTTGGGCGAACTCTCCGCCCTGGTCCTCGTCGCTAGTCTCCTCGTAATCGTCGTAGTCCGCGTTCGGGCTGGCGAACTTCGCGGCGACCTCCGTGACATCCTTCGCCTTCGGTTCGCGCGGCTCCACCTTCGGCTCCGGGCGGCCGTCCACGGCATAACCGACGACGTTGATGTCCGGCCCGCTGGGGGAGACATCAACCCCGAGCCATGCTGATTCCGCGGCGTGCATGAGGTCCACCGGCTCGAAAGGCAGGGAGATCCCGCCGATCTGTTCCGCGCGCTCTCCAGCCCAGAACGGGGCCTCGAACGGCTCGGGCAGACCGAGGTCCTCCAATAGCGCGGTGCGGGTGGCACTAAGGCTGCGGGTGACGGTCTCACCGGCGAAGTGCGCGAACCCGCCGTAGCCGGCGCCCTCACCGATTCCTTCCGCGAGCACGTACACGTCCGATGCAGGCACGGCGGACAGGAGCTCCGGGGAGATCTCCGACAGCTTCCCGCAATCCTCAACGAAGGTCTGCAGGACTGCTACGCCGGGGTATCCCGCGATGTAGAACTCCGCCCGGGACGGCTTGGTGGACCGGTTGAGGGGGAATTGGCCGATTGGAGTAATGGGCCATCGCGGATTCAGTTGCGCCAAGAGTTTGCGGCCGAATCCGCGGTCGGCTTTAGGTTCCGCCTCCAGCACTGCTGCCGGGTTAGCTGCGCCCACGTACCAAAAAGTCACTACTGCCGGGAAGCTCATAGTTCCCGCCTACTTCGGCCGCTTGGTGTTGGTGCGCACACCGAGAAGCACGTCCTCCCAATGCGGGGTGACAGCTTTTCTGCGGCGTTTCTGTGGTTTGTCCTCCGCATCGGGGTTCTGCAGGAACTCGCCCTCGGCGAAGACGTTGGGCTGCGTCTGGGTGGTGGACAGCTCGTCGTCGCTCTCACTGGCCGCGTTGTCAGACTGCTGCGCGTGAGCGGTGTCCTCGTCGTCCCACTCTGGTTCGTCGACGGGAACGTAGCTATTGCGCGCGGACAAGGAGCGCACCGGCTGGGCAAAGGACGGGTCGATGAGGTCCGCCGCGACCGGGTCGCGCGGTTCAGTGGTCGCCGGGCTGCCCATGGAACGGCGGAAGAACCATTCCGCGCTGTGCTCCTGCAGGCCCGCCTGCCACGTCACACGCACGACCCATGGCTCGCCAGCTTCGCGGACCGCATCCCAGTGAGCTTCGGACAAGGCGTGGCCGCGCGCAGCGAAAGCCAGCGCCAAGATCTCAAAGAGAGTGTCCGGCGCGGTACCGTCATCTCGCACCGGGTGCGACTGCTTGGCGGCCTCAGCCACCTGAGCGCGCTCCAACAAGACCGGGTGGGCGTAGGGCTCCACGCGGCTTTCGGCCACACCCATTTCCTCCGCTAGTGCTGCGGTATCCGCGCCTGCGCGGATCCGGGCCTGGATCTCATTCGGACGCAGCGACAGGGGAGTGGAGAAGAGCGGGTCCGGCTCCACGGGAGTGCGCACGGGTTCCTCAGGTTCAGCCTGCTCCACCTGGGCTATCGGTTCCGGCTCGAGCGGCTGCTCAGGCTCATCGTCTTCGGCCCGTTCGCTGAACTCAGCCGGATCGGCGGGCTCAGCGGACTCTGCGGGCTCAGCAGGGGACTCGAAGTCCTCGCCGGAGTAGACGGTGAAGGTGGGGCGGGACGGTTCGTCGATAAGCTCGGCGTCGACGATCTCGTAATCGTCGCGGGAATTGTCAAAGGTGTCGGTGTACCCGCCGGAGTAGTCGCGCTGGGCCTCGAACAGGACGGGATCGGGTTCGCCCGCCTCGCGGAGGTCGGCGCGGGGGATGCGGAACCGCTCGCCGTCATCGGTGCGCAGCACCCAGACGGTGTCCGTCGATTCTTCGGCAACTACAAAGAGCTCGCGCATCCCCAACTCCTTACACGGGTGTCGTTCACTGACCTACCTTAACGGCTGCGAACCCCCTTATTTCGCACCGACTCCCTGGCCCAGAAGGAAGTCGATCGCGCCGGTCAGCTTGGTCACGTCCTCGGTGTCCACTGCCGGGAACATGCCGATGCGCAGCTGGTTGCGGCCCAGCTTGCGGTACGGCTCCGTGTCGATGATGCCGTTCGCGCGCAGCGCCTTAGCCAGCTCAGCGGCGTCAATGGACTCGTCGAAGTCGATCGTGCCCACCACGTAGGAGCGCTTGTCCGCCTCCGCGACGAACGGGGTGGCGTGCTCGTGGTTCTCCGCCCAGGAGTACAGCGCCTCGGAGTTCGCGCGGGTGCGCTTCACCATGCCGTCGAGGCCGCCGTTCTCGTTCATCCACTTCACCTGGTCGGCGAGCATGAGCAAAGTGCCCACGGCCGGGGTGTTGTAGGTCTGGTTCTTGCGCGAGTTGTCCACGGCTGTCTGCAGGTCCAGGAACGCCGGAATGAAGCGGCCGGACTCCTTGATCTTGGCGATGCGCTCGATCGCCGCCGGGCTCATCGCCGCCAGCCACAGGCCGCCGTCGGAGGCGAAGGACTTCTGCGGGGAGAAGTAGTAGGCGTCGGTCTGAGAAATGTCGACGGGGAGGCCGCCGGCACCCGAGGTGGCGTCGATAAGCACGAGCGCGTCGGTGTCCGGGCGGGTGACAGGCACCATCGTGCCTGTGGACGTCTCGTTGTGCGCCCATGCGACCACGTCTGCGTCGGTGCCGTCGAGCGCACTGGGGTCCGGCGCGGTGCCCGGCTCGGACTCGACGATTGACGGCTCCTCGAGCCACGGTGCCTGCTTGGATGCTTTAGCGAACTTGGAGGAGAACTCACCGTAGGTGAGGTGGGCGGACTTGTTCTCGATGAGACCGAAGGTCGCCGCGTCCCAGAACGCGGTCGCGCCACCGAGGGACAGAACGATCTCGTAGCCTTCCGGCAGCGAGAACAGCTCGGTCAGACCTTCACGCACGCTACCGACGAGGTTCTTCACCTCGGGCTGGCGGTGGGAAGTGCCCATGACAGTGATCGCGCCTTTGCTCAGCGCCTCGATCTGGGAAGGCCGCACCTTGGACGGGCCGCATCCGAAACGGCCGTCGCCGGGCGCGAATTCTGCGGGAAGTGCTGGGTAATCAGTCATGGAAGCCCCTTTACAAATCACGTGAAAGTATGCAGTATTCCGTTTACTTTAACTGAAACACTGCGTCCACCAGATGGAATTATGCACGGGGTTCGGCGGGGGTACTTGTGGTGGTCCCCGCTAGCGCAAAACAGTGTCGCGGTTGTCACATCTGCTGATAGAGTTGGCTCATGTCAATTTCGGTGCATGCTTATGTGTGCGGGCGACTACCTCTTTTTATGGTGGTCGCGCCGGGGCCGGGCACGCACCGCCCAACGACTCTGTGAAAGGTTCACTGTGGCTTCTGAGAATCAGGACAAAGCGGTACTGCAGTACCCCGGCGGCGAGTACGAGATGGACTTCATCCGTGCCACCGAGGGCAACGACGGCTTCGTCCTAGGTAACCTCCTAGGCGAGACCGGCCTGGTCACCTTCGATCCGGGGTACGTCTCCACCGGCTCGACCGAGTCCAAGATCACTTACATTGACGGCGATGCCGGTATTCTCCGCTACCGCGGTTACGACATTGCAGACCTGGCTAACAAGGCCACCTTCAACGAGGTCTCCTACCTGCTCATCAACGGTGAGCTGCCGACGACGGATGAACTGGAGAAGTTCAACGACAACATCCGCCACCACACCCTGCTGGACGAGGACTTCAAGGCCGCGTTCAACGTCTTCCCGCGCGACGCCCACCCGATGGCGGTGCTGGCATCCTCCGTGAACATTCTCTCCGCCTACTACCAGGACCAGCTTGACCCGTTGAACGAGGAGCAGCTGGACAAGGCCACCGTGCGCCTGATGGCTAAGGTGCCCATGTTGGCTGCATACGCCTACCGCGCATCGCAGGGTAAGCCGTACATGTACCCGAACAACGCACTGAACCCGCGCGAGAACTTCCTGCGCATGATGTTCGGTTACCCGACGGAGCCGTACGAGGTCGACCCGGTCGTCGTGGACGCCCTGGACAAGCTGCTCATCCTGCACGCGGACCACGAGCAGAACTGCTCCACCTCCACCGTGCGCATGATCGCCTCCGCGCAGGCCAACATGTTCGTCTCCATCGCCGGCGGCATCAACGCTCTGGCTGGCCCGCTGCACGGCGGCGCTAACCAGGCTGTGCTTGAGATGCTCGAGGACATCCAGAACAACAACGGCGGCGACGCTTCCGACTTCATGAACCGCGTGAAGAACAAGGAAAAGGGCGTCCGCCTGATGGGCTTCGGCCACCGCGTGTACAAGAACTACGACCCGCGCGCCGCCATCGTCAAGGAGTCCGCCCACGAGGTGCTCAACCACCTCGGCGGCGACAGCCTGCTCGACCTGGCTATGGAGCTCGAGGAGATCGCGCTGAGCGACGACTACTTCATCGAGCGCAAGCTGTACCCGAACGTGGACTTCTACACCGGCCTGATCTACCGCGCGATGGGCTTCCCCACGGACTTCTTCACCGTCCTGTTCGCCATCGGCCGCCTTCCGGGCTGGATCGCCCACTACCGCGAGCAGCTGGCAATGAACTCTAAGATCAACCGTCCGCGCCAGATCTACACCGGCGCAACCCAGCGCGAGTTCGTCCCGCGCGACCAGCGGTAATGATCCCTTCGGGCAGTCGCTTCTAAGCTGCCCGAAACTGAGCGCGATTCCGCCGATCTGAGAAACCGGGCCTATAATGGCCCGGTAATCTTTTCGGCGGTGTCGCGTTTTTGCGTAGAGCGTCTGTGCTAATCCGTGCGCATGATCGCCGCACCGAATGTCAAGGAGAATCTTTTATGGACAAGCCGACCATCGACGTCCCCAATGAGCCGGCCCCCACTGACCTCGTGATCGAAGACCTCGTCGTGGGCGAGGGCGAAGAAGCGCAGGCCGGCGGCATGGTCAAGGTCCACTACTTGGGCGTTGACTACCAGACCGCTGAGGAGTTCGACAGCTCCTGGGACCGCGGAGAGGCCGCTGAGTTCCCGCTCGCCGGACTCATCGAGGGCTGGCAGGACGGCATTCCGGGCATGAAGGTCGGCGGCCGCCGTCAGCTGACCATTCCGCCGGAGAAGGCGTACGGCCCGGCAGGGGGCGGCCACCCGCTGTCCGGCCGCACCCTCGTCTTCGTCATCGACCTGCTTGAGGCGAACTAAATGGGCGCCGCTGACCACTTCGAGTTGAACAGCGGCGCTTCCATGCCGCGGCTCGGCCTGGGCACATACAAGCTCGACGGTCCCGCATCGGAGACCGTTGCGCTCATCCGCCGCGCTATCGAGCTCGGCTACCGCCACTTCGACACCGCGTCCCTGTACGGCAACGAGGAAGCTGTGGGGCAAGCGCTTATCGACGCTACCCGTGCCGGCGACGTCACCCGCGAAGAGCTCTTTGTCACCTCGAAGCTGTGGAACGACGACCAGCTGCGCGCGGCGGAGGCGTTCGGGGAATCCCTGAAGCGCCTGGGCCTGGATTACTTGGACCTGTTCATGGTGCACTGGCCGTGGCCGCAGAACGGCACGTACGTCGACGCGTACCGCGCGTTGATTGAGGCTCGGGACCGCGGCGATATCGTCTCTGTCGGCGTAGCCAACTTCTACGAGGAGACCCTCGATGCGTTGATCGATGCCACCGGTGTCGCTCCCGCAGTGAATCAGGTGGAGCTCCACACCGGTTTCACTCAGCCGGAGCTGCGCGCCTACCACTCCGAGCACGGCATTCTCACCGAAGCGTGGGCTCCGTTGGGCAGGGGAGAGATCCTCGGCGAACCCGCGATCACTGAAACGGCCAAGGCCTACGACGCCACACCCGGCCAGATCGCGCTGGCGCATCTTTTGGCCCACGGCATTTCCGTCATCCCGAAGACAGCCAACCCGGAGCGGCTGGTTGAGAACTTCGGCGCGCTAGACATCACGCTTAGCGACAACGAGGTGGCCCGCCTCGACGCGGTCCAGGGCCGCCGCCAGTCCAACGACCCGCGCACCTTCCCGGGGTAATTCCGAGCTATTTGATGAACTGGCGGGCGAACTCCGCCGCGTTCTTCAGGTCTTGCGCGTTGAGGTTGCGCGCGAAGTTCTCAGCCTCCGAGGACAAGCCTTGCGGGGTGGGGTTGGAGGAGAAGTCCGGCAGTGAGGAGTTCTCCGGGATCCTGTATGCCGGCGCTGGCTGCGGCTGCTGCTTCGGCTGGGTGAGCTGCGCGTCGATGGACGGCTTGGCCTGCGGCCCCGGTGCGGGAGCACCGGTCTGCCCAGGCTGCCATTGGCCCCAGTCGGTGGTGTAGACGTTGTTGATGTCGCAAAGGTGGCCGTCGATATGCGTCTGCCACTTCGCCTTCTGGTGGATATTCGCGCGCGGGTGCAGTTTGCCGCCTGAACCCCAGTCATGCTGCCAGAAGTAGGTACCGATGCCGTCTTCAACGCACCACTGGATGGTGTTGTAATTGCCATACACGCCCGTCTTCAGGCCGGCGGCCGCCAACGCTGCTTGGAAAGCCCGCAGGTAGGGGCGGATCTGGTTGGTGTATTGCTCACGCGTCGGGTTGTCGTCGATGGCGACGTAGATCGGTTTGCCGTTCGGGCCGCCTGCAGCGCGGTGAAGTTGAATTGCCTGTGGGGCGTGGGTGGCGGCCCCGACAGCTCCCTGCAGCCAGTCGGCGGTGGTGGCGCGGCCGAACTGGTAGACGGAGGCGGTGAACAGGCCGTTCGCAGCGAAATCCTTGGTCTCGGCGATCCGGACTGGCTTCGCCTTCATCCAGCTCACTGAGTCCGGTCGGGCATGAGAGACGTAGCGCACGGCACCCATGTGTCCGGCTGCTTTGATGGAGCGGCCCGACGGCACGCCGGCTGCGTAGTCGAGCACGGTGCCAATGGGGCGCCGGTTCTGTGCGTCGGCGGACGGAATGCGGGTCACCCCGGCGACGCCAGCCGTGCCGAGGAGTGCGAGAGCCGAGGCTCGGCCAAGGAAACGGCGGCGGGAAAAAGCATTGCTATTCACATGCGCAACACTAGCAACATGAATAACAAGTATCCAGCGCAAATGAAATAGTCTCACAAGGACCCTTGTTTTCTCGACTGGAAAATGTCATGCTTGCTCATGTGGAAAACAAGGGAGATGTCATGAATCCGAATGAGGTGAATGAATCGCTCGCGGCCGTCCGCGACATTGAGGCCCGCGCCGCGCAAGCGCCTATCCCGTGGGGGATGATCACGGTGGCCGGCATTGTCTTCGGTCTCGGCATCGGCATCATGCTCGCCGGCCATGTCTGGGGGCTGTTGGTCCTCGTTGCGGCGATGGTTGTGATGCTGGTTCTAGATACTGGCAGTCAGCGAACTGTCCGTACAGCCGTGAAGCAAGACGTGCAGGCGGAAGAAAATAACTGGAGCTGGAAGAGGTTCCTCGGCTTCATTGCCCTGTACACGGTGGCCTACATTGCCATGCAGGTCTTCGCGGACCGCTACCCCGAAGGCAATACTGCCGTCGGGATTGTCGTAGGCACGATCGTGGCTGCGGTGACAATCGCAGGTTACGGACTGACGTGGAGGCGGTGGCATTGATCGACCCAGTCATTCACCCCCTGAACCGTTTGAAGATCTGCGCGGCTTTGCGCGCTGGCGGGGCGACGGAGGGGACGACGCGCCGTGAGATGAAATTCTCCCGGCTACGCGACATCACCGAGCTTTCGGATGCCACGTTGTCCAAACAGCTCACTGTCCTCGAGGAACATGGGTATGTCTCCCGTTTCCGCGAATACGGCTCGAGCCGGGCCAAAGACACTGTGTGGGTGACACTCACGCGGGCGGGCGAGAAAGCTCTTGAAGGGCATCTGGAAGCGTTGAACCGTTACGCCGAGCCACAGGACGACAAAGCTCAGGCCCCTGCGGAAGATTAAAGGTTCCCCGCGGCGAACGGAAAAACCGCCTACGTGCGGGCGGACGTGACAGCAGCGATCACGTCGGGGTCCGCTGTCTCCGCGTCGACGGCGACCGGGTCCATCGGGCCGGCGTCCGTCGGAGTCTCGTGGCGGGGGAGGCGCAGCACCGGGCACACGATCGGCACGCCGGCGTCGTTGATGATGCGGGCGGAAATGCCATAGACGCGCTCGAGAAGTTCCGGGGTGAGCACTTCCGCAGGGGTGCCTTTCGCGATGGCGTGTCCGTCCTTGATCACTAGCAACTCATCGCAGAAGCGGGCGGCCAAGTTCAGGTCGTGCAGTGCGACGAGTGCTTGGCGGTCGTCGCCGCGGACCTCATCCTGGATGATCTGCAGCAGCTCCACCTGGTGGCGGAGGTCGAGGGCGGAGGTGGGTTCGTCGAGAAGCATGACGCGCGGTGAGCGGACGAGCATCTGCGCAACAGCGACGAGCTGGCGCTGGCCGCCGGACATGTCCGAGATCATGCGGTCCGACAGTTTGGTGATGCCCAGGCGGTGCATGACCGCCGCCGTCTTCTCTAGTGCGTTTCCGGTTCCTTCGCCGCGGCGGCGGGCGGAGACCATGACGGACTCGAAAGCGGTCAGTGTGGCGCGAGAGAGCATGTCCTGCGGCACGTACCCCACGGCCTGCACACGTTCCTTGGGCGTCAGCGCGCGGCCGTCGACGACGATGTCACTGCTGCCGTCAGTGGGTTTGTTGATGCCGGCGAGGGTCTTCACAAGCGTCGATTTACCGGCGCCGTTCGGGCCGATGAGGCCGGTGATCTTGCCGTCCTCGAGCGGGCCGAAGGTCATGCCGTCGATGATGGTGGCCCGCCCGTACCTCACCGTGAGATTGCTTGCGCTGATGGCCATGAGGCTTAAGCACTCCTTCCGCGGGTGCGGGTGAAGATCAGGAACACGAAGAACGGTACGCCGACCAGAGAGGTGATGATGCCGAGCGGGATGGCCACGCCCGGAATGATCGACAGGGAGACGGCGTAGGCGAGGCTCATCAGCATGGCGCCCGCGGCGGCGGCACCGGGGAGGAAGAATTTCTGGTCCTCGCCGACGATCATGCGCGCGATGTGCGGGCCGACCAGGCCGATGAAGCCGATGACGCCGGTGAACGCGACAGATGCAGCGGCGAGGAGCGAGGCGACGACCAAGGTGGTCACGCGCAGGCGCTGGACGTTGATGCCGAGGGCGGCGGCGCGGTCGTCGCCAAGCCGGAGTGCCGTGAGGCGCCAGGAGTTGACCACGCAGAAGGGGATCGCCAGGGCCAGGACAACGGCGATCACGGCGTTCGCGGTCCAGGACGCGCGCTGCATGGAGCCCATGGTCCAGAACACGATCTGCTGGAGGGCCTCATTGCTGGCCACGTACTGCAGCAGCGACAGAACGGCCTGGAAGAAGAAGGACAGGGCGATGCCGAGCAGAATCATGGACTCCGCGTTGGCGCCGCGCCAGATGGCTGCGCCCGCGATGATCAGCACCGCGAACAGGGCGGACAGTGCCGCGGTGAGCGCCAGGTTCAGCTGGGCGTTCAGGATCAGCGTCCAGCCCATGACGATGGAGATCGCCGCGCCCAAAGCAGCGGCGGCAGAGATGCCGAGGGTGAACGGCTCAGCCAGCGGGTTGTCCAGGATCGTCTGCATCTGCGCGCCGGACAGCCCCAGCGACGCACCGACGAGCACCGCCATCACCGCGGCGGGGAGGCGGAGAGTCCGCACGACGGTCTCAGTCTGCTGGTCGACGGATTCGGGGTCGAAGACGGCACGGAAGACGTCGTTAAGCGAAAGCTCGATGGGCCCAACGACCACCGCAACGAGGAAGCTCGCGATAGCGCCGAGCACGAGGAGAGCAATAGCTAATGCTTTTCGACGTCCCCTGCGACGGTAACTTTCAATCGCACGGTCCGGCGAATCCTCTCTCAAGTCGGAGTCTGGCGCTACGCGTGTGGTCATTGAGCTCTTTTCTAGGTTGTCTACGTGGCCTTACTCGGCTTTGTACCCGTCGAGGAAGAAGGTGCCGCTGTACTCGAACGGCATCCACTCAGCGTTGAAGTCCTCGAAGTCCTTCGCCGGATCCACATCTCCGAATTGCTCAGGGTGGAGCCACTTGGCAAATGCCTCGAGAGCGAACACGTTGTACGGGCTGTCGTAGAACTGATGGTAGACGGCGAAGTAATTGCCTTCCTTCGGGGCCGTCAGTTGCTCCATGCCCGGCGTCTTCAACGGGCCGCCGAAGGACTCGCGCGCCGCAGCTTCGTCTGCCTGGTAGCCCAGCTCAACGTGGCTGAATGCGTCGGTCTTCTGCGGGTCGCGCGCCCACTCGCCGCCGGTGACGATGAGCTTGTCAGGGTTGACCTCGACGAGCTTCTCCGGGGTGATGGTGGTCTCGTCAGTGCCCAGGATCTCTGGACCGATGTTGTGGCCGCCTGCTGCGTCCACGAGCTTGCCCATGTTGGCGTCGCCGGCGATGGAACAGCAGTCGTTGAAGCCGGCTGCCATCCACACGGCGGTCTTCGGTTTCTCCGTAGTTTGAGCCACACGGTCCGTGATGCCGGTGACCTTCTCGTTCCAGAACGCGTTGTACTCTTCGGCGCGGTCTTTGTTTCCGAAGAGGTCGCCGAACAGCTTCATCGATACCTCGGTGTTGGACAGCGGGTCTTGGCGGAAGTCCGTGAACACGTACTTCAAGCCCAACGCGTCCATGTTGGTGAGGAAGCCGTTCTGCTCCGCGACCTTCTTCTGGTCCAGAGTCATCACCACGACGTCCGGCTTCTGCGCCAGCAAGTTCTCCACGGTGACGTCGCCCTTCTGCAGGGAGCCGATCATGGGCAGCTCCTTCGCCTCCGGGAACTTCTCCAAGAGCTTCTCGCGCATCGCCGGCGCGGCCTTCTCAAAGTCATCGCCGTACGCGACGACCTTTTCGAACGGGTTGTCCTGCAGGATCGAGGTGGCGAAGAGCCCGCGGCCCTCACCGAGGAGGATGCGCTCCGGCTGCTTATCGAAGTCGACGGTGCGGCCCGCCGCGTCGGTGACGGTCAGGACAGTCTCGCCGTTCTTAGCTCCGTCGTCAGTGCCGCCGTCGGTGCTGCTGGAGTCCGACGAGCAGCCGGCGAGGCCGAGCACTGCCATGAACGAGAACAGCAGCGCTGCGAGTGTGCGTGGAAAATTCACGATCCACCTTTCAATAGAAGTAAGCCTATGCTTATTTCGGGCATTTCTCCGCATGCTAAGGCATGCCTAAGTTGAAATCAAGACTCTGTTCGGGATCGCAGGGCGTCCCGTCTTTCGCGCCCGGAGAAAGGTCCTGTAACGTAGTTTCTCGTTGCCTCAGTAGCTCAGTGGATAGAGCACGGCTCTCCTAAAGCCGGTGTCGGAGGTTCGATTCCTCTCTGGGGCGCAAATTTTCGCTGGTCAAGTCAGTGCGCGGTGGCGCGGTACCCGTGAGTTTTCTCAGTTGGCATGAATTGATGGGCATGAACCGTTGGCCGCCGGGGGCATCCCAACTGGCCACTAAGTTCATGCCCACCCATTCATGCCGACTTTCGAATAGGGGCTGGTGGGGGCACGGGCGTGAGCGGCCCGCCGGAGACGGCTTCCGCGTGGGCTAGTTCAGCTCGGTGAGCTTTGCCAGCACGTCGCCGGCCGGCGGGTTGGTGGCGTGGGTGCCGTCGGAGTAGAGGACTGTTGGCACGACACGGTTGCCGTTGTTGACGGACTCGACCCATGCGGAAGCGTCCTCGTTGCCGGGGGCTTCGACGTCGACGACCTCGTGCGGGGCGTCTGCTTTACGCAGATCGGCCAGCAGCCTGGTGCAGAACGGGCACCAGCTGGTGGCGAAGACGGTGACGGGGGAGGTGGTCTCAGTAGTAGTAGCCACGGGGATCAAGCCTTTCGTTCAAAGCGTTGGAAGCGGTAGCGCAGCGGGGTTGCCTCAGCGCCATGAACCGTCAGCCGGCCGCGTTCGGAGGTGAACCAGTCGGACTCACGGACCAGTGCGAAATCGTCGGTGATGCGCGGTGCATGCACGGCGTTGTGGGGGAGGAGGGGGGCTAGGGAGACGTCGATAAGCGTGCGCTCAATGATGTCGACCTCGTCGAGCGTGGCTTCGTAGAGTTGAGCCCCGCCGATGATCCAGGCGTCGGAGATGTCTGGGAGATCGCGGTAGACGAACGCGCCGTTCGACCATGGGCCCGCCTCGCGGGAGGAAATGATGATGTTGGCGCGGCTGGGCAGCGGGGTGACGGGCAGCGATTCCCACGTGCGGCGGCCCATGATGACGGGGCAGCCCAGCGTGGTCTCCTTGAAATGCTTGAGGTCCTCGGGCAAGTGCCACGGCATTCCGGCACCGTCGCCGATGATGCCGTCGAGGGACTGCGCCCAAATCGCGCCGATCATACGGACACCTGAGCGGTGATGGTCGGGTGCGGGTCGTAGCCGGTGACCGCGATGTCCTCGAAGCTGTAGTCGAAGATGGACTCCGCCTTGGTGAGTTCCAGCTGCGGGTAGGGGCGTGGATCGCGGGAGAGCTGCTCTTTGACCTGCTCAATGTGGTCGTTGTAGATGTGGCAGTCGCCGCCCGTCCAAATCAGCTCGCCGACCTCGAGGCCCGCCTGCTGGGCGAACATGTGCGTCAGCAGGGCGTACGACGCGATGTTGAACGGTACCCCCAAGAACATGTCCGCGGAACGCTGGTAGACCTGCATGGACAGCTTCCCGTCGGCGACATAGAGCTGGAAGAGCAGGTGGCACGGCATGAGCGCCATCTTGTCTAGCTCGGCGACGTTCCAAGCGGAAACGAGGTTTCTGCGTGACGACGGATCCTGCTGCAGCAGGTCCAGCGCGTTCTGAATCTGGTCGATGTGCTGCCCATCGGGGGTGGGCCACGAGCGCCACTGCACGCCGTAGACGGGGCCGAGCTCGCCGTTCTCATCCGCCCATTCGTTCCAGATGCGGATGCCATTCTCCTGCAGCCAGCGAACGTTCGAATCGCCTTTGAGGAACCACAGAAGCTCACCGACCACTCCCTTGAAGTAGACCTTTTTAGTAGTCAACAGCGGGAAGGAATCCGAAAGGTCGTAGCGCAGCTGCTTACCGAAGACGCTGATGGTTCCCGTACCGGTACGGTCCGACTTCGGGGTGCCGCTGGCCAGGATTTCCCGGAGCAGATCTTCGTACGGGGTGGGGATAGTCCCGGTCATTCATTCACCTTTTGCGGGTTGTGCAATTTCGTGCGGCGCAGCTACTTGGCAATGCCTTCGTAGCTACCGTGCTCTTCCTTATACGCCGCGGCATGCTCCAGAATTTCATCGGTGAGCTCCGGGCGGCAGATCAGCAGGTCGGGGATGTAGGTGTCCTCATTGTTGAAGCGCACCTCGGACCCGTCGAGGCGGGAGGCGTGCAAGCCAGCGGCCTGAGCGACGCCCACCGGGGCGGCTTGGTCCCACTCGTACTGGCCGCCGGCGTGAATGTATGCGTCATAATCCCCGAGCAGCACGTGCATTGCCTTCGCTCCGGCGGATCCGATGCCAGCCGCCTCGAAGCCCATCTTCTCCGCCACGTACTTCGCCACAGCCGGCGGCCGGTTGTGGGACAGTGCGATCTTGCGGGACAGGGGGCCGGCAACGTGGCGGACATCGGAGGACTTGAACACCACGCCCAAGTCCGGCAGACCCACGGCTGCGTGGATGGGCACGCCGTTTTCCACCAGCGCGATGTGCACAGCCCAGTCCTGGCGGCCGGTGGCGAATTCCTTGGTGCCGTCGAGCGGATCCACGATCCACACACGCGGGTTGTCCAGTCGGGAGAGGTCGTCCACAGCCTCCTCGGACAAGAAGCCGTCTTCCGGGCGGTGCTGTTCGAGGACTCGCGCGATCCAGTTCTGTGCGAGGTCGTCGCCCGCCTCGCCCAGCTCCCGGCCGCGCAAGAGGCCCACTCCGCGGATGCCCTTGAGAATCTCGCCCGTGCCAAGCGCAATGAGGTTAGTCAACCGTGAGTCCGAGTACGTTGCCGTCATGGACTCGACCTTACCGGTTGCGCCTTATCCCCGCGGGGTGTGGCTAGTCGCACTTCAACGGGAACATAACACTCAACTTCCCACTTAACATCCCACAAGTGTTAAGTAGTGGGAAGTCAGGTGTTATGTTCCAGCCGGTTAAGGTGAATGCGTGCCTGACACTCCTTCCGACCACGCCGTGAACAGCGAGTCCGGTCGTATCCTCGACCGGTTCCACCCGCAGGTGGCCACGTGGTTCGAGGAGGTCTTCGCCGCGCCCACCCCGGTGCAGGAGGGGGCGTGGGAATCGATCTCCCATGGCGAGAACACCCTCGTCGTCGCGCCGACGGGTTCCGGTAAGACACTCGCGGCTTTCCTCTGGTCGCTCAACGCGATGGTCCAGCGCTCCGGCCAGCAGGCCCTGCATTTTGGCGACAACGCGGAGCTCCAGCGCACCACCCAGGGCACGCGCGACGGTGTGCGGGTGCTTTACATCTCCCCTCTGAAAGCCCTCGGCGTGGACGTGGAGAACAACCTCCGCGCACCTCTGACCGGCATCGCGCGGGTAGCGCAGCGGATGGAATTGGACATGCCGGACATCTCCGTCGCGGTTCGCTCAGGCGACACCCCGCAAGCGGAGCGCAACCGGCAGGCTCGCAAACCCCCGGACATTCTGATTACCACCCCGGAGAGCCTCTATCTGATGCTCACCTCCAAGACCGCGGGAATCCTGAAAACGGTGGACACAGTGATCATCGATGAGATTCACGCGCTCGCCGGGACCAAGCGCGGCGTGCACCTCGCTTTGTCCATGGAGCGCCTCCGCCGCCTGGCAGGCGATTTCCAGCGCATCGGCTTGTCCGCCACGGTGCGTCCGCTCGATGCCGTGGCCAATTTCTTGGGGGAGCGGACCACTATTGTGAATCCGCCCGCGGAGAAGAAGTGGGAGCTCACCGTCCGCGTGCCCGTCGAGGACATGAGCGACCTTCCTGTGCCCGAAGACGGTTCACCGATCGGGGGCGCGGTGGTTGACACCTCTTCCATTTCCGACGACGTGCTCGACTTCAACTTGGATGCTCCAACCGCAGCCAGCGAAGGGGCCAGCACGAAAGACCTCGCGGCCCCTCCCACGCCGGGCCAATCGAGCATTTGGCCGCACATTGAGGCGCAGCTCTACCAGGAGGTGATGGCGCACCAGTCGACCATCGTCTTCGTGAACGCACGACGTACAGCCGAGCGCCTGACCAGCCGACTCAACGAGATTTGGGCGGCGGAGCACGACCCGGATTCGCTCAGCCCGGAGCTGCGGCGCACCCCGGCGCAGCTGATGAAGGCGACCGATGTGGCAGGCAAAGCCCCGCCCGTCATCGCCCGCGCCCACCACGGTTCGGTGTCGAAGGAGGAGCGCAAGGCCACGGAGACTGCACTGAAGGAGGGCACGCTCAAAGCGGTGGTGTCCACCAGCTCGCTGGAGCTGGGCATCGACATGGGCGCGGTGGATCTGGTTGTCCAGGTCGAGTCCCCGCCGTCCGTCGCCTCCGGCCTGCAGCGCGTCGGCCGCGCCGGGCACTCAGTGGGTGCGGTTTCGGAGGGCTCGTTCTACCCGAAACACCGCTCCGACCTTGTGCAGACTGCGGTGACAGTTCCACGTATGAGGGAGGGCCTCATCGAGGAGCTGCACACACCGAAGAGCCCGCTCGACGTTCTCGCTCAGCAGACCGTCGCAGCAGTCGCGGTGGAGGACCTTGAGGTCGACGACTGGTACGAGACCGTCACCCGCGCTTGGCCGTACCGCGACCTCGCCCGCGAGGTGTTCGACGCCGTCATCGACCTCGTTGTCGGCGTCTACCCGTCCACCGACTTCGCTGAACTGCGTCCCCGCGCCATCCTCGACGGCACCACCCTCAAAGCCCGCCCGGGCGCCCAGCGTGTCGCCGTGACCAACGCGGGAACCATTCCGGACCGCGGCATGTTTGGAGTATTTCTCGTGGGCACTGATGCGGAAGGGGGAGTGCCCAGACGCGTCGGCGAGCTCGACGAGGAAATGGTGTACGAATCCCGCGTCGGCGACGTGTTCACCCTCGGCGCATCCAGCTGGCGGATCGAGAACATCACCCGCGACCAAGTGCAGGTCAGCCCCGCGCCGGGTCACACCGGTCGCCTGCCGTTCTGGTCCGGCGACAGCCTGGGTAGGCCGTATGAACTCGGTCTGGCTCTCGGTGCATTCCGGAGAGAAGCGAGAAGCGACAACGCGATCGACCCGAGCCTCGACGCCTACGCGCGCGACAACCTGCTGAAATATCTGGACGAGCAGGAGGAAGCGACGGGCATCGTCCCCGACGAGAAGACGCTAGTCCTCGAGCGCTTCACCGACGAACTGGGGGACTGGCGCGTCGTCCTGCACACGCCCTTCGGCAAAGGCGTCAACGCCGCGTGGGCGCTAGCGACTGGTTGGCGCGTGGCTCAGGAGACCGGCATGGACGCGCAAGCGGTCGCGGGCGATGACGGCATCGTGCTGCGCCTACCTCAGGGGGAGAAAGACCCGGATGCGTCGATCTTCGCTTTCGACGCCGACGAGATCGCAGACATTGTCACCGAACACGTGGGCAACTCCGCGCTTTTCGCCTCCCGCTTCCGGGAGTGCGCCGCCCGCGCGCTGCTCCTCCCGCGCCGCAACCCCGGCAAGCGCGCACCGCTATGGCAGCAGCGCCAGCGCGCCGAGCAGCTTCTCGACGTCGCCCGTAACTACCCGTCCTTCCCCATCATCTTGGAGACGGTCCGCGAGTGCCTCCAAGATGTCTACGACTTGCCCGCACTCCAGGACGTGATGCGCAACCTGGCCACCCGCCGCATCCGCGTCGCCGAGGTGACCACGGATCAACCGAGCCCCTTCGCCTCGAGCCTGCTGTTCAATTACACCGGCGCGTTCATGTACGAGGGCGATACCCCGCTCGCCGAAAAACGCGCCGCGGCACTCTCGCTCGACCCGTCGCTCCTGGCCAAGTTGCTGGGCACCGTAGAGCTGCGCGAGCTTCTCGACGCCGACGTGATCGCCGACATCGACGCCTCCCTGAGGAGAGTCGGTAAGGCCGACACCTCGGAGCAGTTCGCAGACACGCTCCGGATCACGGGTCCCGTGCCAGTCGATGAGCTGGAGACCTATACTTCTGTGCCCATCGCTGGGCTCGAAGAGAGCCTGGGCAAGCGCATGATGCGCGTGCGCATCGGCGGCCGCGAGCACCTCGCGCAGGCGCTCGACGCACCGCTGCTTCGCGACGGCCTCGGCGTCCCCGTCCCTCCCGGCATCGCCGCTCAGGTGGCCACGATCCCGGATGCACTCAACCAGCTGGTCAGCCGCTGGGTGCGTACCCGCGGGCCGTTCACGCTGCGCGATCTCGCGGACGCGTTCGGGCTCTCGGTCGGTGCCGCGTACACTGCACTGACACCGCTCGTGGATGCCGATAAAGTCATCGAAGGGCGCTACCGCCAAGGCGTCGACGAGCAGGAGTACATGGCCGCCGAGGTCCTGCGCATCGTGCGCACCCGGTCGCTCGCCGCGGCGCGTGCTCAGACCCGCCCGGTCTCGCAGTCGGCGCTCGGCCGATTCATGCCCGCGTGGCTGAACATCGCCCCGGTGGGGCAGCGTCCTGCGCTCCGGGGTGCCGACGGCGTCTACTCCGTCATCGAGCAACTCGCGGGTATCCGCCTGCCCGCCAGCGCGTGGGAGTCGATGATCCTGCCCAGCCGCGTCGGCGACTACTCGCCGGAGATGCTGGACGAGCTCACCCTGAACGGCGAGGTCGTCATCGTCGGCGCGGGCAAAGCCGGCGCGCGCGACCCGTGGATCATGCTGCTGCCCGCCGACTACGCCGCGCAGCTCATGCCCGTGCCCGAAGAACCAATGCTGAGTCTCACTCAGCAACAGGTGGTGGAGACGATTCAACGAGGCGGCGGTTATCTTTTCACCGATCTCCTTGAATCCGTTGGCGGCGCTCAAAGCACGACCACCGAGGAGCTGCGCGAATCCATCTGGGACCTCGTTGAGGCAGGCGTCGTCGCACCGGATTCGTTCGCGCCGATCCGTGCGCGCTTGGCCGGCGGCAAGCACGGGAAGACGGCGCACCGGGCGAAGCGGCGGCCACAAAGAAGCCGCGTCCGTTCCGGGCGCACGGCATTTGCCACCGTCACTCCGCCGGACATGACGGGGCGGTGGGCGGCGACGCCGAAACCCGACACCGACCCGACGCAGCGCTCAGTCGCGCACGGCGAGGCATGGCTGGACCGCTACGGCGTGGTCACGCGCGGCAGTATCGTCGCCGAGGACATCCTCGGCGGGTTCGCGCTGGCCTATAAGACATTGTCCGGGTTCGAGGAATCCGGCAAAGCGATGCGCGGGTACCTCGTGGAGGGCCTCGGCGCGGCGCAATTCTCCACGCCCGCGACGATCGACCGCCTGCGTGGCCACCAGGACTCGGATGACTTGGTCGGCTGGCCCTCGGGCACGAAGGAGCCGAAGGTCTACGTGCTCGCTGCGACGGATCCCGCCAACCCATACGGCGCGGCATTGCCGTGGCCGGAGTCCGGTCCCACCCGCTCAGCCGGGGCGTTGGTCGTGCTTATCGACGGCCTCCTCGCCGCCCACATCACCCGCGGCGGCAAGACCATGACCACCTTCTTCGAGGGCTTCCCCGAGGGCACCGGATCCGAGGATGAACTACTGGCCATGGTCGTCGGAGCGCTTTCTGACGCGGTGGCGGCGGGAAGGTTGTCACCGTTGACCGTCGAAAAGCTCAATGGCGGCGCGGCGTTCAGCTTGAAAAATCACGGAGCCGCTCCCTCTCCACGCGGTGCGAAAATCGGAGGAAAGTCCGTCTCCTCCCCGAAGCGGCGTGGCCGGACGGTGACCGACGCGATCAAAGCGATGGAGCTCGACGAGGACCTGAACTTCGACGATTGACGGATTAGTACTGGTACCAGGGTGGTACCATCAGTTCTATGGCCATGAATTTGAGGTTGACCCGCGAAGTCGGGGAGAAGCTCGATGCTCTCGCCGCGATGGATGGAGCCTCGAAACAGCAGGTGATTTCAAACTTGATCAGTGAGCGCTTCGAGCGCGAGACCGCCCGCGAATTCGCCGAACGTGAACTCAGCTCATTTTTCAATTCGCGCCAAGATCTCATGAATCGCCTCCGGGACGCTTGATGAACCCTCGTTCCGTCCTGCGCTTGGAATCCGTGTGCCCGTGGCTTGAAGAGCACGGATTTCATGTCGCTGACCGGGGCCTGCTCGCCGCCGCATTGGAACGTCCCTGGCTCACTTTTGAGGAGACGGACTTATATCCTGGGCCGTGGTTGAAAGCTGCTGCGCTAATGGACAGCATCATTTCAACCCACCCGTTTGTAGACGGTAATAAGCGCTCTGGTGTTCTGCTTACAGTGTTGCTACTGCGTGCATACGATATTCCCGTAGAGGGCACCTCTTCGGATGACTGGTTTGAACTCGCAGTTTCCACAGCGACCGCGTCGCCGAGTGTCGAAGAAATCGCGGCGAGATTGCAAGCAATGGTTGAGGAACACTAAGAGCGAAATCTCTTGCTTAGCTATTTCGCCTGTTGACTTCTTTGATGAGGTGGCTAGCAGCCGCCAACCCAAGTCTCTGGTTAGCGGTGCGAATGTCTTTGACAGCTTTGACGTATTCACGTTCGGGATCGGTTCCCGTGCGTGCGAGAATGCTGCGGGCCCATTCAACTGCGGCATCCATGTCGGTGAAAAACCCTACAAGTGATTCTTCAGGGGTCGGTTTGTGGCCCAAGAAATTGAACATAGTATGCCAGTATGCCCGAAGGTGATTCCGTCTATCAGCTGTCCAAGCGGCTGCAATTCATGGCCGGGCGTGAGGTGACTCGCTGTTCATTGCGCGTCCCGCGGTTCGCCACCGTCGACTTCACCGGCATGACAGTGGAGCGGGTCTGGCCGTACGGCAAGCACCTGTTCATGCAGTTCGGGGCGGACGGGTATGAGCCGCAGATCCTGCACACGCACCTGAAAATGGAAGGGACATGGTCGGTGCACCGCGCGGGCACTCGGTGGTCGAAGCCCGGCCACACGGCGCGGGTCGTTCTGCAGCTTTTCGACGCCGCCGGCGACATTGAGCTCGTCGGCCATTCTCTCGGCCACGTCGACGTGTTCCCCGCCCGCGAGTACGAAGCGGAGATGGGCTATCTAGGCCCAGATCTGCTGGCGGAGAACTTCGACCATGAGGAAGCGAAGCGGCGCATCCTTGCGGTCCCAGACCGGGAGATCGGCAGAAGTCTCCTTGACCAGTACCGTGTCGCCGGCATCGGTAACGAGTACCGTGCTGAGATCTGCTTCCTCGGCGGCGTGCATCCGGCGAGGACGGTGGCTGAGGTGGGGGAGGGCGGCGTGGATAAGCTCCTGCTCATCGCGCGCCGCCTCATGTGGGCGAACAAGGACGAGGTGAAGCGCGTGACCACTGGCGTGAAGCGCGCCGGCGAAACCACCTACGTGTTCGGGCGCAACAAAAAGCCCTGCCGCCGGTGCACCACCTTGATCACCAAGGGGTTTCTGGGCGGGCAGGGCGATTTAGAGCGCGTGATCTGGTGGTGCCCCACCTGTCAGCCGGAGCCGGACTAAGCGGCCGCCGTCTCGTTCTTTTCGCGGATCGCGCGGCGGATGAAGAAGACCAGGAAGCCGAGCAGGATCAGAATGAGGATCACGTACACGACCTTGGAGTACTGGTCGATGTAGCCGGTGACGGCCTCCCATTTCTCGCCGAGTTTGAAGCCCAAGAAAATGAGGATGAAGTTCCACACCGCCGACCCGAGGGTGGTCCACAGGCCGAAGGTGAGCAGGTTCATCCGGTCAAGGCCAGCCGGGATAGAGATCAACGAGCGGATGCCGGGGATCAGTCGGCCGAAGAGGATCGACGGCTTGCCGTATTTGTCGAACCAGGCGAGGGACTTATCCACGTCGGACGCCTTGACCAGCCACATCCAGTCCGCGATCGCGCGCAGGCGGTCCGCGCCCAGCCAGGCGCCGATGCCGTACAGCATGTACGCGCCGACGACAGAGCCGACGGTGGCCCAGATGAAGACGGGCAGGAAGCTCAAGGAGCCCTGCGCGACGGTGAAGCCGCCGAGGGGCAGAACCACCTCGGAGGGGATGGGCGGGAAGAGGTTCTCAAGCAGGATGGCAATGCCGACACCGGGGGCGCCGAGCGTATCCATCAAACTGACAATCCAGTCAATGATCGCGGACATGGCAAGTATCTTGCCTTATGAGAAGTCAGTCGACCAAGAATGAACCGGCGCGCCCGTCTTCTGATTCTCTAGGTACAGCCGCAGCACCTTCGCCAACGCTTCCTGCCGTTCCGGGGTGCCCGGTTTGGTTCCGACGCCCAGGTGCTCCAGCGCTTTCAGCTGCCATGTCGCGCCGTTCTGGCGGTGCCACGCGCGGCCCTCGATGATGCCCAAGTACTTGTCGGCCAGGTCCTCGTCGACGCCGAGTGCACGCAAGCCCTCGTGCGCCTGGTCGAGGAGGTGGTTGAGGACCAGGTTGGAGACGTCGATACGCCCCAGCGTCGGCCATGTCATCGTCGCCCCGATGCCGTCGCGGGCGCCGGCGTAGAAGTTCTCGCGAGCGTCCTCGAACGTCAGGCGCGACCACACCGGCCGGGTCTGTTCACCCAAGAACTTCACCAAGCCGTAGTAGAAGGCGGCGTCGGCAATGATGTCGATCGTGGTGGGGCCAGCGGCGAGCAGGCGGTTCTCCACGCGGATGTGCGACAGCTCCAGCGAGGGATCATAGATCGGGCGGTTCCAACGCCACACTGTTCCGTTGTGCAGGTTCAGGTAGTGCAGGCCTGGGCTGTTGCCATCCATCATCGGCTTGCCCGCCGCCGCGCGGGATTCCGGGATGAGGGGAGAGAAGTACCGGACATTCTCCTCGAAGAGGTCGAACACGCTCGTGATCCAGCGCTCGCCGAACCACACACGCGGGCGGACGCCCTGGTTGACCAGTGTGTCCGTGCGGGTGTCAATGGACTGCTGGAACACCGGGATACGCGACTCATGCCACGTTTTGTGCCCCATGAACAGCGGCGAATTCGCGCTCAGCGCCACCTGGGGGCCGGCGATCGCCTGGGACGCATTCCACGCCTCGGGGAAGCGGTCCGGGGCGACCTGGAGGTGCAGCTGCATGGACGTGCAGGTCGATTCGGTGGCGATGTCGTCGAAGGTTGCGCGGTAGCGCTCCTGCCGCGCGACGTCGATATGCACGAGCTCCCCGCGTGCCTCGACGACCATGTTGGAGAGCGCGGCGTACCGGTTCTCCGGCGTCATCCACTCGTCGCTTTGGAGGTAGTCCGTGGTCACTGTCGGCAGGGTGCCGATCATGGCCAGATTCGCGCCCGCCTTTTTCGCTGCCGCCCCCACGGCATGCAGGCGCTCGTTCAAGCCTTCGTGCAGCCTGGTAAGCCCGTCGCCGGAAAGATCCAGCGGCGGGTGGTTCAGCTCGACGTTGTAGCGGCCGACCTCAGCCTGGTACTCGTCCGTCAACTCCGCGAGCACGGCCTCATTGCATCCGGCGGGGGTCATGTCGTTGTCGACAAGGTTGAGCTCCAGCTCAAGCCCGATCGTGCCGTGGTCGACGAACTCGGCCTCCTGGAGGTGCTGGTCGAAGATCTCCAGATCATCCAGGAGAGCCTGGCGGTATTTCGTCCGCTCTTTGGGGGTGTAAGAATCGCGTGAAACGGCATCGCCCATGCGGAAATCTTATCCGTCTTTGCAGCGCAACCGCTGCATCGACGGTGAATTTCCATTCACGCTACTTTTGGTTGCGGTACCACCCGATGAGCGCGTCGGTGGAGGAATCCCCGGTGTCAGGGGCCGTCTCACCGGAAACCGCCGAGGCGAGCTCGTTCGCCTGCGCCTTGCCCAGCTCAACGCCCCACTGATCGAAGGAGTTGATGCCCCAGATCACGCCCTGCGTGAAAGTGATGTGCTCGTAGAGAGCGATGAGCGCGCCCAGGGCATGCGGGGTGAGCTCCTCCGCCAGGATCGTCGTGGTGGGGCGGTTGCCCGGCATCACCTTGTGCGGGGCGAGCTGCCTATCGACGCCACCCGCTTCCACCTCCTCCTGCGTTTTCCCGAAAGCGAGCACCTTGGTCTGGGCAAAGAAATTGCCCATGAGGAGGTCGTGCATGGAGCCCTCGCCGCTGGCGGTGGGGAGGTCTTCCTTGGGGTTGGCAAAGCCGATGAAGTCCGCCGGAATCATCGTCGTTCCCTGGTGAATCAGCTGGTAGAAAGCGTGCTGGCCGTTGGTGCCGGGTTCACCCCAGAAGACTTCGCCGGTGGCGTAGGTGACCGGTGTGCCGTCGATACGCACGCTCTTGCCGTTGGACTCCATGGTGAGCTGCTGCAGGTACGCCGGGAAGCGGGACAGGTCCTCGGAGTAGGGGAGCACCGCGTGGGTCTGTGCGCCGTAGAAGTTGCGGTACCAAATGTTCAGCAGACCCATCAGCGCCGGGACGTTCTCAGCGATCGGGGTCTCACGGAAGTGCTCGTCCATGGCGTGGAAGCCCTCGAGGAAGCGCATGAAGTCCTGCGGGCCGATGACAGCCATGAGCGACAGGCCGATCGCGGAGTCAACAGAGTAGCGGCCGCCGACCCAATCCCAGAACGGGAACATGTTGTCGGTGTCGATGCCGAACTCGGCGACCTTCTCCGCATTCGTGGACACCGCCACGAAGTGCTTCGCAATCGCCGACTCATCCCCGTCGAACTGCTCCAGCAACCACCGCTTCGCGGCGTGCGCGTTAGACAGGGTCTCCTGGGTGGTGAAGGTCTTGGACGCGACGATGAACAGCGTCTCGCCCGGGTCAGCGTTGTCGAGCACACTGGTCATGTCAGCTGGGTCGACATTGGAGACAAACTCCGCCGTGATCCCCGCCGTGGCGTACGTGCGCAGGGCCTTCGTTGCCATCGCCGGGCCCAGATCAGAGCCGCCGATGCCGATGTTGACCACCTGCTTGATGGTGTGGCCCGTGTGGCCCAGCCACTCGCCGGAGCGCAGCTTGGACGCGAAATCGCGCATGCGTCCCAGCACCTCGTGGACGTCCGCGGCGGCATCCTGCCCATCGACTTCGAGGTCCTCTTCCACCGGAATGCGAAGAGCAGTGTGCAGAACCGCCCGGTCCTCCGTGGAATTGATGTGCTCGCCGGTGAACATCTTCTCCGTGGCACCCTTGAGGTCCGCTTCCTCGGCAAGCTTCACCAGTGCGCCCAAAATGTCGCCGTCGACCAGGTTCTTGGACAAGTCGACGTGAAGGCCGGCAGCGTCGAAGGTGAACTTCTCGGCGCGTCCGCCGTCTCGGTCGAAGAGCTCGCGCAGTGTCGTCTTGTTCTTCTCCGCGTGGAGCTTCAGCAGGTCGTTCCAGGCAGTCGTGGAGGTGATGTCGGTCATGGCCACTCCTAGGGGTTCATCGATCAAATGTGCAGTCAATGTCTCCCAGACTAATGAAATTCGTGTCCGCGTTTGGGCCATAATGGGAAGGCATGAGCATTATTAAAATCAACGCGATCACCGTTCCCGAAGGTGCCGGCGAGCAGCTCGAGCAGCGCTTCCAGGCCCGCAAGCACGCCATCGACTCCCAGCCGGGCTTCGAAGGTTTCCAGCTGCTTCGCCCCGTCAAGGGCGAAGACCGCTACTTCGTGGTCACCCGCTGGGCTGACGAGGAGTCCTACAAGAACTGGTGGGCCGGTGAAGGCAAGGCTGCACACGGCCGCAAAGAAGGTGAAGAGCCCCGCAAGCCGGTCGCATCCGGTGCGGAGCTGCTCGAGTTCGAGGTCGTCCTCGATTCGCTCGAGGAGGACTAGGACCTAGCCCCTAACCCAATTTGCCCCGGCCCAGCCGCAGCAGGATCGCGGCGAGGTTGGGGCCTTCTTCTCCCAGTTCGTCCCGGAACTGGTTGATGATGGCCACTTCCCGGGTGTGCACGAGGCGCGTGCCGCCGGACCCCATGCGAGTTTTGCCGATGGCCGCGGAAATAGTGGAGCGGCGCTTCACCGCGTCAAGGATGACTCGATCGAGCCGGTCGATTTCTTGGCGGTAGGCCCGGATCTCCTCATCCGACAACGGGTCGTCTGTCCCGGACGGGTGCCTGATATCGCTGTTATCCACGCTCATAACCACTGATTCTGCCACGGATTCAATCGTGTATTCGAGCGGAGGAGAACGGATGGTTCACCCTGCCAAGTACGGTAGTACCCATCATGGGAACAGATTTGATTTTGGGGTTGAATCCGCAGCAGAAGGCAGCCGTCGAGCATTCCGGTAGCCCGCTGCTTATCGTCGCCGGTGCGGGATCCGGCAAGACCGCGGTGCTTACGCGGCGCATCGCGTATTTGCTGCAGGAACGGGGCGTGGCACCGTGGGAAATCTTGGCCATCACGTTCACTAACAAGGCTGCGGCGGAGATGAAGGAACGTGTGAGCCAGCTCATTGGCCCGCAGGCGGAGCGCATGTGGGTGGCCACGTTCCACTCGGTGTGTGTGCGCATCCTTAGGCAGCAGGCGCAATTGGTGCACGGGTTGAACACCAACTTCACTATCTACGACGGGGATGATTCCCGCCGTCTGTTGGGGATGATCGCCAAAGAGGCCAACCTTGATTTGAAGAAGTTCTCGCCCCGTGCGCTGGCGAATGCGATCTCAAACTTGAAGAACGAGCTGATCGGGCCGGATCAGGCGCAGGCGAACGCGGAGAAGACTAAGAACCCGTTCGAGGTCACTGTTGCGCGCGTGTACGGCGAGTACCAGCGGCGCTTGCGCGAGTCGAATGCGGTGGATTTCGACGATCTGATCGGTGAGGTCGTGGGGTTGTTCAAGCGCCACCCGCAGGTGGTGGAGTATTACCGCCGTCGGTTCCGCCACGTGCTCGTGGACGAGTACCAGGACACGAACCACGCGCAGTACGAGCTCATCCACACCCTCGTCGGTGATGGCCCGGATGCGCCGGAACTCGCGGTTGTGGGCGATTCGGACCAGTCCATCTACGCGTTCCGTGGCGCGACGATCCGAAACATCGAGGAATTCGAGCGTGATTATCCGAATGCCACCACGATCATGCTGGAGCAGAACTACCGTTCCACGCAGAATATTCTCGCCGCAGCGAATGCCGTGATCGCGCAGAATGCGGGGCGCCGCCCGAAGAAGCTGTGGACGGATTTGGGGCAGGGCGAGAAGATCGTCGGTTACGTCGCGGACAACGAGCATGATGAGGCCCGCTTTGTTGCCAGCGAGGTCGACGCGTTGGCTGATAGGGGAATGGATTATTCCGACATCGCGGTGATGTACCGCACGAATAACTCCTCCCGCGCGCTCGAGGACATCTTCATCCGCGCGGGCATTCCGTACAAGGTCGTGGGCGGCACACGATTCTATGAGCGGAAGGAGATTCGGGACGTGGTCGCCTACCTGCGCGTGCTAGACAATCCGGATGATTCAGTGAGCATGCGCCGCATCATCAACGTGCCTAAGCGCGGCATCGGGGACAAAGCCCAAGCAATGGTCGCGCTCTACGCGGAGAACCACCAAGTCAGTTTTGGGCAGGCGCTTATCGACGTCGCGGGTGGCGAAGGCGACGCAATCTCCTCCCGTTCCCGCAATGCCATCAGAGTTTTTGTGGACCTCTTGGCGGGGCTCCGGAAGGACATGGGTGAACTGGTCAATGAAGTGACGGGAATGCCCGACCTCGGTGGACTGGTGGCCCGCATCCTGGATGCGACCGGGTACCGCGCAGAACTGGAGGCCTCCAACGACCCGCAGGACGGCGCGCGCCTGGACAACCTGAACGAGCTTGTCTCCGTAGCGCGGGAATTCTCGTCGGAGGCGGCTAACCAGATGGCCTACGAGGATTTTGATCCTGAGAGCGGGGAAGCGCAGCCCGGTTCGCTGCAGGCTTTCTTGGAGCGCGTTTCACTTGTCGCTGACGCGGACCAGATCCCGGACGAAGGGCAGGGCGTGGTCACTCTCATGACCCTGCACACGGCGAAGGGGTTGGAGTTCCCCGTCGTGTTCGTCACCGGGTGGGAGGACGGCCAGTTCCCTCACTTACGGTCGCTCGGCGACCCGGATGAGCTCGCGGAGGAACGCCGCTTGGCGTACGTGGGTATCACCCGAGCACGTGAGCGGCTCTACCTCACTCGCGCTCTGCTCCGGTCGTCGTGGGGGTCCCCGGTGACGAACCCCGCCAGTCGCTTCCTCGCAGAAGTCCCGGAGGACCTCCTCGACTGGCGGCGGGTCGAGCCGGAGCGCTCCTTCTCGTCGGACGCCTGGGGGAGTCCCGCCCCCGTAAGGCGCAGTAAGCGGCGCACGGAGAGCAGCGTGAAGGTGAATAAGAACCTTCAACTGGCCAAAGGAGACCGCGTCAATCACGCGAAATACGGGCTGGGCACGGTCATGAGCGTCGACGGTGTGGGTCCCAGGGAGACCGTCACTATCGACTTCGGCTCCAGCGGCACGGTGCGCCTCATGCTCATCGGCGGTGTGCCGATGGAGAAGCTCTAACCGTCTAGACCGTGATGCCGCGTGCCTGGAACCACGGCACCGGGTCCACCTTGTTCTCACCGTCAGGCATGATCTCGAAGTGGAGGTGCGGGCCGGTGGAGTGGCCTTCGTTGCCCATCTCGGCGATCTGCTGGCCGGCGGTCACGCGCTCACCCACGCTGACGCTGTAGGAGTGGATGTGGCCGTAGACGCTGATGGAGCCGTCGTCGTGGCGGATGCGGACCCATTTGCCGAAGCCATTGGCAGCGCCCGCGTTGATCACAGTGCCGTCCATGACCGCAAGGATCGGGGTGCCAATGCCGTTGGCGATGTCGATGCCCTGGTGGAACGAGCCCCAGCGGGAGCCGAACCCGGAGGTGAAACGGCCCTCGGCTGGCATGACCACTTTCTGGCCGTTCGATGTCGTTCCCGTCTGCGGAGTCACCGAGGTGGTGGGCACCCCGACGGTGGCTTCTTCCTCGTTGTACTCGGGGAGGGCGCGGGGATCGTAAACGATGTTGTAACCGGCGGCGGAGAAGGTGGCGCCCTTGGAGAAGATGTCGTCGAGCGCCATGCCGATAGAGGGAAGGGCGGGGCCGATGCCGTCGACTTCCTGCCCATTGACGGAGACAGAGAATGCGTGGGCGGGGATGGCGGTCAGGGGAATCGCGAGCGCCACGGCGGCGACGAGTAGGCGTCGTTTCATGTCGTCCTTCTTCGCTTCTTTTGGGAACTAGTGAGAGGCCATAGGTCCTCCAACTCGACACATGGTATCGGCCGCTCAACACCCAATCAACGGGCATTTCCGCTGTTGGAACGCGACTAACGGTCGAACGTCGCAGAAAACACCTGTATATAGCTGTGAACCAATGTGACTAATGTGATTTCTGTGAGTTTGGGCCGGGGGTGAAAAGTGGGACGAAAAATCCCCCCGACTAGGTCGAGGGGATGAGGTGCTCCAGAAGAACTTAGAGGTTGATGCCGCGGGAAGACAGCCACGGAACCGGGTCGATGGCATCGCCGCCCGCCGGGTGCACCTCGAAGTGGAGGTGGGAGCCGGTGGAGAAGCCACGGGAGCCCATGCCGGCGATCTTCTGGCCGGCGTGAACCTTCTGGCCCACTGCGACATCGATGGTCTCCATGTGGCCGTAGACCGTGATGGTGCCGTCCTCGTGGCGCAGGCGAACCCAGTTGCCAAAGCCGCCGGCCGGACCAGCGTCGATCACTTCACCGTCGGAGACAGCGAGGATCGGGGTGCCAACGGCGTTGGCGATGTCGATGCCCTTGTGGAAGGTGCCCCAACGCGGGCCGAAGCCGGAGGTGAAGCTGCCCTCCGCCGGCTTCACGGACAGAGGCGCACGGGCTGCGAGGTCGGCGGCAGTGCGGGCCTTGGCGTACTCAACGGCCTTGCCCAGCTGCTCGGACAGGTTGTCGACCGGCTTGTACTCGCTGATGGCGAGGATCTGAGGTGCTTCCTGGGCGATCTCATCGGTGTCACCGTCGAGGGCGGCCTGAGCGGCGCTCGCGTTGTCCGCGTTCGCGGCGGACGCAGCGGAAATGCCGCCGGATGCGACCGCGCCGGTTGCTACCGCGACCAGTGCGACACGACCCTTGTTGGGGCTCTGCTTGCGGTGCTTGCCAGTGGTGCGGCGTGCGCTCGAAGAGTTCAAGGTTTACCTCGTTGAGATCGTCATTGGGTAACGCTTCGTTCCAGAATCGTAACCTCTTTGTTATCTACGGGAGGTAACACTAGCCAGTGCCGGGCGGTCAAGCAACCTAAATGATCGAAATCACTTATTCGTGTGCCCACGTTCATGCGTTACACGGTTAGGGACCAGGATCACACCATCGTGTCCCACCGCCGAAAAGCACTGCGCGCGTGCCAAGGTTGAAGGCAATGAGCAAGAAGTCTAGTCCTCCCACCAGATCAGCCCGCACGTCCCCGGCGGTGTCTCGCCGCCGTAGGGGTTCCGGCGCTGCGGATTCCGCTGTGCGCACCACGGCAGCCGATCGCGCACCCACCACTATGAAGGAGCGTGCGCGGCATTACCTGCCTTTCGTCGGCATCCCCAACCTGGTGCTAGTGCTCGGGGCGGTTGTCGCGTGCTTGGCTGCCATCCTTCTGAGCGGCGGCCGGTTGGCGGCGCTGCCGGCATCGATCGGTGAGACGTGGTTTGTCCTGCACGGTGTGCCAGTGACGTTCCAGGGCGTGACATTAGGGGCGATGCCGGTTCTGCCACCGATCGGGGTTGCAGCACTCATCGCGTGGCGCGTGCGCGTGGCAACGCGGGAGCGGGTCAGCATTCTCGACTTGTACGTGATTTTCGGGCTCGTGGTGCTGATTCCGTTCACGTTGTCCGCAATAGCCTGGTTCATGGTTGAGGACGCCACCGCGGTTTTCCCTGTGGCTCCGCCTGCACTCCACAAGGCGCTATTGATCCCGGTCTTCGTTCATTCGGTGGGCATGGCGTGCGGCATGAGCGGCCGTTTGTGGAAGGCGTTGCTCGTCAGCATCGGGGCTCCAGATTCGCTTTACGACGCCTCCCGGGCCCTCGTCCACCTCTCCCTCCGCCTTCTCGGTGCCGCTGCGGTCGTCTACCTGATTCTTCTGGCCGCCGGATACAGCCGCCTCGGCGAACTGCTCGACCAATTCCCGGTTCTGGGAAGTGGTGGGGGTTTCGCTCTTGTGTCGTTGAGCGTGCTTTACCTGCCCAATGCGGCGGCCTCCACGTTGGCGGTTCTCTTGGGGGCTCCGTTCGATATCGCGCAAGGAGGTGTTTCACTGTTCGGCTCGGCTTTGGTTCCGCTGCCGCCCTTCCCGCTTTTCGCCGCGATCCCCGGCGAGGTTCCCGTGTGGGCACCCGTATTGCTCGTCGTGCCGGCTGCCGTGATGATTCATTTCGTGCTGTCCCGCCGACTGGGGTGGACGGAAATCCTTATTGCCGCGGTACTCTCGGCTGTCTTTGCCGCATGTGCGGGACTCATGTCCGGCGGCGAGGTCGAGGCGTACGGCTGGATTGGCCCCAATCCGTGGTTCTTCGCCCTCGCCGCTGCAGTGTGGGTCACCGTGATTGCCGGTACCGCGTGGATCATCGCCCGCTTCACCCAGAAGCCGGAGACACAGGACGAACCAGCCGCTGAGGAAGAGACGGACGAGACCGGCGTGATCGACGCTGAGACTGACTCCGCAGCCTCTGAAGAAGGCGAGGAGGAACGTGAAGAGAAAGCGGAGGGCGCAGAAGAAACTGAGTCAGAGGCTTCAGAGGCTTCAGAGGCGGAGCCCGAGGAAGAGGTGAAGCCCGAAGAAGAGTCAGAGACCGACGTAGAGCCAGAAACAGCGACTGAACCAGAGGTTGAAGAAGAGGATTCTGACGGGGAGGAAGAGGAAGAAGGGGAAGCGGGGGACGTCGATAAGCAATCTGGCTCGACGGCGATCTCGGTTTTGCGCGGGGACCAGCTAGACTGATCAGACGTGACAGACTCTTCTCAGACTTCTGTGGCGGTGCTCGTCTCCGGTTCAGGGACGTTGCTCCAAGCGATTCTTGATCACCAGGGTTCGTACCGGGTCGATCTCGTGGTCGCTGATGTGGAATGCCCGGCGTTGGACCGGGCACGGTCGGCGGGTGTCCGGGCCGAGGTTGTGCCGTTGTCGGGCGACCGCGACGAATGGAACCGGCGGCTCGCTGAAACGGTGGGGGACCCGGACATTGTGGTGTCCGCGGGCTTCATGAAGATCGTGGGGGAGGCTTTCCTCGCACGATTCGAAGGCCGCTTGATCAACACCCACCCCGCGCTGCTGCCGTCTTTCCCGGGTGCCCACGCCGTGCGCGACGCGCTCGCGTACGGCGTGAAGGTCACAGGAACGACCGTCCACTACATCGATGCCGGCGTGGATACCGGCGAAATCATCGCTCAGCGTGCGGTGGACGTGCACGCGGGGGAGACTGAAGAAGAGTTGCACGAACGCATCAAGGAAGTGGAGCGCGCTCTCATCGTGGACACGCTGAACCGCGCCGTCACCTCAACTACCGGAAAGGTCGAATTTCCAGCATGAGCACCCGCACCCCCATCAAGCGCGCACTGATCAGCGTCTACGACAAGACCGGCATTGAGGAGCTCGCCGCAGCTCTCGCCGAGGCCGGTGTGGAGATCGTCTCCACTGGTTCCACTGCGCAGCGGATCAAGGACGCCGGCGCGAACGTGACGGAGGTCGCGGAACTCACTGGCTTTCCGGAGGTTCTTGAAGGCCGTGTGAAGACCCTGCACCCCCGCGTCCACGCTGGCATTCTGGCGGACCTGCGGAAGGAGGACCATGCGAAGCAGATCGAGGACCTCGGTATTGAGCCCTTCGAGCTCGTAGTGGTGAACCTCTACCCGTTCTCCGAAACAGTCGCTTCCGGAGCGAGCTTCGACGAAGTCGTGGAGATGATCGACATCGGGGGCCCCTCCATGGTCCGCGCGGCAGCGAAGAACCACCCGTCCGTCGCAGTCGTGGTCGACCCAGCCAAGTACGGCGAGGTCATCGAGGCCGTCAAGAACGGCGGGTTCGACGAGGACCAGCGCCGCCAGCTCGCCGCAGACGCGTTCGCGCACACCGGGCTTTACGACGCCGCAGTGTCCTCCTGGTTCGGCGAGCAACTGGGCAACCCGGATAAGGCGACCACTCTCCGCTACGGCGAAAACCCACACCAGGCCGCGAGCCTCATCTCGGACGGCACGGGTCTGGCCGGCGCGACCCAGCACGGTGGCAAGGAAATGTCCTACAACAACTACCAGGATGCGGACGCTGCATGGCGCGCCTGCTGGGACCACGAGCGCCCATGCGTCGCCGTGATCAAGCACGCCAACCCGTGCGGCATTGCAGTGTCCGATGAGTCCATTGCGGACGCGCACAAGAAAGCCCACGCTTGCGACCCAATCAGCGCCTACGGCGGTGTGATCGCCGCCAACCGCGAGGTCACCCTTGAGATGGCTGAGCAGGTCAAGCCGATCTTCACTGAGGTCATCATCGCCCCGAGCTTCGCCGACGATGCTCTTGAACTGCTACAGACCAAGAAGAATCTCCGCATCCTCACGGCCGAGAAGCCGGAGCGCGAGGGCAAAGAGATCAAGCAGATCTCCGGCGGCACGCTCATCCAGGACATGGACATCTACCAGGCCGAGGGTGACAAGCCGGAGAACTGGCAACTCGTTGCTGGTGAGCCCGCCGACGAGCAGACGCTCAAGGACCTCGAGTTCGCGTGGAACGCAATCCGCTGCGTGAAGTCCAACGCCATCCTCATCGCCAGCGACGGTGCCGCCGTCGGTGTGGGCATGGGGCAGGTCAACCGCGTCGACTCCGCGAAGCTGGCCGTCGACCGCGCTAACACCCTCGACGAGGGACGCAACCGTACCAACGGTGCCGTCGCTTCCTCTGATGCATTCTTCCCGTTCGCCGACGGTTTCCAGATTCTCGCTGATGCCGGAGTCAAGGCCGTCGTCCAACCTGGTGGCTCCATCCGCGATGAAGAAGTCATTGCAGCAGCGAATGAGGCGGGTGTGACCATGTATTTGACCGGGACGCGCCACTTTGCCCACTAGGTCCCACTAGGATGTAAGACTCTTGAAGGAATTTTTGACCGGACAAGAATTCCTGCCCAGACAAAAGGACAACGAACGTGAGCATCCCGACGTGGGGCGGACCTGAGCCCCAGTACCAGCCGCCCCAATCGCCTCAATATGGGGGTCCGTACCAGCAGCCGCCAGCACCGAAGCAGTCGAACACAGCTCTCGTCGTGGTCAGCACCGTGGCGATCCTGCTGGCGCTCGCGCTCGTCGGGTTCTTGGCGTATTACCTCGTGTCTGGTGGCGGCCCCGGCAATAAGTCGGACGGGGCGGCCGCGCTCACGAGCCGGTCAGTCGATTCTCCGCCGCCGGCCGCCAAGTCGACGGTCACGACGACGGTTGATGAACCGGCTCCTGCGCAGAAGCCGGTCTCCGCTTCCTGCGATTACTCCACATGGGATGTCACTGATCCGGAGGTGACTACACCCGGATTCGCAAGCAATGTCTACAGCGATTTCAAGGCCGCCTGCCGCAATGAAGGCACGCCCAACGTCACGCTCGTGGATGTGTACAGCCCGACCACCGAGAAGTACTACACCATGACCTGCCGCGACCGCGGCGATCAAGTGGTGTGCACCGGCGGACGCAACGCTGCCGTCTACATCTCGTGAAACGGCAGCTAGCGGCGCTTGCCGGTCTTGGAACACTGACACTGAGTGCTTGCACCATCGGGGACCCTCTGACTGAGCCGGCACCGGAATCGGTCGAGATCGTCACAGTGACTGAGACATCAAAGACCTCCGACACACCTGCACCGAGCAGCCCCCCGGCCCCGGCAACTGAAAGTGCTCACGATCTCACCCCTGCTCTGACGGCGGCGGTCGATCACGTGGTCGCCGCTCACGGAGGACAAGCCGCGGTATCGGTCGGAGGAGACTTCTCAGCCGGTGACGCGTCCGGTTTCGCATCCTGGTCAACAATGAAAGTGCCCGTGGCCATTGCGGCGCTCAACGCCCACCCAGAGCTCAGCACCGAGGCAGCCAACGCCATCCAAGTCTCCGATAACGGAGCGGCGGACATCTTGTGGAGGAGCACGACACCTGAGGCTGTTGAAGCTGTCATGGCGGAGGGGCACAGCCCCGTCTCGGTAGAGCGCGAAGTGATCCGACCGGGATTCTCTGCTTTTGGCCAGACCCGCTGGCCTATATCCGAACAGGCTCGCTTCGCGTCCCACCTCGGATGCGTGGCGGGCGCGGCCCCCGTCCTCGAGCTCATGGGCAATATCGCCGGAGGTCAAGCCTACGGCTTAGGCACGATTCCGGGGGCGAGGTTCAAGGGGGGCTGGGGGCCGTCGATAAGCGGCGCGTACGAGGTCCGCCAGTTCGGCCTCGTGCCCGACGCACACGGCCGCATGATCCCCGTTGCAATCGCTGCGAGCGCCGCTGACGGCACGTACGAGTCCGGGCAAGCGATGCTCACGCAGCTGACCACTGAACTCATTCCTGCCCTCGACACCGCACCCAACGCTGTGTGTGCATAGAAAATCTCCCCGCATCCTTGGGATAGGAGGCGGGGAGAAAGGTCGAACTCTACGCTGTCATCGTCAACCAGTGATTTAGCGGCTGGTGAACGGCAGGAGAGCCATCTCGCGCGCGTTCTTCACAGCGGTAGCGACCTGGCGCTGCTGCTGCGGCGTCAGGCCAGTGACGCGACGCGAACGGATCTTGTGGCGATCGGAGATGAACAGACGCAAGGTCTCAATGTCCTTGTAGTCCACAGCTTCGATGCCCTTGGCCTTGAGCGGGTTCTTCTTCGGGCGGCGGGACTGCTCCATCCGCACCTTGCGGTTGTTATTGCGCTTCATGTGTATGCACTCCCTTGCTTACCACGAGGACTTGCGGACGCCGGGCAGCTCACCGCGGTGGGCCATCTCGCGCATACGGACGCGGGAGAGGCCGAACTTGCGGAGGTAGCCGCGGGGGCGGCCGTCGTGCGAGTCGCGGTTACGGACGCGAGCCGGGGAGGCATCGCGCGGCTGACGGTTGAGCTCAAACTGAGCCTCGAGACGGTCCTCGTCGGACGTCTCCGGGTTGCGGATGATCGCCTTGAGCTCCTGACGGCGCTCAGCGTAACGCTCGACGATCTCCTTGCGCTTCTCGTTCTTAGCGATCTTGGACTTCTTCGCCATTCTTATCGCTCCTCGCGGAATTCAACGTGCTTGCGCGCAACCGGATCGTACTTCTTCAGAGTGATGCGGTCCGGGTTGTTGCGCTTGTTCTTACGGGTGACGTAGGTGTAGCCGGTGCCCGCGGTGCTCTTGAGCTTGATGATCGGGCGGATATCGTTACGTGCCATGAGCTAGATCTTCTCCCCTCGGGCACGGATCTGAGCAACAACGGACTCGATGCCGTCGCGGTCGATGATCTTCAGACCCTTGGTGGAAACATTGAGCGTGATGGTACGGCCCTCGGAGGGCAGGTAGAAACGCCGCTTCTGCACGTTGGGGTTCCAACGGCGCGAGTGGCGGCGGTGCGAGTGAGACACGGTTTTGCCGAAAGACGGCTTCTTTCCCGTGACCTGGCAATGTGCCGACATGGTTACTTCTTTCTCCTAGCCGCTTGAGCCACGGAGACTGTGAGGTGGACGCCGCGCTCGTAGCTGGTTATCGGCCGGAAGTGTGAGGATGGCCGTGGTGCTCGAGGGCGTCGCAAGTCACCGGTTGACTAAGCGTAAACGTGTACTTCGACAACAGCGAGAGTAAACACTACACGCGCAAGGTCTCATTTCATAATCGTTTGCACGCTTATCGACGAGCCACTGGGTCAGCCTAAGCAGCTGAGCGCAGCCAGCGGCAGTCCGACTGCGAACGGCGCAAGAACGGCTCCCCTCACAACCACTGTTCTCCAGGGGATGTCAATGCCGTTTCGGCGGAGCTGGTCATGCCACAGCAGGGTGGCGAGCGATGCCCACGGCGTGACGATTGGCCCACAGTTGACACCTATTAATAGGGCGTCAATATGCTGCGGAGTCGGTGCCGACGGCTCAAGGAGGAGGAATGCCGGAATATTATTGAGGGCGTTGGCGGCCACTGCGCCCACCACCGAGAGTGTCGCCGGTCCGGCGTCGAAGATGAGACGACCGTCGGCGAGAACGAGCACTGCGCCGACGCCGAACGACAATGCTGCCGCGAGTGCGAGTGAATCCCATGGAACGAGCGAGAGCGCCTCACGGAAATCCGGCTTCGCGAAAATAAGTAGAACAGCTGCCGCCACCGTGCTGACCAACCAGTACGGCAGCGGGGACACCAGCGCCGGCGGAAGCAGCGCTAGCACGATCAGGGATATCCTCAGCAGCGGGGAAGTGTCCGCCCTGATCTCCGTATCCTGCAGCTTCGGTTCCGAGGGTGCGAATCGGTAAACCACCCAGGAAGCGACGACTGCGACCGTGATGGCCGCTACGGCCGGCACGTCTGTAGACCCGTACGGGTGGGCGAGCAAGTTGGTCAGGTTCGACACTGGAAGAGCGAGCGAACCGAGGTTCGCTATCCACACCACCGCGAACGACACGGGCACGACCTTCAGTCTGTTCTTGCGCGCGAGCGCCACCGCCATGGGCGTGATCATGATCGCGGTCGTGTCCAACGAGAGAAAGACAGTCGACACAATGGCGATGACGACAATCCCGAACCACAACGCCCACTTAGATTTCAATCGTTTTTCCATGGCCTGCGCGATTGCGTCGAATGCGCAGGCTCGGGCCGCCAGGTTGACCACCACGGACATTCCTGCGACGAAAAGTAGCACGGGCGCGAGCCGCAGCGCGGTGGTTTTCAACTCTTCTGGAGCCGCCGCAGCCAAGTAGAGAATGCCCGCCGCGAGCACTAGGAGGAGGCCGATCCGCGATTTCGGGAATGTATCCATCACCTGTACTATGTATCAAGTTGTCTGATCAGGCGTATTCGCCCTGCTCGGATGAAGGACCATTTTCGAACCCAACTCAGGCACGATCCGGTGAAAGCATTGCCGGAACCGACCTGAAGTATCAATCCTGAGGGAAACGAAGAGATGAAAAAAGATATTCACCCCGATTACCACCCGGTGATCTTCCAGGACGCAGGTACTGGCCACCAGTTCCTGACCCGTTCCACTGCAACCTCCGGCCGCACCGCCCAGTGGGAAGACGGCAACGAGTACCCGCTCATCGTCGTCGACGTGACCAGCGAGTCCCACCCGTTCTGGACCGGCGCACAGCGCGTCATGGACACCGCTGGCCGTGTTGAGAAGTTCAACCGCCGCTTCGGCGGCATGGCCCGCCGCAAGAAGAAGTCCGCTAACTAGACGCGGTAAAGGAGGAAAGACACCATGGCAACACCTAAGTTCCGTAAGTCCCGTTCGAACACCCACCACCGCCGTTCGCAGTGGAAGGCAGACAACGCCGCGCTGCAGGAGGTCAAGATCGACGGTCAGACCGTTCGCATCCCGCGCCGCCTGATCAAGGCTGCAGAGCAGGGCCTGATCGACGTCGAGCAGTTCTAAACGCTGCTTCTAACTAGCTAAGCCGGATACCCTTTCGCGGTGTCCGGCTTTTCTTGTGCTTCGAGCCCATTGCCATAATGGGGGGCATGAAAATTCTGGTGGTCGACGATGAACAAGCCGTGCGGGAGTCATTGAGGCGCTCGCTGAAGTTCAACGGGTACGAGGTCGTCTTGGCCGGAGACGGCATCGAGGCACTAGAAGCGATCAAGGCAGAGCGGCCAGACCTGACCATCTTGGATGTGATGATGCCCCGGCTCGACGGTCTCGGGGTGTGCCGCGAATTGCGGTCCTCCGGATACGACCGCCCGATTCTCATGCTTACCGCCCGTGACGGGGTGGCGGAACGTGTCGCGGGTCTGGATGCCGGTGCAGACGACTACCTGCCCAAGCCGTTCGCCCTTGAAGAGCTGCTCGCTCGTGTCCGCTCGTTGTTGCGCCGTGCGCTGGCGGATTCGGAGCTGAATGAGAAGAAGACCCCGAGCGCAGAGGTGACGTTCGGGGACTTGTACCTCAACGCCATCTCGCGGGAGGTGATGCGCGGGAAGCGGCATATCTCGCTGACCCGGACTGAGTTCTCCCTCCTTGAACTCCTCATGCGCAATCCGCGTCACGTGCTGTCCCGCCAAATGATCTTGGAGGAGGTGTGGGGATATGAATTCCCCTCGTCCGGTAATGCGCTCGAGGTCTACATCGGATACCTGCGGCGGAAGACCGAGGCAGGCGGTGAATCGCGCCTGATTCACACTGTGCGCGGAATCGGGTATGTGCTGCGGGAGACCGCTCCGTGATTCTGCGCCGGATGAGCACCGAAGGGGAGACGCTGCTTCGTCCCGACCACAGCTCGCCCGTCCGCGGCAAGATCGCCGCGTTCGCGGGTGCCGGGGTGGCCGTGGCAGTGGGAGCCACGGCGGTGTTGGCCTATTTCGCGGTGTTCGACGCGATGGAGGAGCACGAGCTCAGCTCCTTGAACTCGCGCACAGTGGCTTTGACACGGCAGGTGCAGGAGGCGGATGGGGAGGCGCTGGAGGGGATCGTCGATAAGTTCAGGGCCGATAACCCCTGGTACCGCGCCGCTGTCTCCCCGGCGGAACACGCTGCTTTCATCGGTGATCCGGTGCAGGTTGACCAGATGGCGCGCGACGGTGACCCTGCGAATTGGTCGCGCATTGAGTTCGGCGACGAGATGGTGTCGGTGCTGCGCGATGATGACGGCACGACCGTCGCCGTGGCGCACAACAGGTCGGATTTCGCGCACCTGAAAAGCAGGCTGAAGGCGACGCTGGCCGGCATTGTCGGATTCGGCACCCTGCTGGCCGCGTTGACGGGGAGTGTCATCGCGCGGGCGACCATGCGGCCGGTGGGGCGGTTGCGCCGGGCCGTGGACAGGGTGTCCACGGAAGGAACGCTGGAACCGATCGATGTCGCCGGCGGCGACGAGTATGCGAAGCTCACGGAATCGCTCAACGCGATGATGGAAACACTCAATGAATCCCGGGTGCGGCAGGCCCAGCTTGTCGCGGACGCGGGCCATGAACTGCGTACCCCGTTGACGTCGATGCGCACGAATATCGAGCTGCTGATCATGCTGCACCGCTCCGGACGTGTCGCGCAGGTCCCGGTGGAGGAACTAGATGAGCTGGAGAAGGACGTCAACGCACAGATGGAGGAGCTTTCTTCGCTGATCGGGGATGTGGTGGACCTAGCGCGCGAGGATGACCTGCACAAAGAATTTGAACCCGTCCGATTGGATTCAGTTTTGGCTGAAGCCGTCACTCGCGTGCAGCGCCGTCGCCCCGACGTGAAATTCCGCTTCCGCGCCGACCCATGGGTCATGGATGCGGACCGCGCCGCGCTATCGCGTGCACCGGTCAATTTGCTCGATAACGCGGCCAAATGGTCGCCCCCGGGCGGTGTCGTCCGGGTGTCCCTCCGGGCTGCAAAGCACAGCGCTGTGCTCATCATCGATGATTCCGGCCCAGGAATCCCCCCGGAAGAACGGGACAATGTCTTCGAGCGTTTCTACCGCGCTCCTGAGTCGCGGTCCATGCCTGGTTCCGGGCTCGGTCTCGCCATCGCCCGCCAGGTGCTGGAGCGGCACGGAGCAACGATCTCGATCGGGGATTCAGATGACGGAGGCACGAGGATCCGTGTGCTGTTCCCTGCGGCTCACAGCGACCATTCAGTAACCACTACGATGAAGGATTACTGGAAAAGATGACTGGCACAGCGTCGAAAGGGACAATGACCGACCATGACAACTCCGGAATATCCCACGAACCCGACTTTCGGCGGGCCGGTCACCCCGCCGCCGTACACTGAGCAGCCACCCGTGCAGGTGGTGCCCGCGAAGAAGCGCGGAGTCGGTGCGGTCGCAGCCGTGGCCATCTCTCTCGTCACCGGCCTTGTTTCCGGCGTGGCCGGCGGTTACGTGGCGGGTTCGATCGCTGGGGCCGCAAAAGAAACAGCGCAAACCTCCGGAATTGGGGCCAGCGACAACGACAACGCGCTCGAGGCTCCGGTGAAGCCGGATAAAACACCTGCTGCTGAGGGCTCCGTGGAAAAGGTCGCGGAATCTGTCCTGCCCGCAGTTGTGTCCATTGAGGTCGCCACTCGCACGAGCGGGGCCGAGGGATCCGGCTCCATCATCAGTTCGGACGGTAAGGTGCTTACCAACCACCACGTAGTCGCGGACGCCGAAAGCGCAGGCGCGCAGATGAGGGTGACACTTAACGACGGCTCGAAGCACCCCGCCACCTTCATCGCCTCCGATGTGAACACCGATATCGCTGTGATCCAGATCGAGGGTGTGAAGGATCTGCCGACGATTCAGTTCGGCGATTCTGACAGCCTCGCTGTCGGCCAGTCAGTGGTCGCGGTGGGGTCGCCGCTCGGGTTGTCGGCGACCGTGACCACAGGCATTGTGTCGGCGATGAACCGGCCCGTTAGAGCGGCACAGGGTGGGGGAGAAAGTTCCCTGATCGACGGCATTCAGACCGACGCCGCGATCAACCCCGGTAACTCAGGTGGCCCGTTGGTGGATATGAACGGTCACCTGATCGGTATGAACTCGGTCATTGCGTCTCTGTCCCAGGGTGCGTCGGGTGAAGCGGGCTCGATCGGCCTCGGTTTCGCTATTCCCTCCAATTTCGCGCGGCGGGTCGCCGAACAGCTCATTACCGAGGGCAAGGCCCGGCAGCCGATGATGGGCATTGAGGTGGATATCAGGCAGGCATCCGGCGGCGCGCTGGTGAGCAGAGTGCAGCCGGGCAGTCCCGCTGACCGCGGCGGCTTGCGGGCAGGTGATCTTGTCGAACGCATCAATGACCGGCCGATTGAATCGTCTGATGCGCTTGTCGCCGCGACCCGGTCCTTCGATTTCGGCGAGACCGTTAAGCTGCAGGTTCAGACTCAGGGATCCGAAGAAACCAGAACGGTAGAGGTGACTCTAAGTTCCGAGTAGATTCACTAAGTAGCAAAAACGCCACGTCCACGAGGAGCCCGACCATGTCTAACACTCTCGATGCGCTAGACCTTCACGAGCCCGACGAGGCTTTCCTGATTGCTTCGGAGGCGGAAGTGGAGTTGCCGTCGCAGCCGTGCGCGCTCGCGGTGCTGATCAGCGACCACAAGCGGGGCGGGGCCATCGCCGAGGGCTCCGACCAGCTCGTGTTCGAGCTCTTGCAGGAGATGGGCTACAAAGTCGACGGCGTGGTGAGCGTGAAGTCGAAGAAGTCCGAGATCCGCAAAGTCATTGAGACTGCAGTCGTGGGTGGAGTGGACCTCGTGGTCACCATCGGCGGCACCGGCGTGGGTCCGCGCGACAAGGCTCCGGAAGCCACGCGTGCGGTGATCGACCAGCTCGTGCCGGGAGTGGGTCAAGCAGTGCGCTCTTCCGGTCAGGCGTGCGGCGCGGTAGATGCATGCACATCCCGCGGTATTTGTGGTGTCTCGGGCTCGACCGTGGTTGTGAACTTGGCTCCGTCCCGCGCAGCTATCAGGGACGGCATGTCCACCATCGCTCCGCTTGTCGCCCACCTGATCAGCGAACTGCGTAAGTACAGCGTCCAGTAGTTGCAGATGGCACCGCGGCAGCGGCGTCGGGTGAAACGCATTTCCGACGTCGATTACGACAGGAAAGCGGACCGCCCCAATGAGGAACGGTCCGCTGGTGACGGCGAGAGGTTCGTCGAATTCGACGATGCGCTGACGGACGACGCGCCGTTGGATTATGCGGCGGAGAGGCCGCCACACTACGGCGATTAGCCCTTGATCTGCGGGTTCTTGCCGCTTGCGAGGAGGTCGCGGATCTCGGTGAGCAGTTCCTGCTCGGTCGGGTCCTTTGTGTCCGGGTCGATGCCCTTGCGGCGCTTCTGCTGCTCGTCCAGCTTGTTCATCGGGGCGACGATGAGGAAGTAAACGACAGCTGCGATCAGCAGGAAGTTGATGATTGCGGTGAGCAGTGCACCGAAGTCCATGAAGGTGGCGTCGTTGCCCGGAATGATTTTGAAGCCGAGGCCGGAGAAGTCGGCGCCGCCCACGGAGTTGATCAGCGGGTTGATGATGTTGTCGGTGAACGCGGTGACGATAGCGGTGAAAGCGGCACCGATCACGACACCGACTGCGAGGTCGATGACGTTGCCGCGCATGATGAAGTCTTTGAAGCCCTGGAGCATGATGAGTCCCTCCTAATGGGGGTTGATGAATTTTATTGCCCGACAGAAATTACTACAGTGACCTCGCTAAAGCCATCCTCGTGCGTCTAAGTTCGCAGAAATGTCAGCGGGAGTTCGCCTGATGTACTAAGAAGCAATAGCTATGACCACTGCGAGTGGCGAGGATAGTGACGCGGCAGCAACCTCAGCCGCGTCAGCGTGGCGCAGCAGCAGGAGGACGCTGGAGCTGCTGTCGTCGTCCGGGGTGCCCGCCACGACCACTGTGCCAGCCTCTGCCACCGTGCGCGGGGCGCCGTCGCCGGCTGTGACGACTGACACCTGGTCCCCGTGGTGGAGCATCGGAATGATGTCGGGGTCGGCGAGCTTCACCGGAACCAGGGTGTAGTCTGCCGCGTCGTTTCCGACGAGCGCTCGGGTGAGGTCGGGCCCGATGAGACGGGTGGGGGTCACGACTTCCCCCGCGGACGCGTGCGAAGCAACGATCTGACCTTCCGCGTCATCGACGGAAGATAGAGCAGCCGCGGGCGCGACATCTCCGGGTAGCGGGCGCAGATCAACATCGCCCGCCGCGATCACATCGCCCGGCCCCACGTCGCGCGCGAACACGAGAACCTGGGGATCAGAACCAGCGCGGCTGACCAGAGCGCTCACCCCCGCGCAAAGAACGAGGGCGACGGCGGCGCCCCGACGCAGCATCACTGCCCGCCTGTAACCAGGGGTGCGGAGTAAATCAAAGATGTCCATGCCCTATTGGACTGCCGGACCACCCCTTCGGTTCCCCAGCCGCATGAATCCGGACTGCGTCACCACCCCATCGACCGGATGATCGTGCGGCTCGCACGGTAGCTCGTCGTGAACCTCGTCGTCGTACACGAGTGCCACCACTGGGCACGCGACCGATTTCAGCGCGCGGTCGTAATAGCCGGCACCTTGCCCAAGACGGACCCCTGCGCGATCGACGCCGAGCGCAGGAACAATCACGGCATCGCACTCGAGCCCGCTTATCGACGTCTCACCTGGCCCCTCCGGCTCCCAAATCCCGAAGTGCGCCCCCCGGCGGAGTTCTCCGGTGAATTGTCCCCATCGCAGGTCACCTTCCCTGGGCGTAATCGGCAACCACACCTCATGGGTCCCAGCGAGGGCAGGGAGGAGATGCTTTCCACCCGGTTCACCGGGGAGAGGGACGTAGGCGGCGACGCGGGAATACCCTTCGAGCCAGGTGAGGAGGTGGGAGGTCAAAGCGGCGTCGATAAGCTCATGCACCATGGACGCGCGACGGGCACGCGTTGCGCCGCGCACGTCTGCCTTGGAAACGGGCCGCTGGTTTGCGGAGTGGCCTACACCGAACACGCAATCATTGTAGGTACACTATTCATTCATGCAGAATTCTGACCAGAGCCCGCATTCAGGCCCGCACGCTGCCGGTTCTCGCTCCAGCGTGAAGACTGTGGTGGTGCCGGCCGCGGGGATGGGCACCCGGTTCCTCCCGGCGACTAAGACTGTGCCGAAAGAACTGCTGCCTGTAGTGGACACCCCGGGAATCGAGCTGATCGCTGAGGAAGCTGCTCAGCTGGGAGCTCAGCGTCTCGCGGTGGTCACCGCGCCGGGCAAGGGCGAGGTCATGGAGCACTTCGGCGACTTTGAGCAGCTTCGCTCCACGCTTGTTGCCCGCGGTAAAGAGGAACAGGCACAAAAGGTTGCCCGCGCAGCATCGATCATCGCTGCGGAAGCGGTTGTCCAGGATGAGCCCCTTGGCCTCGGGCACGCAGTGGGGTGCGCCGAGTCGCTTCTGGATGACGACGAGGACGCCGTCGCCGTTATGCTTCCCGACGACTTGGTTCTGCCCACCGGTGTCATGGAGAAAATGGCTGAGGTGCGCGCCACGCTCGGCGGGTCCGTGCTGTGCGCTTTCGAAGTGAGCCCGGAAGAAGTGTTCAACTACGGCGTTTTCGATGTGCGCGAGGTGGACGGAGACTCGGGACTGGATGCCGCCGAGGTCAAGCGTGTTGTGGGCATGGTGGAAAAGCCTGAGCCTGCGGACGCCCCTTCCAATTTCGTGGCAACCGGCCGCTATCTGCTCGACCGGAAGATCTTCGATGCGTTGCGCCGAATCGAACCGGGCAAGGGCGGCGAGCTTCAGCTCACCGATGCCATTGAGCTGATGATTAGCGAGGGGCACCCGGTCCACGTGGTCGTTCACAACGGAAAACGCCACGACCTGGGTAATCCGGGCGGCTACATTCCGGCTAATGTCGATTTCGGGTTGCGCCACGAGAAGTACGGCCCCGCGCTGTACAAAGCGATCAAGCAGATCGTGGCCGATTACGAGTCGGAGCACCCAGAAGTCCGGTAGGGAGGGACCATGCGCAGTGTCGACGACCACCTCGCCATGATCATCGATGCGACGATGCGGCCCGAACCGATCCGCATCGGCATCACTGACGCCCTCGGCCTCATGTGCGCCGAAGAAGTCCAGGCGAGTGCTCCGCTGCCCGGTTTCTCCCAAGCGGCGGTGGACGGGTACGCCGTCCGTGCCGTCGATGTCGGCGGGGGTAAGAGTCTTGGCCAGCGCGAGGACGCGCCGCTTCCGGATGCCTCGCTCCCGGTCGTGGGTGAAGTGGCCGCCGGATCCCAAAAGCCGTTGCGTCTTCAACCGCGCCAGGCAGTCCGAGTGGCTACGGGTGCCCCGTTGCCCACGCTTGCGGACGCTGTGCTTCCCCTCGAGTGGTCCGACCGCGGCCGGAAACGAGTCACTCCGCACCGTCCGGTGCGTTCGGGCGATTTCATCCGCCGGGAGGGCGACGACATCCAGCCCGGCGACATCGCTGTGCGCTCCGGTGCTGTGCTGGGCCCCGCTCAAATCGGCCTGCTGGCTTCCACAGGCCGGGACAAGGTGCTGGTCTACCCGCGTCCCCGTGTGACAGTGATGTCGTACGGTCTCGAGCTTGTGGATATTGACCGTAAGCCGGGTCTAGGCCAGGTCTTCGATGTCAGCTCGTACGCTGTGGCGTCGGCCGCTAAGGATGCCGGGGCGGAGGTCAACCGCGTGGGCATCATCAACGCGGAACCCCGCCGCCTGAAAGAGCAACTGGCTGTTCAGGCACAGAAGAGCGAGTTCATGATCATCACCGGTGCTGTGGGCGGTTCCAGCGCCAAGCCCGTCCAGGATGCGCTGGGGGAATTGGGCGACATCGACACGACTCGCGTGGCCATGCACCCCGGTTCCGCCCAGGGCTTCGGTCTCGTGGGGCCGGACCGCATTCCTGTCTTTCTTTTGCCGTCGAACCCGGTGAGCGCTCTCGTTGTTTTTGAGGCCCTTATCCGTCCGGCAATCCGCACCTCCCTGGGCAAACGTGTGCCGACCCGCCGGACCGTGAAAGCGCGTTCGCTCGGCCGGATCGAGTCGATTCCGGGACGCATCGGTTTCATCCGTGCCCGTCTCATGCGCGACGCGGAAACTCACGATTACCTCGTCGACGGAATCGGGGGAGTCTCCGGCAGTCCGGCCCACTTGCTGGCGGGCCTGGCGGAAGCGAACGCGATCATCCGTATCCCCGCGGACGTGTCCGAGGTGCGTCCCGGTGACATCGTGGATGTCATTTTCCTTCAACAGCGGGCGTAGGCATGTTCAATTTCTTCGGTCGGGCGAGCCACCCCGGCTGGCCTGAACCGACCCCGACTGTGCATATTCCGGGCGGCTCCACGTTGCGCCTACGTCCTCTCTCACCGAGAGATGGGAAAGACTGGGCACGTATGCGCGTTGTCGACGAATCCATTCTCCGTCCGGTGGAACCCACCGTCCCCGGCACCTGGGAGGAAGCTCACTCGCCAGCCGCCTGGCGCGTCAACTGGAGCAATTTGCGGCGTTTCGCGGCCGACGGGATCATTGTTCCCCTGGTGATAGAGCTCGACGGCCGCTTCATCGGCCAAGTCACGTTAGGCAATATCCAACACGGGGCGATCGGGGAGTGCTGGATCGGGTATTGGGTCTATTCCCGTTATTCGGGTCGCGGCATAGCCACCGTCGCGTGCGCCCTCGGCGTCGACCACGCCTTCGCTCGGATCGGAATGCATCGCGTCACCGCCACCTATCTGCCGGACAATCCGGCATCGGGCAGGGTATTGGCTAATGCCGGCTTCCGCCCCGAGGGCTACCTCCGGGAGAATTTGCATATTGACGGTGCCTGGCGCGACCACCACTTTGTTGCCCAGAACATCGACGACTTGCCGGGCTCCGCCGTCGAACGCCTCGCTGCGCGCGGCCGACTCTGGATCTAGAAAAACTGCCTGTTTTCTGCGGCGTGGGTCGTTCATCGCCGCCTGCGGCCTCTATATCCTCAGGCAGGAATACGTGACCGGAAAACAGAAAGGTCGTTGCACATGTCCGGCAGCCTGAGCCTGATCATCGTCCTCATCGTCGTGGTGTGGGCGATCGTTCTCGCACCGATGGTGTTGGGGGACTCGAAGCCGATCCGGCGCTCTGGTGAAGGCTATGACGAGACGCGTGTCCTACATCAAGGCACTACCCCCTTGCAGGCACGTCGCCGCCCACGCGTGACCAAGGCGGACATCCACAGCTACGACGAGGAGAGCGACTACGAGGTTCTCGACCCCGTCGCGGACGAGGAAGAAGTGCTTATCGACGACTCTTCCGGCTCCACCTCCCTCAAGAAGCTCTTTGCCCGGAAAGAAATTGAGGGCGAGGTCGTGGAACCTGAACCCGAGAACGAAGTCGAGGCTGTAACCGAGGCTGTAGTCGAAGCCGAGCAAGATTCTGAGGCCGACGCAGAGCCTGTTTCTGAAACCGACGCGGAGCCGGCAGCTGAGTACGAGCTCGACGCGTCTTACCTCTCCCCGGAGGATTACGGCTACTCCACAGTGACACAGCTGGAGGAGAAGGAGCCGGAAGCGGAACCGGAAGCGGAGCCTGCGACGGAGCCTACGGAAGATGAGCTCGCGTTCGCGCGGGCACGCCGCGGCCGCGGAGGATGGGACCCTGAGGCAGCTAAGAGTGTGCGCGAGGAGCGATTCCGCCGCCGCCAGCGCACACTGCTGGGCTTGGTGCTCGTCTTTGCTGTTGCTTTTGTTTTCGGCATCGTCTCCGGCGGATGGGCGTGGCTCGCTCCCGCGGCAGCGGCAGGACTGCTGGCGTGGTACTTGGCGGCTCTGCGCACCACGGTGAAGAAAGAACGCGCTTTGCATGAGCGACGGGTGCGCCAGCTTCGTCGTGCTCGTCTCGGCGTGATCTCTTCCGCGGAGGACGCTCCGGTGCCGCCCCACATGCGTCGACCGGGCGCCGTTGTCGTGGAAGTGGACGATGAGAGCGCCGACTTTGCCAACCTTCCTACCTACCGCCAGGAAACTGAGCCGGTCCGAGAAATCGCATAGTTTTTCGGCCAATAAGAGGTCGTCATAGCCGGTAACATCCCCGGGTATGACGACTTCTTTTTCTACTCAGGTAAACACGAACCCGGGCAAGTCTGCGCAGCTGTGGGAGAAATTCAGCGACACCAAGTTCAAGCGCCTCCTCTTCTCCGCTTTCTACTCGGTGAAGGCGCCGTACTTCCGCACGGTCATGCCCCGCGTACAGGTCGCTGAACCCGGCCGTTGCGTGGTGCGCCTGGGCAAGTGGTGGGGTGTGCAGAACCACATTGGCACCTTCCACGTCATCGCCGGGCTGAACGGCGCTGAGGCTGCCATGGGGCTGCTGTGCGAGGTCACGGTCCCCGACACTCACCGGTGGATTCCGCGCGGCATGCGCGCCGACTACCCGGCCAAGTCCACAGGTGGACTGACTATCACGGCGACCGCGGACTTCCCGGAATTCGACACCATCACCCGTGAGACGGGCGGACAGTTGGTCACTATCAACTGCGAGATCGTCGATGATGCCGGTGTGGAGCCAATCACCGCGGAGATTGACGTCTGGGTCACTGCGAAGAAGAAATAATCATCTCGATCATTCCCTCCATCGTCTTCGGGCCAATGTAGACGAAGCCCAGAGGCCGCAAATAGGCGGTCAAGGCTAGGCCGTCCTTGAAAGGATCGGTCTCAAGAAACCAGTTGATGAGCTGCGACAAGGATCTGCGATCCCGCATGGCGACGGTAGCTTTCGCGTTGGTCACCACAGCTTCAATCTTGCGTCGGTTGCGGATCAGGGCGGGATTCTTCATCAGGTATTCGATGTCATCCTCGTCGAATTCGGCCACGAGCTCCGGGTCGAAATCGCAGAAAGCATCTTTCAAAGCGTCGCGCTTCTTCTGGATCAGGTCCCAGGACAGGCCGGGGAGAAATACTTCGAGGGTGAGCAGTTCGAATGCTTGCGTGTCGTCGATAAGCGTTGTTGTCATACTTACTTTGACTGCTGTCGCAGCCCGAATGGTTCCACGTTGTAGTGTTTAGATCATGAATAGCCCCGCCCTCCGCGATTTCGCTTTGCTCATGGCGCGGCTCGTGCTCGGAGTCGTGTTCATCGCGCACGGCTACCAGCACTGGATCGGGGAAGGCATGCGGCGCACTGCGCAGCAATTCGCGCAGGCGGGCGTGCCACAACCTCGCTTAGCCGCATACCTCGCCGGATCGTTGGAACTCGTCGGCGGGGCCATGCTCATCATCGGGCTGCTCACCACGATCGTGGCCGGCATACTCGCGTTGATGATGCTCGCTGCTGGGTACTTCATGCACCTAGAAGCCGGGTTCTTCGCAAGTGACGGCGGAATTGAGTTTCCGCTCGTTCTCATCGTGCTGCTGGGGCTCATCGTCGTGTTTGGCTCAGGCCGGGTGAGCTTGGACAAGGTGCTTGTCGATGGTTGACCACAACGACGTCCAAGCCGCCCTCTCCGCCCGGATCGATGGGGAAGACTCCGCGATCGCAGACGACGTGCTCGACGCGCATCTCGCCGAATGCCCGGAATGCCAACGCTATTGGGAGCAATCCCTGCAGTTTTCGCGCTCCCTGAGTGCAGTGCCAATGTCGCCGCCGGATAATCTCTCCGATGTCATCTACGCGGGGGTTGAAACCGAGTTCCAGCGGGTCTCCGCCCGCCGAGTCCTGCTCATGACCGCCTGCCGCGTGACGCTAGTGCTCCTGGCACTCGTTTATGTCGTGTGGGCCGGGCGTCTCCTCGCGCCGGAAATGACAGATGTGGAGCTCGGCGCTGCTTCTGTGCGGGTAGGTATCGCGACAGCGTTGCTCTTCGTCAGCTGGAAACCTTCGCAGATCCCCGGGGTGCTGCTGATTGTGGGGGCAATGTTCGGCTTCAGTCTGGGCTTCGCAGTCCTTGAGGCCATTACCGGTGGAACAGCCCCGTGGAGTCAACTGCTCACTCTTCTTTTCACATGCGCTGTGCTCGTGGCGATGTGGGTTACGGACTACGGCAACCCGCTGCGGGTTCTCAACGCCCGGCCGATCTAGTTATTTCCAGCTCGGCAACCACATCAGCTGGTTATAGAAGCTGTCCGGAATGACGAAGCCGTACAGGATCGGGGAGAAGTACAGGAACATCCCTATCACGGTTGCCAAGTAGACAATCACCCCGAGCTGACCGGATGTAATGGGGCCCGCGATCCTACTCATCCACGGGACACGCTTACCGCGTTTGGAGAGCTCACCAAGAGCCAGTGCGAGCAACACAATGGTGAAAGGAACGAGCGGGCCCGCGTAGAAGAAATACATCTGGCGGTCAAAAGCCGCGAGCCACGGAAGAAAACCGGCGGCGAAAGCGATAAGCGGAATGATGACGCGGCGGTCCTTGCGGGAGATCCACGCCCAGATGGCCCACAGCAGGATCGGAACGGTCAGCCACCAGATTGCGGGGGTGCCAAAGAGAAAGATCATGCGGCGGCATTCTTGGCCGCCCGCGCATTCGATGCCGGTGGAGGAATAGTAGAGGATCGGGCGCGAGGCAACCAGCCACGACCATGGTTTCGAATCCCAAGGGTGGGAGTGCCCCGCCGACGATGTCAGCTCCGAGTGAAACTTCAGCACCGAGAGGTGGTAGTAGAGCCACCCGGCGGCCGCCTCAGGCAATTTAGCTAGGGCAGGCCAGTCGGAGTTGGCAATCGTGCCGTCGGAAAGCGAATGGCGGTAGACGGCAGTCTCGGATGCGAACCATGCGCGCCACGACCACATGTAGAGGACAGCCGGGATGAGAACGATGGAGGCGAGTGCCGAAGGGACGTCTCTCAGCAGCGTCTCGCGCACCGGATTCTTCACCCCGTAGCGGTGCCGCAACCAAAGGTCGTAGAACGATGACAGTAGGCCGAAGAAGGCGATGTAGTACAGGCCCGACCATTTGACGGCCAAAGCGCATCCGAGCAGCACACCGGTGGCGAAGCGCCACCAACGGAATCCGAGCCGAGGGTTGATCTCCCCGCGCAAGTACGCGTCGTGAAAACGCTGGTGCACCTGCCGCATGTCCCCGGCGAGAGTCCACGCCGCCATGACGACAAAGAGGAGGATGAACACGTCGAGCATGCCGAAACGGCCAATGACCAGCAAGACTCCGTCGCAAAGAGCCATGACACCAGCGAAGAGGGCGATCATCCACGACTGGGACAGACGCCGAGCCAGCAGCATGGTGAATACGACGACGGCCGAGGCGAACAGCGCCGCCATGACGCGCCAGCCCAAGGGCGTGTAATCGAAGACCATTTCGCCGAGCGCTTCGATCCGCTTAGCCAAAGGCGGGTGCACAACGAGACCGTAGCCCGGGTTCGATTCAATGCCGCCGAGCACAGGGTTGAACCACGACCGCGCGATATCCCAGGCTTGCGGCACGTAGTGCTTCTCGTCGAAGACCGGGGTGCCGTTCGACTTTGCCGAAGTCAGACCCACGAATCGGGTGAAGAGCGCAAGAAAGCCGATGGCGACCGTGACAATGGTGTCTGGGCGCGACCATGGAACAGTCACGGGGGCGGTTGGCTCCGGTTTACGGAGAAGGGTCGAACTCACGGCAATGATCTTAGCGGGTGGGTATGACAAGCTTGGTGGCATGGAAACTCATTACCTGCCGCAGCGCGGGATCGTGCTCGCAGCGACACCGTTGGGCAACGTTGGAGACGCTTCAGCGCGGCTCGTGCACGCCCTCGAGCACGCGGATGTCATCGCGGCGGAGGACACCAGGCGCACACGCAACCTCGCGTCGGCGCTAGGAGCGAACATAGCCGGCAAGGTCGTTTCAAACTTCGACCACAATGAGGACAAACGGGTTTCTGAACTCATTGACATCGCCCGCACATCGGTCGTCCTCGTTGTGACGGACGCAGGGATGCCTCTGGTCTCCGACCCGGGGCATTCTCTCGTCGCCGCCGCTCACGGTGCTGGCATTCCAGTCACCTGCTTGCCGGGGCCGTCGGCGGTGACAACAGCTCTGGCCTTGTCCGGACTCGGAGTCGGCCGCTTCATCTTCGATGGGTTCGCCCCCCGTAAGCCCGGCGCGCGCGCCGCGTGGCTCGAATCGCTCAAGAATGAGAAGCGCGCAGTGTGCTTCTTCGAATCGCCGCACCGCCTCGAGGCTACCCTCACAGAAGCGGCCGAGATTCTCGGGCAGCGGCAAGCAGCCGTGTGCCGTGAGTTGACCAAGACGTATGAAGAGGTGAAGCGGGGCACTCTCGCCGAGCTCGCGGAGTGGTCGGCCGAAGGTGTGCGCGGCGAAGTCACCGTCGTCATTGACGGGGGAATCGAGTCCGCTGAGCCGGAGGACGTTCTCGCACTCGTGCAGCAAAGAGTCGACGACGGAATGCGGCCAAAAGACGCAGTCAAAGAAGTCGCCAAAAGCGCGGGAATCAAGTCAGGCGAGCTTTACGACGCCTTCATAGCCGCTCGCAGCTTCTAGCCAGCTAACGTGCACTTAGTGCACATCTCCGTTACCGTCTTAGGTGAAAGGAGCCTTGAATGACTGGTAACGAGATTCGCGACCCCCACGACCCCGATGCCGAGCCGCATGCGGAGGATCCAATTGAGCACGACCGCCCAGCGACGGCGGAACTGCAGGACCTTCTGGACGCGCGGAACCACGGCAATCAACAGAAGATTTCTGATCCGGAGGACGCTATTGAGCGTGCCTCCGAGGATGACAGCTTGCAGGTCGACTGGGCGGTAGTCGCCCCTCTCGCCGCTGTTGTCATCGCGGTAGTCGTCTGGGGTCTTACCGCGAAGGAGAGTTTCAGCGCGTTCTCTGACGCATCCTTCACCTGGGTGATCAGCAACCTCGGCTGGGCATATGTTTTCTTCGGAACAGTCTTCGTCCTGTTCATTATCGTGATGGCTGCCTCCCGGTTCGGCAAAATCCGGCTCGGGGCCTCCGACGAGCAGCCAGAGTTCAGCACGATGTCCTGGATCGCGATGATGTTCGCGGCCGGCATGGGCATCGGCCTGATGTTCTTCGGTGCATCCGAGCCGCTGAATTTTTACCGCGACGGAGTTCCAGGCATGGACAGCGCGGACGCGGTGGGCACAGCTATGGCCCAGACAATGTTCCACTGGACACTGCACCCGTGGTCTGTGTACGCGATCATTGGCCTCGCTATCGCGTACTCCACCTTCCGTCTCGGTCGCAAGCAGCTTCTATCCAGCGCCTTCATTCCTCTGATCGGGGAGAAGCGGGCTGAAGGATGGCTGGGCAAGCTTATCGACGGCCTGGCGATCTTCGCCACCATTTTCGGCACCGCCTGCTCCCTCGGACTCGGTGCGCTCCAAATCTCTACGGGCCTTGAAGCCTCCGGCCTCGTCGATTCTCCGTCGACCCAATTGACCATCGGAATCGTCGCGGTGTTGACCCTCGCGTTCCTCTTGTCCGCGATGTCCGGCGTGGGCAAGGGCATCCAGTGGGTGTCCAATTTCAACCTGATCATCGCCACTGTCTTGGCCATCTTCGTGTTCGTGTTCGGCCCGACCTTGACGCAGCTGAACATGCTGCCCACGGCTATCAATTCCTACTTGGACCAGTTCTTCCTTATGGCGTCGCGCACCGCGAACTCCGCCGATTCCTCGGCCGGTGAATGGTTGGGTGACTGGACCATCTTCTACTGGGCATGGTGGATTTCCTGGTCCCCGTTCGTGGGTACCTTCCTGGCCCGCATCTCGCGTGGACGCACCATCCGCGAATTCTGCATCGGAGTCGCCCTTGTGCCTGCTGGGCTGTCCACCGTGTGGTTCTGTATTTTCGGTGGCACTGCCATCCACCTGGAGCAGATTGGCGAGTCTATTTACGGTGACGGTGCGTCCGAGGAACAACTGTTCAACCTTCTGCACACCCTGCCAGGGGGCACCTTTATGGGCATTCTTGCACTGGTCCTTCTCGGCACCTTCTTCATCACTTCGGCGGATTCTGCGTCGACTGTGATGGGATCCTTGTCCCAGAACGGCAAGACCGATGCGAAGCCGCTGCTGACCGGTATGTGGGGCCTGGCCACTGCGGCTGTCGGTCTGACACTGCTCATTGCGGGTGGCGACGACGCGTTGAACTCTCTCCAGAGCGTCACCATCGCAGCGGCCACCCCGTTCTTGATCATTCTGATCCTGCTGATGTTCGCGATTGTCAAGGATGTCAGCAATGACACGATTTACCTCGACATGAAGGAACAGCAGCGTTTTGCTCACCAGCTGGCAATTGAGCGTCGCATGCACCGCGACGCCATCGCTAAGTCCCGCAAACGGCAGCGCATGTTCGGTACGAAGCGCTAGTCACTTATGCTGGGGCACATGACTGTCTCCCCGAACAACCCCACCTCCGAAAATGTCCTTGTGTGCGTGGCCTGGCCGTACGCCAACGGCCCGCGCCACATCGGTCACGTCGCCGGATTCGGTGTCCCGTCCGACGTCTTCGCGCGCTACCAGCGCATGGTGGGGAACAACGTGCTCATGGTCTCGGGTACGGACGAGCACGGCACCCCCCTTCTCGTTCAAGCGGATAAGGAGGGTGTGACTGTCAAGGAATTGGCGGACCGGTACAACCGCCAGATCGTGGAGGACTTGGCGGGTCTCGGTCTGTCCTACGATTTGTTCACCCGCACCACCACCCGCAACCACTATGCGGTGGTGCAGGAGCTGTTCAAGGGACTGTACGCCAACGGCTACATGATCAAGGAGACCACGCAGGGCGCGATCTCCCCGTCGACCGGCCGCACTCTTCCGGACCGTTACATCGAGGGCACCTGCCCGCTATGCGGCGCCGACGATGCCCGCGGCGACCAGTGCGACAACTGCGGTAATCAGCTCGACCCGGTCGACCTGATCAACCCGGTGTCCAAGATCAACGGCGAAACCCCCGAGTTCATCGAGACCGAGCACTTCATGCTCGACCTCCCGGCGCTTCATGACGCGTTGAAGGAGTGGCTCGAGGCCCGCGAAGATTGGCGCCCGAACGTGCTCAAGTTCTCCCTGAATCTGCTCGAGGACATGCGCCCGCGTTCGATGACCCGCGACATCGACTGGGGCATCCCGGTTCCTGTCGAGGGCTGGGAGAACGATCCGGGCAAGAAGCTCTACGTTTGGTTCGACGCCGTCATCGGTTATCTCTCCGCATCCATCGAGTGGGCAGCCCGCACCGGAAACCCGGATGCGTGGAAGCAGTTCTGGCAGGACCCGGACACCCGCGGCTACTACTTCATGGGCAAGGACAACATCACCTTCCACTCTCAGATCTGGCCCGGTGAGCTCCTCGGTTACGCCGGCAAGGGCTCCAAGGGCGGCGAGGTTCACGAGCTCGGCGAGCTCAACCTCCCGACCGAGGTCGTTTCGTCCGAGTTCCTCACCATGTCCGGTTCGAAGTTCTCCTCCTCCAAGGGCGTGGTCATTTACGTCAAGGACTTCCTCGCCGAATTCGGTCCGGATCCGCTGCGCTACTTCATTGCTGTCGCCGGCCCCGAGAACAACGACACCGACTTCACGTGGGATGAGTTCGTCCGTCGCGTGAACAACGAACTTGCCAACGGCTGGGGCAACCTAGTCAACCGCACCGTGTCCATGGCCCACAAGAACTTCGGGGAAGTTCCGGAGCCGGGCGAGCTTCTCGACGTCGACCGTGCCATCCTCGACCTCGCATCCCAGACTTTCGACTCCGCCGGACGCGAACTGGGGCTTGCCCACTTCAAGGCTGCAATCACCAAAGTGATGCACGTTGTCGGCGAAGCGAACGCCTACATCGCAGACCAGGAGCCGTGGAAGCTGGCTAAAGACGAATCCCAGCGTGAGCGCCTTGCCACCGTGCTTTGGACCGCGCTCCAGGTCGTGTCTGACTGCAACGCCATGCTGACGCCGTTCCTGCCCCACACCGCGCAGAAGGTTCACGAGACGCTCGGCCGCGACGGTGTTTGGGCAGCAACCCCGACCGTCAAGGAAGTCACGGACGATGCTGAGCTCGAGCTGGTCGGCGTTGGTCTTCCGGAGCAGGGGCAGACTTACCCGGTGATCACTGGAGAGTACGCATCCCAGCAGGCCGTATGGGCGCGCGTTGATGTCGTGCCGGGCACGAAGCTGGAGAAGCCGCAGCCTTTGATTGCCAAGCTCGATCCTGAGCTCGGTGTGACCGGCCCTGAGTGGGCACCGGTGCAGTAACTTGTCTGGGTCTGTTTCTCAGTTGGCCTCCGGGTAGAAGGGGAATTCGAGGCGGTACTCGCGCTCCAAGTCGAGGAGTGCCGCCACGCATGTCTCGTAGTCGCGGTCGATGTCGTAGGCGTCCAAGATCGCGTGCCCTTTGGCGAAGAACCGCTCCCGGTCCCGCTTGAGCCGCTGAATGTCGTCGAGCGTGCACTTCCAGCGTGGCTCCTCGGCAGTGGTGTGCCGCGCGAAGAGCCCTTCCGGATCGACTAATGCGTATGTGCCGTCCTCGAAGAGCCACACGATATCGCCGGTGACTGGGTCGGGAACGTACATGCCGCGCTTATCGGTCTTCAGGTTGTGATGGTGCTGGCAAAGTGAGAAAAGATTTGCCGCCGTAGTCTGCCCGCCCTCTTCGTAGGGGATTCGGTGGTCGAGCTGGCATTTCCATGCCGGGTGGTCGCATCCAGGGAAGATGCAGGTCCCGTCCCTGCCCTGCACGTAGGCGCGAACCGAGGGCGGCGGCACGTAACCGGCGACCGTGTGATCTCGCGCGGGGCGTAGATCGACGATCGTTGATCCCGCGCCATGAACCATCTCAGTTCCCGCGGCAGTGGTGTGCCCGAAGCCGGGAATGAAAGCAGAAGCGGATTCGTCGGCGGTGCCGTCCTCGTGCATCGGCGCATAAGCGAAAATTGTGACGCTGGCGGGCGGGGTGATTTCCCCGGTGATGAGTTTCACCACTGCTTCGACCGGAGTGATGTCTTCGGTTTTCGCCGCTTCCAGGATGAATTCCTTGATCATGGCCATTGTGGCGTGGTCCGCGGTCAGAGTCATTCCGGAGGTCCCATGGGTGCCGCCGGGGTGAAAATCGAGGTCGCATTGGCCGGGCGCCGCGCTTTCACGGGACTTCCGCTTGCGTTTGTCGTGCGCGATCGAAGAGTCGATGTCGCCGATGAACTTGTTCAACCGGTGAGTAATGGTGTGGGCGCCCGGCAACTCTTGATTCTGCTTGGTCGGCGTGAAGAGCTTCATCAGCATATCGTCGATGAGATCATAAATGTCCTGGTCCACGTTGTTGCCGAGCATGCTCATGGCGCGGTCGATCGCTTTCAAACGCGATAGATCCAAGCGAGCTGTTTCATCCTGCAGCTGCTTGAGATGCGGCAAGCACTTAAGTGTCATGTAGCAGTAGACCCCCGATTTCACCTCGTTAAGTGGAAGCCCAGTAGTGGTGCGTAACCGCGCCATCTCAATGTCGTGGTCGGCGGAACCGAGGAACTCCTCGCCGTCTTCGGCGTACTGGCGGAAGAGCGCATGGTGTGCCCGGCGGAGTGCCATGCCGTTAATGGCGTCCGGATCGTCCAGGTTTTCAGTGGCGAAAAACGGATCCATCACGGTTCCTCCCCTCGATCTGGCAGTTCCAGCAGTGTCATGATTTCCCCCTCAACGTGACTGCGTTCTCTGTTTGTGCGAACAGTCTTTCATATTGGGTGAACCATGCCTGCGGGAACAGCATTATCAATCGAACGTGTGTTCGACTATTTGAGCAAACTACCAGGTCGCTAGAGTGCGCTGTCGAACAGGAACCGGGGTTCGCCTCGATCACGGGGCTGGGCGAGGCATTGCCCGGGCTAAGCGACGGTCGACGTGGTCAGCTTCGAAATCTAGTTGCCCAGGAACTGCTTGATGAAGGCAGTCAACTTTCCGGGTTCCTCGTCTTCGAAACGGGTGTCCACGACCACCAGGGGGGCGGTGTACATGTCGTGGTCGGGGGAGGTGACGACGAGGTCGGTGCCGTAGTCGTCGATAAGCAATTGCCATTTGAAGTCGTGCTCGCGGATGAACGCGTCGCCGAGCGCTGTGCCGTACATGCGGGCGACGTCGCCGCGGGAGTACGCGCGCCGCAGGTCGGGCTCGAGGGCGAGGTATTCCCTCAAGACCTCTTCGAATGAGGCGACGATGTCGTCGATCGAGCCGTTGATTCCGGCGACGGCAGCTTCGGCAAGGTCGCGCTCGATTTGGGTGCGGGTTGCGGCATCGATGTCGTGGAACTCCATGCGCCCGAGGATAGGCTGGAACGCATGTCGAAGAAGAAACCGCGCCCCACGCCCGTTCCAGCCGCGCGAATTGCCGGGCTTGTCGACGCCCACACGCACCTCGCCTCCGCCAAAGCCCGCACCAAAGACGAAGTCGATGCGATGGTGAATAGCGCTGTGGAAGCGGGTGTCGAGCGGATCTGCACGGTTGGCGACGGACTAGATGAGGCGGAGCTGGCGCTCGAGGCGGCGCATATGAATGACCGTGTTTTCGCTGCGTGCGCGATCCATCCGACGCGCGCGGGGGAGCTGGATGAGACGGCGCGGAAGCGGCTGACTGAAATGGCCGCGGATGAGCGGTGTGTGGCGGTGGGGGAGACCGGCATCGACACCTACTGGATCAAGCATGACCCTGACGGAACTGCGTCACTAGACGTCCAGGAGGAGGCGTTCCGCTGGCACATCCAGCTCGCCGTCGATTCAGGCAAGGCGCTGATGATCCACAACCGCGAGGGCGACGCAGACATGATGCGGATTCTCGCCGACGCCCCGCGGCCCGAACATGTCATGTTGCATTGTTTTTCTTCGCCCATCGACTTCGCCCGCGAGGCGATCGACCGCGGCTACGTCCTGTCCTTCGCCGGCAATGTGACGTTCAAGCGTAACGACCAGCTGCGGGAGGCGGCGAGGATTGCGCCGGCCGGGCAGTTGCTCATTGAAACGGATGCTCCGTACATGACGCCCGAGCCGTTCAGGGGTGCACGCAACGAGCCGTCCTTGATCGGCCACACCGCGAAAGTTGTAGCCGAGGCGCGAGGGGTGCCGGTCGAGGAGCTGGCCGCCGAGGTGAACGAGACCTTCCGACGCATCTTCGGGGTGTGAGGTAACGCACTTTTCCAATTCATGCAGGGCGGAAGTTGCGTGGGTGGACGGACGTTGTGCATGTGATTGTTGGGGTGGCAACAAAAGGGATGGCCAGCTGAATTTCTGGTGCGGCGTCGTTCTTTACCGTATTGTTACTTGAGTTCCGTGGACCCTCAGTGAGGAATTCTTTTCTATGTCGCGTCATCGTCGCATCAACAAGACTTCGACCACCCGTGCCGTCATTGCTTCCACCGCTGTTGGTGCCCTCGCCATCGGCGGAGCAACCACGGCCGTCGCCGCGCAGAAGTCGGTGACCGTGGACGTCAATGGTGAGCCGATCGAGCTGACCACGTTCGCCGGTAATGTCGGCGGTGCCCTTCAGGCTGCCGGTGTCGAGGTGGGGGACCAGGACCTCGTCTACCCCGCGCCGTCGGATGCTCTTGCGAACGGCGACACTGTGACAGTCAGGACTGCGAAGCCGGTGGCTGTGACTATTGACGGCGGCGAGGCCCAGGAGTTCACCACCACAGCCGCTACTGTGTCCGACTTCCTGAAAGAACTGCCCGGTGTTGCAGGATCCAGTTCCGCATACGCGGGTGATGAACCGGTCACCGACAACATGACCATCGATCTGACCTCCCCGAAGATCGTGGCTATCCACGACGGGGGAAAGACGACCTACACCGCTGCGGCGGCGAAGACGGTTTCTGAACTCCTCGCTACCCGCGGCGTTTTGGTGGATTCCAATGACCGAGTCTCCCCGGGGATGGACACCCCGCTGACCGGGAACATGGACATCACCATTGACCGGGTAGACGTGGAGGAGCGGACTTCTACCGAGGAGTTCGATGTAGAGCCCCGTTACGTTGACGACGAGAACCTCGCCGAGGGCGAGGAGCAGGTGCGTGAGAAGGGCGAAAAGGGCAAGCGCGAGACGACCCGTCGCGTCGTCACCGTCAACGGGGCGGTTGAATCCGACGAGGTGGTCAAGAACGAGGAGATCCGCAAGGGTCGTGCTGCCGTCATTGCCCGCGGCAAGAAGGCGGCCGCGGCGTCCGCTCCGGCCGTCGCCGGCGGCTCCGTCTGGGATTCGCTCGCGCAGTGCGAGTCCGGCGGAAACTGGGCCATTAACACCGGCAACGGTTTCTATGGTGGCCTGCAGTTCACCGCTTCCACCTGGGCCGCTTACGGCGGAACCGCCTACGCTCCCACCGCGAACCTGGCTAGCCGTGAGCAGCAGATTGCCATCGCTCAGAAGGTTCAAGCTGGCCAGGGTTGGGGTGCGTGGCCTGCCTGCACCGCGAGCCTGGGTATCCGCTAATCTCGGAGGACATGACGCGCCCCGACATCCAGTTGCTCGGCCCGGTGGAGATCCGGGCTCTCGCTGATGAGCTCGGGGTGTCCCCGACGAAGAAGCTCGGGCAGAACTTCGTTCACGACCCCAACACCGTGCGCCGCATTGTGGCGGCTGCTGAGCTCTCGCCGGACGATACTGTTCTGGAGGTCGGACCTGGCTTGGGCTCCCTGACGTTGGGGTTGCTCGAGGTTGGGTGCCAGGTTTCTGCCGTGGAGATCGACTCGCGTTTGGCGCAGCGACTCCCGCAAACAGCGGCTGAATTGGCTCCGGAGGCGGCGGGCAACCTCGAGGTTATCAACGCCGACGCGCTCAAAGTGGGAAAGCCGGATCTGCCGGTTCCGCCCACGGCTTTGGTAGCGAACTTGCCCTACAACGTGGCGGTTCCGGTCTTGCTGCACTTGCTGGAGGAGTTTCCGAGTATTCGCCGCGTCCTTGTCATGGTCCAGCTCGAAGTGGCGGACCGTCTCGCGGCGGAACCAGGATCGAAGATCTACGGCGTGCCCAGCGTGAAGGCATCGTTCTACGGGGACGTGCGGAAAGCGGGCAACATCGGCAAGAATGTTTTCTGGCCTGCGCCCAACATTGAATCGGGGCTCGTGCGTATCGACGTCCGCGATAAAGGCTGGCCACTCTCCTTGCGCGAGCGCGTTTTTCCGCTTATCGACGCAGCTTTTGCCCAAAGACGCAAGACCCTCCGCGCCTGCTTGAGCGGGGTTTACGGGTCAGGGGCGTCCGCCGAGGAAGCGCTGCGCGCCGCGGGGATCGACCCTGCGCTGCGGGGAGAAAAGCTCGCTGTGGACGACTTCGTCCGTCTCGCGGAGGTGAGTGAGCAATGAAATTCACGGCACGCGCCAACGGCAAAGTGAACCTGCATCTCGGGGTGGGGGAAGTCCGGGCTGACGGCTACCACGATCTGTCCACCGTCTTCATGGCGGTGGACAGGCCGGAAACAGTCACGCTCACCACGCTCGAAGGCGGTGAGCGTCACCCGGATGCATCGCCTCTCAGCTTCATCTCGGAGATGAAGACGACGTACCACGTCCAGAAACCCGACGAGGACCTGGATACGCCGAAGAACCTGGCCTGGAAAGCGGTGGATTCGATCTGCACCGGCTACATGGGGATTCTGGGGCAGGACGAGTGGCGCGAGGACATCAAGCCGGATTTGCCGATGATGCGCCTCGAGGTGGACAAGACTGTGCCCGTGGCCGGCGGGATGGCGGGCGGCTCCGCCGACGCCGCCGCTGCGGTGGAGGCGATTAGCGCGCTCATCGCCCACTACGACCGGCCGCTGCCGGAGGAGCTGTTCACGTACTTGGTGCCCGCGCTGGGGGCCGATGTCCCGTTTGCTCAGATGGGCGGCATCGCGCTGGGTACCGGCCGCGGGGATTCGCTCGTGCCGATGATGGGGCGCGGGAAGTACTGGTTCGCATTCCTGAACCCCAAGGTGGGGCTGTCCACGAAGGATGTGTTTGAGAAATTGGACGATCTCCGTTTCACGTACCCTTCGATGGTCCCGCACATGGACACGACGACGTTGTCGCGGGCGCTCGTGTCCGGTGATCCGCAGCTCGTGGGGGCCGCCATGCACAATGACCTGGAAGCCGCTGCGCTGGCGTTGCGGCCGTCGTTGCAGCAGCTCATCCACGACGCTGAAGATGCCGGCGCGATCCGCGCGATGGTGTCCGGTTCCGGCCCGACCGTTGCGGCGCTGTGCGGGGATGAGGAGGCGGCAAGGGGGGTCGTCGATAAGCTGACTGCGCGCGGTGACATCGAAGGCTTCGCTGCTCACGGGCCTGTCGGGGGCGTGCGTCTGCTATAGGCCGAGGGTATACTTTGCGGTATACTGGGTGCATGGCAGAGCAGACGACGATCAAAGTGCCCGTTGGTTTGCGCGACCAGATCAAAGTTATTGCGCAGCAACGGGGTGCGAGCATGCCGAGCATCATCGAGGAAATGCTCGAGGTCTACCGTGAAGAACTTCGAATGCGCCGGTTGCAAGCTCAAGTCGAAGCGACTCCGCTAGAGGAGTTGAAAGACTACATGAAGGAATCGGCTGAATGGGATCGGGCATACGGGTGGTGACCGAGGAGCTCGCGCCGGGGGACGTGGTGTGGATCGAGTTGGATCCCACCGCGGGAAACGAACAGGCAGGAACTCGACCGTGCGTTGTGGTGTCCTCGCGAAATCACTTGAGAACTGTTCCCACCTTGGTGTCTGTCGTGCCCGTGACCTCAAAGGATCGCGGATGGGATAGTCACGTTCCAATTGATCCTGAAGGCGTGCTGCCTAAGCAGAGTTGGGCGATGGCTGAACAAGTTCGGACGCTTTCGCGGGAACGGATCCGGCGCGGAAATGGTCGAGTGAGTGTCTCGTGTTTTCGCGAAATTCTGTGGTGGGTGCGGGCGTTCATTGCAGACCCCTCTCGTGTCTAGAATGGCCCCATCATGGCGAACCTGATCAACCTGGAAAATGTGTCCAAGACGTGGGGGCTGAAAACCCTGCTGGACGAAGTGTCTCTCGGTGTGCAGACCGGGGACCGGATCGGCGTGGTGGGACTCAATGGTGGCGGCAAGACCACGCTGCTCGAGGTGCTCACCGGTATTGAGCTGCCTGATGAGGGGCGGGTGTCTCACACCAATGGCCTGCGTATGGCGGGGGGGACCCAGCGTTTCACCCTGCCGGACGACGTGACGGTCGGGCAGGCCGTGGTGGAGCCGCTGGGGCTCGAGGTCTTTGAATGGGCATCGAATGCCAAGGTCCGCGAAGTTCTGGCCGGAACGGGTGTGGCGGAGCTGGGACTGGACACGCCAGTCGGAAGCCTGTCGGGCGGCGAGCGGCGCCGGGTGAACCTGGCTGCGGCACTCGTACGCGACCTTGACCTGATTGTGCTCGACGAGCCGACGAACCACCTCGATGTGGAAGGCGTGCAGTGGCTTGCGGACCATTTGCTCAAACGGAAAGTGGCCATTGTGGTGGTCACGCACGACCGCTGGTTCCTCGACACTGTGGCGACGTTGACCTGGGAAGTCCACGACGGAAAAGTCGACGTCTACGAAGGCGGGTACAACGATTGGACGTTCGCGCGCGCGGAGCGTGCGCGGCAGGCCGACGCGATTGAGCAGCGGCGGCAGAATCTGGCGCGGAAGGAGCTCGCGTGGCTGCGCCGCGGTGCGCCTGCCCGCACGTCGAAGCCGCGTTACCGCATCGAGGCAGCGGAAGCGCTGATCGCGGATGTTCCCGCCCCGCGCGACACGGTGGAGCTCATGGCGTTCTCGAAGCAACGCCAAGGCCGCGTGGTTGTGGAGTTGGAGAACGCGCGTATTGACGCACCAGACGGTCGCACCCTCGTGGACCACCTGACGTGGCGGCTGGCTCCGGGCGAGCGCATCGGTCTTGTCGGTGTGAATGGTTCAGGAAAGACAACGCTTCTCCGAACCATTGCCGGGGATTATCCGCTGGCGGAAGGCAAGCGCATCGAGGGGCAAACCACCAAGATCGGGTGGCTGCGGCAGGAACTCGATGACCTGGATCCGTCGCGCCGGGTGATCGACGCAGTGGAAGATGTGGCCACGTACATCACGCTGGGCAAGAAGGAAATGAGTGCGTCTCAGCTGGCGGAGCGCCTCGGATTCTCCCCGAAACGCCAGAGGACACCGGTCGGTGATTTGTCCGGCGGCGAGCGGCGCCGGCTGCAGCTCACGCGCGTGCTCATGAGCGAGCCGAACGTGCTGCTGCTCGACGAGCCGACGAACGACCTGGACATTGACACTCTCCAGGAGCTGGAAAACCTCCTCGATTCCTGGCCCGGCACCCTGGTGGTGATCTCCCACGACCGCTACCTCATCGAGCGCATTGCCGATGTCACCTACGCTCTCTTCGGGGACGGGGCACTGACCAATCTGCCCGGCGGCATCGAGCAGTACCTGGACCGCAGAAAGGCGATGTCGGAGGAATCCGGTGTCTTGGACTTGGGAGAGACGGCACCGAAGAAGAAGCCGGAGGGCGGAATCAGCGGGCAGGAGCGCCGTGAGCTGTCGAAGAAGATGAAGTCGCTGGACCGCAAAATGGAGAAGCTCGACGAGCAGGTGGCTGCCCTGGAGTCCGGAATCACGGAGATGTCTGGGGCGGCGGCCCCCGATTTCGAAGCAATTGGGGCGAAGACTGGCCGAGTGGCTGAGCTGCGTGCGGAGCGTGAAGAGCTGGAACTGGAGTGGCTCGACTTAGGTGAGCAGCTGGAATCTTGAGTCCAAGCTATATTTTTGAGAGAAATAGTTCAAAGTGCAAAATAAATGATGAGCTCTCTGTAGTCTTCGGGCTATGGGGAATCCAGTGAGATCAGTCACAGATCGGATCAGCTTCAAGCGGCGCACGTTCCTCGCGGGAGCAAGCCTCGCCGCAGCAACAGCCGCGATGGGGGTGCCACGCGCAGCAGGGCAAGAAGCCGTGCTTACGGTGGGCCGCGGCATGGCGGACATGACCGGCGAGCCGCTCGGCGCCGGCATGAACGGGTACGCGGTGATGAAGCAGTCCACCACCGGCATCCGCTTCCGTCAGTTCGCGCGGGCCTTCATCTTCGAGGACGCGGACGGCGTGAGCAGCGTGTTCGTCATCGCCGAGATGGGGTTGATGTTCCAATCCATCCAACTCGAGGTGCTCCGCCGCCTGCGGGGCTTGTTCGGAGGCAAGTACAACGAGTCGAACGTGTTCATCACCGCCACCCACACGCACGTGGGGCCGGGCGGCACCTCGGGCCACCTCATGGTGGACCTGACCACCCTGGGTTTCCGGCCCGTGACGTTCGAAGCGACAGTCGCCGGCATCGTCGAGGCAGTGGAGAGGGCGCACGCGGACAAGCAGCCGTCGAACCTCCGTCTCGTGCGCGGCGAGGTGAAAGATGCCGGCGTCAACCGTTCGTTCCAGGCGTTCTCGCGCAACCCGGAGGAGGAAAAGAGGGCGTTTCCCACAGGGGTCAACCCGGAGAGCCTCACCTTGTTCGTCAGCCGCGGCGGAAAAGACGTCGGCCTGATCAACTGGTACGGCATGCACGCCACGAGCTTCGGGCACGAGCACACGCTTATCGACGGCGACCACAAAGGCTGGTCATCCTGGCGCATGGAAAAAGAGCGTGGCACCGTTCACCGGGATGCGGCGAATCCTCCCTTTGTCGCGGCGTTCGCCACCGCCCCTCAAGGAGACATCACCCCGAATGCCGGACTGGAACCGAAGACCGGTCCGGGATACGAGAATGAGGCGCTCTCCGCCCAGATTCTTGGCGACCGGCAGATTGACGCTACTCAGGGGAAGTTGGTGGACATCAGCGGCAGCCGCATCCGCAACCGCCACAAATGGGTGGACATGCGCAATGTGGCCGTCCGCGGAGAATTCACCCCTGACGGTTCGGACCAGAGGACTGGCCCGGCGATTCTCGGTGCCGCGTTCGCCGCATCCAGCCAGGAAGACGGCGGTGGTTTGGAGGTTCCTATCTTCAACGAGGGGGAGCGCGGCGGCACCCCGTGGGTGAAGCATCTCAACGACGTGACGGTGCCCTCAGACTGGAAAGAGATTCACGGCAACAAGGAGATGCTGCTGCCACTCGGCTACATCGACGGGATGATCCAGCAGGTGCTGATGTTCTCGGTGACGCAGATCGCCGGGTTGACCATCATCACTAACTCGATGGAGCCGACGTCGATGGCGGGGTACCGGATGCGCAAACGCGTGGCGGAAGTCCTCGGCGTGCCGCTGGAGACCGTGGTGTGCCAGGGATACACCAGCGGTTACGCCCACTACGTGGCCACCCCGGAGGAATACGACAACCAGGACTACGAGGGTGGCGCAACCATCTTCGGGCGCCACGAGTTGTGCGCGATGGTCCAGGTCTACGATGAATTGGCGCGCTCTTTGCGGGACGGATCGCAACTTGATTCCGGAGCTCCCGCGGGTGATCTGACCGGGTGGATCCCGAAGTCGCTTCCTGGCCGGCCCGGTATCGACCGCCCGGCATGGGGGAAGCAATTCGGCGACGTGATCACGGCAACGCAAAAGGTCAAGGCGGGCGACACTGCGTCGGTGACGTTTTCCTTCGCCAACCCCAACTCGGATCTCCGGCGCGGAGTCGGCTACCACGCAATCACGGATGCGTCCGGCGCGATCGTCGCGGACGATTTCCACTCCAGCACCATCATCGAGTTTGTGAAGAACGCCGATGTGGTCAACGCCCGCATCTCCTGGGATACGCAGGGTTTCAGTCCTGGGACCTACACGGTGACAGTGGAAGGGAAGTCCCGGGCAATCAGCGGTGAGCTGACACCGTTTGAGGGCACGGCGGAGGTGACCGTCGTTTAGCTCGTACACTGGGGCGCATGATTTTGATCAACGTACGTTTCCGCCCCCTGCCCGAGAACACCGAGAACTTCCGTGAGCTGGTCAACGACTTCACTGAGGCCTCCCGCGCTGAGGAGGGCAACCTCTTCTTCGAGTGGTACCGCAACACCGACGATCCGCGCGAGTACATCCTGGTCGAGGCATTCAAGGATGACGCGGCTGAGGCCCACGTGAATTCCGACCACTTCAAGGCCGCACAGGAACTGTTCCCGCAGATCCTGGAGAAGACCCCGGAGATCATCAACACCCTCATTGAGGGCAAGACCGAGTGGGACGAAATGGCCGAATTCAAGGTGCAGTAGCAGGCGTATTACCGTTGTAGGTATGAGTTCTGAGAGCACTAACAAACCGCCGAAGCTGTCCAAGAAGGCCTACGAGGAGGAGCTGCTCCGCCTCCAGGCAGAATTGGTGAAAATGCAGCAGTGGGTTGTGGCCACCGGCGCACGCATCGTCGTCGTCATGGAGGGCCGCGACGCGGCGGGAAAGGGTTCCGCAATCAAGCGGATCACCCAATACCTCAACCCGCGTGTGTGCAGGATTGAGGCGCTGCCGAAGCCGACGGAGCGGGAGCAGACGCAGTGGTACTTCCAGCGGTACGTCGAAAAGCTCCCTGCCGCCGGCGAAATCGTGATCTTCGACCGCTCCTGGTACAACCGTGCCGGTGTGGAGCGCGTCATGGGCTTCTGCACCACGGAAGAGTATCGGCGCTTCCTGCACCAGGCGCCGATCTTCGAGCGTCTGCTGGTGGAAGACGGGATTTACCTGCGCAAGTACTGGTTCTCCGTGTCCGACGAGGAGCAGCACGCGCGCTTCCAGTCCCGCCGCAACGATCCGCTGCGCCAGTGGAAGCTCTCGCCGATGGACCTGGAGTCCATCACCAAATGGGAGGACTACTCCCGCGCGAAGGACGAGATGTTCATCCACACCGACATCCCGACCGCTCCGTGGTACACCGTGGAATCCGAGGACAAGAAGCGTTCGCGCATCAACGTGATCTCGCATTTGCTGTCCACGATCCCGTACGAGCACGTTGAGCCGGACCTGCCGGAGATCCCCGAGCGCCCGGAGTCCGACGAGTACGAGCGTCCGCCGCGCGCCGAGTTCCGCTACGTGCCGGATGTGGCCTCCAAGTTGGAAAAGGGCAAGAAGAAAGACAAGAAGAGCAAGAAGAAGTAGCTACTTCGGGTAGCCGCGGGGCGTGCTCACCGTCTTGTTCCTGGGTATCCAGAAGCGGTAGGGCACCTCCGCGTTCTTGCTGATGCCCACGCGCGGGCCCGCGACCCATTCGGGTTCCTCGTCGCGCGGGGCGAGCATGACAGGGGCGCCGTTGTCCTCCAAGGAAAGGCCGAGGGCGCGCCCCAAATTTCCTGGCCCGCGCGCAAGGTTCTCGTAGGCGACGACTTTGCCGTTCGCTTGTCGACGTTCCCGTGCCAGCTCTTCCCCCTCCAGGACCTCCCCGCCCCGCATGAGGCACCCTTGGCCGGTGCCTTCGGGCGCGCACACGATGTTGCCGTTGAGGTGGATCCCGTAGGAAAGGTAGACGTACAGTCTGCCGGGCGGGCCGAACATGGCGGCGTTGCGGGGAGTTTTCCCCCGGTAGGTGTGCGCGGCGGCATCCTCCGCGCCGAGGTACGCCTCCACTTCGGTGAGCCGGATGGTCACGCCGTTGTGCGTGACGGTGCAGCCGAGCAGCTGCGGTGCGACCACGTCGGCAGGAGCGGAGAAGTCGATCCGGGAAGGCATAGAAGCCTTTTTAGCCTAACGAGGCAGGGGATTAAAGACGGGGGAGGGCATCTGCTGGCCGATGATGCGCACTGCCCCGTATCCCAGCGCGCCGAGCGACGTAATGATCCCAGTAGCGGCTAGGACAAACGCGATGGTGTTCGTCGTGTCTGCAGCGATGGAGTCCTTGTCGGTGGAAGACAGCGCTCTCCAATCAATGGCATGGGCCGTGTCGGGGGATGCTGTGAGCGTCCCAGCCGCAAGGCAGAATGCGAGACCTACAGCTGGCAAACGACGTTTCCGGACGAGGGGCATGGTCTTCACTCCTAGCGCGGCATGAAGTTCTGCCAAGCGAAGAACAGTCCGCCGCCGATGAGAGCGATGGCTGCGATCACGATTCCAATGATGGAACCGGTGCTCAGGCTGCTTCCTGATTCAGTAGTCGGAGCCGGCTGCGTCGTAGTCGGGTCAGATGGCTTCGGTGCCGTCGTGGTCGCCGGGGATGTCGGTGCAGAATTCTGCTTGTCGCCGAACTTGAGGGTGTAGTTGAACGCATCCGCTTCCGGCTTGTACGTCTCGGAATAGGAGATCAAGGAATCAAAGCCGCCCTTGCCCAGCCTGCCTTCCTTGGTTTTTCCCGTGACTTCGGCTCCGGCAACCGGAGTAATGGGGTTCTCGAGCTCGTACACTGCAATCACGGCATCGTCAGCTTTCGGGACGGCGGCTTTCTTTCCTCCCGGGAGTTCGCCGTTCGCCTCGTAGTCTGCGGTGAACGTCACTTTCTTGCCGTCTACCTGAACCTTGAAGTCTTCGTAAGAGAGGTCCAGGCCCCAGCCACGGTTCGGGCCGAGACCCTTGTGTCCGTAGAACTGGATCTTTCCGTCGAGGTTGATTGTGCCGTTGCCCTGGGCGTCGAGCTTCGACTTAGCAGCGTTGACGGGAAGATCGAAGCCGGTGGTCTTGCCGGTGGCCGGCGTCTTTGTCGCACCGTCGGAGACATTGATCTCGCCTCGAGCGAAGCCCTGGACATAGTTCAGGAAGCTGCTCTTAAGGGGCCAGTTCACAGATCCGGACTGCACAACAGGTGCGGACTCCGCGGCGGTAGCTGCCAGCGGGGCGACGGTAAGAACGCTTGCAGCAAGAGCGGCGGCTGTAACTGGGGCGAGGGATGTGGAGAAGCGCATGGGCATCCTTTCAGAGAGTGCACTTTTGCATATATAAATAAGGTGTGCCTAACCTTGGTAGAACTATATAAGGTGTGCCTAACCTTAGCAAGGTTCTGGGGCGAATTTTTTGGAAAACAGGACGGAGGTGTGTTCCTCGATGCGGTCGTCCCGCTCAGGGCGCACGTAAAGGCCAGATGGTGTGTGCTCAACGTTGATCGGCCATTGGTAAACCTCCGACAAAATCTCGGGGGAGTACACGTCGTGGACCGAACCTGCTGCGGCCACCTTGCCGCGGTTGAGGCACACCACCTTGTCGCAGTAAGTCGCCGCGGCCTGGAGGTCGTGGAGGACGACGATCACTGTCCGCCCGGCATCTGCGAGGCGGCGCACAGTTCCCATCGTGCTTTCCTGGAATCGGATGTCCATCGCGGCGGTGGGTTCGTCGAGAATGGCGATTGGGGTTTGTTGAGCCAGGATTCGCGCGAATGCGACGCGAGCGCGTTCGCCACCGGACAGAGTGGTTACATCGCGGTCCTCTAAATGGGCGACACCGGCGGTTGCGAGTGCTGCGTCGACGATCGTGCGGTCCATCTCCGGTGTGCTTTGCTTCGACCAGGGTGTGCGTCCCATTTCCACGACATCGCGGACCAGGAATGAGAAGGCCACTGAAACGTCTTGGAGCATCACCGAACGAGTTTGCGCGAGGAGGGTCGGCGGGGCCGATAACACGTCTATCCCATTTAGGCTCACGCTTCCTGTGGTCGGGCGACTATCACCTGAGATCGCAGCCAGAAGCGTGGATTTCCCAGCTCCGTTCGGGCCGATCAGTGCGGTGACTTTTCCTGCGGGGGCGGCAAAAGAGACGTCGTCAAGAATGAGGTTCCCGTTCTTTACCACCGTGATTTTTGAAGCCTCTACAGTCATGCGACCCTGCTCTTTCGGATCATTTGCCGCAACAGAATGAAGAACGTCGGGCCACCGAACAGCGCGGTGAAGATGCCAATGGGTAGGTCTGCGAACGGGATCAAAATGCGTGCGAATATATCGGACGCTCCAATGAGGAGTGCGCCCCCTACGATCGAAGCGGGAATCAGGACTCGGTTCGACGGGCCAGCAACCGTACGGATGATATGTGGAATCACCAAACCAACAAAGGCAATCAGGCCAGCGAAAGACACCGCCGCGGCTGTAAGCAAAGTGGACAGGAAAATGGCTGCGATTCTCACCTGTTGAACATTCAAGCCCACGTGTGACGCGGCAGTGTCGCCCAGCGCGAGAAGATCGAGTTTCCGGCCAAGCGTCAGCGCAACGAGAGCTGCTGCAGTGACAATCAGCGCGACGATCCCTGTTTGCTCCCAATTCGCACCAGCGAGAGTGCCCATCTGCCAGAAAATGATCTGCTCACGGGCGGTCGTCGGTGCGAGAAACACGAGCAATGAGATTGCTGCACCTGCTATTGCGTTAGCGGCGATACCGACGAGAACAAGGTTGATAACCTGGACTTTTCCATCGGATCGTGACAGCTGGTAGACGACGATCGTAGTGGCTATACCTGCCGCGAACGCGCACACAGGAACGGACCAGGAGCCGAGTGCGCTGGTGCCGAAGACGATTGCAACGGCAGCGCCCACCCCCGCCCCACTCGTGACACCGATAATCGATGGTTCAGCGAGAGGGTTCGAGAACACCGCTTGCATGAGTGCCCCGCCTAGTCCAAGCGCGGCGCCGACAAAAAGACCGAGCACGAGACGCGGAAGACGGATTTGCCAGAGAACGGACGCATCGAGTTCCGTGGCGGACATCGGTCCGGCGGCGAGAATAGGCCAGAGATCGTCCAACTCTAAGTCGTACTGGCCGACAATGACAGAGCAAATACATGTTATGGCGAGGAGCGTGAGCACGACCGCGAAGAGCACTCCGCGGCGGAACCGACGCTTTTGGAAGGTGTCTCGCTTACCGCTAGCTTGTGTCGAGTAGATTGCTTGATTCTTGGTGCTGGTGACAGCAATCATTTCGCGTCCGTTTCGCCATATAGAGCGTGCGCAGCCCGCAGCAGCAATTCGGGTGTTTGGGGCCCGTAGGCTAGAGAATCACCGTCGGGGAGAGCGAGAACGCGGCTGTTCTGGCCTGCGGTTGTCTGTGCCACGCCCGGACGCTGAAGCAGACCCTGGATATCGCCGGTGGATTCAAGGCCCCCGTTCATCATGACGAAAAGCTCGGGGTTCACCTCGGCGAGCGCCTCTGGGCTCGCGGGAGAAGGAGCTCCAATGCCGTTCTCGGAGTTCACATCGATTCCACCCAGCGCGGAGATGAGGTCCTTAGTGTGGTTCTCATCTCCCAGAAGGTAGAAGACTCCACCCGTGCCACGGGCATAGAGGAACGACATTCTAAGCGGGTTCGAGGGAACGACTTCGGCGATGGCTTGCTGGGCGTCGGCTAGTTCCTTCTCAGTCCGATTTGCGAGCTCTTCGCCTGCTTTCGGTGCACCGACAACCGCTGCCAAGTCGCGGATGTCTTGGCCGATGGAGTCCATCTGGCGCTTCGGCTGCATCACCACCACGGTGATACCCGCATTGCGAATTTGGTCGATGGCCTCTTCTGGCCCGATCGAATGGTCGACAATGACCAAGCTCGGTTTGAGGTTGAGCACGGCTTCGGCGTTGAGAGTATGGCCGCCCTCCGTGACAACGGGGAGGTCCTTGAGGGATTCCTCGGCGGAGGAGACAGTGCGGCCGACGATGCTGTCGGAGAAGCCGAGACCGCGAAGCGTTTTGGTGTACGTGCCATATAGATCGAGGGCAAGGATCCTGGAAGTGTCGGTTACGGACACCTCGTAGCCGTCAGCATCCGTGAGCTGAACAGGAAGTGATGGTTGCGGGTTGTTCGTCACTGGTTCCACTTCGCTCAACTGATCCACGCGGGCAACTCCGGTCCCCGCATGAGGGTCAGAAGCGGACTCAAGGGAATCGACGAGCTGCTGAGTTTGAGACTGGGTTGGGTTATCCCAAGAGGCGCACCCTGAAGCCAGTAGTAGGGAGGTGGCCAGGATTACGCCGGTGAGAGTCTTTTTCATTGTCGAACTTTCTAATTCTTCAAAACGAAACGGGTGAGTACACCGCCGGAGGTGACAAAGGACGCGAGAATGAGCAGCATCTGGGCGATCGTGTTGTCGTCCCAGGAGAATCCATCTTCGCCGGCGGATTTGATTTGGAATTGACTCTCTCCAGCCCCCTTAGAAGTAGATGAGCTGTCAATGTCGTGCTGTTCATCCAGAACAGATCCGTTTGCCCCAGCATCAGTGCTTTCGGTCGTTGAAGCGGAGTCATTGCGCAGTGATGCGGCTTGATCGGCAGAGCCTCCTTGGCCGGTTGCTTCACCTGAATTGGAATTACCTTGGCCATCGGCGCAGTTCGGTGATCCCCCCAACTGCGCTACGAACGAGATTGGGTCCAATGAGTCCCCGGCAGGATAGAACTGTCCGAATGCTTCCGCACCAGCTGCCGTCAGTGAAGTGTTTGCACGCCCTGAGACAGCGTTGTCCGAGATGTTGAGTTCGGAAAAGGAAAGATTAGCAATGGTCACGCGGCCGAAATCGTGGGGATTGCCTTTAGGGTCATTCGATTTCGTGTTGAGGATCAGCTGCCCGGTGTTGCCGGAGAACTGGACTTCCATGTTGGAGAAACGTGTGTCCAGAATGCCGTCATGCCCGGTGAAACGAATTGCTCCGGGGAAGAGGATTGAACCGGATTTGCTCTGCGTGTTGACAGATCCAGAGTTTCCGGACCACTGGAAGGCGTTGTTTGAATCGCCGACCCCGCTGAGTTCCCAGCCGCCTCTTGCAATGGATCCTTTGATGTAATTCCTGAACGACTGGCGTACGCCCCACGTTGCGTTGGCCTTCTGCACGCCACGTGCGGCGGAATCCGCACAGACGTTTCCTGGCCCGGATGCTTTGGCTGAAGCCGCGACTGTTGTTCCGCCCACCGGGGCTTTACTCGTGCTCATCGGTAGTATCGCAGGCGCTCCGCCGCCTCCTGGTGCCCCGCTGTCTGCCAACGGGCTGACGTCCGCCGCAGCGAATTGCTGGCCACCCTCGATCGGTGAAGGTCCCGGTGTAGCAGTCGAAGGTGTTGCTGACGCAGCGTCGCTTGCTTGCCGGTTGAAGAGCTTTTCTGCGTTGGTCAACACGTTGTCGGTGTTGACCATCAAACCGTTGACTTCGATCAAGGTGTCGTTGATCGTTCCGACCAGAGCGGCGGGTCCTTCAGTGGCATTCGAACGGGTCTGGCCGCGATCGGTCGATGCGCTGATACCGGATTGTGAGGGTGCGGCACCTGCCTCATCACGGAGCTGAAGCTGGACATCTATCGGGTCCATTTCTGCTCCTGCCTCATAAAATGTCTTCCCGAAGACCTGCAGAGCTTGGGGGTCATTGTTAAGAGTTGAAGTGCCCTGCAATCTCACGGTGGCGGCAGAGAAATCCGGAGCGGCACTAAGGACGACGTTGGCGAGCCGGGTATCCTTCCAAACCTTCCTTGGGCCTTTGGTCTTGGTGTCTATGAATTCGTTTCCCTCGGCATCAACGATCACTTGAGCCCGCGACCCATTCACGAGGAGACGGATGTTGCTCAACGTCAGGTCCAAGATCCCGTCGTGGCCGTAGAAGTGGACTTTTCCGTCGAATTTGATCAGGCCCGAGTCCTTTGAGCTCATTCCTGACAGGGTTGCCGGGAAGGTGTACTGGGTGTTGCCGTCGACTCGTCGGCCGTTGTACTCGATGTAGCCCTGGGCAATATTTCCGGTGATGTACTTCCGGAAGGACTGCTTTACACCCCACGTCAGTGTGCCGTTGTGGACCGCGCGGTGGGTTTGGCTGGTGCCGGCATCCTGCGCGTAGGAGATGGCGGGCAGAGCGAGCATGGGGGCGCCGGCGCCGAGAACAGTGATCGATGCTACTGCGGCAAGCGCAGAGAACTTTCTTTTGAGCATTGGGATCCCTTTTTGTGCAGTGCTCGGGAGGGGAGCAGGATTTCAAACTTTAGCGTGTTAGGTTAGGCTAACTTATATAGCAAACGAAGGTGAATGGAAGGTTGATAGGGCAGATGGCTCACGATGATTCGACTCAAGTCATTAGCCGCGTGGCAGAGGGGCCGCGGGCGAAACTCGAAGGATGGGAGCGCGGGGCGATCACACTGGCTACTGCCGTTCTTGCTTTTGGGGGAGCGGCCGGCAACTCGCTGGTGGCGCTAGTTGGGGCGGCGGGGCTCCTCGCTGTTGTGGTGGTGATGACGCAGATGCCGGCTCGTAAGGCCCGGAAGTTACAGGGTGGGGGCCGAGAATTCCGTACCGGACCGGCTGTCGTTTTCGGTGTGGCGTGGGGTCTTGTGATGGCCGCGGTCGGAGCAATCCTGTTTCTTTTTCCGAACGGCTACGCCATGACCGGAGGGATGCTCGCGGCGGGAGTGAGCGCGGTGATCATGGTGATCGCGCTGGCGATTGTCGATAAGTGAAGTGCTAGCCCGCGAGTTCAATGAACACCCTGCTGTTAAGGGTGAACGCCTGCCTAGCGTTGGAGAGCAGTGAGGCGCGTTCCACCTCATCGAACGGCAGGGAATCGAGCGTGTCCTTGTACTGCTTCCGGTACGGCGGAATCTTCCCGATGGCCGAGAAGTCGTAGAAATTCAACTCGTCGGCGGTGAAACCGTAGTGTCCAGCTAGCACTCGGGCGATGACTTGGCCGCCTGCGATGTCTCCGAGGTAGCGCACATAGTGGTGTGCGATTAGGGCGGGGGCATCCGCGTCGGGAATGTGCTCCAGTGTTGCGACGTACTGGCGAGTAGCGGGAAGCGGGCTGATTTGTTCTCGCCAGTCAGGTCCGATCATTGCCGCAAGGTCGCGCCCGAGGGCGGGGACCCGCTCTAATCGCGGGTCGGCGATCCGCGATGTCGTGACGCCTTCGGGGTCGGCGGAGCAGCCGCGTCGGGCCGCTTGCTCGAGGGCGGTGTAGATAAAGTAGTACTGCGCGGTCAGATTGACGGCGTCCTGCCGGGTGAGGTTGCCGCTGCCCAATGCTGACATGAATGAGGTGTTTTCAGCCTGGGAGTGAGCGGTGGCTGTGCCGTCGCGGAGGAGCGTGGAAATGGGGGTGGCGGTGACAATCGTCATCGGGAGCCTCCTGTGAACTAAGGTTAGGGATACCTAAAATAGATACAGTAAGGCTAACCTAATTTACAAGAGGTGAACGCATGGCGATGGGAATTAGCAAACGTTAGTATGACTTAATTCGGGTAGCGGGCCCTACAGCCAACTCTCGATCATCTTGATCGCTCCGTGGTCCGCGTTAGATTCAGCCACGATGTCCGCGATCGCCTTGAGTTTCTCGTGCCCGTTCTCCATGGCCACGGCGGTGCCGGCGGTCTCGAGCATCTCGTAGTCGTTCAGGTAATCGCCGATAGCGGCGGTGTCGGCGATGTCGACATCGAGAATCTCCGCAAGTGCTTTGAGTGCGTGGCCCTTATTGGTTTCCGGCGACATGATGTCCACCCAGTGCTCGCCACTGACGGCAATGTTCTGGTCTGACGCAGCCCGGGCGATGGGGAGGCCGTCTTTCTCCGCGTCTGTCTCCACGAAGAGAGAGACCTTGATGGTGGGATCGTCGGAATGTTCCGCGGCTTCGAGCAGAGAGGGGACGGGCCGCTGCGAGTGGTAGTACTTCGAGGTTTCGCGGGCGATGTTCTCCGGCATGTCTTCTAGCACAAGCGCGTATTCGGGTTTGCACACCACCGGGTAGACAGGCGCGTCGGCGGCGGCGCGGAGAACGCTCGTCACAGCATTTTCGTCCATCGGCTTGGTGGACACGATGTCGCCGTCGTGCCACACCGCTCCGCCGTTCTCGGCGATGAAGGTCTGGATGCCGCGTCCATCGAACATGTCTTGCAGCGTGGCCAGCTGGCGGCCGGATGCCGGGGCGATCACCATGCCTTTGCTCTTCGCTTCCTCGAGCACGTCCCAGAACTCGTCGGGGATATTTCCCTCCGGATCGACGAGGGTTCCGTCCATGTCGAGGGCGACGATTCGGGGGAAAGTCATAGCAGTCCTTTACGTGCTGTGGAACACTGGCTTCATGGTAGAAAGCACCACTGGGCCAGTACATATTGCCGTCCGGCAGTCTACCGGAGTGATCACTCTGGACCGGCCGGAGGCGTTGAACTCCATCAACCCGGAGATCCTCTTTCCCGTCATAGAGGCGCTCGAGGAATGGAAGGAAGACGATGGGGTGGAACGCGTCGTGGTCACGTCCTCCGGGAAGCATTTCTGCGCGGGCGGCGACGTGCGCTGGGCGCGGGAGGCGGCCCTGGCAGGTAAGGGGGAGCAGGCCGACGAGTTTTTCTCGCGCGAATACGAGATGAATCTGATGATCGCGCAGTACCCCAAGCCGTACATTTCCCTTATTTCCGGTGTGGTCATGGGCGGCGGTCTCGGTCTGTCCGCGCACGGAAGCCACGTCGTGATCGCACCCGATGCGTTCTCCTCGATGCCGGAAATGAACATCGGGTTCTTCACTGATGTGGGAATGAGTCACCGGCTGCAGAATCTGCCGAAGTACCCCTCGCTGGATCTAGGAATGTTCCTCGCGTTGACCGGATACCGGATGAGCGCGGACGACATGATGGCCACCGGCTTGGCCACGCACCTCGTGGGCTCGCTCGATGGTCTCCTGGACCGCATCATCGAGGAGGGGACGGGGGTGCTCGATGAGGCGGCGATCGAACCTGGGCCGTCGGAACTGGAAAAGCTCTACCCTCTTATCGGGGGAGCGTTCTCCGCACCGTGGTCCGACATCAAGAACAACATCGATTCCAACCCGGAGCTGGCAGAGGTTGTTGAGCCGTTGATCCCGCACGCCTCCCCATCGTCGCTGGTGGCAACGGCAGAGTTGGTGCTGGCTAATTCCCGGCACGATCTGGCGGGAAGCCTCGAGAACGAGCGGCGCTACGCCAAACTCCTCCTGCGCGAGCCGGATTTCCACGAAGGTGTGCGCGCCGTGCTTGTGGACAAAACCAAGGACGCCCAGTTCCAGCCGGAGCCAGGGCCGGAGAAATACCGGGACGTACTAGACTGAGGGCCGTTTGAGCAACGCGACATGTGAAAGGACGCAGCGTGAACGCTGAAAGCCCGGTCAATCCCAACCCGCATGAGAACCCGATGGACGACTGGAACCACAAACTACACTTGGCGCAGGAGATGCTGCCGCTGATCAGCCAGCTGCACCGTGAGAACAATGTGGTCACCTCCATCTACGGGCGTCTGTTGGTGGGTATGACGGACATCGAGATCATCAAGGCGCACCGCTACGCCCGCCGCGTGGTTGCGCGCGAGCTCCCGTTGGACGCGACTCTGCCGATCCTGCGTGAGTTGACCGAGATGAACCTGGGCACCGCTTCCATCGACCTGGGCCGCCTGGCCAAGAACTATTCCCGCACCGAAGGCACGGAGCTGCGCTCCTTCCTCGAGGAAGAGCTCGCCGAGGTCATTGGTGCGGACAGCCACCGCGTCCCGCGCGATGTGATCCTGTACGGCTTCGGCCGCATTGGCCGCCTGCTTGCACGCATCCTCATCGCCCGTGAAGCTCAGTACGGCGGCGTGCGTCTGCGTGCTGTGGTGGTGCGCAAGAAGGGCGACGACGACGTGGTCAAGCGCGCCTCCCTGCTGCGCCGCGACTCGGTGCACGGCCCGTTCAACGGCACCATCACCGTGGACAAGGAGAACGAGATCATCTGGGCTAACGGCACCCCGATCCAGATGATTTACTCCGATGACCCAGCTGCCATCGACTACACCGCATACGGCATCAACGACGCGATCGTGGTGGACAACACCGGCCGTTGGCGCGACCGCGCCGGCCTGTCCCAGCACCTGCAGTCCAAGGGCGTGGCACGGGCTCTGCTCACCGCGCCGGGCAAGGGCGACGTGAAGAACATCGTTTACGGCATCAACCACGGCACCATCGACGATTCGGAGCAGGACCGCGTCCTGTCCGCGGCTTCCTGCACCACGAATGCCATTACTCCGGTGCTCAAGGTGGTCGGGGACCGCTGGGGTGTCAAGCACGGCCACGTGGAGACTGTCCACTCCTACACCAACGACCAGAACCTGGCCGACAACTTCCACAAGGGGCCGCGCCGCGGTCGCGCCGCCGGATTGAACATGGTGCTCACCGAGACCGGTGCGGCGAAGGCTGTGTCCAAGGCCCTGCCGGAATTCGAGGGCAAGCTCACCGGCAACGCCATCCGCGTTCCCACCCCGGACGTGTCTATGGCGGTGCTCAACTTGGACCTGGAGAGCGAGGTCGACCGCGAGGACGTGAATAACTACCTGCGCCGCGTGTCCACGGACTCTGACCTGCGCCAGCAGATCGACTACATCCAGTCCCCGGACATCGTGTCCACGGACTTCGTGGGCACCACCCACGCGGGCATCGTAGATGGTCTGGCCACCATCGCTTCCGGGAACCACCTGGTGCTCTACGTCTGGTACGACAACGAGTTCGGCTACTCCAACCAGGTGATCCGCATCGTTGAGGAGATCGCCGGCGTGCGCCCGAAGATTCTTCCGGTGCGCAAGGATCCGCAGGACATCCGTTAAAAGGACGGTCACGTGCTCAAACTTTCGGGCAAGGTCCAGAATTACGCCTGGGGCGACACCTCCAGCATCGCCGGTCTGCAAGGCCGCACACCCACCGGCGAACCGGAGGCGGAGATGTGGTTCGGCGCTCATCCGTCCGCGCCCTCGGGTACTGCAGAAGGGCCGCTCGACGCGGTGATCACCGCCGATCCCGAAGGCACGGTGGGCACACAGGAGACGCTGCCGTTCCTAGTGAAGTTGCTGGCTGCGGCGCAACCGCTGTCCATCCAGGCGCACCCGTCAATCGCCCAAGCGCAGGAGGGGTTCGCGCGGGAGGATGCCGCGGGGATTCCGCGGGACGCAGCGCACCGCAACTACAAGGACACCAACCACAAGCCCGAGATCCTCATCGCGCTCACTCCGTTCCGGGCGATGGCGGGGTTCCGTCCGGTGGATGAGACGGTGGCGCTTCTCGACGAACTCGATGTTCCGGAGCTTGAGCATGTCCGCGCATCGCTTATCGACGGCGACCTCCGCTCCGTCTTGTCCAGCTGGCTGGCTATGGAGGATCCGGCGCCGCTGGTGAACACTGTGCTGGACCGCGCGGCGGAACTCGACTCGGATGTGGCACGCAACCTGGTGTTCATCGGGGAAGCGTTCCCCGGGGATGTGGGAGTGCTGGCGGCGTTGCTGCTCAACCACATCAACTTGGAGCCAGGGCAGGCGCTTTTCCTGCCGGCAGGCAACATGCACGCTTACCTCGAAGGCTTCGGCGTGGAAGTCATGGCGAACTCGGACAATGTGCTCCGCGGCGGCCTGACAGAGAAGCACATCGACGTTGAAGAGCTGGAAGACATTGTCATCTTCGAGCCGATCAAGGACCCGGTTCTGGCGTCCCGCACCGCGGAACAGGGCGGGGCCGTCGTGTCCGAATTCCCGGTTCCCGTCCCGGATTTCTCGGTGACGCGGTGCACGGGGGAGGGCACTATCCCGGTCGAAGGCCCGGCTATCGTGCTGGCGGTCGCAGGGGAGGTCGAGCTTGGGGGAGAGCTGAGTCTCCGAGCGGGCGAAGCGGCGTTTGTTCCGGTCTCCGACGGTGTGGTGGCCGCGGCTTTCGGCTCCGCGGACTTGTTTATTGTGCGGCCCGGCTAATGCATTCCTCGTAGTACTCCACCAGTTTCTCGGTGGCGGCGCGCCACGACCACCGCTCGGCTTCCTGGCGGGCGGAGAGGGCCATGGTGTCGCGCAATGGAGCGTCGATAAGCAGGCCCGCGAATGCGTCTGCCCACTGTTGGGGTGTGGCGTGCTTGTCCACGAGTCTGCCTGTTTCCCCGTCCTCGATGACGAACGGGATGCCGCCGGCGCGTGCGCCCACGACGGGCACGCCGGAGGCGAACGATTCGAGCGCGACGAGGCCCAGGGTCTCCGTGAGCGAGGGGAACGCGAAGACGTCGGCGGACGCGAAGGCTTGGGCGAGGGGCGTGCCCGACATGTAGCCGGTGAAGACGGTGTAAGCGGGGTCGAAGGTCTTCTTCATCTGCTCCAGTTGCGGGCCCGCGCCGACCATGGCCAGACGTGCGCCGGGGACCTTCTCACGCATAAGCGGCATGACTTCGTTGAGCACGGCGAGGTTCTTTTCCGCGCTCATGCGGCCGACGTAGATGAGCAGCGGGGCGTCGTCTCCATCGGTGAGACGCCCCCGCATTTCAGCCGAGTAGTTGTCTGGGTGGTAGCCCACGGTGTCCACGGCTTTCGGCCACACCGCAAGGTCGCGGAAGCCGTAACCTCTCGCGGTCTCCAGCATGGGGTCGGAGGTGACCAGGTTCATCTGCGCGCGGTTGTGAAGCGCGCGGATGAGAGCCGTCGCGGGCGTTTTCACTGCGCCGATCTTGAGTGCTTCCGTGTACGCCGGAACGTCGGTGTGGAAAGAGGCGAGCAGCGGCTTCTTATGGAGCTTGGCGAGAAGAACTCCGTACCCAGCGAAGAACACCGGGTTGACGGCGTGGACGATGTCCGGGTTGAACTCCTTCAACTGCTTCGCCACTGCCGGGGTGGGTAGGCCCACCTTGATCTCCGGGTAGATGCGGTGCAAAGAGACACTCGGGGCGCGGACCACCGGGAAGCCGGCGTATGTGTCGGGGGCGTCTCCGGTGGCGAAGATCATCACCTCGTGGCCCATCTCCGCCAGCTGGTCGACAGTGCGGATGACGCGGGTGACCACGCCGTCGATTTTGGGGAGGAAGACCTCCGTGAAAATCGCGATGCGCATCTACGCGTTCTCCGGCACGCCTTCTGCCTGGTTGCGGGTCCACAAAGAGCGGGCCGGGATCTTGGTGCGGTCGACGCGGTCGGCGTACTTCTTCGCCACGTCCTCGACTTCCTGGAGCAGACCTTCGGCGAGCTTGGTCGGCTCGAGGCCCAGGCTCAGGAACGTGTCGTTGGACACGTGAAGCTCATTCTCCGCCGATTCCTTGCGCGGGTTGGGCACCAGCGCGTACTCGGTGCCGGAGATCTGTGCCACCAGCTCGGCGAGGTCACGAACGCGGTGGGTCTCCGTCATCTGGTTGAAGATCATCACACGGTCGCCCTTTGCCGGCGGGTTCTCCAGCGCGATCTGCACGCACTTGACCATGTCGCGGATGTGGATGAACGCGCGGGTCTGGCCGCCGGTGCCGTGAACGGTGAGCGGGTAGCCGATGGCGGCCTGCATGAGGAAGCGGTTGAGCACCGTGCCGTAGTCGCCGTCGTAGTCGAAGCGGTTGATCAGGCGCTCGTCGCGCTCCGTCTGCGGGGTGTGGGTGCCCCAGATGATGCCCTGGTGCAGGTCGGTGATGCGTAGCTCGTCGTTCTTGGCGTAGTAGGCGAAGAGGTTCTGGTCGAGCACCTTGGTCAGGTGGTAGACCGAGCCCGGGTTGGTGGGGTAGAGGATCTGCTGGTCCACGAGCTCTTCGCCGTTGTCCACCTTGATGTCCAGGTAGCCCTCCGGGATCTTCATTCCGGCGGTGCCGTAGCCGTACACGCCCATGGTGCCCAGGTGGACGATGTGGATGTCCAGGCCGGACTCGACAACGGCGACGAGCAGGTTGTGGGTGGCGTTGACGTTATTGTCCACGGTGTAGCGCTTGGTCACCGGGTTCTTCATGGAGTACGGGGCGGCGCGCTGCTCCGCAAAGTGGATGACCGCATCGGGCTGCTCGGTGACAATGAAGTCTTTGAGTGCTTCGTAATCCTGGGCGACATCGATGTTGCGGAAGGCGATTTCTTTCCCGGAGACCTCTTTCCAAGCGGCGATGCGCTCCTCAATTGTCGCGATCGGGGTGAGGGATTCGGCGCCCAGTTCTTTGTCGATTGCGCGGCGGGAAAGGTTGTCCACGATGGTCACGTCGTGGCCGATATCCGAAAGGTGCAGTGATGCCGGCCAACCACAGAATCCGTCGCCACCGAGAACCGCGATTTTCATTAGGTATACCTTTCTTTTTGAACGCTTCTCGGTCACGTTACCCGGCTTCGTCGGTTCGCGCCGGGTGAGTGGAAAATGGCCACAGAGCCAAGACGATCCATGTATGTTTCGGGTATGAAACAAAATGCGGGAGACATCATTGTTGTTGGCGCAGGACTGGCGGGGCTGGTTGCTGCGCATGAGGCGGTCAAAGCAGGGCGCAAGGTCGTCTTCGTCGAGCAGGAAAGCCGCGCGAACCTCGGCGGCCAGGCATTCTGGTCGCTCGGGGGCCTGTTCATGGTGGGCACCCCGGAACAGAAGCTCATGGGGGCGAAGGACTTCGAGGACCTGGCATGGGCTGACTGGGAGAACTCAGCGGATTATGACGACGAGGATTATGACCGCTGGCCGCGCGAGTGGGGCCGCGAGTACGTGCGCTTCGCGTCCAATGAGATGCACGGCTACCTGAAAGAGCTGGGCCTGCGCGTGTTGCCCACCGTCGGCTGGGCAGAGCGCGGCTCCGGTGACGCGTCCGGCCACGGCAACACAGTTCCGCGTTTCCACCTCACGTGGGGTACAGGCCCGGAAGTCGTGCGGGTTTTCCGCGAACCCGTTGAGCGCGCCGAGCAGGCGGGCCAGGTGGAGTTCAAATTCCGTCACCGCGTCGATGAGATCGTCGTAGAAGACGGCCGTGCCGTTGGAGTGAAAGGGATGAAGCTGGCTGCAGATTCTTCTGACCGCGGCGTCGCGTCGAATAGCGACGAGGTGGAGCCTTTCGAGGTGCGCGGGGCCGCAGTGGTGATCTCCACCGGCGGAATCGGCGGCAACCTGGACAAGGTCCGCCAGATGTGGCCGGAGGACCGCTGGGGGCCGTGCCCGGACGACATGGTCACCGGTGTGCCGGAGCACGTGGACGGTAGAGGCATCGATATTGCCGCTGCTGCCGGTGCCAACCTGGTCAACACCGACCGCATGTGGCACTACCCGGAGGGCATGATCAACTGGGATCCGATCTGGCCGGGCCACGGCATCCGCATCATTCCCGGTCCGAGCTCCATGTGGCTGGACGCAACGGGTAAGCGCCTGCCCACCAACTTGTTCCCGGGGTCGGACAACATCGCGGCGCTCGCACACATCGGCAGGACGGGCCACGGGTACTCATGGTTCATCCTCAACCAGCACATCGCGGACAAGGAATTCATTTTCTCGGGCTCGGAGCAGAACCCGGACCTGACTGACAAGTCTCTGAAGAAGCTGGCCGGCAAGGTCGGCCCCGGCACGCACCCGGCGGTGAAGGCTTGTCATGGACAACGGCGTCGACTGGGTCACGGCCGACACGGTCGAGGACCTCGTGCGCACAATGAACGAGCTGGGCGACATCGAGCTCGACGGCGAGCTGGTGCGCAAGCAGTTGGTGGAGCGCGACGCGCAGCTGACCAACGACTTCTCCAAGGACGCGCAGGTCAACTACATCCGCACGGCACGCAACTTCCTGGGCGACAAGCTCGTCCGCTGTGCTGAGCCGCACCGTCTCCTCGACCCGAAGAAGGGTCCGCTCATCGCAGTGAAGCTGCACGTGCTCACGCGCAAGACGCTCGGCGGCATCGAGACGGACTTGAACGGCAGGGCCTTGCTTGCCGACGGCTCCGTGTTCCCCGGCCTCTACGCCTGCGGCGAGGCCGCCGGTTTCGGCGGCGGAGGAATGCACGGAAAGAATGCCTTGGAGGGAACCTTCCTCGGCGGGTGCATTCACTCCGGCAAGCGGGTGGGGGAGAACGCAGCCCGGGAGTGATTACCGCTGCCAGTGAAGCGAAGCTGTGGCCGCCTGTCCGCGTAGGCGGTCTTTGTCCCGGTCGGGGATGAGCGAACCCCCGGTGAGCCAGACCAGGTGGGTGGCGGAGTCGGGGACGTCCGGGAGCCGCCACGGAATGGTGAGCCCCGCGGTGGCGGACGGTTCAACGATGATGCCGGAGGTCCGCTCGAGCCAGTTGACGGCGGCGAGGAAGGTGATGTCGCCGAGCGTGTGGAAGCCGCTGACCAGATGCGCCGCATGCTCCATGGCGAGCGGGGAGGGGCTCTGCACGGCGAGGCCATCGGCGATCGTGCGCCCGGGCAGACCGTAGTCGGCGCACGAGACTGACGGGTTCTCGGTGAACACGCCGAGCGTCATGCTCGGGCTGGCGGTGGGCTCGACGAAGTGGCAGGAGACTGCATCGCCGAATGCCATCTTCAGGCCGAAGGTGACGCCGCCGGGGCCGCCGCCCACGCCGCAGGGAAGGTAGACGTACAGGGGGTTGTCTTCGGTGAAGTGCTTGCCAGCGGCGGCGAACTGTTCCTTGAGACGTTCACCCGCCACCGCGTAGCCGGCGAAGAGGCCGAGGGAATTCTCGTCGTCGATGAAGAATGCGTCGTGGGAATGTTCGCGAGCTTCCGCAACGGTGTCGGTGAACAACCCTGAGTGCTCGACGACGGTGGCGCCGCGGGAGCGGAGCAGGTCCTTCTTCCATTGTTTCGCATCCACTGACATGTGGACCTCGGTGTCGAAACCGAGCAGCGGACCGACGGTGCCGATGGACAACGCGAGGTTCCCCGTGGAGGCGACGGAGAGCTTCTCGTACTGCTTTTCCTCCGCCAGCCGAAAGACTTCGTGGACTCCGCCACGGGATTTGATGGACCCGCTGATCGGCAGGGAATCGTCGCGCTTGACCCACAGCTCGCCCGGAAGATCCCGTTCCATGAGGCGGGCCACGTAGTCCTGGGTCTCCGGAACGGGTTGGATGTCGGACTCGATGACGCCATTTCCGGTTTCGGGGAAGTGTTCGGCGACCCAGGGGGCGAACCGGTCGAAGCGTGCGACGGCTTCGTCGACGGCGCGGGCGATGTCGGGGTCGAGGGCGCGTGAGTCGGGGGTCCGGGCCCAGGAGATCTCATGTTGGTGGGTGATGCCGTCGAGAAGCGACAGCGGCTGCGGAGTCGCGGGATGAGCTGGGCGGTCCCAAGGCATGGTCATGGGGATCCATTGTAGGAACCCCTCGGGTGTACAGTTACGTGGGTCACATTCGGTGTCAGGAGGGAGACAATCAATGGAAACCAAGAAGTCTCAACCGCAGCTGGTGTTCGCCACCGTTGTGGCCTTCCTCATTACCGCGGGCTGGGCAGCCAACCATTTCGCTTCCGTGCTGGTGGTCCTGCGTGAGCACCAGCACATGTCCACCCTGCTGGTCAATAGTGCCTACGGCATTTACGCGTTGGGCCTGTTCCCGTGCCTGATTGCCGGCGGACTTGTCGCTGACCGCTTCGGATCGCGCCCCGCGGTGATGGTCGGTGCCGTCGTCGCCGCGCTGGGCAACATCGCGCTCATGTTCTGGCAGGAAGTGCCTGCGGTTCTACTCATCGCCCGGTTCGTGATCGGGCTCGGCGTCGGGCTGGTGGTCAGCGCCGGCACCGCGTGGGCCGGGCGCCTTCGCGGTGCGGCGGGAACGACACTCGCCGGCATTTTCTTGACCTCCGGTTTCATGCTCGGCCCGATCGCCTCAGGCATCATCGCGCACCTGGTCAGTGCCCACAATGCGATCTATATTCCGTACATCGCGTCGATCGTGCTCTCCTTCGCAGCGGTGGCGTTCTCTTTGGTGGTCGGCGATGCCCCGAATATCCGCGAGGTCATCGTTGAGAAGGTTGAGGAGGAGCAAGGCGTTCGCGCGCCTGCTCCGGACCGTTCGGCGAAGAAGGCCTTGGCCACCGCGTTCCCGATGGGCCTGTGGGTTTTCGCGTCGATGACCAGTGCGATCGTGGTGCTCTCCGGGCGCGTGGGACAGCACTTCGAGTCCAGCGCGTTCCTGCCCGGTGTCGCGGCTGTGACGGCATTCGGCTCCGGTCTGGTCATCCAGGCGATCGGCCGCCGCTTCGAATTCGGGCCGTCCTCAGGCGTGGTCGGGGCGGTGTGCTCCGCGGTCGGCATGACCCTCGCGGCGATTGGCGGTGCGGCCCCGTCCATGCTGATGTTCGTGGTGGCGTCTGTGTTCCTCGGCCTCGCGTACGGCTTGTGCCTGCGCGAAGGTCTGCTGGATGTGGAGACGTTCAGCCCGCCGGAGAAGCGCGGCGCCGTCATCGGTGTCTACTACGTGGCCACGTACATCGGGTTCGGCTACCCGCCGCTCATCGAATGGCTGGCCGGTCATCTTGGCCCCTCCCTGCCGTATTGGGTATTGGCCGCAGGCGCGCTGTGCTCGGCCGCAATCAGAACGGTGCAGATCCGCTCGGGATACTTGAAGCGCCCGTAGCACCTACTCTGGGGGCATGACTCCTCACAGCGCAGGACCTGAAGGAACCCGGCTCATGCACCGCGACCTGAACGCGACGGACTCGGTGCCGTGGTCGGGGCCGAAGCTTGACGGCAAGGGCGGTGAGCTGATCACCACTGACCCGAACGGAACGTGCTCCACGCTGTTCCAAGCCACGAACGGCATGGTCATCGGCCTATGCACCCGCTACAAGGAAGGGGACGGCGGCCTCGAGGTCGACCGGCCTGTCGTTGTGCTCTTCGATCCGGAGACCGCTGAACCTGTGGCCACCCTTGAGATGGAGCGCCATGGTCTGCTCGGCGGTGTCTACGGCTACCTGGATGCCAGCGACCAAGTGATCATCGCTGAGGGGCATGACATCTGCACCGTCGTCCACCGTTACAACGGCGAGAAGTGGGAACTGAAGGTGGACAGCCGCACCAGGCTGACCAGCTTGCCGGAGGACGCGCAGCTTGCGGGCCTCATTCCCGACGGTGAGGGCCACACGTGGTTTATCACCCAGGACGCGACGATCGGTGTGGTGACTCCCTCTGGTGATGTGAGCATTTTGCTGGCGGAGGGCGAGGCAGTCGCCAACGGTCTTGTGGGCCGGCCGAATGGGGTGAGTGTGCTGACCACCCACGCACTCTACGAAGTGGAGCTGGACGGGGGCGAGATCAACGTTGTCTGGCGCACCGCCTACGACCGCGGGTCTGCCCGCAAGCCCGGCCAGCTCAGCTGGGGTTCCGGCACCACGCCGACGTTCTTCGGGCCAGAAGGAGCGTGGGTGGCCATCGTGGACAACGCCGACGACGCACCGAACCTGCTGGTGCTCTCCGCTGAGACCGGCGAGGAGCTTGCGCGGATGAAGGCTTTCGAGACTTCCGGGCAGGGGACGGAGAACTCGCTCATGGCCGACGGCAACACCCTATGGATCCCGTCCACGTACGGCTTCACCTACCCCGAGCAGGCGGTCAACGGCCCGTCCGTGCCCGCCGACGCGGACTTCGTGGGAGGCCTGACGCGTATCGACGCCACAGAGGACACCGACGGTGTTTCCCTTACCCGCGTCTGGGAGACGGGTGCCAGCGTGGCCACCCTGCCGATCCTGACGCGGGAGGACCGCCGCATCTGGTCGATGAGCACTGATGCCGACGACCATGTGGTGAGCTTCGCGGCCGTCGACGCAGACACCGGCGAAGAGGTATTCCGTCGTGAGATCGGGGAGAAGCCGCTCGACGACCCCGGTCAGATGACCGGCGTGATCACCCCGGGCGGCGTGTTCTGGCAGGCGACGTTCTTCCGCATGCACGTGCTGAAAGAGAAGTAGCCGCCTATTCCATCACGCCTACTCCACGATGAAAGCCACGTTCGTCGTGGTCAGCTCGTGCTCGCCGGGGCCGGCGGGGAGGGCGCGAAGCTCCGCCTGGGTCTCAGGGGAGAGCGGAATGATCCACCCCTCGTTCGGGTCGAGTGCTGGGGGACCGGCCACTCCCGCCTGAAACGTCACGGGGCGGGAGGTGGGGGAAGTGAGGCGCAAGGGGGCGTCGATAAGCGAAATGCGCTGGAACGCACCTTGGTCGACGGTGATGATGACGATGATGTCGTCCGACTCGGGGCTGATGTTCGCTGTGTGAACTGCCAGTGTGTCCGCGTGGTAGACGGTGATGCGGCCGCGTTTGCGGATGACACCGAACGCGATCGCGATGGCGGGCACCGCGATGAGCATGAAGATGATCACGAGGATCAGGATCGGCTCCCAGATGCTTGTGGCGAAGCCGAGGTCAGTGTTTTGCGCCCATGACATGGCCCAACCCTACAACGGGATGGGGCGAGGGCCGGATAATGTGTGGTGCATGAGTCAGAAAACCCCGGGGGATGTCGTCGCGCACGCCGCCGAATTCGTGCAACCCTACGGTCCCGGGGACATCGAGATGGTCGAGCCCGCCTACGCGCGGGAAGAGCCGCTGCGGCGCGGGAACCTGCTGTCGTGGAAGGCGTGGAAGCTGGTGCTCGCGCGCACCGCGATGGATTTCGGGCCTCTGGCGATCACGGACCGCGGCGCGACCATGACGTATTTCTCCGTGACCGCGTTCGCGCCGATGCTGCTGGCGTTCTATTCAACGGTGACCCTGCTGTTTCCCACCGACGAGAACGCGCTGCACGAGATGATCGGCGGGCTTATCGACGACACCGTGCCCGAAGCCCTCCGCCCTCAAGCTTTCGACTTATTCATGACCGTGGTGGGCACCCCCGCGCAGAGCACCGTCGCGCTGGTGATCTCGATTTTGGTGTCGCTGTTATCTGCGTCTGCGTATGTGCGCGCCTTCTCGCGGTCCACGAATGTCATCTACGGGCGCACGGAAGGGCGCGGCCTGCCGGTGACGTGGCTGACCATGTGGGCGATCACCCTGCTGCTGGTGCTGGGCCTCGTCGTCGTGGTCGCGGCGTTGGTGCTGCGCGAATCCATCATCGACGCGGTGCTGGGCCCCATCGCGGAGCCGCTCGGCCTGACGGGTGCGGTGAACTACCTCAACCAAATCCTGCTGCCGGTGTGGGAGTGGGCGCGGTACCCGGCAGTGGTGGTCGCGGCCGTCGTGCTGATGTCCTGCCTGTTCTATTTCGCGCCGAACGTGAAGCCGGGCCGGTTCCGCCTGCTCACTGTCGGCGCGATCTTCGCCATGCTGGTCATCGGTGCGGAGTGGCTGCTGTTCGGCTGGTACCTGTCCACTTTCGGTGTGCGCAGCGCGTACGGCGCGTTCGGGACCGTGCTCGCCGTGCTGGTGGCAATCTGGGTGATGAATATCGTCCTGCTGCTCGGCGTGAAGCTGGACGCGGAGATCCTCCGCGCGAAGGAATTGCAGGCGGGATACGATTCCGAATTCCTCATTCAATCTCCCCCGCGTTCCCAAGACGCTGTTCTGTGGCAACGTAAAGTGCAAGTGTGGCTACATCGTCTCGCCGAGGACGTGAAGGCTGAGACTGAGCCGGAACACAAAAAATAGTTTCGTACCCCTAAAGTGGTGAACCATGATTGACGCACGCGATACCGCCCTGGTGATTGAGGGGGGCGGAACACGCAATTCGTACACTGCCCCCGCGATTATGAAGCTCATCGAGGAAGATGTGCGTTTCGGCTGGGTCGGGGGAGTGTCGGCCGGTGCTATCCACGCCATCAACTTCCTGTCCGGCGACGCGCGGCGCACCGAGGAAGCGTTCACGACATTCATGGGCCACCCGAAGATCGGTGGGTTGCGGTCGCTGGCTCTCGGCCGCGGTCTGATGAACGCGGAGTTCATGTTCCAGGACCGCGGCGGCGAACTGCCGTTCAACCTCGAGGCGTTTCTCGCCAACGAGACTCCGATCCACATCGAAGCTGTCCGCGCCGACACAGGCGAGTCCGTGGCGTGGAATAACGCCGACCTTAAGGACGAGGACACGATCAACGTGGTCATGCGCGCCTCCTCCACGATGCCGATGCTCATGCCCATGGCGCACATCGACGGCGTGCCGTACGTTGACGGCGCCCTCGGCGACGACGGCGGATTGCTGGTCAGCGCCGCGGAGAACGCCGGCTTCACCAAACTCCTCGTCCTGGCCACCAAACCGCGGGACTATGTCCGTGAACCCGTGAACCGCCCGGCGATGATCCGCCGTATGTTCCCGAAGTACCCGGAGGTGGCTCGCCGCACCATCGAACGCCCCGACCACTACAACAAGGCCAAGGCGCGTATCGACGAACTGGCGAGTAAAGGCCACGCCTACGTCTTCTACCCGGAGCAGATGATGGTGGAGAACGCTGAGTTCAAAGTGCCCAAGCTGCAGAAGAACTTCGCCGCGGGCAAGGAGCAGTTCGACCGCGAATGGGATGCGGTCAAGGAGTTCTTGGAGAGCTAGCCGGGACAGGTGGTCTTTTACCCCTTACAATCGTCCGCATGATTGACGCCACCGACACCGCTCTCGTTGTTGAAGGTGGCGGCATGCGCAACTCCTACACCGCCCCAGCGATCGTCCGGTTCATTGAGGAGGACGTGCGTTTTGGATGGGTAGGGGGCGTTTCCGCCGGTGCGGCGCACACGGTGAATTACGTGTCGCGCGATGCGCACCGTGCGCGGGAATCGTTCACGAACTTCGTGGCGCACGAGAAATTCGGCGGCTGGATGTCACTTGCCCGGGGCACGGGCTATTTCAACGCGGAGTTCATTTACGAGGGCTCGAATGACATTCTCCCGTTCGATTGGGAGACCTTCGACGCCAACCGCGACACCGAGGTGCACATCGAGGCCGTGCGCGCTGACACCGGCCACACGGTCACCTGGAACCGCAAAGATCTGCTTTCCACCGAGCTCATCGGCCAAGTCACGCGTGCATCGTCGACCCTGCCGAAAGTCATGCCCATGGGCAGCATCGACGGCATTCCGTACGTCGACGGTGCGCTGGGAATATCGGGGGGCTTGCTTATCGACGCCGCCCTGAACGCCGGCTTCTCTAAATTCCTAGTGCTGGCCACAAAGGAACGGGACTATGTGCGTCCCGCCAACACCCGCCCGATGGCCACCCGCCGACTGTTCACCAAACATCCGGCCGTTGCTGAAGCGTTGATCGCCCGCCCGCCGCGGTATAACGCCTCCAAGGACAAGATTCTTCAGCTGGAGAAGGAAGGCCGGGCCAAAGTCTTGTTCCCGGAGCACATGAGCGTGGACGCGTCTGAGCGCAACGTGACCAAGCTCAACGCCAACTATCTGCTCGGCAAAGCCCAAATGGAGCGTGAATGGAACGGGTGGGTGGAGTTCTTGTCCGCGTAGCCTGGCGGGCATGGCACTCATTGATCCACGAACCAAGTACCCGTCTGAATTCCCCAGCGAGCCGCGCCAGGACAATCCCGGCCAAGACGTCGAGATGGATACTGAGCCGGATCTCGGCCTCGACTCATACAAAGGAAGCGGCAAGCTGGAGGGCCGCCGCGCACTGATCACCGGCGGTGATTCCGGCATCGGCGCCGCTACCGCTATCGCCTTCGCCCGCGAGGGCGCCGACGTGGCTATCGCCTACCTTCCCGAGGAACAGGAGGACGCGGAGCGCATCATCGCCGCCATTGAGAAGGAAGGCCGAACGGCAGTGGCGATCCCCGGCGACCTGACTGAGCTGGATAACTGCGTTGCCGCCGTAGAGAAGACCGTCTCCGGTCTCGGCGGCATCGACATCCTGGTCAACAACGCGTCCCGCCAGGTCTGGAACGACGGCGTTCTCAACATCTCCGACGAGGACTTCGACGCGACGATGAAGACCAATATCTACTCGGCATTCCGCATCACCAAGGAAGCCGTCAAGCACATGGAGCCCGGCTCCTCCATCATCTTCTCCACCTCCATTCAGGCGTACCAGCCGTCGAAGGAGCTGCTGGACTACGCCATCACCAAGGCCGCGTTCAACAACTTCGCTAAAGGGCTGTCGGAGGAACTTCTTCCGTCCAGGGGCATCCGCGTCAACGCAGTCGCACCGGGCCCGATCTGGACAGTGATTCAGCCGGCGGAAGGCCAGCCGAAGGAGGTCGTGGACGAGTTCGGCCAGGGCTCGAAGATGGGCCGCCCCGGCCAGCCGGCAGAGCTGGCAGGCGCCTACGTCTTCCTCGCCTCCGAGGACGCGTCCTACATCTCAGGCGAGACGCTCGCTGTGACCGGTGGCGCGCTGACGCCGTAGGCCCCGTGCGGTGCTTCGCTTGCATGAATGAAAACAAGAACCAGCATTGATGCTGGTTGTACCCTCCTGAGGCATGAAACACGCGTCAAAAATCGCCGCAGCGTTACTCGTTGCCGGGGCAGTAGCCAGTGGGGCGGCATCTGCCCACGCCGGGACCCAAGCAGCTCCGACCGGAACCCGGTTGATGCACCGCGACATTGAATCATCGGATGCGGTGCCATGGGCAGGGCCGAATGCGGCTGGTGAACTGAAATGGTCGGCGCCGCTGGGCACGTGTTCCACGACATTCCAAGCCTCTGACGGCATGGTGCTCGGCCTGTGCACGAAGTACGTGGGCACGGAGCAAAAGCACAAGAATCCACTCGGATTGGACACCGTCGTGCCGTCGGTGGTTTTGTTCGATCCCGATACTGCGCAGCCGCTGGCCACCCTCGAGTTGAAGAAGACTTCTTTGCTCGGCGGAGTGTACGGCTACCTCGATGAGCACGACAAGGTCGTCATCGCCGAGGGGGCTGACGTGCTCAATGTCGGCCATCGGTTTGAGAACGGGAAGTGGCGCCTGAGCGTCGATAAGCGCGTGTCCCTTGGGCTACCAGCTGGAGCGTCGCTCGGCGGTCTCGCTCCTGACGGGGCGGGGCGCGCGTGGTTTGTCACGAAGAATGCGACGATCGGTGTGATCGACGGCGGGCGAATTTCCACGTTGCCCCTGTCTAAGGCACCGGGCGGGGAGACCATTGCGAACGGTCTGACTGGGCGACCGAACGGCATGAGCGTGCTCACCAGTCATTCCCTGAACGAGGTCGAATACTCCGGGGGAAAGATCACCCTGAAATGGCGGCGGGATTATGACCGTGGATCGGCCCGCAAACCGGGCCAGCTGTCGTGGGGATCCGGAACCACGCCGACGGTGTTCGGTCCGAATGGCAAGTGGGAAGCGATCGTGGATAACGCGGACGGATCCCCGAACCTCATCGTTGTTGATGCCCAGACTGGTAAAGACGTGTGCGTCATGCCAGCGTTCACGACGGGCGGGCCGGGCACCGAGAACTCCCTGATGGCCAGCGGGAATTCGTTGTGGATCCCGTCGAGCTACGGGTTCACCTATCCGCCTTTGGCGGTGGAGGGGAAGGCTAGTCCCGCGTTGGCACCGTTCACCGGTGGACTAGCCCGGATCGATGTGGTGCCTACCGAGAACGGCGTGGCGTGTGAGCGTCGCTGGGAAAAACCCCGCAAAATTGAGACTCTGCCAATCTTGACGGAGCAGGACCGCACAATCTGGTCGCTCAGCACCGACCCCTCGCGGTTGCGTGTGGACCTCGTCGGGGTGAGCGCCGATACCGGTGATGAGGTTGCCCGGCGTCAGGTGGGCACACTTCCCGTGGACATGCCGTTGCAGCTCACCGGCATGATCACCCCGGACGGCGCTTACTGGCAGGGCACCGCGACGAGGATGCTGCGGTTGAAGTAGTCGCGCCTAGTCGGCGACGAGGGGCTCCATCGTGAGCTCGGGGTGCTCCTTTTCAATGAAGGCGAGCTTCCACTTGTCGCCGAACAGGGCGATGAGCTCGCCGTCGGTGCGGGTGAAGATTTCCACACCGCGCTGGCGGCTGAGCTCCGGGACGGATTCAGGGTCGGTGCGGCGGGCCACCGAGTAGGGGATCGGCTCGGTGACGGTCTCCACGTTGTACTCGTTTTCCATGCGTGCCTGCATGACTTCGAACTGCATGGGGCCGACAGCGGCCATGACGGGGGCGGCGTCGCCGCGGGCGTCGTTACGCAGGATCTGCACAACGCCCTCTGCGTCTAGCTGCTCGAGCGCTTTGCGGAACTGCTTGTACTTGCCCAGAGACTGCGCGCGCAGCGTACGGAAGTGCTCCGGCGCGAACTGCGGCATCGGCGGGAACTGCACCTTCTTGCCGGAGTAGATGGTGTCGCCCGGCGCGAGCGCACCTGCGTTGACAAGTCCGATGATGTCGCCGGGGAACGCGGTTTCCACGGTGTCGCGGTTGCGGCCGAAGACGGTCAGGGCGTACTTGGTGGAGAAGCTGCGGCCCGACTGCGCGTGGGTGACCTGCATGCCACGGTCGAATTCGCCGGAGACCACGCGCATGAATGCGAGGGTGTCGCGGTGGTTCTTGTCCATGCCGGCTTGGACCTTGAACACCACCCCGGAGAATTCGTCACCGACCTCGCGCTCGGCATCCATCGCAGAGGTGGATGCCTCGATCGCCTTCGGGTCGGACTCGCGGCCTTCCGGTGCCGGCGCGATGGCGCACAGGGTGTCCAGGATCTGGTGGACGCCGAAGTTGAGCATCGCGGAGGCGAAGATCAAGGGCGAGGTCACGCACTGCTCGAAGAGTTCCTGGTTGTGCACCGCACCGTCGGCGGCGAGCAGTTCAGCCTCCTCGACGGCGGTCTCCCAGGCATCCTCTTCGCGTTCAAGGGCCTCGGCCGGGGTGTACTCCTCCTCCGGGGCGATGGTGGATCCGCCGGCAGTGCGGATGAAGTGGATGTACTGGTCCGCCTCACCGTCCTCGTTCACGTGAGCTAGGCCGCGGAAGTCACCCGCTTCGCCCACCGGCCAGTAGAGCGGGGTGGGCTGGAGGTCGATCTCGGTCACGATTTCGTCGACAAGCTCGAGCGGCTCGCGGCCGACGCGGTCCCATTTGTTGATCACGGTGACAATCGGCAGCCCGCGCGCCTTGCACACGCGGAACAGCTTGAGGGTCTGTGGCTCGAGGCCCTTCGCGGCGTCGATCAGCATGACCGCGGCGTCCACGGCGGAAAGCACGCGGTAGGTGTCCTCGGAGAAGTCCGCGTGACCCGGGGTGTCCACCAGGTTGATCACGTAGGGCTCCGTTTGTCCCCTTTGCCGGGCTTCGTCCGGCAAATACTCGAACTGCAGCGCCGACGACGCGATGGAAATGCCGCGGTCTTTCTCCATTTCCATCCAGTCGGACACCGTCGACTTGCGGTTGCCCTTTCCGTGCACCGCGCCGGCCTCCGAGATGATGTGCGCGTGCAGTGCCAGCGCCTCCGTCAACGTCGACTTACCGGCGTCGGGGTGGGCGATGACTGCGAACGTGCGGCGGCGTGCGGCCTCGGAAACGGTGCTCATGACCTGTAGAGGGTAGTCGCTTCAACAGGTGGAGGGCTAACCGTTGCCGTTGGCCGCACCTAGGGAAGTGTCTCGGCGAAAAGCGCCTGGTCAATAGCGATCCCGACGGCCGCGCCTGCGCCTGTCGCCTGCGATACCTGGTCGGGAGAACTGATCACGTTCCCGGCTGCCCAGAGACCCGGCTGTGATGTCAGGCCGCGTTCTGTGCGGACCCATCCGTCGACGACATCGCATCCAGCTCCGCGGAGCAACTCATCGTTCGGTTCGAAGCGCGGGCCGGTGAAGCAGGATTCGAAGGGGAGCTGAAGGTTTCGGGTCCGAACTACTACTCCGCCTCCCTCGACTGGACCGACTTCGAGGACTTGTTCGTCAACGATTGCGATCCCAAGAGCTTGGAAAAGGGCGCATTCTTGGCTGGGGAGCTCGAGGCCATTGGGAAAGAATGTCACCGCATCCGCCCATTTTGTGAGGAGTTTGGTGATGTTGAATGTGAAGCCAGGGTTCTCTCCTCCGATCACGGCGAGGTTCGTTCCCTTCACCTCGTATCCATGGCAGTAGGGGCAGTGGAAGACGCGGGAGCCCCACAGTTCGGGAAGACCGTGAACGGCAGGCAAGACGTCGGTGATGCCGGTGGCGACGAGGACATGAGGAGAATCAATGTCTCTACCGTCGGCGAGGGAGACGGACCAGCGGCATCCGTCGCGGCGTGATTCCTTCAGCGTTTCAGCAGGGTTCTGCACGATCGTTCCGCCGAAGGACTCGAATTCAGCATGGCCTCTGCGTAGCAGTTCAATCGGATTCACTGAATCCCATCCGAGGATCCCGTGGGCGTGCTCGCTGAAGCGGTTGCGCGGCTTGCCGTCGTCGACAAGCACAACAGATCGGTTCGCTCGTGCGAGCGTGATCGCGGCGGCAGTTCCAGCGAATCCTCCGCCGATGATGGTGACATCCGTTCGCAAGCTCTGACTCCTTGGAATGCAGCTGGCAGGTCCGTGCGTTGTAGACGTTAGTTGCTCGAGCTCCACGCCAAAAGAGGGCCAATGGCCCTGATTAGAGTGGGGCCGAGAAGTAAGAACCGCACACAGAGAGAAAGGGATCGAACATGAAGATCGGCGTGATCGTCGGATCCATCCGTAAGGGACGCACCGCAGAGAAGGTCGCGGAGTGGATGAAAGAGAACATCGGGGAGCGCGAGGGCGCCGAGTACGAGTTCATCGACCTGGCCGACTTCGAGCTTCCGCTTTACGACGGCGCTGGGCTCCCCATGCTCATGAACAAGCAGTACGACGACGATGAGGTGACCCGCTGGTCCCAGGCAATCGACGCCTGCGACGGCTACATCTTCATCACCCCGGAGTACAACCACTCCGTGCCGGCGGCCCTGAAGAACGCCGTGGACACCTTGGGTCCGGAGTGGGTGGGCAAGCCCATCGCATTTGTCGGCTACGGCGGTGTCGGGGCGATCCGCGCGATCGAGCACTGGCGCCAGATCGCCGCGAACTTCCACATGCACGACATCCGCGAGCAGCTCGGATTCATCCAGGCGATGGAGATGCGCGACGGCTTCAACCCGATGCCGCACCGGGCCAAGGAACTCGCCGCGCTGTGCGATCGGCTTGAGGAGCTGACAGGCAAGCTGCGCGGCTAATTACCGTGCGTGGATCTCGTTCTGTGCGCGCTGGAGGCCGTGTGTGACCACGAGGCGGGCGGCCTCGGCGGCGGTGGCGATCTGTGTGCCGAGGCCCTCGCTGTCGACGGGGCCGAGCACCCACTCCGGGACAGGCATGCCCGTTGGCGGGCGGCCGATGCCGATGCGCACGCGGATGTAGTCCCGTGTGCCCAAGTGCTCGGTCAGGGACTTCAGGCCGTTGTGGCCGTTCTCGTTCCCGCCCTGCTTGATGCGGACTTTCCCGGCGGGCAGGTCCAGCTCGTCGTGGAGCACGATGATGCGCTCAGGGGGAATGCCGAGTTTTTCCGCCACCGGTGCGATGCCCTCGGCACTGGTGTTCATGTAGGTGGTGGAGCGCACCGCGAAAGCAGTCGTGTCCGGGACCGGTGCTCCCTGGGCCTTGAAGCCGGGGAGGGGGTGCAGGGGAGCGTCGATAAGCTCGTCCTGCGCCATGTAACCCACGTTGTGGCGGGTTGCCGCGTATTTCGCGCCGGGGTTGCCCAGGCCGACGATGAGCCAATCGGCGCTGCCGGCATCGAGGTCGAAGGACTCCCGTTTCGGGTTGAACAGGGCGCGTAGTTTGTCGAACACGCGGCCCAGTCTAAGTGAGCGTTCCGATAGAGTGGCCATCATGCCGCCTGAACTTCCCGCCCGTTTGCCCCGCGTCATCGCTGCCCCCATGGCGGGCGGTCCGAGCACCCCGGAGCTGGTCAATGCCGTCGGGTTCGGCTTCCTCGCGTGGGGGACCTGCACCCTCGACCACGCGCGCGACGAGCTTTCGCGTGTCGACGAGCCCTTCGGCATCAACCTCTTCTACCCGCAGCGCCACGAGCCGCGCCGGGAGGACCTGGAGGCGATTGCCGCTGAGCTGGGCGCGGATATTCCCGAGCCGGACTACACCTTCGGCTTCCACGAGAAGCTGGACCTCGCGCTTGCGGACGGCCGCGCGTCGATCATTTCGTGCACGTTCGGCTGCTTCACGGCCGAGGAATTCCGTCGGATCCACGACACCGGCATTCAGGCGTGGGTGACGGTGACGAACGAGGTCGACGCGCTCAAAGCCGCCGAGCTCGGCGCCGACGGTCTCATCGTCCAAGGTCCGGGGGCGGGCGGGCACCGCTCGACGTGGACCATCAAGGAAGAGCCGGACACACGGCCGCTGGAAAGGCTTCTCGACGGCGTGTTCCGCCACGTCAACCTTCCGCTCATCGCCGCCGGCGGTGCGCGCACAGCCGAGGATGTGGAGCGGTTGATCGAGTGGGGAGCGTCCTCTGTCGCCTGCGGTAGTGCGTTCCTGCTTGCCCGCGAAGCCGGCACGAGCGAAGCGAATCGCGCCCTGCTTCGGGCGGGCGGGGAGACTGTCTCTACCCGCGCGTTCTCCGGCCGCTACGCCCGCGGAGTGGAGACCCGGTTCACCCGCGAGCACCCCGATCTTCCGCCGCTGTACCCGCAGCTGAACGCCATGCAGAAGCCGCTGCGTAACGACCCCGACTATGCCTACTGCCTCGTCGGGGAGAACTTCGCCGGCACACTACAGGAAGGGTCCGCCGCGGAGATCGAGGCGACACTCCTCGGGCAGTGACCGGCGGGGCCTACAGGGAGGTGAGGAGCTCGTCGGCGGCGTCGGCAAGCATGATAGGCAATTCCGCAGCCTCTTGTTTGCCGAATGGCTTGAGCACGAAATCGGCGGGGGCCTGGCGCCCCGGCGGACGGCCGATGCCGACGGCGAGGCGGTTGTAATTCGGAGTGCCCAGGGACTTGGTCACGGACTTCAGTCCGTTATGGCCGTGGTCCCCGCCGCCGAGGCGGAGCTTGATTTGGCCGAAGTCGAGGTCCAGCTCGTCGTAGATGACGTAGATATTCTCCGGCGGGATACCGTAGTAGCTGGCCAGCGCCTTGACCGGTCCACCGGAGACGTTCATGAACCCGCGGGTGCGCGCAAGGATTGTCTGCCGTCCAGACAGCCGTCCGGCGGTGAGTTCGGCGACCTCCGTGTTCGTCTTCTTGTGCACGCTCAACTGCGCCGGCATCGGGGAGACGCGGTCGAGGAGCTCCTCAATCACCATCGCTCCCGCATTGTGGCGGGTCTGGGCGTAGATCGTGCCCGGGTTGCCCAGGCCGACGATGAGGACGGGTGCGGAAGATTCAGCCATGCCGTCAAGCATAAAGAGAAAACGGCCGGCACTCCCCGTCGTGGGGAAAACCGGCCGTTTGTTTGCGAAGGGGTGATTCCCTTTTAGCGAGGTTTTACTCCTCTGAGTCGCCCTCAGCGTCGCCCTCGGACTCGCCAGCCTCATCCTCGGAATCGGCGCCAGCCTCAGCGCCGCCTTCCTCAGCGTCCTCAGCAGCAGCCTCGAGCTCTTCGTCGACCTGCTCGAAGGTGACGTTGATAGCCAGGTACTCCGGATCGGTGATGAGCTCTGCGCCCTCCGGCAGCGGCAGGTCGCCGGCGAAGATCTGGTCGCCGATCTCCTTGCCCTCGATGGACACGGTGATCTCGTCCGGAATGTTCAGAGCGTCGACCTCGATCTCCACAACGTCGATCTCCTGCAGGACGACAGCGTCGTCGGCTGCCTCGCCCTCGTAGACGACCGGGACCTCGACGGTGACCTTCTCGCCGCGCTTGACGCCGAAGAGGTCGATGTGGTCGATGTTCAGGGTCAGGACATTCTGGTCGACGTGTTTGACCATGGCCAGGTTCTTGTCGCCCTCGACCTCGAGCTCGAGAATGGCGTTGGTGCCGTCGTTGCGCACCAGAGCGGTGATCTCCAGGATGTCCACGTGGAAGTGGATGTTGTCCTCGCCGTTGCTGTACAGGACGCCCGGGACGCGGCCCGCTGCGCGCAGGCGGCGTGCGGAGCCCTTGCCGAACTCGTCGCGCTTCTCAGCCTGAATGACCGGGAACTTGGAAGCCATGATGGTTCTCCTTCTACATGTTGCTTATCGGGGTTAAGCCACAGAAAGAGCCTGCGGCCACTTGTGCTCGTCGAGTGACCGCAGGCTTTTTGGGAGAAAAGTCTGTGATGTTTCATCGCGTCGATAACGGCCCTGCTTGCTGGTTCGACCATGCAAGTGGGGTCCCTCGCCGAGACCTGCAAAACATTAACAGATTTGGGGTGGGGTGACCAAACCTGTGCTGACGTTCGTTGCAGGTCGCCCGGCGCGTGAAAATGAAGATACCTATTCCAGGGTGCCTGTTCATCGGGTCGCGGTAACGGGGTGCCGCGACGTTAAGTGGTGAATAGGCGGGCTGGAATAGGTATCTGGGAAAAGGGGGTTAGGCCTGGCCCTCGAAGAGAGTGGTCACAGAGCCGTTCTCGAAGATCTCGTGGATCGTGCGAGCCAGCAGCGGGGCGATGGACAGGACGGTGAGGTTGCTCCATCCTTCCGTGGACTGCGGGAGCGTGTCTGTGGTGATGACCTCTTCGGCACCGCAGTTGGACAGGCGCTCGCGTGCAGGGTCGGAGAAGACACCGTGGGTGGTGGCAATGACCACGGACTCGGCACCCGCGTCCTTGAGGACGCCGACCGCGCCAGCGATGGTGCCGCCGGTGTCGATCATGTCGTCGAGAAGAATGCAGTTCTTGCCCTCCACATCGCCGACGACGCGGTTGGAGACGACCTTGTTCGCTGCGTCGATGTCGCGGGTCTTGTGCACGAAGGCCATCGGGGCGTCGCCGAGCGTGTTCGCCCACTTCTCAGCAGTCTTCACACGGCCGGCGTCGGGGGAGACCACCACGAGGTTGTCCAGCGAGTACTTGGACTTGATGTAGTCCGTGAGGATCGGCATGGCGTGCATGTGGTCGACCGGACCATCGAAGAAGCCCTGGATCTGGTCCGTGTGCAGGTCCACCGACACGATGCGGTCGGCGCCAGCGGTGGTGAGCAGGTCAGCGACCAGGCGGGCGGAAATCGGCTCGCGTCCACGGTGCTTCTTGTCCTGGCGCGCGTACGGGTAGAACGGCAGGATCGCGGTGATGCGCTTGGCGGAGCCGCGCTTCAGAGCGTCGATCATGATGAGCTGCTCCATCAGCCACTTGTTCAGCGGCTGGGCGTGAGACTGCATGACAAAGCAGTCGGCGCCGCGGACGGACTCCTCGAAGCGGATGAAGATCTCGCCGTTGGCGAAGTCGCGTGCGGTGGTGGGCACGAGGTCGATGCCGAGCTCATCTGCGACCTTCTCTGCCAGGTCCGGGTGGGCCCGGCCGGAGAAGACCTTGAGGTCCTTGTGGCTTTCGACTTTCTTACCGGTCATTGGTGGTGTCACCTTTCAGTTCACTCTCGCGTGCACGCTGGGATGCTTCAGCCGCGGCAGTGCCGGGGCGGTTCTGCTCCACCCAGCCTTCGATGTTGCGCTGGTGTCCTTCCTTGATGGCGAGGGCGCCTGCGGGCACATCTCTAGTCACCACTGTACCCGCGCCGGTGTACACCCCATCGCCGACAGTGACAGGGGCGACGAACATGGTGTCGGAGCCGGTGCGGCAGTGGTCGCCGATGGTGGTGCGGTGCTTGTTCACGCCGTCGTAGTTGACAAAGACGCTGGAGGCTCCGATGTTGGATTCGCGGCCGACGGTGGCGTCGCCGATGTAGGTCAGGTGCGGGATTTTGGAGCCGTCGCCGATTTCTGCGTTCTTCGCCTCGACGAAGCCGCCGAGCTTGCCGCGTGCGCCGAGCTTGGTGCCCGGGCGGATGTAGGTGAACGGGCCGACGGTCGCTTCGGGGCCGACGACACCGAGCTCGCCCTGCGTGCGCACGACGTGGGCGCGTTCTCCGACCTCGAAGTCGGTCAGCGTGGTGTCCGGGCCGATGACGGCACCGTCGCCGATGACGGTGGAGCCCCACAGCTGCGTGTTCGGGTGGATGGTCACGTCTTGGCCGATTTCCACGTCGACGCCGATCCAGGTGGTGTCCGGGTCGATGACGGTTGCGCCGCCGCGCATGGCCTGCTCGACGAGGCGGCGGTTGAGCTCCTTGCCGGCGGCGGCCAGCTGGACGCGGTCGTTGACACCTGCCAGCTCACGGGCATCGGGTGCGGTGAAGGCCGTGACGGTGCGACCGTCGTTCACAGCGATGCCGAGGACATCGGTGATGTACAGCTCGCCCTGTGCGTTGTCGGAGTTGATACGGGTCAGCGCGTCGCGCAGCACGGTGCCGTCGAACGCGAAGACGCCGGAGTTGACCTCGGTGACGGCGCGCTGTTCGTCATTCGCGTCTTTCTCCTCGACGATTTCGCGCACGTTGCCTTCGCCGTCGCGGATGATGCGCCCGTAGCCCGTCGGGTCCTCGAACTCCAGCGACAGCACGGTCACAGCCGCCCCAGCGCTTTCATGCTTATCGACGAGCCTCTCCAACGTCTCCGCCCTCAACAACGGCACGTCGCCGTTGGTGACCACGACAGTTCCCTGGAAATCGGGGATGGCGTCCAGACCGACCTGGACGGCGTGACCTGTGCCGTTCTGCTCTTCCTGCACGGCTTGGAGAATGCGCACCTGCATGTCTTCCGCGATCGTGTCCACAGCCGGGGAGACTTGGTCGCGCTGGTGGCCGACGACTGCCACGAGGTGTGCGGGGGAGAGCCCGGCGGCCGCGTGCAGCGAGTGGGAGAGAAGACTACGCCCCCCGATCTCGTGGAGGGTCTTCTGCGTCGTCGACTTCATGCGGGTTCCGGCGCCAGCCGCCAGAACGACCACGGCGCACTCGGAATGGTTAGGCACGCTGGGGTCCTCCTTATGGTTGCTCTGAATTCCGGGGAAATTCCGTGGACCAGCTTAACGCTTACGCCGCACCGGCAGAGACTTCACGGAGGTTCCAAGCCCCGACCACGCCTGCGTAGCCGAGAACCGCAAGGAAGATCAAGGCGGCTTGGGTGCCGAAGCTGGCCACCACCGATGTGATTGCACCGACTATGAGAAGCATCAGGCCCATCGCGGTGTTGGAAACCCCGGTGATGAGGGTGCGGTCATCGCCCTCCGTCATATCCACCAGGTACGTCTTGCGGCTCACACGCACAGTGGTGTGGGCGAGATTGACCAGGAAGAAACCGAGGGGCATGACCCAGGCGTTGACTGTCTCCGGCGCGAGCCGCGCGCTGAGCACCAGAAGCACCAGAACCGTCGAGGCAGCGCCGGCTGCCCACCCCATTGCGGCCTTGGAGGACTTATCGGACCACCAGCCGGAGACCCGCCCGCCGATGAGCGCCGCGCCGCCGGAGGCGATGATGAAGGCCCCCAGTCCGGTGAGGTCTGCCCCCTGCTCGTGCGCGAGCATGACGATGAACGGCGTGGACAATGCGGTCACGAGCATCAGCGAGCGGACGATCAAGAATTTCTGCAGGTCCCGGTCGCTCTTGATCAACTCCCACATCTGTGTGAAGCCGTGGGCCGTGGCTTTGTCGTCCGGCTCAGACTCGGGCTCCTTGATGCCGGTGAACACGAGCGAGGCGAACGCCCACGTGGCTGCACCGGCACCCAACAAGGTGACGAGGACCCAGCGGGGCAGGTCGTTCGGCAGGAACGTCAGGCCGAGGCCGACGGCCAGGGTGAACGCGCCGCCGAGAGCTGTCGCCCGGCCCGTGATGTCGCCGCGGTGCCCCTTGGAGATCGTCCGGCCTTGCACGTCCTTGCCTGCGATGGAACAGATGGCTCGGAATAGCGCCTGGACACCCAGCAGCACCAAGACCGCGACGCCTAAAGCCGCACCGTTGAGGAACATCGCAGCCACAGCGATGAGCGCAGCCGCGATGAACTGCCCCCACGAACCGATGAGCCACACCCGTTTGCGGGAGGCGGCGGACGTCACCCAGGGACTGAGCGCGAACTGGGGCAGCATCGAGCCCGATTCGCGGATGGGGACAAGGAATGAGGTGAACGCGGACGGCACACCGGCGGCGGTGAACAGCCACGGCAGGACCGTTTTCGGGGCCACGATCTGATCGCCGATATTCTGCAGACCGTTGGACCAGATGAAGCGGCGCGCGTTGCGCTCCTCGTTGGGCAAGGGGGATGTCATATTCCGGATAGTAGGGTCGAAAGCGACTACCAGCGAACCGGGAGGTCTATTGCCGATGAGCGGCGAGACACAATCGACAAAGACGACACGCCCGTTGCCTATCCCGCCTCTCTACGAAGGCACCCTCGACGGCAACACACGTCGCTTCGAGCTGACGGCGCAGGAGGGCGAATACGAGATCATGCCCGGCACTGTGACCAAGACGTGGGGATTCAACGGCCCGTTCCTCGGCCCGACGCTGTATATGCGCCGCGGTGAACGCATCGACATGACGGTGCACAACGAGTTGCCCGTGCCCACCGTTGTCCACTGGCACGGCCTGCATCTGCCAGCCACGGCGGACGGGGGTCCGGCGCTCATGTTCGGTCCAGGGGAGTCGTGGTCGCCGTCGTGGACCGTCGACCAGCCCGCGTCGACATGCTGGTATCACCCGCACCCGCACGAGGCATCCGCATCTCACGCTTACCGCGGGCTTAGCGGGGGCATCGTGCTTGACGACGGCTCCGCCCCCATCCCCGGCCTCCCCTCCGAGTACGGGGTGGACGACATCCCCTTGATCGTCCGGGATGCCAATTTCACCGAGGACGGTCAATTCGACTTGGACAACGGCTGGCTGGGCGACACCCTGATTGTCAACGGGATCACCAATCCGCGCTTCGAGGCGACGACGCGCCGGTTGCGCTTGCGCATCCTCAACGGCTCTGTCATGCGGTTCATCAACCTCAGTCTTGGTGTGCCGTTCACGGTCGTGGCCACCGATCAGGGCTTCCTCGAGTCCCCGGTGGAGGTCGAATCGGTGCTTCTCACCTCCGGCGAGCGCGTGGAGATCGTGGTGGACCTTGAGCCCGGTCAAGATTTGCTTTTGCGCTGTGAGCGCGTGCCCGATTTCGCTGGACTGCCCGATGAGGAGACAGCGGAGACCTTCCGGGTGACAGACAGGTTCGACGTGCTTGAGATCGCAGCACCGTCCGAGAACGCCCTCACGTACCCGCCGCTGCCGGAGACCCTTGTCGAGTTTGTGGAACCCGAGACCCCCACTGTCGAGCGCGAGTTCCGCATGAAGGACATGGAGATCAACGGCAAGAAGATGGATATGTCCCGCGTGGACGAAGTGGTGGACCACCGTGGCCCGGAGACGTGGCGGGTGTCCAACGACAACCCTGACAAGCTCCACAACTTCCACGTCCACAACGCCCGGTTCCTCGTGCAGGACGTGGAGGGCGGCACGGTCGAGTTCACTGAGGGCTGGCACGACACCATCGATGTCCCGCCGCGGTCAACGGTGACCTTGCTGGTGGAGATGGGCTATTACCCGGACCCTACGCTCGCGTACATGTACCACTGCCACATGCTCAACCACGAAGACCAAGGAATGATGGGGCAGTACGTCATCGTCGAACCGGGACAGCAACCGGACCTGCGCAGTTAAGACCAATTCGAAGAATCGGAGGACACAGAAGTGCAACGGGAATTCGGACGACGGACCTTCTTCAAAGGCATGCTTCTCGCCACAGCTGCGACGGCGGCTGCTTGCGCGGGACCGGGCGGTGTCCAATTCCGGCAAACAACCCCCGAAGGAGCGAAAGAAGACTTCCGCGATCTGCCCATCCCGGAGCTCTACGAGGGGGAGCTTGACGGCACTACCCGCAAGTTCGAACTCACCGCTCAGACCGGCCAGGCGTCGATTCTCCCGGGGACGATGACGGACACCTGGGGTTTCAACGGCGCCTGGCTCGGCCCGACGCTGTACATGCGCCGCGGCGAGCACATCGAAATGACTGTGCGTAACAACGTTCCCGAGCCCACCGTCGTCCACTGGCACGGTCTCCACCTGCCCGCGGCTGCGGACGGCGGCCCGGCGCTCATGTTCGACCCCGGCCAGACGTGGGAGCCGTCCTGGGATGTGGACCAGCCGGCAGCGACATGCTGGTACCACCCGCACCCGCACAACAAGTCGGGCCTGCACGCCTACCGCGGACTCGCTGGCGGTCTCATCGTCGCCGACGACGAATCCGACGCGCTCGACCTGCCGCACGAGTACGGGGTGGACGACATCCCCGTCATCATCACCGACGCGAAATTCGGCGCAGGTGGAAAGCTCGACGAGACCTTCGACCCCGACTACGGGTTGTTGGGGGACACGCCGCTGATCAACGGAATCACCAAACCCCAGTTCACCGCCACCACGCGCCGGGTGCGCCTCCGCCTGGTTAACGGCGCTACCATGCGCTTCCACCACATTGTCGTTGGCACATCATTCCAGGTCATCGCCACCGACCAGGGGCTGCTGGATGCACCGGTAGAAGCGGATAGCATCCTGCTCAGCCCCGGCGAGCGCGCCGAGATCCTCGTCGACCTCGAACCCGGCAAGGACCTCATGCTTCGCAGCGACGGCGTGCCCGACGGCGGCGGCCTGCCCAAGGAAGACGCCGCCAACGGCTTCGGTCTCCGCGACACCTTCGACCTGTTGAAGATCACCGGGCCGGAGGAGAGCGCGCCTGAGGTGGGGGAGGTGCCGGGGAAGCTGGTGGGCGTCGATAAGCCTGATGCTTCTGGCGCGCCCCAGCGCGAGTTCACGTTGAGCGGATTCGAGATCAACGGGCAGAAAATGGACATGAACCGCGTCGACCTGGTCATCGACCACGACGGCCCGGAGATCTGGCGCGTGACCAACGAGAACGCCGACTGGCCGCACAACTTCCACATCCACAACGCGCGGTTCATGGTCGAATCCGTCGAAGGCGGCGACGTCGCTTTCACCCGCGGCTGGCACGACACGATCTACATCCCGCCGATGGCGACCGCGACGCTGCTCGTGGAATTCGGGCACTATCCGGACCCCACGCTGGCGTACATGTACCACTGCCACATGCTGTACCACGAAGACCAGGGAATGATGGGGCAGTACGTCATCGTCGAGCCGGGGCAGCAACCGGCGCTCGGGGAGCACGCGCACTAACGCCGGTCGCTACTACCAGTCGGAGTCGTACTCGCTGTAGTCGTCGTAGTCCTCGTACTCGTCGTAGTCGCTGTAATCCGAGTCATTCGTGTCGTCGTCTTCGTCCCAGTCGTCGTACTCGTCGTCGGAGTCCAGCTCCCAGTCATCCCACTCTTCCCAGTCATCAAACGGGAAAGGCTCTCCGCCGAGGTTCTCCGGGGTGCAGTACTTCTTGTCCTCCACCCACGCGTCCGTGCCGGGGCAGTTGTAGCCGTTGCCCGGGGACGTGAAGATGGAACCGCTCTTGGTAGACGCTGGCTCAGGTGATTCTTGTGAGGCGGATTCCTGCGGTGAGGATGCCGTTGATCCGGAGGACGTCGTTTCCGTCGTCGTCGCAGCTGTCGGTGAGGTGGCGGAAACCGACAACATCGGGCCGCTGGGCTCGTCCAAACCCTTACCGCACCCGGTGAGAGCGAAGCACCCAGCCACAGCGAGCGCAATGAACGGGCGGCGGCGAACAACCATGGGATCCCCCTCATGATGCGTGATAGCGAACGGGCACTGCACCGTTTGCGCAGCGCACCGTGGCCGAAATTACTTTAAGCTGATGCGCATGGCTACTTTCGAAGAAGACTACACCGGCAAGAACATCCGCTTCACCCACGACGACGGCACGGAGTACTCCGGCCGCCTGAGCCGCCAGGAGCGTTTCAGCGACGACGAGGACGACATCTGGATCGACCTCCCGGAAGGCGACAACATCCGTTTGCGCCTGCGCCGCAACACCAACCTGGACTTGCTTGACTAGGGCTCACAGGGTTCAAGCCCAGCTCTCCACGTGGGAGCTGGGCTTTCTGTGTTCTTATGGCTTGCAGGCGGTATCCGGGGTATATGCGGTGTACGTTGTCTGCGCGATTGCGCCTAGGAGCCGGATGCGCAGGATATTTCCGTTGGCTCCCTCGAGATTCCACGTGTTATAACCCCACTCGCCGACCTGCTCGGTTTCGGGCTCATGTCCCGGGACGACTTCGAAATCATCGCCGGGTTGCCATGCTCGGATCGGCTGGTTTTCAAAGTAGGCGTTGCCGCCCTCTTTGGTGATCGCGGTGATAACGCCATTCTCGACGTACGCCGTTGCCTCCGGTACCCCAAGCTTCGAGTAGGTCGCCGTTGTGCACCCGGCGACACCGTTGTCTGCTGGGCCGACAGAACTAGAATTCAGCCCCAGCCCGAACGCTTCGTCCTGAGCCATGCCGATTTCCAGGTCGCCGTAACCCCACGGCGTCATGTGCGCCATTTCGCGTGCCTGGCGGGAGTTGCGTCCTTCCTCGGCGTTCTTGTCCGGCTTCGCGGCCTCCGAAGTCAATGCTTCTGCGGTGTCCTGGGCCTGCATTTTCTTGTAGTAGTCCACCACGGGGCCAGTCAGGCCGAGGCCGATTTCACCGGTGATGTCGTTCCATTCCGTGCTGCGGATGACGGTGCGCCCGATGAACGACTTGTCCGGGCCGAGGAATTCCATCACACCACCGGTCTTGGATCCTTCGAGCAGCTTCCAGGTTCCGCCGCTCTCACAGTCACCGACGAGGATTTTCTCTGTCAGGGCGCCGTCGTGCATTTCCAGAACGCCGTAGCAGCCGCGTTCCGGGTACGTGACGGTGGTCAAATTATCGCCGAAACGGAATTTCACCGTGAGCTCGCCTTCGCGGTCCATGGTTCCGTTCTCCACCACCGGGTAGTCCTCGTACTGGGTCTGGGGACCGTCTGTCGCTTCCTTCGCGCCGAAATCAGCGTCGCCCAGCATCATGGGCTCATCACCGGTCTTTTGGAAGACCGGCTTGCCCACGGACAAGACCTTGCCTTCCCCGAAATCGACTTCCTCGATGTTCAGATCATCTGTCACGTCTGGGTTGAGCCCCACCTCACCGGCCTCAATCTTCGGGTCAGTCTGGGCGAGAGAACCGCCGCCGTTGGAGCCATCAGGCGTTTCGTAGGAAATGTCCATTGCGGCAGAAGGCTCGTCGGCATCGCTGTCGCTCTTGCTGCTCGAGCCCGTATCATCAGCGTCGGCGTCTTCTGCCTTCTTCGGCGTGAAGGTCCACCTGGTGCCGTCGCCGCCGCCCGGCGCGGCGGGCGCTGCTCCCGTGTTCGCGCCTACGTCTGCGGTGATGGTGTTGGTCTGTTCGTATGTGCCTTCACCGATCTTCTTCAGCTCGCTGTGGCTGCCGAGTGTCGGGGAGGTCAGGGTGCCGCGTTCACCGTCGTCGTGGAAACGGACAACGAGAACAACGGGGACCGGCTCGTCGCTAAGTCCGTCGGCGTCTTCAAGCGTCCCGCTGTAGCGCGTCTCGTTGAACGGCTCCGCGATCGTTTTTGAACCTGATTTATTCGCGCTGCTCAACACCAGTCCGGCGAGAATACCGAGGATGAGGAGAAGGACCGCCAGCACGGCGAGAAGGATTTTGTTTGTCTTATTCATAATCGCAGTTCACTCGGTGTTTCAATTCAGGGATTGCGGTGCCTCAACGGGCGGCACGTCGTTTCCCGCCGTGGGGATCTGCTCGAGGACGTCCCCCGGCTGTTGCTCGACCGACGGTGCCGTCGCCACACCTGGAGTCGGGACATCATCACCGCCGGGCTGTGCTGGTTCCGTGCCGGTTACTGCCGGGTCGGGGAGCCGGTCCTGTTCGACGGTGCTTGTGGTCGGCGCGGGCTCGTTTGCAGGTTCCGGGTCCTGAGTGGCGGCGGCGTACGCGACGAGCGCCAAGAGCACAGCGAGCACCAGCAGCAGTCCGGCCAAGATGGCCGCCAAGGTCTTGTTTCGTTTCGTCAAAGCGGTTCCTCTTTCTGTCACTGGCACGGGATCAGCTTGTCGATGAACTCGTCGGGCGCGCCTTCCTCGCGGAGTTTATCGGTGTCGTGGCAAGGGTGGCGGGTCGTCGAGGTCTTTCCGTCTGCCCGGATCGAAGACCACTCGCCGTCCACGAAGCGGAAATAGCCAATGTCGTCGGATCCCCACGCGCCGGCGACGGCCCACTCACCGTCGCAGTACATCACTACTGTGCCGTCGGGGCTCCACCGTTCAATGATCGCAGCGAATGCGGACGGATCGCACGAGCCCTGCGCTTGGGTCTCCGTGTCGGCCTCGTCCGCGGTGAAGTCGCGGTAGAAGTCCAGCACCGGTCCCGAGCGGGCGATGCCGATCTCGCCGTCGATCTCGTCCCAGTCTGTATTGCTGAATTTCAGGTCCCCGGTGAGGGCTCCGTCGGCGGAGGTGAATGTGGCGGTGCCGCCGCTGATATCGCCCGAGTTGAAGGACCATTTGCCGCCGCTTTCGCAGTCGCCGACGGAGATCTGTTCGGTCTTGGTCCCAGGTTCGCTGTCCTCGAGCACGCCGTAGCAGCCGCGCCCCGGATAGGTGATGGTGTGAGGTGCGCCGTCGGTGCCGGTGCGGAAAATCACGGTGTCGGAGATATTCAGCGCCGGGTCGTCGGCGTGGATCAATTCGATGGGGCCGGTGGTGCGCCAAGAGTGGTCGGGGAACTCGATGCCGTCGGGCTCCGCGCCGGGGGCACTGGGGTTGAGTCCCACCTCGCCGGCGTTCTCGGCCGGATCGGTCTGGGGGAGCTCGGCGGACGCACTGGCACCGTCGGGGGTGGTGTAGCTGACATCCATGGCGTTGTTGTCGCCGGGTTCGAAGGTCCACTCGACACCGTCATCGCCCTCGCCGTGGACGATTTCTTCGCGGTAGGTGTGCGCGTCCGTCTTCGTCAGCGTCGAGTGCCGCTTTAGAGTGGGGGATGTCAGTTCGCCGGTCTGACCGTTGTCGTGGAAGCGGACGACGAGTACGACGGGGACGGGATCGGCGGCGTCGATAAGCCCCTCCGCTTCCTCGATGGTGCCGCTGTAACGCGTCTCGTTGTACGGCTGAGCGATGCCGCGCGCCCCGAAGAAACTGCTGCGTGCCACGATTGCGCCGGCGAGGATGGCCGCGATGAGCAGGAGTACCCCCAGCACAGCCAACAAGATCTTATTGGTCTTCGTCACAGGCTCAGATTAGCTGGCTCGTACCGTGCGCACAGGGCGGAATTCTTCTCGCGCGCCGAATGCGGTAAGCTCTTGACCGTCTTTCCCCATGGTGTAATTGGCAACACTACGGTTTTTGGTACCGTCATTCTAGGTTCGAGTCCTGGTGGGGAAGCTTTTTTATCGCCCGGACTGAAGCTTCAACCAGGGGGTTTGATGGCTGGCCAACCGCAGAATATTCCGATGCTCGCCGGGGTGCTCACCCAGGCGATGACGGACCCCAAGCTGAAGGGGTTGAGCAAGCGGGTGGGGGAGCCGTCGCTCCACGTGACGGGCATTGACCAGGTACGTCCGTGGGCGGCCGCGACGATTGCTCGCACGGCCCCCGTCTTGCTGGTCACCGCGACGGGACACGAAGCGGAGGATCTCGCGGCGGAGCTCGGTGCGCTGCTCGGTTCCGAGCGTGTCGCGCTAATGCCCGCGTACGAGACGCTGCCGCACGAGCGATTGTCGCCCGCCGCGGACATCGTGGGCGCGCGCAACAAGGTTCTTCACGGGCTTGGAGAAACTGCCGTTGTAGTGGCGTCGGCGCGCGCGACGTGCCAGCCGGTGCTGCCCGCCATCGAGCCGATCGTGATCGAGCACGGCGAGGACTACGACTTCGAGGAGCTCACCGCGCGGCTCACCTCGTTCGCGTACGACCACGTGGACATGGTGTCGGGCCGCGGCGAATTCGCAACCCGCGGCGGCATCATCGACGTGTTCCCGACCACCGCCGAGCACCCCGTCCGCATCGAATTCTGGGGCGACGAAGTCACGGACATGCGCACCTTCGCCGTCGCCGACCAGCGCACCATCGACGACATCGCGCGCACCGAGCTCCACCCCGCACGGCAACTGCTTATCGACGGCACCGTGTCCTCCCGCGCCGCCTCCCTCGCCGAAGCCCACCCCGGCAACCGGACCCTGGTCGAGCTGCTGACCCGCATTTCCGACGGCAGCTACGCCGACGGCATGGAAGCGCTCATTCCCGCGCTGACAGACACCCGCTACGCGGTGCTGCCGGAGCTCATGCCGTCCGGGTCCGTGGTGCTGGTGACCTCGCCGGAAAAGGTCCGCACCCGCATCTCCGACCTGCAGGCCACTGACCAGGAATTCCTTGAGGCCGGCTGGGAAGCCGCCGCCATGGGCGCGGACGGTCCTGTGGCTGCCGAAGGCCTCGATGTGTCCGCGAGCTCCTACCGCTCCTTCGAGTCACTGGAGGTCTCCGCGCGCGAGGCGGGCAATGCGTGGTGGACCTTCGCTCCCCCCGGCATGTTCGCGGCGGGTGAGGACGACGCCACGACGTTGCCCCTTGAATTCGAACCTGCACCCGCACCGAAGGGCGACCCGAAACAGATCGAGGCACTCTACGGTCAGGTGAAGCTGCACCTGCAGAGCGGCGGCCGCGCTGCATTCGCCGCACCGGCGAAGGGAACCGTGGACCGCATGGCGGAGCGCCTGCGCGAAAACGGTATCTCCGCCCGCGTGGCCACCCCGGGTCTTGAGCCCGTTGACGGCCAGGTCACCCTCTACCAGGCCCTGTCCCACGCCGGCCTCACTTTCCCCGGCCCCGGCCTCGTCGTGTTCACCGAGACCGACGTGACCGGCAACCGCGTCGGCGACATCGCTGGCGCTAAACGCCGCGCCCCGCGCCGCCGCAACCGCGTAGACCCGCTCGCACTCAAACCCGGCGACTACGTGGTGCACGACACCCACGGCATCGGGCGTTTTGTGAAAATGGCCGAGCGCACGATCGGCACCGGCGAGGACTCGTCCCGCCGCGAATACATCGTTCTCGAGTACCAGCCGGCTAAACGCGGCCAGCCCGCCGACCAGCTGTGGGTCCCCATGGAATCGCTCGACCTGCTGAGCAAGTACTCCGGCGGCGAGCAGCCCACCTTGAGCAAGATGGGCGGCTCCGACTGGAAGAACACCAAGAAGAAGGCGCGCGCCGCCGTCCGCGAGATCGCGGGTGAGCTCGTGCAGCTCTACGCCAAGCGCGCGTCCGCGCCGGGCCACGCCTTCGCGCCAGATTCGCCGTGGCAGATCGAGATGGAGGACAATTTCCCCTTCGTTGAGACAGAAGACCAGATGGCCGCGATCGAGGCCGTCAAGACTGACATGGAAAAGCCCACGCCGATGGACCGCGTGATTGTGGGCGATGTCGGCTTCGGCAAGACCGAAGTGGCCGTCCGTGCCGCGTTCAAGGCAGTCCAGGACGGCAAGCAGGTCGCGGTGCTCGTGCCCACGACGCTGCTGGCCCAGCAGCACTTCTCCACGTTCAGCCAGCGCATGGACGGGTTCGGTGTGGACGTCCGCGAACTGTCGCGATTCACCACCGCCGCCGACGCGAAGAAGATCATGGCGGGGCTTGCCGACGGCTCCGTCGACGTCGTCATCGGCACCCACCGCCTCTTGCAGATGGGCGTGCAGTGGAAGAACCTGGGCCTCATCATCGTCGACGAGGAGCAGCGCTTCGGCGTTGAGCACAAGGAGCACATCAAGGCGCTGAAATCGCACGTCGACGTGCTCACCATGACCGCGACGCCGATCCCACGCACCCTGGAAATGTCGTTGACCGGTATCCGCGAAATGACGTCCATCACCACCCCACCGGAGGACCGCCACCCCGTGCTCACCTACGTGGGCCCGCAGGAAGACAAGCAAGTCGCCGCTGCGATCCGGCGCGAGCTGCTTCGGGACGGCCAGGTCTTCTACATCCACAACAAAGTCTCCGACATCGAGAAGACTGCCCGCCACCTGCGCACCCTCGTGCCCGAGGCGCGCATCGTCGTCGCCCACGGCCAGATGGGGGAGCAGCTCCTTGAGCAGACTGTGCAGGGGTTCTGGAACCGCGACTTCGACGTGCTGGTGTGCACCACCATCGTGGAGACCGGCCTGGACATCGCCAACGCCAACACCTTGATCGTGGAGAACGCCCAGAACATGGGCTTGTCCCAGCTGCACCAGTTGCGTGGACGCGTGGGCCGCTCCCGCGAACGCGGCTATGCCTACTTCCTCTACCCGAAGGACAAGGTCCTCACTGAGACCTCCTACGACCGTCTGGCCACCATCGCCCAGAACAACGACCTCGGTGCCGGAATCGCCGTCGCACAGAAGGACCTGGAGATGCGTGGCGCCGGCAACGTCCTCGGCGCGGAGCAGTCCGGGCACATCGCCGGTGTCGGCTTCGACATGTACGTCCGCCTTGTCGGCGAGGCCGTGGAGACTTACAAGGCGCTCATGTCCGGCGATGTCGTCGACGCCACCGACCAAGGCCCGAAGGAGATCCGCATCGACCTGCCCGTCGACGCGCACATCCCGGAGACCTACATCAACTCCGAGCGCCTGCGGTTGGAGAGCTACCGCAAGCTCGCCGCCGCGCGTGACGACGCCGAGTTGTCCCACGTCTCCGACGAACTCGTCGACCGCTTCGGCGAGATGCCCGAGGAAGTCCAGCGCCTCTTCGCGGTCGCCCGACTGCGCCACCAGGCCCGTCGCGCCGGTATTGCCGACATCACCATGCAGGGAACCCGCCTGAAATTCCACCCGGTGGACATGCCGGACTCCAAGCAGGTGCGACTCAAGCGCCTGTACCCCGGGTCGAATTACCGCGCCGCCGCGAAAGCGCTCCAGGTGCCGTTCCCGCGCGAAGGTGGAGCGAAGAAAGCCCTCAACGCGCCGAACCTGCGCGACGAGGAGCTGCTGCAGTGGATCGCGGACTTCCTCAGCCAGATGTTCGACATCGACGAGATCTCCGTCCGGGGCGCTAAAGAGGAGAAGCCGGCGAAAAAGCGCGTGTTCTCCGTCAGCGAGTAGCCTCCACCCAGTCCCGCGCGATCGCGGCGGGCTCCGCGCGCTCGTCGCCGACGTTACGTTCGTTCATTTCGGTCAGATCGCGGGTGGTCAGCCGCGCGTTCACGTCGTTGAGAACGTCCAGCGCGCCGGGCGGCAGCTCGCCCGCGCGGATCACTGGGACGATGTTCTGCGGCGGGATGAGGTTGAGGGGGTCCTCGAGAATCACTAGGTCCGGTTTCTCGCCCTTGCCCGTCACAGCCGGCGAGGTGGTGAAGATATTCGCCGCGTCCACCGCGCCTTCCGCGAGCGCCTGCACTGTGAGCGGTCCGCCGCCGTCGGAGATCGGGCGGACCGTGATCTTGCCGGGGTCGATGCCGTACACCGATGTCAGACCGGGCGGGCCGTAGCGTCGCTCCGCGAATTCCGGGGGAGCGGCGATGGTGATGTGGTCCAGCTTGTCCAAGTCGCCGATGCTGCGGATCCCGCGTTCCGCCGTCGCGGCGGTGACGCGGTAGGCGTCGGCGGATTCGGCGGGGCTGAACTCGCCCAATTCCAACGTCTCGGGAAGAGATTCGGCGAGGGTGTCGCGCACATCCGCCTCGTCGGCCTGCTCGGGCAGCTCCGCGTAGAAGGAAGCGAGGTTGCCCGCGTACTCGGGCACAACAGTAAGAGTGCCGTCCTCGAGTGCGCTCAGGTACACCTCGCGCGAGCCAATGCCGGGGGCGACGGTGGCCGTGAAGCCGGCATTATCGAGCGCCTCCGCCCAGATGTGGCCGATGATCTGTGCCTCAGGAAAATTGGCGGTGCCGATCACAATCGTGCCGGCATCAGCCTCGACCGTGGGGGTCTGATCTGATCCGGAGGTGTCCAGCGGATCGCCTTGCGCGCACGCGGCGAGCAGGAACGGCAGCAGCACCACGAGAGATTTCACGCGTGTCATGCGTTCTCCTTAACGTTCAGACCCGCCGGCGTGGCCCACCGTTGCACGCCGGCGAGAATAAGGTCGATGACGAGGGCGAGAAGTGTGACCACGACGGCGCCCGCCACCATTCGCGCGTAGTCCTGCACTGCCAGCCCGTCGATGAGGTACCGGCCCAGACCGCCAAGGCCGATGTATGCCACGACGGTCGCGGTGGCGAGCACCTGCACTACGCACGACCGCAGCCCGCCGAGCATCACCGGGGCAGCCAGCGGCAGTTCCACGCCGAGCAAGATCTGTGTCTCGCTGTAGCCGGCGGCGCGGGCGGAGAGCACCACGTCGCGCTCGACGGAATCGAAACCCGCGACAATTCCCGCCACAAGCGGGGCGACGGCCAGCAACACGAGAACTATCAGCGACGGCACGATCGGCCAGCTGATTCCGCGCGGCAGCGAAATAGCCAGCCACGTCAACAGCCCCAGTTCCGGCAGAGCGCGCAGTGCCCCCGATATCGCGACGACGGCGTTCGCGCCCTTTCGGCTGTGTCCGACTGCCACGCCGACGGGCACGGCGATCAGCGCGGCGGCAAGGACAGCGAGCGTTGTGTAGGCCAGATGCTCGGCAATGCGCGCGCCGAAGCCGGTCGGACCGGACCAGTGGGAGGGGTCGGTGAGGTAGGAGGAGGCGTCGATAAGCGGCTGCACGTTAGGACCTCCACGGCATGGTGAGGCGGGCGAGGAGGTTCAAGGCGGCGTCGAAAAGCAGCGCGAGCGCGACGGTGCCCACAAGCCCGGCGATGATCTCGGTGGGAAACGCGCGTTGGAAGCCTTCGGTGAACAGCGTGCCCAGCGATTCCACCCCGATGAGCGCGCCGACCGAGATGAGGCTCACTGTCGACGCAGCCACGACGCGCATGCCGGAGACGAGACCGGGTCCCGCCAGCGGGAATTCCACCGCGAGGACACGCTTGAGCGGCGAATAGCCTTCCGCGACCGCAGCTTGCCGCACCTCCGCGGGCACCGCGTCGAACGCGTCGGCGGCGCTGCGCACCATGAGCGCGAGGCCGTAGAGCGTCATCGCTACGACCACATTGAGCGGCGACAGGATCGACGTGCCCAGTACGAGCGGCATGAGAATGAACATGGCTAGGCCCGGAACCACGTAAATCAGACTCGTCGCTGCCACGATCACCTCGCGGAACCGTCCCGAGCGGTGTGCGGCCCACCCGAGCGGCACCGCCAACACGAACGTGAGCACGACCGCCGGCAGCGCGATCAGGACATGCCGCCACGCCAGTCCGCCGATCATCGCCGCATTGTCCGCGAGCCACGCCCAGTTCACTGGAGCACCCCTTTCACGCGGCCCGCCGCATCCACTACGACGGTCTCCTCGCCACGCCGCTCGGTGCGTAAGCTGCGCGATTGCGTATCGACGAACCCCCGCACCCTCTCATTCGCCGGTTCCGCCATGATTCTCTCCGGGCTATCCGCTTGCTCGATCCGCGCCTGTTCGCCGAGGACCACCACGGTGTCGCCGAGGAAGAATGCCTCGTCGATGTCGTGGGTGACCACGAGAATCGTGGTGGCCAGTGTGTCCCGCAGCTGCACTATCTCCCGCTGCAGATCGCGCCGCACGACCGGGTCCACGGCGCCGAAAGGCTCGTCCATGATCAGGACATCCGGCTCATTCACTAATCCCCGCGCGACCCCGACACGCTGCGCCTGCCCGCCGGAAAGCTCCGCAGGATAGCGCCCGCTCAGCTGCCGGTCGAGCCCCACGAGCTCTAGCATTTCCGTGGCTCTTTTCCGCGCGTCCCTTTTGCCCGCGTCGTTGAGCCGCGCCACGTCCGCGATATTGTCCAGGACCGTCCGGTGCGGCATGAGGCCCGAGTGCTGCATGACGTACCCGATGCTGCGGCGCAGCTGCACCGGGTCAGAGTCGGCCACGTCCTCGCCACGGACGAGCACTGCGCCTGTGTCAGGGTCCACCATGCGGTTGACCATGCGAAGCAACGTCGTTTTACCGCACCCGGACGGGCCGACGAACGCGGTTGTTGAGCCCTCCTCAACCCTCAGCGAGAAATCCTCCACCGCTGGCTTCGCGCCGCCCGGGTAGGTCTTGGAGACGTTACGGAACTCGATCACCATGACCAGCGTACTGCGGTCGCAGGTTGCCGGTGGTCTAGGCGGCGAAGAAGAGCGGCATGACGAGCAGCATGGTGATGCTCCACGTCAGGTGCACCGCGATGGAGGAGTAGAGGCGGTGGGACCGGGAGGCTTCGTAGTAGCACACCGCACCGAGCACACCGGCGGCGAAGACGAGCAGCGGAACGCCCATCGCGATGGTGACCAGGCAGTAGAGTCCCACGGACAGTGCACCTACTTTGACCTCGGCGGATGCCCCGTCAGTGCGTAACCGTGCGCGCAGCTGCCGCGGGACCATGTCGCGGTAGACCAGCTCCTCACCGATACCGTTGATCACCAGGACAGCGAGCGTTGGTGCGAGCCCGCCTTGGTTGGGAGTGTCCAGCAGCTCCGCCACCGGGCCCGCCAAGAATGGAATTCGGGCGACCACGAGCGCGCCGGCAAAGAAGACCACGGCGAGTGCCGCGCCGAGCAGGACGCCGCGCGCAGTCTGTGGCACCGCACGCGGGCCAGCGAACGCGTCGCGCGAGCCCCAGAACCGCCAGCCCGCGGCGTAAACGCAGGCGGTGAACACGGTCAGCGCGTAGAAGCTCGGCGAGCCGTCGCCGGCCTGCCGCGCGCAAAACAGCCCCAGCGCACCCACCACGCAGGGAAGCAGGAACCACCAAGATGAGGTCGTCGATTCTCGTGTCATGTCGCACCTGAGTATAAGCCTTGCCCCGTGCACGCTGAACAGCAGGAACAGCCGGGGGTGCGGCGACGCGCCAGAGCTTTTTACTGCCGCGTGCCGACCGTGACGTAGAATCTTGCAGACTGCGCCCCTATAGCCCAATTGGCAGAGGCAGTCGACTTAAAATCGATTCAGTCAGGGTTCGAGTCCCTGTGGGGGCACTTTCTTCTCTTTACCGCGCCGGGTCAATGACGTGGATGGTCACCGGAGCTGACGTGAGACGGTACGTGCCTGGCTCGGAGTCCAGCACCGCCAGTATCTCGTGGCGCAGAGCTGTGTTCACGCTCACCGTCAGGTGCGGGCCTGATACCGCGTCCTCGCCGTATTCGGTGCCGGGATTCGCGGCGGGAACGAACCGTGCCCAGGCCGCATCCCCGACGACCGCGAAGGGGCGGTCATACCCCAACCGCCACTTCATTGCCCGCAGCAGGTGCGCGGCGGCGTGCGTGGTCAAGTCGATCCGGCCAGTCGCATCGACGGCGAAATACCCCGAGGACACCGCCGCGATGGAGGAACCGTCTGCTTCGGTGAGGGAGGTGAGGGGGTGGGTGAAGGAGGCGTCGATAAGCAAGGATGCCCTGTTGTGCGCGCCGACGCCGAGCGGCAGCGCATCTCCGAGCAAGCCCGCGAACTTGAGTGGGTCCCAGCGCAGCGCCGCGTCGAGCTCGTCCGCGGTGACTGGCACGGCGTCGATGAAGCGGACCCGACCCGTCGGTGCGCTGAGCATGGGGACCAGCGGGTCCTGCACGAAAATGAACCCGCTTAGCGACGCCCCCTCGCACACCGGCACCCGCAAATCCATGTAGTGGCCGGGCTCGATCGGGTAGCCCGACGCGCGCTGGTACCGCGCCAACCCGCGCAGCCGCCGCACAGGCCACGCGGGCGGGGACGGCTCGTCGGGGACGCGGAGGGTGAGCTCGTCCTGGATCCCCGCGACCGGCACCGACGACCGCGTCCGCGACAACCCGTACGTCACGTACAGCAAGTGGGGGACAGGTGTGTCGAAGCGGTACACGAGCACCGCGATGTCCTCCGAAAACGCGAGCTCGCCGTGGATCTCCTCCGGCACCGCGCCCGCGACGCGCTCGAGGTGGGCGAGCAAGTGATCGCCGCCCGTCTGGCGGCCCATGCCCGCGCCGCGCCCGAAGAAACCCCACCTCTTGGCCATGCCTCCATACTATTTCGCGCCGACCGGGAACGAAACGGAGCCGTGGGGCGTTGGATAGTATGATCGAACATCGATTTCAACACCGCTTGGACGAACAGAAAGGACCCCAAGAAGCGTGAAATCCAACAACCCCGTCTTGACGCGCCTCCCGCAGGCCCAGCAGAACAACGGGTACGCCCAGCCCCAGGCCGGTTACCCGCAGCAGTCCCCGTACGGCCAGACCCAGTACGGCGAGACCCCCGACTTCGGCCAGGGCTACGGCGCCCCAGCCGAGCGCCCCATCACCGTCGACGACATCGTGACCAAGACCGGCATCACCCTCGCCGTCATCGTCGCGTTCGCCGTGCTGAACTTCGGCGTCGGCTTTGTCAACCAGTCAGCGGCGATGCTGCTCACCTTTGTTGGCGCAATCGGCGGTTTCATCACCGTCCTCGTGCACTCCTTCGGCCGTAAGTACGGCTCCGCCGCCGTGACCTTGATCTACGCGGCATTCGAGGGCCTCTTCGTGGGCGGCTTCTCCATGCTGCTGTCCGGTTTCCTGATCGGCGGCGAGGATGCGGGCGCCATGATCTTCCAGGCAATCCTGGGCACCATCGGCGTCTTCGCCGGCATGCTCTTCGTGTACAAGACCGGCGCGATCCGCGTCACCCCGAAGTTCACGCGCATCGTCACCGGCTGCATCATCGGTGTCGCTGTTCTCGCGCTGGGCAACCTGCTGCTGTTCATCTTCACCGGCAGCTCCCCGCTTCGCGACGGCGGCCCCATTGCCATCCTCTTCTCCCTCTTCTGCATTGTCCTCGGCTCCCTGAGCTTCCTCACGGACTTCGACACCGCCGACAAGCTTGTCCGCACCGGCGCTCCCGCCAAGATGGCCTGGGGTGTGGCTCTCGGCCTCGCCGTGACCCTGGTCTGGCTCTACACCGAGATCCTGCGCCTGCTGTCCTACTTCAACCGGAACTAACCACCAACATCCAAGCGGATTGAGCGGCTCGCACCTCGGGTGCGGGCCGCTATTTCATGCTTATCGACGCCCCGTCACTTTCATGGAACCGCCCTTTTGCGCACGTCAGGAACGTCTTTCGGTTTCGTTTATCCACAGAACGCTGACACGTCACCACGGTTATCCACAGGTTCCGGGCTGTGTCCTTTCCTTGGTGGTTGTTGGGTTTTAGCGTGTGGGGCATGAACGAGTTCGCAGTCCACGTGGGCGCTACCGGCAGCGCCGTTGATGCCTTGGCGCATTTCGATGCCCAGGTGCTTCTCGATGCCGGTGCTAACCCCGCCAACGTCCGCGACTGGAAACTCGCCTTCAACGCCTACTACGGCGCAACCCGGTTTACCCGGAAGCAGGCCCAGGCCATCCGCATTGCCCGTGAGACGGGGAAGTCTCTGGATCAGTTGGTGTTGATCGAAAACCAACTCAAAGCAGTCACACCGGCAAGTGAGACGTGGCGGCTCCGCCTCGCGTTGCTGTCGGTGCGCGGGGACTACAACACCTTGAAGCGTCGGGCGAAGACCATCATCCCCGATCCGGGTGCTGACACCCCCGCCCCGGAGTCCACGGTCCGGTTCAGCACACCGAAGAAAGGCAAACGTTCCTTTACCGCCACCGGTGACGACAGTTTCATCGCCGCCTTGGAGTATGCCCTGCGACGAGATCTGAACCCGGATCGTCCCGCAGGGCCGCAGATGTACGAAGCACTCACGGAGATCTTGAAAGGGGATGGTGGTGTGGCCGAGGCTGTGCCCCGCCCGCTTGTGGTGGTCCCGCTTGAGGAGCACACCAAGATCCTGCGGGGTGAAGTGTCCTGGGTTTAGTTCCGATCATTTCTAGAGAAGGATTGGAATCATGCCAAGGAAGTACAGTGACGAGTTCAAGGCCAAGGCAGTGCGTTTGGCTGAGGATCTCGTTGAGCTCGAAGGGTGTTCGAAATGGGGTGCAGCCGTAGAGATCGGTGAAAAGCTCGGCATTCCAGCGCACACGCTCAACGATTGGTTGAAGCCGAATATGGCCTCGTCCGATGTTGAGATTGGCGCCGGCGAGTCAGCGGCTGACGAGCTGAAGCGGCTCCGGAAAGAGATTAAGGAGCTACGCAGGGCTAACGAGATCTTGAAAACCGCGTCAGCTTTTTTCGCGGCGGAACTCGACCGTCCCACCAGAAGATGATCGAATACATCGATGCGTATCGCGATCGCTTCGGGGTCGAGGCTATCTGTCGCACCTTGAAAGAGACAGAATGTGGGTTCATCACCTCTCGCGGTTACCGAGCAGCGAAAGCACGAGCGCCGTCGGCGAGGAGTTTGTCAGATGCGCTGCTTATTCCTGAATTGGTGAGGGTCTACGAGGACAACTTCAGCGTCTACGGGGTCCGCAAGATGTGGAAGGCTATGCAGCGCGCCGGCTGGAACATCGGTCGTGATCAGACCGCGCGTTTGATGAAGCAAGCTGGTATTCAAGGCCGCAGGCGTGGCCGCACACCGATGACAACGCTTCGGGCCAACGTGCCGGATTGCCGCCCTGACCTGGTCAACCGTGACTTCACTGCACCCGCGCCGCACCGGTTGTGGGTCGCTGACATCACCTATGTGCGCACCTTGTCTGGTTTTGCCTACACCGCGTTTATCACTGATGTGTACTCCAGGAAGATCGTCGGTGTGGCGACTCGGGCGAGCATGCGTACCGATGAACTGCCGTTGGAGGCCTTTGAGCACGCCCTGTATCACGCTGGTGATCTTCGCTCAGAAGGGCTTGTCCACCACAGTGACCGCGGCTCGCAGTATGTCTCGATCCGTTACGGTGAAGCGCTCACCCAGGCAGGTATCGATCCGTCTGTCGGCACCGTCGGCGACTCCTATGACAACGCGTTGGCTGAAACGGTCAACGGGCTCTACAAAACAGAGCTGATTTATCCCCACCGGCCGTGGGCATCGGTCGGTGAAGTCGAGATCGCCACCCTTCGCTGGGTGCACTGGTGGAACAACCAGCGACTTCATCAATCCCTGGGATATATCACTCCACAGGAGATGGAGGACGCCTACTATCAACGATCAGACGCTCAAACGTTGGGCGTTAAATAAGCGGAACAAAAACCAGGACGCTTCAGGGTGAGGGCAACGACACCATCCTGGGACTATCTGACGGCACCACCATGACAGGTGCGGAGTATTTGGCCCGGTTCCATGGTGAGGATCTGGAAGTAGCTATCTTCCATCCGCAGGCGGGTGCGGTGAACCTGTACGACACGAAACGTTTCGCCAACACCAAGCAGCGTGACCTTGCCCGAGCAACACTCACAACGTGTCCGGTGCCGGGGTGCCGGCACGCCGCGGATCATTGCGAGGTGCATCATGTCACCGCGTGGTCACGCGACGGACAGACCAACATGGACAACCTGGCGGTGGTGTGCAGGTACCACAACCGCACCAACGACGATGACCCGGACCACAAACACCGGGGACGCATCGAGATCAGGGCCGGAACCCCGGTATGGGTATCCCCCAGGGGACGACCGGCGGCGAACACCACCCACCAATACGGTGCCATGCACCTGTTGTTCGGGAAACAACGAGAATAACCCGAACCATACGGCAACCACGGTAGCGGGAGGAAGCCAGAAGCTGCGGAAATAGCTGGAAGCTGCGGGCAGTAGACGCACAGCCGAAACACGAGCTGGGACAACCGGGACGGCCGGGGGCGAAGCATGCCCACCGGCCCTACAAGCATGCCCACAACGCCGCGTACGAGAAAACCCCTGCACCCGCCGGCTGAAAGGATCAGCAATGGGCGGGGCAGGGGTGCTACGCGGCGAAGGCGCGCTATCGGAGCTCCGGAGGATCTAGTAGGTCGTCTGGGGCTGAACGTTCGCGCCGTCGATAGAAACCTGGGTGAACACGAGAGCGCCGTTGACTACCTCGGGGGAGGACAGGGTGATCTGCGCGTTCTCAACGACGCGGTCGACGTCCTTGATGTTGCGGGTGGCGGTGCCGTGGGCGATCTCGTCGGTCCACTCGTCCCAGGTGATCTTCTCGGCGACGTCGTTCTTGTCCTTGCAGTTCAAGACAATCGTGTTGGGCTTGTGCTCCGCCTCGGTCTCGCAGTTGATGAACAGTGGGGTGCCATCGGCGGCGGCATTCGCAGCGGCGCGCTCGGCGGTGGTGGTGGCCTCGGCGGACGCATTCGCGTCGGTGACGTTGGTCGCGGACGCCGTGGCGGTGCCCCCAGTCTGGCCGGCGTCCGGCAGGGAGTTCGGGTTCTGGCTGGTCGCGGTGTCGACCTTCTGGGCAGAGTCCTGCTGGTGCGGCGGGGAGCAGGCGGTCACGCCGAAAGCGGCGGCGGCAGCAAGAGCGAGGGCGGCAACCTGGCGGGGAGTGCGGGTAGTCACTGCGGGGTCCTTATGGGGTTGGGGGTTAGGTGAAGCGTCGATAAGCGTTGAGTGCTTGATTAGTTCGCGCGCGGGGTCTTGGCCTTAACCGAATCATACGGGTTCGCGGAGACGATCGTGACCGAAATCTCGCGGCCGTTCGGGGCGGTGTAGGTGCGGGTTTCGCCTTCGGTGGCTCCGAGGACGGCGGCGCCGAGGGGGGACTGCTCGGAGTAGGTCTCCAGGTCCTTGTTGTCGGTGGACGCGGCGCGGGTGCCGATCAGGAAGGTCTCCTTATCGTCCTCGTCGCCGTCGTAGTAGACGTGTACGACGGAGCCGACGACGGCCATGCCTTCGACCATGCCGGAACGCTCGGTGGTGGAATTGGCCAGCAGCTCGGAGATCTGCTTGATGCGGGCTTCTTCCTGGTCCTGCTGCTCGCGTGCGGCGTCGTAACCGGCGTTTTCCTTGAGGTCGCCCTCTTCGCGGCGCTCGTTGATCTCAGCGGCGATCACCGGGCGGTTGTCGATGAGCTGCTGCAGCTCGCCCTCGAGCTTCGCCTTCATTTCCGGGGTGATGTACTGCTGCTGCTTTTCAGCCATGGAGTTCGCTCGTTTCCTCACGTTCGTTTAAATAGACGTTCGGAATCGTAACATGAGCATCGCTTATCGACGCCTCCTACCTCGCCTCCACGTACTCTTCCCCCGCGTCGAGGAACGACGGGATTGTGGTGGAGCATCCGTACACTCCGCCTGAGACCGGGATGTCGCGGACGGGGATGTCCACGTACATGCGTGTCTGCTCCTCGCCGCCGCCGGGGAGGACGACGTCGCGGCGCCCGATCTCGGCTCTCTCGTAGTTGAGGGAGGTGATGATGCAGTAGCCGGGGACATCGGGGTCGTTTCGGGAGACGTCGAACCAGACGCGGGACGTGGTGTCGTCGATACGCTCGTGCGCGACGAGGCTCGCCGAAATGGGTTCCGCGCGGCGCTGCGTGATGTAGCGGCCGACGAAGACGAGGATGAGCACAAGAAACAGGACGCTGACGACAGCGATGATCTTGCCGACCGTGCGGGACGGGGCGGCATCGGCGGGGGTGGCGGCGGTGCTGCCGTAGCGGGTGCGCGAGCTGCCGGTGCGCTCGCCGCGGCTCTTCGGGGATGAAGCGGGCTTGGCCACGGTGGATGCTCTTTCTCGTCGGGTGAGGTACTAAACTTGTTTCGCGATCAACCTTAACCCCAAGTAGAGGTGGAACACTAAGTGACCGGATACCGCTTGCTGGCCATCCACGCGCACCCGGACGACGAGTCCAGCAAGGGCGCCGCGACGATGGCGAAATACGCCCACGAGGGCAACCGCGTGAAGGTGCTCACCTGCACCGGCGGGCAGCGCGGCGACATCCTCAACCCGGCGATGGATAAGCCGGGGATCATCGAGCGGATGACGGAGATTCGCCGCGAAGAGATGGCGGCGGCCGCGGCAGCTCTGGGCGTCGAGCACGAATGGCTGGGCTACGAGGACTCCGGCTTGCCCGAAGGTGACCCGCTGCCCCCGCTTCCGCAGGGCTGCTTCGCCCTCGAGGACCCCGTCGAGGTGGCCAAGGTGCTCGTGGCCAAGATCCGCGAGTTCCGCCCGCATGTGATCATCACCTACGACGAGAACGGCGGCTACCCGCACCCGGACCACATCATGGTGCACACAATCTCGATGATCGCGTGGGAGGAAGCCGGCAACCCCGACTTCGTGCCCGAGGCAGGGGAGCCGTGGACGCCGCTGAAGCTCTACTACAGCCACGGCTTCGTGGCACAGCGCATGCGTCTTCTGCATGACCGGCTTATCGACGAAGGCAAGCCCAGCCCCTACGAACCCATGCTCAAGCGCTGGGAGGAGAACGCCTCCGACATCATGCGGCGTGTGACTACCCAGGTGGAGTGCAGCGAGTATTTCCCCAACCGCGCGGAAGCTCTGACCGCCCACGCCACCCAAATCGACCCGGCCGGCGCGTTTTTGGCCAGCCCTGTCGAAGTCCAGCAGGAAGTGTGGCCGACCGAGGAATTCGAGCTGGCGCAGACCCGCGTTCAGACCGCGTTGCCGGAGACTGATTTGTTCGCCGGCATCGGCAGCGCCGAAGCGGCCGACGCGAAGGCCGAAACAGTTGCCGGACCTACTGCCGAAAGTGAAGGAGAGCGACAGTGACGTTGGGAGCGACGTTGGGAGAGACGTTCGGTATCGATGCTTTAGGCCCCTCGGCTTCCCAGGCGGTTGTAGTGCTTGCACAGCAGATGAATAAAGACGCGCCGGTCGGACCGGAGTTCGGCAAAGCAGAGCCGATCGGCGCGCTCATCGTCGTGTGCCTGATGGTGGTCATCCTGCTAATCGGGTGGGCGTTCCACCGCCGTTACTCGCGCTTCCTGCGCCGCAAGCGGTTCGCGGAAGAACGCGGCTTGGACGTGTTCGACGAGAAGGCTGTCGACGAAGCCATGGCAGCCGAAGGGCTCCTGGACCGCCGTAAGAAGACGTTTTTCTAGGTACCTCCCGGAAACGGGGCGGGGTGCCCGGCTCGGTTGTGCCCAGATCTGGCTCGCCGGATCGCGGTGGCTCGACCACTCGACCGGAGTAAACTGGAGCGCGTGACTATGCTCGACCGACTTCTGTACCCGCTCTACGAGAAGCGGTTGAAGCGCGAACTCCAAGGCGTGAAGCGTCCGAAGCACATCGCCGTGATGGCGGACGGCAACCGGCGCTGGGCGCGCGAAGCCGGCTTCGAGGACATCTCCCACGGGCACCGCGTCGGGGCGGCCAAGATCGGGGAGCTGGTGCAGTGGTCGGCGGAGATGGGCGTCGAGGTCGTGACCATCTACCTGCTGTCCACCGAGAACCTCTCGCGCACCGAAGAAGAGGTGCAGCTGCTCTACGACATCATTTCGGGTGTTGTCGACGAGCTCTCGGGAGACGGTTACGAGGCGCGCATCCGCCTCGTCGGGCACCTCAACCTGCTGCCGGAGAAGGTGGCCAACCGCATGCGCTCAGCGGCGGCTGCCACGGAGGACAAGACCGGCATCGTGGTCAACATCGCTGTGGGCTACGGCGGGCGCCAGGAGATCGTGGACGCCGTGAAGAATTTCATCGACGCCAAAGTCTCGGAGGGAGTTCCCGCAGAAAAGCTTGCCGACGGCGTCTCCGTCGAATCCCTCTCCGCCCACCTCTACACCTCCGGTCAGCCGGACCCGGATTTGGTGATCCGCACCTCAGGAGAGCAGCGACTTTCAGGCTTCCTCCTGTGGCAGTCGGCGTACTCGGAGATCTGGTTCACCGACACGTACTGGCCGGCCTTCCGCAAGATCGACTTCCTGCGTGCGCTGAGGGACTACTCGCAGAGGTCGAGGAGGTTTGGGAAGTAAGCGTCGATAAGCGACTGCTCCTTACATTTTGCGCATGCGCACGCGCTGAACCGAATGGTCCGCTGCTTTTGAGAGGACGAGCGACGCGCGCACTCTGGTCGGCTGAATATTCTCCACAAGGTTCGGTAGGTTGATCGTCTGCCAAATCCGGCGGGCCTCCACGGCAGCCGCCTCGTCGCTCAAGTCCGCGAACCGCGCGAAGTGCGCCCCCGGCCGGCGGAACGCCGTGTTCTTCAGTTTGATGAAACGGTCGATGTACCACTTCTCAATATCCTGCGTGCGCGCGTCCACGTACACCGAGAAATCGAACAGATCCGACACCATGAGCGTCGGGCCCGTCTGAAGGACGTTGAGGCCCTCGAGGATCAGAATGTCCGGGTGGTCGACCACCTGGTACTCGCCGGGGATGATGTCGTACGCGTCGTGCGAGTAGACGGGAGCTTTGACGTTATCGCGCCCCGCCTTGACCTCGGTGACGAAACGCAGCAGGTCGCGCCGGTTGTACGACTCCGGGAAGCCCTTGCGCGACATCAAATTCCGCGCGCGCAGCTCTTCGGCGGGCAGTAGGAAACCGTCCGTGGTGACAAGGTCCACCCGCGGGTGCGAATCCCACCGCTGCAAAAGCGCCTGCAGGACGCGCGCCGTCGTCGACTTGCCCACCGCGACCGACCCCGCGATGCCGATGATGAAAGGCACGTGCCCCGGATTCTCCCCGAGAAACGTTTCCGTGACAGCCGTGAGCTTCTGCCGCGCGCGGATCTGCAGGTGGATGAGACGCGACAGCGGCAGGTAGATGTCAGCGACCTCCTGCAAATCCATGCTCTCGCCGATGCCGAGGAGCTGTTCCAGATCGGCTTCGTCAATAACTTGCGGCATGTGTGCGCGGCGTTCGCGCCACGCGTCGCGCGGAAAATCCAGGTACGGGCTCGGGTCAGCGGGTCGCGGCATGCGCTCCATTGTTGCACCTGTGGGTGCGTGGCTCTGCGTGAAGGGCCGTGTCTAAAGTGAAGTGGTGCATACTGGCGCACAACAGCCGTACCGAAAGGAACACCGGAACATGTCTGAAGACTTCCGCTACCAAGACCTCGCTTCGCTCGACCCAGACGTATACGAGCAGATCCTCGGGGAGGTGTCCCGCCAGCGCAACACGCTGGAGATGATCGCGTCGGAGAACTTCGTTCCGCGCGCCGTGCTGCAGGCTCAGGGCTCGGTCCTGACCAACAAGTACGCGGAGGGCTACCCGGGCCGCCGCTACTACGGTGGCTGCGAGAACGTCGACATCATCGAGGACATCGCGCGCGACCGTGCGAAGTCGCTTTTCGGTGCCGAGTACGCCAACGTCCAGCCGCACTCCGGTGCCCAGGCGAACGCAGCCGTCCTCCACGCCCTGATCAAGCCGGGCGACACGATCATGGGTCTGTCCCTCGCGCACGGCGGTCACCTCACCCACGGCATGAAGATCAACTTCTCCGGCCGCCTGTACAACGTCGTGGCGTACGAGGTGGACCCGGAGACCATGCTCATCGACATGGACAAGGTCCGTGAGCTGGCGCTGGAGCACCGTCCGCAGGTGATCATCGCCGGCTGGTCCGCCTACCCGCGCACCGTGGACTTCGCGGCGTTCCGCGCGATTGCCGACGAGGTCGGCGCGTACCTGTGGACCGACATGGCGCACTTCGCGGGGCTCGTCGCAGCCGGCCTGCACCCGTCGCCGGTCCCGCACTCGGACGTCGTGTCCACCACCATCCACAAGACGCTCGGTGGCCCGCGCTCCGGCATGATCCTGGCGAAGCAGGACTACGCCAAGCAGCTCAACTCCGCTGTCTTCCCCGGCCAGCAGGGTGGCCCGCTGATGCACGTCGTCGCGGCGAAGGCCACCGCGCTGAAGATCGCGGGCACCGAGGAGTTCAAGAACCGCCAAGAGCGCACGCTCGAGGGCGCACGCATCCTCGCTGAGCGCCTCACCGCCTCCGACTGCAAGGAGGTCGGCGTGGACGTGCTCACCGGCGGAACCGACGTGCACCTCGTGCTTGCGGACCTGCGCAACTCCGAGCTGGATGGCCAGCAGGCGGAGGATCTGCTCCACGAAGTGGGCATCACCGTCAACCGCAACGCCGTGCCGAACGACCCGCGTCCACCGATGGTCACGTCCGGTCTGCGCATCGGTACCTCGGCGCTGGCGACCCGCGGTTTCGATCAGGCCGCATTCACCGAGACGGCAGACATCATCGGCACCGCTCTCGCCCAAGGTAAGAATGCGGATGTGGAGGGGCTGCGGAGGCGCGTCGATAAGCTGGCCGCGGACTTCCCGCTCTACCCGGGCCTCGAAGACTGGAAGATGCTCTAGTCTTCTGTGCTCCGCTCCTCGGCGTGAATGCGGCGGGCTTCTGACAGCCATGCCGGCTGATCGCTGAGGAGCTCTCTGATTTCCTGCGTGGTCAGCGGCTTATCCATGCCGTTCTTCTTCAGTGCCGTGATGCTGATGCCCAGCTTGCGCGCCACTTCGGGGCGGGGGTGCGGACCCTCGGCGCGCAGCTTCACCAACCACTCCGGCGGCGTGTCCTGCAGCTCGCGCAGCTGCGCGTGGGTGACGCCGCCATCCTGGAATTCCTGCGGAGTCGCGGGCAGATAGATTCCCAGTTTCTTCGCGGCGGTGGCGGGCTTCATCGCTGTGCTTGACGGCTGTTCGCTCATGCCCAAACGGTAGCATCGTGGCATGCTGCGCCTCGCCTTCGTCACCGGAACCGAACCAGGGAAATGGTTCGCGCGCTACCGCGACACCACGGATCACGGGCTCGAGGAAATTCCCAGCGACGACCCGTTCGCATCGCTTATCGACGGCTCCGCCGACCTCGCCCTCCTCCGCCTCCCCGACCCCCGCGTCGGCGCCCCGGGGGAGCGGTTCCACCAAGTTCAGCTCTACGCGGAGAAACCCGGTGTAGCTGTGCCCAAAGACTCCGTTTACGCCGAGGTGGGGGAGGCCGTTCGCCTTTCGGACCTCGCCGGGGAGCACGTCAATTACCGCTTCGAGGCAGCCCGCGCGGGAAGCGGCGCCGCAGGTGTGGGTGCGGACGGCGATAGCTCGACCGAGACGGGCAACCGTGACGGAGCAGACGACAATACCGCGGCTCTGCCTGCATCCGGTGGGTCCATCGACGAGCTACGCGCGGCATTGCAAGTGGTGGCGGCGAACGTCGGTATCGCTTTCGCCCCGGCACCGCTGCTCAAGGTGCTGTCGAAGAAGCAGGTCGTTGTGCTCGAACTGCTTGATTCCGAGGTGGAAGACAGGGCAGGGGGCGCGGAAGAAGGCTCCGCGACAGAAGGCTCCGCGACGCGCATCGGGTTGGTGTGGGAAGTGGAGAAAGACTCGGTTGCGATCCAGGACTTCGTGGGTGTGGCGAAGGGGAGGACGCGGAACTCTTCGAGGGGCGCCGAGACGCAGAAAGCAGGGCGCGGGCGTACGGAAGCGAACCGTAAAGTTAAAGGCAAAAACAGTGGCCAGCGCAAGGGGTTTGGGTCAAAACACCCCAAAAAGGGGGTGAGGAAAACTCGGAGGTAAAGCAAAGTTTGCATAATGGTGAACGGACAACATTAGAAATTGTTTACGAAGGGATACTCAAAACATGAACCGCAAGTTTGCTGCATCTGCCGCCGCGATCGCTCTGTCCGCTAGCTTGGTCGCTTGCTCCAACGACGAGGGCGAGGTCACCGAGGTCGAGGCGACCGAGACCGACACTGCTACCGTCACCTCCGCGACCGCAGAGGGCGATACCGCAACTGAGTCCGCTTCCGAGTCTGCAGACGCTTCTGACGCTGCTGCCGCTGACGGCGAGACCACCGAGATCACCACTCAGGATGGCGAGAAGGTCGTCGTTCCGGCAGCCGCCGCTAACGCTCCGGGGGAGCTCGGCCTGGGCAACTGGGGCGACCCGTTCAACGTTGAGACCACTGAGGACGGCGCAACGCTCATCGAGTACGACGCTGAGAAGAACATCGTTTACTCCGAGGAGACGGGTGCTGTGCCGGTTGTCGGCGAGATCGCCAAGACTTGGAAGAAGGACGGCGGCCTGAAGAACGAAATCGGTCTGCCGCTGAAGGCTGAGGACAAGCGCTCCGACGACAACGGCTGGATCCAGGAGTTCCAGAACGGCACCATCGAGTGGCTCGAGGAGAACGGCGAGTTCACCGCTAAAATCAGCTAATGACCTGCACGATTGAGGTTTAACGGAAGTTAACCTTACATCGATGTAATTTACACCTTGCTCCCTTAGTGTGGCGGGTGTCAGGCACCGAGAGGAACGGTCCTGACTACCAGCAACCGCAATAGGGGAGCAAGTTCATGTTTGACCCTTCTGTTAGCCAACTTGACACTGCCGGCGCTCGATCGACTCGGATGGAAAGCGCGGGCCGCAATCCGGAGCAACTCACCTCGCCTACCGCATTGAAAACGTACGTGCTCGACACGTCGGTTCTCTTGTCCGATCCGTGGGCGTTGAGGAAGTTCGCGGAGCACAGCGTTGTCCTCCCGCTCGTGGTGGTCACCGAACTCGAGCAGAAACGTCATCACCCAGAGCTTGGCTGGTTCGCCCGCCAAGCTCTTCGCTTTTTGGAGGACCTGCGCCAGGACTACGACCGGCTGGATGAGCCTATGCCTGTCAACGTTGACGGCGGCACCGTCCGGGTGGAGCTGAACCACCAGGACCAGTCGAATCTTCCTGCCGCGCTGCGGGGGCCGGAGAACGACAACCGCATTCTGGCCTGCGCCTACAACTTCATGCAGGAGGGCAAGGACACCGTTTTGGTGACCAAGGATGTGCCGCTGCGTGTGAAGGCGGGCGCGGTCGGTTTGGCGGCGCAAGAGTACCGTGCGCAGGACGTTGTGCTGACCGGCTACACGGGAATGGCTGAGCTGGAGGTCTCCGGGGAAGAGATCGACGAGCTGTACGCCACGGGGTTCGCGGCCGTCGACACAGGCGACCTCCCGGTGCACTGCGGGTTGACGCTGAATGCGGGCTCGCAGTCAGCACTTGCTCGCGTTGCGCCGAGCGGCGGTGTGAAGCTGGTGCGCGGCGACACCGACGCATTCGGGTTGTCCGGCAGGAGCGCGGAGCAGCGGGTCGCGCTCGATCTGCTTCTCGACGACACCGTCGGCATCGTCTCCATCGGCGGCCGCGCCGGAACCGGTAAGTCGGCGCTTGCGTTGTGTGCGGGACTGGAGTCGGTCTTGGAGCGCGGGGAGCACAAGCGCATCATCGTGTTCCGCCCGCTGTATGCGGTGGGCGGCCAGAACCTGGGCTACCTGCCGGGCGACGAGATGGAGAAGATGAACCCGTGGTCCCAGGCCGTGTACGACACTTTGGAGGGTGTCGTGTCGGACAACGTGTTGGAGGAAGTCGCCGCACGTGATCTGCTTGAGGTGCTGCCTCTCACGCATATCCGCGGGCGCTCGCTTCACGACGCGTTCGTCATCGTCGACGAAGCCCAATCCCTCGAGCGCAACGTTTTGCTGACGGTGCTCTCTCGACTCGGCCGTGGCTCTCGCGTGGTGCTCACCCATGATGTCGCGCAGCGCGACAACCTGCGGGTGGGGCGCCATGACGGGGTGCAGGCGGTGATCGAGAAGCTGAAGGGGCAGGATCTGTTCGCCCATGTCACGTTGACGCGCTCTGAGCGTTCGCCGATTGCCGAACTGGTCACCGACCTGCTCGAGGATCACGCCTAGGCGGGTGATTCACAGGCAGAGGAAGGCGGTTGTACGATGGTCGCCATGTCGAATCGCGATTTCAGGATCCGCCCCATCCGGCCTGAGGACTACCCGCAGGTCCGCGACATCTACGAATCGGGTCTGGGGACAGGCCACGCTTCGTACGAGACTGAGGGGCCGACGTGGGCGAAGTTTGCCACGAACAAGTTCATCGAGACCGTTTTCGTCGCCGTCGAAGCGGACAACGACGAGAAGGTGCTCGGTTGGGTCGCCGCCGCCCAGGCATCCACACGCTCCGTGTTCCACGGGGTTGTGGAGGACTCGATCTACACCCACGAGGATGCCCGCGGCCGCGGTGTGTCCGGTGCCCTGTTAGACAAGCTCATCCAGACGTGCAAGGACCTGAACAAGTGGGCCATCCACTCGTGGATCTTCCCGGAGAACGAGGGCTCCGCTGGACTTCATGTGTCCCGCGGCTTCGTCAAAGTGGGCACGTACCACCAGATGGCCAAGATGACCTACGGTGAGCTGGCCGGCACGTGGCGCGACACGGATATCTACGAGCTGCTGCTGCCGAAGCCGGGCAAGAAGCCCGCCGCTGAAATGAATGCGGAAGTGGAAACGAAAGCGGAGGTAGAGGCGGAATAGCGCACACCGCCCACACGGACCAAAAAGCCCGTTGCTGGACCCCACCAGCAACGGGCTTAATGCGTGACACCGCCCCCAGAAATTACTCCACGGTCTCCTTCAGCGTGTCCTCGCGCACCGGGAGGAGGAGTAGGGCTGCTGCGACCACCAAGGGGATGAGCAGCACGAAGATGGGGGTCAAACCGTCGTTGTAGGAGGTGGCGATGGCGTCGTGAAGCGGCTGCGGCAATTGGTTGACCACGCCCGGCGTCATGGATTGGGTGCCGCCGCCCTGGAAGGCCTCGGCGTATCTCGCGCCTTCCGGGCCGAGCTGCGCGAGCGCTTCCGGCAGCCTGTCCTCCATGTTCTTCTGCATGTTGTGGATGAAGACGGTGCCCACGACGGACGCGCCGACGGACATGCCGATCTGGCGGAAGAAGTTGTTGGCGGCCGTCGCGGTGCCCACGACAGAAATGGGGAAGGAGTTCTGGACAATGAGGATGAGGACCTGCATGACCATGCCCAGACCGAAGCCGTAGATGAAGATGTAGAAGCCGAGGGTCAGAAGGTCCGTATCCACGGTGAGGCGCGACAGCAGGAAGCAGCCCACGGCGACGACGCCGAGACCCACGATCGGGTACGCCTTGTAGTGCCCGCTGCGGCTGATCAAGGCGCCGATGCCGATGGAGGTGATGATCATGCCGCCGACCATCGGGATCATCATGAGGCCGGCCTCGGTCGGGGTCATGGAGTGGACCATCTGCAGGTACGTCGGCAGGTAGGCCATCACGCCGGTCATGGAGATGCCCAGCACGACACTGGCTGCGGTGGTGAGCGCCATGTTGCGGTTGGTGAACAGGTGCATGGGCACGAGCGGGTCGGTGGCGCGCAGCTCAACTACCACGAAGAGGGCTGCGGCGATAGCCGAGGTGACCAGCAGGCCGATGATGCGGGCGGAACCCCACGGGTACTGTAGGCCGCCCCAGGTGGTGGCGAGGATGAGTGTGGACGTCGCCACGGCCATCAGCGACGCACCGAGCCAGTCGAAGCGGAAGTTATCCCGGTGGCCCTTGGACAGGTCGAGGACGATCGACGCGACAGTGATGGCGAGCAGACCAAGCGGGATGTTCATCCACAGACCCCAGCGCCAGCCCGGGCCGTCGGTGAACCAGCCGCCGAGCACGGGGCCGAGAACCGAGGAGATGCCGAAGACAGCACCCATCACGCCCATGTACTTGCCGCGTTCGCGGGCAGGTACGACCTCGGCGATGATGGCCTGGGAATTGATCATCATGCCGCCGGCACCGAAGCCTTGGACGGCGCGGCCAATGATCAGCAGGGTCATGGTGTTGGCGAAGCCGCCGAGGGTGGAGCCGATGACGAAGAAGGCGATGCCGGAGATGTAGAACCACTTGCGGCCGAGACCGTCGCCAAGCTTGCCGTAGATGGGCAGCGCGATGGTCATGGTGACCATGAACGCGGAGATGACCCAGCTCATGTGCTCGACGCCGCCGAGCTCGCCGACGATGGTGGGCAGGGCGGAGGAGAAGATCATCTGCCCGAGCGAGCTCATCAGCATGGTGATCAGCAGCGCGGTGAAGACGAGCCCGATGTTAGGGCCCTTTTCCTTGGTTTCTACCATTCGAGTTTCCTTGCGAGGTCGGTGATGAACGCCGCGGCGCTGCGGACGTTGTCGCGCAGGTCGTGGTCGGGGTCGGAGAATTCGGGGTTGAAGGCGGAGATGCTCACCGCGTTTTGGACGAGTTCGACGATGGCGTGGATTTCGGCGATGGCGGGGCGTTCGGGTGCCAACCGGTCTTCAGGGTAGCGTTCGAAATGCTCCTCAAGCGCGTCGGCGATGGCGAGGAGTGTGGCCCGCCGCCGGGCGAGCGCGATGTTCGCCAGCGACGGGTTCGCGGCAAAGATACGGCGGCGCCGTTCGAGAGTGGCGCGGTCCGGCTTCTCGGCGTCGGTGAGGCTGGTTTCGGAGATGATGAGAGCGACGAGGTTGTCTGCCTGCGTCTCGGCGATGCGCCGCAGCGCGTCGTCGGTGACGGTGAGAGGCGCCGGGCCGAGGACGGCCTCGTCTTTGCTCTCCATGTAGTTGAAGAAGGTGCGCCGGGAGATGCTGGCTTCAGCGCAGATGTCCTCGACGGTGATGTTGTCGAATCCGTGTTGTTCGACGAGGTCCGTCGCGCTGTCGATGATTCGCCGGCGCGTTTCCTCCCGTCTTTTCGCTCTTTCCACGAGCAGCTAGATTACACCGAGTGCAAAAAAGTGCAAGATCGCGCTTATCGACGCTCCCTTGAATCCCAAAAACCCTGACAGCGTTGCACTGCCAGGGTGTGGATGCCTCCCCGCAGCGCCACAGGGAGCTGCGAGGGAAGCGGGGGATTCGAGCGCGCCGAGGCGCGCGGGAATCTTAGTTGCGGTCGGTGTTGGCCATGTCCAGGACGTTGAGGCGGCGGTCCAGCTCTTCCTCGGTGAGGTCGTCGCCGATGAAGCCCAAGTCGATGACGGTCTGGCGGATCGTCTTGCCTTCCTTCAGGGCGGTCTTAGCCACCTTCGCGGCGTTCTCGTAACCGATGGCGGAGTTCAGCGGGGTCACGATGGACGGGGAGGACTCGGCGAGGGTCTGCATGCGCTCGACGTTGGGCTCGATGCCGTCGACAAGCTTGGTGGCGAACTGACGTGCCGTGTTGGCCAGCAGACGTGCGGACTCGAGGACGTTACGTGCCATGACCGGGATGAACACGTTGAGCTCGAACTGGCCCTGGGTGCCGGCGAACGCGACAGCGGCGTCGTTACCGATGACCTGGGCGGAGACCTGAGTAGCGGTCTCGCACAGGACCGGGTTGACCTTGCCCGGCATGATGGAGGAGCCCGGCTGGAGGTCCGGCAGGTGGATCTCGGCGAAGCCGGTCAGCGGGCCGGAGCCCATGAGGCGGATGTCGTTGGCGATCTTGTACAGGGAGACTGCGACGGAGCGCATTGCTCCGGAGAATTCGACGAGGCCGTCGCGGTTGGCCTGCGCCTCGAAGTGGTTCTCGGCCTCGGTGAGCTCCTGGACGCCGGTGAGGTTCTTGAGTTCCTCGGTGACCTTCGCGCCGAAGTCGGCCGGGGTGTTCAGACCGGTGCCCACGGCGGTGCCGCCGATCGGCAGTTCACCCAGGCGCGGGAGAGTGGCCTTGACGCGTGCGATGCCGAGCTCAATCTGGCGTGCGTAACCGGAGAACTCCTGGCCGAGGGTGACCGGGACAGCGTCCATGAGGTGGGTGCGGCCGGACTTGACCACGTCCTTCCACTCGTTGGCCTTCTTCTCCAGGGACTCCTGCAGGACCTTCAGGCCCGGGATGAGGTCGTTGACTGCAGCTTCGGTGGCGGCGACGTGCGTCGCGGTCGGGAACGTGTCGTTGGAGGACTGGCCCATGTTCACGTCGTCGTTCGGGTGGACCTCCACGCCGTTCGCCTTGGCGATGGACGCGATGACCTCATTGGTGTTCATGTTCGACGAGGTGCCCGAACCGGTCTGGAACACGTCGATCGGGAACTCGTCGTTGTGCTGGCCGTCTGCGATCTCCTTCGCGGCGGCTACGATCGCGTCAGCCTTGGCTGCGTCGAGGTCGCCGGATGCCTTGTTCACGGTCGCGCAGGCAGCTTTGAGCAGGCCGAGTGCGCGGATCTGCTGTGCCTCGAGCCCGCGGCCGGAAATGGGGAAGTTCTCCACCGCGCGCTGGGTCTGTGCGCGCCACAGGGCCTGAGCGGGCACCTTCACTTCACCCATGGTGTCGTGCTCGATGCGGTATTCCTGATCAGCCATAATCATCCTTTGCGTTCGTCGCGTGCACGTCCTCGGGTGGTGCCGGTAAGGGCGCGTGCCCGAGCGTGCCTTTCCACCCGCAATTATGCCCAACCGGGGGTTGAGAGGGGCCGAAAAGACCGAAAGTCGCCCCCGCATTGAGGGGGCGACGTGGAGGCGGCGGTGCCGCTGCTTCCGTATGTCCGAGTCGTAGCGGAATCGCTCTAGTTGCCCGGGCCGGAGTAGTCCACGACGGAGTACTCGCGGAGCTTGGTCAGCTTGTGGCGGGACTCGACGAGACGGACGGTGCCGGACTTGGAGCGCATGGCCAGGGAGCGGGTGGTGGCACCGTCGGAGCGGTAGGAGACACCGCGGAGCATGTCGCCGTTGGTCACGCCGGTGGCGGCGAAGAAGCAGTTGTCGGAGCTGACAAGGTCGTTGATGCCCAGGACGCGGTCAAGGTCGTGGCCGGCGGCGAGGACCTTCTCGCGCTCCTCGTCGGACTGCGGCGCGAGCATGCCCTGGATCTCGCCGTCGAGGCACTTGAGCGCGCAGGCGGTGATGACACCCTCCGGGGTGCCGCCGACACCCATGGCGATGTCGATGGAGTTGTTGTTGCGGGCAGCGGCGATGGCGCCGGCGACGTCGCCGTCCATGATGAAACGGACCTTCGCTCCGGCCTCACGGATCTCGGAAACCAGCTGGGAGTGGCGGGGGCGGTCGAGCACGACGACAGTGACGTCACGGGTCTCAATGCCTTTGGCCTTCGCCACAGCCTCGATGTTGTGCGACACCGGAGCAGTGATGTCGATTGCGCCGGCGGCTTCGGGGCCGACGGCGATCTTGTTCATGTAGAAGGCATCCGTCGGGTCGAACATCGTGCCGCGCTCAGCTGCGGCGATGACGGAAATGGAGTTCGGGCGTCCCTCAGCCATCAGGCGGGTGCCGTCGACGGGGTCCACGGCGATATCGAGCGCGGCACCCTGGCCGTTGCCGACGTTCTCGCCGTTGAAGAGCATCGGAGCCTCGTCCTTCTCGCCCTCGCCGATGACGATGACTCCGTCCATGTTTACGGAGTTGATCATCTTGCGCATTGCGTCGACTGCGGCGCCGTCGCCCTCGTTCTTCTTGCCGCGGCCGACCCACCGGCCGGACGCGAGCGCCGCCGCTTCGGTCACGCGAACGAGTTCCATCGCGAGGTTGCGGTCCGGAGCTTCAACGGGGTTGGACATTGTGTGCGCCTCCTGGGCATTGGGTGGGGGGGTGATTCTGCGGTGAATTTCAGTGAAATAATTCAGTGAAATGATGTCACCTCTGCACCCATTCTGGCACTTTTAGCTGGCCGGCATGTCTGGTTTCTCACCTGATTGGGGCTGATTGGGGGACGGTGGCCGTATTTCGGGCGTAATCGGGGGACATGCCATACTGGCTAGCGTGGCTAAGGAGAAACCCCGGATTTTCCAGGATGGCAGGGACATGACGATCAACGTCATTGTCATTGTGCTGCTGATGGTGGGCGCTGTCGGTTTCACCGGCATGTGCAGTTTCAACCCGGGGCGCCCGGAGAACGGGCCCGTCCAGGAGGTTGACGGCGCGACATTCATGGGCATGGAGGCACGCGCGGTAGATTTTCCGGTGCGTTTTCCGCTGATGCCGGAGGGCTGGGTGAATAACTCGGCGCGCCGCTCCACAATCGGTGAGAGCCCCGCACCGGTCGTTGGGTGGGTCACCCCGCAGGAAGGTTATCTGCAGCTCACCCAAACAGACGCGGATGTGGAGACCGCAGTCCAGCGCGTGGATTCCTCGCCGCGTGAGAAAACGGGCACGCAGCCTATCGACGCCGCTCGTGACACCTACGCCACCGTCTACACCTCCGAGGAAGCCGATGTCCGCGATCTGTGGGTCCTCGAGCTCGGAGATGTGCGCCTTCTGGTGAAAGGCGAAGCAAGTGAGGACGAGTTCCGCGAGCTGCTCGCCACTGCGATCAGAACAGAGCCGCTGCCGCACGAGGTGGCGCAGGCTCCAGCTACCTCCTAGTTCTCTCCGCCTTCACCAGAATCGTCGTTGGCTTCAGGTGCGTCCGTGTCAGCGTCAGCGGAGCCGAGGGCGGCTTCAACGCGTTGCTGGGCCCCGTCGAGAAGCACCTCGCAGCGCTTGGCCAGCGCTTCGCCGCGCTCCCAGTACTTCAGTGATTCGTCGAGGCTCATCTGGCCGAGCTCGAGGATCTTGACGGTCTCGATGAGCTCGTCGCGGGCTTGTTCGTAGCTCAAGCTGGCGGGGTCGGGGAAAGCGTCCTCGTTGGGGGTGCCTTGTCCGAAGGTGTTCTCTGCCATGGTCTTAAGTCTCCTAGCGGTTCTCGGGTGTCGTTTATTCGGAGGGGGTGGTGGACATTCCGGCGGCGGTGATGGAACCATCGCCGACGCGGATGCGCAGCTGGGACCCCGGCGGTGCCTGCGCGATGCTGGTGACCACCTGTGGCTCCGTGCCGTCGCGGGGCTGCACCTGGACAACGGCATAGCCACGCGCGAGGGTTGCGGACGGGCCGAGAGCGGACACTTGAGCGCGAAGTGCCCGGACTTCCGCGGATTCGGTGGCGAGCAGCCGGGCCACATCGCGGCGGATAGACGCGCGGGAGCGGTCGAGCTCCTCGCGGCGCAACGTGATCGGTGTGAGAGGGTTCGCCATCACTGGCCGGGAGCGCAACTGGGTCACCCCTTGCCGCTCACGGCGCACCCAGCCCCGCAGGGCGGCGGCCATGCGGGCGCGGGCCTCGCCGATGAGCTCGTATTCCGCGGCGACATCGGGGACGACGCGCTTCGCGGCATCGGTCGGGGTGGCGGCGCGCAGGTCGGCGACGTTGTCCAGCACCGGGTTGTCGGGTTCGTGGCCGATGGCGGAGACCACGGGAGTTGTCGCTGCGGCGACAGCGCGCTGAAGCACTTCCTCGGAGAAAGGAAGAAGGTCCTCGACGGATCCGCCGCCGCGGGCGATGATGATGACGTCGACGGAGGGGTCGGCATCCAGCAGCTTGAGGGCTTCGACGACCTCCGGGACTGCGTTGGCGCCCTGAACAGCGGTGTTGATCACGCGGAAGTTCACTGCGGGCCAGCGGTCTTTCGCCACCGACAGCACGTCGCGTTCGGCCGCGGAGCCCCGGCCGGTGATCAGGCCGACGCGGGTGGGCAGGTAGGGGAGGGGGCGCTTACGTGAGACGTCGAAAAGCCCCTCGGCCGCCAGCATCTTGCGCAGCTGCTCGATCTTGGCCAGCAGTTCGCCCTCGCCCACGTGGCGGATCTCCGTGACCCACATGGAGAACGACCCGCGGCCGGCGTAGAACGCGGGCTTGCCGCGCACGACGACATGGTCGCCGTCCTTGAGCGGTGTGGGCATGCTCCGCAGCAACTCCGTCGACGCGGTGAGCTGCAGACTCATCTGCTCCTGGGTGTCCCGGAGCGTCAGGTACGACAGTTTCCACGTCGGCTTCATGTTCACCTGGGTCAGCTGTCCCTCGATCCACAGCCAGCCCAGCCGCTCAATCCACTGCTTGACCGTTTGGTTGACCTGGGAGACTGACCACGGAGTTTCCGGTGTACTCGCAGGTGGTTGTCCTGCCATCAGCTAGCGCCCCCTTTCTCGTGCTGTTCATATGCCGTCCGGTGCTGCTCGAGCCAGCCAGCTTACCTTTTAGACTGCCTTTCCATTACCCTTGGTTCCATGTCCAGCACCGGAAAAAACGTCCTTCTTGCAGCCCCTCGCGGATACTGTGCCGGCGTGGACCGCGCAGTGGAAACCGTGGAGAAGGCGCTGGAGAAATACGGCACCCCCATTTACGTCCGCAAGGAAATCGTGCACAACAAGTACGTCGTGGAGACGCTGTCTCAGCGCGGCGTGATCTTCGTTGAGGAGACTGACGAGGTCCCCGAAGGTGCTCACGTGGTGTTCTCCGCGCATGGCGTGTCGCCGGCCGTGCGTGAATCGGCGCAGAAGCGCAACCTCATGGCACTCGACGCGTCATGCCCGCTGGTGACCAAAGTGCACAACGAGGTCAAGCGTTTCGCACGCGACGGTTACCACATCCTGCTCGTCGGACACGAGGGCCATGAAGAGGTGGAAGGCACCGCAGGCGAGGCTCCGGATGTGGTCCACCTCGTGGACGGCGTGGACGGCGTCGAGGCTGCACCAGACTTTCCCGAGGACCAGAAGCTTGTCTGGTTGTCCCAGACCACCCTCTCGGTGGACGAGACCATGGAAATCGTGTCGCGTCTGCGCCAGAAGTACCCCAACCTGGAGGATCCGCCGAGCGACGACATTTGCTACGCCACGCAAAACCGGCAGGTGGCAGTGAAAGCCATCGCGGAGCGCGTGGAGCTGATGATCGTGGTGGGTTCCCAGAACTCCTCAAACTCGAAGCGCTTGGTGGAAGTCGCGCTGCAAAACGGTGCCGATGCCGCCTACCTGGTGGATTACGCGCGTCAGATCGACGAGGCATGGCTCGAAGGTGTCACCACCGTCGGTGTGACATCGGGTGCGTCGGTGCCGGAGATTCTCGTGCGGGAAGTCGTCGAGTACTTGGGGGAGCGCGGCTACGACAATGTCGAGCAGGTCACCACGACCACAGAAACGATCACGTTTGCGTTGCCGCGCGATCTGCGGGCGCCGCGGACTCGGGCTTAGGGGTTATCGGGGTTATACAGGTCGTCGCTAAGCTTGCGGCTTGCTATCCGCGAGCTTCCTTCGGCGTTTTTCTGGCGCTCGGCGCGGCGGGCGAGGAGTTCCTCGACGGTGACCTTGCTCTCCGCGCTTGTGGCGCGTTGACGTGAACGGGATGCCTCGTGGCGCGTCCGCCTATTCGTCGCGCTGACACTGCGACGCTGACGCTCCTCGCGCGCGCGGATGTCCTCGTTCTGCTTCTTCAGCAGACGGATGCGCAGCAGGGCGATCAGCGTGGTGCCCAGGGCGACGAAGATGAGCACCGGGAAGTACTGCGTCAACGGGTAAACGATCAGCAGCGCTGATGTCTTGCCAAGGGATGTCTGCCCTTCCGGGAGCTGGAAATACGCGTTCAGCGTGCCCGTGAGCAGAAGGAAGAACGCGTACAGCAGCGGAATCGACGCGACGGTGAGGAAGAGCCCTTTCGGGTTCACAAATGTGGTGACGACGATTGATGCCAGCGCGAACAGAATGAGGAACGGCATGCCGACTGCCTCGTTATACAGCGCAATCAGCCCGCCGGTCACGAGCGCGGCGATGATGATGCCGATGCCGGATCCCGTGGAGAAGCCCATGAGCGTCGAGTCGGACGCGGACGAGGAGCGGGGTGAAGCATGAGACACGATGAAACATGTTACCCGCAGGCGTTGCGGGCTCGTTGTCACTCGGCTGGGCTACCCCCATTTTTCTTGCGGGGTCTCCTCCTCAGTGCGGGAAATGGCGGTGCGAGCCCGCGAAGAAACGGGATTCAGCGTAACGGGCGCAGCCGACGAATGCGCGGGAACGTCCAAATCCTTGAGTCGGCGGGCAGTCACCATGACGCGGGAGTCCATGGAGCCGAGGGTGGCGTTGAAGGCCTCGACCGCTTTGTCTAGGGAGGAGCCAAGACGGTTGTAGTGCTCGGCCATTGTGCCGAGACGCGTGTACAGCTGTGCGCCTAGACGCTGTACTTCCTGTGCTTTCTCCGCGATAGTTTCCTGTTGCCATCCGAGGCCGACGGTGCGCAGCAGCGCGAACAGGGTCGTCGGTGTGGCGAGAACGACTCCACGGGAGAATGCGAAGTCAAGCAGTTCCGGGTCCTGTTCGAGGGCGGCATCGAGGAACGGGTCCGCGGGCATGAACAGTACGACGAATTCCGGCGTCGGAGCAAACGCCTCCACATAGCTTTTCGACGCCAACGTGCCCACATGACTGCGCACCAGGTGACTGTGCCGGCGCAGATAGCCCTGCTTCTCTTCCGGGTCCTCGGTACTCAACGCATCCAGGTATGCCCCGAAAGGGACTTTCGCGTCGACGACAATGTTGCGTCCGCGGCTGAGCCGGATGACCATGTCGGGGCGCACCATCTGACCGTCGACCCAGGCGGTGGCTTGCACATCGAAATCGCAGTACCGGGTCATCCCGCCGAGTTCCACGACGCGCTCGAGCTGCATTTCGCCCCAGCGCCCCCGGGTGTTGGGGGAGCGGAGGGCGGCGACGAGCTGATCGGTCCGGTCGCCCAACCGCGTGGATGCCCGTGTGACTGCCTGCACCTGTCCGGCGAGAGCCGAGTAGGCGACTGCCCGGTCCTCGTCCATTTCGCGCAGTTGGGCGGACAATTGCTCCATGGTGTGTCCGAGACGGTCCAGTTCTCGCTGCCGCTCAGCTTCAAGTGCGCGGGTCTCGGGGGAGACCTCAGCAGGGGCGGCGGATCCTGCACCGGCCGTTTGGTCGTGGCGCGCAGAGCGCACTGAATAGAACGCTGCGCCGACAAAGGTCCCCGCCACGAAAGCGAGAACGGCTACGACAACGATCAGGATGGCGGCGGTAGCGGTGCTCATGCACCACACCATTGCACACGCCTAGGACACGTCGCCTTCGTCGCCCTTGCGTGAACCGAACGGATTTTCGAGTTTCCAGTCTTTGCGGGGACGGAGAGTGATGGATTTCACCTGCTTGACCAGGGTCGACCCTGACTTCGCGCGGGGTGAGTGCTGTTCCCTGTCCTCGTCATCTACGGCGGGTGGGGTCCACGCCCGCTGGGACAGGAGCTCTTCGCGCTCGATGTTGCTTTCGCGCTCTTCGGCCTCCGCCAAAGCGCGGCCGACATCGGTGGAGAAGGTCAGGTCGTTCGCGCTGACTTCGCCGGCATGCAGGCGGAGCATGTCCTGGATGTACCGGAACACCACTGCCAGGGTGGCAGCGACAGGGACGGCGAGGAAAGCGCCAACCAGACCGAAGAGCCCGCCGCCGACAGTGACGGAGACAAGGATGATCACCGGGTGGAGATTCATCGCGCGGGATTGCAGTAGAGGGGATAAAACGTTGCCCTCGAGCTGCTGCACGGCGATCACAATGCCCAGGACGATGAGCGCTTTAGTGAAGCCGAGGGAGACGAGCGCGATCAACACCGCCAGGGCGCCGGCGACGATCGCGCCGACAAGAGGAATGAACCCGGCCATGAAGGTGATCACGGCCAGTGTGAACGCCATGGGTACGCCGACGAGCCAGATGCCGATGCCGATGAAGATGGCGTCGATAAGCGAAACCAGCGCTTGTGCGCGAATGTATCCGCCGAGCGTTTCCCACGCGCGCGTGAGCAGCTCCGTCGCGTGCAGGCCCGCGCGGCCGCCGGTGGCGCTGCGCACCCACGGCAGGAACTTCGGTCCGTCTTTGAGGAAGAAGAAGGTGAGGACCAAAACGACGACAAGCGTGATCGACATCGAAGTCGCGGTGCTGATGCCGCTGAAAATGCCGCCGGCGATCGCGCCCGCTTTGTTCTGCATCCATGTAGCAATGTCCTGGACGATGCTGTCCAGCTGCTCTGCGTCGATGTCGAACGGGAGGGATTCCTGGTTTTGTAGCCACAGCTGCAGGCCTTGAATGCCCTGGCCCGCCTGAATGACAAGGACGCGCGAGTTGCGCAGGATGTCCGGCAAAATAATGGCCACGAAGAAGATCAGCACCGCGAAGAAAACCAGCAGCGACGACAACGCGGCGAGGGCCCCGGGGACTTTGTGCCTGCGCAGGAAATTCGTGATGGGGGACAGCACCGTGCACACGATTAGCGCGAGGATGACAGGCAGGACTCCAGCCCAGAATTTGCCGATGAGGTAGAAACACGCGCCGAGCAGGACCACGACGATGAGCGTCCGCATGGAGAACAGCGCCGCGGATTTCATCCACGTGTTCACGATGACGGAGCGGTCGACGCGGTTACTGTACTCGTGAACTTCGTCCGAGCCGGATGTCTTCGCGTCCGAGGCCTGGACCTCTTCAGCCAGTGTCTGCGCGTTGGGGGCAGCACTGTCGGTCACGGGATCCTTGCCCGCATCCGGGCGCTTCTCTGCTGAACTCACGAGCCCTATTGTGCCCTAAAGAATCAGCGTCGAGCGATGTTTACTGGGCCCGTTTTTCGACGATCAACCCCAGCGCCCCACCCATCAGCCCCCCAACCAGGGTGGTTCGGGCGTGCGTTATCATTGGCCCTCGTGAGCCTTACTCTTGGAATTGTCGGTCTGCCCAACGTGGGCAAATCCACCCTGTTCAATGCGTTGACCCGCAACGAGGTCCTGGCGGCCAACTACCCGTTCGCGACGATTGAGCCGAACGTCGGTCTGGTTCCGCTGCCAGACAAGCGCCTTGACCGTCTCGCGGAGATCTTCGGTTCCGCCGAGATCCTTCCGGCGACGGTGTCGTTCGTCGACATCGCCGGCATTGTCAAGGGTGCTTCAGAGGGTGAGGGCATGGGCAACGCCTTCCTGGCCAATATCCGCGAAGCGGATGCGATCTGCCAGGTGGTGCGCGCGTTCTCCGACGACAACGTCATTCACGTCGACGGCAAGGTTGACCCGGCCAGCGACATTTCGGTGATCAACACCGAGCTGATTCTCGCGGACCTCCAGACCATTGAGAAAGCGCTGCCGCGTCTGGAAAAGGATGGCCGGAAGGACAAGGACATCGCTGCCCAGGCCGAGGAAGCGAAGAAGGCCCAGTCGATTCTGGAGAATGACCGCACGCTCTTCGCCGCGTCCAAGGCGGGGGAGATCGACCTCGCTCTCGTGCGCGACCTGCACCTCATGACCGCAAAGCCGTTCCTCTATGTTTTCAACTCCGACGAAGGCGTGCTCACGGACGACGCGAAGAAGCAGGAACTCCGCGACCTCGTCGCACCCGCCGAGGCCGTCTTCCTCGACGCCCAGACCGAGACCGAACTCCTCGAGCTCGACGAAGAGGACGCGACAGAGCTCCTCGCGGCCGTGGGCCAAGACGAGCCCGGCTTATCCACGTTGGCTCGCGCCGGCTTTGAAACCCTCGGCCTCCAGACCTACCTCACCGCCGGCCCCAAGGAGTCCCGCGCCTGGACCATCCACAAGGGCGACACCGCCCCCAAGGCCGCCGGTGTCATCCACACCGATTTTGAGAAGGGCTTCATCAAGGCCGAGATCGTCGCCTTCGACGACCTCGACGCGCTGGGCTCCATGGCCGAAGCCCGCGCCCACGGCAAGGTCCGGCAGGAAGGCAAGGACTACGTCATGGCCGACGGCGATGTCGTCGAGTTCAAGTTCAACGTGTAGTGCTTAACCTCTGCGAGGAACTCTTTGATCCCGGGACGTGATGAGGACTGGGGCTATTGTGCTCCCCCGAACGCTACGGCCCGGGGGCACGAGGCTGTGTCGCAGGTGCAAGCGAGAGGACCAGGAGTGAAACACAGACCGCTGAGTCGACGCAGTCACGGTAAAGACGGAGCCGTCTAGGCGGTGCTCGAGGTTGTGCGAGACACGGTGACGCTGGGCGTCGGTAAGCGATGCGCATTCGGCGACATTTATGGAAAGCTGAGCTTTGCCGTCCGTCGTGTTGACGCCCTGGCTGCCTGGAGTCGACGATTCCGCGAAACGCTCTGCGAGATCGGCGGCGGCGATGACCGCACCGTCGGGGATCCCCGGGCTATGGTCAGGTCGATCATGCCGCCGAGCCTAGGTGCCCACAACCCTTTCTCGTCTCGGCGGAAGCGGAGACCGCGTCGCGACGGCCGGGATCCAGCCTCAGTATTATCCTCGTCACCGGTTGATCCGAACGCTTTTTGCTCCTCCTTCTCCCGTCGGGCTCCGATTTCAGCGCCCTTCGCAGGTGACAGTGATCGCTGGATCCGCTCGAACTACCGGTTCCGATCAGCGGTCGAAGGATTTTCGCAGCAGCCGGATCTGCGGCGTCGGTGCCGCCGCCGTAGCCTGACGAGCATCCCCGCCATGACGGCCATCACGACGGCGGTCCCGGCACCGATGATCCAGGGATTACCGAGGAGCCCACCGACGCCTGCGAGTGCTCCGCCCGCCGCGATGAACGGCAGGCCGCAGCAGAGCAGCGACGGAAGCGCGCAGCATGCCAGCAAGAGCAGCCCGGTCCCTGCAGCGACGACGGGACCGGCGCGCCGTTCGTCGCGGTCCTGATCGGCGCTCATCGTCTGCTTCAGGATGAGATCTCCCCGATTGCCTGCGTTGCCGTTCATGCGCAGCACGACAGCAGCGACGGGTCAGTGGTGAAGGCCTTCGCGGCGATCCGGATGCCCTCGGCCATGGTCAGGTAGGGGGCCCAGGCGTTGGCGACCTCGGCGACGGTCCTGCCGAGCACGTGGACGCCTGCGGCGGCGAGCTCCCCGGCGTCCTTGGCGACGGCGGTCAGGCCGAGGATCTCGTTCGTCTCGGCGTTCACGACGATCTTGATGAAGCCGCGGGTGTCGCGGTTCACCAAGGCGCGGGGCACGTGGTGCAGGGGCAGGACGCGGCAGTCGCAGCGGATCCCCGCGGCGAGGACGTCCTTCTCGGTCATCCCGACCGCGCCGATCGCGGGCCCGGTGAACGTCACCCGCGGCAGGCGGGCGTAGTCGACGGACCGGTCGGCGTCGGCGAACGCGTTCTCGGCGACGAGGGTGCCGTGGTGGGCGGCGACGTAGACGAACTCGGGGTGCCCGGTCACGTCGCCCGCGGCCCAGATCCGCGGGTTCGAGGACTGCAGCCGGTCGGAGACGACCACCTCGCCGGAGTCTCCGGTATTCACCCCGACCGCATCGAGGTTCAGGCCATCGGTGACGGGACGGCGTCCGAGGGCGACCAGGACCTGGGCGGCGCGGAACTCCTGCGAGCCGCCGGACAAGGCGGCGGTCACGACGGCCTCGCCTCCCGTGCCGCGGGAGACCCGGGTGGGCACTGCGCGGCTGACGACGCGGATGCCCTCGTCGGCGAACACCTCCTGGAGCGCCTTCGACACCTCCGGCTCCTCCTTCGAGGCGAGCCGGGACCGCACGAGCAGCGTGACCTGCGAGCCGAGGCGGGCGAACAGCTGCGCCTGCTCCAGGGCGACGTAGCCGCCGCCGAGCACCAGCAGCGACTCGGGGACCTCCGTCAGCTCCATCGCCGTGGTCGAGGTCAGGTATCCGGTCTCCTCTAGGCCGTCGATCGGCGGTGCCCACGGGCGAGAACCAGTCGCGACCAGGTAGTGGTGGGCCTCGATGGTCTCGACGCTTCCGTCGGATCCGGCAACATCGAGAACCGGCGCATCAGGGGTGCCCACGAACGAGGCGTCGCCGCGGAGGACCTGCCAGCCGTAGGAGTCGGCGACGTCGGCGTACTTCTCGCCGCGCAGCGACTCCACTAACGCTTGCTTCCCAGCGATCAGCGCGGGCATGTCGACGGGATCCGCCGTCGTCGCGATCCCGGGGAACCGGGTTGCGGCGTCGACGGCGACGTGCCGCGCGCCGGCCGCGGCGATGAGCGCCTTCGACGGGACGCAGCCCGTGTTCACGCAGGTGCCGCCGAGCGTCCCGCGCTCGATCATCACCACCGACTTCCCGAGCGTGCTGGCGCGGATCGCAGCGGCGAACGCGCCGCCTCCCGATCCGATGATGGCGAGATCGTACTTCGTAGGCATCGCTGCTCCTGTCAACTCTTGGCTTTCTGCTCTGTCTCAGCCATACTGGACCTTCCAGTGCAGGGGAAGGTCAAGCGCGGCCACGGAGGGAGACAGCAATGCGGATCGGAGAACTCGCCGAGAGGGCGGGCACTACCGCGAAGACCCTTCGCTTCTACGAGGAACAGGGCCTTCTGCCCCCGCCCGAGCGCACGCCGTCCGGATACCGCGACTACGCGCCCGAGACGGTCGCTCGGATCGACTTCGTCCACCGCGGCCAGGCCGCGGGCCTCACCCTCGCCCAGATCCACCAGATCCTCGACATCCGCGACGGCGGCCATGCGCCCTGCGAGCACGTGCGCGACCTGCTTGACGTGCGCCTCGCTGAGATCGAGCAGCAGATCGCGCAGCTCTCCGTGCTGCGCGACACTATCGCAGACCTCAGACAGGACGCCGCGCACCCGGACCCTGAAACGTGCAGCACCGATCAAGTGTGTAGGTACTTGTAGACGACGGGAGTCAATGACTCAAACGCTACAACCCCGATATGCGCTAGCGCATGTCGATGCCGCCGGTGCCCACCTCGATATTTTTGGTGGTGGCCGCGACAGCACACAGCAGCGGCATCGGGGCGGAGGCCTGCAGCGCGAAGTGGTGGACTCGGAAGGACGCGTTGTTCACGCCGATTTCGTCCGCAGCCTGGGTGATCTCCAGATGAGTCTTGGCGATCTTTTCCGCAGATGGCCCGCGCTAGCTGCCGAAGGCGTAATGCCCGAAGCTTAAGAAGCCGAACGCTTTCATTGGATAACACTCCTTTTGATGGTGTTAACGAGAGGGGGTAACTTTGCAACGACATACCGTCGAGTTCAAGTTCAACGTAACCTAAGGCGCGCCAGTGTTAGTCGTATGACAACACGTGCTGCCATTTACCTTCGCGTCAGCGCGAAGACTGTGAAGCCATTGCATAGCAGCGTGGCTGGACGGTCGTGCACACCTATGTGGATCAGTCGATCTCGGAAAGACGTGGAACGTCCCGACAACGACGCGATGGTCGCTAGTCTTCAGTGAGGCGAGCTAGACGCGATTATCTGCTGGGACTTGGATCGTCTGACACGACAGCCCGCGCAGCTCGTGGAAGGTCCCGCCGTGGGCGGTCGTCGTCGGCGCGGCCCTGGTCGGCTGGATTGTGCTGTGAACTTCGCTCTCGCCCGGTGCTCGGCGCTGAAGCGCGCCAAGGGAGGGAACCGGGACTAGAGCGTCACGTTGGCCAGCACCGCGCCGGTGGGTTGCGCTGCGCCGGCGGCGACTTCCTCGGTTACGAGGACTGAAGCAGTTCCACCGGGCAGCTGCATCCACACGTCGTCGTGGGGTTCTTGGCCGATGACTCCAGCCGATTCCACGGCGCCGTCATCCATGACTGCCCACACTTGTGCCCCCATGCCGTCGTCGAGAGCTGGCTGGCCGTTGACCATGGCTCCGCCCTTGCCCATGTCAGAGCTGATTACGATGTCGAGGCTCGCGCCCATCGCGTCGGCCTGACCTTGACGCGCGTCGTCAGCCTCCATGATTGCGTGCATTTCGTTGACGCTTTGGGCTGTCACGGATTCGCGTGACTCGTCGACAGTGAATTGGGTGACCGCGAACCCGCCACCGGCGATGAGCACAACGGCGGCTGCTGCGGCGGTTGTGAGACGCCGCCCGGAGCGGTTCTTCCGCGCGGTGTCGAAGTCAGCGACCTGGTCGGTGACGTCGATACGCCCCATGATTGCGCGTTTGAGCTCCGGTGGCGGGGTGACCGGCGTGGCCGCGGAATTGAAGAGGTCCTCGATATCTTTATCCATCACAGGCCTCCTTTCAACGACACGGCCTTGCGAAGCTTTTGCAACCCGTCGCGCACCCGGGTTTTGGCTGTTCCGAGAGCGACGCCAGTGGCATCGGCGATTTCTTGGTGGGTGAGTTCCCCGAAATACGCGAGCATGAGCGCACTTCGATGGGGCTCTCCGATTGAATCAATGAGTTCTTGCAGCTCCTCAGACTCTAGTCGCTGTTGAGCTTCGTCCTCAGCGGCAGCGACCCACGTAGTCAGTTGACTGTTGAAATCGTCGGTGTCGCGGGCTTGGGAGCTGCGCCAGCTCCGCAGCCGATCGATGGCTCGCGATTTGGCGAGCCGCAGTACCCATGACTTGGCGCTGCCGCGGTGTGGGTCGAAGGTGTGGGCGCTCTGCCATACCTCCACGAAGACTTCTTGGGTGACCTCTTCCGCTTGGGCCCGGTCACGCAAGATGTGGGTGGTCAGACCTAGAACCTGTGGGGCCAGAACGTCGTAAAGCTCGGCGAAGGCGACTTTATCGCCCGCGCGCACGCTTTCTAAAAGACGGTCAGGATCCACAGATTCTAAACCTAACACCTGGGTCATGTGCTACTTGGATTCCCTCATTTTGTCTTCGCTCATCATGGCATCGGAGGACGGGGCCATGGAATCGCTCATCATCGCCTCGGAGGACGGGGCCATGGAGCCGTCCATCTTGTCCTCCATCTTCTCCTCGGTGTCGTTGCATGCGACGAGGCCGGTGGCGGCGATGACGATGGCGCTGACGCTGGCGATTGCGCGGTTAATAGACATAGTGTCTCCTTCACTTTTTCGGTTCGCAGGCGCAGTGTTTCTGGCCCGTCACTGAGTACTACGGAGCCGGGGGCTGATGCGGATTGGACCAATCCGGTGCGGGTGCTCACTCCGTAGTGCTGGGTGTAGGAAAGGCAACCGGAAAGTAGAGGAAACTCATGATCAGCGTGATTCTTGTCGGATTCATCGGAGGTGTGATCACGGCATTGTCGCCGTGCATTTTGCCGGTGTTGCCGGTGGTGCTCGGTGTCAGCGTCGGGCGTAAACCGTCGCACGTGGTGGCAGGTTTGGTCGTGAGCTTCGCCGCGATCGCGCTGCTGGGTACGATTCTGCTTAGTGCGCTGCATTTGCCACAGTCGGTATTGCGCTGGGCGGGAGTGGTGTTGCTGGCATGGGTGGGGCTGGGAATGATTTTCCCGCCGGTGGGAGAAGTGTTGCAGAAGCCCTTTGACGCGCTTCCGCGCCCCACGGCATTGCAGGAGAAAACGCGCGGCAAGGGAGGTTTTCTCATCGGTCTGGCCCTTGGCGCGGTGTACGTTCCGTGCGCGGGCCCGGTGCTTGCAGCGGTGACGGTGGCGGGCTCGACTGGGCAGATCGGCTGGAACACGGTGGTGCTCACTGTCGCGTTCGCGATTGGGTCCGCGCTGCCGCTGTTCGTGTTCGCCCTGGCGGGCAACAAGATCGGTGACAAGGTAGACGCGGTGCAGCGCCACCGTAACGCCATCGGCGTGCTCATCCTGGTCTTCACTGTGGCGTTGGCTCTCGACGCGCCGGCGGCGATCCAGCGTGCGCTGCCGAATTGGACGTCGTCGCTGTCGAACCGTTTTGAGAATTCGGACTTGGCCAATGACGCTCTCAGCAAGGTCGGCCCAACTGGGAGCGGTTCACTGCAGTCGTGCCGCCGCGCCGACCCCGCGCAGCTGCAGGATTGTGGCCCGGCACCGGAATTCGCGGGGCTGACGAACTGGATCAACGCCGACCAGCCGCCGAGCCCGCAGGACGGTGGTGTCATGCTCGTTGATTTCTGGGCGTACGCCTGCATCAACTGTCAGCGTGCAGGGGAGCACATCACCAAGTTTTACGACACTTATCGAGATTCCGGCCTCACCGTCGTTGGCGTCCATTCCCCTGAGTACGCTTTCGAGCACGAGCTGGGCAATGTCCGCAACGCCGTAGAAAAGGAAGGTATCCACTACCCGGTGGCGCAGGACAATGACTTCGCTACGTGGAGGAATTTCAACAACCGCTACTGGCCAGCCCGCTACCTGGTGGACAAGCACGGCAACGTCCGGCAGATCGTGGAAGGGGAGGGGAGCTACGCCGAGACAGAAAAGCTCGTGCGTGAATTGCTTATCGACGTCAACCCCGACGTCGACCTCCCCGAACCGGTCGAAGGTGGCGAAGCAGCAGGCGGTACAAAGGGCCGCAACCCGGAAACTTATCTCGGTACTGCGCGCGCCGAGTACACCAAGCAGCCCGGTTACACCGACGGCGAGCACGACCTCGGTGAACCGGCCGCCCCGGAGCGCGGCAAGTTCACTCTGAACGGGACGTGGATTCTCGAGGAGGAATCAGTGCAGACCACCAAAGGAGGACACCTGGACATCAACGTCTTCGCCAAGTGGGTCCAGCTCGTGGTTTCGGGTGAAGGCGAGATCGAGGTCGAGTATCCGGACGGTGCGAAAAAATCGTTCCCGGTCACAGATGGAACCCTCGACCTTGTGAAAGGCGACACGCCCACCGAGGGAGTGCTGCGCATCCGGCCCACGGCAGGCGTGAAATTGTATTCGTTGACCTTCGGCTAGGCAGAGACAAACTTGTCCAGCGCCTCGGCGAACCGCGCGACGGTGCCGTCGACGTCAGCCCACTTGTCTAGGCCGAACAGACCGATGCGGAAGGTGGAGAAGCTCTCCGGCTCGCCGTCCTGTAGCGGAACACCGCCGGCGATCTGGACGCCGGCCTGCTTGAAAGCGGATCCGTTGGCCTGCTCCGGGGTGGTGGCGTGCATGACCACGATGGAGGTGGCCTCGAAGCCCGGTGCGGCAACGGAGACGCAGCCTTTGTCCGCCAGCAGCTCGCGCACCTTGGTGCCCAGCTCGACCTGGCGGGCGGTGTACATTTGACGCGCATCTTCCCGTGCCCTACTGCTTCCCAAGTTGCCAGATGTTCCGGGAGCGATAGTGCCATGACCGCATCCTGCAAGAAACTCCACCAGCTCGATGCGGCAGTCTCTCTTGACTCCCTCGGTGTGCCGCCTGGGAACCGTTTAGAGGCGCTCAAGCGCGACAGGAAAGGGACTTTCAGCATCCGGGTCAATGACCAGTGGAGAATCACTTTTCGCTGGACGAGCGCGGGGCCCGAGCAAGTGACCATCGAGGACTACCACTAAGGAACGCCATGTCGGAGAAGCTTTACCCGCCGATTCATCCTGGAGAGATTCTTCTCGAGGATTTCATTGAGGGATTTGAAATCACTCAGCACAAGCTTGCCGTATCGATCGGGGTGCCCCCTCGTCGTATCAACGAGATCGTGCACGGGAAACGCGGAATTACAGCTGACACCGCGCTCCGTCTCGGAAAATACTTTGGCGTCGAGCCTATGTTCTGGATGAATCTGCAGAACCAGTATGAGATTGAGGTGGCGGAGGACAAGGCCCTCGCTGAGATCGAGCGGATTCAGCCGGTCCAAGCTGCCTCGGCATAAGCCCGAATTAGGGAATCTGGGGCCGTCGCCTCGTCGACTTCAGCTCCGAGCGCCGCTTCTTTGCTTCGAGACGGCGCCGTACCGAGCCCCTCGTCGGCTTCGTTTTCCGCCGTGGGGGAGGCGGTGGGGTGAGCGCCTCGCGCAACAAGGTGGCCATGCGTTCCCGCGCCTCGGCACGGTTGCGCACCTGCGACCGCTGCGTCGATGCGCTCACGGTGAGCACCGTGCCGTCCAGGCGGTGTTCGAGGTTGTGGAGGGCGCGGCGGCGTTGGGCGTCGGTAAGCGATGCGCACGCCGCGATGTCGATGGAGAGCTGCACCTTGCTGTCGGTGGTGTTGACGCCCTGGCCGCCCGGACCCGACGACTTCGCGAACCGCTCCGTTAGGTCGGCAGCGGCGATGACTGCACCGTCGGGGATCCCCGGGCCGGGTGCGATGGTCAGGTCCTGCATGCCCAACACCCTACGTTCACCCTGAGGATGAGGCGGCTGAGTCTGTGCTGTCGGTTGTTAATCGCGATAAATCTCGCGGCGGTGGCCTATCGAAAGCACCGCGATTGTGACCGTGCCTTCATCGATGAGGGCGAGGATCCGGTACGCGCCGACGCGATATCTCCACTCGCCGGAACGATTTGCGGAGAGCCCTTTCCCAAATGCCCGCGGGTTGGTGCAGCCGTCTAAATTTTCTTTGATCCAGGTGGCGATGAGCCGCGCGTCGAAGCGGTCCATCTTCTTCAGCTGCTTCCGTGCACGGGCCGTGAATTCGACCGTGTAGTGGTCCGTTGGTGCCATCATCGGGGCCGCTACGTATCGAGATCGGCGAGAATATCGTCCAGGCTGTACCGCTCGCCGGTGTCGTGCGCGATGGCTTCTCGAAGCTCCTGCAGATCATGCGCATCTTCAATCTTTTCCAAGATCGCATTGCGGGCGTAATCGGAAAGAGTTACGCCCTCGAAGCGAGCGTACTTACGCACGAGCTCTGCATCGTTGTCATCCATCCGAATCGTCATCGTAGCCATGTTTACCCCTTTGATCAGTGTGAATACACTGTATTCGTTGGTTGCTCGATGTGCAATAGGTGGGGCGGAGCCCGTCGCAAAGCACCTGCTCCTAGCGCCGCGGCAGCACGACCTCGGGGTACTTGCGCACGTAGCCGACCGCGATGACGACTAGCGCTGCGAACACGCCGATGACGGTCTCCGCGGTGCGGGCGAGCAGAATCGGCCAAACGGGGGAAGCCTTGACTGTCTGCACCATCAGCAGGGCGGTCGGGGTGATGAAGCTGGCGGCATCTTAAGTGGAAAGGTATCTTTGCGCCGACACGTCGTCGAGATCAAGTCCAACGTTGAGCGTTTAACGTCGTCACCAATGGAGGTACTCTCGCACCACAGCGCCTCCGAGTTGGTTGAGGTCGGGTGCAACGACGTTGGCGCCGGAGCGGTTAGCGAGGGCGTCGATAAGCGAAATGAGCCCTGGATCATCCCCGAGGCGGAAGAAAGTGATCTTTGTTCCGCGCTTGGTCACCGTGTCGAGCGCGTCGACCGTGCGCGCGAGCGTAATGCGGTCGGTCGGCCAGTTGAAGTAGGCCTCGCCCCATTCGGTCAGGATGGAGGTGGGCTCGCCGTCGGTGACGATGAGCAGCGTCGGGTCGTAGCCGGCGTGGCGGGTGAAGAACTCGTTGGCGAGAAGCAGCGCGTGCTGCAGGTTGGTGCCCTTCTCCTGCATCGGCGGCAGGGCGGTGAGTTCTTCGATCGTGAGCGTCTGAGCGTAGCGGCCGAAACCGATAAGAGCTAGCTCGTCGCTGCGGAACTGCGTGGTGATGAGGTGATTCAGCGCCAGCGCTGTCTGCTTCATCGGCGTCCAGCGGCCCTCCATCGCCATGGAAAAAGAGGTGTCGACAAGGAGCGCGACAGCATTTTTCGTGCGTGCTTCGGTCTCGACCACCTCGATGTCGTTCACGGTGATCGAGAACGGCTCGCCGCTGGCGGCGCCGCGCTGGAGCGCGTTCGTGATGGTCCGGGTGGTGTCCCACGCCTGAGTGTCGCCGAACTCCCAGGGGCGGGTGCCGCCGGTGGGCTCGCGCTGTTGGCCGGCGAGGCGGGAATCACGCTGGCCGCGGGATAGCTGGGAGGTCGCGCCCTTCAGCAGCTCCTTGCCCAGCAGGCGCAGCGCTTTCGGGGACAGCTGCAGCGCGCCGGATTCGCCCTTGTTCAGCAATCCGGAGTCGCGCAACGCTTTCTCCAAGTCGCGCAGCTGCTTAGCGCTGGTGGCGGCGACAGCGCCTAAGAGGTCGGCGACGTCGTCTACGTCGATGTCTCCGGGGCGTTCGCCGCCGAGGATGTCCGCGAGCTCGTCGAGGCGTCCGAGGTCGCGCATCGCGCGGGTTGCTTCGCCGAGGCCCGTGCCGTCCGATGCGCTGTCGCCGTCGAACGATTCGGACCCGGTCCAGTCCAAGTCGGGGCGGATGCCGCGCAGGTTTGCGTCGAGCTCGCCAACCAGGTTCATCAGCTCCTCCGAGCCGAAGGCCTGGGCCGCGAGTTGCATGAGCTCGGCGCGCTGCTCGGGTGTCATGGAGTTGAGCAGGCGTTGCGCTGCCGCCGAGCGCTGTGCGAGCAGCTCCACCAACTCCTCTATGTTGCGGGGGTTCTCCGGAAACTGGTCCCCGTGCTTGGCCATGAATTCCTGAAAGTCCTGCTCCGTGGCCTTGCCGGCGCGATGTTTGCCCAACAGCACGTTGAGATCGCGAAGCATCTCGGCGACGGCCGCCCGATCCTCATCGGTGGCACCTTCCAGTGCGTCCTTCATGCCGGCGAAGCGCTGGTCCAAGAGTTCGCGGCCGATGAGGTCCTTGATCTGCTGGTACTTCTCGCGCGCTTCGGAGGAGGCCCAGTCGTAGTCGTTCAGTTCGGTCACTGCGGCCGCGGGGGAGCCGGGCAGGTTGTCCAGCGTCATCTCCCGCATGGTGCGGTCGAGATCGTCCATGTCCACATCGCGGGCGAGTTGACCGCGTTCGGCGAGCACCGCTTCGTCGAGAAGCTTCTTCGCTTCTTGGAGCGTGCCCCCGAGGTTGGTTTTTTGAAGCAGGTCCTGGCGGCGCTCCGCGATCTGGCGCAGGAAATCGTCGTAGCCCTCTCGACGCAAATATTCGCGCATGGCCTGCTCGGCGGAATAGCCGTACATGACATCGTCGGCGATGGCGCGCACCGCCTTGGCCAGGTCGGGCGGCGGGGCGAGGGGGTCCGGGCCCGGGGTGTATTTGCGGTAGCGGCGCTGGCTAACCATAAATGGTCTCACCTTCACCGGAGTCCTTCGAAATCTTCTGGGTGAGGTAGAGCGCCTCCACCGCGAGCTCGATGGCACTAGCGCGCTCGCCCTCGCTCTCGGCGTTGAAGGTCGACGCGATGTCGTCGTAAAGCGTGCCCTCGAGCTGGGGTAGGCCGTTCAAGAACTCTGCAGCCGTAATGTTTTCTCCAGTGGTGATGAAGGTGGAGCCGTCGAGCGCCTCAATCAGCGGGGCGAAGTCGAGCCCCTTGATACGGCTGCGAAGGGACTGCGCAACGGCATTGCGCAGCAGGTACTCGAGGATGTCCCATTCGCGGCCCTCTTCGCCGTGTTCGAACTCCACCTTGCCGCCAAGCACGTCGACGGCGGCCTCCAGGTCCACGAGGCGGGCGACCGGGTCCTCGCCGGTGACCGCCGCGCGGCGGGCGGCGG
>NZ_LT706962.1:180661-215789 GCF_900155535.1 Corynebacterium urinipleomorphum
CCGCCGCGCGGCGGGCGGCGGAGGCCGCGACTGTCTCGGCGCCGGCGATGGCGAAGCGGGCTGAGACGCCGGCGCGCTGGTTCACCGCATCGGATTCGCGCAGCGCGCGGGTGAACCGGGCGAGGGCCTCCATGATGGGTTGCGGAACAGTAGCCGTGAGCTGGGATTCTTGCTCGATGACGCGGATCTCGTCCTCCAACTCGACGGGGTAGTGGGTGCGGATCTCGGCGCCGAAGCGGTCCTTCAGCGGGGTGATGATGCGCCCTCGGTTGGTGTAATCCTCCGGGTTCGCCGATGCCACCACCAGCACGTCCAGCGGCAGGCGCAGCATGTAGCCGCGGATCTGGATGTCGGCCTCTTCCATCACGTTGAGCATGGCCACCTGGATGCGCTCCGCCAGGTCAGGCAGCTCGTTGATGGCTACGATGCCGCGATTGGAGCGCGGGATGAGGCCGTAGTGGATCGTCTCCGGGTCGCCCAAGCGGCGGCCCTCGGCCACGCGCATCGGGTCCACGTCGCCGATCAGATCCGCCACGGAGGTGTCCGGGGTGGCCAGCTTCTCGGAGTAGCGGGCCTCGCGCGGGATCCAGGTGATGGGCAGCGCGTCGCCTTCCTCCTCAATGCGGCGCTTCGTGGCATCCGTCAGCGGGTTCAGGGGGTGTTCGCGCAGCTCGGAGCCTTCGACGGCGGGTACAAAGGCATCGAGAAGGAAAGGAAGCGTGCGAAGCAGGCGGGTCTTGCCCTGGCCGCGCTCGCCGAGCAGCACGATGTCGTGGCCGGCGATGATGGCGCGCTCGACCTGCGGCAACACGGTGTGCTCGAGGCCGTGGAGGCCGGGCCACGGGTTTTCGCCAGAGCGCAGTGCGGCGATGAGGTTGTCGCGCATCTCCTCGCGCACGGTCTTGTAGGTGTAGCCGGCGGCCTTGAGCTCGCCGAGGGTGTTGATGGATGGCCGGGAGTGGGGCGCTTCAGTCATGCCGGCCAGGGTACGCGGGTTTCCGGGGTGGGTGTTCGCGGTGACCTACCATCTTTTCATGACCACCATCTACCTCATTCGACACGGCGAGACCCCGACGACCGGCAAAATCCTCCCCGGGCGCACGCCGGGGCTGCACCTTTCGGAAAGGGGGCGCACGCAAGCCGCGGCCGTCGCCAAGCAATTGGCCCGCGTCGATGCGGTGTATTCCTCACCGCTGGAGCGCGCCCGCGAGACCGCTTTACCCACCTGCGAACGGTTCAAAAAGGAGCTTGTGCTTGACGACGGCCTCTTGGAAGCCGATTTCGGCGCATGGACCGGCGAATCCTTGGCCGACCTTGCCAAGTTGCCCGAGTGGCAGGTGGTGCAGAAGCGTCCCTGGGAGTTCCGCTTCCCCGGCGGGGAGTCTTTCGTGGAGATGCAACACCGCGTAGTAGGGTGCGTGCGCGCGATCGTAGCGCGGCACCCGGGCGAGGCGGTGGCCTGCTTCACCCACGCCGACCCGATCAAGGCGGCGCTGGCGCACTTTACTGGCCGGGGTTGGGGTGCGTTCCAGCAAATACCGGCTGAACCGTGCTCGGTGTCGGAGCTTGAGCTGTGACCTCGGTTGATCTGCTGGAGCTGCTTCAGCACGGCGAGGTCGGTTTCATAGGTCAGCTCGCGGAATCCTCGAACCTCGCGGTGGTTGTGGATGTCACGTTTACCCGCGACGGCGGCCAAGAGGACTGCTGCTGGGGCATCTTCAAGCCTGAGGCGGGGGAGCGCTACCTTCACGACTTTCCAGCGGGGTTGTGGCGGCGCGAGCGGGCCGCGTACCTGCTCAGCGAATGTTTGGGCTGGGACATAGTGCCGCCCACGGTGGTACGTGAGGTGGAGCCACTCGGCGTCGGGTCGTTGCAGTACTACGTAGACAACGATGGCTCCCACTACTTCCCGCTTTACGAGACCCGCACCGACCTCCATCCCCAATTCCTGCGCATGGCCGTCTTCGACCTACTGGTGAACAACACGGACCGGAAATCGGGCCACGTTTTGCTCGAGCGCTCGGAAAACGCGAGCCACGTTGACCACGTGTGGGGCATCGACCAGGGACTGTGCTTTCACCAGGACCCGAAGCTGCGCACCGTGATCTGGGAGTTCGCGCACGAGACCATCCCATCCGAGCTGGTGGATGCGGTCGAGCCGCTCGCGGCGGAGGTGCCGGAAGAGGTGGCTTTGTTGTTGGCGCCGGAAGAGGTCGCGGCGTTGAAGTCGCGCGCCTCGCGCATTGTGCGCCTGCCGTGGTTGCCGGAGCCCCAGTCCGAGTTTCCTTACCCTTGGCCGCTGGTGTAGGCGCTTATCCCGCGCGGGGCAGCTCTAGGGGATCTGCGGCCGTCGCCGCGTGGACTTCAGATCCGAGCGCCGCTTTTTCGCTTCGAGACGGCGCCGCACTGAGCCCCGCGTCGGCTTTGTCCTGCGCCGCGGGGGAGGAGGCGGAGCGAGCGCCTCGCGCAACAGTGCGGCCATGCGTTGGCGTGCTTCGGCGCGGTTGCGTACCTGCGACCGCTGGGTCGATGCGGAAACGGTGAGTACGGTGCCGTCTAGGCGGTGTTCGAGGTTGTGAAGGACGCGGCGACGCTGGGCGTCGGAAAGCGATGAGCACGTAGCGATGTCGACGGAAAGCTGGACCTTGCTGTCCGTCGTGTTGACGCCCTGTCCGCCTGGCCCCGACGACTTCGCGAACCGCTCCGTCAGGTCCGCGGCGGCGATGACCATTCCGTCCGGGATCCCTGGGCCGGGCGCGATGGTCAGGTCGTTCATGCCGCCCAGGCTACCTAGAGTTGCGTCCGCATCAGATCCGCCGCGCCATATCCGGGAAGTGCACGACCACTCCGTCACCGTCGATCTCCGCAGTTCTCTTAGAACGCTGGTTAGACTCGCGGGGAAACGATACCGAGTGTCGTGTTCGGGAGCTGTTGGAGGAATGATGTGCGAAATGGTGCGCTCCGTTGACTGAATATCACACTGCCATCGTTGTAGGCGGTGGCCAGTCCGGTTTGGCTACCGCCTACTACATGCGGCGCTTCAACGTGGACTTCCTCGTCCTGGACAACCAGGAGGCACCCGGCGGCGCATGGTCGCACACGTGGCCTTCGCTGACACTTTTCTCAGCCGCTGGGTTCTCAAATCTGCCCGGCTGGCCGATGCCGCAGTACCCGGGGTATCCACCGGCAAGCCATGTCGTGGACTACCTCGAGCGCTACGAAAAACGCTACGACCTCCCGGTCAGGCGCCCCGTCCACGTCCGCAGCGTTGTCCATGATGATGGAATGTTTCACCTTGACACCTCCGCCGGCAGTTTCGCGGCGGAGCACGTTGTCGCCGCGACGGGAACGTGGTCCGCGCCTTTCGTGCCCCACTATCCCGGCACTTTCCGTGGCCGTCAGTGGCACTCGGGCACTTACCCCGGCCCCGAACCATTTCGCGGCGCGAAGGTCGCGGTGGTCGGTGCGGCGAACTCGGGCGCCCAGATCGCCGCGGATCTCATCGGCACTTCTGAGGTCACATGGTTCACGCGTGAGGAGCCTCTATGGATGCCCGATGACATCGACGGCCGCGATCTCTTCCTGCGGAGCCGCCGCAGGATCTTGGGCGGCGATTCCGGCCCGAATCTTGGGGATATTGTCGCGCTCCCTCATTTACGCGAGCTCCGCAATAGCGGCCAGCTCACCGCCACCTGCATGTTCGATAGCTTGGACGAACTCGACCACGACCACCTGATCTGGTGCACGGGGTTCCGCCCAGCACTCGGTCCATTCCGCCACCTCATGCGCGGCCGTGAACCCGCCGTGGATAATCTGCATCTCGTCGGCTACGGCAACTGGACCGGAGATGGCTCGGCGACCCTGATGGGTGTGGGGCCCTTTGCTAAACGGACCGCCCAGGAAGTAGCCGGACTCGCCGATGACGGTGGAGCGTCTGTACTGAGCTAGAACGATGCTGCTAAGGCACTCCGGTGGGTGAAGTTCCGCGGAATGAGCGTCAGCGATTTCAGGCCTGTCGAACTGTTAAAGTCGCGGTTAGGAAAATATTTCAACCTGGTGCTTGGTTCCGCGCCAAGTTGGATACCTCGACAGAAAGGCCTCGAAGTCCGTGACTGAGCAGTTCGATCCCTCCCAGATGCGAGTCGGGGACCCGGAGCGTTCGGAGGCGCTGGATCGGTTGGGGGAGCACTTCGCCAACGGCTACCTCACCGTTCACGAATTCGAGGAGCGCACAGGCCGGGCTGCTACCGCGCGAACACGGTCGGACCTGTCCGCGCTGTTCGGGGATCTACCTGGCGGCAGTTCCCAGAAGGCGCCTGTCCCCGCAAGGATGGAAAAGAGCCAGGATGTCGAGCCTGCGCTCGATGACGCGGACCGCGAACTCGAGGAGCTTCTGGGCCGCAAGAAGAAGTTGAACCGCGCGCTGGGAATCCTGTGGTCAGTCACGATGGTGGCGTTCTTCCTCGGATTGTTCGTCTTCGAATGGGACCTCTTCTGGGTCGTTTTCCCGATTGCCGGCGTTCTCACGTGGGGCCTGTACGAGTTCTACGACATCGGCGAAGACGAGGACGATCTGCTCGACGAAATCCTTGAGGAACGGAGTGGCGAGCGCGCAGAGCGCTTGCGCATTGCGAACCAGCGCCGAAAAGAGCTGGGGAAATAGCTAGACCGGTAACCCGCGAGAGCGGCGCCAGTGGCGATTGATCAATGCTGCTACCGTCCCAGCGACCAATAGGGCAGTGACCACCCACACGGAATACAGGCCGAATTCGACGTAGCAGCGGCCCCCGATCAGCGCGCCGCAGGCGAGTGAGAGCCACAGAGCGAAATTGATCAACCACGCACTGTGCGGGCCGCCGAACATGGCGGCTACGAAACGTTGCGCCATTTTCACCAGCGTGCCCGTCATGTACGTCAGGGAGATGGAGACTTCCCCGTTGCGCTCGAAGGTGGAGTTCATTGCTCCGACGGTGAATGAGAGGCTGTAAACCGCCAAGTGCTCGTGCCCAGTTGCCACCCACACGGACGCCACCGCGGAGGTCAAGCACACGAATAACAGGATCGCCTCACGTGTGCGGGTGGGTGGCAGGTAGCGCTGGCCGAGCTGGCTGATCAACGCGCCTATCGCTACCCCGATCAGGAATAGGAGCATGAGGCCGCCGGCTTTGGCGGCGACGTCGAGGTGGCCGTCGTTAAGCGCTGCGGTGAGTCGTGTTGTGTTGCCGGACATGAATGACAAGAAGAAGCCGCCGAGGTACATGAAGCCAAGCGCGTCGATGAAGCCCGTGATCGACGACAGATAAACGGCGAGGAGATGCTCGCCCGTGCGGTAGCCTTTCATGCGATCTACCTATAACACGCCGCGAGTCCTGGCGAGGGGATTACGGTTGATGCAGTCGATGATCTGGGCCCGTGCGCCCGCCGAACTGCGAACGGTAACAATCGAACGGAAACTCAGCTCGGCCGAGACCGTATACGTGTAAAAAGACATACATAAAAGGGCAGAGTTACCGTTTTATAGTTACCGTTCGCAAAAACTCGAGGAGGCATCATGCCGGAACGGACGCCCATTCGCCGCGCTTGCCCACCCGATGCCGCGACCGTCGCGCGCCTGCTGCGGGACTTCAACACTGAGTTCGAGACTTCCGTTCCGGATGCGGAAACGCTGACCCAGCGGTGGGAGACGTTGCTCGGGCGTGACGACGTCGTGGTCTTGCTCGCGGACGATGACGCCGGCTTCGCCTTTCTGACACTGCGGCCGACGCCGTACTGGGACGGGCCGCTGGCGCAGTTGGAGGAGCTCTACATTGTTCCAGAGTTGCGTGGCCGGGGAATCGGGAGCGCGCTCATCGCCGGAGCTGTCGAGGAATCCCGCAGGCGAGGTGCCCAAGAAATGCTCATCAATGCCGACGAAATCGATCATGGTGCCTGCCGCTTTTACGAGCGGCATGGCTTCAGCAATTACGAGCTCGGCCAGGACTATCGGATGCTTTGCTACATCCGTGAGCTGGGCCCCTAAAGCTCCTGGATGTGGCCGTCACCCATCAGCTTGAGGGCACCGAGTGGCAAGCTTGTGTCGGAAGGGTACGAGAGGTCGTCCTGGGAGGCGACGATTCGGACGCGCTTGCCCACGTACGTTTCCCACTTGGGACCGTCGTCCCGAAACTCGTCCACCGAGCCAAGCGCGAGAATCTCGTTGACCTGGGAGAAAGGTTCAGGTCCTGCTTTCTTGGCGGAAACCTCTTGCGGTTCATCCAGTACGAGCACGTAGTAGCGGTCGGACGGCTTGTTGCTCGGGTTGGGCGGGGTAGCTCCCTTGAGCACTTCTTCGGTGGACTGCTTTTCTACGGTGCCGACGAATTCGTATTCCCCCGGCGCGAGTGCAGAGGATCCGTGGTGCTCGTCTGCGTACGACCCCGCGCCGGTATCGCTGGAGCTGTCCTCTGCTTCCGATTCAGCATCGGCGTCGTCGGGCCCTGCAACGGTCCCATCGGCATATTCGGTGACGGTGACGACTTCGATTTCCTCCGGTTCCGGGGCAGCCTCAGGGCCGTCGGCATCTTGCCCGCCGCAGGACGCAAGAAGCATCGAGGAACCGATGATGACGCTGGTGAGATGCGCTGCACGGCGCCGGATAGTCATGCAGCTCAACGTAGCACGAGACCCGAAAGCAGGAGAGCTCCAAGGTATTCAGGGTCGGGCCACGAGCTCGAACGCGATCGGATCAATCTCGATGCCGTTGACCACCACAGACACAGCCTGGGTGCCGGCGTAGTAGGTGCGTGTTCCGGTGACGGCGAAGGAGTGGTTCTTGGTCAGGTCGCGTTCCTCGCCGGGAGCGAGGGTGAAGCGGCCGAGGCGGAATGAGGTGGGGCGGAGGGCCCCGTTCTTCTTCAGGAAGTGCATGCGGTAGTCGACGAGAATTTCGCGGGGTGCGTCGGAAGTGTTCACAACCCGGGCGTGCAGCTGAGCCTTCTCGCCGATGGTCACGCGCTCCGGGAACTCCACGGAGACGAGCTCGACGGCATCGGTCGCGGCGAATCCCACGGCGGCAAGGGCGTTCGGGTCGCCCTTTTTCACCAGGCTGCGCAAGCCGCGCTCGGCCACCCAGGTGACGGCGGGGGAGTCGTCGATAGACAGCCACCGCTCGGCGGTAGCTACGGCCAGTTCGGGGTGGGTGCGGGCGATATCGTTCAGGTTGTTGGCCACGGAGGTGCGCACGTAGATCGACTCATCGGCGAACAGGCGGTCGAGCACGGGAATGATGGGGGTGGGATCGTCCAGAAACGGGCGGTGGACGGGGGCCCAGGGGAGACGGGGGCGGATGCCCTCCGTCGATAAGCGGCGCACGTTGTGGCTTGTCGAGCGCGACCATTCGTCAACGCGTGTCATGGTCAGCTCGGGGTATCGCGCGAGGTACGGCCGCACGGCCCACTCGCCGGTGAACGCGCGGGTCAAGGCCTCCGTCGCGTCGAGGGACATCTCGGGGTGCTTGAGTCCGTAGTCCTCGATGAAGCGGCTCACGGGCCACAGGTGGAACGCGTGGTTGAAGTATCCCTCGCCCTCCGCGAGTTCGGGGCCGAGCTTGTCGACGACCCCCGCAACCGCCTCCTCATAGTCTCCCGGGAGCCGGTCGCGCAGGCCCCTGGCGAAGACCCCGACGCGGTCCTTGATTTCCTTATCGTCGACGCGGGGCGCGACCCAGGCCGCGTACTCGTCGCCGTCGATGCCCAACTGATCGCCCAGTTTCCTGGCTGTGTCGGCGCTGAAGAAGTACTTCATCTTCATGCCGGACATTCTACGAACATTTGTTCGCCGAGGTAGGCGGCATGGTTCAGGCTGTGTCCTATGGTGTCCAGTAGATCAGGGCGAAGACACAGGAGGAAGCATGGAAACGACAATTCTCAGCCGCGTGCGCGGCGCGATGTACGGCCAAATCATCGGCGACAACCTGGGCGCGTTGGTGGAGTTCAGCTCCCCGGAGGAAATCAGTGCGTGGTACCCGGACGGTGTGCGGGAGCTCACGGGGGGCGGGCCGTTCAACGTCGTGCCGGGCCAGCCGACAGATGATTCGGAGCTGGCGCTTGCCCTCGCGCGGAGCATGGTTCGCTGTGGCGGGTACGACCAAGATGATGTTCGGGAGTCTTATCGGCGCTGGGCAGCGTCGGATCCTTTCGACATCGGGTTCACGTGTGCCGCGGCGCTCACCCCGCCGTTCACCCTGGACGCGTCGAAGAAGTCCAACGGCGCTCTCATGCGGGTCAGCCCGGTCGCGATGGCCTACTACCGTGACCCAGCCCAGGCTGCTGAACTCGCCCGGACCGATGCAGCGTTGACGCACCCGAACGACTACACGGTGGCGGTGAACGGGCTCTACACGGAGGCGTTGGCGCGGGTCATCGGTGGTGTCGCGCCGCGGGAGTCGCTGCTGGAAGCGGCAGGCGCGCTCAGCGGCGAGGTGGAGGAGTTTTTCACGGCCCCGCCGGTGGACGTGGCCTCCCGCCAGATCGGTTTCGTGCGCCATGCGCTGCATCTGACGTGCTACTACGCCGTTCACGGAACCGACTTCGAGGAGGACCTCGTGGCCATCGTGGGCATGGGCGGTGACACCGACACCAACGCCGCGATCGCCGGCGCATTCCTCGGGGCGGTGTACGGTGAGGGTGGCATCCCGCAACGGTGGCGCGCCGTTATCGACGGATACAGCACCGATGACGGTGGCCGGCCGGAAGAATACTCTGCTGAAGGGGCGCTGGATCTCGCGGACCAGCTAGCTTCGCTCGGAGAGTAGCCGCACAACTTCCTTGCCCACGCCCGCCGCGGACATCGGGTTCTGCCCGGTCACGAGCGTGCCGTCCGTGACCACGTGCTCCGTCATGGGAATTGTCGCGGTGGTGTACTCGCCGGCCTCCGCTTCGAGCTTTTCCTCGAGAGAGTACGGGACTGCATCGGCGCGGCGGGCGAGCTTCTCTTCCGTCCACGTGTAACCGGTGGCCTTCTTGCCCGACAAGAGAGTGCCGCCGGAAGGGAGCGGCACGTCGAGCAGACCGGCAGGGCCGTGGCACACAGCGGAAACGATTGTGCCGTTCTCAGTGAAGTCGGCGAGCAGTGTCTTCAACGCCGGATCGTCGAAATCGAACAGGGTGCCGTGGCCGCCGATGAGGTAGACGGCGTCAAAGTCTTCTGCGTTGAGGCCTGAGACAGCCGGGGTGTCGTCGAGCTGCGACATGAACTCGCGGTCCTGGTACCGCTTTGCGGTGCCGCCCAAGTTGATCACCGGTGGCTGGAGGCTCACCGGGTCAATGGGGATCTCGCCGCCCGTGATGCTGGCCAGTGTCACGTCGTGGCCGGTCTCAGTCAACTCGTCGTAAAAGTGGGTGTATTCGCCCAGCCACATGCCGGTGCGGTGCCCGGTCTTCTCGTAACGGCTGGCGCTGGTGGAAATAGCTAGTACCTTCATGCCGTCCCACCATAGGCTTTTTCGGCGGGACGGCGCTGGGGTGGCGGGGAAGGGGACTACGCGCTCTTGGAGGTCTTCTGGCTCGCCTTCTTCGCAGTCTTCTTGGTGGCCTTCTTAGTCGACTTCTTAGTGTTATTCTTCTCGGTCGATTTCGACGATTTCTTGGCCGTCTTCTTAGCGGTCTTCTTCGTTGCCTTCTTGTCGTCTCCGCCGTCCTTATCGTCCTTGTCGGCCTTGCCGCCGGATTTGCGGCCGAGCGACGCCTTCAGGGCGGCCATGAGGTCGACCACATCGGCGTCCTCGCCGTCACCGTCACCGGAGTTGCCTCCAGAACCGGACTTTGCGCCGAAAGTCTCCTCGGTGTCGAGGGTGTCGCCCTGGGCAAACTTGGCGTCGATAAGCTTGCGCAATTCAATCTGGTAGTCGTCCTCGAACTCCTCGGGCGTGAAGTCGGAGGAGTACTGCTCGACGAGGGCGGAGGAGAGCTCGAGTTCTTTCTTGCCGATCTTCGCCTTGGAGTGGGCGCCCTTGAAGTCGACATCGCGGACCTCGTCGGCCCAGTGCATGCCCTGCAGGACAAGGACGTTCCCGCGGACGTGGAGCGCACCCAGGCGGGTCTTCTGGCGCAGGGCGAATTTCACGATCGCGGTGCGGTCCGTCTCCTTCAGGGTTTCGCGCAGGAGTAGGTAGGACTTCGGGGTCTTGCCCTCAGGCTCGAGGTAGTAGGACTTCTCCATCATGATCGGGTCGACTTGGTCCGCGGGAACGAATTGGACCACCTCGATCTCGTTATTGTCTGCCTCTGGCAGGGAATCGAAATCCTCGTCGGTGAGCACGACGGTGTCGCCGTCCTCCTCGAAGGCCTTGTCGATGTCGCTGTATTCGACAATCTCCCCGCACACCTCGCAGCGCCGCTCGTAGCGGATGCGGCCGCCATCCTCGTCGTGGACTTGATGGAAAGAGATGTCGTGGTCCTCGGTTGCTCCGTAGGCTTTGACGGGAACGTTGACAAGGCCGAATGTGATGGATCCGCTCCAGATTGCGCGCATGACCGCAGTGTACGTGGGTCGTGCGGGACGGCGGATCGGCGGCTGAGGAAGGAGGTGTGCCGTGGTGGGGAAGAACGAGTACTCGGTGGGCGGGCGCACGTTGACGGTGAGCAACCTGGACAAGGTGCTGTACCCGGCGACGGGCACGACCAAGGCCGAGGTGATGCAGTACTACCTCGAGGTTGCTGACGTGCTCATCCCACAGGTGGCGCGGCGCCCGGTGACGCGGAAGCGGTTCCCGGACGGGGTGGCGGCGGAGCCGTTCTTCCGCAAAGACCTGGAGGATTCCGCACCTGAGTGGATCCCGTTCGGAATTCTCGCGCACAAGGAATCGACGAACCGGTACCCGTTGGCGGAGGAGCCCGCCGTTCTCGCCTGGTTCGCGCAGGTCGCAGCACTGGAGCTGCACACGCCCCAGTGGCGCTTCGGGGAGCACGGGTATCCAGCCAATCCGGACCGTCTGGTGCTGGACCTCGACCCGGGCCCCGGTGTGGGGCTGTCCGAGTGCGCGGAGGTAGCGCGCTGGTGCAAGGAAATCCTCGATGGCATGGGGATGGAATCCGTCCCGGTCACCTCCGGCTCGAAAGGCATCCACCTCTACGCCGCGTTGGACGGACGCAGCACCGCTGAGCAAGTGTCCGCCGTAGCCAAGGAGCTCGCCCGCGCGCTCGAAGCGGATAATCCGGACACTGTCACGTCGGTGATGAAGAAGCAGCAGCGGGAGGGCAAAGTCTTCATCGATTGGAGCCAGAACAACGGCAAGAAGACCACGGTGGCGCCGTACTCCCTGCGCGGCCGCGAGCGCCCGACTGTGGCAGTGCCGCGCACGTGGGAGGAGCTCGAAGATCCGGGGCTGCGCCAGCTCGAGTACACGGACGTGCTTCAACGCGTGGCGGAAGGCACGGACCCGATCGCACCGCTCGGGCTCACCGTCGAGCATGACCGCTTATCGACGTACCGATCCATGCGCGACCCCTCCAAAACCGCAGAACCGGTGCCCGCTGCCTCCCCGCGGGCGCGCACAGAGGGTGACCCGATCTTTGTGATTCAGGAGCACCGCGCATCCTCCCTGCACTGGGATGTGCGCTTTGAACGCGACGGTGTTCTCGTTTCCTGGGCCGTGCCCAAAGGGCCGCCGTTGGACCCGGACACGAACCGGTTGGCGGTGCAGACGGAGGACCATCCGATTGAGTACGCGACATTTTCCGGAACCATCGCCAAGGGCGAGTACGGCGCGGGGGAGGTGGAGATCTGGGACTCCGGCACTATTGAGGTGGAGAAGTGGCGCCAAGGCAAAGAGGTCATCGCGGTGCTGCACGGCCAGCCCGACGGCGGCCTCGGTGGCGTCCCGCGGCGCTACGCCATGATTCACACCGCCGGGATGGGTGGGCACGCAGGCGCTAAAGCGGACAACCAGTGGCTGATGAAATTCATGAAGGACCAGTCGGCGGGCACGGCGGCGGCGAACCCTGAACCGGAAGGCTCTGCCACGGCCCCGTACACAGTCACGGACCTGCCCGAACCGATGTTGGCCACCACTGGCACCGAGGCCGATATTCGCCTGAGCCGGAAAGACGGTGAGAAATGGGCCTACGAGATGAAGTGGGACGGGTACCGGATTCTCGCCGGGGTGGGAGGTGGCGGCGTGGTGCTGTCCAGTCGTAATGGCAAGGACTACACCGATCACTTCCCGCAGCTGCAGGAACTGGTGGAGCTCGTGGAAGGAGGGGCGGTGCTCGACGGCGAGGTGGTCGCGCTCGATGAGAACGGCCGGCCCGACTTCGGTGCATTGCAGGAGCTGCACAGCGGGGATGTGGGGCCGGAGTCGGTGGAAATCCGGTACATGGTCTTCGACATTCTCTCGGTGGGCGGCCTGGGGGAGGCGGGGCGGTCGCTCTTGCGCACCCCATACGAGGAGCGCAGGCAGATTCTCCGGGACACGGTGTCTGAGGGCGAATATGTGTCGGTGCCGCCGGCACATACGGGCACGCTCGAGCAGGCGACGGCGGTCAGCCGCGAACTCAAACTCGAAGGTGTGGTGGCTAAGCGGCTTAGCTCCGTCTACCTGCCCGGCAAGCGCGGTTCCGCGTGGCTGAAAATGAAGTTCCAAATCCACCAGGAAGTCGTGGTGGTGGGGGTGCGGGAAGGGAAAGGCAGCCGTGCGGGTGGCATCGGTTCGCTTCTGTTGGCGGTGCCCGACGAGGAATCAGGGGAGCTCAGCTACGCCGGGCGCGTCGGTACGGGGTTCAACTCGAAGCAGCTGAAAAACATGGAAGAGAAGTTGAGGGAGGGGGAGGTGGAAGAGGCGCAGATAAGCAATGTGCCCCAGGAAGACCGCGACGGCGTTTGGTGGGTGACTCCGGAATTCGTCGGCGAAGTGGCGCTGGCAGGCCGGACGCGCGACGGAAAGGTGCGGCACGCTGTGTGGCGTGGCTGGCGCGACGACAAGGAACCGGGTGATGTTCGCTGGACGGACGAACTCCGGTGAGAAGCAGGGGTGAAATAGGAAGGAAAAATTTTCGGGCGATGCGGACGAATGCCTGAATTCTTGTTTCATCCGTACTATATTCCTCACCAAAGTAATTTGTATCACTAATGCAGCTGACTGTGTTTCGGCGCAAAGATATGGATTGCGGGATACACCACAAGTAGAGGAATGGGGTACCTGTTGAGCACGAAAATCACCGCTGACAGCTCGCGTTTGCACCGCGGCGAGAGGGCCTTGGGCCCGCTGGAACGGCTACTCATGTGGCGGCCGTTCTCCACGGTGGCTCGTACGCTGATCATCCTGGCTCTCGTCTTCCCGCTGCTCTTCGCCGGGTTGTTCATGTGGGCGATGTGGGATCCGACTGGATCTGTTCCCGACACCAAGCTCGCGGTGGTGAACAACGACAAGGGCGTGGACCGCGGCGAGGGAGCTGGATTAGAGGAATTCGGTGCGGATGTCGTGGAGGGATTGACCAGCAAGGACTACCTCGACTTTGCTGAAGTCAGTGCGGAAGAAGCGCGCGACGGCCTGCTCAAGGGCCGCTACCTGTTCACGGTCACCATTCCGGAGGACTTCTCCGAGAACGTGGTCACCGTGATCGACCCCGAGCCGAAGCAGGCGAATATCCTCGTCGACTTCAACGATTACAACGGCACGAACGGCGCTGTGCTGACCGCCGGCCTCGTCCCTCAGATCCAGGCAGAGGTCAAGGCTGAGGTGGCTAAGACGTACGCGGATCAGGTCCTCGGCGGCATCAACGAGCTCGGCGACGGCATCCGTGCTGCCGCCGACGGTTCCAAGCAGCTTGACGACGGTGTCGGTCAACTGAAGGAAGGCGGCGAGCGCGCTGTCGACGGAATCAACCAGCTCGACGACGGTGCGCATGAACTTCACGACGGCACGGGTCAGCTCCTCGACGGAACGAACGAGCTCAACAGCGGCGTCGGCGAGCTGCGCGATGGTTCTCTGCGACTGGACGACGGTGCGAAACAGCTCAATGACGGCCTCTACCAGCTTGAAGACGGCACCAACCAGCTCGCCGACGGTGCCCGCCAGATCGACGAGGGTGTGAACAAGCTCACCGGTATGCTCATCCCGCTGTTGGAGAATGTTCAGGGTGGCGTCGGTCAGCTCCGCCCGGTCGTGGACACGCTACGCCAGTTCGGCCTTCACGCCGAGGCCGACAAGATCGATGGCATCGTGGGCCAGCTCGACCCGGCGAACCCGAACAACGTGGTCAGCGACTTGAACCGCCTGCGCGACGGCACCGGCGAGCTTTACGCCAACTTGTCAGACCCGAACATGCCTTACCGCAACGGCTTGAACCGCCTCATCGACGGTTCCGATCAGCTTGTGGACGGCACGAGTCAGCTCACCGACGGCACCGCCCGCCTCCAGGACGGCGCGACCCGCTTGAACGACGGTGCGACACAGCTGCACGACGGTACCTCACGCCTGACTGACGGCACCACCCAGCTTGTCGACGGCGGCGGTCAGCTCGAAGACGGCATCAACCAGCTGAAGGACGGTTCGACGGAGCTGTCCACCAAGCTTGCTGACGGCGCGAAGAAAGCCCCCGAAGTGAAGAATATGGAGAAATCCTCCGACCAGATCGCCGTGCCGATCATCTTCGACGAGGCCAACCTGCACCCGACCCAGGTGCTGGTTGACCCGGAGAACCCGACGCAGAAGACCCCCTCCAGCGGCTTCTCCATCCTCGGACTGATCGTGATCAACTTCCTTCTCATGGCAGTCGTGTCCATCCTCCTGCCGCACGCTATCGGCCGCCGCCACAGGGCTTCCGGTGCCGCAGGCCCAGTCCTCAGTGCTTGGGCGACCATGCTGGGCATCAACGTCGCGCTGACTGCGCTGCTCGCCTTCGTGTCCATCACCCTGGGCTGGCGCCCGGAGAACTGGTTCGTCATCGGCGGAGCCCTGCTGCTCATCGACATCGCCGGCACCTCGATCTTCCAGTTCTTCCGCATCCTGTTCGGACGTGCGGTCGGCGCGATGTTCAATGTCGGCTTCTTCGCCTTGGGCCTGTTCGTCTCCGGCGCGGTGTGGCCGCTGTCCACCCTGCCTGCTCCGCTGGCGTTCATGAACCCGCTGCACCCGATGAGCCACGCGCGCAACCTGTTCGTCCGCTCCGTCGATGGTATCTACGACAGCACGTTCTGGACCGGTATCGCCGTCCTGTTGGTGTTCTCCCTGCTGGCTGTCGGCGCTTCGATCCTCATCTACGACGCTCGCCGCAAGTCCCTGTTCATCGAGGACCCGAACGAGAACGCGCTCCAGCGTAAGAAGTACGAGCGCGAGATCCGCGAAGGCGAAGAGCCACTGCAGTCGGTGTTCTCCCGCTAAACGGATCCCCAGAAGGGATGCGACACCACTCAGTGCGCTGAAGGGCCGGAGAGACTCTCCGGCCCTTCACTATGCCTTCTAAAGAAAATGAAGCCCCAGACCTGGAGTGAACTAGGGCTGGGGCATCGAAGAGTTTGGCGTCTACCAAGTGGCCACAAAGCGCATGAGAAGCTGCGCGATGGGATCCGGGAACGGCTTGCGCAGCCACTTGAGCAGACGGTCGGTGAGACTGACGGCGTAGTGGGGGACCCACCTGCTCCAGGGGGACTTTGTGGTGAGGACGCGCACGGCTTCGTCGGCGACATCGCCCGGGGTGAGGTTCACACCCATTGTCTTCACCGACTGGGCCTTCACGTTTGCCACCTGGGTGGCGGCCCACAGTGGCATGAGGTCGTGGACTCGGATGTCGTCGTTGCGCCACTCCACGCTGAGTGCCTCCGTTATGCCGTTGACGTAGAACTTGGTCGCGGAGTAAGTGGAGATTTCCGGCTGGCCGAAGATCGCGGACGCGGAGCTCATGTTGATCAGAACTGCGCCCTTTGTTGCCTTCAGGTACGGGTGCGCGGCCTGTGCACCGAAGGTGACGCCGAGACAGTTAATGTCCACGAGAGTGCGGATTTTCTCCGGGTCCTGCTCGGTCAGCAACCCGTCAATAATGATGCCGGCGTTGTTGAAAAGGAAGTCCAGGCGGCCGCCGGTGTGCGCGGTGAAGTCTGCAAGAGCAGTATCCCACTCTTCGCGGTCGGTGACGTCGAGGTGTCCGGTGATCAGCTGTCCTTCGGGGATGTCCGCGGTGCCCCAGGTGACGTCCTGGATATCGTACGCGCCGACGGTCCAGCCGAGGTTGAGCAGGCGCTGCGCGGTGGCTTTTCCGATTCCGTTGGCTCCGCCGGTGATGAATGCGGCGGGGCGGGAGGCGGTGTCGGCGATGAAGCCTTCTGGTTTCACGTACGGGGTCTCGTTGGCGTCTTCACGAAATGGCTTTGCAAATGGATTCCACATGAAAACCACCATAAGCCCCGTGGATATATTGTGTGGCTTAAATAACTATCTAATTGTGATCTACCGCATAAAAGTTTCTGGGGCCGTTCATTCGTCGCTCCAGCTGCGGGTTCGAGCAAACATCGCCGCGACCACAACACCGAGTACCAAGACTCCCGCAGGAAGCAACAGAGACTGGCTCATCGCGGCGGCGAAAGGCTCATGCAGGAATGCGGGGAGGGGTCCCGTTTCAGACTTACCCGCGGCGTCCGCGCCGAGGCGCGAACTCAACTGAGAGGACATTGCGGCAGCTACCGCGGCAGAACCGATCACCGCGCCGACCTGCCGGACGGTGTTGTACACGCTCGACCCAGCACCCGCCAGCGCCGGATCGAGGTTGCGCGTGGCGATCATCGACAGCGGCCCCCAGATCAACGAATTGCCCACGCCGTAGAAAACACTGATCAGCAACATCCAGTACGGGCTGATCTGGGGGTTTGTAATAAAAGCGGACGCAAAAATGCTTATCGACGTCACCGCCAACCCCACCAACGCGAACGGCTTCGGGTCGTGCGTGTTCGTTTGTTTGCCGATGAACCCCGAAAGCGCACCGGACACCAGACCCGAGGGCAGGATCAGCAGTGCCGCGCGTGTGGGACTGAGTTCCTGGACGCGTTGCACATAGATCATCCATGGGATGGCGAATGTGGACACGGCGAACCCCACCGTGGTGATTGCGGCGGAAGCGAGCGCGAAATTGCGGTCTGCGAAGAGGGAAAGAGGAACCAGAGCGTCGCGCGTCGTTCGAGCCTGCCACGCGACGAATGCTCCGATGAATACCAGTCCACTGACAATCAGGCTGATAGCACGGGCATCCCAATTGAAATTCGACCCTTCCTGGATGCCGAAGATAAGGCAGAACATTCCCACCGCAGACAGAGCAACGCCGATCCAATCAAAACGCCGGGCATTCAACTCGAGCACAGGCACGTACTTCCACGCCAGAATGAGCCCGATGATGCCGAAGGGCACGTTGACGATGAAGATCCACTCCCAGCCACCGAGGTCCACGAACACCCCGCCGAGCAGCGGCCCCACGATCGTGGCCACACCGGCAACAGCACCCCACACACCCATGGCGCTGCCCCGCTCGGAGGGGGAGAAGGTCCGGATCATCAAAGACATCGTCTGCGGTGTGAGCATCGCACCGCCCAGCCCCTGGAACGCCCGTGCGGCGATGAGGACTCCGACCGAGCCAGCCAGTCCGCACGCCAACGAAGAGACAGTGAAGATAGCCAGGCCGAGAATATACATGCGCCGGGGTCCGAAGCGGTCGCCCAGGCGTCCCGTGATCAGGAGGGGCACAGCATAGGCCAGCAAGTAGGCGCTGTTGACCCAGATCACGCCGTTGTACGTAGCGTTGAGGCTTTCCGTGATCGCCGGGATGGCCACGGCGACGATGGTGGAATCCACGAGGATCATAAAGAAGCCGATCATCATGGTCCAGAGCGCGGGCCACGGCGAACGTTGCTTTGCTGTCACACCAGCGTTTCCCTGGGTCATCGCACGCCTTTCCGGGTTTTGGAAACCAACGACGGAAATCTACCCCTTGTGCGCGGGTTCGTCCATCTTTCTCATTCACCCTGGACCCGAAAGACGAAATATTGAGGTCCATGGGAAAACCGGCCGAGGCCGGTGGGTCGAAGCAAGTGGAAGGGATGAGGTGGGCCGTCGATAAGCGAAAAGCCCAGCGAAAAATGCTGGGCTTTCCTGGGAGACGGTGGTTTTAGACGCCGTCGGTCTCCTGCGGGTCCTTGTCGGCGTCCGCCTTGGTCTCGTGGCGGGTGCCCGGCTCGTGCTCCGCGGGGGCATAGATGGAGTAGAGCTTCGCGGGAGCGTCGGACTCGTTGACGAAGTTGTGCCACTTTCCGGCTGGGACGAATGCCGCCCAGTCGGCGCCGATGACTTCGTCGACTTCGAGGTCGTTCTCACTCGGGCCGATCTTCGCGCGCAGCTCGCCAGCCTCGAGTCGCAGGAACTGGTCGTGATCGCCGTGGATTTCGGCGCCGATCTCTCCGCCTGCTGGAATGGTCATGACGGTGAGCTGAAGGTTGGGGCCGGTCCACAGAGTGTCGCGGAACGCCTCGTTATCCAGCGTTGCCTTCTCAATATCGACGACGTACGGGTTTGGGCCGTGGTCGTTGCCAGTCTGTGCTGCCATGTCTCCTCCTCATTCTCGGGGTTGGATACCCCCAGCCTACAGAATTCGGCACGGGGCCCTTCCTGCGGAGACTGGCCCCTGAGTTCCTTGCGCGAAACCTGAACTCGGCCGTGATGCCACCACGGAGCCGCTCCTCAAATCTGCTGGTCACAGGTTCTCCGCTAATTCCGGCCTTTTCTGCGAACTCTGGCTACTCGGTCCGAGTTCAGGTTTTGGCGCGAAACCTGAACAGTTAGCACATTCGTGCCCCGTCATGTTCAGCTTTTCCGACATGAACTCCGTGCTGCGGCCCATGAGTTCAGGTTTGGGCCGAGGGTGCGAGGGGCGGCACCTGAGGGGAACTCACCGGATGAGAATTTGGCTGGAGGCTCGTGACGGGTGACGGGTCGCGTTGGACACGTTGCCGGCGGTTTCCATGCGCTTCGAAACCGCAGTCAGATATGCGATCATATCGCCGCTTCAGGGGCGTTGCCGGAGTACAGTGACGGCATGAGCAGTGGTGAACCCGATTACCCCGGATCCGACGACATCCCGGACCGAATAGTCGAGAACGACTCGCGCCTCGAGCATTTTGCCGACGCGAACGACCGTTGGGAGGAAGTCCCAGAGCGTCTCGCTGAGGACTGGGATTCGATGGCAAAGCTCATCGCCTACTACGAGAGCATGTGGCGCGACGACGTCAGAGATTTCCCTGAAGCGCCGTTCGGAGTGCTTTCGGAGGACGGCGTGTGGAACGAAATGGGACGCTTCTACGAGTCCGTCAAAGAGATCGCGTTGACCGCCGACCGCATCGTGCGTGAGTATGAGGCTGATAACGACCCAGAGGTCGACCCCGGAACAACGCCCACCGACGAGGAGACATCTGACGGCATCGCTCCAGGCACTGACGCAGCGATTATCGACGAACCTTAGTCACCCAGCCCAGCACCTCTGCAGAATGAACGTGGTCAGTCGTCCTTGCGGTGGCGGCCGGTGTATTCCTGTTCAGCGATGGTGTCTCTGCTGTGTTTCGGTCCGTGTTTGTCACGGCGTGCTCGGCGAAGCCGGACTTTCTCTACCTCGGTGAGGTAGGTCTCACTGGCAGCGGCGTCACCATCTGAACTAACGGATGGGCTGAAGTCCACAAAGGCGGGGAAGTACTGGGTCGGTGAGTCTTCGGCTGGCTCCACTTCCACAGCAGTGGCGGGGGTAGTGGCTGCCGCGGGCATCAGTTGCGACTCGGACGGGCTTTCCGGGGCAGCCTCAGTCTCTTCGTGCGCGGCGCTGACCCGTCCCACGGTCCGCCCGCCGGGTCGAGGCTGGACCCAATCTTCCGGGTCGATGGCGGAGCGCAAATCGACGGTGACGGCGATGGATCCGTCAGCGAACTCGAACACGTCGGCGGCCGGGATATCAATCTCGGGTCCGGCCGGAAGGGGCAGCGGTGGCAGCGTCCGCACAGGGAACATGCCCGGCGTGCGGGTGACATCGACGCTAATGGAGCCGTCGACAGCCCATGCTCGAGCCTTCACGTCAGATCCCTGAGCAAACAGTGCGGCGAGCTTTTCGCGGACGGGTCCTGCCTGCTTCCCGTCGAGGGTGCCCAGGACGCGGCCGCCGCAGGTGACTACTACGGTGTGCTCGTGCAAATGCAGGCCGACAAGCCACTGGCCCGGCGACATGAGCATGGTCTCCGCGGCAGTGAATTCGCCGTCAGCGACGTGGACGTATACCGGCGCTTCGCCCGGCACCGTGCCTGGGAGCAGCAGTGCGCCCGGCAGCAGATTGTTGCGCGGCACGCACATTGTGGCGGGAGCCAGCTGCACAATGACGCGGTGTGCGGCAGTGAGACGGTCGAATGAGATGCGTGCGTGCGCAGTGGGAACGAGACCCGCGCTGTGCAGCGTGTCTATGCTGCGATACGCCGCGCGGTCGGCGGCGCTGATCGCGCCGATGATTCCGCCGTGCGCGACCGGCCACCGCACCCGCCACTCACCGGTGAGCGGGTCGGGCTCGAGCTCCACCGTGGTGTGCAGCGGTTCTGCGCTGTCAGGGGTCCCGGCGTGCTCGAACAACGTCGCCGCGACGAGATCGCCCACGCTCAACTCGGTTCCTCCGCCGAGGGCGGTGGGGGCGAGCGGGTAGCGGGGCAGAGGTTCCATGGCCCTCGACTTTAACGCACGATTTTGCGGATTCCGGCGACCACACCGAGGACCGCGAAGCCCACGATCAAACCCATCACCGTGGAGCCGGCGGTGTCCACGAGCCAGCCGAGAGCGCCGCCGCCGACAGCGTCGGACGCCTGCGCGAGAATGTCGTGTGGCCAGTGCCAGCCGAAAACCTCGGAAAAGCCGCGGATGATCAGGTGGCCGCCGACCCACAGCATGGCTACGGTGCCCACGATGCCGATGATCTTCAGCACCACCGGCATGCCCTTCACCAGAGCTTTGCCCATGCCGGGCGCGTTACCGCGCTCGATCATGCCCAGTCCGATGTCGTCGATCTTGACCAGCAGGGCGACAGCGCCGTACACGGCCGCGGTGATGAAAAGGGCCACGGCGACCAGCACCACGAACTCCATCAGCAGTGGCTGGTCGGCGACCTCGTCGAGCGAGATGATCATGATCTCCGCCGAGAGAATCAGGTCTGTGGTCACCGCGCGTTTCACCAGTGAATCTTCGGTCTCCTGGTTGCGGTTCACCGCCTGTTCCTGCTGCTCCTTCTCATCGTGGAGCAGTTTCTCGGCGATCTTCTCCGCTCCTTCAAAGCACAGGTAGGTGCCGCCGATCATCAGGATCGGGACCAGAGCCCACGGCGCGAACGCGTTGAGCAGTAGCGCGATCGGCAGAATGATGATCAGCTTGTTGCGCAGCGAGCCCTTGGTGATCTTCCAAATGATCGGAAGTTCGCGCGCGGGCGACACGTCGGTGACGTACTGCGGCGTCACCGCGGCATCGTCGATGATAACACCAGCAGCTTTTGCGGAAGTCTTCGCCGTCATCGCTGCCACGTCGTCCATGCTGGAGGCGGCGGTTTTTGCGATAAGGGCGACGTCGTCAAGCAGTGCGAGGAGACCGCCGGCCATGCGGGGACCTTTCTGTCGGGGGTGTTTCGACCAACAAATACTAATGCGTGAGATGCCCTTGGGTAGGGTGTGGGCCATGCCAGAAACCGTGACCTCGACTGCGCGCGTGCGTCTCGATCGCCCCGCACGATACGGCAAGCTGCTGGCCAGCCATTACGGGCAGCTTATCGACGCCACTTGGGACCCCGAATCCTCCAAGGGCACCTTCACGTTTCCCGCCGTCGGAGTAGGGGATGCCTCCGAGTGCGGCTCCGCGACATGCGATGTGATCGGCACCGAGGGGGTGCTCATGCTGAGTATCGAGGGTGAGGAGCTCGCTGTGGAGAATGTCGAGCGTGAGCTAGCGACACGCCTCCTGCATCTCGCCGCGGACCAGGACGTGGTGGTGGAGTTCACCCGCGGCAAACGCGGCCGTGCGCGCTTCACGCGTGAGCAGCTGACCTCTGCCTAGCTGCCCCTAGATACCGGTAGCTAGGAAGCCGCCGGTGCCAGTTCGACTTCATCGGCCCAGGTGAGTTCGATGCCTTGGGCGCGGAGCCACTCCATTGCGTCGTCGTCGTGGCGGGTGATGCCCTCGACAGCGTTGAGTGTGGCGTCAATAGCCTTCTCGGCTTCTTCGGCGGTGATGAAGCCCGCAGACGTTGCCGCGGCGAGCTCGTCGATATCCAGCACGTCGATCGCCTCGCCCTGAACTGCGACGAGATCCACGTACAGGTCGCGGGTGCGCCAGACCTCGCCTTCGACATCAATGTCCGCGATGTCGAAATAGTAGTCCTGCTCCACGTCCACGCCCTCACGGAAGTGGAAGATATTGGCGCGCAGGTTCAACTTTGGCAGCAGCCAGCTCTCCAGGTAACCGAATTTCGGGTGGTTCGCGCCGCGCGCCATGTAGAGCCCGAAATCGGTGACTCGGAACGTGTCCACGTCCCGGAGGAACCCCTTGGGATCGGTGTTGGTCTTCGACGTGGTGTCGAACGTCTCCTGCTTCACGGGGTGGAGGTCGGGGAGATCCGCGCGCTCCGTCTGGATCGCTGTCATGTCGTTCACCTGCCGTCCGCTTGTTTTCTTGGGGTACCTATCGGCGCTCTGCCAGCTACTTCACCGTCACGCTCAGTGCCGTCGGGGCGAAACCGCAGCTGCGACCGCCGGTGTTGACGGCTCCGGAGACCACCGCCAGCACCGGGCCGGAGCCCGTGTCGGCGACGTTGGAGAGCGTTGCCGGTCCTGTTGGGTTTATCCCTTTGTTATAAAGCGGCGTTACACCCGTGCGGAGGTTGGCCAGGTTGATCCAGTGGACCTTCATTGCTCCTTGTGCGGGTGAAGCGGCCTTTGTACCCAATGCGGTGAAGACAAAAGTGGCCTGGCCTGCCTTCGGCGCAGGAACCGGAATGCGGGCGGGACCGGGCACGGCAATGAGTGAGCCGGTCGAGTGCATTCCCGGGCCCATGCAGTTAGGGGAGACGGTGGGCCAGAAGCCTTGGCGGAACCCGGGGCCGTTTACCGGCAGCGCCGGGCCACCGGAGGTGTCGCCGGTGCCAGCCAGGAAGGCGAGGCCGCTCAACAGCGCGTCGCGGACTTGGGCGGGAACACCGGGACGGTTGGCAAAGTCAGTGACGGCCCGTTGAACCTGCGGTGTCGGCCGACCGAGCGGGTCGACGATTGCGGACGAGGCGGCGGAAAGGGCGCCGGGTGCCGGGGCAGCCTGGGCGGGCGCGGGCAGGGCGAAGGCACCGCCGGCGAGAGCGGCAGTCAACGCTGCGGACGCGACACTGGCGCAGATGAGTGGTGCTATCTTCAAGGAAAGTATCCTTTGTGGCGGGAAAATAAAATTACAACTTCTGCAACTTAAGCGACTCTGAACACATTTTCAACAAGAGTTCCACAATTCGCTGCGCGTTCCATGGGAGTCAAGGGGTGACTCTGGACGCCGGTTGTGCGATGGTCAGGGGTTTCGGAACGTGTATTTTCGGTGTCGCACGCGAGTCCCTATGGGAGTAGGGTTTAACCGTTCAACTGCGCCCCACGCAGTACGCCTATCTAAAGGAGCAGACCGAAGTGTCGCACCCCGAGTTCCGTAACGTCGCCATCGTCGCACACGTCGACCACGGCAAGACCACCCTCGTCAACGGCATGCTGGAGCAGTCCGGCGTCTTCGGCGACCACGGGGAACACGGCGACCGCGTCATGGACTCCGGTGAGCTCGAGTCCGAGCGCGGCATCACCATCCTGGCCAAGAACACCGCCATCCGCCGTCAGGGCGCCGGCAAAGACGGCCGCGACTTGGTCATCAATGTCATTGACACCCCGGGCCACGCGGACTTCGGCGGCGAGGTCGAGCGCGGCCTCTCCATGGTCGACGGCGTTGTCCTGCTTATTGACGCATCTGAGGGCCCCCTCCCGCAGACGCGCTTCGTCCTGGGCAAGGCCCTCGAGGCCAAGAAGCCCGTGATCATCTGCGTGAACAAGACCGACCGCCCGGACGCGCGTATCGACGATGTCGTGGAAGAAGCCCAGGACCTGCTCCTAGAGCTCGGCGCTTCGCTGGAGGACCCGGAGGCCGCTGAGGCCGCCGAGAACCTCCTCGAGCTGCCGGTCCTGTACGCCTCCGGCCGCGCAGGCCGCGCCTCCTTCAACAACCCGGGCAACGGCGAGCTGCCTGACAACGAGGACTTGCAGCCGCTATTCGACGTCATCTACGACGTCTTGCCGGAGCCGTCCGCCGACATCGATGCCCCGTTCCAGGCGCAGGTGACCAACCTGGACTCGTCCTCCTTCCTCGGCCGTATCGCTCTGATCCGCGTCTACCGCGGCAGCGTGAAGAAGGGCGACAACGTGGCCTGGGTGCACTACGACGCGGAGGGCGAACAGCACGTCAAGAACGTCAAGATCGCCGAGCTGCTTGTCACCGAAGGCCTCGAGCGTGTTCCCGCTCAGGGCGAGGTCGTCGCCGGAGACATTGCCGCCGTGTCCGGCATCGACGAGATCATGATCGGCGACACCCTGTGCGACCCAGAGAACGTCGAAGCCCGCCCGCGCATCAAGGTCGACGACCCGGCAATCTCCATGACCATCGGTGTGAACACCTCGCCGATGGCAGGCCGCGGCGGCGGCGACAAGCTCACCGCCCGCATGGTCAAGGCCCGCCTGGACCAGGAGCTGATCGGTAACGTGTCCATCAAGGTTCTGCCCACCGAGCGCCCCGACGCATGGGAGGTCCAGGGCCGCGGCGAGATGGCCTTGACCGTCCTGATTGAGACGATGCGCCGCGAGGGCTTCGAGCTCACCGTGGGCAAGCCGCAGGTGGTGACCAAGGAGATCGACGGCAAGACCTACGAGCCGTACGACCACATGGTCATCGACACCCCTGCGGAGCACCAGGGTGCCGTCACTCAGCTCATGGCCAACCGCAAGGGCCAGATGACCGCGATGGGCAACACCGGATCTGGCGACTGGGTCCGCATGGAGTTTGACGTCCCGTCCCGCGGTCTCATCGGCTTCCGCACCACCTTCCTCACGGAGACGCGCGGCGCCGGCATCGCCAACTCCTACTCCATTGAGCACCGCCCGTGGGCCGGCGAGATCAAGGGCCGCCCCACCGGCTCGCTCGTGGCAGACCGCTCCGGCCAGGTCACCGCATACGCCCTGACGCAGCTGGCGGACCGCGGCGACTTCTTCGTCGAGCCCGGCGCGGAGACCTACGAGGGCATGGTCGTCGGCGCGAACAACCGCGACGAGGACATGGACATCAACATCACCAAGGAGAAGAAGCTGACCAACATGCGCTCCGCCACCGCGGATGCCACGGTCACCCTGGCTAAGGCCAAGACTCTCTCCCTGGACGAGGCCATCGAGTTCTGCGACGACGACGAGTGTGTCGAGGTCACCCCTGAGGTCATGCGCGTGCGCAAGGTCGTGCTCAACGCCACCGAGCGCGGCCGCGCCCGCTCCCGCGCGAAGCAGATGAATAAGTAGTACCCCGCTCATGCAGTAGCATTAGTGGCCATGCGCACCCCCAGTTGCAGAGCTGCAGCGACGAGAATTCTCGCCCCTGTTCTCGCACTGGGGGTGTTGTCGTCGTGCTCCGCTCAGCCTGGGCCACCGCCGATCGTGGAGGAGCCCACGACCACGGAGACCGCCACGACCACCGTGCAGCCGGCGGCGCGCACCGAGGCGAATGTCGGTGTCCAGCCGCTGCGCAACGGGCTGAATCCGCACTTGGCCGCCGATGACAATTCGACGGTCCAGGACCTCGCCGCGCTCACGCTCCCCAGCGCCTTCGATCCGGGCGGAATCAACCATGACCTGCTGGTCTCCGCAGACGTGCTGCCTCAGGAGCAAGTCTCGGCCGAGCCCGGCGCGCCAGAACCTCCTGCGATGACGGTCCGCTACGTCATTGCTCCGGCAGCGCAGTGGTCGGACGGCAGCCCAGTGACGGGCGCCGACTTTGTGTACCTGTGGCGCGGGATGGTGTCCACACCGGGAGTCATCGATCCCGCCGGGTACCGCGCGATCCGCGACATCCAAGTCAGCGGCAGCGGGAAGACCGTCGACGTGATTTTCGACGAACCTGTGACCACGTGGCCGGAGCTGTTCACCCACCTTTTGCCGTCCCACCTGCTTGATTCGCGCGCGGCTGATTTTGCCACAGCTCTGAGCAACACGATCCCGGCGTCCGCTGGGCGGTACATGGTGGACAAAGTCGACCGCGGCGCCGGTGTCATCGCTCTCAAGCGCAACGACCGTTTCTGGGCGCCGGATCCCGCCGGCATCGACTTGCTCACGCTCAATTTCGTGAGATCCACGAACCTCACCGCCGACCGCATCCGCTCCGGCCAGCTCGCGTTCGTCGACCACGTGCCGGGGGAGACCTCGTGGGACGCGTACTCGCTCATCCCCGGCGCTCAGCTGAAGCTCATCGAGGGCCCGCGCGAACTGGGCGTCACTTTCTCCGTCAATTCGTCCATCCTCGGTTCCAAGGATGCGCGCCGAGAGCTCGCTTCGCTTATCGACGTCCCCCTCATCTCCCGCATCGCCGCCGGCCGCGAACGCGACCTGGCTGCCGCCGCGCCGACAGAACCATTGGAGGGTGAGCCGGAAGCGCTGCGCGCCGCAGTCGCAGAATCTGGCACCCTGCGCATCGCGGCGGATCCGCGCGACGACCAGGCCATGCCGGCCGCCCGCGCTCTCGCCGACCTGCTTGCCCGCGCGGGCATCAACGCTGAAGCCGTGGCTATTGACACCGCTGAGACCGCCAAACGCCTACGCGCGGGCACCATAGACGCAGTCGTCGGCTGGTCGATCGACGGCGGCCCGGGTGTGTGGGCCAGCAAGGTGCAGTGCGCCCCGCAGAACGAGCAGTTCCTCTCCGGCAATCTGAGCGGCCTGTGTCTGCCGTCCACACGCGGTCTCGCCGACGACATTCTCACCGGGCGCATCCCTGCCGATGAGGCCCGCGCGGCCGTGTCCGAGACCCTCCGCCGCGAGGCTGTGTGGGTGCCGCTGCTCGGCGAACGCCGCATCATGGTGCTCGGCGAGGGCATCATTGGCCCTGCACCCCAACTGGAGAACTGGGGCGAGGGAATCGCCGGTGCAGCACGGTGGAAGACTCAGCGACCGGCAGTAAGCAAGAACGAAGGTGGAGCAGATGAGCAACTCAACGAACCTGAACCAGCAGCAGGGTAGCGGCACGGCACGCGATCTCGTGGGCCTACGAGTGGTGGCGGTGCATGCCCACCCGGATGACGAGTCCATCTCCACCGGCGGTGCGCTCGCGCACCTGGCGCGCCGCGGAGCTGACGTCCTCGTGGTCACCTGCACCCTCGGCGAGGAAGGCGAGGTCATCGGGGAGACCTACCAGGGACTGGTCAACGACAACGCGGACCAGCTCGGCGGCTTCCGCATCCACGAGCTTGCCCGGGCACTGGAGATTCTCGGTGTGCGCGGTGAGTTCCTCGGCGGCGCCGGCACCTACCGGGACTCCGGCATGGCCGGGTCGCCGGCGAGCAGGAATCCCCGCGCCTTCGTCAACTCCGGCGAGCGTGCCGTGAACGACCTCGTGGACATCTTCCGGCGCGAGGCCCCGCACCTCGTGCTCACCTACGACCCGAACGGCGGGTACGGGCACCCCGACCACATCCGCGCGCACGAGATCACGCACCTCGCTGCCGAGCAGATCGACATTCCGCGCATTCTGTGGGCCGCCCGCCTGCGAGAAGAACTTGAAGCCAATTTCGCAGACAGGATCCCCGATGGTTGGACGCGCCCCGCGCCGGGTGAGCTCGACGCCGTGGACAGCACCGACACGTGGGTGGAGATGGACGACGTGGTCTACGCCGCCAAAGCCGAAGCCATGAAGGCGCACGCCACGCAAATTTGGCTTGCCGACGGCTCCATTTCCCCCACCAACCCCCATTCCGCCACCGCCTGCGGCCCGGTGACTACCTATGCTCTGTCCAACCTCATCGCGCAGCCCATCATCCGGCGCGAGCACTACTGCATCGGTGCGGGTCTTCCGCTCGACCACGGTGCCGACATCGCCAGCGGACTCGATTTTTAAGATTTTCTCATGGCCGAAACCGACCCGCCGCGAGCTCAACGCCGCCCGCAGGTCCGCACCGACTTCACCGCCGCGGAGGCCCGCTCCGGTCTCACCTGGATCAGCGTGGGGGCGGGGATGGCGGTGCTGGTGGAGGTGGCGTCGATAAGCGTGCTCTATGGCATTCCCTCGATCCTCGCCGCAGCGGGCCTCGGGGCCGTGTTCACGCGCACCGCGCTGCTCTGGGTGCGCGACCGCACGCTCCTCGCCCTCGTGCCGCTGCTGGTGTGGATCTGCAGCTTCGCGCTGCTCGCGATCGGCCCCGAGGTGACGCAAGCGATGGTCGCCGAAAATAAGATTCGCTGCGCCGTCCTGCTCGCCACGGCGAGCGGCGGGGCCGTGTGGCCCATCGTGGCGCGGAAGTGACATACTGTTGTGAGAATTTCAGCCAGACGAGGAGTGACACCACCCCATGACCTACATCATCGCTGAGCCTTGCGTCGACATTCTGGACCGCGCCTGCGTTGAAGAGTGCCCGGTCGACTGCATCTACGAAGGCAAGCGCATGCTCTACATCCACCCTGACGAGTGCGTGGACTGCGGTGCCTGCGAACCCGCATGCCCGGTCGAGGCGATCTTCTACGAAGATGACCTGCCCGAGGAATGGAACGACTACTACGATGCCAACGTCGGCTTCTTCGACGAGCTCGGCTCACCGGGTGGCGCCGCCGCTGAAGGCCCGAAGGACTTCGACCACCCGTTCGTGGCCGCGCTGCCGCCGATGAACCAGGAGTAGGGGAGATGGGGTCGCGCCGCTCGCTCAGCCACGTCCTGCCCGATTTCCCGTGGGACACCATCGCCGACGTCAAGGCTAAGGCCGCGTCCCACCCGGACGGGTTGATCGACCTGTCCGTCGGAGGGCCCGTCGACCCTGTGCCGCCGGCGATCCAGTTGGCGCTCGCCGAGAACTCTGCCGCGTCCGGCTACCCGCAGACCATGGGCACGCCGGAGCTGCGCGCCACCATCGTCACCGCGCTCGAGCGGCGCTTCGGCATTGCGGGTCTGAGCGAGAAATCCGTGCTGCCCACGATCGGCCTGAAAGAAGCCATCGCGTGGCTGCCCACGTTGCTCGGCCTGCGCGGCCAGACCGTGGTCATCCCGGAGGTCGCGTACCCCACCTACGAAGTCGGCGCACTCATCGCAGGATGCAACGTCGTGCGTTGCGACGACCCCGCGGACGCCCCCCGCGACGCTGCCCTCGTCTTCCTCAACTCCCCGTCGAACCCCACCGGCGCTGTGGCGTCAGTTGATCAGCTGCGCGCCTGGGTCGCGTTCGCCAGGGAAACCGGCGCGATCATCGCCTCCGACGAGTGTTACCTCTACCTCGGCTGGTCCGCCGAGCCCGTCTCTGTGCTCCACCCGTCCGTCACCGACGGGGACAACACAGGCCTTCTCGCCCTGCACTCCCTGTCCAAGACCTCAAACCTGGCGTCCTACCGCGCCGGCACGATCTCCGGCGACGAAGCCCTAGTCCAAGAGCTGCTCGAGGTGCGCAAGCACGCGGGCCTCATCGTTCCGGGGCCGATTCAGCACGCCATGGTCGCGGCCCTGGAGTCCGACCTGCACGAGGAGGTCCAGCGCTCCGTCTACGCTGCGCGACGTGTCGAGCTGCTCAAGGCGCTGCCCTCGGCCGGGTTCACCGTCGACGATTCCGATGCCGGCCTCTACCTCTGGGTACGCCGCGACGGCATGAATTCCCGCGAGGCCCTAGACTGGTTCGCCGACCGTGGCATTTTGGGCGCCCCCGGCGACTTTTACGGCCCCGCGGGGGCGGAGCACGTCCGTATCGCCCTCACCGCCACCGACGCGAAAATCGCTGAGGCCGCCCGCCGCTTGACGCAGTAACCCTTCCTGGACTTTGACCGGGCTGTCTACTCCGCCACACAGACGCCCGACATTTTCATTTCGCTGTCCCCGGGGGACTAAACTATTCGGAGTTTGGCCCTTGATCGGGGCACTGTGCAGACGATGAAAGGTGGCCGGGGGTTGACCCTCAACGAGAGCACGGGCAGCGCGATACGCGGCGGAAGCACCGCAGTCCGTCTGAAGAACAACCTCCGGGAGTTCATCAAATTCGGAATCGTCGGCGGATCCGGCGTGCTGGTGAACTTCCTAGTTTTTTACCTGGCGTCTAAGGCTCTTCTGCACGGCTTCGGGCTCGGTGCCGACGACGTAGTCGCCCAGATCGGTTCCACCCGCTGGAACGTGCGCTGGTACCACCTGCTGTCCTCGCTGGCTTTTCTTCTCGCCAACACGTGGAACTACCAGCTCAACCGCAGCTGGACATTCGGTGGCATGGTGAAGAAGTCCTGGCTACGCGGGTTCTTCCCGTTCCTGGCCACGGGGCTCGTCGCCTTTGTGGTGTCGTTGACGTGCATGACGCTGCTCATGAACCCGACAACGCCGTTCGGCTTGCCCGACCACATCTTTGACGGTTCCAGTGGTTTGCGGACCAAGTCCTACTGGGCGCAGGCAATTTCGACGCTGATCGCTATGCCCGTGAATTTCATCATCAACAAGCTCTGGACGTTCCGGAAGCCCAAAGTCGTCCGAACTAGCGGGGCGATGTAGCCCAGACGAAGAAACTGCCGGGGACCGTAGGTCCGCCGGCAGTTGTCGTATTTGAGGGCTTCGTGGATCTCGATGACATCAGCGCGGCCTCAATGGCTGCCGACCTGGTATTTTGTCGCAAGGAATATGGTCGGGTGTCATCGAAATCACCGCGTAGATCGGCTGGGGACCGCTCTAGGGCGTTAGCGCAGGTCCATTAGCTCTGGGCCGTCAGCGCAGGGCCGTCAGCTCCGGGTTGTTATCCGTGGAACTAGTTCTTGTGCAGCTCTGCGTTGAGCTCCACGCCCTTCGCCTTGACGGCTTCAACGGCGCCGGTGACGGAGTTGCGGCGGAACAGGATGCCGCTGGCGCCGGAGAGCTCCACGGCCTTCACGGTGTCGCCCTCGGACTTGCCCACGGCCTCGGCGATGTCGGCGGACAGAACGACCTTCGTGCCGGCGGTGACGTAGAGGCCGGCTTCGACGGTGCAGTCGTCGCCAAGCGAAATGCCGATGCCCGCGTTGGCGCCGAGCAGGCAGCGCTCGCCGATCTTGATAGTCTCCTTGCCGCCGCCGGACAGGGTGCCCATGATGGACGCGCCGCCGCCGATGTCGGTGCCGTCGCCGACGACGACGCCGGCGGAGATGCGGCCCTCAACCATGGACGCGCCAAGGGTGCCCGCGTTGAAGTTGACAAAGCCCTCGTGCATGACGGTCGTGCCTTCAGCCAGGTGTGCACCGAGACGGACGCGGTCGGCGTCGCCGATGCGCACGCCGGACGGGACGACGTAGTCGACCATGCGCGGGAACTTGTCCACGGAAAAGACCACTACGGGGCCGCGTGCGGCGAGACGGCCGCGCACAACCTGGAAGTCGGCCACGGCGCAGGGGCCGTAGTTGGTCCAGACAACGTTGGCCAGAAGGCCGAACACGCCGTCGAGGTTGACGCCGTGCGGCTTGACCAGGCGGTGGGAGAGGAGGTGCAGGCGCAGGTAGGCATCGTAAGCGTCAACAGGTGCGGCGGAGATGTCCGCGATGGAGGTCGCGACCGGGATGCGCGCTACACCGCGCTCCTCGTCCGGGCCCGCGAGGTTGGCGAACTGCTGCGGGGTTTCCTCCAGGCGTGTCGTGCCTGTCGATGCCACCGATTCACCGATCTTCGGTGCCGGATACCAGACATCCAGGACGGTCCCATCGTGGGTGACAGTGGCCAGGCCTCGAGCGAATGCGGTGGTCATGGTAGCAATCAGTTCTTTCTCTTCACGGTTCATGCGAATGCACGGCCAACGCGAAGCGCCAGCCGTGCATAGCTTAGAAGATTGTCAGTTGGAGTGTGGAGTTCAACGCGGTCTCGGCTAGGCCAAATGGGACGACTGGGTCGCCTTGCCGCGGTGCACGATGAAGCTGATGATCACGATGGTGGTGACCACGACGATGGCGGAGATGAGCTCGGTGCGGCCGCCGGCGTCGAAGAGCATGAGCAGGATGAACCCGCCGAGCGTGGCCAGCGTGAGCCACGGCAGCCACGGGTAGCCCCACATGCGGACTTCGGTGATCTCGCCGGATGCGACGAGCTGCGGGTGCAGGCGGATGTACGACAGGATCACCATTGTCCAGATGGCGATGAGGATGCCACCGACCGCGTTGAGGAGGAAGGGGAGCAGCCCCGGAGGGTTCCACCACTGCAGGCCCACGGAGACGAGCGCGAAGAGGATGGACACGATCACGGCGCGTACCGGCACGCCGGCCTGGTTGGTCTGCGCGAAGTAGGCGGGTGCGTCGTGGCCGCGTGCCATGGAGTACAGCAGGCGGGAATTGCCGTAGATCTGAGCGTTGCACGCCGACAGGAGAGCGAGGGCGATGACGACCTCCATGATCGTCGCGGCGCCAGAGATGTTCGCCTTGTCCAGTACGAGGGTGAACGGCGACTCGGCGGCGGAGTCGGCGCCGGCGATCTGCTCGTACGGCAGCAGAAGGATGATCAGCAGAACGGAGCCGATGTAGAACACCGCGATGCGCCAGATGGCGGAGCGGATGGCGGCGCCGACGGCGTCCTTGGGGTTCTCGGACTCCGCGGCCGCGATGGTGACCAGCTCGATGCCGCCGAATGCGAATGCGACGGCGAGCATTGCGGTGGCCACGCCGCCAATGCCGTTAGGCATGAAGCCGACACCCTCAATGTTGCTGGTGCCCACGGCGTCCAAGCCCGGGAACAGGCCGATGACCATGAGGATGCCGATGACCAGGAACACAATGATCGCCACAACCTTGATCAGCGCGAACCAGAACTCGAATTCGCCGAAGCCGCGGACGGCGGCCAGGTTGATGGCGGAGAAGAACACCACGGCGATGAGCGCCGGGATCCACGGCGCGATTCCGAACCACCCGGAGATGATTGCGGAGGCGCCGGTGATTTCCACGCCGATGATGAGCACCTGCATGAACCAGTACGCCCAGCCCACGGAGAAGCCCGCCCACGCGCCGAATGCCTGGTCGGCGTAGGTGGCAAAACTGCCGGAGGAGGGGCGGGAGGCCACCATCTCGGCGAGCATCTGCATGATGCACACGGTGACGGCACCGGCAATGACGTAAGCGACGATGACAGCGGGGCCTGCTGCCTGGATACCCACGCCGGTGCCCAGGAACAGACCGGCGCCGATGGCTGAACCCAGACCCATCATGGTCAGGTGGCGGACCTTGAGTCCGCTATTGAGGGTGTTCGACATGAGTTAAGTGTAGAAACCCTGGGCACAAGCCAATAATTGGGGGTGAATTAAATGCAGGGCGAAGAGAGAAAGCACGCTTATCGACGCCCCGTTGCCCAGCCCCTACACCCGGTGCCGCACGACCGGTGTGGCGCTGTGAGGCTCGTGGGTGATGGTCCAGTCCGACTGCTCGGTGATAGTCCGTGCCGGGACGTACGCCTTCTCGCTGGGGTTGCGAGTGTCGTAGACGATGGTGCCGGGCTGGAGGATCACGCCGGGGCCGAGCTCACAGCGGTCTCCCATGTTCAAGTCGATGAGTCCCGCTGACGGGCGGATGACGCAGTTCTCGCCGATGCGGATGGGAGTGCGGTTGTGACCGTCGGTGGTCTCTGCCATGACGAAGGACGACAATCCGATGTCGCACCCGGCGCCGATGACGCAGGAGGAGAACAGGCGGCCCTCCACCCGGGCGGGACCGAGGGTGCCGGCGTTGTAGGAGACGGATCCTTCGCGGTACACGCTCGTGCCCTCTGCGAGGTAGGCGCCGAGGCGGACGCGCTCCGCTTCCGCGATGGTGATGCCGGTGGGCACGACGTAGTCGACCATGCGGGGCAGGCGCTCGATGCCGTAGACGTGAATGGTGCCGCGGGCACGCAGGTTGGTGCGCACGTACTCGAAGTCGTCGGGCAGGCACGGCCCCTTGTTCGTCCACGCAACAGGCACGAGGTGGTCGAGCACGTCGGTCATGTTGATCTCCAGCGGCTTCACCTTGCGGTGGGACAGCAGGTGGAGGCGCAGGTACACGTCGTGCGCGTCGATGGCGGGGGCGGACAGGTCGGCGATCTCGGTGCGCACCGGCACCACTTCCACGTGCCTGTCGCGGTCCATGCCCACCAAGTTCAGTAGCCGGGGCGAGAGCTCGTTGGCGCTGACGCGGCGGGTGTGGGGGTGGGGGATGTCGTCGGCAAGCTGGACGCTCGGGAACCAGCTGTCCAGGACGGTGCCGTCGGCGGCGATGTGGGCGATTCCTGTGGCGCGTGCTCCTTGAGGCATGGCTGTATCGTACGTGCCCGCGCGCCGGTAGGATCACCGACGTGAAACTGGACCTTTTTGCTGACCCTGTCGAGCTGACGAAAGCCCTGATCGACATCCCCTCTCCTTCCCACGAGGAGGAGGAGATCGCCGACGCGATCCAGGCCGCCCTCGAGGCGCTGCAGGGGGTGGAGGTGATCCGCCGCGGCAACACCGTCATCGCGCGCACCCACCGCGGGCTGGACGAGCGGATCGTGCTGGCCGGGCACATCGACACCGTGCCCATCGCCGACAACGTCCCGCACCACGTCGAGGGTGACATCCTGTGGGGCTGCGGCTCCGTGGACATGAAGTCCGGCATGGCCTGCTACCTGCACGCGTTCGCCGCGCTGTGCAACGCCGACAACTTGGCGTTCGACCTCACCCTCATTTGCTACGAGGCGGAAGAAGTCGCCGCGACGTACAACGGTCTCGCGCATCTCGAGTACGACGCGCCGGAGCTCCTGCAGGGCTCGCTGGCGCTGCTCGGCGAACCGTCCGGCGGCATCATCGAGGCCGGCTGCCAGGGCAGCATCCGCGTCAAAGCGGTCGCGCACGGCACCCGCGCCCACTCGGCGCGCGCG
>NZ_LT706962.1:215816-256865 GCF_900155535.1 Corynebacterium urinipleomorphum
ACCCGCGCCCACTCGGCGCGCGCGTGGCTCGGCCACAACGCCGCCCACGACCTCGCCGGCGTGCTCACCCGCGTCGCCGCGTACGAGCCGCGCACCGTCACCATCGCCGGCTGCGAATACCGCGAAGGCCTCAACGTCGTCGGCCTGACCGGGGGAGTAGCCACCAACACGCTTCCCGACGAAGCCGCGCTGACCATCAATTTCCGCTTCGCGCCCGACCGCAGCCTCGACGACGCGAAACAGCACCTCGAGGACACGCTCGCGCTCGAAGACGGCATCGAGTTGCTTTACGACGACGCCGTTCCCGGCGCCCTCCCCGGCCTCGACGCCCCCGCCGCCCAGGGGTTGCTCTCCGCCGTCGGCGGTGAATTCCGCGCCAAATTCGGATGGACGGATGTATCTCGGTTCTCTACGCTTGGTGTTCCGGCTGTGAACTTCGGCCCCGGCGACCCCGGGTTCGCCCACAAGATCGACGAGCAGTGCCCGATCGACCAGATCCGCTCTGTCGCCGACACACTCACGGCGTACCTGTCAGGCGCGTCCGCGTAGCTCTTCCGGGCTGGGCCGTTCAGTCCCGGACAGGCACCGATTGGCGTCGCCTGTTCCTCGGTATTCCGTCGGTGCTCTAGGCGGCACAGCCGGAAAACCCCGACACGTCAAGCAGAAATAGAAAGCATTCTCCGTGGCTCCACACATCACTCCGCGCCCGGACCGGGACCGCACGTTGAGCGGCCCGATCCTGCGGCGGCACAAAGGCGGCGACGCCGATCCCTCCTCGACCTATGACCAGCGGCTGTTGCAGATGGGGCGCGCGGACCATGACTGGAAGCACGCAGACCCGTGGCGCGTCATGCGCATCACCAGCGAGTTTGTGTCGGGGTTCGACGCTCTCCAGGACCTCGACTGGGCAGTGACCGTTTTCGGTTCAGCTCGCCTGGGGGAGGGCACCCCGGAGTACGAGCAAGCGCGGGCACTGGGCAAGGCGCTGGTTGAGGCCGGCTACGCCGTGGTCACCGGTGGCGGCCCGGGCCTGATGGAGGGGCCGAACCGCGGTGCGCACGAAGCCGGCGGCATGTCCGTGGGCCTCGGCATCGAGCTGCCGTTCGAGCAGGGGCTGAACCCCTGGGTCGACCTGGGCCTGAATTTCCGCTACTTCTTTGCGCGCAAGACCATGTTCCTGAAGTACTCGCAGGCGTTCATCTCGCTGCCGGGCGGATTCGGCACCATGGACGAGGTCTTCGAGGTCCTCTGCATGATCCAGACGGGCAAGGTCACTAACTTCCCGATGGTGCTGCTGGGCACCGAGTTCTGGTCCGGCCTGGTCGACTGGATCCGCACGCAGCAGCTCGGCCGCGGTCTCATCTCCGAGGGCGACGACCAGCTCTTCCTGGTCACGGACTCGGTCGAGGAGGCCGTGGAATACATCGTGAACGCCCACCGCGAGATGTCGGACCCGCGGAACCTGCACAAACACGATAAGTAGATGGGCGAGCTCACCTGTGGCCTGCCCCGCGTCATGGCCATCATCAACCGCACGCCGGACTCCTTCTACGACAAGGGCGCGACGTTCGCCATTGACGCGGCACTCGAGCGCTGCCGCGAAGTGGTGGAGCAAGGTGCCACGATCGTCGACGTCGGCGGCGTGAAAGCCGGCCCCGGCGACGAGGTGGACCCGCAGGAGGAGATTGAGCGTGTCGTTCCCTTCATCGCTGCTGTGCGCGGTGAGCTCCCCGCCGGGGTGGACATCTCCGTGGACACGTGGCGCCCCGAGGTCGCCGAAGCCGCAGTGCAGGCTGGCGCGACCCTGATCAACGACACGTGGGCGGGCTTCGAGCCGGAGCTCGTGGAGGTCGCCGGCGCACACAAGGTCGGCTACGTCTGCTCCCACACCGGCGGCGCGACACCCCGCACCCGCCCGCACCGCGTGCACTACGACGACGTCGTCGCTGACGTGATCCGCGAAACCACAACTCTGGCCGAGCGCGCTGTCGCCTGCGGTGTCCCGGAGGAGAAAGTGTTCATCGACCCGACCCACGACTTCGGTAAAAACACCTTCCACGGCTTGGAGATCCTGCGGCGCATCGACGAAGTGGTCGCCACCGGCTGGCCGGTGCTGATGGCGCTGTCCAACAAGGATTTCATCGGGGAGACCACCGGGCGTGCCGTGGGGGAGCGCGTTGCGGGAACGCTCGCCGCCACTGCATGGTGCGCGGCGCGCGGAGTCGCGGCCTTCCGCGTGCACGAAGTCGCCGAAACAGTCGACGTCATCCGCACCACCGCCGCCATCCAGGGCACGGCTCGGCCGCTCGACACGACGCGGGGGCTCGCATAGTGCGGGTCTCCGTGGTCATTCCCGCGCTCAACGAGGAGGGCACCGTCGCGCACGTCGTGCGCGCAGCCCGCGCCTCTTGCGCGGACGAGGTCATCGTCGTCGACTCCGACTCCACGGACGCTACCTCCAGCAACGCGGCGGCGGCAGGCGCTACCGTGCTCAATTGGCGCGGGATTGCCCCCGAGATCCCCGTCCAGCCCGGCAAAGGCGAAGCGCTCTGGCGCGGAGTCCGCGCGGCAAAAGGGGACATCGTCGTCTTCCTCGATGCAGACGTGACCACGGTGGAGCCGGGGTGGGTGGACGGGTTGGTAGGGGGGTTCGTCGATAAGCATGTGCACCTCGTGAAAGCGAGTTACACCCGCGCACTCAACGGCGCCCCGAGCGGCGGCGGGCGCGTGACAGAGCTGACCGCGAAGCCGCTGCTGCGCCTGCTGTTTCCCCACCTCCCGGAGCTCGACCAACCCCTCGCGGGCGAATACGCCATCCGCCGCAGCACCGCGCTGGAAGTGCCGTTCGTCGCCGGGTACGGCGTAGAAGCGGGCCTGCTTATCGACGTCGCCTCCCTCCACGGCCCCTCCTCCCTCACCCAAGTGGACCTCGGGCAGAAAGCCCACCGCAACCGGCCCCTGAGCGAGCTGACCGAGATGTCCGAGACCGTCGCCCGCACCATCCTCTCCCGCGCCGGCGTCCTCGACGTTCCCCAACGCCAGCCGTGGACGGAACTGCGGTAGCATCAGCTCATGCTGTCTTGGTTGATCCTCATCCTCGTCATCGCCGCCATCGCGCTGTTCGGCGCGTGGATCTCCGCCGCCATTTTCGGCCGCGGCGAAGCGGTGCCGCCCATGGATGAGCCGCAGAACGTCATCGCCGACAACCGCGCCGCTGTCGATGAGGGCCGTTACGACGACATCGCGCTTGAAGTCGTGCCCCGCGGATACCGCCAGGACCAGGTCGATGCTCTCATCGAGCACCTGCTCGGCGCGCAAGAGCGTAAGATTGGGGAAGAGTTTCCGCCGGAGGCCACCGCGCCCGCCGACGGAAAGCAGACAATCGAAGAGCCAAGGAGTACCACCACATGGCAGCAATGAAGCCGCGTACCGGCAATGGGCCGATGGAAGTCGTCGAGGAAAGCCGCAAGATCGTGATGCGCATTCCGTCTGACGGCGGCGGGCGTCTCGTGGTGGAGCTCAACAACGAGGAAGCGGCCGAGCTCGGCCAGCTCCTCACCGATGTCGCAGCGCAGTAGAGCTGCAGGTAACATAACGCGCCATGCTCAAAGACATTGTTGATGTACTGGCGGACCCGATCGACGGCAGCGCCCTGACGGGTGCGGACGATTTCAGCCGTCTCGTCTCTGAGACAGGGCATTCTTACGACGTGGCCAAGCAGGGCTACGTCACGCTGGCGTCTGGCGCGGGGATCGCGCACCAGGGCGACAGTCCGGAGATGGTCGCGTCGCGCGAGGCGTTTCTCTCGCGCGGGCACTTTGCGCCGTTCGTGGAGACGGTCACGGAGCGCGTCCTCGACGCCCTCCAATGCCTCCCGCTTGACGACGTCGCCGCGACCCCACCCACCATCCTCGAAGTCGGCGCCGGAACAGGCTATTACCTTTCCCACACACTGGATGCGGTGGAGAATTCCCGCGGCATCGGTGTGGATATCGCTGTGCCCGCCGCGAAGCACCTGGCTAAGGCACACCCGAAAATCGGCGCAGTCGTCGCCGACGTGTGGGACGGCCTCCCGGTGCGCGACCGCTCCGTCGATGTCATTACCGTGATCTTCGCGCCGCGCAATCCGGAAGAATTCGCGCGCGTGCTTGTCGACGACGGCGAGGTCCTCATCCTCACCCCCCAAACCGGCCACTTGGACGAACTTCGCGAGCCCCTCGGCATCCTCGGCGTTGAGGAAGGTAAGCAGAAGCGCATGCTCGAGCAGGCCGCCGGCTACCTCGAGCCCGTCGGGGACCCCGAGCTGATCGAGTTCCCGATGAACTTGGACCGCGAATCCATCGCCGCCCAAGTAGGAATGAGCCCATCCGCCCGCCACCTCGACCCCGAGGTGCTCGCGGAGCGCGTCGCCGCTCTGCCCGAGACAATGACGGTGACTGCCCGCGCGCAGCTCACCCGCATGAAGAAGCCCGCGCGCGGCTAGACCCACTCCGCTAACGCAACTAGACCGTGCCAGGAAGCCCGCGCGACCAGGCCGGTGCGACTACCGCGGCGGGATCACGAACGCGGGGAGCCAGCACGCAGCGAGCACGCAGCCGGCCCAGCTAGCGCGTCCCGCCCACGGGGCTGCGTTACGGGCGGCTCCACTGGTTCAGGATCTCCGCGTCGCCGGAGGCCGTGACGCGCAGATCCCCGACGCCGTTCTCGGGCCAGAAGCGGCTCGCCATGGTCACGGCGCCGCCGCCGGCGAAGACTTCGATGGCGGAGCCGTCCACAAGCACGGAGATGTGGTCTTCGTCCTCGTCGTCCAGCTCGGCTGTGGCGGGGGAGCCGTCGAGGCGGTCGAGCGTGATCGAGTCGCCCGAGTGCGTGATGGTGGCTGCGACGTCACCGTCGGTGTCTAGCACCTCCACGGTCACGGACGAGCCGACGGGAATCTCGCACATGCCGGTCCAGAGCTTCGCGCGTTCGGTGGCGCTCACGGCGTCAGGGAGCCCTTGGGCCGGAGTCTGGAAGAGCTCTCCGCCCGCGAGCGTGACCACGCGCGGAAGGGACAGCGCGTTGGCCCAGCCCTCGGTCTCCCATGTCGGCTGCGTGGTCGGATCGCCGCCGCGGCCCGTGGCTGCGAGAAGACCGAAAATGCGAGCTTCGGAGTAGCGCTCGCCGTCGGTCTGGGTGCCGCGCACGACGTTGGTGCTGCGCGGACGCGTGAAGTCGTGGCCGTAGTCCAGGCGCGTGAATGGCGTTTTCACAGTGAACTCGGTCTCGTGGAGCGTGCCCACAAGGTAGCCGGTGCGGTCGCCGTCCTCCAGCTCGAGAGTGAGGAAGAGGACGTCGTAGATGTCGCCGTCCGCTTCGTCGCGCAGGCGGATGATACGCGGGGCTACCGTCACGTCATCGTCGTTGAGGCCGGTCTCGCCGTTGAAGCGCAGCGGGCCAAGCAGCGACCACGAGGTGCCGTCGGAGGAGTCGAGCACCACCGGGACCGGCTTCTCGGATGGGCCGCTGCTGGCCAGCATGATCCAGCCGGACTGGCCGCGGTCGCGGTCACTGCTCTCCGTCCAGTCGGGGACGACGCAAGGGGAGCGGAAGCGGGTGAAGCGCCCGACATCCTTGACCACAGGGCCAAGGCGCCGCACTCCGGCATCAATGTCACCGTTGTCGTCGACTTCGTCGCAGAGGGTCTCGATTTCGTCGATACGCGCTGCTTGAATCGTCGTCCCTGCGTTGGTGACGGACGTGAAGTAGAGGTCCGTGCCCTCCGGCGACGAGACGACGGAGCCCGCAAGCACGCGGGTTTCGCCGCCGACGGGCGCGATGACATCGTTGCACTCGTAGAAGTCGAACGGGTTGCCCTCGGAGAACTGGTGCGCCCACCGTGCGGGCGCGTCGAGGGTGGGTTCGTACTGGTAGAAGAGGTGCCAGTCGTCGCCGTCGCGGAGCATGCCAGCTGCGGCGTCGAGGATGCCTTTGTCAGCGGTGACATGCAGTTCGGGTCTCAAATTGCTCACAGTTTCGTCCTCCGGGTTACAGAAGCGACTTGTACACGTCGACGGTTTCTTGGGCGATCTTGTCCCAGGTGAATTCCTGCTTCACACGGGTGAGGCCAGCGGCAGCGAAGCGCTTCGTGGTGGCCGCGTCCTGTGCGAGTGCGTTGACAGCGGCGGCGAGATCTTTCTCAAACGCTTGTGTGTCTTCCGCGTCGTAGTGCACCAGGGTACCGGTCTCGCCGTCGACGACAACCTCGGGAATGCCGCCCACATCGGACGCGACAACGGCGGTCTCGCACGCCATCGCCTCCAAGTTCACAATGCCCAGTGGCTCGTACACCGACGGGCACACGAAGATATCGGCGGCCGAGTAGATGTCGCGGATATCTTCCTTCGGCAGCATGTCCGTCACCCAGTGCACACCGTCGCGCGTTTCGCGCAGCTTATCGACGAGCCCCTGCGTCTCCTCCGCAATCTCCTTCGTATCCGGTGCTCCCGCGCACAGAATCAGCTGAATATCCTGGTCGAAGTCCTGTGCCGCCTTGACCAGGTGGGGCACGCCCTTTTGGCGGGTGATGCGACCGACGAACGCGACGATGGGGCGGTCCGGGTCGATGCCGAGGCGCTCGATGACGTTGCCGTCGCCGCTGTTGCCGTTTCCGCTGTTGCTGCCGTTTGTGCCTGCGCCATCTGCAGCGTTATCGCTGTTCGCGTCGGCTGCAGCGCCGCTCGCGTCCTGGCTCGTTTCACTGCGCAAGTCGCCGCTGGGGTTACCCGCGGAGTCAACGGTGGGGTACCAGAAAGAGGTGTCGATGCCGTTGAGGACGACGTGGACGCGGGATTCGTCGATACGCGGGTAGGCGCGCAAGATGGCGTCCTTCATTCCGGCAGACACGCCGATGACGGCGTCCGCGTACTCCATGGCGTTCTTCTCGGACCACGAGGAGACGTCGTAGCCGCCGCCGAGCTGCTCGCGCTTCCACGGGCGGTCCGGCTCGAGCGAGTGCGCAGTGACCACGTGGGGGATGCCGTGTAGCAGGCCGGCGAGGTGCCCGCCGAGACCCGCGTACCACGTGTGGGAGTGCACGACGTCCACGTTGTCGGCGGCGTTGGCCATGCGCAGGCCCGTCGACATCGTCTTGATGGCGCCGTTCGCGTCCTCCAACTCAGTGTCCACCCCGTGGACAAACACGTTTTCCGCGTCGCGTGGCTGGCCCATGCAGTGGACGTCTACGTTGACACCATCAAGCTTGCGCATGAAGCGTGTCAGCTCTGTGACGTGCACTCCCGCGCCACCATAAATCTCGGGCGGGTACTCGCGGGTCATCATTCCGACTCTCATGCTTCCCGAGACTAGTAGCGAATTCACATGCGTGCAGGCACCCACAGAGAGAGGTGGCACGCAACCGATTTTGGCAAGGCGGTGCGGGTTTGTCCGATCTTCCCTAGTGTTAGTGGTGTGAACAGCCAGCCGAATGTCCTCGCAATTGTCCTTGCGGGTGGAGAAGGAAAGCGCCTCTTCCCGCTCACCCTCGACCGTGCTAAGCCCGCCGTGCCGTTCGGCGGCAACTACCGTCTCGTCGACTTCGTCCTGTCCAACCTGGTCAATGCGGGTTACAACCGCATCGCCGTGTTGACGCAGTACAAGTCGCACTCACTCGACCGCCACGTGGCCACCGCCTGGAATTTCTCCGGACCGACGCACCAGTACATCGCGTCAGTTCCGGCGCAGCAGCGCCTGGGTAAGCGCTGGTACCAGGGCTCAGCGGACGCGCTTTTGCAGTCGCTGAACCTGATCTACGACGAACAGCCCGACTACGTCCTCGTGTTCGGCGCCGACCACGTCTACCGCATGGACCCATCCCAGATGGTGGAGAACCACATCGCGTCCGGCAAGGAATGCACCGTCGCCGGCATCCGCGTCCCGCGTGCCGACGCCACCGCCTTCGGCTGCATCCAGTCCAACGAAGACGGCACGATTTCCGAGTTCCTGGAAAAGCCCGCCGACCCTCCCGGCACCCCCGACGACCCAGAGATGACCTACGCGTCCATGGGCAACTACTGCTTCTCCACAGAAGCTCTCATCCGCGCCCTCCGCGAAGACAACGAGAATGAGGAATCCGACCACGACATGGGCGGCGACATCATTCCGTACTTTGTGGAGAAGGGCCAGGCCAACGTCTACGACTTTTCCGCCAACGAAGTCCCCGGCGCCACCGATCGCGACATGGGCTACTGGCGCGACGTAGGCACCATCGACTCCTTCTACGAGGCGCACATGGATCTCATCTCGATCCACCCCGTGTTCAACCTGTACAACAAGTCGTGGCCCATCCACTCCACGGAGGACGAGAACCTGCCGCCCGCGAAGTTCGTCTCCGGGGGCATCGCGCAGGAGTCCATCATCGCGCCGGGGTCCATCATTTCTGGCTCGACGGTACGCAACTCCGTCCTGTCCACCGACGTGCGCGTGGAAGAGGGCGCGACCGTCGAGTCCTCCGTGCTCATGCCGGGCGTCCGTGTCGGCCGCGGTGCAGTCGTGCGCCACGCCATCCTGGACAAAAACGTGTATGTGTCCGACGGCGCGACCATCGGCGTCGACGAGGACAACGACCGCGTCCGCGAGTTCACCATCTCCGACTCCGGTGTCGTGGTGGTCGGCAAGGCCAGCGTCGTCGAATAGTTGGCGAGTCTGCCCGACAGCCGACTCGCGCTGAGCCCGCGCCGGTCGGCGTGCACGCGCGGCTAGGCGGTGCAGCTAGGCGCGCCGCGTCACCAGCGTCACGCCGGAATCGAGCGGCAGACGCGTCACTACGGCACCCTCGAGTCCGTCCACGAGCTCCTCAGCTTCGCGGGCGGCGAGGGTGCCGCGGTCTTTGCGGGTGGGGTCGGTGATGGTGCCGTCGAGAAGCGAGCCAGCAAGGACGAGGGTGCCGCCGGGGGAGAGCAGCGGCCACGCGGCCTCGACGACGGCGGGCAGGTCGACAGGGTCGACGTCGGCGTAAACGAGGTGGTACGCACCCGTAGCCAGGCGGCCTAGGACGTCAAGGGGGCGCGACGGCAGGAAGCGGGCGCGCGAGCCGCCGAACCCGGCGTCGCGGAACGCGGCCTTCGCGCGCGCCTGGTGCTCAGCCTCAGGGTCGATACACGTCAGCGCAGCTTTCTCCGGCAATCCGGCGAGGATGTGCAGCCCCACCACACCGGCTGAGGGAGTCATGGCGACAGCTCCCGTCACGCCGGCTGAGCTCCCGTTGCCGCCGGCAGCAGCCAGGGTGCCCAACAGGGAGCCCACCGCGACGCTCGGGGTGGGGAGGGAGTATTCGGAGGCGTCGGAGCGGGCGTCGATAAGCGTGCCGTCCTGCTCTTTCGCCGTGATGTACTCGTTGAGGGAGGAAAATGCTGAATCGCTCACACGCTCATCCTACGAAATGGACCCCGGCCGTGCGGGCACCAGCGCGGTACGCAACAATAGTGGGCATGCAAGAGGACGTGACGGGCACCGCCGCTTTCGACGCCGGCCGCGGCGCCATGCCGAGCTGGGCCGAACTCGTCGAGGAGCACGCCGACAGCGTCTACCGCCTCGCGTTCCGCCTGTCCGGCAACCAGCAGGACGCCGAGGACCTCACGCAAGAGACATTCATGCGCGTATTCCGCAGCCTGAAAACGTACAAACCAGGCACCTTCGAGGGGTGGCTGCACCGCATCACCACCAACCTCTTCCTCGACATGGTGCGCCACCGCAGCAAAATCCGCATGGAAGCGCTGCCCGAAGACTACGAGCGCGTGCCCGGCACCGCCCCGACGCCCGAGCAGGTGTACTCCGCCGCCAACCTCGACCCCGCGCTGCAAGCCGCGCTCGACGAGCTCAGCCCCGAGTTCCGCGTCTCCGTCGTGCTCTGCGACGTCGTGGGCATGAGCTACGAAGAAATCGCGAAAACACTCGGCGTGAAAATGGGCACCGTCCGCTCGCGCATCCACCGCGGCCGCAGCCAGCTGCGCGCCTCCCTCGAAGCGCAAGCCGCCTCTAGCGAAACCGCGCGCGAGCTCATCCGGGCGAGGTGACAGCCGTGCCTAACTTCGATTCCATCGACCACCTCAACTTCGAAGCTGTCGCCGCGCTTATCGACGACGAACTTACCCCCACCGCCCTCCACCGCGCCCAGAACCACCTCGCGCAGTGCCCCGACTGCCGCCGCGAAGTCGCGCAGCAGAAAGCCGCCGCTGAGGCCGTCCGCGAACACAATACCGACGGGTGCCTGCGCGCCCCGCCGTCGCTCGTGGAGCGCCTGGCCCACCTCGACGAGCCCCCCGCACGCGGCGGCTCCCTAGACGCTCCCTCCCGCAGCGGAAGTTTCCCAGACACCCCCGCTGCTGAACGGAAATGGCCCATCTCCTGGAGCCGCTTACGCGACGGGCTAAAGTGAAACCGTGTTTGACTCAATCGGCTGGGGCGAAATATTCGTCGTCATTCTCGCGGGACTGATCATCATCGGCCCAGAGCGCCTGCCTGGGGTCATCATGGATGTCCGCGCCGCGATCTTCGCCGCGCGCCGCGCGATCAACGACGCAAAGAATGAGCTGTACGGCGAGGAGTTTGATGAGCTCCGCAAGCCAATGAGCACCGTCACCGAGTACGCAGCGATGGGCCCCAAACGCGCGATCGCCAAAGTGCTTTTCGACGAAGACGGCGACTACCTCGACCAGTTCGACCCCCGCCGCATGATGGAGGGCGACCCCTCCGTGAGCAACCACAACCGTCCTGCGGAGCCAGCCGCAGCCGGTGACGCGACAGCCGGTGCCGCGAACGTCGCCGCCACGCCCGACCATGCCGCTCGACCTTCACATAGCGCACAACCCGACCATGCCGCTCAGCCTGCGCATAGCGCACAACCTGCGTACACCGGCGATGCCGAGCATCCCCAGCAGTCGCACCAGACCTCCCAGCCGCAGCCGCAACCGCAACCGCAACCAAGTCAACCCGTACAGCCCAGCGCGTTGGGGCAGCAAGCTGACGCGGACGCGTCGGCGGCAATGGTGCAGGCGAGCTCGAGCGCTCCCGGCACCGATCAGGACCCGAATGCCATTCCGCGGCCGCCGCGGCGTCGGCGACGACAACCCGGGATCAACCCGGCGCACTGGCAAAACGATTCTTCCGCCCAGTCGAGTGGGGGCGGATTCTCCTGGGCCGATATCACGTAGCGCTGGCGGGGTGAGCCGATCGAGCTGGCTGTTATGCCGCTCTTGCCCCGGAACGCCGGATCCGGGGTGGCTGGACGGCGGGAGCAGCCATATCCGGGGCGGCTGACAGCGGGTGCAGCCAGATCCGGGGTGGCCGGACGGCGGGAGCAGCCATATCCGGGGTGGCTGCACGGCGGAGGTAGTTAGTTCCGGGTAACGCCCAAGCCGAGGCTCTTGCCGGCGAGGGAGTCTCGGCGGATCTTCAACTTGCCGGCGATGTTGGCGATGGCCTGGCCGGAGGGAGAGTCGGGGGCCTCCACGGCAATGGGGGTGCCCTCGTCGCCTTGGACGCGCAGCTGTGGGTCGAGGGGGACGGAGCCGATGAGGGGGACCTCGGCGCCGGTGATCGCTGTGAGACGCTCGGCGACCTGCTCGCCGCCGCCGGTGCCGAAGATGTCCATGGTGGAGCCGTCGGGCATGACCATGGCGGACATGTTCTCGATGACACCGGCGACGCGCTGCCCCGTCTGCTGGGAGATGGAGCCGGCGCGCTCGGCGACCTCGGCGGCGGCGGCCTGCGGAGTGGTCACGATGAGTAGCTCTGCATCCGGGACGAGCTGGGCGACGGTGATGGCCACGTCGCCGGTTCCGGGTGGGAGGTCCATGAAGAGGACGTCGAGCTCGGACCAGTAGACGTCGGCAAGAAATTGCTGGATGGCGCGCGTGAGCATCGGGCCGCGCCACACGACGGGGGCGTTGCCTTCCACGAACTGGCCGATGGAGATGTGGCGAACGCCGTGGGCGATCGGGGGCATGAGCATGTCGTCGACAACCGTCGGGCCTTGACCCGTGGAGCCCATCAGGCCGGGAATGGAGTGGCCGTAAATGTCGGCGTCCAGGATCCCGACGGTCAGGCCCTGCGCAGCAAGAGCAGTAGCCAGGTTCACGGTCATCGAAGACTTGCCGACGCCGCCCTTACCCGACGCCACCGCAAACACCCGCGTCGTCGACCCTGGCTGGGAAAACGGAATGACAGGGTCGGACTTGTCGCCTTTGAGACGCTGCGCCAGGTTGCGCCGCTGCTCCTCGCTCATCGTGTGCATGGTCACACTGACCTCGCCCACACCGTCGAGCTCCTCGAGGACGGCGCGCACGTTCCCTTCGATGGTGTCGCGCATCGGGCATCCGGCAATGGTGAGGTAGATGCCGACGGCGACGTCGCGGCCGTCGATACGCACTGATTCGACCATGTCCAGGTCGGTGATCGGTTTGCCGATCTCCGGGTCGTCGACACGCGCGAGCGCGTTGCGGACAGCTGCTTCTGAAATCGGGGCTGTGTCAGTCATCGACCGTAAAGTATATGGCTTCCACGCTCCTGGCTGAAGCCGGCACTACACTCGTGTGAGTAACCGAACGCGACCAGAAGGAAGACACATGAGCCAGCCGACCCCCGCACCGTCCGGTACCCCCGCAAACCGCCGCAACGTCGCCGGCCTGCAACGCCCATCCGGCTGGCCGGTGGGAAGCTTCCAGAACTACGCCGACGCCCAGGCCGCCGTCGACGGGCTGTCGGACCATCAGTTCCCGGTTGAGAACATCACCATCGTTGGTGTGGACCTCATGCAGGTTGAGCGCGTCACCGGCCGTCTCACCTGGGGCCGCGTTCTCGCAGGCGGCGCACTCTCCGGCCTGTGGTTCGGCCTCTTCGTCGGTCTTCTGTTCGCTTTGTTCACGCCGGATGTGTGGCCGTCGTTGCTGTCTGCGTTGGTGATCGGCCTCATCTTCGGTGTCGGTTTCGCCGCCATCGGCTACGCGTTCACTCAGGGCCGCCGCGATTTCTCGTCTGCGACCACCATCGTCGCCGGCCGTTACGACGTTCTCTGCGAACCCGCCAACGCGCCCCAGGCCCGCGACCTGATCGCCCAGATGGGCCCGCACCCGTCCCAGAACCAGGGCAACCAGCGTGTCCAGCCGCAGCAGTCGGCAGCTCAGCAGCCCGCCGCGCCCCAACAGCCGCAGCCAACAGAGCAAACGGACGCGCGCCCTGAGCCGCAATACCCGGCAGCCCAGCAGCCGCAGGATGCCCCGCACGACGTTCCGCGTCACGACGCCCAGAGCTAATGCGAACCCCCCGAAGAACACTCGCGGCCCTCGGTTTCGTGTGCACGGCGTCGCTTGGCGGGCTGACTGCGTGCACGCAGGCGGAGGAGCCGGTGAAGATTGCCGCTGACCCGTCGGATCCGGAGCAGATGGTGCTCGCCGAGATCTACCGCCAGGTGGTGGAGTTGGCGGGGAGGGACGTGGGGATCGTCGGCAAGAAATTTGCTGATGACGGCGAGAAACTCGACATCCTGCAGACCCGCGACGCGAATTTCGCGGTGATGTGCGTCGGCTCGCTGGTCGTTGCCGCGAACCCGGGGGAGACCGCCGCGCTCGAGGCGAACAAGAAGGACGCGGCCGAGGGGGACCTGAACGACGTGGACCTCGCCCTCGCGACGTACGACGCGGCGGTCGGCACATTGCCAGGCAGCTTGACGACGGTCGACCCTTCCCCCGCCCAAGGCTGCCCCCACTCCGACCACGCCGATCTGCCCCAGAACATCATTCCCGTCTATGAAGACGGGCTTTTCGACCGCGGCGTTCGCGGCGCCATCAGCAAGGTCACCCGCGCCCTAGCGACGAACGATTTGGAGAAGCTCGTCGAGCAAACCGAAGAAGACGGTGATCCCGGCGCCGCTGTCAACGCGTGGATGCAGGAGAAGACCGGCATGGGTTCCGAGCTGAAACGCATCGTCGACGAAGGCCAAGCCCGCGAGTCGTAGTCGGCGCTTCACAGCTTCTCGGAGCCCGGGCTCACATCTGCCCAACGCCTGTGTGCCCCGGACTAGCGCCCGCACGTGCTCCGCGCATGCCGATAGGGCCGCAGGGCGTGTTTCGCCCCCGGCCGTACCGGCTGTTTCAGCTCGTGCTTTCGGATGCGCGGCTGCTTCCCGCTTCTATCCGCTATTCCGGTGTCAGTCTGCTGGCCCGCAAATTGATCCTGGCGTTATTCCCGTTGTTTATTCTCGTTGTTTTCCGAATAACAGGTGCATCGCGCCGTATTGGTGGGTGGTGTTCGCCGCCGGTCGCCCCCTGGGGGATACCCACACTGGGGTTCCGGCCCTGATCTCTACCCGTCCGCGGTGGTGGCGGGTGGGGTCATCATCGTTGAAGTGTCCTGGGTTTAGTTCCGATCATTTCTAGAGAAGGATTGGAATCATGCCAAGGAAGTACAGTGACGAGTTCAAGGCCAAGGCAGTGCGTTTGGCTGAGGATCTCGTTGAGCTCGAAGGGTGTTCGAAATGGGGTGCAGCCGTAGAGATCGGTGAAAAGCTCGGCATTCCAGCGCACACGCTCAACGATTGGTTGAAGCCGAATATGGCCTCGTCCGATGTTGAGATTGGCGCCGGCGAGTCAGCGGCTGACGAGCTGAAGCGGCTCCGGAAAGAGATTAAGGAGCTACGCAGGGCTAACGAGATCTTGAAAACCGCGTCAGCTTTTTTCGCGGCGGAACTCGACCGTCCCACCAGAAGATGATCGAATACATCGATGCGTATCGCGATCGCTTCGGGGTCGAGGCTATCTGTCGCACCTTGAAAGAGACAGAATGTGGGTTCATCACCTCTCGCGGTTACCGAGCAGCGAAAGCACGAGCGCCGTCGGCGAGGAGTTTGTCAGATGCGCTGCTTATTCCTGAATTGGTGAGGGTCTACGAGGACAACTTCAGCGTCTACGGGGTCCGCAAGATGTGGAAGGCTATGCAGCGCGCCGGCTGGAACATCGGTCGTGATCAGACCGCGCGTTTGATGAAGCAAGCTGGTATTCAAGGCCGCAGGCGTGGCCGCACACCGATGACAACGCTTCGGGCCAACGTGCCGGATTGCCGCCCTGACCTGGTCAACCGTGACTTCACTGCACCCGCGCCGCACCGGTTGTGGGTCGCTGACATCACCTATGTGCGCACCTTGTCTGGTTTTGCCTACACCGCGTTTATCACCGATGTGTACTCCAGGAAGATCGTCGGTGTGGCGACTCGGGCGAGCATGCGTACCGATGAACTGCCGTTGGAGGCCTTTGAGCACGCTTTGTATCACGCTGGTGATCTTCGCTCAGAAGGGCTTGTCCACCACAGTGACCGCGGCTCGCAGTATGTCTCGATCCGTTATGGTGAAGCGCTCGCCCAGGCCGGTATCGATCCGTCTGTCGGCACCGTCGGCGACTCCTATGACAACGCGTTGGCTGAAACGGTCAACGGGCTCTACAAAACAGAGCTGATTTATCCCCACCGGCCGTGGGCATCGGTCGGTGAAGTCGAGATCGCCACCCTTCGCTGGGTGCACTGGTGGAACAACCAGCGACTTCATCAATCCCTGGGATATATCACTCCACAGGAGATGGAGGACGCCTACTATCAACGATCAGACGCTCAAACGTTGGGCGTTAAATAAGCGGAACAAAAACCAGGACGCTTCACGTTGGTGCGGTTGTGGTACCTGCACACCACCGCCAAGTTATCCATGTTGGTTTGCCCACCCCTCGACCAGGCGGTGACGTGGTGCACCTCGCAGTTATCAGCGGCATGCCGGCACCCCGGCACAGGACACGTTGTGAGTGTTGCTCGGGCCAGGTCACACTGCTTCGCATTGGCGAACCGTTTCGTGTCGTATAGGTTCACCGCACCCGCCTGCGGGTGGAAGATCGCTACTTCCAGATCCTCACCATGGAACCGGGCCAAATACTCCGCACCGGTCATGGTGGTGCCGTCGGATAGTCCCAGGATGGTGTCATCGCCTTCACCACGCAGAATCCTCGTGTGCTCTGCTAACGGGACCACCACCAGTGGGCGGGGTACAGCATCAGCCACACCACCATCACCACGCAGAATGTCGGTCAGTGCTTCATACATTTGCGGGCCTGCCGGACGACCCGGATCCAGGTTCCGGCGCAGGGCGTATTCGAGGGCGGCGATGAAGCTGTCGTCACCGGTGGCGGTAAAAGAGCGTTTGCCTTTCTTCGGTGTGCTGAACCGGACCGTCGACTCCGGGGCGGGTGTGTCCTGATCAGGATCCGGGATGATGGTCTTCGCACGACGCCGCAGAGTGTTGTAGTCACCCGGCACGGACAGCAACGCGAGGCGGAGCCGCCACGTCTCACTGGCCGGCTTTATGGGCTTCAATTGGTTCTCAATGAACACCAACTGATCCAGAGACTTCCCCGTCTCACGGGCAATGCGGATGGCGTGGGCTTGCTGACGGGCGAACCGGGTTGTGCCGTAGTAGACGGTGTGGACACGCTCCCACTCATCAACAGTGGCGGGTTTGACGCCGGCGTCACGAGCAGCCTGACGGTCAAACCCAGCCAGGATATCCAAAGGACTCGCAACAGAAGCGAGAAACGCGTCAAACGTGTTCATGCCCCACACGCTAAAACCCGACAACCACGAACGAAAGGACACGGCCCGAAACCTGTGGATAACCGTCGACGCCGCCGGAGTTATCCACAGCCCCCGGTTCCATCACACGTTGAAACCACCCTCTGACGTGCGCAAAAAGGCGGTTCCATGGAGCCCCGAAAAATATCGGGGCTCACGCGGGGCAGCAAAAACCCGCCCCCTCGCCGCGGAAGGAAAAGCGGGAAGGGGGCGGGGAGGGGAGGTTAGGCGAAGGCTTCGTCGATAAGCGCTTTCTCCTCTTGCTGGTGGACCTTGGCCACACCGGTCGCTGTGGTGGACTGTGCGCGGCGGGAGATGCGGCGCATCGGCGGGAGGTCGTCCACGAGGTTGGCCAGGTGCTCGTTGTAGAACGGCCACGGACCTTGGTTTGCGGGCTCATCCTGGACGAACCGGACTTCCTTGGCGTTCGGGTAGTTGGCGAACGCCTTGTTGAGGCGGTTGAACGGGATGGGGTGGAGCATCTCGATGCGGATGATGGCCACGTCGTCACGCTCGTCCTTCTGGCGGCGCTTCTCCAGGTCGTAATAGATCTTGCCGGAGCACAGGATGATGGTGGTCACCTTGTCGGCGTCGCCGATGACCTTGTTCTTCGCGTCGACGATGTTGGGGTCGTCGATGACGGAGCGGAAGGACTTGGACTCGATGAAGTCGGCGGGCTGGGAGACGGCTGCCTTGTTGCGCAGCATCGACTTCGGGGTGAAGACGACGAGCGGGCGACGCATATCGCCGAGAGCTTGACGGCGCAGCAAGTGGAAGTGGTTCGCCGGCGTCGACGGCTGTGCGACGGTCATGGAGCCCTCGGCGACGAGCTGCAGGAAGCGCTCAATGCGTGCCGACGAGTGGTCCGGTCCCTGCCCCTCGTAGCCGTGCGGGAGCAGCATGATCAGGCTGGACAGCTGGCCCCACTTGGTCTCGCCGGAGGAGATGTACTCGTCGATGATGGTCTGGGCGCCGTTGGCGAAGTCGCCGAACTGCGCCTCCCATGCGACGAGTGCGCCCGGGTTACCCACGGTGTAGCCGTACTCGAAACCGAGTCCGCCGTACTCGGTGAGCGCCGAGTTGTAGATGCGGAAGCGGCCGCCGTTGCCTTCCTCGATGGCGTGGGCGTCGAGCGGGTTGTACTGCTCGCCGGTGTTCGGGTCGAACAGGACGCCGTGGCGCTGGGTGAAGGTGCCGCGCTTGGAGTCCTCGCCGGCGAGGCGGACAAGCTTGCCTTCTGCTGCGAGGGAGCCGAAGGCGAGGAGTTCGCCCCAGGCCCAGTCGATGTTGCCGTTCTCGAAGGAGCCGCCGCGGGACTTCAGCACCGACTTGAGGCGCTTGTTGGGGGTGAAGTCGCCGGGGAGCTCGGCGTAGGCGGAGGCGAGGGCCTTGAAGGTGGCCTCGTCGATAGACGTGTCCAGGCCGCGGGTGAGCGACTGGGACTCGGTGATGCCGTGCTGCTCGGCCGGGGAGCCGCCGTCTTCCTTGACGTCGTTGAACACGGAGTCCAACTGGTCGTGGAAGTCGCGCTTGGCAATCTCGGCTTCTTGCTCGGTGATGTCGCCGCGGCCAATGAGGTCCTTGGTGTAGCGGGTACGCACCGACGGGTGGGACTCGATGCGCTCGTACATGAGCGGCTGGGTCACCGACGGGTCGTCGGCCTCATTGTGGCCGCGGAGGCGGTAGCAGAGGAGGTCGATGAAGACGTCTTTGCCGAATTCGCGGCGGTACTCGGTGGCCAGCTGGCCGACCCATGCGGCTGCTTCGGGGTCGTCGCCGTTGACGTGGAAGACGGGGCAGTCGAAGCCCTTGGCCAGGTCGGTGGCGTAGTAGGAGGAGCGGCCCTGGTCCGGGGTGGTGGTGAAGCCGATCTGGTTGTTCACCACGATGTGGACGGTGCCGCCGACGTCGTAGCCGTTGAGCTTGGACATGTTCAGGGTTTCCTGAACGACGCCGAGGCCGGTGAAGGATGCGTCGCCGTGGAGCATCATCGGGACGACGGAGTGGTCGTCGGCGTTCTTGTTGTGGTTCAGGATGTCCTGCTTGGCGCGGGCGATACCGACCATGACCGGGTCGACGGCCTCCAGGTGGGACGGGTTGGCGGCCAGAGTGACCTTGATGTCGCCGTCGCCGAACATCTGGATGTGTTCGCCCTCGAATCCGAGGTGGTACTTCACGTCGCCGGAGCCACCCTGCTGGGCCGGCTGCAAGTTGCCCTCGAACTCGCCGAAGATGGTCTTGACGGGCTTGCCCACGATGTTGAACAGCACGTTGAGGCGACCGCGGTGCGGCATGCCGATGACTACTTCGTCGAGGCCCTGGCCGGCAGCGGTGTCGATGACGGCGTCCATGAGCGGGATCAGAGTCTCGGCGCCCTCGAGGGAGAAGCGCTTCTGGCCGAGGTACTTGGTCTGCAGGAAGTTCTCGAAGGCCTCTGCGGCGTTGAGCTTCTGCAGGATGTACTTCTGCTCGGCGCTGGTCGGCTTGGGCATGCCCACCTCGATGCGGTCGCGCAGCCATTCGCGCTCGTCGCGGTCGAGGACGTGGGTGTATTCGGCGCCGACATGGAGGGTGTAGGCGGCGCGGAGGCGGGTGAGCACCTCGCGCAGCGTCATGGTCTCCTTGCCGCCGAAGCCGCCGACGTGGAAGGTGCGGTCCAGGTCCCACAGGGTGAGGCCGTGGGTTTCCAGCAGCAGGTCGCGGGAGTCCGGCTTAGGCAGGCCGGGCTGGTGCCAGTGCAGCGGGTTGGTGTCGGCCATGAGGTGGCCGCGGGAGCGGTACGCCTCGATGAGGTTCATCACGCGCGTGTTCTTGTCCACACCGCTGTTGGGGATGTCCTGGGCCCAACGCATCGGGGCATACGGGATCTGCATGGCATCGAAGATCTCGTCCCAGAACTTGTCGTCGTTAAGCAGCTGCGAGATGTCGCGGAGGAATTCGCCGGACTCTGCGCCCTGGATGACGCGGTGGTCGTAGGTGGAGGTCAGCGTGGTCAGCTTGCCCACACCGAGCTCTGCGAGACGGTCCTGGGAGGCGCCGGCGAATTCTGCCGGGTAGTCCATGGCGCCGACGCCGACGATGGTGCCCTGGCCCTTGGTCAGGCGCGGGATGGAGTGGCGGGTGCCAATGCCGCCCGGGTTGGTCAGCTGGATGGTGACGCCCTGGAAGTCCTCGAGCTTGAGCTTGTTCTTGCGGGCGCGGTCGACGATGTCCTCGTAGGCCTTAACAAACTCGTCGAAGGTGAGGGTCTCGCACTCCTTGATGGCGGCGACGACGAGGGCACGCGTGCCGTCCTTCTGGGGGAGGTCGATGGCCAGGCCGAGGTTGATGTGCTCGGGCGTGACCACAAACGGCTTGCCGTCCTTGACGGTGTAGTTGACGTTCATGCCCGGGTGCAGCAGAGCGGACTTCACTATGGCCCAGCCGATGATGTGGGTGAACGAGATCTTGCCGCCGCGGGTGCGCTTCAGGTGGTCGTTGATCTGGGCGCGGTTTTCAAACATGAGCTTGACCGGCATGTCGCGCACGGTCGTCGCCGTCGGGACGGTCAGGGACTCGTCCATGTTCTTCGCGATGGCTTTGAAGGTGCCCTTCAGCTGGGTCTCGCCAGCCTCCGGCAGCGGCTTGAGGCGGTCCATCGGGGACTGCTTCGTCTTCTTCTTGCCCACCTGCTTCTCCGACGGTGTGGGCACCTCCTTGACGGCGGTGTCTACGCGGGTCTCGCGGCCGTCCTGGCTCGGTGCACCGGTGGTCTCGGAGACCTTGGTGTCGGTGCGGGCCTTGTGCGGCTGGGTGTCCTGGGCCGCTGCCTTCTTGGCGGCGGGGGAGACGAGCGGGGTGGCCTGGCTAGCGCCGGCGTTGCCCTGTTTGTCGAACATTTCACGCCACTCGTCGCCGACAGAGTCCGGATCGTTCTTGTACTGCTGGAACATCTCATCAACCAGCCAGTCGTTTTGGCCGAATGTGCTCTCGCTGCTCACGGCAGGTACTCGCCTCATTTCCTAAGTTCTACGTGTGCTTTTGATTGATTTTCATCAATGGCTAACAGCCCACAATACTGCATACTTTCCGCCCTGCTGTAGCAGGTCGGTGTGGGAACCGTCCTCAATGATACGTCCTTGGTCAATGACGAGTATTCGGTCGGCTCTCGCGGCGGTGGCGAGTCGGTGGGCGACGATGATGGAGGTGCGCCCGGCGGTGGTGTGGGCGGAGGCGTCGAGCACGGCGCGTTCGGTGGCGGGGTCGAGGGTGGCGGTGGCTTCGTCCAAAAGCACGACGTCGGGGTGGAGCATCTCGGCGCGGGCGAGAGCGATGATTTGCCGTTGCCCGGAACTCAAGCCCCGGCCGCGTTCGCCGACGCGGTGGTTGAAACCGCCGGGGATGGCGGCGACGATGTCCAGCGCGCCGATCCGCCGTACGGCTTCCTCGATTTCGCGCTCGGTCGCACCGGGGGCGCCGTAGGCGATATTCTCCGCGACGGTCCCGGGGAATAGATAGGACTCCTGAGGCACCTGCGCGAGCGCGCGTCGCCAGTCCGCGAGCGGGAAGTCGCGCACGTCCGCGCCGCTCGCGGTCACAGCGCCCGCCGAAGGATCGTAGAAACGCGCCAGCAGCTTGACGACGGTCGACTTGCCCGCCCCCGTCGACCCCACTAGCGCCACTGTCTCGCCGGGCTGGAAGGTGGCGGTGACTCCCGACAGCGCGACCGGGGACGGGGATGCGCTGGTCGGCTCGGCTGCGGCGGCTGAAACGCGGGGCGCGCCGGCTGAGTCGGCGGTTTCCGGGTCAGGGGACCGGTCTGTCGCGGCGGCGTCGGAGCGCGCACCGTAGGAGAAGGTCACGTTCTCCAGTGCGAGCGGTCCGCGGGCGGCGTCGGCGGCGTGCGGGGAGGTGCCGGTGTCGGGGACGGTGGTGCGCTCATCCAGCAGCTCCCGGATGCGGTCGAAGCTGACGGTGGCTTGCTGCCAGGAGTCGAAGATCTGGCCGAGCTGCTGGATGGGGCCGTAGAGCTGGCCTAAGTACATGGTGAAGGCGACGAGGACACCGACAGACAGGGTGCCGTCCGCGATGCGGGCGCCGCCGATGGCGATGATGATCGCGGTCATGATCTGGGAGATCATCTGCATGCCGTTGAAGTAGGTGGCGACGAGGAGCTGGGAGCGCATGCGGAGGCGTCGATAAGCCTCGCTCTCGGATGCGAAGTGCGCCTCGGCGGACGGCTCCATGAGGTGCATCTGGCTGATGCGGATGCCGCCGATGAGCTCGGCGAATTCGCCGTTGACCGCGGAGATCTGCGCGCGGGCCTGCGCGTGGAAGCGTTTGGAGTAGTGGCGGAAGACGACCGTGATCAGCGCAATGACCGGCACGGCGTAGAACGCGGTGAGCGCGAGCGAGCCGTCGGTGGCCACGAGCATGGCGGCAACACCAATGAGGGTGCCCACAGAGACGATGGCTTGGGCGAGGCCGGTCTGCAGGAAGCTGGACAGGGTGTCGATGTCGGTGGTCATCCGCGTCATGATCCGCCCCGACAGGTGGGATTCGAAGTAGCTCATGCCCAGGCTCTGCAGGTGGGCGTAGCTGCGCACGCGCAGCCCGTAGAGGAGGCGCTCGCCGGAGCGGGCGGAGAGCACGGTCATTGCGGCGTTGGCCAGCCACGCGATGATCACCACCGCGAACGCGGCTCCGGCGACCAGCCATAGCGTGCGGGGGTCACCAGCTTGAATGCCCTTATCGACGGCCGCACGCACCAGCGTCGGGAAACTCAGATCCGCGAGCACGCCCACCACGAGCAGGCCGGTGACCGCCGCGATGAGCCACTTCACCGACGCGAACATCGCGCGCAGACCGGACGGGATGGTGCCTTTGGGCTCCTCGTCGGCGGGAGGGAGGTGCTCCAGGCGCTCGAGGAGCTCGGGTGTCGCGGTGACCACGCGGGCGGCACCGCCGCCACCACCGCGGGGGCCTCCGCCGCCGAAGCCGCCGCCACCGCCGCCAGCGGACGGGGCGAGGATGTGCTCGCAGGGTGCGGTGTCGCCGAGGTCCGGCCACAGCTCCTCGTGGGAGGGCTCAGTTCGGGAGAGAGCGGTGCTGCCTGCGGTGGCGTCCGAGTCCGGGGCAGGCGTGCCGGCATCGTCGGGGGCCATGAGAGCCGTGTAGGAGGGGTGGGAGAGGGCGGGGGACAAAGGGGCGTCGATAAGTGTTGTGCCCTGGTTCATGATGATGACGCGCTCGGTGTGCTCGACCGTGGACTGGCGGTGAGCGACGGCGATGATGGTCACGCCCGGGAGGTTGTCGCGGAGGTTGGCCAGGATGTCGGCTTCTGTGGCGGCGTCGATGGCGGAGGTCGCGTCGTCGAGGATGAGGATGCGGGGGCGCGACAGGAGCGCGCGGGCGAGCGCGATGCGTTGGCGCTGGCCGCCGGACAGCGTGAGGCCGCGTTCGCCGACGACGGTGTCGTAGCCGTCGGGGAGGCGGGTGATGAATTCGTCGGCGCAGGCCATGCGGGCGGCGTGCTGGATGTCGGCGTCGGTGACGTCCGCGCCCATGGCGATGTTGTCGCGGATGGACAGGGAGAAAAGGAATGCTTCGTCGAAGACGCACGTGACGGCGCTGCGGATGCTGCGGTGGGTCAGCTCGCTGTACGGGATCTGGCCGTCGGGCGTGACCAGCGCGAGGTGCCCGCTGTCGGGTGCGTAGAACGCGCCGGCGAGCTGCACGGCCATGGACTTGCCGCTGCCCGCGGGGCCCACGACGGCGACCTGCTCGCCCGGCGCGACGGTGAGGTCGAAGTGGTCGAGGACCGTGCGGCCGCCGGTGGTGAACGTGACGTCGTTGAACGCGATGCCGACAGGGCCGCCGGGGACCTCGCGGGGTGTTGCCGGGTCCGGGTGCTCGGGCGCGAGGGAGAGGACCTCGTCGAGCCGGTCCACGCCGCTCATACCCATCTGGAGCGTGACGTACGTGTTGGCCAGCATGGACATCGAGGATGTGAGGGATGTCAGGTACGCGGTGAACGCGACGAACCCGCCGACCGTCATCCCGCCGCTCAGCGCAATGAGACCGCCGGCGACGATGGTGACCACGAGTGCGAGGTTGGGCAGCTGGCTCAGCGCCGGTTGGAAGCGCGCGGTGAGCTTGGCCGCGCGCATCTTCACGGCGTACAGGTGCTTGGCCAGCCCGTCGAGCACTTCGACTTCGTGTTCCTCGCGGCCGAAGGCTTTGACCACGCGCACGCCGGAGACGGTTTGCTCGACGTGGCTGGTCAGATCGGCAGCGGACTGCTGGTTCGCCCACGTGGCGGCGTAAAGGGACGTGCGTGACCTGTTGGCCAACCACACGATCAGCGGCAGGAACGCCAGCGCCATGACCGTCAAGGGCAGGTCCACCCACGCCATCACGCAGACGGTGAGCACGAGCTGCACCAGGCGCGACAGCGCCATGGGGCTCATCGCGAGGACGGAAAACAGCTGGCCCAAATCCGTGATGGAGCGCGAGACGATCTGGCCGGTGACAATGTCGTCCTGCCCGGGGCCGTCGAGGCGGTGGAGCGTCTTGAGCAGCTCCACGCGCACGTAGTGCTGCGAGCGGGTGGCCATGTTGCCAGCTGCCCAGCGCCGTAAAACCTGGAACGCGAACTGTGCGACGGCGATGCCGGCCATCGCCCACGCGATGCGGGCGACGGAGCCTTCCCGCTCGCCGGTGGCCACGTCGACGGCGGTGCCTGTCAGCCCGGGCAGGGTCGTCTGCAGCACTGCCGCGATCACGGCGGTGACCAGAGTGAGGACCGCGAACCCGGGGTTAGCTTTGAGCGACCGGGTGATCAGGTGGCCGCGCACACGGTCGGCGGAAGAAGTGAGAGAGTTGATCCGCTACTCCTCGGATGAGTCGGCGGTGGTGTGGACCGTCTTAGCGTCGTCTGCACCTTCGTTGTCGTCGCCGCCGCGGTTGCGGCCGAAGATGTCCAGGATGGCCTTGACGCGGGTCTTCGGGTTCTTGTCCGCCTCGTCGAACTCGTCCTCCACCTCTGACTTGGCCGGCAGCTCGTTTAAGAACTGAGCCGGCGGCTGGCCAAGGTTGGGGCCGATGCCCTCGATGACCTTCTTGGCCAGCGCGCGGTTGGCCATGGTGCCGGCGACAGCGCCGATGCCCAGCGGCATGAGTTTGCCGATCCACATGCGGCGCAGACGGCGCTTCATGGACTTGAGCAGCTGCCGGGTGAGCAGGCTGTTGGCCTGGTTCAGAGTCGGGCCGGAGAACTTGGACAGCATCGCGGCGGACGGCACCTTCTGCGCGTCCGGGCCGATGAGGGTGTCCACGATCGCGGCGCCCTGGGAACCGGACAGCACCATGAGCACGATGGCGCGGCGGCGCTCCGGGTCGGAGATGTCTACGCCGCGCAGGTAGGCGGAGCCGACGGTGTACACGGCGGCGAGGTCCACGAACACGAGCGATTCGCCGGCGATGGCGGCCGCGCCGGTGAAGAACCCGATGCCCGGCACCGCGGCAGCGCCGCCAGCGCCCGCGCCAGTGCCGGAGGCGGCGTAGAGGAAGTGCTTGTCCATGATCGCCTGGATCTCCGCCGGCGACGCATCCGGGTTGGAGCGGCGCAGGTGGTCCACGTAGGCGCGGATCACGCCGGACTGCAGGTGCACAGCGCGGTCGAGGCCTTTGATGAAGGACCGGCCCATCAGGTTCGCGTTCGCCTCGATGGTCTGCGGGTCCATCTGGCCGGCGGCAGCGGCGGCAGCCTTGTTCTTGCGGTCCTTGCTTTTACGGAAGAGGGCCATTGCGGGAAGTCTCCTTTTACGCGCCTGCCAGTGCGGCGCGGTTGCGGCGCAGCGAGTGCGCGGGGGTCGGTGCGGGTCTTTCGGCCCGTGAAAAAGCCAATGCACACCAATTTATAGGAGGAACGGATGCGCCGTCGCCGCGGGCACTTAGAACCAGCGGCCGGGGGAGTAGCCCCGCACCACCGACGTTGCCCGTGCGGCGGCGTGGCTACAGTGGCAAGGCATGGACGATCAGCCTGTCGTGCACACCACCGCCGGACGGGTCCGCGGCATCGTGGACCCCACGACGGGCATGCGCACGTGGCGGGGTGTGCCGTACGGCGCGCCGACGGACGGGCAGCACCGCTTCCGCGCGCCCCGCCCGCGCGAGCCGTGGAGCGGGGAACTCGACGCGACGCACTTCGCTGAGCCCGCCATGCAGGGCACATACGGCTGGAATGACCGCGTCAAGGGCACCGAGGACTGCCTGACGCTCGACATTGTCCGCCCCGACACCGACGACGTTTTGCCGGTGGTGGTGTACATGCACGGCGGCACGTTCCTCACCGGTTCCTCACACGAGAAGGTGCTGCAGGGCCACCGTTTCGCGCAGGCCACGGACATCGTCTACGTCTCGCTGAATTTCCGCCTCGGGGTGCTGGGCTACCTGGACCTGCGATCACTCGGGCCGGATTGCGTGGCCAACCCGGGCACCATGGACCAGATCCTCGCGCTGGAGTGGGTGCGCGACAACATCGCGGAATTCGGCGGCGATCCGGACCGCGTGACCATCATGGGCGAATCCGCCGGTGCCGCCGCGGTGACCACGCTCATGTGCGCACCGCCGGCGCGTGGTCTCTTCCACGGGGCCGTCGCTCAATCCGCGCCCGCGGCCGCGGTCCATTCCCGCATCCAGGCCGCAATGTGGGTGCGCAAGCTTCTCGACGGCATGGGCCTCTCCCGCCTCTCCACCCTCCAGGACCTGCGGGAGGTGGACGGTGAGGAGCTCGTGCGCGTGGGCAATTCGCTCCTGATCCGCAGCGGTGAGCTGCCGTACCTCAATTTAGCGTTCATGCCCACCGTCGACGGGGAAGTCGTGCCCCGCCACCCGATGGACGTGTTCACTGACAACGAGGAGGCGCCGGTTCCGCTGATCATCGGTTCCAATTCCGGCGAAGCCAGCTTCACTAAGGCGATGTACGTGTTCAGCAAGTCCCGTGAACGCGCCGCCCGCCGGATCCTCGAAGTGTTCGATCCCGGCCACGCCGACGCGATCCTCGATGCTTACAACGGCGCGCTGACCCGCTCCGATTTCGCGGAGCTGGTTGCCGACGCGGTGTTCTGGGCCCCCTCCGTCCGCCTGGCCACGGAACACCGCCGCGTCGCGGACGTGTGGATGTACCACTTCGACCACGCCGCCCCCGCAGTGAAGAAACTGGGCATCGGTGCCGTCCACACCGCCGACCTGGAGGCCGTGTTCGGCGCGAAGTACTCCACACCCGCGGGCCTTCTCCAGCGCCTCGGCCCCCAAAGCGACTTCGAGACCGTCAGCGAGCTTATGCAGCGCAACTGGGGCGCTTTCTTCCACACCGGCCGCGTCGGCGACGAGTGGCCTGTCTACGGTTTCCGTTNTGCCTGACGCTCGACATTGTCCGCCCCGACACCGACGACGTTTTGCCGGTGGTGGTGTACATGCACGGCGGCACGTTCCTCACCGGTTCCTCACACGAGAAGGTGCTGCAGGGCCACCGTTTCGCGCAGGCCACGGACATCGTCTACGTCTCGCTGAATTTCCGCCTCGGGGTGCTGGGCTACCTGGACCTGCGATCACTCGGGCCGGATTGCGTGGCCAACCCGGGCACCATGGACCAGATCCTCGCGCTGGAGTGGGTGCGCGACAACATCGCGGAATTCGGCGGCGATCCGGACCGCGTGACCATCATGGGCGAATCCGCCGGTGCCGCCGCGGTGACCACGCTCATGTGCGCACCGCCGGCGCGTGGTCTCTTCCACGGGGCCGTCGCTCAATCCGCGCCCGCGGCCGCGGTCCATTCCCGCATCCAGGCCGCAATGTGGGTGCGCAAGCTTCTCGACGGCATGGGCCTCTCCCGCCTCTCCACCCTCCAGGACCTGCGGGAGGTGGACGGTGAGGAGCTCGTGCGCGTGGGCAATTCGCTCCTGATCCGCAGCGGTGAGCTGCCGTACCTCAATTTAGCGTTCATGCCCACCGTCGACGGGGAAGTCGTGCCCCGCCACCCGATGGACGTGTTCACTGACAACGAGGAGGCGCCGGTTCCGCTGATCATCGGTTCCAATTCCGGCGAAGCCAGCTTCACTAAGGCGATGTACGTGTTCAGCAAGTCCCGTGAACGCGCCGCCCGCCGGATCCTCGAAGTGTTCGATCCCGGCCACGCCGACGCGATCCTCGATGCTTACAACGGCGCGCTGACCCGCTCCGATTTCGCGGAGCTGGTTGCCGACGCGGTGTTCTGGGCCCCCTCCGTCCGCCTGGCCACGGAACACCGCCGCGTCGCGGACGTGTGGATGTACCACTTCGACCACGCCGCCCCCGCAGTGAAGAAACTGGGCATCGGTGCCGTCCACACCGCCGACCTGGAGGCCGTGTTCGGCGCGAAGTACTCCACACCCGCGGGCCTTCTCCAGCGCCTCGGCCCCCAAAGCGACTTCGAGACCGTCAGCGAGCTTATGCAGCGCAACTGGGGCGCTTTCTTCCACACCGGCCGCGTCGGCGACGAGTGGCCTGTCTACGGTTTCCGTTCCGAGGACGCGCCGGGCCGCGCCACCGCCGTTATCAGCGCTCAACCCAAGGTGGTCCGCGACCCGAAGGCGGAGAAGCGCCGCGCCTGGGAGGGCTTCAAGTTCACCAGCTGGGGCACCGGCCGCCCGGAGGTGCTGGACAGCGTGACGGACTTCCTGGGGCTCGAGCCCGACGAGAAACCCTGATCTGCGCACAGGCAAGTCCCTGCCCGCAGGACACCGCGCCCTAATACAAAGCCGCGGTGAATCGGCGCAGAACCGGTGCGTTGTCGCAGGAACGTGGCTAGGCTAGGTGCGGCCAGGCCGAACGGTCCGGGAAAACCAGCAGGAGGGAACTGCCGTCATGAGCTTTTTCGAGGACATCGCCGCAGGTCTTGACCGCGAGGGCATCGAGTCGCGCGTGCACGACGAGACCATGTTCGTGCCCATCACCTCCGATGTGGAGATCCACTTCGTGGAGATCGACCCGCACCTGCCCGCCGCTAATGTCTACATCGCCGCCGCCGACGTGGACGAGGACGATGACGAGTTCGAGACCGTCCTAGTCTCCGTCGTCTTCTCCGTGGAGGACGCCGTGCAGACCGCGGTGAAGCACATGGCCACCGACCAGGTGATCACTGTGCTCAGCGACCTGCTGGAAGGCACCGACGAGCGTATCGGCGATCTGGACTTCTTCCAGGACCCCGTCGACCCGAACCTCGTGCGCGCCGAAGTCGGCGACAACGCCGAGCTGCAGGTCCAGGTGGAGCTCAAGGACGGCACCCCGTGCGCGTCCGTGACGTTCGTGGCGCTGCCGGAGTCTTACGACGACTTGCTGGACGACGCGATCGGCGAGCTGTGGGAGTCCGACGGCGACGCGGAGCTCACCGACGAGGACCGTGAGAAGCTCTTTGCCACTCTCCACGCCGAAGCCATCGCGGAGGTAGAGACCCTCGATCTCGGCGTCTTCTTCGACTTCGACCGGCTTTTCGACGTCCTGTCGCTCGCCGCCGACCACGCCGAAGACTGGGAAGCCCAGCTCCTCCCGTTCGATGACGATGACTTCGACGAGCCCGATGTCTACGACATCTTCGGCGCCGACGACCCGGACGACGACGGCCTCGACGATGAAGACGATGAAGGTGACCTCGACAGGGACGACGACCTGGACGAGGACGACGACCTTGACGGGGATGACGAGGACGATGACGACACCGTCACCGAGGACGTTGACTTCGAGGACGAGGTCTAGGCGGCGGCCAGTCCTTCAAACATGGAGGCGGGGGAGTAGACGGGCGTGAAGGTGCCGTCCACGAGCCAGACAAAGGTGGTGCCGGTCGGGGAGTAGATCTCGTGGACCGCGCCGGCCATGGAGCTGGGAACGATGGCGCGGACCCACGCCTCGGCCAGATCACGGTCGACGGTGATGCCGGTGACGTCGGTGAAGCGGACCTCGATGAGGTAGGCGGGCACGTGCGTCTCGCCGTAGCCCTTGATGCGGGCCTGGGCGCGGGGGCCGACGCGGCGGCGCGTGACCGCCGCCTTCAACTGTGGTCCGTGCCCGATGCGTGGAAGCTCCCGTGTCGGCGGGCGCCAGGCGGGTGTCGGACGGGCGAGGGAGCGCGGGTGGTGGATGACTGCCTCGAAACGGTCGAGTGCGTCGGCCTGGGTGGAGCGGATCTGGTGGGCGAGTTCTCGTGTGTTCGTCATGGCCCACAAATTACGAAACCGAGTGGACACACCCATCCCGAAATTCGAACAACCATTCGAACGTCTAACGGCCCGTAAACGGAAAGGTGGCTTTACCGGCCATAAGGGGTAGCGTGTGGGGCGCTATGACAACCTCATCCAGTATCGGCCGGTGGCCGCATGACCGGTGGCAGCACTGGTCCCACAACCGGGCTGAGCGCAGGCAAGAGCGCAACGCGGAGCGCGGACCGGTTCCGCCGATCCCGCAGGAGATCTGGGTGCTCGTCGCGGCGGCATTCCTTATCGCGCTGGGCTACGGCCTGATTGCACCGATCATTCCGCAGTTCGCGGTCAGTTTCGGTGTGTCGATGGCGGCGGCTGCCGCGGTGGTGTCGGTGTTCTCGGCGGCACGGTTGGTGGGGGCGCCGGGGGCGGGGTGGCTCGTCGATAAGCTCGGCTCGCGCAAGATCTACTTGTCGGGCCTGGTCATTGTGGCGGTGACCACTGGTTTGGTGGCTCTCGCGCAGGTGTATTGGCACATGCTGGTGCTGCGGTTCATCGCGGGGCTGGGGTCGACGATGTTCACTATCTCGGCGCAGGCGCTGATTGTGAAGGTGGCGCCGCCGCAGATCCGCGGGCGGGCGAGCTCCACATACGCGACGGCGTTCCTGCTGGGCAATATCATCGGCCCGGTCGCGGGCGCGGGCCTGTCGTTTCTAGGGATGCGCTGGCCGTTCGTGATTTACGGCGTGGGCGTGGGGCTTGCGGCCGTGGTGGTGTGGGCGCGTCTGCCCAAGTCGGACCACGACGTGGACCGTGCCGCGCGCCCGCCGATGCGTCTGGATGAGGCGTTCGGCCACCCCAGCTACCGAAGCCTTTTGGCGTCGATGTTCGCGAACGGCTGGGTGAACATGGGCGTGCGCGTGGCTATTCTCCCGCTGTTCGCGGCGTCGGTGTTCACGCACGGCACGGCGATGTCCGGTCTGGCGCTGGCGGCGTTCGCTGCGGGCAACGCGATCACGCTGCAGTTCTCCGGCCGCCTGGCGGATGAGATCGGACGCAAGCCGATGATTCTCTCCGGCCTGGCCACCACCGTCGTGGCCACGGCGACCCTCGGCTTTGCCACGAGCTTCTGGCCGCTGATCGCCCTGTCCGCGCTCGCCGGCGTGGGCGGCGGCATGCTCGTGCCCAGCCAGCAAGCGACGCTGGCGGACATCATCGGCAACGACCGTGCGGGCGGCAAGACCTTGTCCGTGTTCCAGATGTGCGGCGACGCCGGCCAGGTCCTCGGCCCGATCATCATCGGTGCGCTGGCTGAGTCCCACGGCTTCCCCGTCGCGTTCGGCGTGTGCGGCGCCATCGCCGCCGGCGCATTCATCGTCTGGGCGGCGATGGGGCAGGAGACCCACCCGAAGCGCACGGCGCCAGCAACTGGAAGGGCAGCGGAGGCAGCCGGAAACACACAAGGAACCACCGACCCCGCGAAGGAGAACTAATGCGCATCATCCTCGACTGCGACCCGGGCGTGGACGACACCTACGCGTTGATCTACCTCGCAGCCGCCGCGCACGCAGGTACGCACGAGCTGGAGTGCGTGACCACCACCAGCGGAAACGTGGAAGCGGACCAGTGCGCACGCAACGCCGCGTGGATTCTCACGCTGTGTGGCCTGCCCATCATCCCTCTCGCAGCCGGCATCCCGGAGCCGCTCGAGTGGGACCTGATCACCACGCCGGAGACCCACGGCGACACGGGCCTGGGCTACGCGCATGCGCCGGGGCGCCACGTGGAGCACGACTGGGACCGGCTCTGGATCGACGCGATCGACCGCGGCACTGAGGACCTCCACCTCATTGTCACCGGCCCCATGACCAACCTCGCCGCGTTCCGCCGCCTTCACCCGGACCATTACGCGAAGCTGCGCCACATCACGGTCATGGGTGGCGCGTTCCACTACCCGGGCAACACCACGCCCAGCGCCGAGTGGAATTTCTGGGTGGACCCCCACGCCGCCAAGGAAGTCTTCGCTGACGCGCCAGCGCCGATCACCGTGTGCCCGCTCAACGTCACGGAGAAAATGCTCCTCACGCCCGAGCACCTCACGCGCATCACGGACTCCCTCGGCACCGCGCCGATCGCGCAGCAGCTCGACCCCATCACCCGCTTCTACTTCGAGTTCCACGAGGACATGGGGGAGGGCTATCAGGCACAGATCCACGACCTATTCACGGTGCTTACCGCCACCGGCGCCATCACCCCCACGCCGCAGCTGGCCACCGTGGACATCGAGGCCGACAGCGACCTCACCAGGGGCACATCGCTTCTCGACGCCTCCCACTTCTGGGACCGCACCCCCAACGCCCACGTGATCACCGACATCCGCGACACCACCATCACCCACGCCTGGCAGCTTTTCGACGACGCCTGCCACATCCTCTCCCGCATCGCCTCCGGCGACGCCGCCCTGGAGAAACTCCGGCACCTGCGGGCGGAGGACTAGGGGGTTATCTCCATTTGGCGCCTTAGATCGCGGGGCAAGGCTGGTTTGTACGCATACCATGGCTGGACTAACTTCTGATGATGGTGACGAACGTATCTGCGATTCTTTGATCGCAAGACATGAACTTGATCATGTCTTGTTTTCCGCCTCTAAATTACGATTGATCAGTAAAGGATTTTTAAGTGAAACAACCGACAATGCTTTCTACATTTGCTGGTTGTGGCGGAATGGATAGGGGGTTCGAAGACGCCGGTTTTAAGACGATTTGGGCGAATGACCTTCATCCGGATGCAGTTCGTACTTTTGAAGCGAACTTCGGTCCAGGGATAATTCACCAAGGCGACATTACGGAGCTTGACCCATTTGAAGATCCGTCAATTCCAGGTGCGGACCTGATTACTGGGGGTTTCCCATGTCAAGACTTTTCTAATGTTTGGAAGCAGCCGGGTTTGGACGGTGAACGGGGGAACCTCTACAAAAACTTTCGTGACTTTATTGCAGCCAAAAAGCCTGCTGCGTTTGTTGGTGAAAACGTCAAAGGGCTACTAACGGCTAATGGTGGTAACGCAATCAAAACAATAGTCGAAGATTTGGAGTCGATAAGTCCTGGATACCTGGTGAAGCCCCGACTTTATAACTTTGCGGAGTACGGAGTTCCTCAGTTCCGTGAACGGGTGTTGATCGTTGGAGTTCGAAAGGACAAAGGGTTTAACTTTCGCCACCCGAAGCCGACTCATGGCCCCCGGGGAGAAATCGATTATATGACTTCAGGGGAAGCACTTAAGAATGTGGATCTGGCGACCTTTAACAACGAACTACCTGAGCATAATGCCAAGATTCGTCGGATGTTGGAGGCTATTCCTCCTGGGAAGAACTACACAGTTATCCCCAAGGATAGCCCTCTTTATGTCAAGGGTCTGATCAGTCACGTTTACCGTCGACTCGACCCTGAAAAACCTTCACCAACGATTATTGCGGGCGGTGGAGGAGGCACTTGGGGGTACCACTATAAGGAACCCCGCGCCTTGACGAATAGAGAAAGAGCTCGCTTGCAGTCGTTCCGCGATGATTTCATCTTCATGGGTAACCGGGCTGAGGTGCGTCGCCAGATCGGTAACGCTGTGCCTCCTAAAGGGGTCGAGGCCTTGGCCTTTCGACTGATGGAGCTGTTTAATGGGCAATATCAGAGAGTGGACTTGGAGCCTGAAATTGAGCGGCTTCGGTCGATGACAATAAGTGAACGCCTATTTGAGGCTGATTCCGAAGCCGACTAGTCCTTGGCTTGGTAAGCATGTTGTGCACATCCTGGATTTCTAGCGCAATATCCGCAATTGGCTCGTGTTCCCAAAACCGCAGGACGGTCCAGGATTGGCCCCTAAGATTTTCAGTGACCCATTTGTCTCGAGCTCGCACATCTGTCCAATACTTCGACCAGTAGATTTCCCTAGATGTTTTACTTCGATGAAGTGAGCAACCATGCCAAAAACAACCATCGATGAAAACTGCGAGTTGCTGAGTGGGAAAGACGATGTCCGGAGTGCCTAAAATATCTTTACGGTCGACCTGAAAGAAAAGACCGAGTCGATTGAGTTCACTTCGAACAGCCCATTCGAGGTTGTTACCACCTGGGCATCCCGTCGTAATCGGCTTCCGTCTGCGTGAAGTCAATCATTCCTCCACAACTTCATCCAGGAGTTCAGTCACCGTTTGTTTGAGCTGTTCTTCTGGAAGCATTTCAAGACGTTGATAACCCGTGTGCAGGTACACATGCTTCAACAACTCCTTTGATCTGTCCTTTTGGCCTTCGATATGCTTCTCTTGCAGAGCCTCCAGGACCGCCCACATGAGGTTCGGGCTGCGGCCGATCTGCCGTTCAAAGATTGATTGGCGACGATTCTCGTTATCCAGGACCCATCGGGTGTAAGCAAACGGATCGCCCGTCCTGACTGAGTATGGATGTTCGATCCCTTGGTCGTACGTTAAATCAGCGATCCACCAAAGCCTAGCGATGCTATTTCGCATAAGTGATCTTGGCGAACTGCTCACCATCAGGCAGTGGTCGAGCGCGTAAGGCTTAAACTTCTCCCGCCCCACGAGTGGCCAGCGTTTCTCGGTGTACTGCCGAAAAGTCACCATCGAAAGGTAAGACCAGAGTCGCGCATCTGCGGCGTTCGCTCGATCGAGTGACCCGATGGCCTCGTATACTTCGACTGCGTTGGAGCCATCGTTTTCGTTAGAAAGCGCATTGGGGAACTGAATAGGCCGATCGAGGGCGATCAAGTATCTTGAGTCGTTAGCCATACTGTCGACCAAGTGGAGGAACTCCTCCGGCTTTTCGCAGTCATTCAGTTTGAATCTCAAGATGTCGATCGCATCTTCGCTGAAGATGTGAGAACACGTAAGGGAAGATTCGTTGCTCATTCTTCGTTCTCCTCTTGTTCAAGTGATGCCAGAGCCTTCGCCGTGGTGTGATTCAGGAGCCGTTCTGCGGATTCCAGTGGAGACGAGATGTCCAGTTTGCTGTGCTCAATCATGCGCTTGAGAGTTTGATACCATTCGCGACCAGCAAAGTCGTCGCCTTCTGGCATAGCTTCCATTCGTGAGATATAGCTCAAAGTCTCCATCAGTACAGGAAGCACTACCAGCGAAAGCTTTAGGTCGTCTGCGTACCCGAGGGCTTGAAGCCCATCGAAAACCTGAGCAGATAGAAAAACTGAAATTTGCTCTGTGTTGTTGAAATCGACCCGAATCGGTTCAACTTGATCCTCTCGCTTGGTGATGCGGAAGATGCTACCCAACGGTGGATTCATTGCGTCATACAGTTTTGCCGCGTTGAAGTAGAAGTCGCCACCGAAAGCGAGGTAATCGGCCACTCTAATCGAGAATTTTTGGCCACCGTAGTCCTCGTGTTGGTTATCCCATCTGAAATTCTCGATGTCTTGAGCTGCGGTGATTTCGACTACGATATCAACGCGATCCCGCAAGAACTCTTGATCCAGCGAGCATTCGAAACGCCAACCATCGATCCTAGCTTCCGCAGCAAGGGGCTCGAGGATTCCGCTGCTGAGGGTTGCTCGACAATGCCACCAAATAACGATCTTTGCTTGCCCGGAATTAACGAGTTCCTGCAGCTGCTGATCATCGGTAAAAACCTTGAACTTGATCAAGATGTCTTCGACCGTTGGACTGATGCCGATGTTGGTCAAATGCAACGACGAGGACACGTCGTCACCGTTGCCAATGACTGGGTGGGGAAAAGAGCCAACCTGTGCAACCATTTAAACCACTCCTAACCTAAAGCGTTGCGAATTGGAAAGTTTCAGACGAAGAGTTGTACTGAGGGTGTCAGGATCGATTTCAACCCCGTGAATCGTGTTTCCCTCGAACTCGATCTCAACCAGATCTTGTCCGTCTTGGACATAAGCCTGCTGAATTGGAAGCGTGAAATCTTTTTCTGGCTCTCCACCGTCTCTTAAAGCGGCAAGGGTCAGGTCGCCGGAACCTGCCTCTGAGGCCCTCAAGACAACGATCAAATCTCCAGTTGATGCTTCGGTCCAGCTGCGCATTCGCACGTCGGTTTCCAAAATCTTCGCTGAGCCATCACCTTTTTCCGCGACAACATCTGCGGAACCGCCAGAAGATTTGGCTGTGTGTCCACTATTCTTGCGCAGGCCCCCCATTGCAGGATCGCCCTGGCCACTACGCGCGCTAGTGCGGGGACCCACCTCGTAGATTTGACGCTTAGACTGCTTCACCGCTGGTGTTGAATCATCTCCATGCACGCTATCCGACTCATCGTTTCCAGTCTCTCTGTCTGTTGAGGTTCCTTCGTATGAGTGGATATCGAGATTGTCTTTCCCGAGGCCGGACGGCAGGAGTCGGTCCATCTCTTCAATCTGAATTTCTTCTCCTATTTCATCTGAGAGCTGAGTTTTCAATCCCTCGCGGATGAATTCCTTAACTTTCGAGACCAGTTTGCTCCCGTATTCCGCTCGCTTAGGGACCCACTTATCGTGCGCAGGGGGCTCCAATGTGCGTAGCTTCGAATTGAGCGGTTCGTCTTCCCCTAGGAAAATAGCGGCGTATTTTGCCCGAATAGAATGATGGGAAAAGGTCGTAACCTTCATCAGGGGTGCTCGCATTGCGATCGTGTCCAGTTTCTTGGGCAGCGAACTGTCGAACTCCATGTACAATTCGCACTTCCCGAACCCTTCAATTTCGCCCGAAATCGGTTCAGAATGAAGTGCTTTGTAGAAGGGGTAAACGTCGTCGAAAGTCCTTACGAGTTCTCCCAAAGTTTTCGAATTCAGAGTCCAGTTTCCGCTGGGGGTGATGCCTTCCACTTCAAGGAGGCCTCGGTCGATAGCGACGAAAAAGTTCCTTACAAAGGCGGCCCTGATATTAAATAGGTTTGGATCAGCATTCGCGTCCAGGTACCCCAGGATATAAGTGTCGGTACCATTTTCTTTGCGGGGTGAGAACCCCCCAATCGGGTCTGGGGAGCGGAGGTAGTGGAACCCTGATCTATCGGCCCTGTCGATAAAGAAGCCGTCTGGCCCTCGTCGCACGCCGTCAAGATCATGGGTAGCGAGTTGGCTCTGTCCAGCGAAGACTACTTCGTCGCTGTCTTCCGCGAGAGTAGTCCAGAGCACGGTGCGAATGGCAGATGAGAGCGCACCGGTAACTGCGCCTACTCCGAAGGACCCGCCCTTGCCCTGTTTTCCTGAACTGATACCTCTAGAGCGGGTAAGGGCAACAATCGGCGAGTCGTTTGTGTTGTCGTTCTCGTGCCCTGTCAGGCCTGTGGTTCCATAGTCACCAATGCGAAGAACGGGTAACTCATTGAGATCAGTGGCCTCCGCGGCAGTCACTAGACGTGTGTTGGTTGCATCTATGTGTCGGGTTGCTTCATCTGCCGCAATTACGTGCCGTCGTAGTTCTCGATAATCCGGAATCTCGCCGGTTTTCAGGTTACGGAGTTCAAACTGCATCCTGACTGGGCCTTGATTCTCTGTGGCCTTTGCATCGAGCGAATTTTGGCCCATTTCTCGGACCAGCGCTTCGGCCATGGTTACTTCTTTGAAGTGCTCCTCTGCCGAGGAAGTTGCACCTTGGACTGCGCTCATTCCCGCTTTCTCGAAATAGAATCCAAAATCAGTGTTCATCTTGCCTCACCGTCACTAATCTGCTTGTAGAACATTTCCTTTACCTCTTCCAAAGCGGCATCAATAGGGGTAAATAGTTCGTCTACGTCTCCCGCTTGAAACTCGTAGTTCTTCGTATTTGAAAGGTTGCCGATAAGGCGGATTTCTCGTTTCAATCGGTCGCCTCTGCTCGAGGCTAATCGCTTAAACCTTTCCTGTTTAGACTCCATGATCAACCTCCGTCGTGGCTACATTTACTAAATATAACCGATATGTAGACGACGTCAAGTGGTTCAGAGGTTTCCTGCAGTCGGTGATGGCTCGGCAGGGCGAGGGGACTGCGCGGGCTAGACCGGCAGTTCACTGACGCGCTTGGGAGGAACGGCGACGACGAATTCCTCGTCGTTATTGGGGCCGCAGGAGGGGAACTTGTTGAACTTCTGGTCCTCGTCGCCGGGGAAGAGGTAGTTGCTCCCGCCGCATGTCCAGCCGTTGGGTGCTGTCCAGAAGGCGCCGGAGCCTTGCGGGGGCATGCCGGACGGGGAATCGGACATGTAGTCGGAGAAGACCTCCATGGCCTCCTCGCAGTTCACGCCGTCGGTCATGGCCACGATGGACAGCGGGCTGCCGTCGCCCAGGGATGTCACTTGGCCGCAGACGGTGCCGGCAGCGACGTTTGTGCGGTCTTCTTTCGGCTTGGCTTCCTGGCTCTTCTCGTCCTTGGCCTTGGTGTCCTTCGCCTCGTCTTCCTTCTTTTCTGTCTTCTCCGCCGACTTCTTTTCGCTGGTGGTCGGCTCCGCGGACGTGGTTGCAGTAGTGGCTACGGCGGAGGAACTCTCCATAGTGGTCAGGACGGGGCCGCTAGCACTGTCCTGTTCGGAGGAGCACCCAGTAAGGGTGAGGACGGCGGTGGCCAGGGCAGTGGCGGTGAGGGCGGGGCGAGAAAGGCGCATAGACACACAGTCTAGGGGGTCGGTGTGGTGGGGGCGGGCTCTCCGTGTGGAGGAAAGTTCGCACTGATGGCGGAGATGAATCCGGTTAATCTGAACCAAACAGCTGCGCCGGGCACCGCGTCCACTGCATGGCGTATGGGCCGTATGCGTGGGCGTGGTGGAGGAAGGTGCGGGGATGAAGAAGGCGGGAGTGATCCTTGCTGTGCTCGGCGCGGTGGCGCTGGTCGGGGCGGTCGTTCTGGGGTTGGTCGGCGGTTCCGGGCTGAGGGCGGCGATTGAGGCGCCGAAGGTGACCATCGAGGGCGGCAAAGGCGTTGTGGAGCTCGAGGAGGATACGGACTACATGATCTTCAGGGCTCAGAACGCGCCGGAAACGGTGTTGTGCGAGGTGCGGTCGCCGGGCGGGGAGGTTCTCCCGCAGCAGACCAAGGGCGTCACGCTGAATCTGGAAATGGAGAACGGGACGTGGACGTCTATCGGCAGCTTCCATGCTGATGAGGCCGGAGGGTATGCGGTGGAGTGCACCGACGAGGTCATGGTGACCACCAAGTCCGCCACCGATGCGGTGGGCCGCGGTGTCGGCGGGATTATGGGATCGGTCTTCGCTGTCATGGGCGCTTTGTTCATGATCATCATCGGCCTGTTGATGGCCGTGGTGGGCAACCACCGGGACAAACAGCGGCGCGGCCAGGGTGGGTACTAGAGACACTCTCAGTACTCGCCCGTACTTGCGAATTTCAGGCATCGTGGCTCGTCCGAGAGCTGAAGCCCCTGGGTACTGAAATGGCTATAGTGCCCGCTCTGACGTAGGCTTTGGCGGTGATGAGTATTGATGAGAACGCCGCTGAAGACCAGCAGGCGAACACCCCGGCTGAGACGGAGAACGCGACCGAATCTGTGACGGATCCGGTGCAGTCCAGCCCCGAGGCGCAGAAGCAGCTTGAAACGGAGAACGTTTCGCAGGCTGCGGGCACTGCAGAAGAGAATGGGCACGTGAACGAGAATGGGACCGCGGAGAATGCCGCGGAAGAAGAACTGAACCAGACTCCCGCTGAGGACAACGGCGGGGAGGGGGCTGAGGAGGCGTCGATAAGCAACGGCTTCGACGCGCTCGACCTCCCCGACGATGTGCTGGACGCGATCCGCAAAGTGGGCTTTGAGGAGCCGTCGCCGATCCAAGCGCAGACGATCCCGCTGCTGATGGAGGGCCGCGACGTGGTCGGCCTCGCGCAGACGGGTACGGGCAAGACGGCGGCGTTCGCGCTGCCCATCCTCGCCCGGATTGACAAGAAAGCGCGCCACCCGCAGGCGCTGGTGCTCGCACCGACACGTGAGCTGGCGCTGCAGGTATCCGACTCCTTCCAGTCCTTCGCGGACCACCTCGGCGGCATCTCCGTGCTGCCGATCTACGGCGGGCAGGCGTACGGCATCCAGCTGTCGGGTCTGCGCCGCGGCGCGCAGATCATCGTGGGTACCCCGGGCCGCGTCATCGACCACCTGGAGAAGGGCTCGCTGGACATCTCCAACCTGCGCTTCCTCGTGCTCGACGAGGCGGACGAGATGCTCAACATGGGCTTCCAGGAGGACGTGGAGCGCATCCTCGAAGACACCCCGGACGACAAGCAGGTGGCGCTGTTCTCCGCGACGATGCCCAACGGTATCCGCCGGATTTCCAAGCAGTACCTCGACGACCCCGCCGAGGTCACCGTCAAGGCGGAAACGCGCACGAACACGAACATCACGCAGCGCTACCTGTTCACCGCGCACCGCAACAAGCTCGACGCCATCACGCGCATCCTCGAGGTCACCGAATTCGACGGCATGATCGTCTTCGTGCGCACCAAGCACGAGACGGAAGAGGTCGCCGAGAAGCTCCGCGCACGCGGTTTCTCCGCCGCCGCGATCAACGGCGACATCGCCCAGCAGCAGCGCGAGCGCACGGTCGACCAGCTTCGCGACGGCCGCCTAGACATCCTCGTCGCCACCGACGTCGCCGCACGCGGTCTGGATGTGGAGCGCATTTCCCACGTGCTCAACTACGACATCCCGAACGACACGGAGAGCTACGTCCACCGCATCGGCCGCACCGGCCGCGCGGGTCGAACTGGTGAGGCAATCCTGTTTGTCACCCCGCGCGAGCGCCGCATGCTCCGCTCCATTGAGAAGGTGACTGGCGCCAAGATCGAGGAGATGGACCTGCCCACCGTGGACGAGGTCAACGTCTCCCGCATGGCCAAGTTCTCCGACTCCATTACCGAGTCCCTGGAGAACGACCAGATGGATCTTTTCCGCGGCCTCGTGCGCAGCTACTCCGCCGACCACGACGTGCCCATGGAGGACATTGCCGCTGCACTGGCCGCGCAGACCTCAGGCGACGAGTTCCTGATGAAGGAGCCGCCGAAGGACAAGCGCGACCGCCGCGACCGCGAGAAGTGGGACCGCGACGATCGCCGCGACCGTGACCGTGGTGGCCGTGGACGCGACCGCCGTGACCGCGACGACCGTGGCGGCCGCGGGCGTTTCCACAACGACGACCCGAACTTTGACACCTACCGCCTCGACGTGGGCAAGCGCCAGCACGTCCGCCCGGGAGCCATCGTGGG
>NZ_LT706962.1:257078-381758 GCF_900155535.1 Corynebacterium urinipleomorphum
GGACGCGACAACCGCGGCGGCGGCCGCGACCGCGGCTGGCGCGACTAAGCCGCTGCTTCAGGTCGCTCTACAACGGCCATGAATACGTAAGCGCCCCTGTCCCGCACCACGTAGGTGGTGGGAGAGGGGCGCTTTACTGTTCCATGCGAATGCCATGCGATGCTGGCATTCGGGGAGCGCCGTGGCCTGTGGTGTTATGCCGGGGTGGGCAGGAACATCAGGATCAGGACCAGGAACCACAGCAAGGAGAAGATTCCGGCACCGGCGGCGGCCTTGACGCGGGCGGAGTCGAAGTCGGTGGCCACATCGCGCGGGTCGGCGTCAGCCGGGGGAAGGGCGCCGAGACTGCCCATCATCTTGCGCTGCTGCGGAATGACCATGGCGAACAGGAAACCCCAGGCGAGGACGCTCAGGACAATCGCGGTGTGCATCCAGTAGTTGGACTTGTAGGTCTCCCAGTCGAAGGCGAGCAGGGCGCCACCGAGCAGCGGCACCAGCAGGGAGATCATGCCGTAGGTGGTGGATGTGCGGTGCAGGAAGGACGCGCGGCCGACGGCCTCCTCCGAACCGGAATTAGCTTGCTGGGCGGCTTTGGGGAACGCGGACACTGCCACGGTGACCGGGCCGATCAGCAGGACAGCAGCGGCAACGTGCAGGAAAAGCATGAATGTTGTCATGGCACTTCACTCTACGGAATGCAGCGGAATTGTCCCACCCGAAACGAAGGGAGCGATCAGGCCGCGTACACCGGAGCACTGGCGGCGCATAGCCCGCACGTCGGGCTTCGGGAGCGCAAGGTCGTACTTCCTGGCGATGGCTGCGATGCGCCGGGCATAGGAGCATCGGGCACTGGTGTCAGGTGGGAGCCACTCGCTGGGCAAGGCGTCGGACTTGGCCTGGTTCGCGGTGCGTGAGGTCACCACCAGGTTGAGCGGGTCGTTGGCGAAGGCCAGGCGCTTGTCCTCCGGCCACGCATGGGCGCCGGAGTCCCAGGCGGCGCGCAGGGGAATTATATGGTCGATCTCCACGTCGGCCGGGTCGAGCAGCTCTCCCGTGTACGGGTCGGTGAATGGTGGGGTAGCGGCCATGTCCCATTGGCGGTAGGGGATGGTGCACCTGTCCACCTCCCATGCGCTGGCCATGACTGCCTCGCGCGTGGTGCAGCCGTTGCGCTGCATGCCCCATCCGTCGCCGAAGAAGCTGCGCTCGTAGCCCAGGACGGTGTGGCGGGGGTGGGGGCTGACGGGGACGTCGACAAGCGAGCTCGGCGTGGGGAACGGCACGACCGCAACTGTGGCGATGATGAGGGCGCAAAGGTACGCGCGGAAACGTGTCATGCCTTATTGGACTGCGGTGGGCGTGCGCGGGTTCCCCGCCGGGCATGAAAAAGGGGATGCGGGCGGCGGTGAGGCCGCGCATCCCCGTCTTCGGGTCAGGCGTTTAGCGCTGGGTGCTCTTCAGAGCGTCGTCGAAGCTGTTGTCCGGGTGCGCCATGGCGTAGTCGAAGACGGCGCCTGCGCGGTCGAACTCCGCCTCGGAGGCCGGGTCCGGCTTGGTGGCCAGGGACACGGCGATAAGGGCGATGGTGGCGAAGAGGACACCCGGGACCATCTCGTAGATCAGCTCGGAGGTGGCCGGGACGTAGCCCCAGATCATCACGGTCAGCGCACCGACGACCATGCCGGCCATCGCACCCTGGGCGGTGAGGCGGCGCCAGAACAGGGAGGCCACCACGACAGGGCCGAAGGCGGCGCCGAATCCGGCCCACGCGAAGCCGACCAGGCCCAGGATGGTGTCAGACGGGTTGAGCGCCATGAGGATAGCCACCACGGCGACGAGAATAACCATGGCGCGGGATGCGATGAGCAGCGTGCGGCTGGACAGCTCTTTCTTGGTCAGGCCGCGGAAGAGGTCTTCGATCAGCGCGGAGGACGTGACCAGCAGCTGAGAGGACATGGTGGACATGATCGCGGCTAACACAGCGGTGAGGACCAGGCCGGCGAACAGCGGGTGGAACAGGACGTAGGTCATGTCCAGGAAGATCGTTTCAAAGCCTTCGCGGTCGGTGACGAAGTGCTCGGTCTGGCCGAAGAAGCTCGCGCCGATGATGGCGGTGAACACGGCGCCGACGTAGCAGATGCCCACCCAGATCATGCCGGCGTTGCGGCCCGCGCGGGCCTCGGACGGGCTGCGCAGCGCCATGAAGCGGGTGACAATGTGCGGCTGGCCCATGTAGCCGAAGCCCCAGGCCAGGTTGCCGATGATGGTGGCCGCGGACACCCCGGCGAAGAAGTTGAAGAACGTCGGGTTGCCGTCCGGGTGGGGGCCGTACGGGTTGTCCAGCGGGTAGGAGAAGATGTCGCCGGGGTTGTCGATGGCGAACAGGGCCATGATCGGAACGATGATCAGCGCGGCGAACATGAGCAGGCCCTGCGCGACGTCGGTGTAGGACACAGCGAAGAAGCCGCCGATGAAGGTGTACAGGACGGTGATCGCACCGACGATCAGCATGCCCCACACGTAGTCGCCGCGGAAGGTGGACTCGAAGTAGCGTCCGCCGGCGACCATGCCGGAGGAGACGTAGAAGGTGAAGAAGAAGATGATGATCGCGGCGGCAATGATGCGCAGTGCGCGCGACTGGTCGTGCGTGCGGTTCTCAAAGAAACTCGGCAAGGTGATCGAGTTGTTGGCCACCTCGGAGTAGGCGCGCATGCGGGGCGCGACCCACTGCCAGTTCGCCCACGCGCCGAGGAAGAGGCCGATGACGATCCACAGCTCACTCATGCCGGAGACGAACAGTGCGCCGGGCAGGCCCATCAGCAGCCAGCCGGACATGTCCGAGGCACCGGCGGAAATTCCGGCGACGAACGGGGGAAGGTCGCGCCCGCCGATGACGTAGTCGCCGTACTGGGTGGTTTTGCGCCACCCGTAGTAGCCGATGGCCACCATCAATCCGAAGTAGATGACCACCGCGATGATCATCCAGGTGTTCTCGGACATTGCATCTCCTTTGCAGTTCTTCAAGACCGTAGCTTTTTCAAGGCTCGTGGTTGTCAGAAGCAAGGCTTAAGGATAACGTACGGCTGCACCCAGGGTGCGCGTATGCACTTTTGGGTTGGGTGGTGGTGTCCGCCACCGGTGGTAGAAAAGAAGTTATGCCTAAATTCCTTCTGCACGGCCTGTGGCTGCCCGCCACGGGACTCAACCTGTGGGTTGAGCGTGTGGACGGACACAAGATCCTCATGCCGTCGCAAGTGCCCAAAGGCACGTTTCCGCCGGTAGTAGAGAATATGCTGCAGGATTCGCAGTTCCGGCGGCGCGATTCCATCACCCTGCAAACGCCGCGGGGAAAGCAGGTGCAACTGCGCGCGCCCACAGCGGCATTCTCGCCCGAGGACACAGTGGCGTTTCTGAGCAGTATCGCGCTTCTCGACGACGCGTCGCCCGCCGCCACCTCCGCACAACGCGAGTCCATCGCCCCGGATTTGTACTGGATCATCCGCCTGTACACGGGGCTGACGCGGTTCGTCCGCGCCGGGCGGGTGAGCATCCGCGTCCGCCCGGCGGACGGCATGTGGTTCCCCGAGTGGCAGCTGGGCACCGGCCTGGAGGAGCGCGGCTGGCTGGCGTCCATGGTGGCGGCGGCCCCCGGCGTGATCACAGCGAACAACCTGAACCTGGGCGAGAACGTGTCCACCACGCTGGTCCACTGGATTGCTAGCGCGCACCTGTCCCACTTGAAGGAGCAGACCCGTGCGTACCCGTGGCACGATTTCGCCGACGCCCTGCTGAACTCGCAGGCACTGCGCCGCGGTGGGTCGAGCGTGTCCAAGCAGATCGCGCACTGGAATGGCTCGATCACCGCGGTGAACGTGCAACTGGTCTTCATCGTGGAGGAGCCCGCGGACCCAGTGAAGCTGGCGGAAGAAGCGGACCCCGCCGGCGCGATGCTCAGTGAGCTGGCGGACATCACTGGCCCTGCCGGCTCTGCCCGAGGCGTGAAGGGCGCGCCGATGGATCCGGCGACAGTGCAGTGGCCCGTGCGTGCCCAGGTCCGCGCGGGCACCGACGCGCCCCGGCCGATCCACTTAGACGAGGTGGATGTGGCGGCCTTGTCCAGCCTGCGCGACCAGCTCCGCCGCGCCGTGGAAGTCACGGACCTGGTGGACCCGGAAGCCCACCCGCGCCTGCCGCAGACACCGCTGACTGGCCGTGACGGCGACTGGGACGCGTACCTGAGCACCGACGAGCTGATGCAGCTAGTGGCGCGCGACGCCACACGCCTGCAAATGAAAGGCATCACCGTCATGCTGCCGCGGTCCTGGCAGCGGATGGAAACGACGGCGAAGCTCACTGTCGGCTCGCAGAATGACGGCGACGACGGCGCCACCACCCGCCACTTCGGATTCGAGCAGCTCGTCTCATACGACTGGTCCATCTCTGTCGGCGACACCGAGCTGACCCCAGAGGAGATGCGCCAGCTGATCAACTCCAAGTCCGGCTTGATCCAGCTGCGCGGGCAGTGGGTGATGGCGGACGCGCGCTCGCTGGCCAAGTCCCGCAAATACATCGAGTCGCTTTCGGAGAAGGAAGTCGAAGACGGTGTGATCACCGCCGAGGAGCTGCGCCAGCTCGCGCTTGAGGCGGCCGCGGAAGCGGAGGGCGGGGCGCTGGAGATCGCCGGCGACGTCGATTCGCCCGCCTGGATGGACGCGCTCATCGGCGGCACCGACCGTCCGGCACCGGACCGCCAGCCAATCCCGGACACCGTCACGGTGGAGCTGCGCGACTACCAGCGCCGCGGCGTGGACTGGCTGTACTTCATGTCCCGCAACCAGCTCGGCGCTGTGCTCGCCGACGATATGGGTCTGGGCAAGACGCTCCAGCTCCTGGCGCTCCTCGCCGTCGAGGAAGCCAACGGTGTGAAGACAGGCCCCACGCTCGTCGTCGCGCCCACGTCCGTCGTGGGCAACTGGGCACGGGAGGCCGCGCGCTTCGTCCCCGGCATGCGCATCGGGGTGCACCACGGTCAAGGCCGCCTCAAAGGGGATGCCCTCGTCGAGGAGATCGGGCAGCTCGATGTGCTGATCACCTCCTACGGCGTGGTCTCACGCGATTACAAGCAGCTGGGGCGCGTCGAGTGGGACCACGTGGTGCTCGATGAGGCGCAGGCGATCAAGAATGCGTCCACGAGGGCGTCGCAAAGCGTGCGTGCGATCGGCGCGCGCCACCGCATCGCGCTGACAGGCACCCCCGTGGAGAACCGCTTGGCGGAGCTGCGCAGCCTGCTCGATTTTGTCAATCCCGGCATCCTGGGATCGCAAAGTTTTTTCCGCAACCACTTCGCCAAAGCCATTGAGACGCGCCGGGACGAGCGGCTCGCCGACGAAATGCAGGACCGCCTGCAGCGCCTCACCGCGCCGTTCGTGCTGCGCAGGCTGAAGACGGATCCGGCGATCATCTCGGACCTGCCGGAAAAGAGCGAGCAAGTGGTCACCGTGGACATGACCGACGAGCAAGTGGCGCTGTACACCGCACTCGTCGAGTCAATGAAAAAGGAGCTGGAGCAGCGTACAGGCATGGCGCGCAAGGGGCTCGTGCTGTCCACCATCACGCGCATCAAGCAGATCTGCAACCACCCTGCGCACTTCCTCGGCGACGGCTCGCCCGTGACCATCAAAGGCAAGCACCGCTCCGGCAAGGTGCAGAAGCTTTTGCAGCTTATCGACGAAGCCGTGGAAACCGACCAGCGCGTCCTCGTCTTCACCCAGTACAAGGCCTTCGGCGACATCCTTCAGCCCTACCTGAGCGACCGGCTGGGACAGGCCATCCCGTTCCTGCACGGCGGGGTGTCCAAATCCGCCCGCGACGCCATGGTGGACCAGTTCCAGGACCCGAACGGCCCCCGCGCCATGATTCTGTCGCTGCGCGCCGGCGGCACCGGCCTGAACCTCACCGCCGCCTCCATGGTCATCCACATGGACCGCTGGTGGAACCCGGCTGTGGAGAACCAGGCCACGGACCGCGCCTACCGCATCGGGCAATCGAAGAATGTGCAGGTGTACAAGATGATCACCCGCGGCACGATGGAGGAGTCCATCCAGGACATCCTCGCCGGCAAGCTCCAGCTCGCCGGCGCCGTTGTGGGGGAGGGCGAAGGCTGGATCACCGAGCTGGACACCGAAGACCTGGCTACGCTCATGAGCTACCGGACCAGCGAGTAGGGGAGGAGAAGGAAAAGACATGCCGCGGCCGCAGCTGGACAACGTCACGTGGGTCAATTTCGGCTCCCGCCAAAAGGTGGGGAGTGCAGCGGAGACCACCACGCCGCACGACGCGTCCGAGACCACTCGCTCGCAGATTCTGCGCTACAACGAGGCGGCGCGCACCATCTACCGCGCCGCGGTGCAGAGCGCAGACCAGGGGCGTTTCGCACGTGGCCGCAATTACGCCGACCAGGGCAACGTGCTGGAGCTGCGCGCCGAGCACGGCCGCTTCACCGCCACTGTCGCTGGCTCCCAGAACGAGCCGTTCACCACCCTGGTCATCCTACCGTACCGCGATGCCGCCACCATCCGCGAGGCCCTGGGGATCATGTCGCGCAACGCGAACGCGCTCGCGGAGGTCCGCAACGGCATTTTCAGCCGCGAGCTGCTGGACTGCCTCTTCGCCGCCGAGGACGAGAAGATCCGCTTCCGCTGCGACTGCCCGGACGACTCCCGGGTGTGCAAGCACGGCGTTGCCGCCGCCATTAAGGCAGCCGAGCTTATCGACGCCGACCCCACCCTCCTCTTCCGCCTCCGCAACCTCGACCTGAACACGTTGGAGCGGCAGCTCCGCGAATCCGCCGGTGAGCGAGCAAAAGAATCCGCGAAGGAGGGGTCCGAATTCTTCTGGGACGGCCACGTCCTCCCGCACTTGCCGGATCCGAAGATCGCCCCGATGATCGAGGACTCTGATCTGGACCTGCTGCACAAGGCGATGCAGACCATCTCCTTCACCAACATCGACCAGCTGCGCGCCGTGTCCGATCTGGAGGACCTGTACGACGAGCTGACACGCCGTTGACCGAACGCGCGTTCGCCCGCATCAGCCCACGTCAACGACATGGTTCACTGCGGGTGGTAGTACTAGCAGCATGACCTCGAGCCCACAGTCAGCCACATCTGCCGGCACGCAGCACGTCACCTTCATTCATTCCTCCGATTTCCAGCTGGGCATGACCCGCTGGTTCCTGGATGACGATGCGCAGTCGCGTTTCGACGATTCACGCCTCCGCGCGATCAGGCGCCTCGGCGACCTGGCGACCGAGACTGGCGCCGAGTTCATCGTTGTCGCCGGCGATGTCTTCGATGCCAACGCGTTGAAAGCCCAGACCATGGACCGCGCTTTGGAGGAGCTCGATGCTTTGCCCGTGCCGGTCTACCTGCTGCCCGGTAATCACGACCCGCTGGTCCCCGGTGCAGCGCTGGAACGCGCCGGGCAGCGCGACAACATCACGGTGCTCGCGGATTCCACCCCTGTGGAAGTCCGCCCTGGTGTGGAAATCGTCGGCGCTCCGCTGTTGGCCCGATACGCCACCGAGGACCTCGCGGCCGCAGCACTCGCCGGACTCGAATCGACCGACTCCATCCGCATTCTCGTCGCCCACGGCCAGTGCGAGGACCGCAGCGGCGACAATAAGCCCGACCGGATCGACCTGCCCGGACTCGAAGCCGCACTGAATGCCGGCACCATCGACTACGTGGCTATGGGCGACACCCACTCCGCCGGACCTGTGGGGACGAGCGGCCGTGTGTGGTTCTCCGGCGCGCCCGAGGTCACCGACTTCCACGACCGCCGCGAGGGCGTCGAAGGCGGAGAGGTCAACTCCGGCAAGGCGCTGGTGGGGGAGGTGGAGAAAGAGTCCGCAGCCACCGCCCACGTGAGCGTGGGTGAGCGCGTTGTCGGCGAGTGGACCTTCGACGCCCTGCACTTCGAGGTCGCCGACGCCGCCGATGTGGATGCGCTCCTGGAGCGCCTCGAGTCCTACCCGGAGAAAGCCCGCACGGTGGTCAAATACTCCATCGCTGGCACCCTCGGACTGGAGGCCACCCGGGCCCTCGAGGAGGGAATCGCCGCCAAGGAGAATGTCTTCGGTGCCCTTTTTGAGCGCGAGCGACTCATGGACCTCCACCTGGAGCCCAGCGATGAGGAGCTGGCCAACCTGCCGTTGACCGGATACGCCCGCGACGCGATGTCCTCGCTGTTGGACATGGCTGCCGCACCGTTCGGCGCTGAGCCCGCCCGCGACGCCGTCAACCTGTTGTTCCGTCTGAGCAAGGAGCCGAACTAATGCGCATCCACTCCCTGATAATCGACAACGTCCGCGCTGTCGAGCACCTGGAACTCACCGACCTGCCGGACACCGGTGTCATCCTCATCCACGGCGACAACGAGGCCGGCAAGTCGACGATCCTCGACGCCCTCGACGCTGTGCTTACCGTCAAGCACGACTCGTCCGCCGCGAAGATCCGTGCGCTGTACCCCATCGGCCGCGACGAGCAGCCCGAGGTCACGCTCGGCGCCACCATCGGCCCATACACCTTCACCGTGCACAAGCGCTTCGGCAAAGGCGCGAAAGGCAAAGCCGAGCTATCCATCACCGCGCCCCGCCGCGAGGAGCTGACGGGGGAGCAGGCCCACAACCGCTTGAACGAGATCCTCGCCGAGCACGTCGACCAAGAGCTTTTTGACGCGTTGTTTCTCCGCCAAGGCGCCTTCACCGAGACCATCGAGGCCGCCGGCATTCCGTCGTTCACCCGGGCACTGGAAGCCTCCGGCACTGACCCGGATGCGACGGCTGAGGGCCTGCACGATGACTCCGGGCTGATACAGCGCGTCGAAGCCGAGTTCGGCCGCTATTTCACTGCCAAAGGCAACGACAAACAGGTGCTCACCGCCGCCGACAAGGCTGTTTCCGAGGCCGAGGACGCTGTGCGCGAGGCGGAGGCGAACCTCGACGCGTATGAGCGCGACGTCGACGAATTCGCCCAGTGCGAAGCCACCATGGCGGGCATCGCCGCCGAACTTCCCGCCGCCGAGGAGGAACTCGCGGAACGCGAAAAGGATGCCGCTGCTGCCGCTGAGCTGGCGGGCAAACTCGATGCCGCTCAAGAAAAAGCCGCCCGCGCCGCCGTGGACGTCGAGCGCGCCGGGGAGGACCTCGAGCGCCGCGCCGCCCTCGTCGTCCGCGTCGAAGAGGTCGAGGCGGAACTCGCCGCGGTCACCGAAGAGCTCGAGCCTGCTCGCGAACGCGACCGCGCCGAAGCAGAGGCAGTGGCCGAGAAAGAGGAAGCCCACGCGCACGCACGCGAGAAGGAGACTGCCGCCCGCACGACACTTGCCGATGCCGAGCGTGCGCTTGCAGCAGCCCAAGCGAAGCTGCGCTTAGACGCGCTCGCCGACACCGTTTCGCGTCTGGGCGACGCCGACGACGACATTGCCCGCCTGCGCGAGGCCGTCCCGGAGCGACCCGTCACCGATGACGATGTCCGCGCGCTGGAAACCGCCGCGAACGAGGTCGCTCTTCAGCGCCGCCTCCGCGACGCGGCTGCCGCACGCGTCGATGTGGCTGGTCCCGCAGGCACCGTCATCACCGTCGACGGCGCAGAACACGAAATCGGCGGCGACGATGATGCCGTCGCGCTTCACCATGGCACCGAGCTGACCATCGGCGATGTCACGCTGACCTACCGTGCCGCCGCAGGCACCGACACCGCCAACGACGCTCTGGATGCTGCCGAAGCGGAGCTCGCCCGACTCACCGCAGCGATCGGGTGCGAAGACGTGGCCGGTGCCCGCGCGCTGCGCGACGTCCACCGCGAGTCCGCAGCCGCTCTCACGGCGGCGCTCGATCGCCGACGGGATATCCTCCGCGGGCGCGACGCCGATGTGGTCCGCCACGACCATGCACGGCTGGCCGAACTCGTCGAAGAGAACTCCGATTCCGCAGAACTCGACATCGACTCCGCCGCAGCCGCAGTGGAGGACGCCCGTGCTGAGGTGGAGGACGCCGCGCAGGCAGTGCACGATTTGGCTCTGGCGCTGGTGCAATTGCGCACCAAGCCTGAACACGCGAAACTCGTTGCGCTCGAGGCCCAGGTCGCCGGACTCACCTCCACCGCCGAAGGCACCCGGTCCGATCTCGCCGCAGCGCGGGAGAAGATCGATGACGACGCTTTGGCCGCCACCCGCGACGCTGTCGTCACCGCCAGCGACACCGCGGCTGCCGAGGTAGCTGCCGTCGCCGACGAGGTGGCGCAGGCCGATCCGAAGCAAGCTGAAAGCCTCCGTGACGGTGCGCGCAACCGCGTGGACAACTTGACCAAGCGCTACAACACCGCCAGGGACCGCCGTCTGCAGCTGGAATCTCGCGTCACCAGCGCTGAGGGCGAAGGGGAGAAGCTCGACGCTGCCCGCTCCGCGCTCGAGGTCGCCCGCGTGACGCGCGACCGGCTGCGCAGGAAAGCCGACGCAGTCAAGCTGCTGCGCGAAACACTCGTAGCCCACCGCGACGCCGCCCGCGCGAAATACGCGGCACCGTTCGCGCAAGCGCTGCAGCGCTACGCCAGCCAAGTCTTCGGCCCGGGCACCGAGTTCACGCTCGATGATGCCCTGCAGGTGCAAGCCCGCACCGTCGGTAGCACCACCGTCGACTTGGCCCAGCTCTCCGGCGGCGCGAAAGAGCAGATGGCGCTGCTCACTCGGTTCGCCATCGCTGACATGGTCGCGGGCGGGGATTCCGCCGACACCCATGTGCCTGTCGTCGTCGATGATGCTCTGGGAGCAACCGACCCGCAGCGTCTCGCACTCATGAACGCGTTGTTTTCCCAAGTGGGGGAGAACTCGCAAGTGTTCGTGCTCACGTGCTTCCCGCAACGGTTCGACCGTGTCGCAGCCGCCCGCAGCGCCTCGATCCAGGAACTCAAAGCGCCCCGCTAGGGTCGAATACTCATGGTCCCGGTGCTGGCAGGTTTGATTTCCAGGTGGTGGCCGCTTTTAGTAACCTCGGCATCATGACGGCAGAACCCCGCTGGTTGAGCGATGACGAGCAGTCTTTTTGGCGGCTTTTGATCGCAACTCGCACGACGCTCATGCGCGTCGTGGAGGACTCCCTGCTCGCCAGCTCTGGCCTGTCCAGCCCCGAGTACGCCGCTCTCGTCGTCTTGTCTGAAGCTGAAGGGCAGCAACTGCGCTTGCGCGACCTCTGCTCGGCGCTCGGGTGGGACCGCTCCCGCACCTCCCACCAAGTCACGCGTATGGAGCGCCGGGATCTGGTGACCAAGGAGAAGAGCCCGGGCGACGGGCGCGGGGTCTTGGTCCGGCTCACTGAGAACGGAATGCAGCGTCTTGAGCGTGCAGTGCCCGACCACGTTGAGACTGTCCGCCGCGCAGTGTTCGACCACCTCGACCCAGAGGATATGCCTGCAATTCGGCGTTTCTTCGAGGGAATTCTGTCTGCGGAGGAAATCGCGGCGAAAACTCCCGACGAGTAGTTCCGGCACCGTTCTGGCTGCCATTCTGCTGCTTAGCTGTGAGTTCGTTGTCGCCACCGGTGAGTCGGGGTTGAATGGATGTGGTTAGAGGAACCCGTTCCATCAATGAGTGAAGCGTCCTGGTTTTTGTTCCGCTTATTTAACGCCCAACGTTTGAGCGTCTGATCGTTGATAGTAGGCGTCCTCCATCTCCTGTGGAGTGATATATCCCAGGGATTGATGAAGTCGCTGGTTGTTCCACCAGTGCACCCAGCGAAGGGTGGCGATCTCGACTTCACCGACCGATGCCCACGGCCGGTGGGGATAAATCAGCTCTGTTTTGTAGAGCCCGTTGACCGTTTCAGCCAACGCGTTGTCATAGGAGTCGCCGACGGTGCCGACAGACGGATCGATACCTGCCTGGGTGAGCGCTTCACCGTAACGGATCGAGACATACTGCGAGCCGCGGTCACTGTGGTGGACAAGCCCTTCTGAGCGAAGATCACCAGCGTGATACAGGGCGTGCTCAAAGGCCTCCAACGGCAGTTCATCGGTACGCATGCTCGCCCGAGTCGCCACACCGACGATCTTCCTGGAGTACACATCGGTGATAAACGCGGTGTAGGCAAAACCAGACAAGGTGCGCACATAGGTGATGTCAGCGACCCACAACCGGTGCGGCGCGGGTGCAGTGAAGTCACGGTTGACCAGGTCAGGGCGGCAATCCGGCACGTTGGCCCGAAGCGTTGTCATCGGTGTGCGGCCACGCCTGCGGCCTTGAATACCAGCTTGCTTCATCAAACGCGCGGTCTGATCACGACCGATGTTCCAGCCGGCGCGCTGCATAGCCTTCCACATCTTGCGGACCCCGTAGACGCTGAAGTTGTCCTCGTAGACCCTCACCAATTCAGGAATAAGCAGCGCATCTGACAAACTCCTCGCCGACGGCGCTCGTGCTTTCGCTGCTCGGTAACCGCGAGAGGTGATGAACCCACATTCTGTCTCTTTCAAGGTGCGACAGATAGCCTCGACCCCGAAGCGATCGCGATACGCATCGATGTATTCGATCATCTTCTGGTGGGACGGTCGAGTTCCGCCGCGAAAAAAGCTGACGCGGTTTTCAAGATCTCGTTAGCCCTGCGTAGCTCCTTAATCTCTTTCCGGAGCCGCTTCAGCTCGTCAGCCGCTGACTCGCCGGCGCCAATCTCAACATCGGACGAGGCCATATTCGGCTTCAACCAATCGTTGAGCGTGTGCGCTGGAATGCCGAGCTTTTCACCGATCTCTACGGCTGCACCCCATTTCGAACACCCTTCGAGCTCAACGAGATCCTCAGCCAAACGCACTGCCTTGGCCTTGAACTCGTCACTGTACTTCCTTGGCATGATTCCAATCCTTCTCTAGAAATGATCGGAACTAAACCCAGGACACTTCAGAGGGAGGACCCGATATGTCCACACCGACCAACCCGAACGACAATAACCAGGGCAACATCAACCCGAACCCGTACCCGAACCAGGGCCCTGTGAACCCGGGCGCGTACCAGCAGGGCCAGGAACCGCTGGGGTCCCGTAAGCTGCACCGCTCGGCCAACAACCGCATGCTCGGCGGAGTCTGCGGCGGCATCGCCGAGACCTATAACCTCGATCCCACACTTGTCCGCGTCATTTTCGTCGCGCTGACTCTCCTCGGGTTCTCCGGGATCCTGCTGTACATCATCTGCTGGATTGTCATTCCGGACTACCGCTACTAACCAACAGTTCAAACACATGAAACGGCGGTGCAGGCTGTAAAACCTGCACCCCCGGTTCAGTCTTGCGCGCGGCAGCGGGCGTTAGGCGCGCTTGATGCCGGAGCCCTCGATCTCGATGGCGATCTTCTCGCCGACCAGTGCGCCGCCGGAGTTCAGCGGAGCGTCGAAGTCGATGCCGAAGTCCTTGCGGTTGATGGTGGTGGACGCCTCGAAGCCCAGGCGGGTGTTGCCGAACGGGTCTTCCTCAACACCGAAGGTCTCTACGTCGAGAGTGACGGGCTTGGTCGTGCCCTTGATGGTCAGGTCGCCGGTGACGGTGCCGTTGCCGGAAGCGTCGACGTCGAAAGAGGCGGAAGCGAACGTCATCTGCGGGAACTTCTCCACGTCGAAGAAGTCCTCGCCCTTGATGTGCGCGTCGCGGTCCTCGTTGCGCGTATCGACGGACCCCGTCACCACCGTTGCCTCCACCTTGCTGTCAGCCGGGTTCTCCTGGTTGGCGGTAAGAGTAGCGGTGAAATCGGTGAACTCGCCGCGGACCTTGGTCACCATTGCATGGCGGACGGTGAATCCCACGGAGGAGTGGGCGGTGTCGAGATCGTAAATGCCGCTGAAGTTGGACGGGTTAGTCACGAGCAATGCTCCTTTAGTTTCGGTTCAGATTTAATGTTTCGTTGTTGTCACGTCTACGACGCAACGGGTCCCACTATAGAACGCATGATGTAGACACGTCAACAAAATGGGTTCCTGCAGGCGCTCGACGGCCCTGACGCAATTACCGGCTTGGCTTGACGTAGTGATAGATTAATGGGCGCTGTTGAAAGCACTGTCTCCGTAGCTCAGTGGATTAGAGCATCGGTTTCCGGTACCGAAGGTCGCAGGTTCGAATCCTGTCGGGGACACCATTTGACCTGGGGGTTTCACGAAACTGTTCCAATCTTTTCACGAAACCCCGCGCCGGCCGAAGGAAAACGGCCGCGAACACAAAAATGACCCGCTCCGTTCGTTCGGAGGGGTCATTTTTCTCTTCTAAAGCGCCGTTCCTGCGGGTTAAGTAGCAAAAAGTGTGTCTGGTCGGCGTGTCGTCGGTTGGGTGCACTTTTTGTTATTTGAGTGGTCCTTTTCTGATTCCTATCGAGTGTTCGTATTCGGTTGGGATAGCGTTGTCGTAGAAGGCTGGTCGGCCTGTTTGGTGGTCGGCTTTGTTTCGGTCTTCTGGGACGAGATCGGGAACTTTGGCGAGTTGATCTTGTCCATAAGCGCACTGCCTGGCGATCTGTAACGGGTCGTCAGGCAGTTGCGTTTTCGTATGCAAGTACCATTCGAGCATTTTGCGTTGCCGCTCGCCTGATCTGCCGCGGTGGGCATCAGCGATGCGCTTGAGTTGAGCGTTGACGCCACCTTCAAGACTATTGGTGGTCGATGCCCACCGGGCTGGTTCGAGTGCGCCTGGTGGTGGCTGCAGGTAGGTGAATAGCCAGTTGTTGCGCGATAGGTGCAGAAGCGAGTTATATGCCTTGCGTACCCGGATGTGGGTGAATTCCCACTGGTGATTCAGCGTACGACGCTCTTTGGGCACAGGTGTCTTCTCGTTCAAAAAGTCCTTGTAGACCTGGCCGAAGTCGTGCAGGTGTAGTGTCCATTCCCTGGCTTGGTCGAGGTTGGTGATTGTGGTCAGTTTCAACGCGAGTGCGTAGATGGCTTTGCCGGCATCAGTGCGGGGGCGTGCTGTGGTGTAGCGGCGGATGACGCGTTGGGCATGGACAAGACAGCGTTGGATCACAGTGTTGGGCCAGCAGGCTTTGATCGCCGAGTAGGCGCCTTGGCCGCCGTCGAGGACGACGCATAACGGTTCGGCGATACCGCGCAGCAGTTGTGTGTAGGCGTGGGCTGATTCGCCTTTGGCCCAGTGCCAGGCGATGACGTGGTCGAAGCTTGCAGCTACGAGCAGGCAGCCGGCGTCGGTGTAGGTGCCGTCGATGAAGATCTGGTCGTAGACCCGGTTGGGGTCTGGGGTGTTGGGCACATCGATGAGCCAGAACGAGGCGAACCGGCGGTCCAAGGTCCACCTACTGACACCTGCTTGCCTGGCAATGTCTGTCAACGGGGCTGTGCCGGTGACGTAGGTGTGGAACCTGGCGAAGTCGCGGGCGCGGGTCTGGTCGGTACGGCGGCGAGTGAAAGTGGATCCGCAATCTTTGCACCGCCACCTGATAGAGCCTTTGGAGGTGGTGCCGTTCTTCTTCGTTTCCCCATTACATAAGGGGCATCGTGGTCTGTTTGGTGTCACCGGGAAAGCACACCAACACCCGGGTAGCACATGCAGGTGCCATTCCGGTGGATTGAACGAAAAACGGGCCCGAATAAGGTCTGGAACCTAATTCAAGCCCGATTTAGGTAGGTTGAGCAGCGTCAACGATGAAACTCAGACACACATTCTGCTACTTAACCCGTTCCTGCTCGGGTTGTCGCGCAGGATTGTTTAGGAGCGCGGACCCAGCCGGGAAGAGTTTCCGTACTCATTCCGAGCTCGCCGGCGATGCAGAATTCCGCACCGCGAGACGTGTGAGGGTCAGCTTGCCCGTGCAGCACCAGTTCGATGGCGCGCTACTGAACTCAGGGGCGAATTTCGAGGGAGTATGTAGGATTCCTTTTCCAAATTCCCGCCCTCTACTAAACCCGTGGCGAACCAGTAGTGGCGCGTGCACTCAGAGGCTGTGGCCTCGTTCAATTGGTGGCGCGGTTTTTGCAGCGCTCCATGGCGGCCTTGTTGCTGCGATCACACAGGACTGGCTGCGTGTAGTTGTTGGGGTCTGAACCGAGAGGGGTACGCCCGGTCGGGGCTGTGTGGAACACTGTCGCTACGTCAGAGCCCGAAGGCTCCGCCGCTAACGAGGATCACGATGCCGAGGCCTATGAGAACGACGGGAAAGAGGATGTCCTCCCAGCGTTCGAGCACTTCCGCGATCGGGGGGCGGGTGGCGACGAACTTTGCCAGGGCCACCAAGACCGCAACGAGCGCGAGGAAGATAACGCAGTAGGCGACTACTGCGAGAGGTTCCACGCTGAGGAAGACAGGGGTGTAGACACCGATGTTGTCGCCGCCATTGGCAAAAGTGACGCCTGCGACTGTCCCTACGCCGACCTTCTTGCCGGAAACCTTGGCCTCGTCGTCATCGTCGTCATCGTCTCCGCGCCAGGCCTCCCATGCGGCCCAGAGGCCGATGCCCAGCGGGATGAGACCAAAGTATGGAATGGCTGCCGGGGGCAGAAATGCTCCGGCGCCGATGGTCACAAGGATCGCGGCGACGAGGATGCCGGCAAATCCGAGGTACTGGCCGGCCAAAATACGGGCGGTGGTGCCGCTCTGGCCTGCCCCTCGCGCGAAGAAAAGGGAGAGCACGATGATGTCGTCGATGTTGGTAGCTGCGAACAGGCCTATAGCCTGCAAGACCGTGGTGAGCATTACGCGCCCTCCCCAGCTACGTCGCATCCGGGAAGCGAGCAGGCGGGATCCATGCACGGGGCGTCTTCGTCTACTGCCAGGGTGGCATCGACCAGTGTCGTCAGCGCCTGCGCCAGGTGCGGATCGGCAATCTCGTATCGTGTCCGACGACCCTCGGGCTCGGAGACGACGATCCCGCAATCGCGCAGGCATGCCAGGTGGTTGGACACATTCGAGCGTGTCAGGTCCAAAGCTCGAGCCAGTTCCGCCGGGTAAGCGGGATGGTCGAGCAGGGTCAAGATGATCCGCGATCGAGTGGGATCGGCCAGTGCACGACCCAGGCGGTTCATCACGTCGAGACGCGAAGCAATAGTCAGCATGAACTGAACTATACAGCGAGCACTGAACCTGTCAAGTCTGATGTAGTGGCGTAGCCGTGTGTGCTGCCCAGAAGACAGTGGAAGTGGCAGAGATACCGGCAAAGTTGCGAAACAGCGTCGCCAGCTCGAGATCCAAGTTGTGCGCGAGCCTGGCGTAGTTGGCGAGATCGGTTTTCAGGCCCCAAGCAATGACCCGAACGGAACAAAACACGATGGCCTCATCATCTTGAACCGGGAAGGCTCGAACAAACTTATCCACCTCATCCACAGCCTCGACTCGATTCCCGTTTGCAGCGGGGACACCTCGGGGTTCGACGACGGTTCGCGCCGCCAAGGAGAGCCTTGCCGGATGGATTGCCGAGAGGGACAACAAGGGAGAGAACACTGGCGACGGTGCATACTTGGTTGAACCACGCTCGTTTCTGACGATCGGCCCATACGCGATTTGTGCCGCGCCCAAGGCAAACGAATTAGCTCGAAGTTCCGTAGCTTTGGAAGTTTCCGCTCGAACCGCAAGTCACCGGAGGTACTCACCTTTGACGAGCTTGTCGAGCGTTCACGTTGGAGCGTGGAGCTTGCCGAGAGGCAGGAAGAGGCGGAAGCGGAATTTCCTAACTTTCCGCCCTAAGGAGCGCTCCTGCTCACGTCATATAATTGACTCCTGTTGTGTAACCGGAGTCGGAACCCGGTGTAACCGGAGCGTAACCGCGAACCTGATATAACTGGTCAGGACGTTTCATGAAAGCCCCGACCTGGGGGTTTGCGTTTCTGACGGATTCAGATTTACAAAACTTTCGTTTGGCCCTGCTCCAAAATTAGAAACGCACCCCAGAGTGAGAACGCTGGGAAACCACTTTCCAGGTATCCCAGCGCGAACCCCTCCCCAAAACTCGCCCCTCAAGTTTTGCTGGCTATGACCATCTGCTTTCTCGCTCGCCATGCGAGTACCGCTAGGGTGCTCGGCTCCGGCGGCGAGCACCACACTGTTGGCGCTGTGAAGGCGTGCGAGTATTTATCAGTGCTGAACACTGACCGCCGTACGGGCGTAATCACCCTTTCTGGGCCGAGTAGTTTTCTTGCTTCGTAACCGCAAAAGCCGCTAAAACGGCCCCAAAAACCTTTCCAAAAACTCTCTTACCTGTAGAAATGTTTTCTTGCCCGTTTTTTGCTTCCTGACTGCCCGTTCCAGATGCCTGGCCGGCCCGGGGAGCTAGGCGGATCTAGTCGATCGGGGCGACGCGGATGAGGTTTCTGTCGGGGTCGGCGACGACGAAGGTGGTGCCAAAGACCTCCTCGTACGGTTCGCGGAGGACGGACACACCCTTGCCTTTCCACCTCTCAAAGGTGGGAATGACATCGTCGGCGGGAACATTGAGGCACACCTCGGTGGTGCGGGTGCCCGCGGTTCCAAGAGCGCCGGAGTTGCCGGTCCAAAGGGCTAGGGAAACGTCTTCGGCCAGAGCGAACGTGACGTAGCGGGGCGAGACGAAGCCGGTGTCGAGGCCGAGAAGATCGCGGTAGAAGTCGACGGATGTGTCGATGTCCGAGACGTAGACGATGAAAACGATTTCGCGGTTCACGGATTGCTCCTTAAGTAGGGGACGGTACTGCCAGCATAAGAGCAAAGGGACTCATCGAGCCGACGACAATTCCTCAGGGCTATTCCTGCACCTGCGGCCGGGCAGCGGAACCGCCGGCCTCGCTGCGGGGTTTAGAGCGCCACGTGACCACGGCGCCGGCGAGCGCGACCATAGGGATGCCCACGAGCATGCGGGTGGTCAGCTCGTCGCCCATGAACAGCCAGCCGAGGATCGACCCGACCACAGGATCAAGAGCAAAGAGCGTGCCGACGACCTGCGCAGACGTAATCCTCGCCGCCAAAGTGTCGGCGATGTAGGGGATCACCACACCGATGAGTGCGGCGAGGGTGAGGATGAGCCAGGAGTGGGGGGAGACGTCGATAAGCTTCGGTGCCGCGATGGGGAGCGTGACAAGTGCAGCGACGGCGACCGAAATGGCCAGGTCCGTGAGCCCGCCGCCCTCGGCCTTGCCCACGCGCTCAGCGAAGACGGTGTACGCGGCGAAGAACGCGCCGGCGAGGAACCCGTAAACGAGGCCGACCGGGTCCATGCCGGACGACGGCCCCGCGATGAGAACCACACCGATGAAGGCGACGAGCGCCCAGCCGCGTTCGCGCCAGCGCTTGAGCCCCAGGAACGACACGAGGCAGGGTCCAAGGAAGTCGAGCGTGACCGCCACGCCGAGCGGGAGACGCTCGACAGCCGCGAAGTAGAACTGGTTCATCGCGGCCATGGCGATGCCGTAGATGCCCGCGTTGATCCAGCGTTGCAGCGTGAACGTGCGCACCGCCGGGCGGAACGCCACGAGCATGACCACCGCGGAGACGACCAAGCGGAACGTCGACACAGCGACGGTGCCCAGCTCCGCGAAGAGCGTGGACGAGACCACCGCCGACGCCTGGATTCCCAGCGAGCCGACCAGCACGAGCGCGACCGGACGTAGGTCCACCGAGCTGTTCATGTGCGCCATATGCAGCCTCCTTTGCCTGGAAAACCCGACTACAGCGGCAAAACCCGTTCATCGTATAGGCCGCGCCGCAGCGGGGGCAAGATAGGGTGGCTTAGGCGAAGGCGAGCACGATCAGCTGCACCAGAATGTTGTTGCACATGTGCAGGATGAAGCCCGCCCACAGCGAGCGGTGCCAGCGGGTCACCAGCGCGAACGCGACGCCGGCGAAGAACGTGTAGACGATGGCCGGCGGGGCGATGTGCACAAGCCCGAACACCAGCGAGGTCAGCAGCACGCTGGCAACCGCCGGCATCACGGTGTCCAGGTACCCCATGAGGAGGCGGCGGAACACGAGCTCTTCGAGGAACGGTCCGATCAACAAGTACGCGCCCAAAGTAATGAGCACGAGGGTGCTGCCGGCGCCGGCCGGACTCGAAGCGCCAGACGACTCGAGACCAAGCAGTGGCCCGACAATCGACGTGCAGGCCGCAGACGCGACGATCGCGAGGGGGACTTGCCACACCAGATGCCATCCGCGCTTGCCCAGGGGCCGGAACCCGAGTGGGAGCCCGCGGCGCTTCATGTACGCGACCAACGCGACGCTAGGGATAGCCAGAGACAGGATGATCAGCACCGGCAGGAGCGTCCTGACCATGCCGCCGAGGTCGAGGCCCTTCAGGCCGAATGCCGAGCCGATCAGCAGCGCGTACACCGCCAGCATCGCGGCGACGCCGACGATCATGTCCTTCAGTTGCGGGCGGACGCTCAGGGGATCCAGCTCAGAGTCGCTCATGGGAGCACAGCTTATCGACGACACATGAGCCCCGCCCGCCGCTGCCAGGCAACGGTGAGCCAACCCCGATGCAACGGGCATTAGTTCATCATTGCTCTCAACGGTTCATGTCTCATAGTGGTTCTTGCGGGGTTAAGTAGCAAAAAGTGTGTCTGGTCGGCGTGTCGTCGGTTGGGTGCACTTTTTGTTATTTGAGTGGTCCTTTTCTGATTCCTATCGAGTGTTCGTATTCGGTTGGGATAGCGTTGTCGTAGAAGGCTGGTCGGCCTGTTTGGTGGTCGGCTTTGTTTCGGTCTTCTGGGACGAGATCGGGAACTTTGGCGAGTTGATCTTGTCCATAAGCGCACTGCCTGGCGATCTGTAACGGGTCGTCAGGCAGTTGCGTTTTCGTATGCAAGTACCATTCGAGCATTTTGCGTTGCCGCTCGCCTGATCTGCCGCGGTGGGCATCAGCGATGCGCTTGAGTTGAGCGTTGACGCCACCTTCAAGACTATTGGTGGTCGATGCCCACCGGGCTGGTTCGAGTGCGCCTGGTGGTGGCTGCAGGTAGGTGAATAGCCAGTTGTTGCGCGATAGGTGCAGAAGCGAGTTATATGCCTTGCGTACCCGGATGTGGGTGAATTCCCACTGGTGATTCAGCGTACGACGCTCTTTGGGCACAGGTGTCTTCTCGTTCAAAAAGTCCTTGTAGACCTGGCCGAAGTTGAAGCGTCCTGGTTTTCGTTCCGCTTATTGAACGCCCAACGGCTGGGCGTGTGATTGTTGATAGTAGGCATCTTCCATCTCTTGTGGGGTGATGTATCCCAATGACTCGTGCAGGCGGTGGTTGTTCCACCAGTACACCCAGCGAAGGGTCGCGATTTCGACTTCCCCAACCGACGTCCACGGCCGGTGGGGATAGATCAGCTCGGTCTTGTAGAGACCGTTGACCGTTTCCGCCAACGCGTTGTCGTAGGAATCGCCGACGGTGCCAACGGACGGATCGATCCCAGCTTGAGCGAGTGCCTCACCGTAGCGGATGGACACGTACTGCGAGCCGCGATCGCTGTGGTGGACTAGTCCTGCAGCACGAAGATCACCTGCGTGATAAAGAGCGTGCTCAAAAGCCTCAAGAGGCAGCTCATCGGTGCGCATGCTCGCCCTGGTGGCAACCCCGACAATCTTGCGGGAGTACACATCGGTGATGAACGCGGTGTATGCAAACCCCGACAGGGTACGCACGTAGGTGATGTCAGCGACCCACAGCCGGTGCGGCGCTGACGCGGTGAAGTCACGATTGACCAGATCAGGACGACGATCCGGGACATCAGCCCGAAGCGTTGTGATCGGAGTGCGGCCCCTTCTGCGGCCTTGGATGCCGGCGAGTTTCATCAACCGTGCCGTCTGATCACGACCGATGTCCCAGCCGGCGCGCTGCATGGCCTTCCACATCTTGCGTACCCCGTAGACGCTGAAGTTGTCCTCGAAGACTCTCACCAATTCGGGGATCAGCAGCGCGTCTGACAAGCTCCTGGCCGACGGGGCTCGTGTTTTAGCTGCTCGGTAGCCGCGAGAGGTGATAAACCCACATTCTGTCTGCCTTAACGTGCGACAGATGGCCTCGACCCCGAAGCGATCGCGATACGTGTCGATGTATTCGATCATCTTCTGGTGGGACGGTCGAGTTCCGCTGCGAAAAAAGCTGACGCGGTCTTTAAGATCTCGTTCGCCCTGCGCAGCTCTTTGTTCTCCTGCCGCAGACGCTTCAGTTCGTCGTCAACCGACTCGCCAGTGCTCCGCTGAACGTCGGGGGACGCTTTGACAGGTTTCAACCAGTTGTTGAGCGTGTGCGCCGAGACGCCGAGCTTCTCGCCGATCTCCTCCGCCGCCGCCCACTTCGAACACCCCTCAAGCTCAACGAGCTCCTCGGCTAACCTCACCGCCTTGTCCTTGAACTCGTCACTGAACTTCCTAGGCATGATCCAATCCTCCTCTAGAAACGATCGGAACTAAACCCAGGACGCCTCAAAGTCGTGCAGGTGTAGTGTCCATTCCCTGGCTTGGTCGAGGTTGGTGATTGTGGTCAGTTTCAACGCGAGTGCGTAGATGGCTTTGCCGGCATCAGTGCGGGGGCGTGCTGTGGTGTAGCGGCGGATGACGCGTTGGGCATGGACAAGACAGCGTTGGATCACAGTGTTGGGCCAGCAGGCTTTGATCGCCGAGTAGGCGCCTTGGCCGCCGTCGAGGACGACGCATAACGGTTCGGCGATACCGCGCAGCAGTTGTGTGTAGGCGTGGGCTGATTCGCCTTTGGCCCAGTGCCAGGCGATGACGTGGTCGAAGCTTGCAGCTACGAGCAGGCAGCCGGCGTCGGTGTAGGTGCCGTCGATGAAGATCTGGTCGTAGACCCGGTTGGGGTCTGGGGTGTTGGGCACATCGATGAGCCAGAACGAGGCGAACCGGCGGTCCAAGGTCCACCTACTGACACCTGCTTGCCTGGCAATGTCTGTCAACGGGGCTGTGCCGGTGACGTAGGTGTGGAACCTGGCGAAGTCGCGGGCGCGGGTCTGGTCGGTACGGCGGCGAGTGAAAGTGGATCCGCAATCTTTGCACCGCCACCTGATAGAGCCTTTGGAGGTGGTGCCGTTCTTCTTCGTTTCCCCATTACATAAGGGGCATCGTGGTCTGTTTGGTGTCACCGGGAAAGCACACCAACACCCGGGTAGCACATGCAGGTGCCATTCCGGTGGATTGAACGAAAAACGGGCCCGAATAAGGTCTGGAACCTAATTCAAGCCCGATTTAGGTAGGTTGAGCAGCGTCAACGATGAAACTCAGACACACATTCTGCTACTTAACCCTTCTTGCGCGCGACAAAGCGCGGCACGGGAAAATGACAGCAGATCGGCCCGCACCCTCCAGGCGGAAGGTGCGGGCCTATCTGTGTGCGCGTTCAGCGGTTTCCCGCTCGGCCGGCGCTAATCGACGATGACGACGATCAGGTCACGCGGACCGTGCACGCCCTCGACGCGGACGAGCTCGATGTCGGACGTTGCCGACGGGCCGGAGATCAGCGTGGTGGGCAGCTCCGGGTCGAGTTTGGCGAACATTTCCGGGACACCGTAGACCACCGAGTCCATGTGCACGATGCACAGGTGGCGGTCGGGGACCAGGCTTAAAGCGCGGCGGCCGCACTCGCCGGCACCGGCCTCGGACTGGAGGCAGATGGTGCCGGTCTGAGCGGAGGAGACCACGGAGCCGGTCACAACAGCGTCGACGCTGTTCAGTTCGCGGGGGTCGACGGAGACATCGTCAGGCACTGCGTTCCCGTCGAAGGAGGAGAACAGAGCGGCATCGAGGCCCTGCGCGTAGCGGACCTCTTTGCTGTCGTGCTCGCGCAGGATCTCCGCGATGGTCGCGCCCAGCTCGTCGGAGGAGGCGGTCTTCACATCCGCCTTGTAGTCCACGAGTCGGTCGATGAGCATCTCGCGGAGCTCGTCGCGGTTCAGCGGCGACTCGGTGCGGTAGTCGTGCGCGTGCTCGACGCTGGCAGGAGAGTCGGCCAGCTTGTGCGCATTGCGGATGCGGGCGAGGATGTCTTCCTTAGCGGTACCCATTACTGGTCCTCCTTGCGGTTGTAGCGGGTCCAGGACTCCTCAGGGCCGTCCTCGGCCGCGGCGGTGCCGAGGTGGTCCGGAGCAGAGTGGGTCTCCACACCTTTGGTGCGGGCCTCGGAGAGCAGCGTCTTCGCCTCGTCCGTTTCGAACCACTGGCGGAAGGACTTCTTCGGCGGCACCGCGACATCGCGGTACTCGGTCCAGCCGGAGACTGGCGGAGGCATCGTGCCGATGACGCCGTCGAAGCCACCGAGAATACGGCCGGCAGCAACCATGCGCACTGCCTTGTCCCACAGCTTCGAGTGGCCCCAGATCTTGCCGATGGCAGAGAACATCGCGCCCTCAACCGCCGGACGGTGGTTCTCCACCTTCTGGTGGCGCATCTCCAGCAGGACGTCGGTGATGGGGATCTTCACCGGGCACACTTCGTCGCAACGCCCGCACAGGGAGGACGCGTACGGCAGGGACGCGGTGACGTCGTCGGTGGAATCCATGCCCGCGAGCTGCGGGGTGAGGATCGCGCCGATCGGGCCCGGGTAGACGGAGCCGTAGGCGTGGCCGCCGGCGCGCTCGTAGACCGGGCAGACATTCAGGCAGGCGGAGCAGCGGATGCACTTCAGGGCTTCGCGGCCGATCTCGTTGGACAGGGCAGCGGTGCGGCCGTTGTCCACGAGCACGATGTGGAAGTCCTGCGGGCCGTCATTCTCCGTCACACCCGACCAGATCGAGGTGTACGGGTTCATGCGCTCGCCTGTCGACGACCGCGGCAACAGCTGCATGAACACACCCAGATCCTCGTACTTGGGCAGGATCTTCTCAATGCCCATGACGGTGATCAGGGTCTCCGGCAGGGTCAGGCACATGCGGCCGTTGCCCTCGGACTCGACGATGGAGACCGAACCGGTCTCGGCAATACCGAAGTTGCAGCCGGAGATGGCCACCTTGGCCTTCATGAACTGCTCGCGGAGGAACTTGCGGGAAGCCTCGGCCAGTTCAGCCGGCTCCGCCGTCAGTTCATCGCCGACACCGGGCATCTTCTCCGAGAAGATGTCGCGGATCTCCGCACGGTTGCGGTGGATGGCGGGGACGACGATGTGGGACGGGAAGTCGTCGCCAAGCTGGACAATGAGCTCGGCGAGGTCCGTCTCGCGCGCGTTGATGCCGTTGTCCTCCAGGACATCGTTGAGCGCGATCTCCTGCGTGGCCATGGACTTGATCTTGACCACGTCGGTTTCGCCGGTCTTCTTGATCAGGTCGGTCACAATTTGGGACGCTTCTTTGGAGTCGCGCGCCCAGTGCACATGGCCACCGCGCTTGGTCACGTTCTCTTCGAACTGCTCGAGCAGCTCCGGCAGGCGTGCGAGCGTGTCGCGCTTGATGGTCGAGCCGGCCTCGCGCAGCGCCTCCCAATCGTCGAGCTCGTCCACAACGCCCTGGCGCTTGAGACGGATCTGCGTGGTGGCGTAGTTCAGGTTGCGGCGCTGGGTCGAGTTGTTGAGCTCGGTCTTAGCGTTCTTCTGAAACTTGCCGTATTCGCGGAAGTGCCCCAAGTCGCGCGGCGCGTGGGGCGGCATCGTTGGGTTACCCAGTCCGACCTTCACAGCATCTTCTCCTTCGTGTACGCGGCGGACTCCGGGGTCCACGGGTGCTCGCGGGTGGAGGCGAGAATCTCAGCGATGTGGATGGCGCGAATGCCCGTGTGCTGGCGGGACATGGCGCCACCGATGTTCATCAGGCAGGAGGAGTCGCCGGCAGTGACGTACTCAGCCTTGGTGTCCTTGATGTGGCGCACCTTGTCGGAGACCATCGCAGCCGAGGTGTCGGAGTTCTTCACGGCGAAGGTGCCGCCGAAGCCGCAGCATTCCTCGACGTTGTCCAGCTCCACGAGCTCCAGTCCATCGACAGCCTTGAGCAGGTCCGTCGGGCGGTCGCCGACCTTGATGAAGCGGCGGGAGTGGCACGTGGAGTGGTAGGTGACGCGGTGCGGGAAGAACGCGCCCACGTCGGTGGTGCCCATGACGTCGACGATGAACTCGGAGAGGTCGAGGGTCTTCTTGGTGGTCTTCTCGGTGCCGGCAACGAGCTCCTTGGAGCCATAGCGCTCGGCGATGCGGGTGTGCTGCTCGCGCACCGCGCCCGTGCAGGAGCCGGACGGGGTGACCACGTAATCGATCGAGTCATCCGCGAAAGCGTCGACATAGTTCTCGATCATGGGCACCGTTTCCTTCTGGTACCCGGTGTTGATGTGCATCTGTCCGCAGCAAGTTTGCTCCGGAGGGAAGACGACCTCGCATCCAAGTCGGGACAGGACGAGAGCTGCCGCCTTGTGTGCATCGGGGAACAAAGCGTCCCCAATACACGTAGTGAACAGGGCTACGCGCACTGCTGGTTCCTTTCTGGGTAGGTATGTGCCAGCTGCATGTAAGGCGGAAATCAGGTTACCGCCTCATAGGGGTGACGCTACCCCTAAAACGCGGGCAGCGCCTAAGTGGTTACGGAACCATCGGGACCAGCCCGCTGAGCAGGTTCGTTTGCAGGAAGATGAGGGTACACACGGCGAGCAGGAAGCCGAAGGACCAGCCGACGACCTTCTTGAACAGTTCGGACTCGCGCCCCTCCATGTCCACCGCGGTCGCGGCAATGGCGAGGGACTGAGGGGAGATCATCTTGCCCACGACACCACCGGTGGTGTTGGCGGCGAGCATGAGGTCGGGGTTGAGGTCGAGGCTCTCTGCGGCAGTGACCTGCAGCTTGGCAAACAGGGCGTTGGCTGAGGTGTCGGAGCCGGTGACCGCCACGCCCACCCAACCGAGAACGGGGGCGAAGAAGGCGAATGCCGGGCCGAGGTTGGCAAAGAACGCGCCGATCGAGACGGTCTGGCTGGAGTAGTTCATCACGTATGCCAGCGCGAGGACCGTGGCGATGGTGAGTGCGGACCAGCGCATGCGCGAGGCTGTGCCCACGAATTCCTGGCCCACTTGACGCCAGGTCAGCTTGTAGCGGCCGTTCTCGGTGAAGATCATGTAGAACACGGCCACGATGAGTCCGGAGATGACCAGGAGACTGCCCGGGTTGTTCAGCAGCTGCAGCTTGTATTCGGTGCGCTGCATTTCGTCGCCGGTGGAGGTGAACATGTGTCCGGTGATGTACGGCCACGGGATGGCGATGTCGGTGGACTTCAGCCAGTTCGGGATCGTGGTGCCCAGGTTGGCCAGGCCGAAGATGAACACCACCACGGCGTAGGGGAACAGCGCCCACCACACACGGGAGCCGGTCAGCTCATCAGCGTCCTCGACATGAACCTCCTCGAGTCCGAGGCGCTCGCGGAGCGCGGGGACGCCGACAGGCTTCCAGAACTGCAGCAGAACGAACGCGGCACCGAGAGCAACGATGCAGGCCACGACGTCAGTGAGCTGGTACGCGAAGAAGTTGGACGTCGCCCACTGGGCGATACCGAAGGACAGGCCGATCACCACGGAGGCGGGGGCGGTTTCGCGGACGCCGCGCCAGCCGTCGATAAGAAAGGCGATGATGAACGGCACGAAGAACGCCAGGAACGGTGTCTGGTGGCCGACGATTGCCGCGATGTTCGCGGTCTGCTCGGCGGTGCGGTCGCCCACGTCGCCGGCGGTGGTGATCGGGATAGCCACGGCGCCGAACGCCACAGGCGCGGTGTTGGCGATGAGCACGACAGACGCCGCGCGCAGCGGCGGGACACCGAGCGCGAGAATCATGGTGGCAGTAATGGCCACCGGTGCGCCGAAGCCAGCGAGGGATTCAAGCAGGCCGCCGAAGCAGAACGCGATGAGCATTGCCTGGATGCGCACGTCGCCGCTGCCCATTTTGTCGAACACGAGGCGCAGGTCCTCGAAGCGGCCGGACGCGACCGTGATTTGGTAGAACCAGATCGCCGTGAGAATCACGAAGACGATGGGGACAAGGCCGTATACACCGCCGCGGAAGACGGACGAAATGGCCATGACGACGGGCATGTTGAAGCCGAAGATGCCCACGATGAGGGCCACGAGCAGGGCGACAGCACCGGACGTGTGGGCGCGCGCTTTGAACCCGAGGAGCATCACAAAGAAGGTCACCAGCGGGAGCGTGGACAAAATGGCAGAGAGGGCAAGGCTGCCTGCCACCGCATCCGGCTGAATTTGATAGGTCATGAAAGGCGAATCTTTCTCGTCTGAGGAGGGAGGAAGGGGCGTCGCGCAACGGAAGCCCCTGCCGATTTTTTCCGGGAAATTATTGCACTATGGCCGTCCTTTTGCGCAAAACTCGCCAAGGTTTTGGCCCAGAGGGTGCACCCGCCGTACCGCTCACGGTGCCGCGGGGCCCGAGCGCATTCTGACCGCGCTGGAGAGCTGCTCTACACTTTCACCACATGACCCCAGCTGACCTTGCCGCCACTGTTAGAACCGCGACATTGGACGTGCTCGCCGGCCGCGAACTGCCGGACGGAGCCGACGCCGAATCGATCGTGCCCGCAACCGTCACCGTGGAGCGCCCGCGTAACCCGGAACACGGGGATTACGCCACGAACGTCGCTCTCCAGGTGGCCAAGAAAGCGGGAATGAATCCGCGGGAGCTCGGGCAATTGCTTGCCGACGCCTTGTCGTCCCTCCCCGAGATCGACTCCGCCGAGATCGCCGGCCCCGGCTTTATCAACCTCCGCCTCGGCGCCGCAGCCACCGGCGGCATTGTCGCCGGCATTTTGGAGAAGGGGGAGCGCTACGGTTCCTCGGACCTCTACGACGGCGCGAAGATCAACCTGGAATTCGTCTCCGCCAACCCGACCGGCCCGATCCACCTGGGTGGCACTCGGTGGGCAGCCGTCGGTGATTCCCTGGGCCGCGTGCTGGAATTTTCCGGGGCGTCCGTGACCCGCGAGTACTACTTCAACGACCACGGCGGCCAGATCGACCGCTTCGCGCGTTCCCTCGTGGCGGCGGCGAAGGGCGAGCCGACACCGGAGGACGGGTACGGCGGGGAATACATCGGGGAGATTGCACAGGCGGTCGTCGATAAGCGTGCTGACGCTTTAGACGGCACTGACGCCGAGGTGCAGGAGACCTTCCGCGCGGAAGGCGTGGAGATGATGTTCGCGCAAATCAAGCAGTCGCTGCACGACTTCGGCACCGACTTCGACGTGTTCTTCCACGAGAACTCGCTGTTCGAGTCCGGCGCTGTGGACCGCGCGATCCAGACGCTGAAGGACAACGGCAACCTGTACGAAGCCGACGGTGCATGGTGGCTGCGCTCCACCGATTTCGGCGACGACAAGGACCGCGTGGTGCTCAAGTCCGACGGCAATGCCGCGTACATCGCCGGCGACATCGCGTACGTGGCGGACAAATTCGACCGCGGCCACACCCTGGCTATCTACATGCTCGGCGCTGACCACCACGGCTATATTGCGCGTCTGCGCGCCGCCGCCCAGGCCCTGGGCTACGACCCGGAGGCCGTGGAGGTGCTCATCGGGCAAATGGTCAACCTCGTCCGCGACGGCAAGCCGGTGAAAATGTCCAAGCGTGCCGGCACCGTGATCACCCTCGACGACCTGGTGGACCTCATCGGCCGCGATGCCGCCCGCTACTCGCTGGTGCGCTCGTCCGTGGACTCCACCCTGGACATCGACCTGGATCTGTGGGAGAAGCAGTCCAACGACAACCCCGTCTACTACGTGCAGTACGGCCACACGCGCCTGGCGTCCATCGAGCGCAAGGCGGCTGAGGCGGGTGTGACTGCCGACGGCGCCGATCTCTCCCTGCTCACCCACGAGAAGGAAGGCGACCTGATCCGAACCCTCGGCGAATTTCCGGCTGTGGTGAAGGCCGCCGCCGAGCTGCGCGAACCGCACCGCATCGCACGCTACGCCGAGGAACTGGCCAGCGTCTTCCACAAGTTCTACGACGCGTGCCAGATCCTGCCCAAGGCCGGCGAGACACCGGAGCCGATCCATTCCGCACGCCTGGCCTTGGCCGCCGCGTCCCGCCAGGTGCTCGCGAACTCCCTGCGTCTGCTGGGCATCACCGCGCCGGAAAGGATGTAGGGCATGCTCGATCCCGTTCTGAACACAGCCAACCTCTCGCGCGACGACCTGTTGCGCATGCGGCACAACGAGGCCGGCTGCTTCAACGACCTGCCCGCCCACGTGTGGCCGCGCAACGCCGAGCGCCACGAGGACGGCTCCGTGTCCGTCACCGGTGTCCCGCTGACCGAGATCGCCGCCGAGTACGGCACCCCGGTGATGGTCGTCGACGAGGACGACTTCCGTTCGCGCTGCCGCGACATGGCCCGCGCGTACGGCGATCCGGCGCACGTGCACTACGCGGCGAAGGCGTTTCTGACGTCGCGCATTGCCACTTGGGTGGCTGACGAGGGTCTCGCTCTCGACGTTGCCAGCGAGAACGAGCTGCTCATCGCCCTGGCCGCCGACTTCCCACCGGAGCGAATCACCGCCCACGGCAACAGCAAGAGCGACTCCTTCCTGCGCCGCTGCGTGACCAGCGGTGTCGGCCACGTGGTCATCGACTCCCACCAGGAGCTCGACGCGCTGAACCGCATCGCCGGGGAAGAGGGCACCACCCAGGACGTGTTCATCCGAGTCAAGCCCGGTGTGGAGGCGCACACCCACGAGTTCATCGCCACCAGCCACGAGGACCAGAAATTCGGTCTGTCCCTGGCGTCCGGCTCCGCGTTCCGCGCTGCGCAGACGGCGCACGACGCACCGAATCTCCGCCTGACCGGCCTGCACTGCCACGTCGGCTCCCAGGTCTTCGATGCCGAGGGCTTCAAGCTCGCGGCCTCGCGCGTGCTGGGCCTGTACGCCAAGATCTACAAAGAGCTCGGGCTCCAGCTCGACTTCCTCGACCTCGGCGGCGGCTACGGCATCGCGTACACGGTGGAGGAGGAGCCCCTCAACGTCGATGCTGTCGCCCGCGACCTGCTCCGCGCCGTCAACGACGCGGCCGGGGATCTGGGCATCGCGCCGCCCACCGTGATCGTGGAGCCGGGCCGCGCGATCGCGGGCCCCGCAGCCGTCACTGTCTACTCCGTGGGCACCGTCAAGGATGTTCACGTGACCGACGAGGCCACCCGCCGCTATATCGCCGTGGACGGGGGAATGAGCGATAATATTCGCACCGCGCTCTACGGCGCGGAATACGATGCGCGCATTGTCAACCGCCGCACCGAGGGTGCCCCGCACGCGACGCGTCTGGTCGGATCCCACTGCGAATCCGGCGACATCCTGATCAATAATGCCCTCTGGCCTGACGATATCGCCCCCGGCGACCTCATCGCGCTGGCCGCCACCGGCGCCTACTGCTACTCCATGGCGTCCAACTACAACTGCTTCGGCCGCCCCGCGGTGGTGAGTGTGCGCGACGGAAAGGTCACTCCGATGGTCCGCCGCGAGACAGTCGAGGACATACTTGCCCGAGAGGTTTTTGTAGACTCTTAGGGCATTGCGTCCGCACCGGCCGCTCCACCCCGCCACCTCGGGGAAAGTGGCCGCCAAATACGACACAGGAGAACCATGACTGCGCTGAGCGCCGAAGGCAGGAACGGAAACTACCCCGGTAAAGGCATCGGGCAACCCGTCGGGGTGGCCGTGCTGGGTATGGGCACCGTCGGCACTGAGGTCCTGCGCCTGATCAACGAGTTCTCCAGCAACCTCGAGAACCGCATCGGTGGTCCGATCGACGTCCGCGGCGTGGCCGTGTCCGACCTGAGCAAGAAGCGCGAGGTGCTCGACCACTTCCCGGACATCACGCTCACCGACAACGCACGTGAGCTGATCGACCGGGACGACATCGACATCGTCGTGGAGGTCATCGGCGGCATCGACTACCCGCGCGAGCTCGTCCTCGCCGCGCTCAACGCGGGCAAGTCCGTGGTCACCGCCAACAAGGCGCTCATCGCCGCGCACGCCGACGAGCTTTCGGACGCCGCTAACGCCGCCGGTGTCGACCTCTACTACGAGGCCGCCGTCGCCGCCGCGATCCCGGTGGTGGGCATGTTGCGCCGTTCCCTCGCCGGCGACCAGGTGCAGCGCATCTCCGGCATTGTCAACGGCACCACTAACTACGTGCTCGACGCGATGACATCCACCGGTATGACCTACGACGAAGCTCTCGCCGAGGCGACCCGCCTGGGGTATGCGGAAGCGGACCCGACCGCAGATGTCGAGGGCCACGACGCCGCTTCCAAGGCCGCGATCATGGCATCGATGGGCTTTCACTCACGCGTCACCTACGACGATGTCCACGCCGAAGGCATCACCGACATCACCGCCGAGGACATCGAGGCGGCGCGCGAAGCCGGCTTCACCATCAAGTTGCTCGCCATTTGCGAGCGGCTTATCGACGACGCCGGGCTGACCTCCGTCTCCGCCCGCGTCCACCCGACGCTGGTGCCCAACGACCACCCGCTGGCCACCGTGGACAAGTCCTACAACGCCGTGTTCGTCGAGGCCGAGGCCGCCGGCCGCCTGATGTTCTACGGCAACGGCGCCGGCGGCGCTCCCACCGCCTCCGCTGTCCTCGGCGATCTGGTCGGTGCCGCCCGCAACAAGATTCACGGCGGCCGTGCCCCGGCTGAGAACCCCTACGCGCACTACCCGGTCGCGGACTTCGGCGACGTGCCCACGCGCTACCACATCGACATGTCCGTGGTGGACCGAGCCGGTGTTCTCGCCGAGATCTCGCGTCGTTTCGCCGCACAGAATATCTCCATCTCCGCTGTCCGCCAGGAGGAGTCCGGTGAGCACTCCCGCCTGATCGTGGTCACCCACGAGTCCCTCGAGCGCAAGCTCTCCGCCATTGTGGACGAGCTCCGCGAGATCGACGAGGTCAAGGCCATCAACTCGGTCATCCGTCTCGGGGCGTAACCATGAGCATTGATCTTGAGGTAGGCCTGCGCGCCCGCGTGACCGTTCCGGGCAGCTCCGCGAACCTGGGCCCCGGCTTTGACACCCTCGGTTTGGCCGTGGGGATCTACGACACCGTCGAGGTGGAAGTCACGGCCTCCGGCTTGGAGGTGGAGATCTTCGGCGAGGGCGCCGAGGACCTGCCCCGCGATTCCTCCCACCTGGTGGTAAAAGCCATCAACTCTGGTTTGCACGCGGCTGACGTTCACGCCCCCGGACTGAAGGTCACCTGCCACAACAACATTCCGCAGTCCCGTGGTCTGGGTTCCTCCGCGTCCGCCGCTGTCGCCGGTGTGGTCGCAGCGAACACGCTGGCCAGCGGACCGCTGAGCACCGATGAGATCGTCCAGCTCAGCTCCGCCTTCGAGGGCCACCCGGACAACGCCGCCGCCAGCGTCGTCGGCGGGGCAGTGGTGTCGTGGACGGACATTCCCGTCGACGGCGTCTCCCAACCGGAGTACCGCGCGGTGCCGCTGACCGTGCACCCCGATATCATCGCTACCGCGCTCGTCCCGGACTTCCACGCGTCGACGAACGCCGTGCGCAAGGTACTGCCGTCCCACGTCACGCATACCGATGCCCGCTTCAACGTATCCCGCACCGCGGTGATGACGGTGGCGATCCAGACTCACCCGGAGTTCCTCTGGGAGGGCACCCGCGACCGCCTGCACCAGCCGTACCGTGCCGATGTCCTGCCGGTCACCGCAGAGTGGGTCAACCGCCTGCGCAACCGCGGCTACGCGGCTTACTTGTCCGGCGCCGGTCCGACTGCCATGGTGCTGTCCACCGAGCCGGTGGACGCGAAGATCCTCGACTCCGCTCGCGAATACGGCCTCCGTGTCCTCGAGCTCGACATCGCTGGACCCGTCACCGCGGAGCTTCTGCGCGCCTAACGTTCCGCTCCTACAACGGCGAACGCCCCGCAGCGGGAATGCTGCGGGGCGTTTCGTCGATAAGCGAGCGTTTAGTGCTCAGCCTCGTACTTGACGGGCTCGGGCAGGCCGCGCTCCTGGCGGACGCGGCGGGAGATGCGCTCGAGAGCGATGAGGGACTCCACGACCATCTCCGGGGTGACCGGGAACGGCATGTTGTGGATGGTCTCCTCCTCGGCGGTGGCGGCCTTGGCCACGGCCTCGAGCTCTTCGGTGTCCTCAGGGGAGAGGCCGACCTCGGTGAGCGTGTTGGGCAGGCCGACCTTGGTGGTGAACTCGATAAAGTCCTCGAGCTCCTTGGTGTCCGCGCCCTCCATGATCAGCTGGGCGCAGGTACCGATGTTGACCTTCTGGCCGTGGGACAGACCGTGCGTCTGCTCGGCGGCGGTGAGGCCGTCGTGGATGGCGTGTGCCGCTGCGAGACCGCCGGACTCGAAGCCAAGGCCGGACAGCAGCGTGTTGGCCTCGACAACCGCCTCGAGTGCCGGGGTGACCACGCCGGAGCGGACTGCGTCGAGCGCCGGCAGGGCGTTCTCCCAGAGGATGTCCCAGCTCAGCTTGGCCAGGGCAGCACCGGCGCGCGTCGGGTGGCCGCCGTTCATCGTGGTGCCGTTGCCCTTGGCTGCGGCGCGGGCCTCAACCCAGGTGGCCAGGGCATCGCCGATGCCAGCGACGAGGAACTGCTCCGGAGCGCCCGCGACGAGCTGGGTGTCGATGAGGACCACGTCCGGGTTCTTCGGGTAGAAGCGGTACTCGTCGAACGCGCCGTCCTCGGTGTAGATCACGGCGAGCGTGGATGTCGGTGCGTCGGAGGAAGCGGCGGTGGGGACACTAGCCCACACAATGTCGGCATTGAAGCCGGCTGCCTTCGCGGCGTCGATGGCGGAACCGCCGCCGATGCCGACGATGATGTCGTAGTCGTTCTCCTTGATCTTCTCCACCAGACCGTCGACGGCCTTCGCGGTGGCGAATTTCTCGAAGCTAACGCGGTTGACCGGAAGGCCTTCCTTCTCAAAACCTTCGGTGAGCGGCTTTTCGACGATTCCCCACACCGTGTCGTCCGACACGAGCAACGGGTTCTCGCCGAGCTTCTTCAGGTGCTCGCCGAGATCGGCGATCGCACCCTTTCCTTGGATGTAACGGGACGGGCTAGAGAAAATGTCGTGTTGTGCCATACCCCCAACGGTACGCAAGTCTGTCGCACCGTGTTTTTGGTTGGCTTAGTAGCGGTTGCCCCCGCGCTAGTCGGCGGCGGGGGCGCCGGTGCTGTCCTCCTCGGCTGGGCGGGTGCCGGGGCCGGGGAGGGTGATGATGTCGAATTCGTCCTTGGCCAGGTGCGACCGCAGGTCGACCTTGTCGAATTTGCCCACCGACGTCTTGTCGATGGAGCTGACGAATGTCCAGTACTCCGGCGCCATCCACGTGGGCAGCTCGCTGGCCAAGTCCTTGCGGAGTTTCTTGGCCAGGTCGATCGTGGGGGTGACGTCGGCATGGAGTACAGTCACAGCCAGCGGGCGCTCACCCCACTTCTTGTCGGGGTACCCGATGACGGCGCACTCGACAACCTCGTCAGACTCCATGATCAGGTTCTCCAGCTGGGCAGAGTAGATCCACTCGCCGCCGGAACGGATGACGTCGCGGGAGCGGTCGTAGAGCGTCATGAACCCGTCGGATGTCACCGTGCCCACATCGCCGGTGCGCAGCCAGCCGGTGTCGGTGAAGGAATCGTCGGAGCGGGGGACGGGTTCGCCGCGGAACGTCGATACGCGTTCGGACGCCTCGGGGTCCGACGGCCAGTAGTAGGAGCCGATGACCATGTTGCCGCGGACGTGGATCTCGCCGTCGTTGCGGTCGGTGCGGGAGACAATGCCGCCGTCGTTGACCACTCGGTACTCCAGCCACGGTGCGAAGCGGCCCTGGGAGACGCGGTACGCCCAACGGCGCTCGCCGGACGCGCCCGACGGAGGGCGGGCCACCGTGCCCACCGTGGAGGTCTCCGTCATGCCCCAGACGTGAATGATGTCCACGCCGTAGCGCTCCTCCCATACCTTGATCAGCGCCGGCGGGGCGGGGGAGCCGCCAACATAGATCTCCGTCAGGGACATGCGCTCCGGCGGGTTGTGCAGGTAGTGGACCATGAGCTGGATCCACAACGTGGGCACGCCGTGCGCCACGCGCGGGTGGGTGCCTGCGATGAGCTTGGCCAGCGTCGGCGCGGACACGTCCGAATCCGGCAACACCAGGGGAGTGCCGGCCAGAAACGCGCTGAACGGGACGTTCCAGCTGAGAACGTGGTAGATCGGGATGCAGCACAGGAAGGACTCGCCGTGCGTGATCGCCAGCGAGTCCGTGGCGCGCAGACTCATCGCCGTCAGCCAGATCGACCGGTGGGAGTACGCGATGCCCTTCGGCGGGCCGCTTGTCGCCGTGGAATAGCAGATCGCCGCGGCAGTGTTCTCGGGGAGTTCGGGCCAGGGGTAGAGGGTGGAAGCGCCGTCGAGAAGCGACTCGTACGAGAAAACCTCGATGGTGCCTGGAAGCTCGCTGCGCAACTCGTCGACATCGCCCAAGCCTGTGAAGCACACCGCGCGCACCGTCGGGCACGCGTCCAACAATCGGCCGAGCTTCCGCGCCAAACGCGGGTCCGCGACAATGACCTCGATCTCCGCGTGGTTGACGATGTACGCGATCTGGTCCTCCATCAACTGCAAGTTCAGCGGCACGAACACCGAACCCTTCGCTGATGCCGCGAACATCACCTCGAGGTGCTCCGCGCAGTTGTACATCAACGTGCCCACGCGCTGGTCCCCGTCGATGCCCAAGTGGTCCTCCAACGCATGCGCGAACGCCGCCGCCCGTGCCCCGACCGCCGCGAACGTGGTCTCCTCGGCCTCGCCCGAGCGCCACGTGGTCACCTTCGTGGAACCGTGGACCGACGCCCCGTACTCGAGGATACGGCCGACCGAGAACGGCACTTCCTGCATGGTGGAAAGCATGCAGCTCACTCTACCGTGGGCCGTTTTGTGCGGGTTGGTGAACCGGTGTCCCGCGCCGTCCGCTACACTGTCGGACAAGATCGTGACCTGAGGCGCTTTTCGCCTCGCAGATTTTCACCGCCTCCATGCCAGCTGGTTTTCGAGCATGCAGCGCGAGTCCGATCTAGCGTGCACCACCTCCGCCCCGTTTATTGCGGGCTTTGAAGGCCCGTCGGCCGAGAGTGGGGATAACCGCGTGAAAACAGCGTCGCACGAATATGACGAAAGGACATCCGTGACCGATACGGGTAACGCCGCGAGCCAGGACCTGGCATCGCTGAAGCTTCCGGAGCTGCGCAAGATCGCCGCCGAAAAAGGCCTGCGCGGCACGTCCGCCCTGCGCAAGGGCGAGCTGATCCAAGCCATCACCACGGGCACCGTCCCGCAGCGCGCACGCCAGCGCGCCAGCGAGCAGGCCGCCGCCGACAACGCGGAGACCGGTTCCGCGCCGAGCGCCGAGAACCGCGAATCCCGCGACAACAAAGATGACAAAGGCGAGGAGCAGCGCTACGAGTCCCGCTCCGCCGCCCGCCGCGCGCGCCGCAACCGTGCCAAGCACGGCGACAATGAGCACAAGCTTGACGACGGCTCCGCCAGCCCCGACAACCGCGACAGCTCAGACAACCGGGACAGCTCCGGCGACTCGAACGATTCTGCCGACTCGGGGCGCTCCGGCGACCGCGAGGACAACAACGGCCGCGGCCGGGGTGGAGACCGGGACCGCGACAACCGCGGCGACAATCGCCGGGATAACGAGGACCGCGACGACCGGGGTGACCGGAACGACCGTGGCAACGGCAACGGCAACGGCGGGAATAACCGCGGCGGGAACAACAACCGGGGCGACCGCAACGATCGCGGCGGCGACAACAACCACGACGGCGGCAACGGCAACGGCGGCGGGGGCCGCCGCGGGCGCCGGAACCGACGCAACCGCCGCAACCGCGACAACAACAACGGCGGCGGGAATAACCAGAACCACAACAACAACGGCCAGGACTTGGACCCGGAGGAGTTGCAGGAGGTCGCGGGCATTGTCGACATCGTCGACAACAACGCCGCGTTTGTGCGCACGACGGGGTACCGGGCGAACCAGGCCGACGTGTTCATCAACAACAACCTCGTGCGCCGCTGCGGTCTGCGCTCCGGCGACGCGGTGATCGGACAGGTTCGTGCGAACGGCCAGGGCCACACGCACGGCAACGGCCGCAACCGCCAGCGCTACAACCAGCTGGTGCGCGTTGACACCGTCAACGGCATGACGGTGGACGAGGCGAAGCAGCGCGCGGAGTTCCACAAGCTCACCCCGCTGTACCCGAATCAGCGCCTGCGCCTGGAGACGGAGCCGAACATCCTGACCACGCGCGTGATCGATCTGGTCATGCCCATCGGTAAAGGCCAGCGCGCGCTGATCGTCTCCCCGCCGAAGGCAGGTAAGACGACGATCCTGCAAAACATCGCCAACGCGATCGCGCACAACAACCCGGAGTGCTACCTCATGGTCGTGCTTGTGGACGAGCGCCCCGAGGAAGTCACCGACATGCAGCGCTCCGTCAAGGGCGAGGTCATCGCCTCCACCTTCGACCGTCCGCCGAGCGAGCACACCGCCGTGGCGGAGCTCGCCATCGAGCGCGCGAAGCGCCTCGTGGAGATGGGCCAGGATGTTGTGGTCTTGCTGGATTCCATTACCCGTCTGGGCCGCGCGTACAACAACTCCTCGCCGGCATCGGGCCGCATCCTGTCTGGCGGTGTGGACTCGAACGCGCTCTACCCGCCGAAGCGCTTCCTCGGCGCCGCCCGCAACATCGAGGAGGGCGGCTCGCTGACCATCATCGCCACCGCCATGGTGGAGACCGGGTCCGCCGGCGACACCGTCATCTTCGAGGAGTTCAAGGGCACCGGTAACGCCGAGCTCAAGCTCGACCGCAAGATCGCGGAGCGCCGCGTCTTCCCGGCTGTGGACGTCAACCCGTCCGGTACACGCAAGGATGAGCTGCTCATGAGCCCGGAGGAGGCGCGCATCATGCACAAGCTGCGCCGCATCCTGTCCGCGCTTGATCCGCAGCAGTCCATTGACATGCTGATCAAGCAGCTGAAGAAGACCAAGAACAACGGCGAGTTCCTCGTCGGCGTGGCGCAATCCGCACCGATGGCGGCTGACCAGGAGACGGAGGACTACCAGTAATGGCAGAGAAATCGCAGGTCTCGCTTGTCGACGACTACGTCTCCGAGTACCAGGGCATCCAAGCCCAGATGAGCGACCCGGAAGTGGTGGGCGACCAAGACCTCTTCCGCAAGCTCTCCAAGCGCTACGCGCAGCTGCAGCCGATCATCAACTTCAACAACGAGCTCAACCAGGCCCGCGAGGACCACGAGGCTGCCGCCGAGATGGCGTCCGAGGACAAGGAGTTCGCTGAGGAGGCCACCCGCCTCGCAGGCGAGATTGTCCGCCTCGAAGAAGAGCTCGCCGACCTGCTCGCCCCGCGCGACGAGCACGACGCCGACGACGTGATCATGGAGATCAAGGCCGGCGCCGGCGGCGAGGAGGCCGCTCTGTTCGCCGGCGACCTCGCCCGCATGTACCAGAAGTACGCCGAGAAAGCTGGGCTGACCTGGGACGTCCTGGACGTCGCGGAGTCCGATCTGGGCGGTGTCAAGGACATGACGGTGTCGGTGACCATGAAGAACCCGTCGCGAGACGGCGCGTGGTCGAAGCTGAAATTCGAGGGCGGCGTCCACCGTGTCCAGCGCATCCCGGTGACGGAATCGCAGGGGCGCATCCAGACTTCCGCAGCCGGCGTCTACGTCTTCCCGGAGACTGAGGATGTCGCGGACGTCGAGATCGACGAGAAGGACATCCGCGTCGACGTGTACCGCTCGTCCGGTAAAGGTGGCCAGGGCGTGAACACGACGGACTCCGCCGTGCGCATCACGCACCTGCCCACCGGCATTGTGGTCACGTGCCAGAAGGAGCGTTCGCAGATCCAGAACCGCGCCCGCGCGATGCAGGTCCTCCAGGCCCGCCTCGAGCAGGCCGAGCGCGAGAAGGCGGAGGCTGAGGCAGCGGAGGGCCGCGCGTCCCAGGTGCGCACCATGGACCGCTCGGAGCGCATCCGCACCTACAACTGGCCGGAGAACCGCATCTCGGATCACCGGATTGGTTTCAAGGCGAACAACCTCGATTCCGTCCTCGATGGAAACATGGACGACCTGATCGGCGCGCTGCAGACCCACGAGCGCCAGGAGCGTCTTGAAGCCGAATAGTCTCCGCGAGACCATCACCCGCGCCGCGCAGCTGCTTGCCGACGCGGGCGTTTCATCTCCGCTTGTCGACGCCCGCCTCATCGCTTCCCACCTCATCGGCATTACCCCGATGGAGCTCGTGTTCGCCGAGCCGCCCGCGGGTTTCGATGACCATTACGCCATTCTCATCTCCCGCCGGGCGAAGAGGGAGCCGCTGCAGCACATCCTTGGCACAGCTCCGTTCGGCGTCCACGACTTCCGTGTCGGACCGGGCGTGTTCATCCCGCGCCCGGAGACCGAGGTGCTCGCCGAATGGGCGGTGGACCTAAAACCAAGCGGAACTGTCGTCGACTTCGGCACTGGATCGGGAGCTCTCGCCATTTACATCGCTGAGCGTGCACGACCCGCGCAGGTGATTGGGGTGGAGAAGTCCGATGTCGCAGTGGCCGCCGCACGCGAGAATGCTGCGCCATTTCCTAATGTCCGGATTATCCAGGGCGACATGACGGACCCCGGCCTCCTTGAGGAGCTCACCGGAACCGTTGAGCTTATCGTGGCGAATCCGCCGTACGTTCCGTTCGTACCGGAAGAAGCAGGGGAGCTGGAGCCGGAGGTGTATCACGATCCGCTCGACGCAGTCTTCTCGGGCGACGACGGCATGGACGCGATCCGGGGGCTCATCCCCGTCGCCGCGCGGTTGCTTGCCCCCGGCGGCGCACTTGGAATCGAGCACGACGACACCACCGCCGAACTGACTCGCCAGCTCGTCGAAGCGGACGGATCATTCGGGGACATCCGCAACATGGCCGACCTGACAGGACGCAAGCGTTTTGTCACGGCGAGTAAGCTTTCGACCAACTGACCGCAACAGGAAAAGGAGCATCCCTCCGATGCCGAGCAGAATCTACGACTGCCTTGACCCCCAGGGGCGCCAAGAGGGCATTGACATCGCCGCCCGCGCTGTGCGGGCAGGGCAGTGCGTGGTGCTGCCTACTGACACGGTGTACGGGATTGGGGTGGACGCGTTCAACCCGGATGCCGTCGCTAAGCTGCTTGCTACGAAGCGGCGCGGTGCGGACATGCCCGTGCCTGTTTTGGTGGGCTCGTGGACGACGATCCAGGGTCTCGTGCGCGAGTTCACCGACACGGCGAAGACGCTTGTCGAGGCCTTCTGGCCCGGAGGTCTCTCCCTCGTCGTGCCCGAGGCTCCGTCCTTGCCGTGGAATCTCGGTGACACGCGCGGCACCGTGCTGCTCCGTATGCCGCTGCAATCGGTGGCGATCGAGCTGCTCCGCGAGGTCGGCCCGATGGCCGTGTCCAGTGCCAATATCTCCGGTCAGGCCCCGCCAGTCTCCGCTGCCGGCGCCCGCGAGCAGTTCGGCGAAGCAGTGCAGACGTACCTTGACGGCGGAACATCCCAGGTGGGCACCCCGTCGACGATTCTGGACATTTCCGGCCCCACCCCTGTGATTCTCCGCGAGGGCGCCGTGAGCCCCCAGCAAATTGGTGAGGTCCTGAACCTTGACCCCGAGGAGCTGAGGCGGAAAGACAGGTAGAGCCATGACCGGATCTGGTGTCCCGTTACGGGAACTCGGGCTGGTCATTCTCGTCGCCGCGGTGATCAGCTACTTGGCGACGGGCCCCGTCCGCTCGCTGCTCGTCCGTACCGGCCGCATCGCTGAAATCCGCGAGCGCGACGTGCACACTCAACCGACACCGAGCCTGGGCGGGGTAGCCATGTTCACCGGCTTTCTGTCGGCGGTGTATCTGGCGATGCAGTTGCCGGCGCTCACGCGTGGTTTCGCACCCGTGACACCGGAGATGACAGCGGTGGTCATCGGCGCCTTTCTCATCGTCGTGGTGGGGATTATCGACGACCTCTACGAGCTCGGCGCCCTCTCCAAATTCTTCGGCCAGATCGTCGCGGCCGTGACGATGTCCGTGATGGGCCTGTCGTTCAGCGTGTTCTATCTGCCGTTCAATGGCGGCACCACCCTTATTCTCGATCAGACTCAGGGCGTCGTCGTGTCCTCCTTGCTCATCGTGATGCTCATTAACGCCTTCAATTTCGTTGACGGCATCGACGGTCTGGCAGCCGGTCTCGGCATGATCGCGGGCGCGGCGATCCTGGTCTTTTCGCTCACTGTGCTCCACGATCAGGGTGGTGCCGTGTCCGCGTATCCGCCCGCCATTATCTGCGCCGCGCTGGTGGGAATGTGCGCGGGCTTCCTGCCGCACAATTACGAGCCCGCGCGAATCTTCATGGGGGACTCCGGCGCGATGCTGATCGGTCTGCTTCTCGCTGCTGCATCGATCTCCGCGTCCGGCAAGATCAACATGTCCCTCTACGGCACCGCCGACTTTGTCGCCCTGATCAGCCCGTTCATTGTCGTGGTGGCCGCCGTTGCGCTCCCCGTGATCGACCTGGTCATGGCCGTGATCCGCCGCGTCTCCCAAGGCAAGAGCCCGTTCGCGGCCGACCGGCAGCACATCCACCACCGGTTGCTCGCACTTGGGCACACACACCGTCGCACGGTGCTGGTGCTGTATATGTGGGTCTCCGCAATCGCGTTCGGTGCTGTCAGTTTCTCGGTCATCCCGTCGCGGTATGCCGCGGTGCTTCTCACTACCGCGGTCGCATTGGCGGCGGTAGCCACAGCTGTGCCCGCGATGAAGGGGAAGATCGGCCCCTCGCGGTAGCATGAGCTTCTGTGAAACCTAACGGCACCGACGCGAACACTCCCCACGGCACCGAATCCGATTACCGCGAGTATGAGGACCCCCAGGCTCCGCTCAAGCGCGCCCTGAAACTCGGCGGCTGGGCGCTCGTCGCCCTCACCATTGTCTCTTTGGCTGTGTGGGGCGGAATGCGTGACCTACCGGGGATCTGGGGGGTACTGCTCGGCTCGGCCATCGGCGGCGGTTTTGTTCTCCTGACCGTCGTCTCGGTGCTGCTGACCTCGAACACTACGCCGGCGACGACGATGACGGTCGTGCTCGGTAGCTGGTTGGTCAAGCTCTTAGTCTTGATGGGACTTCTCGCGTGGCTGCGCACCATGACGTTCTACGACACCGCCGCCTTCGCGGTCACCATCATCGCCGCGCTCGTCGTCGTTCTGGCCACCGAGGTGTGGGGAATCATGACGACGCGGACGCTGTACGTGGGGTAGCGGGGGAAGCGTCGATAAGCGGGTGCCCCCTGTGATCTACCTAACAGGGACCTGAATGGTGCCCGCACCTGCTCATACGCGGAGTGTGAAACAGAACCCCCTCAATCCCCGCGACAGGCTCCCCCCAACATGCCCGATTCGTGCTCTCTGCTGATAGGCTGATCGCGGGTTAGAAGAGGAGAGCTACGCCTTAATGGGGTAACCGCCTCTAAAAGTCCCCTGCACCGCGGTAGCTGATGTGCGACGGAGTCCGCCGCGGAAGGCAGAAATGAAGACGTCCATCGCACCGCACTTCCCGCAAGTGCGGCCCGAGAACGGGAGAGAACGCTGAGCGTTACAACTTTGGCCATGAGGGGTAGCTTCCACGCACCCGAATTGGACCCAGAATTTTTCCCGGGGCAATACTACGACCAATTGATCGGGGGAGATTTCCTCGGCGGTTGGTTCGCGCTGGATCGCATCATGCTCGTCCGCCTGTTCATGGCGGCCGTGCTGATCATCCTGTTCCTGCTGGCTTTCCGGAAACCTCAGCTGGTTCCCAAAGGTCTGCAGAACTTCGGTGAGCTCGCAGTGGACTTCGTCCGCGTGCAGATCGCCGAAGACATCTTGGGCAAGAAAGAAGGCCGCCGATTCCTTCCGGTGATCGCGACCATCTTCTTCACGGTCCTCTTCATGAACGTTGCCACGATCATTCCGGGGTTGAACATCTCGCCGAGCTCGCGAATCGGTCTGCCGATCGTGCTCGCGCTGGTGGGCTACATCACGATGATCTACGCAGGCGCCTCGCGCTACGGATTCGGCAAATACGTGAAGCACTCGCTCGTGATTCCTAACTTGCCTCCCGCGCTCCACCTCCTGGTGGTGCCGATCGAGTTCTTCTCGACGTTCATTCTGCGTCCGGTCACCCTGGCTCTTCGTCTCATGGCGAACTTCCTGGCCGGCCACATCATTCTCGTCCTGCTGTACTCCGCCACGAACTTCTTCTTCTGGCAGCTCAACGGCTGGACTGCGATGAGTGGCCTCACACTGGTCGCAGCGGTTCTGTTCACCCTGTACGAGTTGATTGTCATCTTCCTGCAGGCGTACATCTTCGCCCTCCTGGTCGCGGTGTACATCGAACTGTCGCTGCACGCAGATTCGCACTAGTCAGGCGCGAACTGACACACGGTCAACTGAATAACCCCACTCACCTCGTCACCGCCCGGGCCTCCAAAGGCGCGGGCACCAAGAAAGGGAACGACTTTCCATGAACGACATCATCCTCGCGCAGGCAGCAGAAGCTACCGAGTACACCGGCCTCGGCGCCATCGGCTACGGCATCGCCACCATCGGCCCGGGCCTGGGCATCGGCATCCTCGTCGGCAAGACCGTCGAGGGCATGGCACGCCAGCCGGAGATGGCCGGCCAGCTGCGCACCACGATGTTCCTGGGTATCGCCTTCGTTGAGGCTCTCGCCCTGATCGGCCTCGTCGCCGGCTTCCTGTTCTAGAAGAACACGCACCACACACTCGTAAACCTTTTAGATCAGGAGCAACCAATGACGAACGTCATCTACCTACTTGCGGCCGAGGAGGCCGAGACGTTGCCGCTCGACGGTGGCAACTCTATCCTCCTGCCCAAGACTTACGACCTCGTCTGGTCCCTCGTTGTCTTCCTCATCATCTTCCTGCTCTTCTGGAAGTACGTGCTTCCAAAGTTCCAGGAGGTCCTCGCCGAGCGCGAAGACAGGATCAAGGGCGGCATTGAGCGCGCTGAGTCCGCTCAGGCACAGGCCAAGGCTGCTCTGGAGAAGAACAACGCACAGCTCGCTGAGGCACGCGCCGAAGCCGCCGAGATCCGCGAAGCTGCCCGCCAGAAGGGCAAGGAGATCGAGGCTGAGGCTCGCGCTAACGCTGAGGCCGAGTCCCGCCGCATCGTCGCAAACGGCGAAAAGCAGCTGCAGGCTTCCCGCGAGCAGGTCATCGCCGAGCTGCGTAACGAACTGGGCCAGAACTCCATCACGTTGGCTGAGGAACTCCTCGGTGAAGAGCTGTCGGACAACACCCGCCGCTCCAACACCATCGACTCTTTCCTGAGCCAGCTGGACACCGTCTCCGCCCGCTCGGCGACGCGGAAGTGAGGTAGTCCATGAGAGCAGCTAGCCGCGAAGCACAGACTCGGGTCGCCGAGAAGCTAGACGCATTTCTGCGTAACGCCGGCGACACCGTTTCCATCGCAGCACAGGTCGGCACCGAGCTCTTCCTTGTTGTGGACCAGCTCGAACAGCACCGCCCGTTGCGCGTGGCAGTCGCGGACGCATCCCTGAAGCCGGAGCAGCGTTCCGGCATGATCAGCGACGTCTTCGGCGGCAAGGTGGCGGACGCCACCCTTACCGTGCTGAAGCAAGCCGCAGAGCAGGAGTGGTCGACCCCGCGCGAGTTCCGTGAGGGCCTCGTGCACTTGGGCCGCCGTGCCCTGCTGCGCGGTGCCGAAAGCGAGGGCAAGCTCGAGCACGTCGAGAACGAGCTCTTCGCCCTGTCCCGCCTCCTCGAGCGCGAAGGCGAGCTGACCCAGCTGCTGTCCGACCGCCGCGCAACCGCAGACCAGAAGCGTCAGCTTTTGGCGAGCGTCCTGTACGGCAAGGTGACCATGTACACCGAGGCGCTTGCGCTTCAGGTGGTCGGCCGCCCGGAACACAACCCGGTCGACGACATCGCCGCAGTTTCGCGCGAGTCAGCCGAATTGACGGGAAAGACGGTTGCGGAGGTCACGTCCGCGACAGAGCTGACGGATGCGCAGCGTGACGCGCTGGCAGACAAGCTAGGCACAATTTACGGCCGCGAGATGGCCATCCACTCCGAGGTTGACCCCAGCCTCCTCGGCGGTGCGACCATCCGCGTTGGCGACGAGCTTATCGACGGCTCCACGCGCGGCAAACTGTCGCGCCTGCGCGCCGACATGGCAGCCAACACGGCTTATTAATGACGAAAATGCTGGAACAAACTACCGAGAGCAGGAAGAACATGGCGGAGCTGACGATCTCCTCCGATGAGATCCGTAGCGCGATAGCGAACTACACCTCGAGCTACTCCGCGGAGGCCTCCCGTGAGGAGGTCGGCGTGGTGACGTCGGCTGCAGATGGTATTGCCCAGGTTTCCGGGCTGCCGGGCTGCATGACCAACGAGCTGCTTGAGTTCCCGAACGGCGTCATCGGCGTCGCACAGAACCTCGACACCGACACGATCGGTGTTGTGGTCCTGGGTAATTTCGAAACCCTCACCGAGGGCGACAAAGTTGTACGGACCGGCGAGGTCCTGTCCATCCCGGTTGGGGATGACTTCCTCGGCCGCGTGATCAACCCCCTGGGTCAGCCGATCGACGGCCTTGGCCCGATCGAGGCCGAAGAAGAGCGCGCGCTCGAACTTCAGGCCGCAGGCGTCCTCGACCGTCAGCCGGTCGAGGAGCCGATGCAGACGGGCATCAAGGCTATCGATGCCATGACCCCGATCGGCCGTGGCCAGCGTCAGCTGATCATCGGCGACCGCAAGACCGGTAAGACCGCGGTCTGCATCGACACCATCCTCAACCAGAAGGCCTACTGGGAGACCGGCGACAAGACCAAGCAGGTTCGCTGCATTTACGTCGCCATCGGCCAGAAGGGCTCCACCATCGCAGGTGTTCGCCGCACCCTCGAGGAGAACGGTGCCCTGGAGTACACCACGATCGTGGCTGCTCCGGCGTCCGACTCCGCCGGCTTCAAGTGGCTCGCACCGTTTGCCGGCGCAGCCCTGGGCCAGCACTGGATGTACCAGAGCAACCACGTCTTGGTCATCTACGACGACCTGACCAAGCAGGCTGAGGCGTACCGTGCCATCTCGCTGCTGCTGCGTCGCCCGCCGGGCCGCGAGGCATACCCCGGTGACGTGTTCTACCTGCACTCCCGTCTGCTCGAGCGCGCCGCCAAGCTTAACGACGAGCTGGGCGCCGGCTCCCTGACCGCTCTCCCGATCATCGAGACCAAGGCGAACGACGTCGGTGCCTTCATTCCGACGAACGTCATCTCGATTACGGACGGTCAATGCTTCCTGCAGTCCGACCTCTTCAACCAGGGTGTGCGCCCGGCTATTGACGTCGGTATCTCCGTCTCCCGTGTCGGTGGTGCCGCACAGACCAAGGGCATGAAGAAGGTCGCCGGTAACCTGCGTCTGGACCTGGCCGCATACCGCGATCTCGAGTCCTTCGCTGCCTTTGCGTCCGACCTGGACGACGCTTCCAAGCGTCAGCTTGAGCGCGGCCAGCGCCTCGTCGAGCTGCTGAAGCAAGCCGAGAACTCCCCGCAGCCGGTCGAGTACCAGATCATCTCCATCTACCTCGCTAACGAGGGTGGATTCGACTCCGTTCCCGTCGAAGATGTCCGCCGTTACGAGGCAGAGCTGCACGAGACGATCCGCGCTGAAGCCCCGGGCGTGTACGAGCAGATCGACGGAGGCGCCGCACTGTCCGACGAGTCCAAGGAGACTCTGAAGTCCGTCAACGAGCGCTTCGCACGCAACTTCCAGCCAACCAACGAGGAGCACGTCGTCCGCGAGCCGGAGGCCAAGCCCCTCGATGAGGCGGATGTGTCGAAGAACCAGCTCAACGTTTCTCGTAAGTCGCAGAAGCGCGGCTAGTTCGCCCACCGAGTTCGAACTAGATAAGCGAAAACGACTCACTACGACTTAAGAGAAAGGAGGAGCACACACCATGGCTACACTTCGCGAACTGCGCGACCGAATCCGGTCAGTCAATTCCACGAAGAAGATCACCAAGGCCCAGGAACTGATCGCGACGTCGCGCATCACCAAAGCCCAGCAGCGCGTTGAGGCGGCCCAGCCGTACGCCAACGAGATGCAGGACATGATGGAGCGCCTCGTGTCGGCGACGTCTCTGGACCACCCGATGCTTCGTGAACGCGAAAACGGCAAGGTGGCGGCAATGCTCGTGGTCACATCCGACCGCGGCATGGCCGGTGGCTACAACCACAACGTGCTCAAGAAGGCCGGCGAACTGGAGCGCATGCTCCAGGACAACGGCTACGAGGTGGTCCGTTACGTGACCGGCGGCAAGGGCGTCAGCCACTACGACTTCCGTGATCAAGAGATCGCAGGGGAGTGGACCGGTTGGTCCCAGGACCCGTCTTGGGAGTCCACGCACGATGTCCGCCAGCACATGATCCAGGGCTTCGAAGCCAGCTCCGAAGGTGAAGCGAAGTGGCGTGACGGCCTTCGCGGATCTGAGGGGCAGTCTGTCCGCGGTTTTGACCAGGTGCATGTCGTGTACACGAAGTTCGTGTCCATGCTGTCGCAGGAGGCCACCGTCCACCAGCTGCTTCCGATTGAGCCCGTCTTCGAGGACGTGGAATTCGAGCAGGAAGATCTGCTGCACACCTCTGGCAACGTCTTGCCGGACATGGATTTCGAGCCGGACGCAGATTCTCTGATGGAGCAGCTGCTTCCCGCGTACGTTTCCAGGTCGCTCTACTCGATCTTCCTGGAAGCGTCGGCAGCCGAGTCCGCATCTCGTCGCACCGCGATGAAGAACGCGACGGACAACGCAACTGAACTTGCCGGCGAGCTCTCGCGTGAAGCGAACCAGCTCCGTCAGGCAAAGATCACCCAGGAAATCACCGAGATTATCGGCGGCGCTGGCGCGTTGTCCGGTAGCGGAGAAAGTGACTAGAACATGACTACAGCTCAATCTTTTGATGGGCGTAACGACGAGCCGACCGGGGCCGATGACAACGTCGCAGCCTCCGGTGCCGTCGAGAACGCCGCTGATAATGCCACCCAGGCTCGTAGCGCTGAGAGCACCCAGAAGCCGCAGGGCTCCGAGAACGGCCGCGTCGTGCGTGTTATCGGTGCCGTCGTCGACGTGGAGTTCCCGCGCGGCGAGCTGCCGGAGCTCTACAACGCTCTGCACACCGACATCGAGCTCGAGGCAGTGGCAAAGACCATTACTCTCGAGGTCGCTCAGTTCCTGAGCGACGGTCTCGTCCGCACCATCGCCATGGCTCCGACCGACGGCCTCGTCCGTGGTGCCAAGGTCGTCGACACCGGTAACCCGATTTCGGTTCCGGTCGGCGACCAGGTCAAGGGCCACGTCTTCAACGCCCTCGGCGACTGCCTCGACGACCCGTCGGTCGGCCAGGACGGCGAGCGTTGGGGCATCCACCGCGAGCCCCCGGCGTTCAAGGACCTCGAGGGTAAGACCGAGATTCTCGAGACCGGTATTAAGGTCATCGACCTGCTCACCCCGTACGTCAAGGGCGGAAAGATCGGCCTCTTCGGCGGTGCAGGTGTGGGTAAGACCGTTCTTATCCAGGAGATGATTACCCGTATTGCACGCGAGTTCTCCGGTACGTCGGTCTTTGCCGGCGTCGGCGAGCGCACGCGTGAGGGTACGGACCTCTTCCTCGAGATGGAAGACATGGGCGTTCTTCCGGATACCGCCCTTGTCTTCGGCCAGATGGACGAGCCGCCCGGGGTCCGTATGCGCGTGGCCCTGTCCGGCCTGACCATGGCGGAGTACTTCCGCGATGTCCAGAACCAGGACGTGCTTCTGTTCATCGACAACATCTTCCGTTTCACCCAGGCCGGTTCTGAGGTGTCCACGCTGCTCGGCCGTATGCCGTCCGCCGTGGGCTACCAGCCGACCCTGGCTGACGAGATGGGTGTGCTCCAGGAGCGCATTACCTCGACCAAGGGCCGTTCGATTACGTCTCTGCAGGCCGTTTACGTTCCGGCGGACGACTACACCGACCCGGCACCGGCAACGACCTTCGCCCACCTGGATGCGACCACCGAGCTCTCCCGTTCCATCGCCTCGAAGGGTATTTACCCGGCTGTGGACCCGCTGACCTCGACCTCCCGCATCCTGGAGCCGGGTATTGTCGGCGAGCGCCACTACGAGGTCGCTCAGAAGGTGATCAACATCCTGCAGAAGAACAAGGAGCTGCAGGACATCATCGCCATCCTCGGTATGGACGAGCTGTCCGAAGAGGACAAGATCACCGTCATGCGCGCCCGTAAGATCCAGCGCTTCCTGGGCCAGAACTTCTTCGTGGCGAAGAAGTTCACGGGCGACGAGGGTTCCTACGTGCCGCTCGAGGAGACGATCGACGCCTTCGACCGTCTCGCGTCCGGCGAGTTCGACCACTACCCGGAGCAGGCCTTCAACAACCTCGGCGGTCTGGACGACGTCGAGGCTGCATACAAGAAGCTGCAAGAGAAGTAGGAGTAGCTCATGGCTGAAATCACCGCGCATCTCGTTTCGGTTGAGCGCAAGCTGTGGTCTGGCGAGGCGAAGATCGTCACCGCCCAGACCACTGAAGGTGAGATCGGCGTGTTGCCTGGCCACGAACCCTTCTTGGGCCAGCTCAAGGAGAACGGCGTTGTGACCATCACCCCGGTCGACGGCGACAAGATCGTCGCGGCTGTCCAGGGTGGGTTCGTCTCGGTGACTGGTAACAAGGTCACCATCTTGGCGGACTACGCGATCTTCGCCGACGAGGTCAATTCCAACGAGGCTTTCGACGAGAACGATCCGACGTCGAAGGCGCGCCACGACGCAGAGCAGGCAGCTTTGCGACGTAGCGGCACCGCCTAAGCTCTCCCTCCCCGCCCGGACCATGCCATCGGCTGGTCCGGGCGGTTTCTTTTGTCTGTGTGGCGCAGAGTGCCGTGGGGGACTAACTGAACTTGGATGCGCTCGTTACCCGCCAAAGATGTGCCCAGCATCTGCACCGCCCAAAGTGAGGCCGACGCTTAGGAACCTTCCGTGTGCATTCGGGGGGAGTCGAACTTTCGGCGGTTAATCTCCTGTGCGTCGGGTCATTAAACTGAACCTCTATGAAGCTATTGGGGTTCCTCTTCGGCGCTGTGGCGATCGTGCTGCTAGCTGGTGCGTTGTGGCGGTTCCTCACAGTGCGCAACAACGGGACACCAGCGCTGATGCGTACGCTTCCCGCGGCCGGAACACACGGCTGGCGCCATGGCATCGCCGTGTATAGCGGCGAAACGATGCGCTTTTTCAAACTGCGATCGATGTCTTTTTCTGCCGACCTCGAGCTTGACCGCTCCGCGCTGACTATTACAGGAAACCGCGACGCCACCGAGACCGAACGGGACTTCATGCCCGGGGTCGAGGTGGTCGTTTTGGTTTCGTCTGATAGCGCGGAACACGAGTTCGCGCTTAACCGCCGAGCCGCTATGGCACTGATCTCGTGGGTCGAATCCGCTCCTGACAGCCGGCAAGTGCGCACCGACATGAATCGTCTCCATCAGCGCGCGTTTCGCGGCAACGCCTGATCCGTGGGTGTTACGCGGCAACGCCTGATCCGAGGACGTTTCGCGGCAACGCCTGATCCGAGGGTGTTACGCGGCAACGCCTGATCCGTGGGCGTTACGCGGCAACACCTGATTCGTGCAATGAGTTTGCTTGGCGTCTGGGTCGCCGGGAGGCCCGTGGGATATCGGCGCTAGGGTAGAAGACTATGCGTCTTGTTATTGCCCGCTGCTCGGTGGATTATGTCGGCCGTCTGGATGCACATCTGCCGCTCGCGGACCGTCTCATCATGGTGAAAGCGGACGGTTCGTTGTCGGTGCATGCGGATGACCGCGCTTATAAGCCTCTGAATTGGATGACGCCACCGTGCACGATCGCGGAGGAGCCCATCCTCGATGTCGACGGTGAGGAGACCGGCGCCCAACTCTGGGTCGTGGAGAACCCGAAGGGTGAGCAGCTGCGCGTCACCATCGAGGAAATCCACTCGGATGTGACGTACGACCTCGGGGTGGACCCAGGCTTGATTAAGGATGGCGTAGAAGCTCACTTGCAAGAGTTGTTGGCGGAACACATCACCACCCTGGGCGAGGGCTACACACTCGTTCGGCGCGAGTACCCGACGCCGCTCGGCCCTGTGGACATCATGGCCAAAGACGCTGAAGGTGGAGCAGTCGCCGTGGAGGTGAAGCGCCGCGGCAATATCGACGGGGTGGAGCAGTTGACCCGCTATATCGAGATGCTCAGTCGTGACGCGCTGATCGGCCCAGTGAAAGGTGTGTTCGCAGCCCAGGAAATCAAGCCGCAGGCGCGGACGCTGGCTGAGGACCGCGGTATCACGTGCGTCACTCTCGACTACGACGAGCTGCGAGGCATCGAGTCGAACGAGCTCCGTCTCTTCTAAGAGGTTCGAAGGTCTGAGAGGTTCAAAGGTCTAAGGGGTTCAAAGGTCTAAGGGGTTTGGAAGGTGCCGCGGAAGAATCGTCGCTACGCGCAACAACTGCGACCGCTCCCACGTGATGGTGGTGCCTACTGGGGCACCCAAGAGGAAACCGGGCCGCACGGGGACATCTATCTCGTGCGGCAGATCGGTTCGGCATCCGCCAAGAAGTACTACGTATGCCCCCGCTGCAACCAGAACATTCCGCCCGGAGTGGCGCATGTGGTGGCGTGGCCCCGCGACACCGGTGGCAGAGGGGATGACAGGCGGCACTGGCATAGGCATTGCTGGGAGCGTCGTTAAGCGAATAGGGCGTCCATCGCTCCGGGCGTGCTGTTGCGCACGATGTGGCCGCGCGGCGAGCGCCAAGCGGGCGTGCCGTTGACGTTCACTATGCGCCCGCGCTTCTTCTGCTCTGGGTCGTCGTCGTTGACGCGGTTGTGGTAGCGGCACAGAGGCGCGAGGTTCGCGATGTTCGTCTCCCCGCCGTGCTTCCACGCGGTGATGTGGTGGATCTCGCACGCGTCTGCGCCGTGGCGGCAGTCGGGCACCGGGCACGTGGGGCTCGTTGCGCGAGCGAGGGTGCGCTGCTTGTCATTCGCTAATCGACGCCCCCGGTACAGGTTCACCGCCCCCTCCTCCACGTGGAATGTGGCGGCCTCCAGGTAATTCTCTGCTGTGGCGTAGTAGGTGTTGAGGAACTCCGCGCCCGTCATGGTCGTGCCGTCTGTGAGCTGCAATATCGTTTCGTCTCCCTCACCTTTGTGGATCTTCACCCATTCATGGAGTGGGATGAGTATGAGTGGGCGTGGCACCGCGTACGGGACCGCTGGGGTGGCGGCGTTTGGGGAAGTGATTGCGTTGTTTTCGGCGCTGTCGTCGACCGAGCCGCCATTTTCTGTGGTACCGGGCGGGTTGAAACCGCGCATGAGGCGCAAGAAGTTCTCGAGCATTTGTGGCGCGACAGGTTTGGCGGTGTCGGCGCCGGTCATCAGGGCGTGTTCGAGATCCGCCATGTCGCGTTGCTCAGCTGTGACCGTCATGGTGCGCCGGCCCGATCGTGTCCGGGAAAACGTCACTTGCTTGCGGGGAGGAGTGTTCTTGTCTTGACCGGGTACGAGGCGTTTGGCCAGGCGGGCGAGGGCTTTGTAGTTGCCGGTTGCGTCGAGAAGCGCGAGACGCAGCTTAGCTTTCGTGCGATTCGAGGAGATCTTTTTGATCTTGCGCTCGATGAGGGCTAACTGGTCGAGTGATAAACCGCTGCGTCTCGCCTTGTCGCGTGCGAGCCTCTGTTTCTGCGGCGACGTGGTCGGGCCGAAGTAGGTTTCCTGTAGCCCGTCCCACGCGTTGGCGCGGGTGGGGTCTAGCCCGGCATCGACGGCTGTCTGCTTGTGGAAGTCCTCCAGCACGTCGATTGCCGAGTCCGTCATCGTCTTAATCAGGTTGTCGAATGCTGTCATACCCGGCACGTTAGCGGCCACGAAAACAGACTGTAAAGGGCTAAAAGCCCACTATAATGTGCATTTTCGGGGAACCTTCAGCCACGTGATGGTGCCGGAGTGAAACGTGCTCAGTCCCGCGCGCTGGCGGGGCCGATGAGGCAGGTCGACGCACCTGCCGCCAGAATCGGCGGTCCCGGGATCGACTTGCCCGGGACCGCCGGCTGTGCCGGCTGCTGTTAGCGCAGACGGTAGAACTGCGCGCTCATTGCCGGGACGTGGAACGAGGCGGACTGCTCAAAGCTGTCCCACGGCTGCGCGTCGGTGGGCACGGTGCCGTCGAGCGGATTGCCGGCGCCGTTGTAGCGGGCGTCGTCGGTGTTGAGGATGAGCTCCCATTCTCCGGCTCGGGGCAGCCCGAGGCGGTAATCGGGCTGGGACTCGCCGGAAAGGTTGATCACGGCGAGCACCGGCGTCGCGTCCACTCCCCAGCGGACGTAGGCGAGGATGTTGTGATCGGAGTCGTCGCCCTTGATCCACTGGAAGCCCATCGGGGTGTTGTCCTGGCTGTACAGTGCAGGCGTGTCGCGGTACAGGTGGTTGAGGTCGCGCACGAGAGTGCGGATGCCCTCGTGGTACTCGTGGTCCCAGCCTTCGAGGTCGTCCCAGTTGACAGAGCCGGATTCGGCCCACTCGGTAGTTTGGCCGAACTCGCAGCCCATGAACATGAGCTGCTTGCCGGGGTGAGAGAACATGTACGCGAAGAGGTTGCGCACACCCGCGGCTTTGTTCCAGGCGTCGCCGGGCATGCGCTCCCACAAGGAGCCTTTGCCGTGGACGACTTCGTCGTGGCTGAACGGCAGGACGTAGCGCTCGGAGAACGCGTACACGAGGGAGAACGTGATCTCGTGGTGGTGGTAGGAGCGGTGGATGGGGTCGAGGGAGAAGTACTCGAGGGTGTCGTTCATCCAGCCCATGTTCCACTTCAGGGAGAAGCCGAGACCGTCGGCGGAGGTTTGGGCGGTCACGCCCGGCCACGCGGTGGATTCTTCGGCAATGGTGAGAACGCCGGGGTGGGTGCGCTGGACGGTCGCGTTGACTTCCTGCAGGAACTGGACGGCATCGAGGTTCTCGCGTCCGCCGAACTGGTTCGGCAGCCATTCGCCCGGGTTGCGGGAGTAGTCGAGGTACAGCATGGACGCGACGGCGTCGACGCGGATGCCGTCGAGGTGGAACTCCTCGAACCAGTACAGGGCATTGGCGACGAGGAAGTTGCGCACCTCGTTGCGGCCGAAGTCGAAAACGTAGGTGCCCCAGTCCTTCTGTTCGCCGCGGCGCCAGTCGGGGTGCTCGTAGAGGGGGGTGCCGTCGAAACGCGCGAGCGCCCATTCGTCTTTGGGGAAGTGGGCGGGAACCCAGTCGACGATGACACCGATGCCTGCGTTGTGCAGCTTATCGACGAGGTACCGGAAGTCATCTGGCGATCCCCAACGTGCGGTGGGGGCGTAGTACCCGGTGACCTGGTAGCCCCAGGACCCGCCGAAGGGGTGCTCGGCGACGGGAAGGAACTCGACGTGGGTGTAGCCGTTCTCCTGCAGGTACGGGACGAGTTCATTGGCGAGTTCGCGGTACCCGTAGCCGACGCGCCAAGAACCGATGTGGACTTCGTAGACGCTCATCGGGGCGTTGGTGGCGTCGGTGCCGGGGCGGGCCGCCATCCATTCGTGGTCCGTCCAGGCGTACTCGTCCACGCCTGCGACCACGGACACGGTTTCCGGCGGAGTCTTGGTCTGCTTCGCCAACGGATCCGCCTTATCGACGGCCCGTCCGTCCGCCCCCTGCACCGTGAACTTGTACTCCGTGCCGGGCTCGATACCCGGGATGAAGATCTCCCAGATGCCGGTGGATCCGAGGGTGCGCATTGGGTACTGGTTCGGGTTCCAGTTGCAGAACTCGCCGATGACAGCGACGCCTTTAGCATTCGGAGCCCACACCGCAAAGGACGTGCCCTGCACCTGGCCCATCGACGTGTTGTAGGTGTGCTGGTTGGCACCGAGGACCTCCCACAGGCGTTCGTGGCGACCTTCGCCGATGAGGTGGAGGTCGAAGGAGCTGAGCGTCGGCAAGAAGTGGTAGGGGTCCGCCGTGATCACCGGGTCGCCCTCGGGGTAGGTGATCCGGAGGCGGTAGTCGGGTGCCAAATCGTCGTCGAGGGGCAGCACCCACATGTCGTCCCCGATGGGAGTCATGGGCAGGCCCTCGTTGTGGATGAGTACTTCCACACCGGTCGCGCCGAGCATGCGGGTGCGGATCACAGAGCCTGTCGACGTCGCGTGCCACCCATAAAAGTCGTGCGGCGCATGGTGTTTGCACTCGAGGAGTCGGGCCCGGTCCTCGTCGGGAATGAAGTGCGCCGGGTCCAGCTGTGCGGTGGTGTCGTCGAAGCCGGAGGTCATAGTGTTCCTTTGCCTGGTCGAAGTGATGCTAGTTTGCTGTTCAGTTTGTCGGTGTATCGGATTTCCGAAAGTCGGGTTGCTGTGTGGCCGGGTTGCCGTCACACAGCGTGGCACTGAGCTGCTCGTGCCGCTGTGGCACTGAGTCGCTCGTGCCGCTCGTGCAGCTCATGCCGCTCACGCCGTCATGCAGCCATGCGACCGCAGCACCCGCTTGTGGGGCCATCTTACGGGCGATAATCCTCGTCGGGGACGCGGCGGAAGGCGAGGTGGGTGCGGGCGGGCTCGTCGATAAGCGGAAGCCGGAAGATGTGGGCGACGTTGCCCATGGGGCTCAGGCGGACGAAATTGCGCATCGACCAGTCGTAATCCTCGCCGGAAACTTCGTCGTGGACGGGGAATGTCGCGCCGGGGGCGAGACCGAGCGCCTCCATATTGAGGGTGACGGTGGCTTCCTGGGTGTACGTCGGGTCGAGGTTGACCACGACGAGGACGCTGTCGCCGGTTGTCGCGTCGAATTTGGAGAAGACGATGATGTTGTCGTTGTCCGCGTCGTGGAAGTGCAGGTTGCGCAGCTGCTGGAACGCCGGGTGCTCCTTGCGGATGCTATTCAGCAACGTGATGTACGGCTCGAGCGAGTCACCGCGCTCAAGTGCGCCCTCGAAGTCGCGCGGACGCAGCTCGTACTTCTCGGAGTTGAGGTACTCCTCGCTACCGGGGGCGACGGGCTCGTGCTCGTACAGCTCGAAGCCGGAGTACATGCCCCACAGCGGGCTAAGCGTCGCGGCGAGTGTCGCGCGGATCGCGAACGCGGCGCGGTTGCCGGTCTGGATGAACGCCTGGAGGATGTCCGGCGTGTTCACCCAGAACGACGGACGGGAGATGTCGGCGAACCGGACCGCCTGCTCGGTGAAGCCGGTGAGCTCCTTCTTCGTGGTCTTCCACGGGAAGTAGGTGTAGGACTGCGAGAACCCGGCCTTTGCCAGCCCGAGCAGGCGTGGCGGGCGGGTGAACGCCTCGCCGAGGAAGATCACGTCGGGGTGGGTTTCGTGGACCTTTGCGATGATCCAGTGCCAGAAATCCACCGGTTTCGTGTGCGGGTTGTCCACGCGGAAGGTGGTGATGCCCAGCTCGACCCACACCATGAGCGCCCGGTAGATCTCCTGGTAAATCCCGTCGGCGTCGTTGTCGAAGTTGATGGGGTAGATGTCCTGGTACTTCTTCGGCGGGTTCTCGGCGTAGGCGATGGTGCCGTCTGCGAGCACGGTGAAAAACTCGGGGTGCTCTTTCGCCCACGGGTGATCCGGCGCGGCCTGGAGCGCGAAGTCGAGGGCGACCTCGAGGCCGAGCTCGTCGGCGCGGGCGAGCAGCGCGCGCAGATCTTCCTCGGTGCCCAACTCCGGGTGGATGGCATCGTGGCCACCGTCTTTCGATCCGATGGCCCAAGGCGAACCGACGTCACCCTCTTCCGCGACGAGCGTGTTGTTCGGACCCTTGCGGTTCTTCTGGCCGATCGGGTGAATGGGCGGGAAGTACACCGTGTCGAATCCCATGGCCGCGATGCGCGGCAACGCTTCGGCCGTGGTGGCGAAGGTGCCGTGCACCGGGTGGCCGTTCCCGTCCCAGCCGCCGGTGGAGCGGGGGAACAGCTCGTACCAAGAGCTGAACAGGGCCTTCGTGCGCTCGACGAGGATCTCGCATTCCGGTCCGGCGGTCACCAGGTCGCGGACCGGGTGGCCGGCGAGCACCTCTGCAACCTCGGGGGAGAGCGCCAGTTCGAGGCGCTCGCGCAGCGGCGCGTCGGATTCGAGGGCATCGGCGGCGCGCTTGAGGGAGCCGGTGCCAGCTGCGTGTGCTCCTGCTTCGGATGCGGCGCGGCGCAGCAGCTCTGCACCGTGGGACAGGTCGTTCGCCATTTCGGCGGCGGACTGCCCGGCGGCGGACTTCTTGGTCACGGCGTTGCGCCACGTCGAGACCGGATCAGACCACGCTTCCACCCGGAAGCGCCACAGACCCGTGGTGTCCGGGGTGATGACGGCGTTGCAGTAGTCGGGGCGGTCGGTCTCCGGGGCCATGGGCACGGTGTACTCGTGGCCGTCCGGGTCCGTCACCGCAACGGTCGCCGCGATCGCGTCGTGGCCTTCGCGCCACACCAGGGCGGAAATGGGCACCACCTCGCCGACGACAGCCTTGGTGGGCAGGGCGCCGTCGGTGGTGCGGGGGCGGACATCGTCGATTCCAAGTCGGCCGATCACTGGGCTCACGTCGATACACCTCGTTGGATTGAGTGAAGTTGGATTAAGTGAAGTTGGATTGAGTGAAATTTGAACGGATGCGGTGGCCTCGCGGCGGCATCACCGGCATCTGACAAACCCCACAGTAGCGGAGGAAAGGGGGAGGGATTGGGCGGGAGAGTGAGCGCGTCAGTGAGCCGTCGTCAAGCAAAATGCGTCACAATGGGGGGCGTGACTGACCGAACTCCCGTAATTGAACCGACCGATCCCGACCTGCTGCTGGACTTCCGCGGCGTGGAATTTCGCCGCGGCGGAAAGACGCTGGTGGGGCCCATCGACTGGAAGGTAGAGCTGGATGAGCGCTGGGTGGTGATCGGCCCGAACGGTGCCGGCAAGACGTCGTTGATTCGGATGGCGGCGGCGCAGGAGTTCCCGTCGAACGGCACGGCGTTCGTGCTCGGAGAGCAAATCGGTAAGACGGACATGCGCGATCTGCGCGCCGTGATCGGTATGACCACCTCCGCGTTGGCGGACCGGGTGCCGGTGGATGAGCGCGTGGAGGACCTCGTGCTCTCCGGCGGCTACGCGGTCGTGGGGCGCTGGCGCGAGGAGTACGACGAGCAGGATTACGAGCAGGTGCACGACGCACTCGACCAGGTCGGCGCTTTCCACTTGCTCGGTCGGCGCTGGGGCACGTTGTCGGACGGTGAGAAGAAGCGCGTCCTCATCGCCCGCGCGATCATGGTCAACCCGGAGCTACTCATCATGGACGAGCCCGGCGCGGGGCTCGACCTGGGTGGCCGGGAGGATCTCGTCGCATACTTGGGTGAGCTCGCGCTCGATCCGGATGCGCCGGCGATCGTGATGATCACGCACCACGTCGAGGAGATTCCGTTCGGTTTCACGCATGCGCTGCTGCTGGACGAAGGTGAGGTCGTCGCGCAGGGGCTCATCGACGACGTGCTCACCGGTGAGAATTTGACCAAGGCGTACCACCAGCCGATCAAGCTGACGAAGGAAGACGGGCGTTTCTTCGCGCGGAGGGAGCGCCGGGGTGGGGCGCACCGTCGATAAGCGGAGGTGAACTGTGCCCACGCGTAATGAAGAGGACATGCTGGGGATCAACTACGGGCGTCTCGCGGCGACCGTGATCCTCGTGCGCGACGGCGCGGCGGGCCTCGAGGTGTGGATGCAGGAGCGCGTGCTCACGATGCGCAATTACCCGGGTATGACCGTCTTTCCGGGCGGCGGCGTGGACATCCGCGATTTCCCGCCGAATCAGGACGAGGCGAAGGAGTTGTGGTCGGGCCGTTCCGCGTCGGACCTGGCGAAGCAGCTCGATGTCAAGCCGCGGCAGGCACACGCGCTCATGTTCGCCGCCGTGCGCGAGCTGTTCGAGGAGACCGGCACGCTTTTGCTTGTCGACGACACCGGCGCCCTCCTCCGCGACGCCCGCCCCTTCCACCACGAGCGAAAACGGCTGGAAAGCCACGAGCTCTCCTTCACGGAACTGCTCGAAGAAACCGGCTTGGATGTCGACGCGACCCTGCTTAAACCGTCCGGCCGCTGGGTAGGCAAGTCGGAAAAGGGCACCTGGTTCGACACATTCACCTTTGTTGCGGAACTGCCCGTCGGCCAGGAACCCGACGTGGCCACCGGCGAGGCAAGCGACGCGAACTGGTTCCCGCCGAGCTTGCTTATCGACGGCTGGCGCCAAGGCCTCGTCCGCTTCGCCCCCTCCACGTGGGCGCAGCTGTACGACATCTCCGAGTTCTCTTCCGTCGACGAGGTGATGGAGCACGTGAAAGGCCTGCCGATCGAGGCCGTCGTGGGCGACCCCGTCGACATTCCGCGCTACGCTGAGCTTTTTGACCGCCAGCCAGTGAACCGGATGGGGAAGAAGTTTGAGCTTTAGCCCCGACGAGGTCCGCTTCCTCGCCGCCCGCGCCGACGACATCGCCCGTGTCGCCGCGAGCGGCGAGATCGCGTTGACCAAGAAATCCGCGATTTCCGACCGCACAGCACTGTCGAAGCTGTTCGGCGAGAACGCCCGCGCCGTGATGGAACTCCTGCAGGCGCGGCAGACGCTCGCTCCGAAGCTCGAGCTGCCCGCCGGTCCCGGTGCCGTCGCTGCCGGTGCCGCCGCTCCCGGTGCTGCTGCTTCCGGCGCCGCCAGTGCCGCGGTTCTCGCTGGTGCCACGGACGTCGCCGGCGCTGCGGGTTTCGCGGGGAATGCCTCGGACTGGCTGGCGGACAGCGATTCCGCACAGCAGGCCACCCCGCTCGCTGTCTCCCAGGTGCGCGCGGAGCGGATCGCCGCGGCGGGGGCTGCGCTGGTGCACGACGTGACATGCTCGATCGGCACCGAGGCACCCGCAGTGATCGCCACCGGGATGGACTGGCTGGGCACGGATCTCGACTACTCGCGGCTGCTGATGGCACGCGCGAACCTCGCGCAGGTGGGTGCGCAAGCTGGCGCGGGCGTGGTGAAAGCGGCGGCTGGGCGAGCATGGGTGGCGCAGGCCGACGCGCTCGCACCTGTGACCACCCCGGCGAGCAGCCCCGGGCCCCGGATCCGCGCGTGTTCGGGCACGGGCTCGCGTCCTGGCCGCGTCATTGTTGCGGACCCCGCGCGTCGGGCGGACGGGCGACGCATCACCGATCCCGCGAAGCTCATCCCGCCGCTACCGGACCTGGTCGACGCGCACCGTGGAGCGGCGATGGCCGTCAAGTGCGCGCCGGGCATCGACTACTCGGACTGGCACGGCCTGGTCAGCGTCGTCAGTGTCGGCGGGGGAGTGAAAGAAGCGTGCCTGTACACCCCTGACTTGGCGGAGCCGGGCCACACCCGGGAGGCAGTGGTGATCCGGGATGAGTTCACGGAGAGGGGGAGGGATGAGGGGGATGGGGTGGACGTCGATAAGCCGCGAAGCTTCATCGTCGAGCCGGACGGCGCCGTGATCCGTGCGGGGCTTGTGCAGCAGTGGGCGGCGCGGCACGACCTGAAGATGTTGGACCCGCACATCGCGTTCCTCACCGGCGACGCGCTGCCGCCGGGGTACTCCGGATTTCCATTCATTGAGGCGGTGCCGTTGAAGAAGCTTCGGCCCGCACTGCAGGCGCACGGCGCGGGGTCAGTGGAGATTCTCGTGCGCGGTGTCGATGTGGACCCTGACCAGCTGCGCAGCAAGCTGAAGCTGAAGGGGAAGCGTCCGATGGGCGTCGCCATCGCGCGCATCGGGGACAGCGCAACAGCGTTCATTTGCGATGCGCGCGTGCGCTAGGCTCGTGTGAGCGAATCTGATAGATGGAAGGTGAAACTTTTATGCCCACCATTGCCGTGCTGGTGAAGAACGTGCCGGATACGTGGTCGACGAAGTCGCTCGAGGCGGACAACACGCTCGACCGCGCGAGCGCCGACAACGTCATCGACGAGATCAACGAGTACGCCGTCGAGGCGGCGCTGCGTCTGCGCGAAGCGGGCGATTACCGCGTCGTCGCCGTCACCATGGGCCCGGAGGGGTGCGAGGAAGCGCTGCGCAAGGCGCTCGCGATGGGTGCGGACGACGCCATTTCGCTTATCGACGACGCCCTCGCCGGCTCCGACTCCATCTCCACCGCGTGGGCGCTGCACAACGTACTGAACACCATCGACGAACTGGCGTTGGTCATTGCCGGCAACCAGTCCTCCGACGGCGGTACCGGCACCCTGGCGGGACTGTTGGCGGAATACCGACAGGTCCCGGCTGTGACACAGGCGCACAACCTGCGCATCGAGGGCGGCGAGATTCTAGCCACCCGCGAGGACGAGCGCGGCACTTGGGAGATCGCGGCGCCGCTGCCAGCCGTGGTGACGGTGACCGAGCAGTCCGACAAGCCGCGCTTCCCCAACTTCAAGGGCATGAAGGCCGCGAAGAAGCACGAGATCACGCGCCTGACCATCGACCGGATCGGTGTCGAGCCGGGCCAGGTCGGCCTGGGCAACTCCGCAACATCCGTGACCAGCGCGTCCGAGGTGCCGCCGCGCGTTGCTGGCGAACTGCTCGAAGGCCCTGCCGACGACATCGCCGCCCAGGTGGTCGAGCAGCTGGCTGCCCGCAACCTTCTTTCCGACCTTCCGCAGCAGAATTAATTAAGGAGCCGATTCCTGATGCACGTATACGTACTGGCAGAGCACACCGGCTCTGAATTGAGCCCGATCACCGGCGAGCTGATCACGGCGGCGAGGGGGCTGGGGGTGGTGTCGGCGGTGGTCGTCGGCAAGCCTGGCGATGCCGAAGCACTCGCACCGTCGCTGGCGGCGCTGGGTGCCGCACAGGTCATCGACGCTTCCGCCGAGGACTACGGCGAGCGACTCGTCCTCCCCGAAGTCGACGCGCTGCAAGCGCTCGGTGCCGCGAACCCGGCTCCGATCGTGATCGCCGCGACCGTGACCGGCAATGAGATCGCCGGCCGCCTCGCCGCGCGCCTCGGTTCCGGCGTGCTCACGAACGTCGTGGGCATCGAGGACAACCGCACCGCCCACCACGAGATCTTCGGCGGCAGCTACACCACCACCGCGATCGCCGGCGGCGAGACCCCGATCTACACCCTGCGTCCGGGCTCCGTGAAGGCCGAGCCGCAGGAGGCTGCCGGCGAGATCGCTCCGATGCCGCTGCCTGCCGCGACCGAGCGCGATGTCCGCGTCACGTCGTTCACGCCGAAGGTCCGCGCCGACCGCCCCGAGCTCACCCAAGCCGCCACCGTTGTCTCCGGCGGCCGCGGTGTCGGTTCGGCGGACGGGTACAAGGAGTACGTGGAGAAGCTTGCCGACGTCCTCGGCGCCGCCACCGGCTCCACCCGCGACATCGTCGACCTGGGCTATGCCGACCCCGAGACCCAGGTGGGGCAGACCGGCGCGACCGTGTCGCCGGACCTGTACATCGCCCTCGGTATCTCCGGCGCGATCCAGCACACCTCGGGCATGCAGACATCCGGCACCATCGTGGCCGTCAACCAGGACCGCGACGAGCCGATCTTCTCCATCGCCGACATTGGAGTCGTGGCGGACATCGAGGAGTTCGTGCCCGAGCTGATCAAGGCTCTCGAGGCACGCCAGGGCTAGCGCAACTGTCTCGATGACGGACGTGACGGACCTGACGGATTCTGCTGCGGCGCGCTATTTCGACCACGCAGCCACCACGCCGATGCGCCAGGTGGCGGTGGACACGTGGGCAGAGCACGCTCACCTGCTCAACCCCGGCGGACAGTACGCGTCGGGCCGCGCCGCCAACGCCGTGCTGGCGCAGGCCCGCGAGACTGTTGCGGAGATTCTCGGCGCAGACCCCGTCGAGGTGATCTTCACCGGCTCCGGCACCGAGGCCGACAACCTCGCGCTCCGTGGCTTCGCCGGGGTGCCGGGTGCCCGCGTCATCTCCACCCCGATCGAGCACCCGGCTGTCCGCGAGACCGTCGCGGACTTGGCCACGTCCGGCGCCGATGTCGAGCTCCTTCCCGTCGGGTCCGATGGCGTCGTGAAGGCGACGGACGCTCTGGACACGCCCGCCGATGTTGCCACCTGCATGTGGGCGAACAACGAGACCGGTGCGATCCAGCCCGTCGAAGAGATCGTCGCCCGTGCTTCCGACGCCGGCACACCCGTCCACGTGGACGCGGTGCAAGTGGTCGGCCACATGCCAGTGGATTTCCACGGACTCGGAGCGACGACGCTGGCCGCGAGTGCCCACAAGTTCGGCGGCCCGCGCGGCGCGGGCATCCTGCTGGCACGGCGGTCTCCGGTGCCTGCCGCGGTACTCACCGGCGGCGGGCAGCAGCGGGGCCTTCGTCCGGGAACCGTCGACGTTGCTACGGCCGCGGCGACGGCGGCAGCATTGAAAGAGGCGGTCGCCGAGATGGATGCGGAGGCGGCGCGTCTCACGCGCCTCCGCGACATGCTTATCGACGGCGCCCTCCACTCCATCCCCAACTCCCGCCCCACCGTCCTCAGTGAATCCGCCGCCGAGCCCCAGTCCGTGCCCGGGTCCGTGTCCGGGTCCGGCGCGCGAGTGTTGCCCGGGCACGCGCACCTGACGTTCCCCGGCGCGAACGGCGACGCGATGATCATGCTGCTGGACACCATGGGCATTGAGGCATCGACGGGGTCGGCCTGCAACAACGGGGTGAATCAGCGCAGTCACGTGCTCGAGGCGATGGGGCTGCCGGACGATCACGTCGACGGGGCCCTCCGTTTCACGCTCGGCAGGACGACGACGGAGGAGGACGTTCAGTTCCTGCTCGGTAGGCTGCCGGAGGTGATTGGGAAGGCGCGGGACGTCGCAAAGCTGTGAAGCTGCGAAGCTGCGAAGGTGTGCAACGCCGAAACGCTTCAACGCCGAAACGCTGCGACGCCGAAACGTGAAAGTGGCGCGCGTGTCGCGTGTGACAGCTGTGACTAGTGTGAGTTACGGTGCGTACCATGACTCGTTCTTTGCGCCCTGCAGCCCTACTCGCGTCCGCAGCCATCGCCTTCGGCGGCATCATGGCGGCCGGCACCGTCAACGCCGACAGTCGCGCCGACTGGGTCAACGGTGTCGACGTGTCCCACCACCAGGACACTGGCGGCGAGGCCATCGCGTGGAACTCGGTGCGCGACGACAACAACCGCTTCGCCATCATCAAGGCAACCGAGGGCACGGATTACACAGACGACGCCTACGCTAAATTCGCGCAGGGCGCCCTGGATTCGGGCCTGACCGTCGGTGCGTACCACTACGCACGTCCTGCGAAGGACCCGGTGGCGCAGGCGACGAACTTCGCCAATGTGCTCAAGACCGGGCCGGCTACGACTCTGCCGCCGGTGCTCGACCTCGAAGTCGATGAAGGCCTCAGTCCCGAGGAGTTGCGCGACTGGACACGCACCTTCCTCACCGAGCTGGAGAACCAGACTGGCCGCCGCCCGATGGTGTACACCTACCGCTACTTCTGGCTCGAGCAGATGGGCAACACCGGCGAGTTCGCCGACTACCCGCTGTGGCTCGCCGCGTACCAGAACAAGGCGCCGGGCCCTGTCGGCGGCTGGGACAAGGTGGACATTTGGCAGCGTTCGGAGTCCGGGCGCGTGGCCGGCATCAACACGCCCGTCGACCTGAACCTGTTCAACGGTAACCACGGCCAGTGGGCGCGCTTCGTCGCCGGCGACCACAATGCTCCCGGCGGCCTGCTCGAGCAGTTCCAGGACAACGAGATCGAAAGCGGCATCGCCGATTCTTTGGCTGTCCTCGAGAAGAACAACAGCGCACTCGCAGCCGCCATCCTGGGGCTCGCCTCCGGTGTTCTCGCGCCGCAGCAAGTGGAGGGCGCCGCCGAGACCTTCGGCTTCGACGCCGGCGACGCGCACAACATCGCAGACACCGCACGCATCCAGATCGAGAACGGCACACTGCCTATCGACGACCTCAACAACATGATGGTCGGCGACAACTATTCCGTCGGCGACCTGCTCATCCTTTTGGACAACGCCAACAAGGCCAGTGGCGGCGCCGGCCAGGGGTCGAGCCAGTAAGCATCTGCGCCCGGGCCCGGGCCGGCTGCAGTAGCCGGCGGAGCGAGTCATGTCTGAAAATTAGCTCGCTGGCTCGTCTTGCCTCGGCGAGGCGGACGCGGCCATGTCGCGCGCCCACGCGTCGCCCTTGAAATGCGCCGGCACCCCACCCCCGAGCAACCTTCTGGTCAGCTCGGGGGTCTCGCATATCTCGGCGGCGGATCCGAGAAGGATGATGTTGCCGTAGCGCCGGCCTTTCAGCATCGGCGGGTCGGCGATGGCGGCGAGGTGGGGGAAGACTTCTGCCATTCCGGCGAGTTCCTCGCGCGCCTCCTGCAGGTCGCCGCGGGCACCGCAGTTGGCGACATAAAGGCCGTCTGACGAGAGGGAGCGGAGGCAGGAGCGGTAGAAGGGGAGCGTCGTCAAGCTGCGCGGCGTTGTCGCGGACTCGAAGACATCGCGGATGATCACGTCGCGCGATGCGTCGACGAAGCTGTCGCTGACCTCGCGCGCGTCGCCCACGCGGATCTTCACTAGCGGGGAGCGCGGGATGTCGAATTTCTCCCGCGCGAGCTGCGCCAGGTCCATGTCCCACTCGACGACTGTGTTCCGCGAATGCGGCCAGATGTGCGCAAAATAGCGCGGCAGCGAGCACCCCGCACCCCCGAGGTGCGTCAACCGCGGCTTTTCCCACGCGCGGGTCTCCTCGACGGCAGCCGCGATCCAGCGCATGTACTCGAAATCCAGCCGTTCCGGTTTGCCCGGCACGATGTGGGAGCTGGGCACACCGTTGACCATCAGAAGCATCGACCCGTCCGGCTCGTGGATGATTTCGGCGATGCCGGTGTCGATCTCGTGAATTTCACTGTCATGGGCCATAGAGGCTGAGACTACAGACGAACGTCCGTTTTCCGTAGATAGGTCACTGCCGCCAACCAGCCGACGAATGTGAACGCAGCCGAAATGAAGAGAACCTGAGCCGCTGTACCGAAGGTAAGCGCGTGGGCGTCGGCGACCGATGTACTGCCCAGCCACAACGTATCGGTCAGCAGAGCAGGTGGGAGGGTGAATCGGATAACTGGGGCTCCCGCGGCGAGTACACCGAAAGAGATAATGCTGCCGATCAAAGCGATTGCTACTGGGCCAGCGAAATTGCGGATGACCATGGACAGAAGAGACTGCCAGGCTGCAACAGCTGTTGCAGGGAGGAGCGCGAGCGCAGCCACAAGGAGGAGGTCTCGAGGCGGGGCACCGGGAAGCCCGAGTGATTTTCCTCCGACCACAGCGAAAATGACGAGTGCTGTGTGCATCGTTGCGGTGGCCAATGTGATCGCCCCGATCTTCGCAGCGATCAAACTTCCGGCGGACTGGGTCGAGGTGAGGAGGCAGAGCCAGTTGTGTCCGCGGTGCTCAACGCGCCACGCGGCAGAGGCGATGATCGCGATTCCTGCCGCCATGAACAGCATCCCGTAGAAGAGCATGATTTGGGAGAGGTAACTGTCCCAGCCTTCGGAGAGCTGTTCTCGGTTCCCGGCGTAATTTCCTGCACCGATCACAACCGCGATGAGTGGAACGAGCGTGATCACTGTCCACAGGTGCGACCGGCGAAATTTGAGCAGATCGTTGCGCAATAGCTCCATGGTTTAAAGCTCCTTCCGGTTAAGAGCGCGTGTAGCCGCAGTGAAGACTGCTGCGGAGACAAAGAGGTAGCAAGCCCACGCAATCCAATGAGGGGAGACCTGCTCTATGCCCGATTCGGCGAAAGTGAACGGGGTGAGCATGGAGAAGTAGCCGAAGGGATTGATCGCAGCCAGCCATGTCGGGGAAAGTAGCGCAGCGATGCCGAGGAAGCCTCCGACAATTCCGACTGCGAGGACAGCGATCTGGGATTCGGTCGCGGCCGCGAGCCACAGCATGACTGCGAGCATGGCGCAGCTCGTCCCCGTTGCGCCCAGGCCGAAAACGGACCAGGTTGTGAGCATGTCTGCATCAGGCGCAGCGGCTCCCGCGACGATCGGCAGGACGAGCACTGCCACGAATTCAACGATCTTGAGCGCAACCACGAACACTCCAGTCACGATGAATTTGCGCACGATCAGTGTGCCCGGCCCCGTTCCAGCAACAGCATTGAGACGCCAGCCGCCGTTCGCATGCTCGGCGTCAACTGCGCGGCTTGCGATGAGCGCCAACTGCAGGGGCGACAGAAACGCCAAGGCCATGCAGAATCCGACGAGGTGCCCACCCCACGAACCGTGCGGGTCCGCCCGGAATTCCTCGAGGTGGCCGCCCGCGAACAGATTCATGCTGGTGAACAGGATGATGCCCGCGGACAGAGCTAGTCCCAACAGCGCGACTTTCGAGTGGCGCAGTTTCGCGATTTCGACCATCATGCGCTCAGCCCCTCCCTTCCGGTCAGGCCGATGAAGATCTCTTCAAGGCTGCGGCGCTTGCGCACCACCTGGTGCAGGGGAACACCATGGCTGACGAGATGCGTGCATACTTCGGCGACCTGCTCGTCGGTCAAGCCGCTCAGCTCAACACCGCCGGCCGTCTCAGCTGGGTTCAGCGGCGCGAGCAACTCGGCAGCAAGGCGGGCAGACGGGGTCTGGATGTAGAGGTCGGGCAACTGGGCGTCGTAAAGCTGCTGCTGGGAGCCTTGGAACACCATCCGGCCGCGGTCGATGATGGTCAGGTGGGATGCCATCTTCTCAATCTCCGACAACAAGTGGCTGGAGACGAGGACAGTGCGGCCCTCATCGCGGGCGAGACTGACGATCAGCTCTCGGATCTCTTCGATGCCGGCGGGGTCGAGGCCGTTGGTGGGCTCGTCCAAAATCAAGAGGCGCGGATCACGCACGAGCGCCATGGCGATTCCCAGGCGCTGCTTCATCCCCAGAGAGTAGTTCTTGACCAGCTTGTCCATGTGGTTGCCCAAGCGCACGAGCTCGACCGCGTGCCGGGCATTTGCCGGGTCCGCGTCGAAGAGACGCGACGCAATCTTCATGTTTTCCGCGCCTGTCAGGTGCGGGTACGCGGAAGGGGCCTCGATGAGCGATCCGACACCGGCGAGGACTTGTGCGCGTGTATCGCGGTTCATCGGGTGCCCGAGCATGCTGATCTCGCCGCTGGTGGGAGTGACTAGCCCCAACAGCATCTTCATGGTGGTGGATTTGCCTGAGCCATTCGGGCCAAGCAGACCGTGCACGGTGCCCGCCGCGACGTCGAGGTCGAGCGAGTCGACGACGGTGGTCTTGCCGTAGGTCTTAGTCAACCCTGTGGTCCTGATTATCGATGGTGTGTCCATGCCTTCGAGGTTCCCGCAGGGTGGGGGCAGTTCGCGTCGCCGTCGGGAATGATTTCTGGACTGGTACCCGGGTTTGACGTCAGGGCGCGTTCCAGCTAGGAATCAAGCAAATCCGACCGCTCAACGAGCCCGGTGCGGTACGCGAATAAGGCGGCGTGCACCCGGTCGCGAGAATTCGTTTTCGCGAGAACTCGTCCGACGTGGGTTTTGACCGTGGGCATCGAGATGAACATTCGCTCAGCGATCTCCGTGTTCGTCCATCCGCGGCCGACAGCGACGAGGACCTCAGTTTCCCGCTCGGTCAGTTCGTCCAATGCGAGACGATCGGCGGGGGAGACTGGCACGGTTTGTTCAGGGGTCGAGCTCAGCTTTGCCACGATCCGGTTCGTCGCCCGCGGCGAAATCACTGCATCGCCGGCCGCGACGGTGCGGATCGCCTCGAGAAGCGTGTCGGGCTCAGCGTCTTTGAGTAGGAACCCACTCGCCCCGGCGCCGAGACCGCCCATGACATAGTCTTCGTCATCAAAAGTGGTCAAAATGATCACCCTCGCGCCGGGGAAGCGCTGGGTGAGCTGGCGGGTAGCGGCGATGCCGTCGAGCACCGGCATCTGAATGTCCATGAGCACGATGTCGGCTGGCTCGCTGTTCATGGCGTCGAGTGCATCTGAACCGTTTGCGGCGAGCCAGCAGACCTCCAAGTCGGGTTGAGAGTCGATCACCGCGCGAATGCCGTGAAGGAATAGCGGCTGGTCGTCGGCCAGTCCCACCCTGTGCATGGTCATGGCTCGACCCTATCGTTTCGGTGCAGGGGCAACCGTGCTTCAGTCACCCAGGTGTGGTTGTTGGAGGGTGCGGCGGTAACGGAGCCGTCGATAAGCGATGCGCGTTCCTGCATGCCGTGCAGACCGTGGCCTGGGTGCAGTGAGCGCTCGGAGCCCGGCGCGAAGCAATTGGACACGCGGAGTAGAACTTCATGCGGTCTCCAGTCCACCGCGAGCTCGGCGTGTCCGTTGCCGTGCTTGAGGGCGTTGGTCAGTGCTTCTTGCACGATGCGATGAATGGTCAGCGTCGTGCCGGCATCCAGGACATCAGGTTGAGCTCCGCGGACCTCGTATTCGATGTCGAGCCCGCCCGCGCGACTGTTGGCGATCAACGAATCGATGTCGAGCTCGGCCACCAGCGGCTCGACTGTGCGGGACTCAGGTCCCCGCAGAAGACCGACGACGCCGCGCATTTGGCGTAAGGATTCGCGGCCGACCGTGCTGATTGTGCGCAGTGCCTCGTCGGGCGAGGAACCGTAACGTGCGCCGTCGGCCTGGGCGACAATGACCGTGAGCGAATGGGTGACAATGTCGTGGATCTCCCGCGCCAAGTGAGCGCGCTGTTCCGCCGCGGCGCGTTCGAACTCCTCGCGTTGACGCTCCAGCTGCTGACGTACTTCCTTTGCGGCTGTTTCCTCCGCGCGTCGGCGCAGCTCGCCGGTGAGGAATGCGACCACGAGCAGTGTGACGCTCCAGGCGATATACGGTGCACGTTGGGCCATAGGCAGGGCTGACAGCGTCGGGTTGATGAAGGTCGTCGCCACGACATCGCCTGCGAAGAGGACGGCTGCGGCAAGGTAGCGCATGGGCGACCGCACATGCCGGGTGAGCACGTAGGCGGAAAGCATTGCGATTCCGATGGCCCCAGTCGGAAGGGTCGTTGCAAGAGCACTGGCTGCGAGCACAATTGCACAGACCGCCACCGTCGCGAGCGGCCACCGCCTGCGGGTGAATGGTGCGGCGATGGAGCACGCAATGAGAGCCGCGTCGATAGCGCTGAATCCCGCCGCGAGCGGGCTGAACAGGCTGAAAACCACGAGCGCGCACGCCATACCCGCGTCTCGGTACACGGCGGAAGAGGCGCGTACGCGGGTACCTAGTTCATCACTCATGACTGGCAAGGGTAATTTCTGGGCGGAGGAAATACGTCGTACCGGGGTATCACTGTTGCCGTGCCGAAGACGCATTTTCCGTCCTCGGCTTCCACGACTACACTCACGCCACGTGCGAGTTCTGGCAGCAATGAGCGGCGGCGTCGATTCCTCTGTGGCGGCGGCGCGTCTTGTCGATGCCGGCCACGACGTCGTCGGCGTCCACCTCGCCTTGTCGAAGGACGCGCAGCAGACCCGCGAGTCCGCGCGCGGATGCTGCTCGCTGGAGGACTCCGCCGACGCGCGCCGCGTGTGCGACAAGCTGGGCATTCCGTTCTACGTGTGGGATTTCTCCGACCGCTTCAAAGAAGACGTCATCGACGATTTCGTGGACAGCTACGCGCGCGGCGAGACCCCCAACCCGTGCTTGCGCTGCAACGAGAAGATCAAGTTCGCGGCACTGCTCGAACGCGCCGTCACGCTCGGCTTCGACGCGATCGCGACAGGGCACTACGCGCTTATCGACGACGCCGGCAACCTCCGCCGCTCCACCGACTCCAACAAGGACCAGTCCTATGTTCTCGGTGTGATGACTCGCGACGAGCTGGACCGCTGCATATTCCCGGTGGGCGACACCGAGAAGCCGCAGATCCGCGAGGAAGCCGCCGCCCATGGTTTCTCCACCGCGTCGAAGCCGGACTCCTACGACATCTGCTTCATTCCGGACGGCAACACCCAGGCGTTCCTGGGCAAGTCGATTGGGCTGCGGCCCGGCATGATCGTCGATCAGGACGGTGCCGAACTCAAGGAGCACGACGGGGCATTCCAGTACACGATCGGCCAGCGCAAGGGATTGAACATCCGGGTGCCCGCTGCCGACGGCCAGCCGCGCTACGTCACGGACATCGACGCAGCGACCGGCACTGTCACAGTCGGGCCGCGCGCCGCGCTCGACGTGACCACGATTCACGCCGACCGCCTCAAGGTTCTCCACCCCGCGATGGACGGCGACTTCGACGCGCACGTGCAGATCCGCGCTCACGGCGGAGTCATGTCGTGCCGTGCACGCGTCGACCGTGACTCCGACAACGGTGGCTCGATGACGCTGGAACTCTCCGAGCCGCTCTCCGGCGTCGCCCGCGGCCAGGCTGCTGTGCTGTACCTCCCGGACCCGGACGGCCAAGGAGACATCGTCCTGGGGTCCGGCACGATCTGCGGCACTGATTAGTAGTGAGCAGTACTGGGCTGTACTAGGCAGGACGAAGTAGTTCGGCGCGGCGCGCCCGCTATCATCGCTGACGTGAACGAGCACCTCACCTGGACCAACCCATTGGCGCTGCCGTGGCGTATCGGGCTGCTCTGTGTGGTTGCGCTCATCGCTGTCGGCGTCGTGGCAGGGATGGCCACGGGCGGCGTGCACACGTGGATCGGTATTCTCCTGCTCTTGGTCATTGCGGCGGCGACGACGGTGGTGCACCGGATCGGCACCTTCATCATGGTCTCAGGCGACACGCTGCGTTTCGGCCGGTACCCGCACCCGCAGCACGAGGTCCCGCTTGGGAACATCACCGCCGTCAGTGTCGAGGAACTGCCGGAGCACCACCGCACCGCGCGTCCCTTCGGCGCACTCGCCGACGCCGCAGATCCCACGACGTCCGTCGTGGACGTGAATGGTTCCGCTCACGCTGTGACGCTTTCGCTTACCGACGGCCGCACCGTCAAGATCGGCACCGGCCCCCACCTCGCGAATGCCGAGGGGTTCGTGGCCGCACTCCGGAAGAAGCACAGGGGGATTCGTGGCTGATTCGACCACTCGCGAGCCGTATCCGCCGACGGCCTTCGGACTCGGACCGCTTCCGGGGACGGATCTCACCGCTGCGGCGGACGTCGTGCTCTCCGAAAGTCCGGTGCCCCACATTCCGCAACTGCCCGCACGTGGCGCGGGTTCGGACCTCATCGGGCGGACAGCCGCGTTGCTGCCGCTCAATCTCGATATCGGCCCGCGCTCGTGGCGAGTCACCCGCCGCCCGCAGTTGGCCACCATGCGTGCCCGCGACCAGTTCGAACGCGACCTAGACGCGCTCGAGGAGCTGTGGGCGGGAAAGCTCGCAGCGGATTCGGTGCTCAAGGTGCAGCTCGTCGGGCCGTGGACGCTCGCAGCCCAACTGGAGATGGGAAACGGCCACCGCATGCTCACCGACAGGGGAGCCACGCGGGATATCGCCGAAGCCCTGGAGTATGCGGTGGGGGAGCATCGGAGGGACGTCGAGAAGCGGTTCGGAGTGAATACGCTGTTGCAGCTCGACGAGCCGTCGTTACCCGCCGTGCAACGCGGCGACGTGAAGGGCGCGACCGATTACGAGGAGATTCCCTCGGTGCCCGACGAGCGTGTGCTGGAGGTGCTCGGGCAGTTCGGCGGCCACCTGCTGAACAGTCCGGAGCCGCTATACGGCGCCGACTGGTTCACTGTGGACCCTGCCGGTTCGATCGACCTCGACGCATTCGCAGGCGCGCTCGACCGGGGTGCCCGCATCGCCGTGCCCGTCATGGAGCCGCGCGAGGTGTTCGACCTCTTCGACAGACTGCAGATAGACCCGGCGGAGACCACGATCGACGTGTGCGCGCAGACCGGGCCGACGCTCATGGCTACGGCTAGAAACTACCGCGCCGCGGCAGAAATGGCAGATGCCTTGAAGTCCGATAGCTAACCCTTATTTCACCTAGGCTGGGGGTATGAGCACTGGTGACCGAGAACTGAAGTGGGAGAAGAAAAACAACACGTGGTGGCTGTCCCTACTCGCCGCAGTGATGATGGCGGTGGCGATGTCGTTCATCTTTGAGGGGGCACTCGGCATCGCGATCGGCATCAGTCTCGGCATCCCGTTCCTCTTCCTCGGTGAGACCTATTCTGCGGCCATTGACGGGGAGACTCTCGAGTACCGCGACGGGGAGGACCCGGCGACCATGCCGCTGGCAGAGGTCGCGGCAATGACGCAGGAGCCGGCGTCCGGCGCTCTCCTCATCGAGCGCACCGACGGAGCGACGCTGACTATCGGCTCGGCAGGGGACAACGACGGCGTCGCGGACTTCGTTTCACAGGCGCAGAAATTCGTGCACCACGTGTAACGGCACGCCCGGTAGAGACGGTCTAGCTGATCATCGGCCAGGCGGTGGCGATGCCGGATGTGTCGCGGCCGCGGGATTCGCAGTATTTGCGGAAGTCCGTCTGAATCTCAAAATTCTTGACGGCTTGGAATTCCATCAGTTCGTCGAGCTCCTTCTCGGCGAGCTCGGGCCAGACCTTCTTCACCTGCTTCCACGCGATGCGGGCGGCGGCCATGGCATCGGCGGTGGCTTCGTGGGCGTTTTCCAACTGGACACCGTAATAGTCGGACAGCGCACCCAGGTTGCGCTTGCCGCCTTTGCGGTAGCGGTCCATGGCGCGGTCGATGAGGAGGGGGTCGTACACAGGCCCGGTCACAGTGAAATCTCCGGTCAAGGCACGCAGCACAGTCAGGTCGTACGGGGCGTTGAACACGATCAGGGTGAAGCCTTCGTCCCACGCCTGCTTGATGGTCTCCACGGTCTCCCGCAGGACGTCGTCGTGCGGGCGGCCTTCGGCGCGGGCTTTCTCGGTGGAAATGCCGTGGATCGCGGCGGCCTGTGGCGGGATCTCCACACCGGGGTCGGCGAGGTGCTCGGTGGCGGAGACAGAGGAGCCGTCGATACGCACGAGTGCCGAGGTCACGATGCGGGCCTCCCGCGGGTTCGCCGACGTTGTCTCCAGGTCGAAGGAGAGCATCCGGGAGGCGTCGAAAGTTGGCATGCCCATCATTCTAATGAGCACCGCGACACGTCTTCGCGCAATGTGCTTGACCTTGCCCCGACGGCAACGTTCACACTGTGAGCATGGGCGATTACACGATCGGAGAGGCCGCCGCGATGCTCGGAGTGACCACTAAGGCACTGCGGCATTGGGAGACGCTCGGCTTGCTCGAGCCGCGGCGCACGTCGGCGGGATACCGCACGTACGGCGACGCCGATATCGAGCGTGGGGCGGCGATCGCGCTTTACCGCGGCGTCGGTGTCCCACTCGATACCATTGCGCGGCTTATCGACGCCCCCTCCCACACCCTCCGCACCGCCCTCGCCCGTCACCGCGCCGAACTGGCTGCGCAACTGCATGCAGTGGCCGAGCAGCTCGACGTGGTGGATGCCTTGATAGAGCAGACTGAGAAAGGACACATCGACATGGACGCGATGAAGAAGTACCTCGGCGACGAAATGCCGGAATACCAGGCGGAAGCCGAAGAGCGCTGGGGCGATACCGCTGAGTGGGCGCAATCCCAGGAGAAGCTCGCGCACATGGGGGAGGACGACTTCGCCCAGCTGCAGCGCGAGCAGGATGCGTTCGCCGATGACCTGGTTGCCGCGCGCGATGCCGGGGTCGAGGCCGGCTCGGACGAAGCCGAGGCACTGGTTGCACGCCACCGCGAGATGATCGGGCAATGGTACGACGTCACCCCAGCCCGCCAGCTCATCCTGGCGCGCATGTACGTCGGAGACGAGCGTTTCCACGATGCGTACAACGGGGCGCAGGAGTACTTGCTGGGGATCGTCGAAAAGCATGCTGCTGCCCAGGGGGTGGATACTGCGAATCCGCAGTGGTGATGCCGCTGTCCTCTAAAGTGGGGCAGCGTGACTGAGAACAACGGCAGCATCGACAAGGACCTGCTCCGCGAGTGGACCGACCTGGCCAAGGACGTCCGCCACCACCGGGACCTGTACTACAACGGCGATCCGGTGATCACCGACGCGGAGTTCGACGAGATGTTCCGCGCGTTGCAGAAGCTGGAGGACGAGCACCCTGAGCTCGCGGTGCCGGATTCTCCGACGAAGGAGGTCGGCGCCCCGCCGACGAGCGCCGGGTTCGCGGACGTGGAACACCTCGAGCCGATGACCAGCCTGGACAACGTCTTCTCCGCCGACGAGCTCGCCGAGTGGCTGGCCAAGACACCGGGGCCGTACCTGACGGAGCTGAAGATCGACGGGCTGTCGATCGACCTGGTGTACGAGAACGGCACGCTCACCCGGGCTGCCACCCGCGGCGACGGGCGAGTCGGCGAGGACATCACCGCCAACGCGAAGGTGATCGAGGATATCCCGCACCAGCTGACGGGAGACGCGCCGGCGCTGCTCGAGGTCCGCGGCGAGGTGTTCATCCGCCCCGAGGACTTCCCGGAGCTCAACGAGCTGCGCCAAAAGGAGGGCGGAAAGCCGTTCGCTAATCCGCGCAACACGGCGGCGGGCGGTCTACGGCAGAAAGACCCGGAGGCTGTGCGCAAGCGCAAGCTCCACATGATCTGCCACGGCATCGGCGCGCGCGAAGGCGTCGAGTTCGACTCGCAGCACGACGCGTACGAGAAGCTCGCCGCGTGGGGCCTGCCGGTCAGCGAGTACACCAAGCGCGCGGAGACAGCCCAACAGGTGCAGGAGGCCGTGACTTACTGGGCGGACCACCGCCACGACGCGGTCCATGAGATGGACGGCGTGGTGATCAAGGTCGACGACTTGGGTGCGCAGCGTCAGCTCGGGTTCACGTCGCGGGCGCCGCGCTGGGCGATCGCGTACAAGTACCCGCCGGAAGAAGTGACCACGAAGTTGCTGGACATCGAGGTCTCCATCGGCCGCACGGGCCGCGCGACGCCGTACGCGATCATGGAGCCGGTGTTCGTGTCCGGTTCGACGGTGTCGATGGCCACGCTGCACAACCAGACAGAGGTCAAGCGCAAGGGCGTGCTCATTGGCGACACGGTCGTGGTGCGCAAGGCTGGCGAGATCATTCCGGAGGTGCTCGGTCCCGTGGCCGATCTGCGCGACGGAACGGAGCGCGAATTCGTCTTCCCCGAGAACTGCCCGGCGTGCGGCACGACACTCGCCCCCGCGAAGGAAGGCGACGCGGACTGGCGTTGCCCGAACACCCGCTCGTGCCCGGCGCAGCTCGGCGCGCGCTTGGAGTACATCGCATCGCGCGGGGCGTTCGACATCGAGGCGCTCGGCGAGAAAGGCGCGCACGACCTCATCGCGTCGGGCGTGCTTATCGACGAATCCACCCTCTTCGACCTCACCCCCGAAGACCTGGAAAAATCCAGCGTCTACACCACCCAGAAGGGTGCGGTGAATGCTTCCGGCAAGAAGCTTCTGAGCAACTTGCAGGAGAAGAAGAACACCGAGTTGTGGCGGGTGCTGGTGGCGCTGTCGATCCGCCACGTCGGACCGACAGCTGCGCGCGCGTTGGCGGCCCGCTACAAGTCGATGGACGCGCTTCGCGCCGCCACGGTCGAAGAGCTCGCGGAGACCGACGGAGTGGGCACCATCATCGCGGAGTCTTTCAAAGACTGGTTCGGGGTGGACTGGCACGCGGAGATCGTGGATAAGTGGGCTGCTGCAGGCGTGACCATGGAGGACTCGGCTGAAGACGCGGCACCCCAGACCCTCGACGGGCTCACTGTCGTGGTGACCGGCACGCTGGAGAATTTTTCCCGCGACAGCGCCAAGGAAGCGATTCTGTCGCGCGGCGGAAAAGCGTCGGGCTCGGTGTCGAAGAAGACCGATTACGTCGTCGTCGGCGAGAACGCCGGTTCCAAGGAACAAAAGGCCCGGGACTTGGGCATCACGATTCTGGACGAAGCCCAGTTCGAGCAGCTGCTCGAGACCGGGGAAGTCTAGCCGGAAAGTCCAGTCGGGAAGTCCAGCCGGGGAGCTACCGCACGAGGGCACCGACAATCGTGCCCAGGTCGCCGATGTGGGTGACCTCCGAGGCCAAGAAGTCGGGGCCACCGGTGCGGCCGACGACCATGTACAGGCCGGTCGTGCCTAGGGGAGTGACGGCCAAGGTGGAATCGAGGAGCCACCAGGCTTCGGGCACCCACGTATCGGAGTCGTCGCGGAGGATGCGGGCCTCGGAGACGTCGATAAGCTTGGGTGCGGAACCGTCGTCTCCGGGTGCTGCCTGGGATGCGGCGACGCGCTCGCTGCCCTCGCCCGTGTCGCGGAGCACGACTGCCCACGAGGAAGTCAAGGCCAGCGGCATGACGGAGACGAGCTCCTGCATCGCGGCGGGGAGGTCGCGGACCTGGTTGGCCACGCGGGCGAGCATCTGCACTTGCTCGCGGCGGTCGACCCGGCCGGTGAACGGGCGGATCGAATCGACCTCGACTCCCTCGACGGACGCGGCTGCGGTGATCAGCGAATCGACCATCGTGCCGGTGGGCAGCTCAACCACAATGTCGTCGGTGACCATTGCTCCGTCATCGGTGAACGTGGTCTCCACGATGTCCACCGACTGAATATTCGCGTCGACCATGCCGAACGCCTCGGCGAGCTCACCGAGGCTGCCGGGGGTGTCGGGAAGGACCACGCGGATCAGGTAGGACATCTCGTCTCATCTCGTTGAAAGTCGTTGAGTGTGCTGCCGTAGTATAAGGGCGTTGAAGACTGTACCCAAGGATTTTAAGAAGGTGGGACAACGTGGCTGAAGCCTCAGGAATCTCCCGTGAGGAGGTCGCGGGCATCGCGCGGTTGGCGCGCATCGCCGTCAGCGACGAGGAACTGGACCAGCTCGCAGGTCAACTGGACACCATCGTGGAGGCTGTCTCCGCGGTGCAGGCAGTGGACACGGACGGCATCGAGCCGATGAGCCACCCGCACAGCGTCGAAGCCGCAATGCGCGAGGACGTGCAGCGCACCACCCTCACCCAGGAGCAGGCGCTCGACCAAGCGCCCGAGGTTGAGGACAACCGCTTCATGGTTCCGCAGATCCTGGGGGAGGAGGACTAATGACCGACTACACCATTCCCGCAGACGGGCTGACCAGCCTGCCGGCGCACGTGCTGGCGGAGAAGATCCAGGCCGGTGAGGTGACCTCCCGCGAGGTCACCCAAGCGTTCCTGGACCGCATCGCGGAGACTGACGAAACGATCGGCGCGTTCCTCCACGTCGGCGCCGAGGAGGCGCTGAAGACAGCAGACGAGGTGGACAAGCAGGTCGCGGAGGGTCACGAGCCCGCGTCGCCGCTGGCGGGTGTGCCGCTGGCGCTGAAGGACCTCTTTGTCACCACCGACGCACCGACGACCGCCGCATCGAAGATGCTCGAGGGCTACATGAGCCCCTACGACGCGACGATCGTGACCAAGATCCGCGAGGCCGGCATTCCGATCCTGGGCAAGACGAACCTGGACGAATTCGCCATGGGTTCCTCGACGGAGAACTCCGCCTACAAGGTCACCCGCATGCGCGAGAGATCGGAAGAGCGTCGTGTAGGGAAAGAGTGTAGATCTCGGTGGTCGGCGTATCATTAAAAAAGATAAATACCTCGCGGGCAAGGACGAGGTCGAGCACGTGAACTTCGCGGGCCTGCCGGATTCGCCGCACTACGCGACGAAGGAGAAGCTCGGCCTGAAGTACACCGGTNCCTGGACCAGTGCGGCCCCTGCGCGAACAACGTGCTGGATACCGCGCTGCTGCACGAGGTCATCTCCGGCCACGACGAGTTCGACGCCACCAGCGTCGACCGCCCGGTCAGCCCCGTTGTCGCCGCGGCCCGCGAGGGCGCGTCCGGCGACCTCACGGGAGTGAAGGTAGGCCGCGTGAAGCAGTTCGGCGGGGAGGGAACGCAGGACGGGGTGGCGGAAGCCGTCGATAAGGCGATCGCGCAACTGGAATCCCAGGGCGCGGAGATCGTCGAGGTCGACTGCCCGAATTTCGCGCACGTCATGGGCGCGTACTACATCATCCAGACCTCCGAGGTCAGCTCGAACCTCGCGCGTTTCGACGGCATGCGTTACGGCCAGCGCGCCGGCGACGACGGCAAGCACTCCGCTGAGGACGTCATGGCGCTCACCCGTGGCGAGGGCTTCGGCGACGAGGTGAAGCGTCGCGTCATCCTGGGCACCTACGCCCTGTCCGTCGGCTACTACGACGCGTACTACCTGCAGGCTCAGCGCATCCGCACCCTCGTGGCGCAGGACTTTGCCCAGGCCTTCGAGCAGGTGGACATCATCGCTGGCCCTGCGACGCCGACTACGGCGTTCAAGCTCGGCGACAAAGTCGACGACCCGCTGGCAATGTACAACTTCGACCTGTTCACGCTGCCGCTGAACCTCGCTGGCCTGCCGGGCATGTCCGTTCCGGCGGGCACCGCGTCCGACACGGGTCTGCCGGTCGGCCTGCAGCTCATCGCACCGGCGTTCGCCGACGAGCGCCTTTACCGCGTGGCCGCCGCTTTTGAAGCCCGCCGTTAACCCTTGGAATACCCTCGCAGCCCTCGCTGCAGGGTATTTTCTGGTTCTGATCGACCAGGGCTTCATGCCCGTGATCACGCCGCTGCTGCCTTTCGACGTCGGCAACGCCGTCTGGCTCACCAGCGTGTACCTGCTGTGCACCGTCGCCCCCATGCCGGCGACCGGCAGGCTCGGCGATGCCTTCGGGCAGCGCCGCGTTTTCCTCATCGGGCTGGCCGTTTATGTTGCGGCGCTCGTGTTCGCGGGCGCGTCGTGGTCGTTCGGCTCTCTGGTTGCGGCGCGCGGCCTGCAGGGCTTCGGCGCGGCTGTGTTCCTGCCGCAGGCCTTCGGACTCATCCCGCGGGTGTTCGGCGAGGACACACAAGGCCGTGCCTTCGCGGCGTGGGGCGTGATTGGATCGGTGGCATCCCTCATTGGACCTGTCGCCGGCGGCGCCATCGCGGATTTCTCCGGGTGGCGCGCGGCGTTCTTCGCTCAGGCCGGTCTCGGTGCGGTGGCGTTGGCTGCAGGCCTTGCCGCGCTACCGCAGCTCGCGACGGGGGAGCAGCGCGTGCACCTGCTGCCGGTCCTGTTGTCCTTCGGCGGACTGGGGTGCCTCGTGTACGGCATCCAGTTCGGGCAGTGGCTCAGCATTGTGCTGGGCGTGATCTTCCTCGCTTTGCTGGTTACCGCGGCGCGCAACGGCGAGGACCACGGTTTCCTGCCCCTCGAGCTCGTCCGCGACCGTTCCTTCGCGCTCGGCGCCGTGGGTGTCGCCGCAATGGGCTTCACCGTGGCGTCCATGTTCATCCCGTTGATGTACTGGCTGCAGACAGTGGCCGGTGCGTCGCCGACGGCATCCGGTCTCGTCACTGCGCCAATGTCAGTGTTCGCGCTGCTGCTCACCCCTGTAGCCGGCTATCTCACGGACCGCCGGGACCCTGGGAAGCTGTGCGTCGCCGGTTTCGCGGTGTGCGCGGCCGGGCTAGGCCTCGCCATCGCACTCATCGCGGCGGACGCGGGCGTGTGGTGGTTCACGGCTGTCACGTCGCTCCTCGGCATCGGCGGCGCGTTCGTGTGGGCACCGAATGCCGCAGTGACTATGCGCGGCATCGCGGAGAGCCAGACCGGCGCAGCGTCGGGCCTGTACAACACCGCACGGCAAGTGGGCAGCGTGCTCGGCGTTGCGCTGGTGGGCACGGTGTTGGCAGCCGGGCCGATCGAGGCGACCGCGGGCACCGCGCTCGCGCTGCCGCTGGGTGCGATGCTCGTCGGCGCAGCTGCGTCGGTGCCGCTGCGGGCCCGCGTCGCGGCTGTCTGAAGCCTCCCTGAACGCACGCGCGAACCTGCGACTCCGGACAGCGTCACGCAATCGCGCTAGTCTGGGAGACATGCGTCTTGCCACACTCACCTCCGGCGGCGATTGCCCCGGCCTCAACGCTGTCATCCGCGGCATCGTCCGCACCGCGAGCTCCGAGTACGGCTCCACGGTGGTCGGGTACCAAGACGGCTGGGTGGGTCTCATGGAGGACCTGCGCCAGGACCTGTACGACGACGCCTTCATCGACTCGATTCTGCTTCGCGGCGGCACCATCTTGGGCACGGGCCGTTTGCACCCGGACAAGTTCAAGAGCGGTATCGACCAGATCAAGGCGAACCTCGAGGACGCCGGTATTGACGCGTTGATTCCGATCGGCGGCGAGGGCACCCTCAAGGGCGCGAAGTGGCTCTCCGACAACGGTATTCCCGTCGTCGGTGTGCCCAAGACGATCGATAACGACGTCAACGCGACGGACTACACCTTCGGCTTCGACACCGCGGTGTCGGTGGCCACCGACGCGATCGACCGCCTGCACACCACCGCCGAGTCCCACAACCGCATCCTCATCGTGGAGGTCATGGGCCGCCACGTCGGCTGGATCGCGCTGCACGCGGGTATGGCTGGCGGCGCGCACTACACGGTCATCCCGGAGGATCCCTTCGACATCGAGGACATCTGCAAGGCCATGGAGCGCCGCTTCCAGATGGGCGAAAAGTACGGCATCATCGTTGTCGCCGAGGGCGCGGTGCCGAAGGAAGGCACGATGGACGCGGGTCTCGGGAAAGAAGACGAGTTCGGCCACAAGACCTTTACGGGCATGGGCCAGATCATCGGCGACGAGATTCACCGTCGCTTGGGCTACGACGTGCGCACGACGGTGCTCGGCCACACACAGCGCGGCGGAACGCCGACGGCGTACGACCGCGTTTTGGCCACCCGTTACGGTGTCCACGCGGCGCACGCCGCGCACGAGGGCAAGTTCGGCACCACGGTGGCGCTGCGCGGCGAAGACATCACCCTTGTTCCGCTTGAGGACGCAGTGGAGAACTTGAAGCGCGTTCCGGACTACCGGATCAAGACCGCGCGCGCCATGTTCGGTTAAAATCTCCGCGTGCGCACTCTCGTCACCGGCGGTGCCGGCTTCATTGGTTCCCATCTCGTCGATCGGCTCATCGAGGAGGGCCATGACGTTGCCGTCGTGGACAACCTCAGCAGCGGCCATGTGGAGAATCTCAGCCACCAGCCGTCGGTGGAGTTCGTCGAGGGGGATATCGGGGGCGAGGGGATGGCGGGGGTCGTCGATAAGCTTGCCCCCGAAGTGATCTTCCACCTCGCCGCCCAGATCGACGTGCGGAAGTCCGTCGAGGATCCGGTTGCGGACGCGGAAGCCAACATTGTGGCCACGATCAAGCTCGCAGAGGCCGCGCGGAAAGCAGGCGTGCGCAAGATCGTGCACACCTCATCCGGCGGTTCGATCTACGGCACGCCGAGCACGTTCCCAGTCGACGAGTCTTTCCCCGTCGATCCCCATTCGCCGTACGCGACGTCGAAGCTCGCGGGGGAGCAGTACCTGGGCACATTCCGCCACTTGTACGGAATACAAGCCAGCTTCATCGCGCCCGCGAACGTGTACGGGCCGCGTCAGAATCCGCACGGGGAGGCCGGTGTCGTAGCGATCTTCGCGGAGAACCTCCTGCGCGGAAACCCGACGAAGATCTTCGGCGGCGGCACGAACACCCGCGATTACGTCTACGTCGGCGATGTGGCCCGCGCCTTCGTCCTCGCGGCGGGGGAGGTCGGCGACGGGCAGCGCTTCAACATCGGCACCTCCGTTGAGACGACCGACCGCGCGCTGCACAGCTTGGTGGCCAAGCACGCGGGTGCGCCGGATACGCCCGACGATTTCCCGCCGCGGCTTGGCGACGTCCCCCGTTCCTCCCTTTCCTACTCCCGCGCCCAGGAGGTTCTCGGTTGGGAGCCGACTGTCACGCTCGACGAGGGCGTGGCCCTAACCGTCGATTATTTCCGGAGGATACAATGAATTTTTGCGACAACCCCACCCTGAGCAATCAGTGGGTGACACTTGAGCCGCTGAGCCTCGAGCACGCCGAGTCTCTGGCCGCCCACGTCGGCGACCTGTCTGACCTGTGGTACCAGGACCACATTCCGACGCCCGAGGGGGTGCCCGAATACATCGAGGCTAACCTCGCCGATCAGGAGCGCGGCGAGCGTGCCCCGTGGGCGATCGTCGACCCGGCTGGCAGCGCTATCGGCGTGACCACGTTCCTGCACCCCGACCCGGTAAACCGCAGCATCGAGATCGGCTCGACGTGGATCACCAAAGACGCCCAGGGAGCGCCGTTCAACAAGGCCGCGAAGCTGCTCATGTTGCAGCGCGCGTTCGAGGACCTTGAGTGCCTGCGCGTGGAGATCCGCACGCATTTCATGAACCGCCAGGCGCGCGCGGCGATCGAGAGCCTCGGCGCCAAACTCGACGGAGTGCTGCGCCGCCACAAGATCCTCAAAAGCGGTCTCGTGCGCGACACGTGCGTCTACTCCATCCTCGACACCGAGTGGCCCGAGGTGAAGACCTCGCTCGAGGCGCGGCTGGGAGCTTAGGGCCGCTGCCCGGTTGCTCGGGCTGAAACGTCCTCAACGGCCGGTGCGGAAGCTCCATGCGCGGCGGCCCCATTCTGCTGAGCCGTTTCCGCGATGTCCCGGCGGCCGATTTTCCGGGTGCGCAGGTAGAGCCAGGTTCCGCCGATCCAGGTGAACGCAATGACCGCGATCAACGTCACCAGCGGGGCGATCTCGCCGGGTAGTTCGGTCGAGGCGTTGAAAATTGAGTGCGTGGCAAAACCGAGGAAGTACCAGATGACCAGTTGGCCGATGCGCCAGCCGAGGGATTTGTCCGTGCGGCACAAGAAGGCGCCGAGGCCCCATGCCGAGAGACCGGCGTAGAGCGAGTGGCCCCACGGCCCAGGGACGGTCCGGGCGGCATACCCCATGAGCGAGCCCTCGACATCGGAATTGAGGTTGTCGAGCGCCGCTTTCAGGATGTAGGTGGCGTTTTCCAGCGCCGCGAAGCCGAAACCGACGGCAATGGCGATGGTCACGGCCTCAATGGGGCGGCGGATGCGGAAGATCATGGTGCTCAGGATGAACACCGTGGCGAATTTGAATAGCTCCTCGGCTGTGGGGGTCAGCAGAGTGAATTCCAAACTGCCCAAACCCAGCCAGTCCTTGAAGGCGATGATGGATTCATTCGTGGTCACCGAAGGGGCGCACAGCGCCATACCTGAGACGAACCCCGCGAAGATGAAAGCGGGGGACGATTGAACAGGACGGCCCGGGTGGTTGCGCAGCAGAAGCCACGCGAGCAGCAGCCACAGCGCCAGGTGCAACGCGCTCATTGCTGCGATCGTCACATTGAAGGGGAGTTGGCTGAAGTAGATCGTCGTCCAGACCGCGGAGGCAAGGAGAATCAGGATCCCCGTGATGCGGAGGATGAGGTTCATTTTGTTAGTCACTTGTCGCCCTCCGTTTCCTCGGATTCGTCAGCGGAACTATCGGTGTTCACGTCGGCGGAGTCGATCAACCGCTTAGCGAGCTCTTCGGCGTCGTCCCCGCCGAAAGAGAAGTAGCGGGTGGTCTGCCCGTCGGCTATGGAGACGGCTACAAGCGTCCGCTCGGCGTTTGCGTCGGTGCGCTTCACGTGCACGCCTTCGCGCGGAGACTCGACGTTGCTGGTCTCAACGTTTCGGGCGAGTGTCACTCTGCGGTAGAAGCGGGCGAGGGCTTTCCCCGCGTTTTTGGGTGCGGGTTCGGAGCGGCCGAGAATGCGCGTCGAGTCGCAATCCCAGGTCTTCGTGCTTTCCGCGAAGCCCGAAGGGTTGCTGCACACGAGCTGCCCGCCGTTCTCGTCGGGCACGCCGATGCTGCCCAACTCCACTGGGTTGTCGGGCACCTGGGACTCTTCGGGGGTGGTGGTGGCGTCGACGACGCGCGGGAAGACTAGCGCGGCGGCGACCAGGACAAAAAGAATGAACCCGAGCACGACGGGTGCCCGGGAGGATTTCAGATGATTCATAACGCCGATCACGATACATGACGGCGGCTATCAGTTCGGGTCGGCATCCAATCCGATGTCGAGGATGGTCACCGAGTGTGTGAGCGCGCCGACCGCCAGGAAATCCACGCCGGTTTCGGCGTAGGCGCGGGCGACGTCGAGCGTCAACCCGCCCGAGGACTCCAGCTTCGTTCCAGGCGACATCGCATCGCGCTTATCGACGGCCTCCCGCGTCCCCTCCACCCCGAAATTATCCAGCATCACTAGATCCGGGGAGAACGCCAGGACTTCTTCGAGCTGGGCGAGGTCGTCTACTTCGACCTCGGTGGGGAGCTCCGGGAAGGCAGCGGTGGTGCGTCGATACGCTTCTACCACGGAGCCGACGCTGGCGACGTGGTTGTCCTTGATCAGCACGGCATCGCCCAGGCTCATCCGGTGGTTGACACCGCCGCCGCACCGCACCGCGTACTTGGCTAGGTCGCGGTAGCCGGGCAAGGTCTTGCGGGAGTCGCGGACTTTGGCTTTAGTTCCCGCGAGCTCTTGGGTCCACTCGTGGGTGAGGGTGGCGATGCCGCTGGCGTAGGTGAGCAGGTTCAACGCCGTGCGTTCCGCCGACAGGATTGCTCGTGCCGGGCCTTGGATTGTGACGAGGCGGTCACCCGGCGCGACGCGGTCGCCGTCGGAGGCGTGGACTGTCACGTCGATGGCAGGGGAGACCTCGTGCATGGTCCACACGACGGTTTCCAAGCCCGCGACAACGCCGGGCTGGCGCGGGACTACGTGGGCGGTCAGCATGGCGGCGGCGTCGACAGTCGCTTCCGACGTGGCGTCGGGTCCGTGCGCGAAGTCCTCCTCGAGGCCGAGACGGATGAGACGCAGCGCGGCGTCGAAGTTCAACGGTGCATTCATGCTGCTCACTCCCCGCTGCCCGGGTTGCCGATGGCGATCATGCGCTCCAGAGACTGCCGCGCCTTCGCGGCGGTGTCCTCGGGCACGGTGACCTCGTCGCGCATGTCCCGGAGACTAGCCACGAGCTTTTCCGGGGTGATCATCTTCATGTACTTGCAGGAGGCCTGGGGGTTGACGGGCTGGAAGTCCGCCAGCGGCGACTTCTTCTGCAGCTGGTGGAGCATGCCCACTTCGGTGGCCACGAGGACGGTGCCGTGCGTGTCCCGGTCCGCTTGGTCCAGCATCCCGCCGGTGGAGAGCATGTGGACGCGCTCAGGCGCGATGACGCCTTCGCTGGCCAGATAGATCGCCGAGTTGGCGCAGCCGCACTCCGGGTGGATGTACAGGGGAGCGTCCGGGTGCGCGGCTGCCTGGTCGGCGAGTTCCTTGCCGTTGATGCCGGCGTGAACGTGGCATTCCCCTGCCCAGATGCGGATGTTGTCGCGGCCGGTCTGGCGCTTGACGTGGGCGCCGAGGAACTGGTCGGGGCAGAAGAGGATCTCCCTGTCCGGGTCGATGGAGTTCACTACGTCGACGGCGTTGGAGGACGTGCAGCAGATATCAGTCAGTGCCTTCACGTCCGCTGTGGTGTTGACGTAGCTGACCACTAGCGCGTCCGGGTGCTCGTCTTTCCATTCCTGCAGCTGGTCGGCGGTGATGGAATCAGCCAGGGAGCAACCGGCGGCCTCGTCCGGAATGAGCACGGTCTTGTCCGGGCTGAGAATCTTCGCGCTCTCCGCCATGAAATGCACGCCGCAGAAGACAATCACATCTGCATCCGTGTCCGCGGCGATGCGGGACAACGCCAGCGAATCACCGGTGAAGTCCGCGATGTCCTGGATCTCCGGGATCTGGTAGTTGTGCGCCAGGATGACGGCGTTTCGTTCCTGCTTGAGCTGTTGCACTTCATCGGTCCACATACGTTCAATCTAGCGCTCGGTCCTGGCTGTACTACTGAAATTCCGCGCTATGGTCGGAAAAATGCACGACCGAATTCCTCATCCCTGCCGGCTGCTCATCGTGGGCATCAACCCGGGCACGCTGTCCGAGGAAATGGACGCGCCGTTCGCGCACCCCGGCAACCGTTTCTGGCCGGCGCTCGCCACTGCCGGAATCACGCCGTACCGGGTGAATGCGAGCGCGGGATTGTCGGAGGAGGATTCGGCGATGCTCGCGGAGCGGGGCATCGGCTTCACCAACCTGGTCGCCCGGATGACACCCAGAGCCTCTGACCTGACCAAGGACGAGTTGGTGGAGGGAGGAGAGAGGTTGAGGGGGATCGTCGATAAGCATCGCCCCGCCGCTGTGATGTTCGCTGGCGTGGGTGCGTACCGCGACGCGTACGGGAGGCGGAAAGCCGGTCGGGGGCTGCAACCTGAGACGATCGCTGGCGTGCCCGTGTGGGTGGTGGGAAATCCGAGCGGGCTGAACGCGCACGAGACTGTCGAGTCGCTGGCGGCGAGCTACCGCGAAGTGTGGGATGCGACGGGGTAGACCCCGTGAAAGTGTCCCGCAGGGTGGGCACTATAGTCCACAGTATGGAATCGACGGCTACCGCACAGAACAATCAAGCGGAAGAACATTCCGCATTCGTTGCCACCCTCGGCTTCCCGCTCTTGGTGATCGCCGGCGGAGTGATCGGCTTTGCCGCGCCGGCCGTCGTGGAGCCGATTTCGGGCTGGACGACCTGGCTGCTCGGCATCGTCATGTTCGGCATGGGACTCACCTTGACGGGCAGTGACTTTGTGTATGTGGCTAAAAAGCCGCTCCCCGTCGTGATCGGTGTCGTCGCGCAATTCGTCATCATGCCCCTGGCGGCCGTTCTGCTCACGTGGATGCTGCATCTTCCGGCAGAAATCGCCGCCGGCGTGATCCTCGTTGGTTGCGCGCCGGGTGGAACGTCGTCCAACGTCGTGTCGTACTTGTCCCGCGGCGATGTCGCGCTGTCGGTGACCATGACATCGGTGTCGACGCTGCTCGCGCCTATCCTCACCCCGCTTCTGACCCTGTGGCTGGCCGGTGAGCACATGGATGTCAGCGCCGGCCCGATGGCGTGGTCGATTGTGAAGATGGTCGTTGTCCCTGTCGGCCTCGGGCTCCTGGTCCGCCTGCTCGCCCCGCGCTTCGTCGCGGCAATCCTGCCGGCGCTGCCATGGGTCTCCGTCATCGCGATCGCGACCATCGTGGCCATCGTCGTGGCCGGATCACGGGACAAGCTGGCGCAGGCGGGACTCATCGTCCTGGTCGCCGTCGCTTTGCACAACATCATCGGCTACACCCTTGGCTATGTCACCGGCAAAGTGACCGGCCAACCGGAGGCAGCTTCGCGCACGATGGCCGTGGAAGTGGGCATGCAGAACTCCGGCATGGCCGCAACACTGGCCACAAACTACCTCAGCCCGCTGGCTGCCCTGCCGGGCGCCGTGTTCTCCGTCTGGCACAACCTTTCCGGTGCCGTCCTCGCCCTGGTTTTCCGCGGGAAGGACCGCAGGGCGAAGGTGGGGACGCAACCGGGGCCGGAGCCTGTGTCGCAGTAACCGGAGCTATCGTCTCGGCTACCGTGCACGGGCACTACACTTGGCAAGCATGACTGCGTACGACCTGATGGATTACAGCGACGTCCTGGACAAGTACGACCCGGTGATGGGTCTTGAGGTGCACGTGGAGCTGGCCACGGAGACCAAGATGTTCTCCACTTCGTCGGCCCATTTCGGCGCTGAGCCGAACACCAACATCGACCCGGTGTCGCTCGGCCTGCCGGGCGCACTCCCCGTGGTCAACGCTAAGGGCGTCGAGTGGGCCATCAAGATCGGCCTTGCACTGAATTGCAAGATCGCGGAATCCTCCCGCTTCGCGCGCAAGAACTACTTCTACCCGGACCAGCCGAAGAACTATCAGATTTCGCAGTACGACGAGCCGATCGCGTACGACGGATACCTCGACGTTGTGCTTGATGACGGCACTGAGTGGCGCGTCGAGATCGAACGCGCCCACATGGAGGAAGACACCGGCAAGCTGACGCACCTGGGTTCCTCCACGGGCCGCATCTCGGGTGCGACCGCGTCCCTGGTGGACTGCAACCGTGCCGGTATTCCGCTCATCGAGATCGTGACCAAGCCGATCGAGGGCGCCGGCGAGCGCGCTCCTGAGGTTGCACGGGCGTACGTCGGTGCGCTGCGCGAGCTGGTCAAGGCGCTCGGTGTCTCCGATGCCCGCATGGACCAGGGCTCCATGCGCTGCGACGCCAATGTGTCGCTGCGCCCGAAGGGCCAGGAGAAGTACGGCACCCGCACTGAGACCAAGAACATCAACTCCCTCAAGTCCGTCGAGCAGGCGGTCCGCTACGAAATGCAGCGCCAGGCAGGCGTGCTCGACGGCGGCGGTGAGATCGTGCAGGAGACCCGCCACTACCAGGAGGCGGACGGCACCACCTCCAAGGGCCGCCCGAAGGAGGAGGCGAGCGAGTACCGCTACTTCAACGATCCGGACTTGCCGCCCGTGATCGCCAAACCGGAATGGGTCGAGGAGATTCGCGCGACGCTGCCGGAGCTGCCGTGGGTGCGCCGCGCACGCATCCAGGAGGAGTGGCAGCTGCCGGAGAAGGAATTCCGCGATCTGGTCAACGCCGGTGCACTCGACCTCATTGTCGAGACCGTCGAAGCTGGCGCCACACCGGGTGAAGCCCGCGCATGGTGGGTGTCCTACATCGCTGGTAAAGCCAATGAGCTGGGCCGCGATCTCGACGCGCTCGGTGTCACCCCGGCCGACGTCGCTCGTGTCGTTGAGCTGGTCAAGGACGGAAAGCTCACCACCAAGCTCGGCCGCCAGGCCATCGACGGTGTCATTGAGGGAGAGGGCAACGTCGACGAGGTCGTGGCACAGCGCGGCCTCGAGGTCGTGCGTGACGACGGCGCCATCGAAGCAGCCGTCGACGAAGCCCTCGCCGCCAACCCGGACATCGTGGAGAAGTACAAGGCCGGCAACACGAAGGTCACTGGTGCCATCGTCGGTGCCGTGATGAAGGCCACCCAGGGCAAGGCTGACCCGAAGTCCATCAACGAGATCATCGCGAAGAAGCTCGCCGACTAGATCCGGCGGGCCGAGCCCAACCAACGAGAACTGCCCCCGGTCAGCGAGACGGCTGGCCGGGGGCAGTTTCTATTGCGTCGATAAGCGACGGCGCTACTGCTTCTCGGGCTTGACGGCGGGGAACTCGCCGGTCTTGTACATCTGGTCGTAGGACTTCCAGTTGATCTCGTCGCCCGCGGCGTCGGGAGCGCCGTCGTAGGAATCGGACTCGGGGTCGAGAGCGGGGACGTCCTTCAAGCTGAAGTCGTTGGAATCATCCGCGTCGAGGTCCGCGGCGACCTCCTCCTGCACGGAGTGCCACAGGTTCTGGTCGCTGATATTGGAGTCGGAGGTGAGCTCGTCGACCTCTGCGCGCTCCTGCGAGGACAGGTCCTCAGTCTCGGGGTGGAGCTGGGTCTCGGCGAGTTCGGCGAGGCGCTCGCGGCGGCCAGTCTCGTCCTTGATGTTCTGGCGGTCGCGGAACCAGGCGACACCCATGACAATGCCGAGGATCAATCCCAAGTATCCCAGGACTGGGTAGACCCAGCTCACCAGGTCAGCGAAGCCGATGAAGGACAGGGCGAAACCGACGGCAACGACGACGAAGTAGTACGGGCGGAACTTGCCCGGCTTGTCGTGGCTGAGACGGCGGCCGAGGGCGTAGAACAGGCCGACGGCGGTGTTGTAGATCATCAGGTAGATCACGATGGACACTGCCGTGCCCACGGCCGGGTGCATCGTGTCGAAGACCATGAGCAACGGCAGGTCGCTGTCCAGGATGTGCTCCATGTTGAAGAACAGGATGAACACCAGGATCATCAGCAGGACGGCGAACATGATGCCACCGAGCAGCCCGCCTTTGCCGGTCTGTGCCGGGTTCATGTGGGAGCCGGCGAAGACGAGCATCATGGAGCAGTCCATGATCATCACCAGGGTGGCGTAGTTCAACGCGGTGACCAGCCAATTGCCGAAGGTGCCGGAAGCATGCGGGTTGGTCTGCGCGAGCTCATTGAGTTCGCTGAGATTGTCCGGCATGTTCATCAGTGTGATCACAAAGGCACCGAGGATGCAGACGATCAGCAGCGGCGTGATCAAGGAAATGACGTTGGTCAGTTTGTCGATGTCGAGGAAGCCGGAGAGCACCAGCAGAACCACCATGATCGCGGAACCGACCCAGGTGGGGAACCCGAACTGCTGCTCCATGTTGGAACCGGCACCGGCAACCATGACGAAGCCGATGCAGAACAGCGTGAACATGGTGGTGATGTCCATGTACTTGGCCAAAAACGGCCGGGACACGCTCTTGAACACCGCGCTGTGGTCTTCAGCGAGGTAGTAGGAACCGAGCTGGTAGACCCACCCGCTGAAAACCGCAATGGTGATGCCTGCCACCGCGGCACCGACAATGCCCCAGTAGCCGAAAGAGAGGAAGTATTGGATGACTTCTTGTCCGGAGGCGAAGCCGGCGCCGACTGTCAGGCCGACGAGAGCCATTGCCACCTTCAGAGTTTTCTTCATGGGAGAACTTTCTTCTCTAGAAAATCATGAGCGGATCGAGGGTAACAGAACTGTGGCACAATGGGCGGGCATGGATGCTTACACCCCTGCTCAGGACCGCTATGAGAGCCAACATGACGGCTGGTTCCGCCGCGTTGGCAATTCTGGATTGAAGCTGCCGCGGGTCTCTTTGGGTTTTTGGCACAACTTTGGTGACGACAAGCCGATTGAGACACAGCGGGCGATTATGCGCCGCGCTTTCGACCGGGGTGTCACGCATTTCGACTTGGCCAATAATTACGGTCCGCCGGCGGGTGCGGCGGAGAAGAACGCCGGCCGGATTCTGGCGGAGGATTTCGCGGCCCACCGCGACGAGCTGATCATTTCGTCGAAAGCCGGTTGGCACATGCATGACGGCCCGTACGGTTTCGGCGGTTCCCGGAAATGCCTGATGTCGTCCCTGGATCGTTCGCTGGAGCGGCTGGGGCTCGACTACGTGGACATTTTCTACCACCACCGCCCGGATCCGGATACGCCGCTGGAGGAGACGATGTACGCGCTGCGCGACATCGTGGCGTCGGGGAAGGCCCTCTACGTGGGCATTTCCTCTTACGGTCCGGAGCTCACCGCGGAAGCGGCCGAGATCATGGCGGGGGAGGGTTGCCCGCTGCTCATTCACCAGCCGAGCTACTCCATGGTCAACCGTTGGGTGGAGGAGCCAGGCGAGGACGGTGCGTCTCTGCTGCAGTCCGCGGCGGAAAGTGGCCTCGGTGTCATCGCGTTTTCGCCGCTCGCGCAGGGGCTGCTCACCGACCGCTATTTGGACGGAATCCCGGCCGGGTCCCGCGCGGTCGCAGGCAAATCCTTGAGCGAGGAGATGCTCAGTGAGCGCAACATCGGCATGGCGCGCAAACTCAACGACGTGGCAAAGCAACGCGGGCAGTCCCTCGCCCAGATGGCCATCGCGTGGGTGCTGCGCGACCAGGAGGATCAGACTGTCACAAGCGCTCTCATCGGTGCGTCGAGCGTCGAGCAGCTCGACGACAACATTGATGCCGCGCGAAATCTCGACTTTTCCGCCGAAGAGCTGGAGCTTATCGACGGCATCGCCCACGACGCCGGCATCAATATCTGGGCCGGTGCAACAGCCTCCCGCACCCGCGGCTAGAGCAGTTCTCCCAGCGTGGCAGCCGGAATGTGTGCTCCGGCTGCCTTAAATTTGGGGGCATGACTGACAAAGGCAGCAAGAAGCCCCTCACCAACCTCGAGGACGTGACTGAGCTCGACGACCTCGATGTGCCCACCACGAACGTGTACACCCGCACCGGTAAAGCCGCCCCGACGGAGGTCCTGCCGGCGGCGCCGAAGGCGGATAAGGCTGATAAGGCTGATAAGGCTGATAAGGCTAATAAGCCCGACAACGTTGGAAAGGTGGACCGCGTCGCAAAATCGGACGGCGATGACGACCTGCCTTCAACGGATGTGCCCTCCAAGAGAAGAGAAGTGAAAGTGGGCAAAGCGGCCAAGCGTAAACCTGTGGACATCGAGGTCGAGCGGGTAGATGATCCGACTCCTGCAGCCGGGACAACTGCGACGGGTGCGACCGCCGCGGTAGAAGAGCCTGTCGCTGCCAGCACTGTGAGTACTGCGGGCACGCTGCACACCACTGAGGCCGCCGAAAGCCTGAACGCGGAGAGCTCCGAGACCCCCGACACCACAGCGGATGCACCTCAGGCCCCGATTGGCCGCGGCACGATCGATGTGGGCCTGCTCATTTTGCGGCTGGTCTTGGGGGCTGTCCTGATCATCTCCTCACTGGCGATCCTGTTCCAGCTCGGGGGCAACGCCGGGTTGGCGGGTCTTGAGGATCGGCTTTCCGATTACTCGTACCCGCGTGCGCTCGCGATTGCACTGCCGACGATGGGCTTGGCCTCCGGGGTGTTCCTCGTGCTCGGTCTGCTCACACCGGTAGCAGCAATGATCGCGGTCGCGGCTACCGGCTTTGGGGCGCTTCACGCCGTGACCACCGTCGAGAATGCCTCTAATCTCTTCGCTTGGGATCCATCTGTGTGGCTCTCGATTTCGCTGTTCGGAATGGCGCTAGCGGTGCAGTTCACCGGTCCGGGAATCTTTGGCGTCGACTTCAGCCGCAGCTGGACGCGACGGCCGATGGTCAGCTCCTGGATGTGCGCTGCGATCGGTATCGCCGCCGCCGTCCTCATGTGGTGGTTCGCTTAACGTATCCGCGCTGAGGCGCCCGCCGAAGCAGAAAATCAGGTAGCCCACGAATATCGCGAGGCCCATCAGGCCGATGATGTTGCTGTTGAACCACAGCGGCCACGCGAATTCCTGGGCTTTTTCTTCTGCCACGAGCTCGTAACCGGGAACGATCCACGCCCCAGCGGCCACGGCGAGCAGGAAACGGAGGCCTTGCTCCTTCACTGTGAAGATCAGCGGGAGGGCGAGCACGATGCCGACCCAGTGGTGGGAGACAGCGAACGGTCCGCCGAGGGAGATCCCCAACACCACGATGAGAAGAGCTTCGACGCTGCGGCCGCGCTGCTCCAACCGGTAGGCGATGAAGATTGACGCCGCGGCGAACAGGATGAGAATTACGGGCGCTAGCTTCTCGACGACTCCTGCATCCACCAGTCCCCGCGACAGCATTCCCCCGAGACCCTGGTTGGGCGGGTAGTAGACGTCGCCGCCGCGATCGGTGGCGAAGAACTCTTCCGTCCAGAAATAGAGCGACTCACGCGGACGGAAAATGAAGCCGATGACGGCGGTGAGCAGGAAGAAACCGGCGGAGCGGGCCACTGACCACCAGTCTTTTCGGACGAGGAAGATGACGCCGTAGGCGGCAGGTGTGAGTTTGATGCCGGCCGCAATTCCGATCCCGATGCCGCGCACGGCCTTCGGCGTATACCCGAGAACATCCGCTGCCACCAGTAGGACCAGGAAGATATTGATCTGGCCGTAGTAGAGGTTGGACGACATCGTGTCCAGGCAGGTGGCAAAGCCCGTCAGGGCAGCTGCCCAGGCCCACCACGGACGTAAGCCCAAACGGTGGCACGCCATCGCCATGATGCCGAACAGTGCCGCAACGATGGAGCAGTTCCACAGAATGTCCATAGTCAGCTCCGACACCCACGTCAGCGGGACAAAGAGCAGAGCCGCGAACGGCGGATAAATGAACGCGAATCCGCTGCGTGTGGGGAAGCCTTCGTACAACGGGTCGCCATTTACGAATGCGGCGCCGGCGTCGCGGAACACCCCGACGTCGAGAAGCGTTTCGTGCGCGGCGAAAAACAGACTTTGGCCGAGATTGAGCGCGCCGAGCACGGCGCCGAGCAGCAGAAGAAGCGGCATGTCCTCATCCTGGTTCGATCACGTGAAAGGGTCGAACCAGGAGCTTAGTCGACGCGGCGGACAGCTCCCTTGTCGGCGGACGTAGCCATCTTGGAGTAGGCGCGCAGAGCCTTGGTCACGTGGCGGGTGCGGTTCGGCGTGAACGGGTTGTCGCGCTGCTCCATCTCGGCGCGGCGGCGGTCCAGGATCTCGTCGTCGACCTCGAGCTGCAGCTTGCGGTCGCGGACGGAAATGTGGATCGTGTCACCGTTTTCGATCAAGCCGATCAGACCGCCTTGTGCCGCCTCGGGGGAGATGTGGCCGATGGACAGGCCGGACGTGCCGCCTGAAAAACGTCCGTCGGTGATCAAGGCGCAGACCTTGCCCAAACCGGCGCCCTTCAGGAAGGAGGTCGGGTGCAACATCTCCTGCATGCCCGGGCCGCCGGCGGGACCCTCGTATCGGATGACCACGACATCTCCCGGCTGAACCTCGCGGGCCAGAATCATGGAGACTGCCTGCTCCTGCGAATCGACGACGCGGGCCGGGCCCGAGAACTCCCAGAGCTCTTCTTCAACACCCGCGGTCTTGAGGATCGCTCCGTCTTCAGCCAAGTTTCCGCGCAGCACGACGAGGCCGCCGTCGGAAGTGAAGGGGTGCTCGAAATCGTGGATGACGCCGTTCACCGGATCTGTGTCCAGCTCGTCCCAACGGTTGGATTGGGAGAACGCCTCGGAGGAACGAACGCCGCCGGGAGCTGCGTGGAAGAGTTCAATGGCTTCGTCGGTAGCTTTGCCGCCCCGGATGTCCCAGTCGTCCAGCCACTCCTGGAGGTTCGAGTAGGCGACGGAGTGGACCTCGGTGTTGAGCAGGCCAGCGCGGTTCAATTCGCCCAGGATGCGGGGGATGCCGCCAGCGCGGTGGACATCCTCGATGTGGGCGTCGCCGTTCGGAGCGACCTTGGAAATGCAGGCGATCTCGTGCGACAGCTCGTCGATGTCCTTCAGGTCGAAGTTCACTTCGCCCTCTTGTGCAGCGGCGAGCGTGTGCAGGATCGTGTTGGAGGATCCGCCCATGGCCATGTCGAGTGCCATCGCGTTGCGGAATGCGTCGCGGGTGGCGATGTTGCGCGGCAGGACCGACTCGTCGCCCTCGCCGTAGTAGCGGCGGGCGATGTCCATGATTGCCTCGCCGGCCCGTTCGAACAGGCGGCGGCGGGCAGTGTGGGTGGCCAGGGTCGTGCCGTTGCCCGGCAGCGACAATCCCAGCGCCTCAGTCAGGCAGTTCATGGAGTTAGCGGTGAACATGCCTGAGCACGAACCGCAGGTGGGGCAGGCGGACTCGACGATGCGGTCCAAGTCGGCGTCCGAGATCGCGTCATTAGCAGAGCTGGACATGGCGTCCACGAGGTTCGTCTTCGTTCCAGTCTGTGCGACGCCGTCGATGACGACGGCCTTACCGGCCTCCATCGGGCCACCGGAGACGAAAACAGCCGGGATATTCAGGCGCATTGCCGCATTCAGCATGCCGGGTGTGATCTTGTCGCAGTTGGAGATGCACACCATGGCATCCACCGTGTGGGCGTTGACCATGTACTCGACAGAGTCGGAGATGATCTCGCGGCTCGGCAGCGAGTAGAGCATGCCTCCGTGACCCATTGCAATTCCGTCGTCGACTGCGATCGTGTTGAATTCCTTGGGAATGCCGCCGGCCTCGCGGACGGCCTCGGCGACAATATCGCCGACATTCTTCAGGTGCACGTGCCCCGGAACGAACTGCGTGTAGGAGTTGACGATGGCAACGATCGGGCGGCCGAACTCGTTGTCCTTCGTGCCGGTGGCCTTCCACAGCGCACGGGCGCCAGCTGCTTGGCGGCCAACTGTGGTGACGCGGGAACGGAGCGGGATTGAGTTAGGCATGTGGTCGTACTCCTTGTTAATTACTGTGCGGTGATTTGAATAGTGTCGAACACTGATTAATAGGCGCCAGTCTTACTGCCCGTTGTCGTGGGCAGTATCCCTGCGAATGCGGGAGAGCTTCTCGCCGGCGGCGGTCCGTTCCTTGTACTCCTCGGGCGTGACTAGGATGGAATCACCGTGCTGGTCGGTGACCTCCATCATTCCGTCAGCGGCTTCGGAGGCCTGTGTGATCACATCGGCGATCCGTCCGGACGATGCTTCGGCGAGGTCCGGCAACGAGTTGAACGTTACTCCGGGCAACGTGTACTCCCTGCCGTCTACGGTGGCTACTTTCGCACTGGAACCCTCGAATCCGATGCCGCGAAGCTGGTCCCACGGCAGTTTCACGTTCTTCTTGAACAGGTAGGACACGCTAATACCGTTGTCATTTACGACAGTCTTGGCGGTGAGCACCCACGCGATGAAAATAATCGGGAAAATCAGGAGCCACCCGAGCTTCAAGGGAGCCCAGGAGATACCGATGAGTGCGATGCCAGTCATGAGCACCGCGGCGATAACGTGGGTGCGGTCCGGGGTGAACGTCATGGTGTCATGCTATCGGGCTTGCGCTCGGGCTCTGTTTCGGGGTGGACGCAGGCCCTGGAGCCTCCGGGCTCGCGGGCCCGTTGGTGGCGCTGGGGACGCTGGAGCCGGAGGGCTGATTCGCTGGCTGGCGTTGGTCGGAGTTCTTCGGCGATGGCGCTGGCGCGGGTGACTGAGTACCGGAGGACGCGGGCTGCTCCGGCTCAGACGTGGCGCGCTCGGTCGGGCTGGCGGAGGCGGGTTCGGAACGATTTCCGCTGCCCGGAGCAGGAGAAGATTCCGTGGAGGATGTGGAGGAACGCGGCGGGGCGAGGATACCGGACCTGGCTTCGCTCGCGTCGCCGGCATCCATGGTCAAGCCTCGGAGGATGAGCAGACCTAGAAGGAGAGTGATGAGCAGGCCTGTCGACGCCCTGATTCGCCCGCCGAACGTGCCGATGCCGGGCTTTTCTTCACCAGGATCCGGTGCCGCCGCCGGGTCTTCCTCAGCCGGCACTTCCTCCATGTCATTCAGCTCAGGATCAGAGTTGGTGCCCACAACATTGCTGCCGTGGGTTGAACTGCCGGCCGGAAGAGTCGCCGTCGTAGGGGCACTGGTGTCAGCAGCTGTGCTTGCGTTCCCATTCCAGGAAGTGGTCCCGGTCTCGTCGTCGAGCTCGTACGAGTCGCTCCAGCCGGTCTTGTACCGGCCGGGGGAAACAGCGGGGAAGGACTGCGTGGCGGCGTCGTCAAGCATGGGCGTTGCTGTCTCAGAACCGTATTCGTCGAAGAATTCCTCGAGGATGTGCACGCGTAGAGCACGCTCGATGGGGAACTGGTCGCCGGGGGAGCAACGGACCATGAACCTGATGTCCAGAGTCCACGGCATGCCCACGGTATTCGGCGGGTTGATCTCGATGCCGGGCTGCGACATGAGCTCGCCGCGGATGAGAGGCGCGATCTCCGGGTTGGCCAGAGCCTTGCGGGCCGCACGCTCAGCGCGGGCGATCACCTCATCCACGTCGTGCGAGCGCGCAAGTGGAACTGGAACCACGACGAGGGCCCGCGACCATACGTTGGAGTTATTGATGCACACCTGTGCCGTCGAGTTCGGAATGGTCACTGTGTATTGCTCGAGCGTGCGCACCTGCGTGGCGCGCATAGTGATCTGGATGACGTCGCCGGTGATTTCGTCGCCGCCGATCTTGAACGTGACCAGGTCGCCGACACCGTACTGCTTTTCCGAAAGAATGAAAAAGCCCGCAACGAAGTCCGCGATGATGTTCTGCGCGCCGAAACCGACTGCGGCCGAGACGACGGTGGCGGGGATCGCCGCGCCAGCGAGGGAGAACCCGACTTGCTGGAGGAAGAAGACCAGGATGAGGAAGTAGGCCAGCAGCTGGACGATGTAGATCACCACACCAGCGATAGCCAGGGACGATTTGCCCTCGTCCGGGTCCTTGGCATCGGCGACTTGGCGTTCTACGTACCGGTTGGCCAGGCGCCCAGCACGCGGAACCAGCATCGCCAAAACGATGAGAAGGGCGAGGTTAATGCCGGTGTCGGCGAACCAGCGCCACATGTGTTCGAGAATGAGAGTGAAAGGCATAACAGTGCCAAGAGTAGCCCCTAATGCACGTTAGATTCCTGAGAGATGTGTATGATCTAGGCATGATCTTGAATGGCCTAGTAGCAGTAATTCGCGCGGCGCTTGTCTCACGCGCGACGTACTCGTCTATGTAGCCGTCGCAAAGCAAGCGCCCCCGTCTCAGGTTGTAGAGCGGGGGCGCTTGTCATAGGAAAACAGGATCACCCAGAGTGCTGACAACTCACCAAAAGGAGTTCGGAGAATAGTGGCAGCGTCACAAAAGAAACAGGCGGAGCGGATGACAGGCGCGGAAGCCATCGTCCGCAGCCTCGAGGAGCTGGGCACCGAGGTCATCTTCGGCATTCCAGGGGGTGCGGTTCTGCCGCTTTACGACGCCCTGTTTGCCGCTAAGAAGCTGCGCCACGTTTTGGTGCGCCACGAGCAGGGCGGCGGCCACGCCGCTGAGGGATATGCTCAGGCGTCCGGAAAAGTCGGCGTGTGCCTGGCTACCTCGGGTCCCGGTGCAACCAACCTGGTCACCGCTTTGGCCGATGCGTACCTCGACTCGGTGCCAATCGTGGCCATCACCGGTCAGGTGGGCACACCCCTGCTGGGCACCGACGCGTTCCAGGAGGCAGACATTCGCGGCATCACCATGCCGATCACTAAACACAGCATCATGGTGACGGATCCGGAGGAGATCCCGCAGGCGTTGGCTGAGGCCTTCCACCTTGCAAGCACCGGCCGCCCCGGCCCGGTCCTCGTGGACTTTCCTAAGGACGTCCAGAATGCCGAGATCGATTTCCAGTGGCCGCCGGTTGTGGACCTGCCGGGCTACAAGCCAACGACGAATCCGCACGGCCGCCAGATCACGTCCGCCGCGAAGATGATTTCCCAGGCTGAGCGCCCGGTGATCTACGCTGGCGGCGGCATCATCAAGGCCAATGCTTCGAAGGAGCTCCTCAAGTTCGCCGAGGCTACTGGCGTTCCTGTGGTGACCACGCTCATGGCGCTTGGCGCCTTCCCGTCGCACCACCCGCTCAACATGGGAATGCCGGGCATGCATGGCACCGTTCCCGCCGTCGCTGCTCTGCAGAAGGCTGACCTTCTGATCACTATCGGCGCGCGTTTTGATGACCGTGTCACCGGTGACCCCGAGCACTTCGCTCCCGACGCAAAGGTGATCCACGCTGATGTGGACCCCGCCGAGATCGGCAAAATCCGTGCCGTCGACGTGCCGATCGTCGGCGATGCCAAGCAGGTCTTGCGCGAGCTGACCGAGCCGTTCCAGAAGGGAAAGAAGATCTCCGCCCCCGAAATCGGCGAGTGGAAGGACTACCTCGCCGACATGAAGGAGCGTTTCCCGCGCGGTTACGAGAAGCACGCAGACGGCACGCTGTCCCCGCAGTTCGTTATTGAGACCTTAGCTAAAGAGGTGGGGCCCGAGGCGATCTACGTCGCCGGCGTTGGCCAGCACCAGATGTGGTCCGCGCAGTTCCTCGACTTCGAGCATCCGCGTACTTGGCTGAACTCCGGTGGCCTGGGCACCATGGGCTACTCCATCCCGGCGGCTCTCGGCGCAAAGGCCGCGTGCCCGGACAAGGAAGTCTGGGCCATCGACGGCGACGGCTGCTTCCAGATGACCAACCAGGAGATCACCACCGCCGCCGTGGAGGGCTTCCCGTTCAAGATCGCCCTGATCAACAACGGCAACCTGGGCATGGTCCGCCAGTGGCAGACGCTGTTCTACGACGGCCACTATTCGCACACCAAACTGCACCAGGATGAGTCGTACATTCCGGACTTCCTCGCCCTTGCTGGTGCGCTCGGTGCCGAAGCCATCCGCGTAACCACTGAGGAAGAGGTCCTGCCCGCCATCAAGCGTGCACGCGAGATCAACGACCGACCAGTGCTCATCGACTTCGTTGTCGGCGAGGACGCCCAAGTCTGGCCCATGATCTCCGCTGGAAGCTCCAACTCCGAGATCCAGTACGCGCGCGATCTGCGCCCGCTTTTCGACGAAGACATGTCCGCCGGCGAATCCCCAGCCGACATCCACGAGACTGTGGCCGAATCAAAGAACGAATCTGCGGCTGAAGCGGAGGAAAAATAATGATGAACAACAACGAGATCTTCGACGATGTCACCCGTAGTGTCCTCTCCGTTCTGGTGGAGGATGTCGACGGCATTATCACCCGCGTTACCGCGATGTTCACCCGCCGCGGCTTCAACCTAGTTTCGCTGACTTCAGCTAAGACGGAGACACCGGGCATCAACCGTCTCACCGTCGTGGTCGACGCGTCCGAGCATGCAGTGGAGCAGCTGACCAAGCAGTTGAACAAGCTGATCCAGGTGATCAAGGTGGTCCGCCTCGAGGAGGAGAACACGATCGCGCGGTCGCTCATGCTGGTCAAAGTCAACGCCAACAACAGCAACCGCCCGCAGGTAGTCGACGCCGCCAACATTTTCCGTGCCCGCGTGGTGGATGTCGCCCCGGATTCCGTGGTGATCGAGGCGACCGGTACGCCGAGCAAGCTGCTCGCGTTCCTCGAAGTGCTCGAGCCGTTCGGCATTCGCGAACTGGTGCGCTCCGGCCAGGTCGCACTGAACCGCGGGCCAAAGACAATGGCACCGTCCAAATAGGTGCCCTCATCCCACAATGGACGACAAGCGTCCCGTATAGTGAAACTTGTCGCCCAACATGCGGGACGCGTTCCGGCCCCATAAGCCCTTTGCGTGTCAACCGCATGTTCAAGGCGCTTAAAGTGCGCAGATACAAAGAAAGGTGAGTGCTCAGCTCATGGCAATTGAAGTTTTCTACGACGACGACGCTGATCTGTCCATCATCCAGGGCCGCAAGGTCGCAGTCATCGGCTACGGCTCCCAGGGCCACGCGCACGCTCAGAACCTGCGCGAGTCCGGTGTTGAGGTGGTCATCGGTCTGCGTGAGGGCTCCAAGTCCGCGGAGAAGGCACGCGAAGCTGGTTTCGAGGTCAAGTCCAACGCGGAAGCATCCAAGTGGGCCGACGTGATCATGCTCCTGGCTCCGGACACCTCCCAAGCCGAGATCTTCACAAACGACATTGAGCCCAACCTGAACGAGGGCGATGCCCTGTTCTTCGGCCACGGCCTGAACATCCACTTCAAGCTCATTGATCCGGCCGACAACATCACCGTCGCCATGGTTGCCCCGAAGGGTCCGGGTCACTTGGTCCGCCGCACCTTCGCTGACGGCAAGGGCGTTCCGTGCCTCATCGCCGTCGAGCAGGACCCGTCCGGCAACGGCCAGGCCCTCGCTCTGTCTTACGCGGCAGCGATTGGCGGTGCCCGTGCCGGTGTCATCCCGACCACGTTCGAAGCTGAGACCGTCACCGACTTGTTCGGTGAGCAGGCGGTTCTCTGCGGTGGCCTGGAAGAGCTGATCATGAACGGCTTCGACGTCCTCACCGAAGCCGGTTACGAGCCGGAGATGGCGTACTTCGAATGCCTCCACGAGATGAAGCTCATCGTGGATCTGATCTACGAAGGCGGTATTGCCAACATGAACTACTCCGTCTCTGACACCGCTGAGTTCGGTGGCTACCTCTCTGGCCCGCGTGTTGTCGATGAGGGTGCCAAGGACCGTATGCGTGAGGTGCTCAAGGACATTCAGTCCGGTGAATTCACCAAGCGTCTGATCGCAAACGTTGAGGGCGGCAACAAGGAGCTCGAGGGCCTGCGCGAGAACATTGCCCAGCACCCGATCGAGAAGACCGGTGCCCAGCTCCGTGACATGATGAGCTGGGTCCAGAACCCGCTCAACGACACCGCCCGCTAAGCCATCCCGGTACGGCCCGGGCAGTACAAGCCCGCGGTAGAAAATAGACCAGCCGCCCAGAGCCATCGTGGTTCTGGGCGGTTTCTCTATGCCCGCTTTAGCGCCCAGCAGAGAGCGAACGGTAACGATCGACCGTAACCACCGACGTGTATGTCTGCGCAGTTTGGCATACGGGCCATTTCAGCGAAGTTCCCGTTCGATTGTTGCCGATCAGGTTCGCGCTACTCAGGCTGTGGATGCTTCTGCCCTTGCTCGCCTTTGCACCGGTCTTCCTCCGGTTCGTCTGCCAGCGCCGGTCCTCCCATTGCCCCGGCGCCAGCCGCCTGCCGTGCACTTTGGCATTAACTGGTTGGCATGAACTGAGAAGACGACTCCCAAGCCTGACGGGACTGTCAATGGGTGAATGCGCCATCACGGATATGTGTGACGCGGTCGAAAAGGGCTGAACGGGGTAGGGGACGGCTCAGTTCCTGACCGCGGCGTGGCGGCGGTGGCGCAAACTGGCACAGTCAAGGGGTGTGGAGGCGATGGTGCCGGCCACTGCCGATGTGTGAGAAGAGTGAGCACAGGAAAACCCCGCATCCCTGTGCGGGAATGCGGGGTGAGTGGCTGCCGTGTGGTCCGGCGATAACCGGACTTAACGGCGAGCGACTAATTAGTTGGTGGCGTTCTGAACGGCCTCGCCAGCGTTGCCGGCAGCATCGCCTGCAGCGTCGGTGGCGTTGCCTGCAGCGTCGCCGATGGCGTCGCCAGCGTTACCGGCTGCATCGCCTGCGGCGTCGGTGGCGTTGCCAGCTGCATCGCCAGCAGCGTCGGTGGCATCGCCTGCGGTACCGGCGGCATCAGCGGAAGCGGTGGCTGCCTCGGTGGTGGTGACATCGACAGTGGTGGTGCCGGTGACGGAGGTGGAGTCGGTGGACTCGTCGTCGCCGCCGCTGACCAGGGACCAGATCAGCAGGCCCAGCAGGACCAGAGCCAGCAGGCCGAGCAGCCACTTCCACCAGCCGTTGCCGCCCTCGCCCTCTTCAGCGACTGTGGAGCCGCCGGTGGTTGCCGGACGGGTCTCGGTGCGGACCTCGCGGGTAGCGGTGGTGTCGGCCGGCTTGATGCGCTCCTCGTTGACGCGGGTCTCGTTCAGCTTGTCGTGAACGCGGGTCTCGTCAAGGTTGTCGGTGACGCGCTCGCCGTGGCCGAGACGGTCAGCAGCTTCCTTGGGCAGGTTGTTCGGATCGTTCGGGGTCTTGCTGGTCATAATGCGACCACCTTTCTAAGTAAGGTTTCCTAAGTAATAGACCGGTTAATCAGTCAGCGCCCCACAGTAACAGGATTTTCAGAGTCGCGACGCGGAGCTCTCATGGCGGTCTTGCGCGGCCAACGAGGGAAACCAAGGTCTATGCAGGTGAGCGAAGTGGTGTTGAGGCGCGGCATTTTCAATAAGGTTGCATTAAGCGCCAATTTGTTATAGAGTGGTGACCATGACGGAACACGCGCACGGTCGCCACGCCCCCCACGGGCACGGTCACGCGCACGATCACCACGATCACCACGATCACAGTGTGGGCGACGCGCCGTTTTGGGCGTTGGGCACTGCGCTCGGCATCACTGCGGTGGTTTTCTTTGCGGAGCTGATCGGTGGATGGCTGTCGGGATCGATGGCGCTCATGGCCGACGCGATGCACATGCTTTCGGACGCCACTGGTCTGATCATCGCGCTCGTGGCGGTGTCGCTGGGGCGCAGGCCGGTGTCGCAGTACGCGACATTCGGGTACCGGCGTGCGGAAGTGCTGGCTGCGGCGGTCAACGCTGTAACGGTGGCGCTTATCTCCGTGTGGATCGTGGTGGAGGCGGTCCAGAGGATTGGTAGGCCCGAGCCCATCGACACCCGGACGATGATCATTGTGGCCGTGATCGGTTTGGTAGCTAACGCTGCATCGGCAGCTGCTCTGCAAGCTCAGCGGAAGCAGTCGATCAATATCGAGGGCGCTTTTCTGCACGTTTTAGTGGACCTGCTCGGATCGGTCGCTGTGATCATTGCCGGCGTGGTCATCGCCGTCACTGGATTCACCGGGGCAGATCTGGTGGCCTCGCTGATCATCGCCGGGTTGGTGTTGCCAAGGGCGTGGGGGTTGCTGAAGACGTCGATAAGCGTGCTCTTGGAACGCGTCCCAGATGGTGTCGACCCGGAAGCGGTCGGGGACGAGCTGGTGGCGCTCGAAGGCGTGGATGCGATCCACGACCTGCATCTGTGGTCCGCGGGCGGAACGGATGTGCTGTGCACCGTGCACCTTATTACTACGGCCGATCACGGAGTTCTGCTCGATCGGGCGCAGGGGCGGTTGAGGGAACTTGGGATCGAGCATGCCACCATTCAAATCGAAGGTCCGGGGCACTACGAGCACGAGGTTTACTGTGCTCCTCGTGACGGCGGAGTCTGATCTAGACTCGGAGCCATGGGGTTTACAACGCCTAGCTACTCCTTGACCGACCTATTCGCCCGCGCTGAGCGCGGCGAACTCCAAACTCCGGACTTCCAGCAGACTTACCTGTGGGATGTCGACCGGACCCGGACGCTCCTGTCCGCGGTGCTGCGCGGCTACCCGGTGGGCACGCTGCTGGCGCTGGACACGCGCAACGAACCGATGAGATTCCGGCCGCGACCTCTCCCGGGCGCACCGGAGACGGACGAACAACCGGGACTGCTCTTGCTGGACGGCCAGCAAAGGCTGTCGTCGCTGTACCTGACGCTGCAGGGCGACGGGCGCATCGAGGTGCTCGACTTCCGGGGCAGGAGCATCTTCCGCCGCTTTTTCGTGGATGTGCGCGCGGCTGTCGCGAGTGACCCGATGCCGTCGGAAGCGATTTTCGCGGTTGACGACGACGGAGTGGTGCGCTCCCACTTCGGTCCGGACATCGAGGGCGGCATCACGGACCGCCAGACAATGGTGGACAACTACGTGGTGCCCGTTTCTGCGCTGCTGTGGGAAGAAGGCAACGACCTTCTCTTCGATATGGCGGCGAACACCGATGATCCCGCCGTGCGTGAAGACGTGAAGGAATTCCACCGGCGCGTTCTGCGTCCACTGGCAGCCTACGACGTGCCGATGACTCGTCTTGACCGCGGGACCTCCCAAATCGGTGTCGGCCAAGTCTTCGCCCAGGCCAATTCCACGGGCGTGTCCATGGACGTCTTTGAGCTGCTCACCGCGGTGTTCGCGCTCGAGGACCCTGGCTTCTCCCTCGCGGCGCACTGGGACGAGTGCGAGGCCGTGCTCCGTGCTCACCCAGCTCTCGACGAGATCGACCGTGTCCGCTTCCTGCGCGGTGTGTCCCTTCTAGTCACCAGCACCCATGGGTCGGCCCGGGGACACCGCGGCGACATCCTCAACCTCAGTCTCCACGACTACTTGTGGGCTTCCCGCGATTTGCTCAGCGGCTTCATCCGCGCGGCCGATTTTCTGTCGGACCGGTGCATCTTCTCCGTTGATCAGGTGCCGTATTCCCACCAGCTGGTCCCGCTTGCCGTCATTCTTGCCCGCCTGTCCTGGGAGGAAGGCTGCCTGGAGCAGACAAGTACCTGGGACCGGATCAACCAGTGGTACTGGAACGGTGTGTTCGGCGAGCTCTACGGAGCGCACGCACCGTCGATCCGGGCAGGTTCCGACGTGGATCAGGTCACTCCCTGGGCGAAGGGCGACACCGACGTTGTGCCGAAGACGGTCCAGGACGCCTCCTTCAACGAGTCTCGGCTCATTACCGCCCGCGCTGACTCCGGTGTTTACCGCGGTCTTTTCTCCCTGCTGATGGCGCGCGGTGCCCGCGACTGGCGCACCGGGAAGACGTTCACAGCGGCGACGGCCGCGGAGCTTAGACCGGGGTTCCATCAAGTCTTCCCCGACGGGTTCTGCCGGGTGCACGGTGTGAAGCCAGAGCTCGCCCAGTCAGTGCTCAACCGCACCCCGCTTGGCAAGCGCACCGAGGCTGTGATCGAGGATGCGGATCCGAAGCGTTACTTGTCGCGCCTGCAATCCAAGGCAATCATGGAGGACGAGGAGTTCGATGCCGTCCTGTCCACCCATGAACTTGAGCCGGAGTACCTGTTCACCTCGAACTGGCAGGCGTATTTCATCGACCGCCGCGACCGGATGGTGGGCATCATCGAGTACGCGATGAATAAGCAGGTGGTCCGCGATGTGAACGAGGACGTCAGCGACGTCATCGCGCAGGTCTCTGACCACGAAGGCAGTGGAGACGTGAACGAAGGCGCCGAATGACAGGAGCTGCCCAATTCAAGCAGCTGACTGCAGTTCTCGCGAGCGCCGCGCTTCTGCTCACCGGGTGCACGGGGGAAGGAGTAGAGGAAAAGCCGCAAGAAGACCCGGTCCTGCAGGAAGCGCGCACCGTCAACCAGTCGCGCCATGTGTCGGACCGCTTCGAGGAGCAGCCGGTGGTGATTGACGACCCGGACGGTTTTGCCACCAGCAAGCTTTTCTTCCCGGCATCCGAGGTGCTCATCCTCGCCGACGACACTCCCGCATCGCAGCTCCGTGCGGCATCGCTCGCAGTGGTTGTCCACGCCCCGATGATCATTTATCACAGCGCCCAGCACGCGGAGGTCATCCGTGAGATCGAGCGCATGTCCACACACACCGTCTTTGCGGTGGGGGATGTGCCGGTGCTGGGCTACACGGAGCAGCTTCGGGTGATTAAAGATCCGGGCGGACTTGAGGCTCTGGAGAAGGCGACAGCACTGCGCTTTCAAGAGCGGGAAGTCTCACGGCCCGCAGATGCTGCTGCGGCGGTGGCTGATTTGAAGGAGATGGAACCGACGTGGCTGAATGCCACGTACGGGCCGCCCCAGCATGTCAGTGCCGGTGCAGAATCCGGTGTGGTTCCAGTGCGGTCGCGCCAGGATGCAGAGATGGCTCCGCAGGTCATCGCTCTGCCGTCCACATCCATCGCGTCGATAGCCACGGCTCGGGCGTTCGGCGCAAGCGTTTTCGTGACCGACCAGCCGGATCCGAGGGTGAGCGAGCGCACTCTGGTCCTCACCGCGGGATTATCTGAGAAGCCTTTGGTGGCGCTCGGCCGTTTCGGGACCGCGGAGAAGCTGGCGGAGCGCATCCGCGAGGCGGAAGCGGCGGTCGCGCCGGGCGACTTGGATAATATTTCCTCGCTTCCTCAGATGCCGGATTAAGGTTTAATGAATCAATATCCGCCAACCACTACGCCGTAGGAGATGAGCACCGTGACCGCATCCGTGTCCAACCCCGAAGCCAAGCCCGTTGTCCTCATTGCAGACAAGCTCGCCCAGTCGACCGTCGACGCCTTGGGCGATTCCGTGGAGGTGCGGTGGGTCGACGGCCCCAACCGCGAGGAACTGCTCGCGGCCGTGCCCGAGGCGCAGGCTCTTCTCGTCCGTTCCGCGACGACAGTGGACAGTGAAGTCCTTGAGGCAGCACCGAACCTCCGGATTGTGGGCCGTGCAGGTGTCGGTTTGGACAACGTCGACGTGGACACGGCAACGCAGCGCGGCGTGATGGTCGTCAACGCGCCGACGTCGAATATCCACTCCGCGTGCGAGCATGCAATCGCGCTCCTTTTGTCCACCGCACGCCAGATCCCGGCCGCCGACAAGACTTTGCGCGACGGCGAGTGGAAGCGTTCCGCATTCAAGGGTGTGGAGATCTTCGGCAAGACCGTCGGCATCGTGGGCTTCGGCCACATCGGCCAGCTCTTCGCCCAGCGCCTCGCAGCATTCGAGACCGAGGTCATCGCTTATGACCCGTACGCGAACCCGTCACGCGCCGCACAGCTCGGTGTAGAGCTCGTGGAGCTGGAGGAGCTCGTCTCCCGCGCGGACTTTGTCACCATTCACCTGCCCAAGACCAAAGAGACACAGGGCATGTTCAACGCGGAGCTGCTGGCCAAGGCGAAGGAAGGCCAGATCATCATCAACGCCGCGCGCGGAGGGCTTGTCGACGAGCAGGCGCTTGCAGACGCCATTGTGAACGGCCCCATCCGTGGCGCCGGCTTCGACGTGTACGCCACCGAGCCCTGCACGGATTCTCCGTTGTTCGCTCTCGAGGAGGTTGTGGTGACGCCGCACCTCGGGGCGTCGACAAGCGAGGCGCAGGACCGTGCGGGCACTGATGTCGCTGGTTCTGTGCTGAAGGCGCTGGTGGGCGAGTTCGTGCCCGACGCCGTCAACGTCGTCGGCGGTGCCGTCGGCGAAGAGGTGGCTGTGTGGCTGGAGCTGGCACGCAAGCTCGGCCTTCTCGCGGGCAAGCTGCTTGACGACGCCCCGGTGTCCCTCCGCGTCACCGCCCGCGGCGAGCTGTCCACCGAGGACCCGTCGACGCTGGCTCTGTCGGCTGTGCGCGGCTTGTTCTCCGGCATCGTGGAAGAGCCTGTGACCTTTGTCAACGCCCCGGCGATCGCGGAAGCTCGCGGCCTAGAGGTCGAATCTGGTGTGGCCAACGAGTCCCGCGACCACCGTTCCGCCCTCGAAGTGCAGGTCGTGTCCGCCAACGGCGAGACTGCGACCGTGGAGGGTGCCCTGACCGGCCTGGAGCGCGTGGAGAAGATCGTGCGCATCAACGGCCGTGGCGTGGACATGCGCGCACAGGGCCGCAACCTGTTCCTTTCCTACACCGACAAGCCGGGCGCTCTCGGCCACGTCGGTGCCCAGCTGGGCAACGAGGGCATCAACATCGAGGCTGCCGCCCTCACACAGTCCGCTAAAGGCGACGGTGCTTTCCTCATTCTCCGCGTCGAGTCCGAGGTCCCGCAGGAGCTCGAGGATGCAGTGGCTCAGTCGATCGAGGCCGACTGCATTCAGCTCGACCTCGACTAAATTTCTCCCGCAGTAGGAGTGAGCCCCGGATGAGAACGTCATCTGGGGCTCACTGCATGTCGCCCCCGGGCATGCGCCCCGTCACGATCCGGAAGGCGCGTTGGACGCACCAAGAGGCGAATCCGTTAAGCCGTTGTTGTTAAGCTGAAGCGCATGAAAATTGCGGTGATTGCAGGGGACGGCATTGGTCCCGAAGTAATGGAAGAGGGACTGAAGGTCCTGCGCGCGGTGCGCGACGACGTGGAGCTGACCGAGTACGACCTCGGCGCCCGACGCTATCTGCGCAACGGCGAATTGCTTACGGACGATGACTTGGCCAGCCTTCGCGAGCACGACGCGATCCTGCTCGGGGCCATCGGTGATCCGGAGCGCGTTCCTGCCGGTGTCCTCGAGCGCGGCCTGCTGCTGCCGCTGCGCTTCAAGCTCGATCACTACGTCAACCTGCGCCCGTCGAAGCTGTACCCGACGGCGGTGAGTCCTCTGGCTAACCCGGGCGAGATCGACTTCGTGGTTGTTCGCGAGGGCACCGAGGGACTCTACGCCGGCAACGGCGGAACCCTGCGCCAGGGCACCCCGGCGGAGGTCGCGTGCGAGGTCTCCCAGAACACCCGCTACGGTGTCGAGCGCCTGGTCCGCCACGGTTTCGAGACAGCGATGGCGCGCCGCAAGAAGCTCACCCTCGTGCACAAGACCAACGTGCTGACCAACGCGGGCGCTTTGTGGCAGAACACGGTCAATGATGTCGCGGCCGAGTACCCGGAAGTTGAGGTCGACTACAACCACATCGATGCCGCAACCATTTACATGGTCACCGACCCGAGCCGCTACGACGTGATTGTCACTGACAACCTCTTCGGCGACATTCTCACCGACCTGGCCGGCGCCGTTGCCGGCGGCGTCGGTCTCGCGTGCTCGGGCAACATCGACGCCTCCCGCACCAACCCGTCCATGTTCGAGCCGGTGCACGGTTCCGCCCCAGACATCGCAGGCAAGGGGCTAGCTGACCCGACCGCGATGATTCTTTCCGTCGCGATGATGCTCCGCTGGCTTGACGACGAAACCGGAGCCACCCGCATCGAAGATGCCGTCGCCGCAGATGTCTCCGCCCGGCGCGACACCGATTTCTCTGTCGGCTCTACCTCTGAATCGAATTTCACGCAACAGGTCGGAACACGCATAGCGGAAGCCCTGAAGTAGGGTTCTTCCCATGCGTTTTAGATCCCGGCCCATGACAGTCGCCGCAGTTGCGGTATCCACCTCGATGCTGATTTCCGGGTGCTCGGTTTTCGGCGGGGAGGGGACTGGGAGCTCGGGCTCTGCCGAGAGCTCAATCTCGGCAGAGGACAACAGTTTCGCGGCTTCTCTGGTCAAAGACGGCTCCCAGGTGATCGCCGATCCGGACGGCAGCGGTGCAGAGGTGTCGCAGAAATTCTTCCCCGAATCCGACACCGTTGTCGTCTCAGCTCCCGACAGGGAGAACCGCCTTAAGGCCGCCGCTATCGCGGTGGATCTCGGTGTACCGATGCTGACCAGATTCTCGGCACCTCAAGCAGCCGCGGCTGTCGACGAAGAGATACGGCGTTTAGGCGCGACCCGCGTTATTCACGTGGGTGAGAAAGCGGGTGCGGAGACGGAGCCGGAAGATCTGCAGCTGATTACGGACACCCAACCAGTGACGGCTGAGAAAGATCAGGAAATCACTGCGATTGTGGAACGCGCCCGTAACGCTGGCGGGGCACCGCAGGAGAACGGGAATGTCCCGATTTTCGCCACCGAGCTGACGTCCTTCGCGGCGGCGGCCACAGCGGCGGCATCGAAGCTCCCTGTCACTGTGCTGTCCTACGCTGATCCGAGGGTGACAAAGGAATCGATGGACCAGGTCACGGACAAGAAGGCCCTCGCCTTGGGCCGGCAGTTCGGCAGCACTGAGCGCTTCCGCTCCACCATCGAGCTGGCCAAGAACGGGGAGCTGCCGGGCGGCGGCGGTCTTGTGTTCCCAGGGCGGCGCATGATCGCCACCTACGGTCACCCCTCCGGGCCCGCATTGGGTCAAATGGGGGAGCAGCCCCCTGCTGAGGCGGTCAATGTGGTCAAAGAATGGGCGCGCCAATACCAGGAGCTCACCGATGAGAAGATCATTCCGGCATTCGAGGTAATTGCCACTGTGGCCTCGTCCGAACCCGGCGACGACGGCAACTTCACCAACGAGTCGGATCCCGCGGAGCTGGAACCGTACATCGACGCGATCACAGAAGCTGGCGGGTATGCCGTCATTGATCTGCAGCCGGGGTTGACTACGTTCAAGGAACAGGCAGTACGCTATGAGGAACTGCTCAAGCGCCCTAATGTGGGTCTCGCACTCGATGCCGAATGGAAGTTGCAGCCCGGTCAGCAGCCGGCAGCACAGGTTGGGTCATCGTCCGCCGCTGAAATCAACGAGGCGACGGAATGGTTGGCAAACCTCACGCGCGAAAATGGCCTGCCGCAAAAAGCGCTGATTATTCACCAGTTCCAGTTAGCCATGTTGCCGGATCGGGAGAACATCCAGACATCCGCACCCGAGCTCTCTTTCATCCTGCACGCGGACGGTCACGGTACGGCAGAGCAGAAGTTTGAGACATGGAATGTGATGCGCCAGGACCTTCAGCCGCAATTCTTCATGGCATGGAAGAACTTCATCGACGAGGACATGCCGATGTTCACTCCTGAACAGACGTACAACATGGTGCAGCCGCGTCCGTGGTTCGTGAGCTATCAATAGCGCTATCAATAGACCAGAATTGATCGGCTAACCCTACGCGGTGGGGTAGGCCCGTGGCGTATGCTCGTGGGCATGCGTTTTGGACGAATTGCGACACCTGAGGGAATGACATTCGCGGTCATCGACGACGATGCGACCACCGCGAAGCAGATCAAAGGGACCCCATTCACGGATCCCGAGTACACGGGCAAAGAGTGGGCCCTAGAAGACGTGCGCCTGCTCGCCCCGATGCTTCCCAGTAAGGTAGTTGCAATCGGCCGCAACTACGCCGACCACGTTGCGGAGGTGTTCAAGCAGTCCGCAGAGCACTTGCCGCCGACCCTCTTCCTCAAGCCCCCGACCGCTGTGATCGGGCCGGAAGCACCGATCAAAATCCCGGAGTTTGCCACCCGAGTCGAGTTCGAAGGTGAGCTGGCATTGGTGATCGGCGTTCCGTGCAAGAATGTCAAGGCAGAAGACTGGAAATCTGTCGTGCGCGGAGTGACTATCGTCAACGATGTGTCGTCCCGCGACCTCCAGTTCTCCGACGGACAGTGGGCGCGCGCCAAGGGCATCGACACGTTCTGTCCGCTTGGTCCATGGATTGAGACCGATCTGGACAAATTCGACTTTGATGATCTGCCCATCAAGGCTCACCTGACTCACGAGGGGACCACGGAGACGAAGCAGGACTCCAACTCCAACCAGATGATTTGGAAGCTGGGCACCATCATCGAATTCATCACCTCTGCCTACACCCTGCTGCCGGGGGACGTCATTTGCACCGGTTCACCGGCTGGAACCGCGGAGATGGTTCCGGGCGACACGATCGAGGTGGAGATCGGCGGCATCGGCACACTGAAGAACCCGGTCGAGCGCGCCTAAAATCCGCTTCACCCATCCCCGCCAATTGTGCGCTGCGCGATTACGGCGGGGAGTTTTTTCATTTCCGGGGCACTTAGAAGTACGGTCACAAGCCCAGCGCACGCTGGATGGTGCGCAGCTTAGCGGTGGTTTCCGCCAGTTCCTGCTCTGGGTCGGAGGCTGCGACGAGCCCGCCGCCGGCCCAAGCGCGGGCGAATGTTCCGTCGCCGTCGACTTCGGCGCACCTGATCGAGACCATGTATTCACCGTCGCCGCTGCTGTCGCACCACCCGACGGTTCCCGCGTAGAAGGACCTGTCCGATTCGGCGGTGGTGATCAGGGCTTCCGCGGCGTGCTGCGGAGAGCCGCACACCGCCGGGGTGGGATAGAGGCGTGCGGCAAGGTCGAGCGCGGTCGGTGCAGGGGTGCGCAGCGTGCCTGAAATCGGGGTGGCTAGGTGCCACATCTCGTTCGTTTTGGTCAGCACTGGTCGATCCGGGATGGTGAGCTCCTCGCACAACGGTTCCAGTACGGATCGGATGTGCTCGACCACGTAAGAGTGCTCGTCAAGGTCCTTTGCGGAGTGCGCGAGCGCTTCGCCGGCTGCGGCATCAGCGGCTGGGTCGTCGAAAATGCGTGCTGCTGATCCGGCAAGGGGATAGGAGGAAATTGTCAACCCTCGCCGCTTGATTAGGAGCTCAGGCGAAGAGCCGACCAGCATGTGTCCGGGCTTCCCGGCGGGGGTGAGATCGGCGATGAAGCCGTCGCGGGTGCGGGAGAGGTCGATGAGGCGGGCGGCGACCAGTCGGGCGTCCACAGGCGGATCAAATGCGATGTCCACGGCGCGGGCGAGAACAACTTTGTTCAGCAATGAGTCCTCGATGGTGGCGACGGCAGCCTCAATGCGGCGGAGATGCTCGTGCGGCTCGGGGTCGTATCCGGTGACGTGGGCGGAGAGCTGGGCACCTTCGCCGACCCGGTAATATGCGTGCGGTTCGAGCGGTCCGGGTTCCCGGATGATCGTTTCGGGGACGGTGAGCGCGGCGGGGGCATCCCTGTCGAATGGCAGGGCACCCACAATCATTTCGGTGTCTCCCCGTTCAAGGGCGGTGATGGCATCCCAGGCGTCGATAAAGCTCGTGCGGGAGCCTTGCGTGCGCACGGAGCCGTCCGCGCGTGAGAGCAGGAAGTCTGGCGCGGTATCGGGGCGGTGGGATGACATGTGGACCGATTCTAGTGGGCGGCATGTGGCACTTTGAGGGCGGGGCTTTAGAATCAGAGTGCTCGCTGTTCAGCGGATTTCAGCCGAACGCCAGAAATCTTCGAAGTTCTGTTGAACAACGGATCGCCTGTAACTAATGTTACGCAAGTGACTATTGGGGTCTAACCGGACTGAGACGGCCTCGATTGCTTGCCTCCTCCTTTTCACACTTTTCCCGAAAGGCCGCATATGAAAATCGCCAATACCTGGGGCCGCCGGCTCATGGGTGCCACAGCAGGAATTTTGATGGTCGCCGGCATTGTGGCGGCACCCGCGCAGGCTCAGGGGCTTCCGTCCCCGGAGCAGCTCACCGCAGGCTCCAGCAACGCTGCTGATGCCGCGGCGAAGGCTGCTGCGGACGCAGCGAACAATGCCAACCGCGCGTGGAATGACATGGCCCGCCAAGTCAACGGTGCTATCCCCTCGGGCGTTGGTTCCTCGGTTCCTTATAACCCGATCCCTGCGCCGGCTCAGGCGCCGGCCAAGGCTCCCGCGCCGGCCCCTAAGCCATCTACGGGTCCGTGGCGTGCCACAGCAGGTCAGCCCGTTGCGCCGGGAAATAACGGCGAGATCCGTGTGGGTAACCGCTCCTACCTCATCTGGGTGCCGCGCGGCTACAACCCCTCGCGTCCGACACCAGTCATGGTCGGCTATTCCGCGTACCAGGATTCTGCGGAGAACTTCCGCAACTACTCCCGTCTGCGCGAGTCGAATGTGGGCCGCGACGCGATCATCGTGTACCCGCGTGCCATTGGCGCCTCTTGGGAGGGCTCGCCGACTGCGTCGACCCGTGCGGGCGAGGACATCCGCTTTGTCCGCGCGATGATCAACGACCTGCAGCGCTACTACAACATTGACCGCCGCCGCATCTACGCCACTGGCATGTCCACCGGCGGCGGCATGGCTGCTGTCTCGGCGTGCCACATGGCCGACCTCTTTGCCGGTGTCGCTGGTGTGTCCGGCGCGTACTACTGGCCGGTGAACGCCAATTGCCAGAACATTCCGGTCGCGTTCCTCGCGTACCACGGCACGAACGACACGCTGACCGCCTACAACGGCGGTGTGCGCCGCGGCACCCGTTACCTCGGCGTGCCGGACCTGTTCAGCTCCTACGAGCGCCGCAACGGCTGCAACGTCGGCCACATCACCAAGGCTCCGCTGGGCCACAACGCCACGCGTATCTCCGCAACCGGCTGCAATAAGCCGGTGCAGGCGATCAAGGTTCACGGCTCCAACCACTTCTGGTGGTACGACCCGTCCACGGCGAACGACATGTGGGCAGTCCTATCCCGCGTGAGCAAGTAGCCGCCCGCACGCTACAGTAAGGTGCATGACTGACGCACCTGTACGAGTACGTTTCTGCCCGTCGCCGACCGGAACGCCCCACGTGGGGATGGTCCGGACGGCGCTTTTCAATTGGGCGCAAGCCAGGCACACCGGTGGCACTCTCGTGTTCCGTATTGAGGACACGGATGCCGCCCGCGACTCCGAAGAGTCCTACCAGGCGATCATTGATTCGCTGCAATGGCTGGGCATGGAATGGGACGAAGGTGTGGTCACGGGGGGACCGCACGAGCCGTACCGCCAGTCCCAGCGCATGGACATCTACAAAGACGTCCTGGACAAACTGATCGAGGCGGGCGAGGTCTACCCGGCGTACTCCACGACGGAGGAAGTCAAGGAGCGCCACATCGCCGCCGGCCGCGACCCGCAGCTCGGTTACGACAATTTCGACCGCGACCTCACCGACGAGCAGGTCGCAGCCTTCAAGGCCGAAGGGCGCGAGCCTGTGTGGCGTCTGCGCATGCCGGAGAAGGACTGGAAGTGGCATGACCTCGTGCGCGGCGACATGGAGTTCAAAGCTGCGACCCAGCCGGATTATGTGGTTGCCCGCTCTAACGGCGCGCCGCTGTACACCTTGGTCAACCCGGTCGATGACGCTCTCATGGGCATCACCCACGTGCTGCGCGGCGAGGACCTGCTCTCGTCCACTCCGCGCCAGCTGGCGCTCTACGAGGCGCTGCAGCGCATCGGTGTCACAGACTTCACTCCGGAATTCGGGCACCTGCCGTTCGTGATGGGACAGGGCAACAAGAAGCTCTCCAAGCGCGACCCTGAGTCCAACCTGTTCAACCACCGTGATGCCGGCATCATCCCGGAGGGCATGATCAACTACCTGGCGCTCCTCGGCTGGTCGCTGTCCGCGGACCAGGACATCTTCAGCGTCGACGAATTCGTCCAGGCCTTCGACATCAAGGACGTTCTGGCAAACCCGGCGCGTTTTGACCAGAAGAAGCTCGAGGCGATCAACGCCGATCACATCCGCCTGCTTGAGCCGGAAGACTTCAAGAACCGTCTCCGCGAGTACCTGACCGAATACACGGACTTCCCGGCGGACTACCCGGAGGACAAGTTCGCGGTCGCGGCCGATCTTGTTCAGACGCGTATCAAGATGTTGGGCGACGCGTACGGGTTGCTCAAATTCCTCGTCACTCCGGATGCCGACCTCGTGCTCGACGAGAAGGCGGCCAAGAAGAACCTCAAGCAAGACGCGGTGGAGCCGCTCGATGCGGGCATCGCCGCGCTGGAGAACGTGGGGGAGTGGACCACGGAGAACATTGAGAACGCGCTCAGCGGCGCGCTTATCGACGACTTGGGTCTGAAGCCTCGCAAAGCCTACGGCGCCCTCCGTGTCGCTGTCTCCGGGGAAGCTGTGTCGCCGCCGTTGTTCGAGTCCATGGAGCTGCTGGGGCGGGAGTCGACGCTCGCCCGTCTGCGCTCGGCCCGGCAGCAGACACCGTTCCAGCCAGCTGCGGAGTAGGCGTGTGATGGCGTAATCACACCGGCGTTATTTGGTGGGTCGCTTTTGGCCCTCTGACCTCGTGATTTGGTCACCTATCGTCGGTGTGGTTATAGTTATCGACGTTGTTCAGAGCAGCCGGGACATACACCGGAAGCACTGAGAAACGATGGCCTATGGTGTAATTGGCAACACTACGGTTTCTGGTACCGTCATTCTAGGTTCGAGTCCTGGTAGGCCAGCTGCAGTTCGAAGCAATCAGTGATTGCGGATAGCTGCTGGACAAAATAGTCCTTTGCCCCGTTCGTCTAGCGGCCTAGGACGTCGCCCTCTCACGGCGGTAACACGGGTTCAAATCCCGTACGGGGTACAACACAGGGAACCTCCGGTCAGCTTCACTTTCGAAGCGGGCCGGAGGTTCTTCGCTATCGTGGGTCCCATGTTCAGAGAAGATATGCTCACCGTCTCGCAGTCCAAGACGATCGGCCGCGACGAGTTCACTATCGCGGGTGCGGACGGACACGTGCTCGGCACTGCCCGGCAAACGTTGAAGCTTAGCGACCTGGTGAAGGCGTCCCGCGGCGTTGAGGTGTCTGACGCGGCTGGCAATCCGGCCCTGGTCATCGAGGATCCGGTGAACTTTATCCGCGACACCTATACCGTTCGCCGTGTGGATAGCCAGTCCGGCGCGCAGACGGAACTCGCCCACATCACAAAGCGGTTCTCGTGGATCGGCTCCAAATTCGATGTGGACATCACCGGTTTTCCGCCCGTGAAGATCGAAGGCCAGATCTTTCAGTTGAACTATCAGCTCACGGTGGATGGGCGTCCTCTTGCGCGCGTGGATGCCGAGTACTCGGGCATGGGGCGCGCCTTGATGGGGAAGACCACGTACCGCCTCGTCTTCGAACCAGGACTCGATGAGAATCTTCACGCAGCAGTGATCGGCATTGCCATCGCTTTGGACATGCGGCGGGAGAAGATGCGGGAGTCCTAATCCAGCTTCGTTTCTAAGCGGCCGGGTGCTAGGGAGACGAGCCGGGGCTGTTCACTCGCCGAGCGGTGGTCGCAGGTCGGCGCTACGGTGAGCGCGGTTCGAGAAAGAATTGAGAGCAAACCCCGCCATGCGTATCTCCCGCACTTCTATGTCCCTGGTCGCTGTTTTCGGTGCGGCGGCGCTCACGCTCGCCGGCTGCTCCGAGCCGAGTACCGATGATTCTGCCTCCGGTGAGAACAGCGGAGATTCCGCGGCCCAGTCGGGCGAAAAGACCGTCATCACCGTTTACACCTCGGAGCCGGAGGAGAAGGTCGACGAGATCAACCAAGCGTTCCAGGAGGAGAACCCAGATGTGGAGGTGCAGGTGTACCGCGCAGGCACCGGCGACCTGAAGGCTCGCATTGACGCCGAGAAGTCCTCCGGCAAGGTCGAGGGCGACATCATCTGGGCCGCAGACGCCCCGACCTTCGAGGGACTCAAGTCCGACGAGTTTCTGGCCAAGTTGACGACGTCGACACCGAGGGCGTCCTCGAGGAAGCCGTCGACGACGAGGGTTACTACGTGGGCACCCGCATCATCCCCACGGTGATCGCCTACAACACCGAGGTGATCGACCAGGCTGACGCGCCGGCCTCCTGGGTGGACCTGACGGACGAGAAGTTCATGGACAAAATCGTCATGCCGGACCCTGCAGCGTCCGGTGCGGCCGCGTTCAACGCCACCGTGTGGATGAACGACGAGAAGCTCGGTGAAACGTGGGTCACTGATTTGGGCAAGAACCACCCGATGATCGCCGCGTCGAACGGCCCGACCTCACGGGAGATCGCCGGTGGCGGCCACCCTGTTGGCGTCTTGGTCGACTACCTCGTCCGCGACCTGGCGGCGAAGGGATCCCCGATCAAGGAGGTCTACGCCACTGAAGGTTCGCCCCTACATCACCGAGCCCATCGCGGTGTTCAAGGACTCGGAGAAGAAGTAGCGGCGCAGCGCTACATCAACTTCATTCTTACCGAGAAGGCCCAGAATCCGACGGTGTCGAGTTCCGCGCGCACATGGCGACGGACCCGAAGCCAGCAGTAGGGGACAGAGTCAGCCTGAACGTGAACGCGCCGCTCGTCTATCCCCGTATAACGTGGCTTCCACCAGCCGATTTGGTTCTCGAGCTCGTGTCATTTACTGTTAGCGAGTCGCATTCAAAAGCGAACGCGCCCCGTTCGTCTAGCGGCCTAGGACGTCGCCCTCTCACGGCGGTAACACGGGTTCAAATCCCGTACGGGGTACAAGGCGAAGCGGCCGGCGAATCACATTCACCGGCCGCTTTTTCGCGTGTGGGCCAAATGCTCGTTAGTTGAGTGGGGCACGCCGGGCGGCACCCCCTTCATCGTCCAAGGCGGGCTCGACGCAGCTGACGGGCACCATCAAACTCAATACTCGACGGGGTGCTGCGCCGCTTCGGCCTCGGGTGCTCCGACGTGGTCGACGTCGCGTGGGCCGACAACGGGCCGGGGCGGAAGATGGTGCAGCTGGGGGCGACAAGCTCCGCTCCCTCGAGTTTTCGAGAGGCGGGGACAAGGTCGGCTTCGTGGCGCTCACGGGCGGGGCCGAGCCGTGGTGCGAGGTGCGCGCGTTTACCACCGACCGCGAGGACCCGGTCACCGGGAGCCTCAACGGCACCATCGACCTGTAGGCGCGGCTAGGTCATCATCACCTTGGTCTGCGCAACCGCCTCGTCCATGCGGCCGATCGCGTGGTGCAGCAGGTGGCGCAGCCAGAGGCCGAGAAAGAGGAAGGGCAGCGCGAAGAGGACGAGGATGCCGAGAGCTTGCCAGAAGTCCCAGCCGTAGGTGCCGAAGACCGCGGCGCGCATAGCACGGATCGAGTAGGTCGCGGGCAGCCAGGGGCTGATCGCCTGTGCCCAGCCCGGCAGCAGCTGCAGCGGGTAGGCGCCGCCCGCCGCCGAGACCTGGAGCACCAGGATGAGCACGCCCACGGCCTTGCCGGCGTTGCTCAGGGAGAGCACCAGTGTGTAGCAGATCAGGTGGTAGACCAAGCTCGAGACCCACCCCGCCACGAAGAGGAGGAAGGGGTGCGCGGGCTCGATGCCCACGTAGACGATGAGCCCCGCCATGAGGAGCGTGGATTGGGCCAGGCCGGTGGTCACGAACGTCAGGTAGCGGCCGAAGTACTTCTGGCCCGTGGTGAGGCGGCCGGGATCGACCACGTTCTGTTCGATGGAGCGGTCGTCCGTGCGCACGGCCACTGACGTCAACAGGGCGCCCACCCACAGGGCGAGCACCGTGTAGAGCGGGGCCATGCCGGCGCCGAAACTGACGCGGGGGAAGATCTCCTTGCGCTCCACCTTGACTGGGTCGACGAGGGCGTCGGCGAGCTCCTCCGGGTGGCTGGAGACGAGGTCGGCCAGCTTCGTCAGGTCCCCGCTCGAGCGCGCCTGCGCGATCGACTGCTGCGCCTCCTGCATCCTCGCCGCGTTGGCGCGAAGAGACTCCGCCGTGTCGCGCAGGTCCGCACCGGAGGCTGCGAGGGTGTCGCGCAGCGAGCCGGGTCGGTTGGCCAGGGCAGAGGAGACGCCGTCCATGTCCGAGCGGGCCTTGTCGACGTTCGCCCGGACGTTGTCCAGCGAGCCCGACAGCGCCTCGAGGCGCGGGCGGATCCCGGTGTCGTAGGAATTCTTGGCGGAGTCCATTGCCTCGCGGGCCCGGGCGATCGAGTCCTTGATCTCCTGCCGGTCCGCGTTCTTCCCGTCCCGGTTGCCCTGCCCGGCGGTGAGGCGCGCGGCGGCATCGATGAGTCGGTCGCGCACAGCCGTCTGGCGGGCGATGGCGTCGTTGAGGTCGCCGACCACCGCGTGCACCCCCGGCTGGGCGTCGGGGGGAAGCGCTGGGGCGACTTGGCCGTTGATTGTGTCGCGCAGGGCCGTGTACTGCTTCACCTGGACATCGATGCGCGCGGCGATGTCCGTAAGACTCGCGGCGGTGGCCTGGGAGGTGGCGGAAGAGTCCGCCATCAGCTGGTCGACGCGGTCGCTTACGGCGGCAAAGCTTGCCGACGTCGCCCCCAGCGCCGCCGCAAGCGCCGCGCCGTCTCCGCCGAGGCCCGCCCCGGTGGCCCCGAGGTCGACGGGGCGGACCTGCCCGAGGGAGTCGCCCAGCGCCCCGGAGATCCGCTCGGCGCTGTCGACGAGCGGCACGCTTGACTCGGTGAGCGAGGCGAGCGCGTCCACGGTGCTGGCGCTGGAGAGCAGTTGGTCGCGGGCGCTGGCGGTGCGCGTCTCGATGGAGTCGAGTGCCTGCTTGGTCTCCGCCTCGTTGAAGAAGTCCGAGGCCGTCTCGATCAACCCGAAGGACACCTCGGCGAGGGCCCTAGTGAACGACGCGCTGATCTGGGCGCTGACGCCCTGCGTGCCGTTGGAGATGAGCAGCGGGGAGATGGGGTTCTTCTTCTCGTTGACGTAGAGGTCGATGCGGCTGGGTTCGGCGTTTCCGGCGTAGAAGGTGAACATGTCGTCGCTCAGCGTGGGCGGCAGGACGATGGCGGCGTAGTACTCGCCGGATTTCGCACCCTCGATAGCATCGTCGGCGTCGGTGATGACCCAGTCCATCGAGTCGTCGCGGTAGAGCTGGGAGAGCACCATGTCGCCGACGTTGACGGACAGCGGGGTGAGGTCGCTCGTGTGGCCGCGGTCGGTGCTGGCCACCGCCACCTCGAGGCGCTCCGTGTTGGCGAAGGGGTTCCACGTGGCCAGCACGTTGAACCAGGCGAAGAAGCAGGGGATGGCGATGAGGCCGACCATGACGATGCCCGCCATGACGTTGGTGTAGAGCCGGCGCAGGTCGTTGTAGGCGATGGAGAAGACGGTTCTCACTTGGTGACCTCGCTTTCTGCATCCGCGGGCCCGATGGTGACGCTGGTGCCGGCGGAGTCGTGGCGGTGAATCACGGCATCGCGCAACTCGGCCTCGCCGAGGCGCGAGACCTGTTCGGCGTCGACGAGGCTCTGCGTGAAGTACTCCACCGCGCCGAGGTAGAGGACGACCAGCAGCGACCAGGCGACGACGATGGCCAGCATGATCGTCTTGTCGGTGGGCAGGAGCATGGTGAGCAGGGTGATGATGGCGATGCCGACAATGCCCGCGCCGATCCCGCCGAAGATGAGCGTGCGGTAGTTCTCCCGCAGCATCCGCGCCCGCTTCTCGACACCCCCGCGGAACTCATCCCGGTCCGACAGGGCGGCCATGATGTCGGACGCGCGGTAGGGCGAGCCCATGACCTCCACCTTCTCGTTGGTGATCAGGTTCGTGCGCGCGAGCTGGCGGTTGAACAGGAGGTTGGCGTGCGAGAAGGTGAGTCGGAACAGCCACCCCAGGGCGAAGGCCGCGGCGGACATGGCGAGAAGCGTCGCCAAAAAGCGGAGGTAGTGATGGCCGTAGAACCCGGCGATGGTCTCGCGCATCGCGTCGATGCCGTAGCGGAAGGGGAGGAAGGGGTAGATGCGGCGGAAGAAGCCGGGCATGAGCTCGATGGGGTAGAGGCCTGACGCGCCCGGGATCTGGATGACGACGAGGAAGACGGCGATGCCGCGGCCAATGTGGCCGAGCGCGGAGACGATGGAGTAGATGATCCCCGTGTAGGCGACCCCGATGGCGATTGCGGTGGCGAGGAAGGCGGTGACGGACTGCATCTGCACCCCGAAGGCCACGTTGCCGAGCGTCACCACGACGGCCTGGAGCACCGAGAGCGTGGCGAAGAGGAGGAAGCGACCGAGGTAGGCCTGGCCGACAGTGAGGCGGCGGAAGCCCTCGGTGTCGACCTCGACGCGGAAGATGATCGTCAGCACGAACGCGCCGATCCACAAGGCCAGGTTGGTGAAGAAGGAGGCCATGGAGCTGCCGTAGTTCTCGGTGGGGAAAACGGCCTGCTGCTCGACAGTCACGGGTGAGGAGATGTACTCGCCGATCTTCGCCGAGTTGAGGTTCGTCACCGTGTTGAGGGTCTCCGTGCCGGAGGTGGCCAGGAGAGCGTTGATGTCGGCCTGGGCGGAGCGAACGCCGTCGGCAAGCGTGCCGAGATCGCCCGAGACCTCGTCGAGGATGCCGAGGCTGGCCGCGAGCTGGTTGTCCACCCCGGCGAGCAGGGAGGTTGTCTCCTCACGCAGGGCACGCTGGCTGCTCAGCGCGCCGCGCACGGAGGCAACGCTGCCGGAGGCCTGGGCGAGCGAGGCGTTGATCGCGGGCACGGACTCGCCGAGCTGCGTGCTTGCGGCGTGCGCTGCGGCGTTGGAGGCGGCGGGCGCCGCCTCGGGGGAGG
>NZ_LT706962.1:382025-455266 GCF_900155535.1 Corynebacterium urinipleomorphum
CGCCGTCGACCTCTCCGACGGCGGAGCGCACCCGCCCCTGGGCTGTGCCGAGCTCGTCCGTCGCCCCCGCGATGGAGGCGTTGGCGGAGGCGGCGCCGAGGCTGAGCGCGTTGGTGGACTCGACGAGCGCGGTGGAGGTGTCCGCGCTGAACCCGGCGGAGGACTTCTGTAGCTCGGCAATGATCCCTTCGACCTCTCCGAGGGAGGAGTCCACGGACCCGAGGGTGTCGTCGACGGAGCCGACGAGGGTGTTCAGCTCGGCGACAATCGGGCGCGCCCCGCTGATACTCTGGTTCATCGTGGCCACCCGCCCCTGGGCGGCGTCGAGGTCGGCGGCGACCTGGGCGAAGCTCCCGGAGGTCTTGTCGCGGGCCTTCTCGGCGCCGTCGCGGAGGGTGTAGCCCGTGCTACGCAGTTCGGTCGCCGCAGCCTCGCCGACCTTCTTCTTAAAGGCCTCGGACACGGCTGCGTCGACAGCGGAGGCGCCCGCGTCGGTGATCGAGGGGGTGACGCCGTTGCTCTTCTCGTTGACGTAGTACTCCAGCACCGGCTGCGTGTAGGTGCCGCTGACCAGGCTCAGCAGGTCCTCGCTGAATTCGGGCGGGATGAGGAACATGGCGTAGTAGTCGCCGCGCATGAGCCCGTCGCGGGCCTCGTCCTCGGGGAGGAACACCCACCCGATCTTGTCGTTGTCCTTGAGCTGCTCGGTGATCTGCTCGCCGATGTCGACCTCGCCGACGCGCTCGGCGGAGGCACCGCGGTCGTTGTTGACCACCGCGATGTGGATGTTCTGGGTGTGGGCGTAGGGGTCCCAGAAAGCGTTGATGTTGAACCACGCGTAGAGCGCGGGGGTGATAAGAACGCCGACGATGATGATGAAGGCGCGGGGAACGCGCAACAGGCGACGAATGTCCCGTTCAAGAATCTGCCCGCTTTTTCTCACGTGGCGAGCGTACCCTCGAATGGAGCGTTAGTGAAACGCTCCGCGGCGGCCCCGCTGGCCCGGAACGCATAAGCTTGCATTCATGCTTTCCGAATCAGCCCCCGGCCTGCTCGCCGCTGTCGGCGGCACGCCCCTCGTTTCCCTTTCCGAACTGCGGTACTGTCCTGATCGTGCCCGTCAAGCGGGCCCGCGGTTTAAGCGTCCGATTCGGTTGAACTCTCGCGCGGGCCGAGCTCTTCTTCGAGCACCTGCTGCGCGACCTTCATGGCGGAAAGGGCGGCGGGTGCCCCGCAGTAGCCGGAGGAGTGGATGATGGCTTCGGTGATCTCTTCGCGGGTGAGGCCGTTTGTCAGGGCGCCGCGGACGTGCCCGCGCAGTTCCTCGGTGGCGCGCAAGGCGACAAGCATGCCGATGTTGAGCAGGCTGCGGTCGCGGCGGTTCAACCCCGGGCGTGTCCACACTGAGCCCCAGACGGTGGCTGTGACGTGCTCCTGGAGTTCTTCGCCGTCGGTGCCAGCGGCGCGCCCGAGAGCGGCGTCGACAAAATCATCGCCCATGACCTCGCGCCGGACGCGGATTCCTGCGTCGTAGCGGCTGTCAGCATCAGACGGGGACGTGGTGGTGTGGGGGTTGGTGCCGGAATCAGTCATGGGACAAGCCTAAACCATCGAAGTCGGCATAAGCTTCCTGTTATGACTGAATTAGGGTGCGGAATACTTGGGGCCATCGGTAAAACTCCTCTCATTCGCCTCGACGACATTGCGGGGCAGGGGGGCGTGGCGTCTGACACCCGAGTGTGGGGGAAACTCGAGTCCTTCAATCCCGGCGGGAGCGCCAAGGACCGCACTGCGCGTGCGTTGGTGGGCGAAGCCGAGCGGCGCGGGGAGCTACGCCCAGGCATGAAGGTCGTTGAATCCAGCTCCGGCAACCTGGGTGTCGCACTAGCACGCGAGGCGGCTGTGGGGGGCTGGGAATTCCACTGTGTTGTTGACCAGCGGACCAACTCCGCCACATTGGCGTTGATCACCGCTCTCGGGGGAATTCTGCACCCCGTGACAGAGCCAGACCCTGAGACAGGTGATTGGCTCGTTGCCCGGCGCAAGCGTGTCGCCGAGTTGAAGGACGAGCTCGGCGCGGTGAATTTGGACCAGTACTCCAACCGGGCTGCTTTCGCGGCGCATGACGGGGGAACGATGGCGGAGATCGTCGATAAGCTTGGGCGCGCTCCCGATGTTCTGGTGGTGGCGGTGAGCACGACCGGCACGATCGGGGGTTGCTTGCTCCATATCCGCGAGCACGGGTACGACACACACGTTGTGGCGGTCGATGCGGCAGGTTCCGTGCTTTTCGGCGGCACCCGAGGATCCCGCCTTCTCCCCGGCTACGGTGCTGGCGTGGTGCCCGATCTCTCCACCGAAGTCGACCCCGGGCGGGTGATCCGGGTGGAAGCGGGCGACGCTGTGCGGGCTGCCCGCCGTATGGGTCGCACGACAGGGTTCCTGCCCGGGGCTTCCGGCGGTGCGGTTGCGCACGCGCTGCACGGGTTGCTTGAGGAGGGCGCACGCGGCGACATCGTCGGCATCTTCCACGATGATGGCCGTGCGTATCTGGATACGGTGTACAACGACGAATGGGTGGAAGAGAACCTGGGAAGCGGGGTAGTCGAATGAAGGTAGGCATCATCGGTGCGGGCCCGCGGGGATTGTGGGCCGCGGAGTCGCTCATGGAACGGGCGCGGCAACGTGGCGCCGCCATCGAGCTGACGGTGTTCAGCGACACTCCGCTCGAGGGTGCGTCCGCGCCCGGGGCGTTTGCGCAGGACCTTCCGGAGCAGTGGATCCTCAATGCCCCGAAGCACATCGTGCAGACGCAGTTGGGCAAGCTCGACGCCGCCGGTGAACACGGGGGCCAGTTCCCGCCGCGCAGAACAGTCGGGCATCTACTGCGGGAATCCTGGAATGCCCTGGAACACCATCTCCCGCCGCAATGCAGTGTCGAGCACCGCTTCACCCATGTCCGTTCGGTGCAGCCAGTGGACGGCGGGGTGGACGTGGAAGGCGAGCTCTTCCACGAAGTGCTTCTGGCCACCGGCCACGCGCACGATTGGCCGGGGTCGCTCGCCCACATGGATCTGGGAGAGTTGAGTGTGGTCGCGCCCGCGTACCCGCAGAAGAACCTCGACGCTGTCGGGGAAGATGATGTCGCCCTCGTCCGCGGTGCGGCTCTCACATTTGTCGACGTCGTCCGATACGCGAAAGCGAAGATCTTCTACCCGGTCACTCGTTCGGGCCGGTTCATGGAGATCAAAGCGTATCTCGACGGTGACAAGGCTAAGCAGGCGGCACCGGTGCTCGCGGCCGCATCCCGCGCGATTCTGCGGTGCGGCGGACTGGCTGAGCTGAAGGAGATCCTCGCGAACTGCGCGGTGGAGATCCTGCGGATCGCCGGCGGCGACGGCACACGTGCGGAGATCGCGGCCGTGATAGAGGGCGGCGACTTCAGCGGCGACCCGGTCGCGGAACTTCGGACGTCGCTTGCCGCGGCCCAGGGCACGCGCCCGTGGACACCGGCGTTGGCGGTGGCGCTCGCCTTCCGCGACACCTACGACGCGCTCATCGAGCGCGCGTCTTTTGGCGGCCGGGAGACGCTCGGAGGGAAGGACTTCGACGCATTCACCCGGACGATGGAACGCGTCGCTTTCGGTCCGCCGGCAGAGTCCGCCGCGGAAGTGCTCGCGCTCATTGATGCCGGGCGCATTCGCACGAACGTCATGGCCCGCGGCGGCGAGGATCTGCGCGAGGTGGCTGCATCCGTCGGGGCGAACATCGTCATCGATGCCGTTCTCGCTCCACCAGGGGTAGTCGAGGGAACACTAGTGGGAGACCTCGTGCAGGCCGGAGTTGGCCAACGCTACGCAGATACGAATGCCCTCCACGTGGGGCGCGACGGAACGCTCGTGGGACAGAAGCACATCGCCGCGGCGGGACGGATGAACGAAGGCCTGATCCTGGGGCACGACACACTGCGCCGCAGCGCCCACGATGTGGTGGAGCAGTGGGCCGACCGTGTCAGTGCCGTCGCCCTCGAGGACCCGCTGCGCGTCCACGGCTTGCCACCCCTGGAGCCGAGAACTTTTGACTGGTCGGCGCAGCTGCTGTCCGATGCCGAGGCATGCGCGGGATTGCTGGACACGTACGGAAGCCCCGTCAACGTGCTCAACGCCGGCCCGATGCAGGAAAATATCGCGGAATTGGTGAACGCCGGAGCCGCTGAGGGGGTGGAGACGAAGGTCTTCTACGCCCGGAAAGCCAACAAAGCGCTCGTTTTCGCGGACACCGTGCGCGATTCCGGTAACGGCGTAGACGTGGCGAGCGAGAACGAATTGCGCCAGGTCCTCGAGCGCGGGATGCCGGGGGAGCGGATCATCCTCTCCGCCGCCATCAAGCCGGAGAGCCTGCTCCAGCTCGCCATCGACAACGGTGTGGTCGTCTCCACCGACAACAGGGACGAATATGACAGGCTGTGCGCCCTGGCCGAGGAAGCGGGGACACGTGCGCGCGTTGCGCCTCGGCTAGCGCCTGACCCGGACACCATGCCCCCGACGCGATTCGGCGAGCGGCTGGACGACTGGTCCGGTCACCTGTCCATGCGGTCACCGCATGCGGATATCGTCGGCGTCCATGCGCACCTGCACGGGTACGCGGCACGGGACCGCCAGGCAGCGTTGCGCGAGTGCATGGAGCTGGTCGACCGTCTTCGACGCGCCGGGCACGCGCCCGAGTTCATCGACATCGGCGGCGGGGTCCCCATGAACTATCTGGCGCACAAAGAACAGTGGAACGCGTACCAGGAAGCAATCGCACATCAGCGCGCCGGGTACGCAGCTCCATTCACCTGGAAAGCCGATCCGCTCATCAACACGTACCCCTATTGGCAGACCCCGACGCGCGGGGAATGGCTCATGGAAGTGCTCTCGGACGGCATCGCGGACGGCATGCGGGAGCGGGGGTTGCGGCTCCACCTCGAACCGGGCCGTTCGCTTCTCGACGGCTGCGGTGTCATCCTCACCCGCGTCGCCTTCACCAAGACCCGCTCCGACGGGCTTCCCCTCGTCGGTGTGGAGATGAACCGGACGCAGTGCCGCACCACGTCGGACGACTTCCTGATCGACCCTGTGCTGGTCAAACGGCCGGGAAAACCGGATGGGGCGCGTGAAGCCGAGCCGGTGGAAGCATTTCTTGTGGGCGCGTACTGCATCGAAGATGAGGTGATTCTTCGCCGGAAGATCCGTTTCCCGGAAGGAGTGGCCGCGGGGGACATCGTGGCCATCCCGAATACAGCCGGCTACTTCATGCACATCCTGGAGAGCGCGTCGCACCAGATCCCGTTGGCGAAGAATGTCCTGTGGCCGGAAGGGGTTCTCGACGCAATTGACGGTTAAATCGCTTGTGTGAGGTTCCTCGCCGCGGCGAGGAGAGCCTTGCCCCACTTGTCGGCGGGGGAAGGCCTCAAGCGCTCCGCCGGACCGGAAATAGACAAGACGGCGAGCACTGTGCCGTTCGTCCCGTAGATAGGGGTGGAGAGACTGGCGAGCCCCACCTCGCGCTCTGCGACAGATTCAGCGACACCGGTTGAGCGGACCCCGGCCAATTCTTCCTCAGTGAATACGGCGTTGACGAGGTTGTGTGCAGCGAAGACCTTTGCGGCGGAACCGCGGTCGAGCGGCAGCTGTGAGCCGACGGGAACGGTGTGGGTGAGACCGCTCGGCGGTTCGACGGCGGCGACGCAGGTGCGCGAAGACCCGGTGAGTTCGTACAGCTGCACAGATTCGTTGGTGGTGTCCACAAGGTCCGCCATAATTGGCTTGGCAGCATCGATGATCTTCGACGGTGCCAGCGTGGCGTACCTGGCGAGTGCGGGCCCGATGGCCCATGCACCGTTATCGGTGCGGACGAGGATCTGGTGGACCTCCAGGGCAGTGGCGAGCCGGTGTGTTGTCGCCCGGGGAAGCCCAGTGTCGGCGCTGAGCTCGGAAAGGGTCTTCTCGCCGGACGCAGTGGCGTCGATAAGCGCGATCGAGCGGTCGAGGACCTTGATTCCCGAGCTGTTCTCCGCCGGGCTTTCCACAGAATTTCCCACGAAGTGGATCTTATCATCTCACTATATGGTCCTGGTGGCCCCTCGGGTTGGGTGCGGGCGGTGTGCGGGATAGGCACACGCTGCGCTAGACTGTCTCATTGAATGGAAACGTCCATCCCGTAATATGGAATGGCGCGACGACGGAGAAGGAGAGACCATGGCGCACGACCGACCCTTGACGCTGGCGGAGAAAGTGTGGCGCGACCACGTGATCACCAAGGGCGAGAACGGCGACCCCGACCTGATCTACATCGACTTCCAGCTGCTCCACGAGGTCACCTCCCCGCAGGCCTTTGATGGTTTGCGTATGGCCGGCCGCACGATCCGCCGGCCCGAACAGCACCTGGCTACCGAGGACCACAATGTTCCCACCGTGGGCATCAAGTCGGGCAACCTGCTGGAGATCGAAGAGCTCACCTCCCGCACCCAGGTATCCACGCTGCGCAAGAACTGCGAGGAATTCGGTGTGCGGCTGCACTCCATGGGCGACGTCAAGCAGGGCATTGTCCACACCGTCGGCCCACAGCTGGGCATTACCCAGCCCGGCATGACCATTGTGTGCGGTGACTCCCACACCTCCACGCATGGTGCGTTCGGCTCGATCGGCATGGGCATTGGTACCTCCGAGGTCGAGCACGTCATGGCCACACAGACGCTGCCGCTGAAGCCGTTCAAGACTATGGCCGTGGAAGTCTCGGGTGAATTGCAGCCGGGTGTCACGGCTAAGGACTTGATTCTGGCCATCATCGCCAAGATCGGCACCAACGGCGGCGCCGGGCACATTATCGAGTACCGCGGCGAGGCCATTGAGAAACTCTCCATGGAAGCCCGCATGACCATCTGCAACATGTCCATCGAGGGCGGTGCTCGTGCCGGCATGGTTGCGCCGGACGAGAAGACCTTCGAGTACGTCAAAGGCCGCGAGTTCGCGCCGAAGGGCAAGGACTGGGACGAGGCCGTCGCGTACTGGAAGACATTGCCGACGGACGAGGGCGCCGAATTCGACACCGTTGTGGAAATCGACGGCTCCGCGCTCACCCCGTTTGTCACCTGGGGCACCAACCCGGGGCAGGGCCTGCCGCTGGCGGAGTCCGTTCCGGACCCGGAGTCCTTCGGCGACGACACACTGAAGGCCGCCGCCGAGAAGGCGCTGAAGTACATGGACCTCGAGCCGGGCACTCCGCTGCGCGACATCAAGATCGACACCGTCTTCTTGGGTTCGTGCACCAACGCGCGCATCGAGGACCTCCGTGCCGCAGCTGAGGTGATCAAGGGCAAAACCATTCACCCGGAGACCCGCATGATGGTCGTGCCGTCTTCCGCCATGGTGAAGCAGCAGGCTGAGGAAGAAGGCTTGGACCAGATCTTCCGCGATTTCGGCGCGGACTGGCGCACTGCCGGTTGCTCCATGTGCTTGGGCATGAACCCCGACCAGTTGAAGCCGGGGGAGCGCTCCGCATCCACGTCCAACCGCAACTTCGAGGGCCGCCAAGGCCTCGGCGGGCGCACCCACCTTGTCTCGCCGCTCGTCGCCGCCGCCACGGCGATCACCGGCCACTTGTCCAGCCCCGCGGACCTCTAAGCACGTAAAAGGAAGGGCAACGAAAATGGAGAAATTCACCACCCACACCGGCGTCGGCGTGCCGCTGACCCGCTCCAATGTGGACACTGACCAAATCATTCCCGCCGTCTACCTCAAGCGTGTCTCGCGCACTGGTTTTGAGGACGGGCTGTTTTCTAACTGGCGCACCAATGAGCCGGACTTCGTCCTCAACCATGACGCGTACAAGGATGGCTCCGTGCTCTTCGCCGGCCCCGACTTCGGCACCGGTTCCTCCCGCGAGCACGCTGTGTGGGCGCTGATGGACTACGGCTTCAAGGCAGTATTCAGCCCCCGCTTCGCCGACATCTTCCGAGGCAACACCTCCAAGGCCGGTCTGTTGGCCGGGCAGATGACAGACGCGGACATCCAGTTGATCTGGAAGCAGCTTGAGCAAGAACCCGGGCTGGAGGTCACCGTCTCGCTCGAGGACCGCACCGTCACCGTCGGCGAGAACACCTTCACCTTCGAGATCGACGATTACATCCGCTGGCGCCTCATGGAGGGCCTCGACGACATCGGCCTGACTCTGCGCGACGAAGACGCCATTGAGCGCTTCGAGGAAGCCCGTCCGGCGTTCAAGCCGGCGATTTCGTAGGCGGCCGATCTAGCCGCTTACTCTGCAGTGCCCAGGGGGCGCGTTCCCCCTGGGCACTTAGCGCACCGGGAGCGCCGACGGCAGGTAGTCGGCGCCGGTGAGCCGGCCGTCGTTGAAGGAGAGGACCCAGACGGAGCCCTTCTTCGCCTTGATTTCCCCGTCGATGGGCAAGCGGCCAGTAGCCGATAGCCACGCGAGCATATTGGGGATGATGTCGCCTTGGGCACAGACGACGCTCACACCACCTTGGTCGACGACATCCATGAACGCCTTCTGCGCGCCGACCATGTCTTCCAGCCACGCGTGGTCACCGAAGCGCTGGTCAACTTCGACGGGGAGATTCAATTCGTCGGAAAGCGGGGCGACCGTTGTTTGGCAGCGGTCCGGAACTGCGGAGTAGATCCGGTCGGGGTGGAACGGCGCGAGCATGGGAACGAGCATCTCCGACTGGCGGCGGCCCTTCTTATCCAGTGGGCGCAAGTTGTCGTCGCCGGACCACTTCGCGCGGTCGTGCGCACGTGCGTGGCGGACGTAGAGAATGCGTGAGGTGCACGGCAGGCCGAAGCGCTTCTCGGCCTTCTGCAGCACCTGGCGGTCGAGATCGTAGGACATGATGTCCTTCGCCTCCTGGAACGGCAGCCAGCGGATCTCATCGACTTCCTCGTTGGCCTCGAATTCACCGCCGACGACTTCGCCGGTCCAGTAGTAGACCACCTTTGTGGAATCCTTCACCGGGTACACCGTCTTGCCCAGCAATTTTCCTAGGCGGACGTCGTAGCCGGTCTCTTCCTTGATCTCCCGCACAGCGGTGACCACAAGGGATTCACCCGGGTCGACCTTGCCTTTGGCGAGCGACCAGTCGTCGTAACGCGGGCGGTGAATGCACGCGACCTCGATGGTGCTGGGATCCGTAATTTCGCCCCGCCACAGAACGGCACCTGCCGCGAGCGTTGTGTTTTTGAATTCCTCGGCCGGTTTAGAGGGAATTTCCTGGTGGCGGCCGGTGAGGAACATCTCCCCATGGAGGTCTTTGTCCTCTTCGTGCATGTGTGACTTCTTGCCCATGATGCTCATTGTCCCGTATCTGCGGTGGGCGCGCATAACCTGATTTCAGTTTCGCGGTGCTCTACACTGTGACGGGCAGAAATCCGTTTCCTGCGGGGCGGCGGACGATGAAAAGAAAGGTGCACACATGGTCAAGGTCGCTGTTCTCGGCGCCGGGTCGTGGGGCACGGCTCTGGCGAAGGTCTTCGCTGATGCCGGCAACTCGGTGAGTTTGTGGGCCCGCCGCACGGAGCTGGCCGCCGCCATCCAGGAAACGCGCATCAATGCGGACTACCTCGACGGCATTGTGCTGCCGGACGCGATTGAGGCCACCGACGATGCGGCTGCCGCGATTGATTCCGCCCAGATCGTCGTCCCGGCGGTACCGAGTCAGACCATGCGGGAAAACCTCGCCGATTGGGCGCCGGCCATCTCCGCCGACTCGACGGTCGTGTCCATCTCCAAGGGCATCGAGTCCGGCACGTACAAGCGGATGAGCGAAGTCATCGCTGAGGTGACCGGGGTTGAGCAGGAACGCATCGCCGTGCTCACCGGGCCGAATCTGGCGCGCGAAGTCGCCGACGAGCAACCAGCCGCAACAGTCATTGCGTGCTCGGACTTGAACCGCGCCAAACTGGTGCAGGCGGCGTGCGCCACCTCCTATGTGCGCCCTTACACCAACACCGATGTGGTGGGCTGCGAAATCGGCGGTGCCTGCAAGAACGTCATCGCTCTCGCCTGCGGCATGGCGGCGGGCAAGGAGATGGGGGAGAACACCCAAGCCACTTTGATCACCCGGGGTCTCGCCGAGATCACCCGTTTGGGCATGCAACTCGGGGCAGACCAGCGCACCTTCGCAGGCTTGGCGGGCCTCGGCGACTTGGTGGCCACCTGCGGTTCAAAGCTCTCCCGCAACCGCACATTCGGCGAGCGGCTCGGCCGGGGCATGACGCTGGATGAGGCGCGCGAGGCGACCAACGGCCAAGTAGCAGAGGGCGTGATCAGCTCACAAAGCATTCACGAGCTGGCCATCGCCAACGGGGTGGACATGCCGCTGACGGAGGCTGTGTTCTCCGTGTGTCACCGGGATCTGCGCGTGGACGACATGATCGCCGCGCTGATGGGCCGTTCCAAAAAATCCGAGTAGCGGCTTGTAGTGTGGTCTCCATGATCACAATCGCCGTTATTTACGGTGGAATGTCCTCTGAGCATTCCATTTCCTGCATTTCCGCCGGCGCCATCATGGCGGAGCTTCCCCGGGAGAAATACGAGATTTTTCCGGTGGGCATTACCCAGGACGGCACGTGGGTCGCTGGCACGACCGACCCGGTCGGGGACTCCCAGCTGCCTAGCGTCGACGGCGGGCGCGAGGTCGCCTTGTCTGTGAACCCCGCACGCCGCGGCGAGCTCTACGATCCGAACACCGGCGAGGTTCTTGCCACCGTGGACGTTGTCTTCCCCGTGTTGCACGGCACGTTCGGTGAGGACGGCACGATCCAGGGGTTGCTCGACCTCGCGGGCGTGCCGTACGTAGGTACGGGCGTCTTGTCGTCCGCGTGTTCGATGGACAAGGAATTCACCAAGACGATCGCCCGCGCCGCTGGCGTGCCGGTCACGCGTGAGTTCATTCTCCATGAGCACGCTGAGGTCACAGCGGTGGACGACGAGGTGCGCGAGTACCTGGGCCTGCCTGTCTTCGTCAAACCCGCCCGCGGCGGATCCTCCATCGGCATCAATAAGGTCGAGTCCTGGGACAAGCTCGCCGACGCGGTGCGTTCCGCCCGCCTCTACGATTCCAAGGTGATCATCGAGGCTGAGCTCATCGGTGACGAGGTGGAGATCGGCGTGATCGAGCGCCCCGACGGCGAGCTCGTCGCGTCGCCGCCGGCCAAACTCAACGGCACCTCTGATTCGGACGAAGGCTTCTACGGATTCGAGACAAAGTACCTCGACAACGTCGTCACAGCCACGATTCCGGCGGGATACGACGATGAGCTCAACGAGCAGCTCGCCCAGCTGTCGCTCACGACCTTCCGTGCGCTGAGCTGCCAGGGTCTGGCCCGGGTCGACTTCTTCGTCACCGAGTCCGGCCCCATGCTCAACGAGGTGAACACCATGCCCGGCTTCACGTCGATCTCTATGTTCCCGCAGGTCTTCCAAGCTGCCGGAATGACGTACGGGGAGTTGCTGGAAACACTCATCGCTACTGCGCTGGAACGTTCTGCTCAATAGCGTTCGTCAACGCTGTGAGCGCTCCCTCACCGGCTCCTGCAGGTAGGGAGACCGCGATATCCGTCGCTCGGCCCAGCGCGTACAGGGTCGTCGCTTGGGTCAGGTTTCCTGCCTCAGTCTCCTCGAACCAGGGGATGCCGTTGATCTGCGTCAACTGTGCACCGGGCGCGTAGCTGGGCGGCGGAGCGACCCCGCACTTCAGCACAACGGGTTCTAGGCCGTCCGCACTCCACGCTGCGGCTTGATCGCCCAGGCCGTCGACAGCGGAGACGTCGATACGCGCATAGCCGTCCGCGAGTTCCTGCGGGAGCGCGGCAACGAGGTCGCGGCATGTCGCGCTGGACGCATTGCTTAGCGACGTCTCGAGCTCCGCCAACGGTGCCTTCCCCGGTGCCGGATCTGCGGCAGGCAGCGCGCTCACATCAAGGTCCTCGACGGGGGAAGTGCGGCCGCCGAGTGCCGCATCGTCGGCGGTGACTGCCACGACAGGGGAGCGGTCCACTGTGAACCATGTGGTCAGGTTCGATCCCGGGGTCGGGTCGACGACTTTCATCCACCGGGCACCCGCGATCTCTTCCGTCGGTGTGAGCTCGGTGAACTGCAGTGGCGCATCGACTCCGCAGCGCAGAGTCACGCGCTTGGCGGACGAGGACTGCCATACAGCTGCGCCGGCTGGCGCGGGGTCCAGCAACTCCGCGCGGGAATGCCCCGCAAGCTCATCGGGCAGGGAATCCACCAGCGCCGCGCACTCCGGGGAATCGGCGTCCGGTGACGGCAACTCGGTCAGCGCCACTGGCTGGTTGTTAAGCTGCTTGAGGTAAAGCTTCGACCCGATCAACACACCGGCGACGAGCAGCAGAGCCAGCCCGAGGCTGAGCAGGATCAGCGGGCGCCGCATGACGGATGTCTGGTCGCTATGGTCGGCGGGTGGTTCCGGGCGCGTCCTGCTGGTGGTCATACCGGGCCATTGTATTGCAAGACCATTTGACGGAAAGGCCCTCATCGACTGTGATCCAGACTGGTTTTCCTACGGGCGGCCCCACGCTTGGGGATGTGGGTGAGCGAGCCGTCATCCGGTCCATCGTCGAGGCGACCCCGTCGGCCATCAACGGCGACGATGCCGCGGTACTGTACTGGTCGTCGCCCAATTCTCGTGTTGTGGCTACCACTGACATGCTGGTCGAGGGCCGCCACTTCCGCCCGGATGTGACAACTCCGCGGCGTGTGGGCAGGAAAGCCATCGTCCAGAATTTCGCCGACGTTGAGGCGATGGGCGCGCGCCCTGTAGCGGCGCTGCTCTCCCTGTCCGCGCCGAAGAACCTGCCAGTGGCTGTTGTCGAGGAGCTCGCGCACGGCATCGGGGAAGAAGTGGAAAAATACGCCGCAGAGCTCGTCGGTGGCGATGTCACATCCGGGGACAGCTTGGTCATGTCGGTTACAGCGATCGGGTCGCTCGGCGGCAACCGCCCGGCTCTCACCCTGACAGGTGCCCGTTCTGGCCAGAACCTTGTTGCGCACGGACGCATCGGGTACTCAGCGGCAGGACTGGCCCTGCTCGAATCTGGGCGGAAGATTCCGGAGGAATTCGCGCCGCTCGTCGATGCGTACCAGGCACCGGAGATCACGCCCGGCTCCGGCGTCATTGCCCGTTCCGCTGGTGCGACGAGCATGACGGACAATTCCGACGGTATGCTCCACGACCTCACTCTCCTGGCTGTCCGGTCGGGCGTTCAGCTCGACATGGATTCCGCAGCGGTGGCGCCAGATGATGTTCTCCGCCAGGCAGGGGACTTCCTCGGCCACGATCCGTGGCAGTGGGTCTGCGAGGGCGGGGAGGACCACACGTTGCTGGGGACGTTGAACGCGGACGCTCCCGTCGGCTTCCGCACTATCGGAACTGTGTCGCGGCCCGGGCCCGGGGATCAGCCGGGAGTGACCATCGATGGCCGTGCCCCGCACTACGGCGGCGGATGGGAGAGTTTCGCATGAGTTTGCCAGTGCACCCCACCTGGGAGGAGCCGCTCGCGCCTGTGGAGGATACGATCCACCAACTCGGCGATTTTCTTCGGAGCCAGCCGGCGTACCTTCCGGCGGGCAACGATATTCTGCGGGCCTTCCACGACCCGTTCGATGACGTCCGGGTTCTCATCGTGGGCCAAGACCCGTACCCGACACCGGGCCATCCCATGGGTTTGAGCTTTTCCACCCAACCGGGCGTGGCCCCGCCGCGATCCTTGGTGAACATCTACAAGGAGCTTTCCGACGACCTGGGTATCCCGCCGCGCCCCGACGGCGATCTCTCCTCCTGGGCGAGTCAAGGCATCCTCTTACTGAACCGTGTTCTCACGGTCGCACCGGGCAAGCCTGGTTCCCACCGCGGTGTCGGATGGGAGAAGGTCACGGAGACGGCCATTCGCGCGTTGGCGGAGCGTGATCTGCCGTTGGTGGCCATCCTATGGGGCCGCGACGCACAGACGGCCAAGAGGTTCCTCGGCGACATTCCTTGCATCGAGTCGACCCACCCGTCGCCGCTATCCGCCCGTAACGGGTTCTTCGGCTCCCGTCCGTTCTCCCGAGCCAACGCAGCACTGCGGGCTCAGGGCGCGGACGGTGTCGATTGGGCACTGTAGAGTAAGGCCCCATGACCAATTCCCCGGTGATCGACGGTGCGCGACTGTTGTCGTGGGCCCGTCGCGCCGCGCGGGAACTGGAGCTCCACCGGGAGGAGATCAACAGCCTCAACGTCTTCCCGGTGCCGGACTCGGACACGGGCTCGAACATGGCCCACACGATGACAGCTGCGGTGCACAGCGCCGAGGCCCTCGGCCGTGACGCGAGTGCTGCAGACATCGCATCAGCGCTAGCTGTCGGAAGTGTCAGGGGAGCCCGCGGCAATTCCGGCGTAGTGCTCTCACAGGTCCTCCGCGGAGTCGCACAGGTGGCCGCCGAAGGGGACATTGACGGTTCGAGTGTCGCCGATGCCTTAGCCAACGCAGTGGAATACGTGGAGCGTGCCATCAACGAGCCGGTGGAAGGCACGATCATCACCGTCCTGCGGGAAGCGGCTACCGCTGCCCGTACGGCTCAAGAAAACACCGACGGCTCATCGCTCGCCGCAGTGACATCTGCGGCTCTCACAGCAGCCGAGGAAGCCCTAGAGAAGACACCGTCCCAGCTACCAGAATTACGCGCCGCAGGCGTCGTCGATGCCGGTGGACGCGGCCTCGTGCTATTGCTAGCGACGTTGCGCGACGAGGTTGACGGCCATCACCCAGACTCAAACCACCCCGATGGTTCGGTTGCGACAGGCGGGGCGACCTCCCCAGGGAGTGCTCACTCTCACGGCCGCGCCGGGTGGTTGGAGATCATGTTCATGTTCACTGGGCCGGTGGACGATCTTGAGGGCGCTCTTGCTCAGATGGGCACGAGTTTGGTCATTGCCCGCGCGACGGACACCCAAGCGATGATTCACATTCACTCCCTCGATGCCGGTGCCGTGATCGAGCACGCTTTCGCCTTGGGCGAGGTTTCCGAGTTGCGGCTGGAGATCTTGCCGGAGGCCGCGCACCACGACACAGCGATCGTTGCCCGGTGCATTGTTGCCGTGACGCCGGCTGGTGCTGTGGCGGAGCTCTTCCAGCAAGCGGGCGCGGTTCCTCTGCACCCTGGTGACTCATTCGAGGAACAGCTGAGGCGGGCAGTCACTGACCTCGGGGTGAAAGAACTGGTGGTTCTACCTAACGGGCATGTCGGTAGCGATGAGATGAAAGCAATCTCCGCTGTAGTCCGGGAAGCTGGCGCGGATGTCGCGGTCCTGTCTACACAGCGCCTCGTTGGAGGGATCGCTGCGTTGGCGGTGCACGACCCGCGCTTGCCGCTCGACGCAGCTGCCGCGCAGATGGATGAGGCAGCCGCAGACATGCGCGCGGCAGACATTATGGCGGGTCAGGGGCATCAGGCAATAGTGCTCGCGCCCAGTGGTGAAGTGCTGGCGGAGGAAGATTCGGTTCAGGGGGCCGTCGATAAGTCGTGCCGCGCGATGCTCGCTGATGGAGGCGAATTGGTGACCTTGCTGCTTGGGGCTGAAGCTGCGGCAGAGCTCAACGCCGCTGAGCTTGAGACGGCGCTCGGTGCCGAGGTGCTGGTCTACCCCGCGGACGGATTGGGCATGCTGGGACAAATCGGGGTGGAATAAGCACATGCTGGGCATCAATTACACCACCCCGCTGAACCTTCTCCTCCCCACGCGGCCCGCCCGCGCCATCGCGAAAGCCTTTGGCATCGAGACCGCGGAGGGGCTTTTGGAGCATTATCCGCGGAAGTATCTGCGTTACGGTAGTGGCTCCGCCCTCGAGGGTGCGCTGCCGGACGACCGCATCACGTTCATCGGAACCGTGATGTCCACGCGGATGCTCACCGGCAAACGTCCCATTTTCAAAGTGCAGATCTCCGACGGGCACGACACTATCCATGCGACGTTCTTCAGCGCGCGCTACGCGCCGCGCGTGCTCCACGATGGCGTGCGCGCGATGTTCACCGGCAAGCTCAGCTATTTCAACGGGCAGCCGCAGCTGCAGCACCCGGATTTTCTCATCCTCGACGCGCCGCGGTTCAAAGAAGGCGGCGAGGAAAAGCCAGCACCGAAGGGCGGAGCGACCGGCTCGATGAAGCAGCTGTCCGTGTTCGGGGACCCCGACGAGATTCTCGCCGGGCGGGAATGGCTGCCTGTGTACAAGGCCACGAAGAACTTGTCCACATGGACGATCATGGGCGCAGTCAACACAGTCCTTGACACCTTGCCGCCGGTGGAAGAACCGCTGGGATTCACCCCTGAAGGATTCATCTCCCTTGACCACGCGATCCGGCAAATCCACAACCCGGGGCCCGCCGGCCCAGATCCTGCCCGTGAACGGTTGAAGTACAACGAGGCCCTTCGCGTCGCTTTGATCATGGCGCTACGTCGGGCTGATTCGAGCCACCGCACCGCTCCAGCGTTACCGAGGGTGGAGGGTGCCTCCCAGGAACAAATGCTGGGTAACCTCCCGTTCGCGTTCACTGCGGGACAGGAAGAAGTCTTCGGCGAGATTTCCCGGGACTTGGAGGGCACCACCCCGATGAGCCGTCTCCTCCAAGGCGAGGTGGGCTCCGGCAAAACGATCGTGGCGCTCGCCGCCATGCTTCAAGCGGTGGACAACGGCATGCAGTGCGCGTTGCTCGCCCCGACGGAGGTGCTCACCCTCCAGCACGAGAAATCCCTGCGCAAAACGCTCATGCGCACCGGCGTCCATGCGCGCGTGGTGGCTCTCACGGGATCGATGTCCACGGTGCAGAGGCAGGAAGCGCTGCTGGCGATCATGACCGGCGAGGCGGACATCGTCGTGGGAACGCACGCCATCATCCAGGACAACGTCGACTTCTTCAAACTCGGGTTCGTCGTCGTCGACGAGCAGCACCGCTTCGGCGTGGAGCAGCGCGACCGCCTGCGCGATAAAGCGGGGGAGACCACGCCCCACTTACTTGTGATGACGGCGACGCCGATCCCGCGGACGATCGCCATCACAGTCTTCGGTGATCTCGCTGTATCCACACTCCGTGAACTTCCCGGCGGCCGGAAACCGATTCAATCCTCGATCGTGCCCGAGTTCAAGGACGCCTGGGTCGAGCGCGCGTGGGAGAAAATCAAGGAGGAAGTCGCCGACGGGCACCAGGCCTACATCGTGTGCCCGCGTATCGACGGCCCCGGGGGCGTCCTCGAAATCGCCCACCTCCTCGGGAAAACCCATTTCCGGGGGCTGAATGTCGGTGTCTTGCACGGACGCATGAAGGGCGACGACAAGGACGAGGTCATGTCGGCCTTCGCCGCAGGGGAGATCGACGTGCTCGTGTCCACCACGGTGATTGAGGTCGGCGTCGACGTGCCCAACGCCACCGTGATGATGGTGCGCGAATCGGAGCACTTTGGCGTGTCCCAGCTCCACCAGCTCCGCGGACGCGTGGGGCGCGGCGGGCACCAGTCGCTGTGCTTGTTCCATACCTTCGCTGAGCCCGAGACACCGCAGTTTGAGCGCGTCTCCCAGATCGCCGCGATCTCAGACGGGTTCCAGCTCGCAGAACTCGACCTGCAAAACCGTCAAGAAGGCGATGTTCTGGGCACACACCAATCCGGCAACGAACGGCAACTGAAACTGCTCAACCTCGTTGAGGATTACGGCATTATCCAGCGAGCGTACGACGACGCTGAAGCAGTGGTGGCCGCCGACCCGGAGCTGGCGCGTTCCGTGACCGACACCGAAATCCTCGAGGAATTCGAGTACCTGGAAAAGAGCTAGTGTCACCGCTCCCGTTAGAGTGAGGGCCATGAGCCGAATCATTTCGGGCGAAGCCCGCGGACGCACGATCAAGGTTCCCCCGGAGGGAACCAGGCCCACATCGGACAGGGCCCGGGAAGGCCTGTTCTCTTCGCTCCAGGTTCGTTTCGGATTCGCTGGGCAGAATGTTCTCGACCTTTTCGCAGGTTCCGGCGCGCTCGGCCTCGAGGCCGCTTCCCGTGGCGCGGATGAGGTCGTGCTGGTGGAATCCAACCCGCACGCCGCGGAGATCATCCGCCACAACATTAAAGTGGTGGGGCATCCTGACGTGACGGTTGAGCAAGCCAAGGTGTCTGACTTTGTGTCCTGGGCGCCGCGGGATCACTTCACGATGGTTCTCGCGGACCCGCCCTACGACCTGCCCGATGAGGACGTCGTAGAGATGCTCAATGCTCTGATACCGCTTCTCGCCGATGAGGCCGCCGTGGTCATTGAGCGCCACCGTGATAGCCCCGAGACCGCGTGGCCCGCCGGCTTCACACCGACCGGGCAGAAGCTGAAGAAACGGCTGTACGGTATAGCTCGTATGGATATGGCGACATTCTGCCGAAGCGATATTGACATCGACTCCGCTGTGAACCAGTGAAGCCGTGACCCCCGTGAACTACTGATAAGAGAGAAGAATAATGACGAAAGCGGTCTGCCCTGGATCCTTCGACCCAGTGACCAACGGCCACCTGGACATTTTCACGCGTGCTGCGCGCAGTTTCGACGAGGTGGTCGTCCTAGTTACTGGGAACCCGAACAAGCAGACCGGGTTGTTCACCATCGAGGAACGCATGGAGTTCATCCGGGAGGTCACCAGTGATTTCCCGAACATCACCGTGGATACGTGGGGCGGGCTGCTCGTGGACTACACCACCGCCCACAAGGTGGGTGCACTCGTGAAAGGGCTGCGCTCCTCGCTCGACTACGACTACGAGCTGCCCATGGCGCAAATGAACCGCCGCCTGTCAGGCGTGGACACTTTCTTCCTCATGACAGACGAGAAGTACGGTTATATCTCCTCCTCGCTGTGCAAGGAAGTGGCCAAGTACGGCGGCGATGTCACCGGCCTCGTGCCCGATTGCGTGGTCGAGGCGATGAACGCCAAGTTCCGGGATTAAGCGCCTGGGCGCCCTGAAAAATCCTGGAAGATCCTAGAAGATCGAGGACAGGAATTCCTTCGTCCGCTCATGCTGCGGATTGTCCAGCACGTGTTCTGGTGTGCCTTTCTCCACGATCGTGCCGTCCGACATGAACGCCACGGTGTCGGCGACCTCGTGGGCGAAAGCCATCTCGTGGGTGACCACGATCATGGTCATGCCGCTGGCAGCAAGATCCTTCATCACACGCAGGACCTCGCCGACGAGTTCGGGGTCGAGGGCGGACGTTGGTTCGTCGAAAAGCATGAGCTTCGGATCCATAGCGACGGCGCGCGCAATGGCCACGCGCTGCTGTTGGCCGCCCGAAAGCTGGACAGGGTACGCCTCTGCCTTGTGGGCGAGGCCGACCTGTTCAAGCAGCTCCATGGCCTTCTTCTTCGCGGCCTCGGGCTTTTCACCCTTGACGTGCACCGGGGCTTCGATGATGTTCTCCAGCACTGTGCGGTGGCCGAAGAGGTTGAAGGACTGGAAGACCATGCCGATGTCGCGGCGCTGAAGTGAGGCATCCTTCTCGGAGATCTCGTGCAGCACGCCGTCCTTCTCGCGGTACCCGATGAGGTCGCCGTCGACGTAGAGGCGCCCCGCCGTGACCTTTTCCAAGTGATTGACGCAGCGGAGGAATGTGGACTTTCCGGAACCGGACGGGCCGATCAGGCAGGTGACCTCGCCGGGTTGGACGTCGAGGTCGATTCCCTTGAGAACGTCGAGGGAGCCGAAGGATTTCCACACATCCACGGCTTGGACCATCGGTGTGGAAGAGGGAGACACAGAGCTAGTCACGGTTAACGGTTCCTTTCCACGACAGTGACATTGTTGGGGGCCTTTCCTTCGGCGTCGGTGAGCGCCGCCAGCTGGCGTGCGGTCAGTTCGCGTGTGACACCGCGGTCGAAGTAGCGCTCGAGGTAGAACTGGCCGACCATAAGGATCGAGGTGATGACCAGGTACCACGTTGCAGCGACAAGCAGCATCGGCACCGGTTCGAACAGCGCTGCGGCGATGTCCTGGGAGCGGCCGTAGAGTTCGAGCGAGTAGGGGACTGCGACCACGAGCGACGAGGTCTTGAGCAGCGAGATGAATTCGTTGCCCGTCGGCGGAATGATGATGCGCATCGCCTGGGGGAGGACCGTGCGGCGCATGGTCATGCCCCAGCTCATACCGAGCGCCTTGGATGCCTCAATCTGTCCCTCCGGTACCGAGTTAACGCCGGAACGGACGATTTCAGCCATATATCCGGCCTCGTTCAGCCCCAAGCCGATGACGGCGAGCGCGAACGCGGAGGACGTCAGCGCCTCGAGCGACACCTCCGTGAAACCGAGGTTGACGGATTGGTAGATCGCTCCGAGCAGACCCCAGAAAACGAGCTGGACATAGATCGGGGTACCGCGGAACACCCACAGGTAGAGCCACGCGATGGACTTGAACACTGGGTTGGGCGACATGCGCATGACGGCGAGGACAACGCCCAGCACGACACCGATGATCATGGACAGCACCGTGATAGCCAGTGTGTGGCCGGCGGCGGTGAGGATGCGGGTGTCAAAAAGGTAGGCCCAGTAGGTGTCCCACCCGTATGCTTCGCGCCGCGCCGCATCGAGCACGAAAAGGGCGAAGAGAATGAGTAGAACGGCGGCGGCGATCCAGCGGCCGGGATGACGCAGCGGCTTCGCTTCAATCCGCTCAGGTTTCCGCGAAGAATCATTCTTCGCCGCTGATGCTGCTGTGGTGCTCATGTTCACTGCCCTCCTACAGGCTGTTCATTGATCTGCGCCTGCTCCAGCAAGCCTGTCTCCACTCCCCACTGGGAGAGGATGCGTTCGTATTCGCCCGTGTCAATCAGATGCTGCATCGCCGCCGCCATAGCGGGGCCGAGCGGCGATCCTTTCGGTACAGCGAAGCCGTACGGCGCCGCGTCGAACATCTCGCCCACGAGCTCGAGTTGCCCGTCAGCGCGGTTCACAGCCCACGCGGTGACGGGGGAGTCGGCACTGAGTGCATCCGCGCGACCGACAAGCGCGGCTAGAGCCGCGTTATCGGAAGTGTCGTACGACAGGATGGTGATCGGGTTGCCTTCCGCCTCGCATTTCTCGGCTTTCGGGCGCACGTCGTCAGTTTCGGACACCGTGGTGCGCTGGACCGCTACCGTCAAGCCGCAGGGGTTTGACGGGTCAACGCCCGATCCTGGCTGGGAGGCCCACTGGATGCCCGCGTAGAGGTAGTTGACAAAGTCGAAGTTCTCCCGCCGCTCCTCGGTATCGGTGAAACCGGATATGCCGGCATCCAATGTGCCTGCTTGGACAGCGGGCAAAATCATGGCGAAGTCTTGCTCTTGGGCATCAAAATCCAAGCCCATGACGCTAGCTACCGCACGGCCCAAGTCCATTTCCATCCCGATGATGTTGCCCTGGGAGTCCTTGAATTCGAAGGGGGCGAACGGCGGATTGGCGCCGATAGAGAGTTTTCCGGATGCCTGAATATCTTCCGGCACCATGGCGGCGATCTCCGGCACAGCGGCGGGGGAGATCTCCTCCCAGCCGTCGGGGTGGCCGCCCTCGGTATTCGTGACGCAGCCTGCGAGCATGGCCGCGGGAAGCAGACCGACACAGGCAAGAGCCCTCTTGGCACGGGTGAACATAGCGGAAAGCATACTATGCTCCGCCCTGATTAATAGAAAACGGCCGCGCGAAGCAGCGCGGCCGAGGGGTTAAGGCAGTCCCTAACGGGGCAGGTTGGACATGATCATCTGAACGGCCTGACCGACGATGGTCACGCTGGCAGTGATAATGGCCCAGTTGATCAGCACCTGGGTGAAGCCCTGGGAGCTTAGCTCAGTATTGCCGGAGAACATCAGTTTGTACGGCCTGAACAGCATCTCCATGAAGCCCTTGAAGGAATCCTCTTGCATTGAAGACGCTACGTCGGGGTTGAAAGCGTTCTCGATGCCGCGACCGAAGTCCGTAGTGGCACCGGCTTCCGCCTCGGCGGCCTGAACAGTAGCAGCGGCGGGGGACACAGCCGGAACTGCGGCGAACGCGAGCGACGCAGCCAGCACGGAGGAAGCAATCTTTTTGCGCATGCCGGTGAGTCTACAGTTGATCGCCCTGTCACGGAACTTCTACGGCCGGTGTTTGAGCGGAGCCGGTTCCTTCAGCCTGAGCTTCCATTCTCATCACTTTGGGGGAGCGACCGCATTCGAGTAGGCGCTGCGCCGCAAATGGCTTAGGATGATCGGGGTTTGTACAGGAAAATGTACGGTTTCATTTATTAAGCCGTTCCGCCCCTAAACTTAAGGAGCCATCCTCAATGTGGAAGAAGATTGTTGCAGCGGTCGCAGCCACCATTGGCATTGTGTCCGCGAGCACCGCACCTGCCCAGGCGCAGGATCTGAGTTCCCTGATTGAGTCCCCGAACGTGACCAGGTGCTCCGAGGAGTTCTTGATCGCTATTCCGGGCGGCGGAAACACCGTGTCGTTCCTACCGGAGAAGCTACCGATCGGCGGCAAGGAAACTGAGGTAGCAAAGGGTGCCTACCACGGTTCCCGCGGCCGTATTCAGCCTGTGTGGATTTCGTACAAGTCCACCCCGTTCACTCTGCTGAGCTACAACGACTCCGCGCGCGACGGTTACCGGGTGGCATCGAACACCATCCGCCGGCTGGCCGCCATGTGCCCAAACGCCACGTTCAGCATCACCGGATACTCTGAGGGTGCTGACATCGGAGCGCAGCTAGTCAACTCGATTGGCCACGGCCGTGGGCCGATCCCGGCTAACCGGGTGAACTCGGCGGTGTTCGTCTCCAACCCGCACCTCGCTGACAACGGCGGCTCCTTCGCCGGGGGCGCAAGTCACGTCGACCAGGGCGCGCTCGAGCGGCTCGATGGCGGTTACGGTGAGCTCGGTCCGCGTGTTCTGGACATCTGCCGGAAGGACGATCCGATTTGTGCCTTCCCGATGGAATGGCGCGTGCACGTCGAGCCATTCCTCCGCGTCGCCATGTTCCGCGGGCAGATTCCGGTGACCGAATTCCTAGCCATCATTGCGAAGCGCTCGCCCACGACGCTTCCGCTGATTTTCAGCATGGCCAATCACGTCAAGTACGGTGGCCCGGATTTGGCCGAGGGGTCGCGCTGGATCATCTCGCGCACGGCACCCATTCGCCAGCCGTAACCTACACCCGCGCCTTCTACAGGACTTCCGAAAAAGGCCTTCGCTCAAGCGGCTGAGCACGTTCTCACCTGGGATGCCGGGGTAGCTCTAGCCCTTCGCAACATTACGGATATCGTTATATGCGGCCAGCGCGGTCTTCCGTGATTCTTTCACATCAACCATCGGTTCCGGGTATAGCGGCGTGTGGCGTTCGGGGACCCACCGATTCACGTACAGCCCGTCGGGGTCGAATTTCTCCACTTGGAGCAATGGGTTGAAAATGCGGAAGTACGGGGCGGCATCGTCGCCGCAGCCGGCCACCCACTGCCAGTTGAACGGGTTGGACGCATAATCGGCATCGACGAGGGTATCCCAGAACCATTCCTCGCCGTGTCGCCAGTGGATGCCCAGATTCTTGGTCAGCCAGCTGCCCACGACCATGCGTACTCGGTTGTGCATGGTGCCGGTGGCCCAGAGCTCGCGCATGCCGGCATCCACGAGCGGGATTCCCGTCTCACCCTTCTGCCATGCAGCAAGTTCGTCGAGATGCTGCCGCGCGTCCTCATCTGGTTCCATGTCCATATGCGCGAACGCGCTTTTCGACGCCCCCGGGTCCGCCTTCGAGCTCCACGCCCACGGAAACTCGTTGAACTGGCTACGTACATTCTTCTCCGCCATCTCCGGCAGGTAGTAAAGCCGGTGCCACGCGAAGTCGCGCCAGAGCAGCTGGCGGAGGAACGCCCAGGCATCCGCAGCTGCTGCTGGGTGGGCATCAGCGAATCGTGCTGTTTCTCGCCATAGGTATGCGGGGCTGATTTCTCCGAACCGCAGATGTGGTGAGAGCCCCGAGGTAGCTGCGCGTGAAGGCACATCGTTCAATTCTTTGTAGCTTTGCCCGGACAACAAGCTATCCAAGAAGCACGAGAATCGCTCGTGAGCGTGGGGTTCGCCCGGGGTACAGTGCTTGGTCAGCGTATCTGTGGCCCAGGAAGGCTCAGGCGCACCCATGAATGCTTCGACGTCGAGCACGTACTCTGCGTCTGCGAAGACATCATCGGGCAGGTAGATTCCCCGCAACTTCGGTACGGGGAAGACTTCCGGAGGGGATAGGTGAAGTTGTTCCTGTGCAGTCTTTGAATAGGGTGTGAACACCTTGAATGGCGTTCCGCTGCCAGTTTGTACCGTCCACGGCTCGGTAAGTAAGTATCCTGGGTGCGACTTGACGCCGATGCCATACCGCTGCAGAGCGGTCTTGATACACGCATCTGCCTCACGGAATGGCTTATGATAGCGGCGATGCCAGGTCACCCCGGCTAGGCCTAGCGACTCGCTTAAGCGCCGTGCAACGTCGATAACGATCTCCACCGGGTCTCCCGCTGCGAGGATGAGCGGCACGCCATGCTCGGTTAGCCGCTGCTGTAGCGACGCAATGCTCCGCCTTTGCCACCACGATGCAGCTGCACCGAGAGGCCGGGCGGTAGACAGTTCCTCCACGACGAACAACGCAACAACTGGTCCACGTTGGACTGCCCAAGTAAGAGCGGCATTGTCTTCTAGGCGCAGATCGTCTGTGAACCGAACCAAACTAACTGGCTCAGTGAAGGCGGTAGAGGGGTCAAGTCCCGTGTAGTGGTGTAGCCGTTCGTGCTTTCGGCTCGGTATGAAGTTCGGGGTTTGGTTAGGCGGTTAGCTGGTGCTGCTCACCATGATCGTCTCCTGTGCGGTGCATGAGGTGTTTGGTCTGTTCGAGTGCGGATAGTGACATGTAGCGTTTCTGCTGGATCCAATCGTCGTGTTGCTCTGCAAGTACCGCACCAACAAGCCGGATGATGGATTCACGATTCGGGAAGATACCCACAACATCGGTGCGCCGGCGGATCTCCCGGTTTAACCGTTCTGTGGGATTGTTCGACCACACCTTCGTCCAAACTGGTTTCGGGGCGGCGGTAAACGCCAACACCTCATCGAGTGATTCCTCTAAGTACGTTGCTACCTGGGGGAACTTCGGTTCCAACAGATCAACGACCTCATGGGCTTGCCCCCAGGTGGATGCCGCGTCAGGTTGCTGGAAGATCGTCTGGAACATCGCTGAGACCATCGGCCACTGTGTTTTCGGGACCTGCTCGTAGAGGTTCTTAGCGAAATGGGTGCGGCACCGCTGCCACGACGCATCAGGCAGCACCTCAGCAATGGCGTGCTGGATGCCTTCGTGAGCGTCACTGGTGATCAGGAAGACACCGCGAAGTCCGCGGGCTTTTAAGTCTTGGAAGAAGCCTTTCCACGATGCGTTGGATTCCGCGGTGGCGACGTGCATGCCGAGCATTTCGCGGTAGCCGTCGGCGTTGACCCCGGTGGCCAACAGCACGCAGCATTTGACCACCCGGCCGCCTTCACGCACCTTGATCGTCAGCGCATCGCACGACAGGTAGGCGTACCCACCGGGATCGAGTGGACGGTTTTTGAAATCGGCGACCATCTCGTCGAGTTCTTCCGACATCCGTGAGACTTGCGATTTCGACATGTTGGAAATGCCAAGTGTTGCCACCAGATCGTTCATTCTGCGGGTGGAGACCCCTTTGAGATAGCACGTCGCGATCACGGTCGATAAGGCCCGTTCGGCCCGTGAGCGTCGCTCGAGCAGCCAGTCTGGGAAGAAAGCGCCGTGGCGTAGCTTCGGCACTGCCACATCGATCGTGCCGACGCGGGTGTCCAGATCGCGGTGGCGGTACCCGTTGCGGTGGTTGACCCGCTCGGTGGAAGCAACACCGTACTCGGCGCCGCAGACGGTGTCGGCCTGGGCGGAGAGGATCTGGTTGATAAACCCTTGCAGCATCTGCCGCATTAGATCTGGCGACGCTTGGGCGAGCAGATCGTCCAGATAGGTTGTCGGGTCGATAGAATGCGGAGCAGCGGTCATCGTCATGTGCCTTTCGGTGAGATGTGGTAGTTGAGTCGAAAGGTTACTGACGGTGGCCGCCCCACTATTTTCAAGGGCCCACCATCAGCAAGCGTTACACCACACTAAGGGACGCAACCCGGTAGAGGTGTGATCCGAGTCCGTTAGCGGGGGCTGATTCATTCGGTCCAGTGTAGGAATCCTCTTCAGAAGGCGGGCCACGAGCGAGGCAAACCACGCCTCAATCACACGGAAAGTCCAGATCCATGGTCATTCTAAAAAAATATTGGGAAAACGATCACTTTCGTGTAGCTAAACCGTTACGAATCTGTTCTAATCATGTCAGCCCATTGTGGTGCCATCTCAATATTCACTCGCGACCAAACGCCAGTCACCGTCAGGCGAGAGGCCGCTTCTCCAAGAAGGAAACTCATGGCTTCCAAGATTCGTTCCCGCCGCACCGTCATCGCGGCTGGTGTCATGTCACTCGCGCTTGTCGCACCGCTCAGTCCAGCGCTATCGGAGAACCCGAGTTATAGCCTTCCAAGCGCCGCCGCAGCGACAGTAAATGATTTCAACCCTCGCTACACCACAGAGAATGCCTTCGGGAAAAAGAAGGTACTTGTCGAGGGTTTGCAACTTGCCCCCGGTGACACTGTGAGTCCCCGTACTGCATTGACTCCCACGATCAACCCTGACTACACCTTCGAAAACATCAATGGTCAGCTTTACGTTGTCAGGGAGAAGGAAAAGCCATTAGAGGCTGGGGAGAAGGATATTTCTATTTTCTTCCAACCCGCAGGTGGCTCTAGAGCCAATACCACCCTGAAGCTGACGGTGGTAAATAGCCAGTCGTGGGACACTGTGCTTTCGGGCTTCGAGGACCCAGGTCGTCCTTCACTGGACTTCACTGAAGGGCCAGTACGAGCGGAAACAATTAAGTTGCCAGCCGATGCGAAAATCTCAGTCACATCAGGTGGATGGACCGTGACCAACGATCAGGGAGTGGCGCGCATCACCGCACCTAGGAATTACGAGGGTAACGACGCTGACGTGGATATCCCTGTAAGGATAACCCTCCCTGCCGGAGATCAGGTTGATCGAACGATTCAGATCCGCGCGACTAAGCCAGCGCCGCAGAATCTGCCGACTTGGGCGCGACTCCTGGGAGATTTCTTGGCGAAACTGATCGGAGGAGCAACCGGTGCAGGCGGCGCTGGTGGCGGAGGGGGAAGCAGCCTTCCAGCAGGTCTTTTCGACGGCTTAATTAGAGTTACCGTCAACGCAGACAACGCAAGCATCAACGTCACCGGTAACGGTGTCATTCACCCGGGCGCGATCTCTGGAAATGGTGTCATTCAAGACGGCGCCATTAGTGGGAACGGTGTTATTCAAGAAGGTGGGGTCGTCGGTGCAGCCCCGGGCGCTATTGCCCCGAGCGCTGTCATGGGCGTCGCTCCGGGTGCACTGGGCAGCTCGAGCAAGGCCAAGAACGACTCTGGCAATGGTGGAGACAGCGCAGCGAAGAACAAGCTGAAGGACCCGAAGTGCATCGCTAGCCTCGTGGGCTTCGGTGTGCCGGCAGCTATCCTCATTCCGGTACTCCTGTCGAACATTCTCCGCATTCCGGGCTTCGAAGGCATCCAGGATGCTATGAAGGTCGCCGCCGCATCGATGGGCCCGGGCCTGAACATCTCGCCTGAGCAGCTGGCAGCCGGAGTCGGCGGATTCGCAGGTGCTGGTGCGGTTGCTGGTTTGATCGCCTCCATCACACAGTGTGTTCCGTCCAAGGAAGAAAAGGCTGCTGCTAGTGCGTCGGCCGCCGCAACGTCTACGCCTACCTCCGCAGCTCCCGCTCGTGAGCCTAAGCCGGCGCCGGCGGCATAGGCTGACTAATTACTGCAAGGCTCGGAACCCCATTACGGGGCGTTGAAGAGCTGAAACCGCTGCCCGGCGATATGAGGGCACAAGGCAAATAACCCAGGATTCGTCCTGGGTTATTTGCATTTTCGGGACTGTACAGGTGCACAAAAAATGCGCGAAAACCAATCATGGGGAATTCCGATCGACTAAATTCATAGAAAATTTTCCGAAAGACCTGGGAGGTACATGTGGAAGACATCATTAACAGTCTCAATGATGCAATTTGGTCGAATTGGCTCGTGTACTTATGCCTAGGTGCGGGCGTGTACTTCACGCTGGTGACGCTCTTTCTCCAAGTGCGCTGCTTCCCGGACATGATCCGGCAGCTTAAAGCAGGGGAGGACTCCGAGGCTGGGATTTCGTCCTTCCAGTCGCTGATGATCTCCCTGGCCGGCCGAGTTGGTGTAGGCAATATCGCCGGTGTGGCGACCGCCATCGCCTTCGGCGGGCCGGGTGCGGTGTTCTGGATGTGGATCGTTGCGTTCCTGGGCTCGGCTACGTCCTACGTAGAGTGCTGCCTGGCTCAGATCTATAAGGAGAAGGACCAGGATACGGGTGAGTATCGCGGTGGTCCGGCCTACTACATCGAGAAGGCTTACAGCCACACGAAGGCTCGTCCGTTTGCCCTGGTGTACGCTGTTGTGTTTGCTGTTTCGATGATCCTAGCCACGTCGTATTTCTTGCCTGGCGTGCAAGCGAATGGAGTCGCCATGGCGGTGGAGAACGCCTGGACGATTCCCACGTGGGTGACGGCCGCGGTCATGGTCGCCTTGCTGGGCGTGATCGTCATTGGTGGAGTGAAGCGCATCGCTTGGTTCGCTTCAATGGTCGTCCCGTTCATGGCGGTCATCTACATTCTTGTGGCCCTCCTGATTCTCCTTGTCAACGCACCCCAGATCCCCGAAGTTTTCGGATTGATCTTCCGTTCGGCATTCGACAAAGAGGCCGCGTTCTCTGGTCTCCTCGGCACCGCGATTATGTGGGGTGTGAAGCGAGGCATCTACTCCAATGAAGCAGGGCAGGGAACCGGCCCGCAGTCCGCGGCCGCGGCGGAAGTCTCCCACCCGGCAAAGCAAGGTTTCGTGCAGGCATTCGCGGTGTACGTGGATACTCTGCTGGTCTGCTCCGCGACGGCGTTCATCATCATCTCCACCGATATGTTCCGTGTGTACGAGAACGGAAGTGAAGACGGGCCGGTGCGCTACACCGGCGCTATTGATGACACTGTCGCTGTTGGCCCCGGTTTCGTGCAGTCCGCGCTGGACCTGTACACCCCCGGACTCGGAGCCAGCTTTGTCGCCCTCGCGGTTCTGTTCTTCGCATTCACCACGATCGTGGCGTACTACTACATGGCTGAAGTCAACTTCACCTATTTGAATAGATGGATCAAAAACGAGAAGATCCGCGCAGTCGTGATCTGGTTCCTCCGCATCTTGATTCTGGTGTCCGTGTGGGTAGGTGCAACCACGACGCCAGGTACCGCATGGGCGCTCGGTGACATTGGTGTGGGCACCACCGCCTGGCTGAATATCCTTGCCATCCTGGTGCTCCAAGTGCCTGCACTCAAGTGTTTGTGGGATTACCGCAGCCAGAAGAAGGCTGGCCGTGACCCGCAGTTCGATCCGGAAGCATTGGGGATCCGTAACGCCGACTTCTGGGTTGAGCGTAAAGCTGCGATGATTGAACGAGGCACGTGGGAGGCCCCGACGCTAATCGACGGCACCGGTAGCTCCGTTCATCGATCACGTTAAAAGTCCATAACAACAAAGCGCCGGCCCTTCTTTCCGAGGGGCCGGCGCTCATTTTTTCGTCGATAAGCGAGCTCTGTCTAGAGTGTTTGCTGCACACGCGTGGCCACATACCGCGATCCTGCGTAGGACGGGTGGAAGGCCATGTTGTAGTCCGGTGTCGTGGTGTCGATGATGCCGGCGACCCAACGGTGCTGGTCGGGCGCGCACGTGTGGTTGTTGCGGGACTCGTGCTTGATATCGATGAAGGTCGCGCCGATCACGCCAGCCGCGTGACGCTGGGCATCGCGGGCAGCGAGCTCCATGGCCTGAAGGTGGCCAAGCGGAATTCCTCCCGGCATGTTCGGGATGACGTTGACGCCGCAAAGTCGCTGCAGGCCCACCGGTTCTGTGATGGACAGCATTCCCGGCATGATGATGCGCGCGTTGGGGGCGACGCGACGGATCTTGTTCGCGGCGGTTCGCAGGTTATTCACGTACATGTTGTGGATGATGCGGAAGTCGGTTGGGCGCCCCTGAAGTGCGTTCAGGGGAGCGAAGTCGTTGATTCCCGTGGAAATCAGCACTGTCGACGTTCCACGGTGAAGGTCGCCGGACCGGATCGACCAGTCGATGCGGCCGAGCAGTGTTTCGGAGTTGCCGCCGGAGCAGGACCAGTCCGTGACGGGCCGTCCCGTCTGCTTGGCCAGGATCCGGGGCCAGTTGTTGGGGGCCTGGAGGCAACCGCCCTTGGTGGGGTAATCCCATGCGTGCTGGCGGACCGAGTCGATCGAGCTCGATCTGGTGAAGTTCCTGATCTGGTCCGGGTTGGCCACAAATGAATCGCCGAATGCGACGATGTTGCCGTTCGGGGCTGCGGCCGCTTGGGGTGTGGCAACCACCGACGGAATGAGTAGGGCGGCGAGCGCGGCAAAGGCGGCGATAGCGCGACGGAGCGTCATGGTGCGTTCTTCTTTTCTTCTCGTGCTTCGGGTCGTCTTTTTTAGTTGATGTCTGTGTCACTCAGTTTCGTTACAGCCGTGGGGCTGATGTGAAAAGAGTGACACATGTTGCTTCGGTGAATGAAGTTTAGCGTAAATGGGGCTTGCTGGCGTCCGCCGGACACCGTAGAGGACGCTGAGCGTGGCGCAAAACAGCACGGGCGGGTCTCTGTTGCGTTTCGCGGGTCAGGGCACGGTATCCCGTGCGGGGTGGAAGGAGGGGGCGCGGTCTGCCCGCTAGTCCGTCACTGAGACCTAGAATGTGAGTAGTAACCACCGCGAAGATGGAGGTAAAACTGTGGTCAACCAGAACATCGAGAAACTGATCGCCACTCTCGAAGAGACCCGAGCCGAGCGCGAGGAACTGTACAAGTGGTTCCACCGCCACGCGGAGCTGTCCATGCAGGAGCACGAGACAGCTGCGCGCATCGAGGAAGAGCTCAAGCGCATGGGGCTCGAGGTCCAGACATTCGCGGAGACAGGAAAGGTCGCGGTCATCGAGAACGGTGAGGGGCCGACCGTCCTGTTCCGCTCTGACCACGACGCATTGCCCATCGCGGAAGAAACGGGCGCTGACTACGCCATGCCGACTGAGGAAGGGCTGATGCATGCGTGCGGCCACGACATGCACACGACGGCGCAGCTCGGTGCCGTCAATGCGCTTGTGCGCAATAAAGACGCATGGTCGGGCACCTTCATCGCGCTCTTCCAACCGGGCGAGGAAGCCGGCGGCGGTGCGCGCCGCATGGTCGAGGACGGTCTTGTGGATCGCCTGCCCAAACCCGATTACGTCTTCGGTCAGCACGTCCTTGCCGAGGATCCGCCGCTCGGCTTCTTCTTCACTCCTGGCCGCATGACCACTGCGGCGTCGAACTGGAAGGTCCGCATTCACGGCAAGTCCGGCCACGGGTCGCTTCCGCACCGCGCGATCGACCCGGTGCCCACTGCCGGTTCGATTGTCACCCGCCTGCAGGCCGCTGTCGCGCGCGAGGTGGACCCACTGGAGATCGGGATTATCTCGGTGGGCTCGATCCACGGAGGAACGTCGTCGAACTCTATCTGCGATCTCGTGGAGTTGGGCATCAACACCCGCGCCTCCACCGACGAGATCTCCGAGCAGATCCAGGACATCATGAAGCGCGTCATTACCGCCGAGTGCGAGGCCGGCAACTGCCCGGAGCCGCCGGAGTTCGAGTACCTCGATTCCGTCCCGGTCATCTACAATGACCCGGAGCTGACCGAACGTGTCCAGCAGACGTTCACCGACTACTTCGGCGAGGAGCTCGTCGGTTCCGGTGCAGGCCTGTCCGGATCCGAGGACTTCCCGGTCATCCCGAATGCCTGGGACGTGCCCTACGTGTTCATCGGCTGGTCCGGGTTCGAGGACGGCCACGACGGCCCGCCGAACCACTTCAAGGGCTTCCTGCCGCAGCTCCAACCCACGTTGGACCGCGGCTCCATGGCCGTCATCCTCGCCGCAGCCACAGTCATGTCCGAATAGCACGTACGCTTATCGACGAAACGGCCCCGAGTTTCCCTCGGAGCCGTTTGCTGTGTGAGCTTATCCGGGCGTCTACTTTTTCGTGTTCTTCGCCCAGAGCTTCCTGGTGTTCTTCACCGACAGCGTGAACCCGAGCATGAAGATGACGGTGACGAACGGGACGAGGACAAAGCCCCAGCCGTAGGTGCCCAGTTTGTCCGGGAACGCACCCCACAACGGTGTGCCCACCGCCAAGCCGATGGGGTAGGCCATTCCCAGCACACCCCAGATCTTGGCGAAATCTCGTTGACCGAAAGCGGCTTGAGCTACCAGCGGGGGCGAGACCGTGCCGTTGGATGTGCCCAATGACATGATGACGATGAGCAGCAGGTATGGAATGAAATACGTCACCCATGCCGAGATGAACACCGCAATACCGGCTACCCCGAGAGTGAGCCACATGGCCGGTAGCAACCCCATCTTGTCGATGAGCCAGCCAATCAGCGGCTTGAACACGATCAGGCACAACGTCGCTGTGATGACCACCGCGGAGATCTTTCCGGGGGAGACGTCGATCCCCCACGGGGTGTCCGACAGGTACGCCACGAAATGCTGCGTCATCGCGTACGTCATGCCGAAGAGGACGTAGGACACGATGAGCACGTAGAACCAGGGGAGTTTAAAGGCTTCCTTCTGGCTGAGGCCCGGCTCCACACCGGAGGCGTCGGCAGCCTCGTCGGTGCTCACAGCCAGCTCACCGTACCCGGGGATGTTGTGGTCGAGCGGGGAGTTACGGACGAGGAACAGTGCCGGCAGAATCGTGAACGCGGCCAGGAAGGCGGCGAGGAAGAAAGCGGAGACGCGCCAACCAGCAACGTCAAGCAAATAGGGCAGGCCGATGCCGAGAATCATGCCTCCGACACCCGACCCGGCCAGCACGACCCCCATGATCGTGCCCTTGTTCTTGAAAAACCACCTGTTGACCACCACGATCGGCACATACTGAGCAGACAACCCCACCCCGGCGCCGATCACTATCCCGGCCAGGTAGAACATCCACAGAGACGACGAAAGCCCGAAAATGACCAGACCCACCGCGGCGATGATTCCCCCGATGATGAGCAGCCCCTGTGCTTTCACCTTCTCCACGAGCTGTCCCGCCACCGGCATGGCCAGCGCCGACGAGACACCCAGAAGTGTGTAGTACACCAAGAACGACGAGCTGGTGAATTCAGGGAATGCCCCCAGAATCACCGGGGTGAAGAAGCTCATCGCGGTGAAGGATACCGCCATCGCGATATTCACCAGCAGCGCGCCGACGGCCACCCGCAAGTAGATACCCGACATTTTTTCGCTGGCGGCGATCTCCCCGCTCGTGAATGCGTCTCTTTCCGGGGCCGCGTCCCCGTTGGTGCTCATAGCAGTAGACATCGCGTCTCCCTTCTCTCTATGCATGAGATTACCGCCGCAGCAGACCAAGGCCGGCACATTCGCGTGTACCATGGCCGACCCAACGCGCTGGAGCAACAGGCCTCCAGTAAACGTGAACAACGAAACAGAACTAGAGGTGGTTCAGATCATGATGTCCCGCACCCGTATGTCCGTCCTCATTGCCGCTACAGCAGCTCTGGGGCTGACGGCGGCGGCTTGCTCGTCGGAAAGCGGCGATAGCGCTGGTAGCGAGTCCACAGAGGGCACGTTGGCGACGGAATCCGTGGTCCACGAGACGACGGCCGCCGACGCGCACGAGGACCACGGCGAGCATGGCGGTCACGATGAGCACGGCGGCCACGACCACCCTGCCGACGGCGGCCCAGCACCGGAGGGCATGGTCGAGGCGGCGAACCCGACCTACCCGGTCGGCACTGAGGTGATCCTCGAGGCAGACCACATGCCGGGTATGAAGGGCGCGAAGGCGACGGTCGTCGGTGCCTTCGACGACACGTACACGTACGCCATCTCCTACGATCCGACCGACGGCGGCGAGCGCGTGACCAACCACAAGTGGGTCGTCCAGCAGGAACTTGAGGACGCCGGCACGGACCGGCTTGCCGACGGCACCGAGAAGGTGGTCACCGCCGAGCACATGAACGGCATGAAGGGCGCTCATGCCACCATCGACAGCTCTACCGATGAGACGGTGTACATGGTCGATGTCGAGGCCGACGGCATGACCATGAAAAACCACAAGTGGGTCGTCGAGAGCGAGATGAAGCCGGCCAGCTAGCTCCATGAGACTTACTGCCGTGCGCGGATCATCCGCGAGCGCGTCGATGCCATCGTCAACGCTGCCAATTCCTCCCTCCTCGGTGGAGGAGGGGTCGACGGCGCGATCCACCATGCGGGCCCTGCGCGCCACACTTCAGCGCTGGCCTAGGCCAAGGTTCCTTAATCGGACTGCGTGGCTGCCGCGGGGGTCACAATAGAACGGGCTATAGCTTGACTCGTGGGCTCAAACCTCGAAAGGCCCTGCGAAGCCTCCGCGCACTTGCCGGGTCGACCGCTCCCGCGCCTCTTCAACTCTTCAACGTCGTAGCCTGCTTCCGCCTCGGCTACCCATTCTTCGAGTTGGGATTCATCGAACTTAACCGGCATGCCAATATCGTAATACAGCTTGGCGCGAAGAGTCGGCAGTGTCTAAGTGCGGCGCGATTTGGTATCCGAGCGGGGGTTTCGGAAAACTCATTGACCACTGCTGATGTTGCCCGATTCCAACCCTAGTTCCACGGACCCGACGATCTAGTTCCAAACTTCGAAGGTGACCTTGGTCTATAGCCTTCTCACGGGTATACGAAGGGGCGAGAATGGAAGACCCCATTCACGCCGAAATCAGTCAGCATGAATGGGGTCTTCTAGCCAGCCGACTCCGTCAGGAGCCGACTTCTTCGGCTAAACCCGCTGGCGGATGGTTCCGCCGGGGTTCTCGTCGCCCCAACGCCTCGTTACGAAGCGACCCGTCGTTGCAGAGCGGGTTACGGTGCGATTGTTGCTGGTTCCCTTCCCGACTCGTTCGGTAGTGGTCTTGTTAGGCCACCGGCCCCTAGCCGCGTTGGAAACGAACTTGCCGGTCTTTGCAGACCGATTAACACTGCGTCGAGCCATTCTCGACAACCTCCTATGGAGTCTGACGAGAGTGAGCGCGTTTCGTGGGTGAATCGCTGTCAACTCAGTTAGACTCGGTGTATCACGTCCAAGTGGTGACCGAGACTAATCTCTCGTCGGAACGGGGTCGAGCGCCAACTCGGCCCCGTCACTCAGTCTTAGGGGGTAAGCGTACGAATTTCCCCTTTTTGCTGGTAGTGGCACGTTTTTGAGCGAGTTTTCTTGCCATTTCTGCGGTCTGCTCATTCGACACTTTCGACCGCATTTGGCGTACCTCTTGAGTGCCAAATGACGAGCGCCCCAATGCTTCCTTGTAACGGTTCGTCATGCCACGCCTCCTTCGTTCCTGTGCTTTCTGGCTTTCCCTCGCACCCTTTCCAACGTTTTGTTCACATTGCGAGGGAGCATTCCGAGTCTGCCCGCAATGTCCTTCGCAGAAAGTCCCTCAGCATGCAGACGCACGACCTCCCACTCTCTCTCCGAAAGCAACCTGGCAACGAGGCGCAGTTCGTCGTCGCGTTCAAACTGCGTCTCCAAAGGCATTTCGCGGGAAGGCAGGTTGAGCAATTCATCATCTTCAACCTCTTGTATGTAGGGTGCAGTCCTCTTGAGTTCTGTGGCGCGTTGTTCCAGCACCTTGCACGCCTCAATCAAGCACCTGCCGACGAAGAAGGTCTTCAAACTTGCTCCGCCAGTCGGTGACCACTTTCCTCCAACAAGCGCGTCTTCCCGAAACCCGAGGACGGATTCCACGACGATGTCTTGGGCAATTTCTTCCGCCTCATCTGGGGTGAGGAGGTCTAAACGGACATCCTCGTCCTTGGGGACGAATTTCAGTTTCTCACGGCATTTGGAAAGCAGTTCTTTCGTCAGAATCCACTTCTTAATACATGCGAACCCGTACCCCATGAGCTCGATTTCAAAATCGTCGTAGTCCCTGCCCTGGAAGCCTTGTTCCCGCAGAACTTCATAGAGCTCGCGGTCACCCGCAAGGCGATCTGATTCCCCGCTCGGCTTTGTGGACTCCGTCCACGCGACGGTGGTCTTACGCTTACGCCGCCCTTCGTTGCGAAACCTGTCTAAGTCGCTCACGAGCCTCCCTCATGTTCTAGGAGGAGAGTTTAGCTTCTGGGTATCACCTCTGGCTAGGCAGTTTCGAGACGCGGCCGAGCACCCCCTGGGTCAACCTGGTCGCGTGCGGGGCATCAATTCTCGGGTAGAGCGCTCGTCCTTGGGCGGGGCAGGATCACCAATCTGACATCTAGTTGTCAGCCGGCACAAACCACCGTCGCGTCTGGCACACCACGGCCGGCAGGCCTTCTTTTCGGCAGTTCTCCGCGATCTTCCGGGCGAGCGGGAGCTTGTTCGTGCGGCCGAGAAACACGGTTCCACACTCTGTCCACACCTCGTAGGTCTGCTTCCCGAAGCGAGGGTCAATGAGCTCACGCGGCACGTCCTCGTAAACGCCGGTGTCGGCAACAAGGGTGTCTTTCTCCAGGTGCGTTTCAGCAACGAGCCGAGAGCGCTCCCACATCGACAAGTTCCGCGGGTCTGCGTCGGCCTCAAGAGTTACGAGTCCGGTGGCGCGGTCGCAGTTCTTCACGAGCGCGGTCAAGAACTTTTTCGCTTCGGCCACGTCGAACTCGACGTGCTCGCCGTCGGGACCGAGCAGGCGCACGGTCTCGGCGTTGCGGCCGAGGAACACGTTCATGTGGGACAGTTCGTCGCGGTCGAGGAACAGGTCGAGATGGAGAAGCACTGACTCGGGGCGCCTGCGTTTCGGAACCGGTACGGAAAGGAACTCGATGTCTGATTCGTCAAAGTGGTGGTGGCTCATACGCCAGAAGCCTGCCTAGAGCCCAGGGTGGCAAACAACCACAGGGGTACGAGGTTCGATAGAGGCTAGGACGCCTCTTTGAGCAGAGGGTCGTTGTCGGTTTCGATCCTGTCCCACCGCGCGAGGTACACAGCAGCTTTCTCACCGCGGGCCAACCTCTCACCGGTCTCGCCGAGTGCTGCGGCCGCCGACCAGTGGATGGACAGGAGGTTGAAGTTCTCGTCTCGGACTTCGATCCGAGACCCCGTAGCGGGGTACGGAGCGGTTCCGCCTGGTGTCAGTGCGTAAAAGCTGTCGGGTGCGGCTTCGTTGGACCAAGAGTTGTCGTGGTGTGAGGTCATGCTTTGAGCATGTCGTCGAGAACCACTTCGGCGCTAGAACGGGGGTGTCGAGCACCAGCCAAGTTAGGGCGCGGTAAAGGAAGGCTAACTGGAAATTCGCTCACGCAGAATCTCTCGAAAATGGTCGCCCGACAAGACTTCGATGTCGTGTTTCTTCGCGAGATAGCGAACGCCCCCGTCGTCTGTAACGATCACCCATTTATCCTTAAGCAAGCAATCCCTTTGCTGCTCGCGGGCATGAAGTACCACTGCGGTTAAGACTGGATCGGCAGCACCCTTGTTCTTCCAGAGATTGACTACTCGCTTGTCCTTGATGTCGATTGTTGTCATCACCTCCATCAATATCCTGAGTAGCTCCACTGTGGTCGGGTACCTCAGTTTTCGAAGGTCTTCGATGTCGGGGAAACCGGAGGCTTCATCGAGAACGGCATCTGGGAGCAAGCAACTGGTCGTGAAGAATTGACTTGCGCGTTCGTGAACGTCGATCTTGTTGAGCACGTTTGTGTCAATGATGTATCGGGTTTGCAGGTACATCACTCTACAGCTCTCCGGAGGTCTAGAAGCTGACGTTTGACCAACTTGTTGTGGGTCACAACCAGACGAAATTCACTCTCTGACAATTTTCCGGCATCTAAGGCATCGAACATGCGCCGCACGAACTCGTGGTTAGCAAACTTCGCAATCGCGTTCTCGGGCTTATGGCGGCCCCGGTTTTCAGATTTAGGGGCGCTTTGAAACTCTCGACGCAGTTGGTCGAGGAAATCTGTTGCACGATTCCACGGCATGAGTCGTGACCTTGCACATCGGACCACCAAAGCACTCGGGGTCACCTGAAAATGCTTAGCGGCCTCCCTCACTCCCTCTAGAGTTTCGAGGTTCCTTGGGTTCAAGCGGTCACGAGGCATCAGAAAAGCGGCAGCGATGTCGTATGCCAATACTCCTTCCGATTCGATTTCGAAACTTTCGGGGTTGCCGTCATTCCATTCCACAACTGAAAATTGCTTTTGAGCAATGAGCACAGTGAGTAGAGCTAAGGTAAAGATTTTCCGCCGAGGAACTTCTTGGTGGTCGTCGTGTCTTCCCCTGGTTAAGTAAATGTAGGGGTAGCACTTGTCTCGAATAGTCACCCCACTGCACCCAATGTCGCGTGTGCTTTGAGGCATGAACTGATCCTCAACGCCTTGAGAAACTAAGACGTTTTGCGCTGCTAATCGGCTGATGAAGTAGTCGAGTGCCGTTCCTGCATCTTTGCACTGCTGGAATTGGGGATAGGAGAAATCTAACTTGCTCGCGAGCAGTTGAGCCTGCTCTTCTGCACTCAGAGCCCTCTGCTTTTGGAGCAGTCCTAGAATCTTGTTGTCGGGCGCTTTGCCTCCATATTCGCGCAATTTCGCCTGTTTGCGCATCAGGTCCATGACAATCAGGTCAACTTCGCTCACGTCGACGGACCCTCTCGTCCCAACACTGATGGAGTCTCGGCGGGGAACGCCTTTTCTGAGCTCTTGAGCTTTATGGCGAACTTGCTCATTAACGAGGTCCTCGGGTGCGAAAAAGAGACACCAGGGAATCTCGGCTTTGTGCGCGAGTTTTTGCAGTTCGGACAGCGAGATTCTTCCCTTGTCGATCGCGTCCCTGTAGGGGGCAGAATACTTCTTGAAAGACTGCTCGAAGAGATGGAGAAAGACGGACTTCGGAATGTCAACGCCCTCTCTGTCTACGGTGACAGTAATACATTCGCTGGCGGCCGAGATTTGACCCAATCGTGCCTCCTTAGACCACGGTTTTCAGCCCAGCTCAATCATAGTTTGAGCTGAAACCAACGAGAGAGGCACAGATGGCCACCTCTACCTAATGTGCCACTACCATGCCCGTGCGGAGTCGGGCAAGAGGTTTTTGCATGGTTTCGTCTGTCCGTTCGTTACTCTTGACTGAGAACGAGGAAGGACACCCCATGTCACGACTTACTGACCTGCTTGCGCAGGCAAAAGGCTTCGACCCGAAGTTCGCGGCCGAGCTGGAGAAGGAGATTCGTCACTCCCAGAATCAGCGTTCCTTCGGCCTCGTCTTTGAGCGTCACCTGCCTGACGCTGTCGAGCTTCCGACCCGGCCGGTGCGCCGGGGCGATACGGTTCACATTCTCCCTCCCCGCGGCACGGCAGCACCCACCGACCCGACGCTGTGGACAGTGGCGAAGATTGACCGCACGGCCGAGGGAGGGGCCACCGCGGTGGTTGTCGAAACGAAACCCGCTGAGGGTGTCGAGCCGGAGGTTCGAGACGGAGTTGCAGTAGACGATCTTGTCGTGGTCGCCCAGCACGATGACACGATCTACCCCGGGCTTGTCCAGACCGGTGAGGTCGTGAACTCTGATGACCCCCAGGCGCCGTTTCACACAGTCATTAACGCCGAGAACCTCCACGCTTTGAACTTGCTGACGTACACCCACCGTCACAAGGTGGACTGCATATACATCGACCCGCCGTACAACACGAGGGACAAGGACTGGAAGTACAACAACGACTACGTTGACGGCGACGACCAGTACAAGCACTCCAAGTGGCTGTCGATGATGGAGAAGCGTCTGGAGCTCGCAAAGGAGCTGCTCAACCCCGAGGATTCGGTGCTCATTGTCACCATTGACGAGAAGGAGTATCTGCGGTTGGGGATGCTGCTGGAGCAGACGTTCCCGGAGGCGACGATTCAGATGGTGAGCAGTCTAATCAACCGAAAAGGAGTGGCCCGCGGGAAATCGTTCAGGCGCGTGGACGAGTACGTTTACTTTTGCTGGATGGGGAGTGCTGGTGCGGCATCAGTTGACCTCGAAAAGCTCTGGCCGAAAGATTGCGACTGCGCGAAGAAGAAGCGGACGTCTAGGAAAAACACGAGGAAAGGACCCGACTGGACGTCCATGATGAGGCGAGGCTCTAACTCGCTTCGAAGTGATCGCGAGAACCTTTTTTATCCAATTTACGTGGACCCCCAGCGGCAGGAAGTCGTGACCTATGGGCCTCCAATTCCAGATGGCGAACATGAAGCGCCCCAGATGGAAGGATTGGTCGCCGTACTTCCTCTGCGGACGAACGGAGAAGAGGGGAACTGGCAGTGTGAGGGTCCTGAAATGATGAGACGCAAGGGCCAGGGCAGGATCAGGGTTGGAAGCCCTACTTCATACGGCTTTGTGATTAACTACCTCCCAAAGGGAGCTTACGCCGCGGTTTTGAGCGACGCTTTTGAGATTGAAGGTTTTGCCCCCGATGGCTCTCTCGTCGCTTATCGGGCAGACGGTTCGAACAATCAATCCATTCCTCCAACTCAATGGTCTGCTCGTTCTCACAATTCCTCTGAATACGGAACCGGATTGGTCAAAGACGTTCTGGGGGGTAAGCGGTTTACTTACCCGAAGTCACTCTATGCAGTGGAAGATACTTTGCGTTTTTACCTTCAAGAAAAACCCAACGCAACGGTCCTCGACTTCTTCTCCGGTTCGGGAACCACGGCACACGCCGTCATGCGACTGAACAAACAGGACGGCGGCAAGCGCCGCTCCATCTCGGTGACCAACAACGAGGTGAGTTTCGAAGAGGCCAAGAAACTCACCAAGGAGGGTTTTCGCCCCGGCGACCCCGAATGGGAACGCCTCGGAATCTGCGACTACGTGACCAAGCCGCGCATCGAGGCGGCCATCACCGGCAAGACCCCGGCCGGCGATCCGATCAAAGGCGACTACAAGTTCACCGACGAGTTCCCTATGTCAGACGGCTTCGAAGCCAACGCCAGGTTCTTTACACTCACGTACGAGCCGCCGACACGGGTGCGTCACGGCTTGGCATTCAAGCAGATCGCTCCGCTGCTGTGGATGCGTGCTGGACAGTTTGGGCGAGTCATCGAGTCCATTCCTGACCGCGGTTGGGACGTGGCCGAAAGCCACGGTGTCATCAAGAACATTGCCGCAACCGACGCGTTTGCCGAAGCGGTCCGCGAGGCGGGAACCGTCACGACTATCTACGTCGTGGCCGACGACGACCTGATGTTCCAATCTGCGGTTGCAAAACTGTCCGACTTCGACGTGGAGTTCGTGCAGCTCTATTCGACATACTTGACCAACTTCGCGTTCACCCAGTCTGGAGGAGCGATCTAGCCATGAAGTACACGCTTAAGCCCTACCAAGAGACTGCCTCGCGCGAGATTCTCGAACATCTTGATGAAGCCAACCAGGTTCGCTCGATTGGGCAGCAGGCCGCGTTCGCGCTTTCCGCACCCACGGGTGCCGGCAAGACCGTCATCGCCACCGACGTGTTCGAGCGACTTCTGCTACCGTCCGACGACCGGGTGCCAGACGAGAAGGCAGTCATCATCTGGTTCTCGGACAACCCCGACCTGAACCGTCAATCCCGCCACCGCATTGAGGGCGCGTCCAGCCACCTGGCGTCTCGCACGGTCGAAATTGATTCCTCGTTCATCCGGCCTGAGCTGGAACAGGGCAAAATCTACTTCCTCAACACTCAGAAGCTCTCGAAGGGCAGTCTGCTTACGGGCGGGCGGAGGAAGTCGAACAACTTCGAGCTCTTCGAGGCCGCTCCCGACACTGGTCAGGTGACGATCTGGGACACGCTGCGGAACACTCTTGAGTCGCCAGACCACAACGTGTATTTCGTCGTGGACGAGGCCCACCGCGGCTCTGGTAAGCAGTCTGACCGCGAGACGATCCTCCACCGTCTAATCGCCGGCCACACCCCGGACGGCGCTACCGCCCCGGTGCCGCCGATGCCGGTGGTCATGGGTATCTCGGCGACACCGGGCAAGTTCAAGACGATGATGCACAACATGCCAGGGGCCCGTCTTGTCCTTGATGATGTTGAGGTGCCCGTGGACGAGGTGCAGGAGTCTGGTCTGCTCAAAGACATTGTTGAGCTCCAAATTCCAGGCGAAGAAGGTGAAGCGTTCGAGAACGTCTTCGTCACCCAGGCCGCAGGATTGCTCGCAGAGTCTACCCGCCGCTGGGCGGCGTACCACGCTGAGCAGGGCGGGGACGGCAAGCGGGTTGTGCCTCTCATGGTTGTGCAGATGCGGGATTTGGCGACCCCGGAGGACATGTACCGCGTGATCCAGTCACTGCGTGAGGGCTGGCCGGAGCTGCCGTATGACTGCTTCGCCCACGTCTTCGGCGAACACACGCCTATCCAGGCCGGCGACGTGCTCGTACCGTATGTCGAGCCTCAGTCAGTTGAAGATCGCGAGTGGATTCGCGTTCTGTTCGCCAAGACGGCTATCTCCACTGGCTGGGACTGTCCGCGTGCAGAGGTGATGGTCTCCTACAGGCCGGCCAACGACAAGGACTTCATCACTCAGGTCATTGGCCGCATGGTGCGGTCTCCGCTCGCGCGTCGTATCCCCGGAGACGATTTGCTCAACTCAGTTCTGTGTTTGCTGCCGCGCTTCAACCGCACCGCTGCCGAAGAGGTCGTGCAGGGCATCAATGCCCCGGACGACGACGGCACGATCAAGCCACCCATCGACCCTGTGGTGGAGCCCGAGCTGCTTACACCTGTGGACAACGACGATCTGTGGGAATTGTTTACGCAGTTGCCCCGGGAAATCGCGCCGAAACGCTCCGACAAGCCTATTTCCCGTTTGCTCAACGTGGGTGTGGAGCTGGAGAGCGACGGGTTGCTCGACAGTGGGCAGGTCAAGGCAGAGCGCGAGCTGATCGCTGCCGTCAACGGTTTGCTCGTGCGCTACGCCGACGAGGTTGACAAGGCCAAGGAAGACATCTTGAAGGTGGAGACCACCCGCCTTGTCTACCGTTACTCCGACCGCGAATTGGACGATGAGAACGTTCTGGAACTCGTGGCCGATGACAGGGTCATTTCTGCGGCGTTCGAGCGAGCAACACCGGTCTACACCCGGGCTCTCGCGAACCTGTGGGTCAACGACTACCTCGTGGCCGGCATCGAGCGTGGTGAAGAGGACGAGAACCTCATCATCGAGGCGCACCTGACGCTCGCCGCACTCGGGAAAGTCGAAGGTGCCCGCGACGCATTGTGGCGCGAGGCTGATCTGACCGCGAAGAAATGGCTCGACGCCACCCGCGCTGAGATTGCCGCGCTGCCGGACAGCCGTGAAACGACGTACACCACTCTTCGCGAGATGGCAGAGGACCCCAGCTTCGTCTACCTCACGAAGCCGAAGAACCGACTGATGTCCCCGGGTGCCTGGAACGCGCAGACGAAGGAAATTGACCCGTTCCCGCGCTACGAAGGCCACGCTTTGGCCGCCGAGGACGGAACTGCTCCGGCCAAACTCAACGAGTGGGAGCGGAAGGTAGTAAGCACCGAAATGGGACGCTCGGGTGCCCAGGCCTGGTACCGCAACCCGTCTCGACCAAGCCCAGACGCAGTGACCGCGGTCTACTACGACGAGGCCACCGGCCGCTGGCGTTCTGTGCAGCCAGACTTCATCTTCTTCCTCCGCGACCGGGAAGGCGCCATGCGGGCGTCCATCGTTGACCCGCACGGGGCGTACCTTGGAGACGCGCTCGGGAAGTTACGCGGGCTGGCACGCTACGCGGAGCAGTACGGAGACCGTTTCGTTCGCATCGAGTCGGTCTCCGGTGCGGACGCCGAGTCGCTTCGAGTTCTCGACTTGAAGTCCGAGGCGGTTCGCGCAGCGGTGGCCGAGGCGGTAAGCGCGGAGGCCGTGTACGAGAAACACGGGTACGACTACAAGTAACGGTCGTTTCGTGGACCTCAAGGCTTACCTGGCCAGTGAATGACTAGTCGATTGGCGCGACCCGAACGCGATTGCCGTCAGGGTCGGCAACGACGAATGTAGTGCCGAATACGTCCTCGTGCGGCTCTTCGATGACGCGAACACCCTTCGCAACCCAGGCGTCGTAAGTCTCCTGCACCTGCTCTGCCGTGACGTTCAGACAAACTTCCGAAGTACGTACTGGTTCGCCCGCCAGAGCTGATGACTCTCCAGTCCACAGGGCCAGAGCAACGCCTTCCGCTAGTCCGAAAGTGACGTAACGCGGTGTTTCAAAAGTTGTTTCGACTTCGAGCAAATCCCTGTAGAAGTCAACCGATTTCTGGATGTCGCTGACGTAGACGATGAAAACCAATTCGCGGTTCATTTTCTTCCTCCAAACTCAAGATTGTTCTGTCCACGTTACCTGGGACATCGGTGGACCCATAGGAATCTGGGTTTCGGGAATCAATACAAGCCACCAGCACCACAATCCGTACTGAGGAAGTCGGACTGAGCAGCACAAGTGCATTCATGGCTACACAAAACTTATCTACGGCGTACCGGATTATTCCGTTTTACCGTTTCGAGACGACTTGTCGTCTCATTACGGCGTGATGAATTACCCCCACTATTTTCTGCTGGTGTTTGTTCTCTCCCACGACACGGTGGAGATATGCAAAACGAACTACGTATTTCCGCGGGTGGCCTTTACCCCCGGCCACAGACGCACACCGAGTCCGACTTCGAGCCTGGCCACGGTCTCCAACGTCGGCCACGAATTGCCGTTGAGGATGTCCGAGATTGTCGAGGCGGCGACGCCAGACTTCTCCGCGACCCCTTTGACGCTTCTATAGCGGTTCCGCTCGCGCCGCAGATTGATGACCATGGCCTGGATCATCTGGTGTTCGGGCACCGTCACGTCGAGACTGTCAGGCCAGCCCGGATACATCTTTGCCGGACTGCCGGGCTTCGGTCGTACCATGCCCCCACCGTAGCGGCAGGGACAAGAAGTCTGCTGCTAGGGGTAGTCGTAGCCGCCTTTAGAGCGCAGGTGCGGCTTGCGGGCGAGTTGGTGCGGCCAGAGCGACGTTTCGAGCACCGCCTCGGCCGCCGCGACGGTATGCACGGCCGGCCACCGCTCGCCGGAAAGCCAACGACGGAGCACGGTCTCTCCAATGCCGGCTCGCTCCGCGAAGTCCTTCTGGGACGCAGCCCAGCCGCGCTCGATATACCGCTCGATCTCGCGCACGAGTGCCTGTCGCATGCCGAGCGCCTTTGCGTAGACGGGCGGAAGCCCCTCTGGGTCGACGTCAGGCCAATGGGGGTAGGCCTCGCGCGGCGGCGGGAAAGTGGACATGGGTTTCACCGTACCGGGGTTCGGAGCGGTCTCCGCAGCGTAGGTCGTTTCGGGGGTACGACACTTGCTCGTGAAGGGGGCTTGTCGTGGGGCTAACTGTGCAAGAGCGTGAGTACGTCGAGCGGCGAGTAGCTGGGTACAAGCCGAAGTTCGTCAGCGACACCACTTGGGCAACGGTCGCGCCAGTAGTGAGAGAAATTGCTCTGGAGGCTTTCGAAGCCGGCGGCGCCGAGCACTTCCACCTTCGGCAAAACCGCCACAGCGAGGTCTCAAAATACATGCGTGCGCTGACCCACGTCGCCGCGTACTGCCACCGCGTCGGCCGGCCAGTGACCCGCGAGACGGTACTCGACGTGGACATCTGCCGCATGGCGTTGGACGACCTAGCCGAGTCGCACCGGGACACCACCGTGCTTCGCTCGTACCTCAACAAGATCACCATGACGCTCACCGTCAAGTCGATAAGCCTTCAACCGCGCGAGCCTAAAGAGCAGGCGAAGCCGTACACGAAACATGACTTTGACGCGCTCCGCCATTGGGTGCAATCCCAGACCACGCCACTCACACGAAAGCAGGCTTTCACTGTGCTGGCGCTTGGACTCGGAGCGGGTATCTGCGACGGCATGGAAACTGTCCGCGCGAGTGACGTGACCGTCCGTGACGGGGTGACCTGGGTAAATGTCAAGCGACTTCGCAGCGCAGGCTACGCCCCGGAAGTGCCCGTCGCTTCGGTCTTCGGGCCGAGGCTCGCTGCGGTGGCCGAGGCGAAAGACCCAGGCGAACCCTTGCTGCCGTATAGCGACGTCAATGACCTGGTCAAGAAGGAGCTGAACCGAGGACGGAAATTCAGAATCTCGCTGCGCCGACTCCGTGCAACGTGGGCGGTACAGGTAATCCGCGCGGTCCCGCGAGAAGTTGCGGTTGCCGCTATTGGAACGACGCACTTGTACGAGTTTGAACGTCTCGCGAGGGTGAACCCCGAGCGCCCAGACACTGTGGAAGACCACGTCGAGGTGCTTACTGATCCGTACACGGACTGGCCTGGTCTGACAGCGAGCGCTGGCGGTGTCGGACATTGGGCAGGTATCGGCTCAAGAGCCGGCACCGAGGTGACGGAGCAAGGCGTAGGCCAGGGAGCCTACCCCCAGACGGGTGAACCAAATAGTACGCATAGTGCATCTCTGCGCGTCGTTGAAGGAGGCTTGAAATGAGTGAAACGTGCAGTACAAAGCGTGACCCGATGCCAGCTTGCTGCGATGGCCGAAATCACTTTGGCCGGCGCATGAGCCGGTCGTGGACCTTGACGACCTTTAGGTGTCGACCCAGGCTGGTGCTATCTCACCCCACCACAGAGATAGCCCACGCACCCGCCACCTACGGCGTGGGCGGACAAGGACAATTCGACATGCCCACCACACATGAGGTCATTGCCGGTTACACCCCGACGGTCCTGCCGAGGGCTCGCTGGGACGCGGTCCGAGATTTCGTTACGGAGTCCGTTTCGACTGCCGTGACGGAGGAATGGAGCGCGGACAAGACCCGCGCCGCACTTCGCACCGTTGCTCGTCTCGCTGATTACGTTTCGATGACCGGACGGGAAGTGTCAGTTGAAACGGTGTTTACCGAGGCCACGGTTAATGCCTACGTTGACCAGTCCGGCTACTCAACCCACGTCCAAGGCACTACTCGCTCGTTGCTTCGCGTTGTCGGCCAGGCCGCTCACCGCCACTACGACACGCCCAGGGAAAGGCCGCAGTACGGCACCGACAAGAAGAGCGCCCCGTACACACAGGACGAGATGACTCGCCTACGGCATTGGGCGGACGGTGAATCGACACAGGAGCGTCGCCGTCAGGCAAACCTACTGTTGGCGCTCACTCTCGGAGCGGGTCTTCGCTCCGGAGAGGTCGCAACGCTTACCGCCGCGGATGTCGAAACGGACGAGGCCGGGACGGTGGTGTACCCGTCGGGCTACCGCGGGGCAAGCAAGCGTTTTGTACCCGTCGACCATGATTGGGCCGAGGTGATTCGAGAGGCCGTCGAGCGTTCGGTGAGCGAAGAGAGCTGGCTGTTCCGTCCGGAGCGGACGACCTCGTCAGCGGGCACTGTCGCCTTGTTCCTCAAAAGGTCACACCGCCCATCGCTGGCAGTGGACATGTCTCGCGCGCGCACAACCTGGATTGTCACCCAAGTCCGTCGAGGCGTACCCGAGTCTGCGGTGATTGAGGCTGCGGGCTTGAGCGACTTGCAGCACTACCGGCGCTTCCTTGTCAGTGACGAGCAAACCACCGCGCGAGAAGCAAGGGCTCTACTGCATGGAGGTCCGAAGCGAGAGGCGGGACGGGCTTCCCTCACCGTGATTCGAGGCGGAGCGTAAACGCCCCAGAACTAACCAAACACCAACCGTAAATCCCCTGGTGAGTACCCGGGGCGAGTCCTTTATTGCCAAAAACACCCGCGAGAGGAGGTGAACCACGATGTCCCAGCACTACGAGAGCGAATGGCTGGCGCAGGTACGTCAGCACTGGGCGAGGATCGACACCAAGCCGACGAAGAAGCGGAAGAAGGCTTGGGACGAGGCGTTAGTTGCCCCGTCCGAAAAGGAGCTCGAAGCACGCGAAGAGAAGGCCGCGGACCGCGACTGGCTGTATATCGAGCAGCGTCGCGAGGTCTACTCGACGGTCAAAATGGCTTGGGACATTGTGGAACGCTCCGGGGTCGTCGGCCTTGTGGAGCAATGGCGCATTGAGGACGGACTCATTACGAACCGGGGTGGGCGGCCAAGGAAAGTGAGCATCCACGCGGCATTGACGCTCTGGCTTCTGCTGGCTATCCAGCGCGAGGCGCAGCACTTTCAGGACATGGGCCGGAAAATTGCGTTCGGTCTGACTCCTGCCATCTGGGAGCTGCTCGGCCTAGAAGAAGAGGAGTTCGACGTAAAGGACAAGCGCCAGCGTCGCTGGATTCGCGAGCGGTGGGCAGACCGCGTTTGGTACACGATCTGGGTGACCCGCGAGACCATGGAGCCCTACCCGGAGATTCGACTGCGAGAGCGCTACACCGTCGGCGAGTGGCTCGACTTGGTCCCCGGTGGACAACTCGACGTTAACGATGACGAAGAGACTGCGGCTTTCCGCGAGAAGCGCCGCGCACGCGGAACGGAGTTCACGAATCGCCTTATCTGGGCCAGTGTGGAACTCATGGACCCCGAGGCCTTCGCCCAGTGGGACGGCACGGTCGCCGTTGACGGCACATCGCTCCAGGTGTCCCGGCGAGGCACCCCGGCACGCAAGCGGATGCAACAGGGGTCTGTTCCAGACGACGCTCTTGTGGCTTCGACCCCTGTGGCTGGCTGGCACCACAAGGAGACCACCGACCATGACGGGGAGAATCCGGAGGTTAAGGGTGGAACCTACGTATGGGGTTTCGAGGCGACCATCGCCGCGATGACCGGGCCGGGGTTTGCGAAACGGGGCGGCAACCCGGGTTTGATTCTCGGCATGGGCTTCCACCGTCCGGGTGTGAACCCTACCGAGCGGCTCTGGGAGTCGCTCCAGAATGTCACTGAGAGGCCGGAATTACCCCGCGGTTTCATGCTCTTCGACCGTTTGTACCCAGCGCAAAAGCCGGAGGGCATGCACATTCCGCTGCGTGAAGAGGGGTATGACCTCGTCTTCGACTACAAGGACAAGCAGCGTGGACTCCAAACTGTTTTGCCGTCCGGCGCGGTGGTCATTGACGGCGGACTCTACTCGCCGGGAATCCAGTCTTTCCCTGGTCTCATAGACCCGCACTCCGAGTACGAGGCTGGCGACATTGACCACGAGACGTACATGGGCCGATTGGAGGGGCGGAAGAAGTTCGCGCTCGCCACAAAAGGCACGACGAACGAGAACGGCGACCGTCGATTCCGGTGCCCGGTCAAGGCTCCAGGCGCGGCCCTTGCTTGTGCTCTCGTGGCACGAGGGGACGAGAAGCCCACTGCTAAACAACGACTCGAACTGACCGTCAAGGACGTATCTGGCTTCTCTGCTGCACCACCCGCGATTTGCCGACAGGCTTCGGTGACTATCAAGAACAGCGTCGAGGACGGTGCCCGGTGGCTCCAGCAGGGTCCCGCGTACGGCACCCCGGAGTGGCAGGATGTGTACGGTCAGCGCAACATGATTGAAAGCCGCAACGACAAACTCAAGAATGCCCGCGGCGTCGGCATTGGCGACTCAACTATGCGCCTCATGCGGGGGTGGGCAGGCCAGCTGATTGCGACCGCGATTTCGTGCGTGGCCGTGAATGTCTTACTTCTCGCGTCCGACTCGTCCTGGTTTGACGAGAGCGGCGATGACAATGACCCGACACCGCGCGGCGGTCGCGATGACCTCGAACGCAAGAGGAGTGAGAAGTCAATCGCCGGTACGTTCCCGAACGCCCCGCCAGTCGCCGCGTAAACGCAGGCCGCAAGCCACCAGAAAAAGAGTTCTGGAGGGCCGCGGCCTAGAAGTCGTGTTCGAATAGCAAAAATCGCCCGGAAATCGGTCTTAATCTGCCGATTTCCGGGCGTTTGGCGTTCGGCGAAGCTCTTTTTACCAGCGGGTTCCGTCGCGACTTGCTGAAAACAAAAGTAAAGGGGGTTCCGGTGAAAGTTTTCCGAACTCTTTCGAAAAGTTCTCCGAAACCCCCCGAGCTGGTGGTGCCCCAGGTGAGACTCGAACTCACACTGGACGGGTTTTGAATCCGTTGCCTCTGCCAATTGGGCTACTGGGGCGTGCTGGTTAAGAATAGCGCAGCGGGATTCAAGGACGAAATAAGGGCGCTGTCAGGGGAGAACCCCGGGTGCCGTGCCGCCGCGGATCACCCCGCCAGGGGAAGGTCGGGCACTCGGTAGAGTGGGTCGCTGTGAGTGAGAACAAGAAACGACTTCTGCTTATCGACGGCCACTCAATGGCCTTCCGCGCCTTTTACGCCCTCCCGGCGGAGAATTTCTCCACCTCCGGCGGGCAGCACACGAACGCGGTGTACGGGTTCCTGTCGATGTTCTCCAATATTCTGGCCGAAGAGCAGCCCACGCACGTGGCAGTCGCCTTCGACATCGGCCGGCAGACATTCCGCACAGAGCGCTTCCCGGAGTACAAGGCGCAGCGCGCCGCCGCACCGGAAGAGTTCAAGGGTCAGGTTCCGATCATCCAGGACGTGCTCGGGGACTTGAGCATTGTCACACTCACCAAAGAGAACTACGAGGCCGACGACATCCTGGCCACGCTGACCACCCAGGCGCAGGACGAGTTCGAGGTGATCATCGTCACCGGCGACCGCGATTACCTCCAGCTGGTCAACGACGCAGTCACGGTGCTCTACCCGACGCGCGGTGTGTCTACCCTGACGCGTTTCACGCCCGAAGAGGTGGAGAAGAAGTACGGGCTGACTCCCGCGCAGTACCCGGACTTCGCGGCGCTGCGCGGCGACCCGTCCGACAACCTGCCTAATATCCCGGGCGTGGGGGAGAAGACCGCTACCAAGTGGATTGTCCAGTACGGAGACTTGAATTCGCTCATCGAGCACGCCGAGGACATCAAGGGCAAGGCGGGCAACGCGTTCCGCGAGCGCATCAAGCAAGTCCAGCTCAACCGGGAGCTCACCCAAATGGTCCGCGACCTCGAGCTGCCGGTTAGCCCCGACGACCTCGAGCTCAAGCCCGCGGACGTCACCGCCGTCGCGACGGCTTTCGACGATCTCGAGTTCGGCGTCAACCTCCGCGAGCGCGTCCTCGCCGCAGTCCCCACCGACGTCGCCGTCCCCGAGACCGCGGCGGAGGAACTGCCGGAGCTCACTATCGACGACGAACCTCTCGACTCCTGGCTCGCCGCCCGTGAAGGTCAAGGCCTCGCCCTTTTCGTCACGGGCGACGCCACTCCGGGGGCGGGGGACGCGTGGGGTGTGGGGGTCGTCGATAAGCAGCGCCACGGAGTGAGCAAGCGGTTGAGCGACCTGTCCGCAGCCGAGGACTCCGCGCTGAAGACGTGGCTCGAGTCCGACGCGCCAAAGTACCTGCACAGCGCGAAGGCCGTGTGGCACATGCTGCGCGGACGCGGAATTAGCCTGCGGGGCATCGCGCACGACACGGCTATCGCCGCGTACCTTCTGCGTCCCGGTCAGCGCACGTACGACCTCGCCGATGTCTACCAGCGCCACCTGCAGCGCCAGCTTTCGGCACACACCGACCAGCTGAGCTTGCTCGACGAGGACACGTCTGACGTCGATTCGGCACTTGCCATCCTCGAACTGTCCGCGGCGCTTGCCGAGGAACTCCGCGCGATCGATTCGTACGAGCTCTACGCAGACCTCGAGCTGCCTCTTTTGAGAATTCTCGCGGAGATGGAGGACACCGGCATCGCGGTCGACGTCGACGTCCTCGAGGAGCAGCTCGCCGAGATCGCGCAGAAGGTCACCGACGCCGAAAACACGGCGCGCTCGCTTGTCGACGAACCCGACCTCAACCTCTCTTCCCCCAAACAGCTCTCCGTCGTCCTCTTCGACAAACTCGAGCTGCCTAAGACGAAGAAGACCAAGACCGGCTATTCCACCGCCGCGAAAGAGATCGAGGCTCTGGCCGCGAAGAACCCGCACCCGTTCCTCGACCAACTGCTCGCGCACCGTGAATGGCAGAAACTCAAGTCCACGATCGAGGGCCTGATCAAGACAGTTCAGGACGACGGCCGCATTCACACCACCTTCAACCAGACCGTCGCCTCCACCGGGCGTTTGAGCTCCACAGAGCCGAACCTGCAGAACATTCCCGTCCGCACCGAAGCTGGACGCCGGATCCGTTCCGCGTTCACCGTCGGCGACGGCTACGAATGCCTGCTCACCGCCGACTACTCCCAGATTGAGATGCGCGTCATGGCGCACCTGTCCGAGGACCCCGGCCTAATCGAGGCGTACAAGGAAGGGGAGGACCTACACAACTTCGTCGGCTCCCGCGTCTTCGACGTGCCTATCAGCGAAGTCACGCCCGAACTGCGTCGCCGCGTCAAAGCCATGAGCTACGGCCTCGTCTACGGTCTCAGCGCCTTCGGCCTGTCCAACCAGTTGAGTATCCCGGCGGGCGAGGCAAAGAAGATCATGGAGGCCTATTTCGAGCGTTTCGGCGGAGTGAAGCGCTACCTTGACGACGTTGTCGAGCAAGCCCGCCGCGACGGCTTCACCTCCACCGTCTTCGGACGACGCAGGTACCTGCCGGAGCTCACCTCCGACAACCGCGTCGCCCGCGAGAACGCCGAGCGCGCCGCACTCAATGCGCCGATCCAGGGCACCGCCGCAGACATCATCAAGGTGGCCATGATCCGCGTCGACGCAGCCCTCGCCGGTGCCCGCCTTAACGGTGAGCCTCTCGCGTCCCGAGTTCTGCTCCAGGTCCACGACGAACTCGTCGTCGAAGTCGCGCCCGGCGAGCTGGAGCAGGTCCGTGCGATCGTCGAGGAAGAAATGGACCGCGCCATCTCCCTTAGCGTCCCCCTCGAGGTCTCCGCCGGAACCGGCTCCAACTGGGACGAAGCCGCGCACTAGCCGTCGCGCAACCCCGGGCAACAGAAAACTGGCGCAGCTTCCCGTGAGATTCGGGGGCTGCGCCAGTGTTGTTTCTATTGTTCTCCTTGGGCCCTAGATCTTCGTCGAGCCCGATCCGGTTGCAGGCCCAGACGCACTTCCGGAGCTATCAACGTCAGCGGACTCGAGGTCCACTGCGCCTTCAGCGTCCTCGAGCTCGGACTCCAAAGCTTCGCGGAACTCTTCGTTGTCGAGACTGGACTCTTCCGCGAGCTCCTCGAGCGACATGTCCGCGAACTCGCTGTCCGGGTCGAGGTTTTCCTCGTCGGACATGAGGTCCACCGCCGCGGTGCGCAGCTCGCTTTCGCGGTCCAGGAGATCGCGGTAATGGAAGTACTGGTACACCAGCACAGCAATGACGAAGAGCCCGAGGTAGCCCAGGATCGGGTAGAGGTTAGCCACCAGCGGCTTGAAACCAATGAACGACAGGACGAAGCCAATAAGGCACGCTGCGACGTAAACAGCGTAGAAACGGCCCGGGTTGTTGCGCGTCAGGCGCTTCGCCAGCGCGTAGATCATGCCCAGGCACGTGTTGAACACCATGAGGAAGATGACCCACGTCATCACCTGGCCAAGGATCGGGTTGATGTTGAACAGCACGGTAAGCAACGGCATGTCGTCGCCGTTGACGGCCTTCGCCTCAATGAAGAGAGTGACCACCAGCAGCGCCAGCATCGCCGCGTACAGGAAGCCTGCGATCAATCCGCCGATGCGCACCGATTTGTTGTCGAAGTGGTCGCCGCCGATCACGATCGCCATGGACACCGTGCACAGCGCGTTCAGACCCGTGTGGTTCAGTGCACCGAGCCACCACGCCGGGGCTCCGGCTGCGCCTTCGACATTCGCCTGAGTCCACTCGCTCTGAGCGGAGAAATCGACGCTGGCGTGCGTGAACGTCCAGATCGACGCGATGAGCACGAAAATGATCAAAAGCGGCGTGACCAAGCCCAGCACGACGGAGATCTTGTCCACGTCCAGCCGGCCCACCAACAACATGATGGCCAGCATCAAGACGCCGCCGACCCAAATCGGCCACCCGTACGCCTGCTCTAAGTTCGAGCCGGCGCCCGCAAACATGACGAAGCCGACGCTGAACATGCACGCGATCGCCGACCAGTCCATGATCTTCGAAGACAATCCGTCTGACACCTCGCCGAAAACGCGAGTGTGCTCCGTCGCCTGGAAATACGAGCCGAAAGCGAGAAAGGCCACTGCGGCAAACGCCATGACAACGCTCGCGAGAACGATGCCCCACATGCCTTTTTCGCCGTAGGAGACGAAGTACTGGAACGCCTCCATACCGGATGCGAAACCGGCGCCCACAACGACGCCGATGAACGCGAAACCGATCCCGATACCGCGCTTCAACATAAAAACACCACCTATGCGCCCGCGGGCGCTATCAAATTTGGTTGACTGTATAAGGGTAATGCTATTGCTGAGCAAATGCTCAATGCGTGCCGCAGCTCACTGCGCCGACGCACCGGACCAAAGTTTGCTCGAGCAGGGGAAATGGACTAGTCTCGCTAGGGCGTATCTACGCTGTCCGCGAGGTCACGGTCGTAATAGGAGGGCCGCCCGCGCTGGAAGCGAGATCGAAATCCCAGCTCTGACACGGCGTGCCGTGCTTTGGCTGTGCCTTTAGGTAGTTGCTTGAAGGTGGGGCAGGAGATGATGAAAGGCTCGTCGATAAGCTGCTTTTTCGAGAGATGCGCTCATGTCCAATTGCTATCTCCTATCCATTTCGGAGCAACATAACCTATGCCCACTTCTACTACCCCGCAGGTTGCCATCAACGACATTGGCAGCACTGAGGATTTTCTCGCCGCAGTTGACGCCACCATCAAGTACTTCAACGATGGGGATATCGTCAGCGGCACCGTCGTCAAGGTCGACCACGATGAGGTCCTCCTCGACATCGGATACAAGACCGAAGGTGTCATCCCGACCCGCGAGCTCTCCATCAAGCACGACGTCGACCCCGACGAGGTCGTCGAAATCGGCGATGAGATCGACGCACTTGTCCTGACCAAGGAGGACAAGGAAGGTCGCCTGCTTCTGTCCAAGAAGCGCGCCCAGTACGAGCGTGCCTGGGGCACCATCGAAGAGCTGCAGAAGAACGACCAGCCGGTCACCGGCACGGTCATCGAGGTCGTCAAGGGCGGCCTCATCCTCGACATCGGTCTGCGCGGCTTCCTGCCCGCATCCCTCGTCGAGATGCGCCGCGTCCGCGACCTGGACCCGTACATCGGCCAGGAGCTCGAAGCCAAGATCATCGAGCTGGACAAGCACCGCAACAACGTCGTTCTGTCCCGTCGCGCGTACCTCGAGGAGACCCAGTCCGCAGTCCGCTCCGACTTCCTCCACCAGCTGGAGAAGGGCCAGGTCCGCAAGGGTGTCGTTTCCTCCATCGTCAACTTCGGCGCATTCGTCGACCTTGGCGGCGTTGACGGCCTCGTCCACGTGTCCGAGCTGTCCTGGAAGCACATCGACCACCCGTCCGAGGTTGTCACCGTCGGCGACGAGGTCACCGTCGAGGTTCTCGACGTCGATCTCGACCGCGAGCGCGTCTCCCTGTCCCTGAAGGCCACCCAGGAAGATCCGTGGCGCGTCTTCGCCCGCACCCACGCTGTGGGCCAGATCGTCCCGGGCAAGGTCACCAAGCTCGTCCCGTTCGGTGCGTTCGTCCGCGTCGAAGAGGGCATCGAGGGCCTCGTCCACATCTCCGAGCTGGCACAGCGCCACGTTGAGGTTCCGGACCAGGTCGTCGGCGTCGGCGAAGAGGTCATGGTCAAGGTCATCGACATCGACCTCGAGCGCCGCCGCATCTCCCTGTCCCTCAAGCAGGCAGACGAGGACTACTCCGAGGAGTTCGATCCGTCCCGCTACGGCATGGCCGACTCCTACGACGAGCAGGGCAACTACATCTTCCCGGAGGGCTTCGACCCGGAGACCAACGAGTGGATGGAAGGCTACGACGAGGCTCGCCAGGAGTGGGAGGCTCGCTACGCCGAGGCCGCCCGCCTGCACGAGGCTCACACCGCTCAGATCGAGCGTCACCGCGCTGCCGCCGCAGAGGCCGAGGCAGCCGGCGAGGGCGAGACCAACTACAGCTCCACCTCCGGCGAGGCTGCAGCTCCGGCAGCACCGTCCGCTGGTGAGGCTGAGCAGGGTGGCTCCCTCGCCTCCGACGAGCAGCTCGCCGCACTGCGCGAGAAGCTCGCAGGCAACTAACGCCGCCAATCAAGGCCCGCACTTCGGTGCGGGTCTTTTTGCATGCTTATCGACGCCCCGCCAACCTTTCATGGAACCTTCCCTTTCCCCATGTCAGGAACGTCTTTCGGTTTCGTTTATCCACAGAACGCTGACACGTCAACGCAGTTATCCACAGGTTACGGGCTGGGTGCTTTCCTTCGTGGTTGTCGGGTTTTAGCGTGTGGGGCATGACTTCGTTTGACGTGTTCCTCGGCTCGATCACGAGTCCCATGGATGTCCTGGCTGGTTTTGACCGTCAGGTTGCTCGTGACGCCGGCGTCAAACCCGCCACTGTTGATGAGTGGGAGCGTGTCCACACCATCTATTTCGGCACAACCCGGTTCACCCGTCAGCAAGCCCATGCCATCCGTATTGCTCGGGAGACGGGGAAGTCTCTGGATCAGTTGGTGTTGATCGAAAACCAACTCAAAGCAGTCACACCGGCCAGTGAGACGTGGCGGCTCCGCCTCGCGTTGTTGTCCGTGCACGGGGACTACAACACTCTGCGCCGTCGGGCGAAGACCATCATTCCCGATCCCGATCAGGACACACCCGCCCCGGAGTCGACGGTCCGGTTCAGCACACCGAAGAAAGGCAAACGCTCCTTTACCGCCACGGGTGACGCTAGTTTCATCGCCGCCTTGGAGTACGCCTTGCGCCGGAATCTGGATCCGAATCGTCCGGCAGGCCCACAAATGTACGAAGCACTGACCGACATTCTGCGTGGTGAGGGTGGTGTGGCTGATGCTGTACCCCGCCCACTGGTGGTGGTGCCGCTCGCAGAGCACACGAGGATTCTGCGTGGTGAGGGCAACGACACCATCCTGGGACTGTCTGACGGCACCACCATGACAGGTGCGGAGTATTTGGCTCGGTTCCATGGTGAGGATCTTGAGGTGGCGGTGTTCCATCCGCAGGCGGGTGCGGTGAACCTATACGACACGAAACGTTTCGCCAATGCGAAGCAGCGTGACCTGGCCCGAGCAACACTCACAACGTGTCCTGTGCCGGGGTGCCGGCACGCCGCGGATCATTGCGAGGTGCATCATGTCACCGCGTGGTCACGCGGCGGGCAGACCAACATGGATAACTTGGCGGTGGTGTGCAGGTATCACAACCGCACCAACGATGATGACCCCACCCGCCACCACCGGGGACGGGTAGAGATTAGGGCAGGGACCCCGGTGTGGGTATCACCTAGGGGGCGACTGAAGCGTCCTGGTTTTTGTTCCGCTTATTTAACGCCCAACGTTTGAGCGTCTGATCGTTGATAGTAGGCGTCCTCCATCTCCTGTGGAGTGATATATCCCAGGGATTGATGAAGTCGCTGGTTGTTCCACCAGTGCACCCAGCGAAGGGTGGCGATCTCGACTTCACCGACCGATGCCCACGGCCGGTGGGGATAAATCAGCTCTGTTTTGTAGAGCCCGTTGACCGTTTCAGCCAACGCGTTGTCATAGGAGTCGCCGACGGTGCCGACAGACGGATCGATACCTGCCTGGGTGAGCGCTTCACCGTAACGGATCGAGACATACTGCGAGCCGCGGTCACTGTGGTGGACAAGCCCTTCTGAGCGAAGATCACCAGCGTGATACAGGGCGTGCTCAAAGGCCTCCAACGGCAGTTCATCGGTACGCATGCTCGCCCGAGTCGCCACACCGACGATCTTCCTGGAGTACACATCGGTGATAAACGCGGTGTAGGCAAAACCAGACAAGGTGCGCACATAGGTGATGTCAGCGACCCACAACCGGTGCGGCGCGGGTGCAGTGAAGTCACGGTTGACCAGGTCAGGGCGGCAATCCGGCACGTTGGCCCGAAGCGTTGTCATCGGTGTGCGGCCACGCCTGCGGCCTTGAATACCAGCTTGCTTCATCAAACGCGCGGTCTGATCACGACCGATGTTCCAGCCGGCGCGCTGCATAGCCTTCCACATCTTGCGGACCCCGTAGACGCTGAAGTTGTCCTCGTAGACCCTCACCAATTCAGGAATAAGCAGCGCATCTGACAAACTCCTCGCCGACGGCGCTCGTGCTTTCGCTGCTCGGTAACCGCGAGAGGTGATGAACCCACATTCTGTCTCTTTCAAGGTGCGACAGATAGCCTCGACCCCGAAGCGATCGCGATACGCATCGATGTATTCGATCATCTTCTGGTGGGACGGTCGAGTTCCGCCGCGAAAAAAGCTGACGCGGTTTTCAAGATCTCGTTAGCCCTGCGTAGCTCCTTAATCTCTTTCCGGAGCCGCTTCAGCTCGTCAGCCGCTGACTCGCCGGCGCCAATCTCAACATCGGACGAGGCCATATTCGGCTTCAACCAATCGTTGAGCGTGTGCGCTGGAATGCCGAGCTTTTCACCGATCTCTACGGCTGCACCCCATTTCGAACACCCTTCGAGCTCAACGAGATCCTCAGCCAAACGCACTGCCTTGGCCTTGAACTCGTCACTGTACTTCCTTGGCATGATTCCAATCCTTCTCTAGAAATGATCGGAACTAAACCCAGGACACTTCACGACCGGCGGCGAACACCACCCACCAATACGGTGCGATGCACCTACTGTTCGGAAAACAACGAGAATAACCCGAACCATACGGCAACCGCGGTAGCGGGAAGAAGCCAGAAGCTGCGGAAGTAGCCGCGCGTCCGAGGCGCGAGCTGAAATAGCCGGAACAGCCGGGACGGCCGGGGGCGAAGCACGCCCTGCGGCCCTATCGGCATGCGCGGAGTACGGACGCATGTGTGTGGCTCAGGGGCGCAGACTCTAAGAGTCTCTCTGGTTGTAGCGTTCGACTAGGCGCTCGATGAGTTCGTCGGTAAGCGTTGCGTCGGAGAGAATTAGGTCGAGCATGTCCGCGTGCATGGCCTCGGTTTCGGCGGGGTCGGGTTCGGAGGCCTCCGCGTCGTAGGAATCGCCGGAGAGGTCGACACCGATTCCCTCGAAGAGGCTTTCCTCGTCCGTGGGATTGCCGTGCTGGGCTGTGTCGAGCATCTCGGAATCGATGACGGGGAACTGGTTGGTGAACTCCGCGAGGAACTCGTCCGCGTCGCTGCGGGCGTCCGCCGGCCGTTTGCCCTTGCGGATCTCAGCCTCGATACGACGCTGCAGCGCCTTCTCCATCTGCTTGTGCCGCCAGGAACGCATACTCTTGGGCTCCAGTCCTCGGGCTACCGCGCGGGAGCGGTGCTCGGCTTTCCGGGCAAGGGAAGCCACCTGCGTGGCAGTCGCATTCACCGTTGCGTTGACAGGAGCGAACTCCGGGTCCTGGCTGATACGCCAGTTGCCGTAGTAGCCGAAGAGGAACAGGACGTAACTAGCGATTGGTCCGAGAACCATGGATAGCGCAAGGAAACCGGTGGCGTTTCCGATGAGAACGATCACGGCGCACGCTACCGCCGGAATCACCGTCGGCTGGTTGCCGCCGAACACGCTGGGCTCGCGGCCCGTGACCACGTCGCGGATCATACTGCCGCCGGTGGCGGTGAACACGCCCATCATGATGGTGGGCAAGACGGGCAGCCCGTACTGGATGGCTTTAGACGCACCCGTGGCGGCCCACAGAGCGGAAACAAGAGCGTCGCCATGGGATTGAAGGAACTCCCACGCGCGGCCTTTGAAGTAGGTGAACCGGGCGATCAATGCTCCGGTGAACGCCAGGATCAGGTATTCCGGTTGGCTCATGGCGGCGACGGTGCCTTGGTTGATCAGGACGTCGCGAAGCATGCCTCCTCCAAGCGCCGACAGCATGGCGATGAAGAAGAACCCCACGATGTCGTAGCCGCGCTGCCGTGCGAGCGTGCCACCGATGATGCCCATCAGCAGTACGCCGGAGACATCCATCCATTGGTAGATAGAGCTGATGAGCGGGTCGACCTGGTCCACAGACATAGGTGGAAATTGTAGAGGTGGCCCGTCGGTGCGTCAGAATGGAGGCGGGTGGGATGGAAAACGGAGCGCCAAAGGGGGCGTTTAGGCGACGTACTTCTTGGTTTCAGCGAGCCAGGTCTCGAGTTCGCCTGCGTTCTCCCAGAGGTCGTAAAGCTCGGAGCCTTCTGGGCGGATTGCTTGGGTGGCGCGGTGGCGGATCCAGCGCCGGTCGTCGAGGGAGAAGGGGTAGCGCAGAGCGGCGGCGTGGTCTTCGGAGGGGACGTGGCCTTTGAGAACTGCGGCGAGCGCGATGACGGATTCAGCTTCGTCGGTGCCCAGAGGCCCGCGGCCGCAGTCGAAGCGGAATTGGTCCATGCGGAAGGAGCCGTCTGCAAGCGCGGCGACGGCGTCCACAGCGGGGTCGTTGTCGAACGGCCCGATGTCCCATGTTCCCATAGCGGGACACCTTAGGCAGCTCAGGTGAATGGGACGTAGCGTGTCTTTGAACGTTGTTCGACGAATGGGCTAAAACTGGCGAATCTTTTCAATGAGCCTTTCAACCTGTGGTTTCAGGTCCGTTTCTGCACCGTTGTTGTCGATGATGATGTCGGCGGCGGCGTTGCGCGTGTCGGCGTCGATTTGCTGGGCGATCCGGGCGCGGGCGTCAGCTTCGTCGAGGCCGCGCGAGGCGGTGAGTCGCCGGACGCGTTCTTCCGCGTCCACGTCGACGACGACTGTGAGGTCCATGTCTCGGTGCATGCCGAGTTCCACGAGTAGCGGCATGTCGTAGACCACGGCAGGCTCGCCCGCAGCTTCGGCTGCCGCGAATCGACGCTCGGATTCCGCGCGGATAGCCGGGTGGGTGATCGAGTTCAGCTTTTCAGTCGACGGCTTATCGACGAACGCCCTCCTCGCCAACTCCCCCCTGTCCAACGAACCGTCCTCGGCGATGAGGTCCTCGCCGAACGCGGCGGCCACATCGTCCAGCACAGGTGAGCCGGGCTCCATGATTTCCCGGGCGATCTTGTCGGCATCGACCACAACGAAGCCGTGTTCCGCCAGCAGCTTCGCGACGGTCGACTTCCCGCTCCCGATCCCGCCCGTCAGCCCGATCTTCCTCATGATCTCCGAATTCCTTTCACTCGCTGTGTTGGTTTGGTCTCCAGCTGGGCGAGCCAATTGTGCCTTTCAATGGTGTCCCTCAACTACACCCAGCAGTTACGCCTGCTTGGCGCAGAAGTCCCAGAACATTTCAGAGGCGCGGGCAATGTTCGCGCGGAATTCCTCCGGTTCCTCGGCAGTGTCGACGTTCCAGGAGACGCAGAACTCGGCGTCCTCGGGGAGCGGGGTGTAGGAGATGCCGAAGCCCTCGGGAAGCGTCGGTGCGAAGCAGTAGCGGACGATCTGGTTCGCGCCGCCGATGGAGGTGGTGGACAGGAAGTCCCGGCGAGCGGCGGTCGCTGCGTCGTCGGTGAAGAAGGGGTCGCTGCTGTCGATGGTGGCCATCATCTGGATGTGGCGGTCGAAACCGTTGCCCGACTTGCAGCGCTTCACCCAGCCGCGGTGGGCGTTGAGGGCGTTCTGGAGGTCGTCGGGGGTGGCGGTGGCGTCGATAAGCTTCTGCGCGAAAGTGACGGCCTCGGGCGTGGCGGCGCGCAGGCACTCGGTGCGTCCGGCGCAGAACTCGCGCATGTCCACCGCTTCATAGACAGCACGCACGCGCCCGTAGGTGAGCTGTTGCGCGATGTGCATGGTCAGCTGGGCGGACGCGTCGCGGCTGATCTTGAACGGCAGGTTCGCGGGCAGGCTGTGGGGCACGGTGATGATGTCGGTGGCGAGTTTCGCCGCCGCGTCGCGGAAGTCCTCGAGCCGCGCGGTGATGTCCTGGGTCGTGGGGTCGTCGAGCTCCCAAGTGAGCTCCTCCGGGGTCGCTTGGGCGTTGGAGCCGTCGCCGAGCTCTGCGTTCTGCATACGTGTGATGGCGGTGACCAACGTCGCACCGTCCTGGCAGGAGTGCTCGACGTGGACGGCGATCCAGTCGCTGCTGAGGCTGATCTGGTAGCTCAACGGCTTGTATGCCCACGCGCCGCGGGGAGCGAACGTGGCTTCGCGGATGCGCTCGGTGTCGCTTTTCGCGCCCGCGTCTGCGTCCGCGTCCGTGAGAGCTGAAGCGGCTGTCTCGCCGTCCTGGAGGTCGACGGTGAAGAGCATGTCCCGCAGACGGTCGTAGATGGCGTTGTTGCTGCCTTGGGAGAGCATCGTAGGCAGCAGATCCGCCAGCACCTCCGAGCCGAGGAGGGACGGCGCGTTGAAATCGAAAGCGCCGGTAGCACCGGAGCGGGCGAGCTGCTGGACCTGCTCGATGCCGGCGCGCACAGCGTCAGCGGAGAGGAGCGTGCCGTCGGCGTCGCTGATCGGGAGAGCGAAGAGGCGGCCGTCGACGAACACGCCGATCTCGCGGGACGCTGCGCCGAGCTCGGTCGGAATGATGGTGTCCTCGTCGGCTTGGGGGTGGCGGATGCCGCCGGCATAGACGAACCACTGGTTCATGGTGATGCGGTTGCCGCGGGCATCCACGTCCTCGGGGGTCTCATCGGCGGCGGCAGCCAGGTGGACGGTGGCGGCGCGGCGGATGAACTCCACGGCGCGGTCAAGTCCGCCGGGGCCGGCAGTGTCATCGGCGTCGTCAGCGGCCGGAAGCGCGATCTGGAAGCCGACGTTCGTGGACAAGGGCAGGGGGGAGCGGGTGGTGAGGTAGGAGGAATACCATTCGTCGTTAAGCCAGTTGGTGCCGGCTGCCTCCCGCTCGGATGCGCGCTCCCGCAACGCGGCGTCGAGCTGCGGGCCAGCGCCGGTGCGGAAGTTCTCGACGACCTCTCGGGCGCGGTCGAGCTCGGTGCCGCTCAGCACCGCCGTCAGCGCGTGGTTGTAGGCGTCGAGCGTGTCGTGGAGCGGCGGGACCGGCAGCGGCTTGAGGTCGGTCGTTGCGGGGTGGGGAGTGGGGTATGCCACGGAGTCAGCCTCCTATGTGTCGCCTGCGGTTTTACTCTCCCCACCTTACCTACGGCGCACAGGCCGCTTCGTTAGAGCGACGGGATATTCGCCAGCAGACTCCGGGTGTACTCGTGCTGCGGGTTGTTCAGGACATCGTCGACAGGCCCGTCATCGACGATGACCCCCTTGTTCAGCACGGCAACGTGGGTGGAGATGTGCCGCGCGAGCGCGATGTTGTGCGTGACAAACAGCAGCGACAGCCCACGTTCGTGGCGGAGCTCTGCGAGCAGCCGCAGAATCGACGCTTGGACGGACACGTCGAGCGCCGAGGTGATCTCGTCGCACACGAGCACCGACGGCGCGTTGACCAGTGCGCGTCCGATCGCGGCACGCTGCCGCTCACCACCGGAGAGGTCGCCGGGGCGGCGGTCGTAGAAGCTGCGGTCGAGCTGCACGGATTCGAGGGTGTCCTCGACGATCGCGCGCTGTTCGCTCTTGGATAGCTCGCCGGCCATGACGAGCGGGACGCTCATCGATTCACCAATGGTGCGCCGCGGGTTGAGCGAGGAGAAGGGCGATTGGAAGATGTACTGGATGTCTTTCCGGTGCTCGAGCGTGCGGTCGCGGCTGGAGTGCTTGAGCTCCTCGCCGCGTAGGAGCACGTCACCGGTGTATCCGGGGTTGAGGCCGGCGATGGAGCGCGCGAGCGTCGTTTTACCGGAGCCGGATTCGCCGAGCAGCAGTGTGGACTCGCCGGCTTCGATCGCGAGGTTGATTCCGTGCAGGACCTTGTTGTCGCCGTACGCCATTTCGAGGTCGCGTACGCGCAGCAAAGGCTCGTTCGCAGAGCTTATCGACGCCTCCTCGGCCCCGTGCGCCTCCTTCCACGAGTCCGTCCACCTGTCGTTGCCCGCGATATCCTTTTCACCTTCCAGGTCGGGGATGGCCCCGAGCAATTTGCGGGTGTAGGCGTGCTTCGGGTTGTACAGGACGGCGTTGTATGGGCCTTCTTCAACGATGTCGCCGCGCAGCATGACGATGACGCGGTCGACAAGCTCGCCGACGACCGCGAGGTCGTGGGTGATGTAGAGGGAGGCGACGTCGTTCTTCATCGTCATCGACCGGATGGTCGTCAGGACGTGATTCTGGGTGGTCACGTCGAGTCCGGTGGTCGGCTCGTCGAGGATGAGCACGTCGGGGTACATGGCGAAGGCCATGGCGATGCCGACACGCTGCTGCTGGCCGCCTGAGAGCTGGTGCGGCCAGCGCGCCAGGTACTCGTCGGTGTCCGGCAAGTCGACGTCGCGCATGACTTCGCGGACGCGGTCGGCGCGCTCGGCAGAGCTCGAGCCGTAGCCGTGGATGTCCAGGACTTCGCGGATCTGGTCGCCGACGCGCATGGCGGGGTTGAGACTGAGTGCGGGGTCCTGCGGGATGTATGCGACGCGGGCGCCGCGCATGTCGCGGACCTCGTCCTCGCTGAGTGAAAGCACGTCGGTGGTCTCACCGTCGCGCGAGTGGAGGGTGACGCTGCCGTCCGTAATGGTCAGGCCAGTGCGCACGTGGCCGAGTGCGGCGAGACCCGCCGTCGTCTTACCGGAGCCGGACTCGCCGACGAGCCCGACGATCTCTCCGCGGTACAAGTCGATGTCCACGCCGTGGAGGATTTCCGTGCCGTTGTATGTGGCCATGCGCAGGTCCCGGATGCGCAGAACGAGAGTCTCATCGTTTCGCACCGGGGGAACGTACTCGCCTTGACCACCCGTCGTGGACCACAGCGAGGTCTTCTTCGGCTGTGCGCCGTCTGCGTTTATCGAGGTAGTCATGCCTACTCCTTCGACGCAGCGCTGCGGCTGCGGGTGTCTTCGTTGATGATTGGCTCCACCTTTGCTTGGCGGTCGCTCGGGACGGTTGCGCCGGTGCGCTTGATGGGGGTGGCGGTGGAAGCGGTGGCGCGTGCGGCGGCGTCGGCAAGCATGTTGGTGCCGATGGTCAGCAGTGCGATCGCGATCACCGGAAGCACGACGCCCCACGGCTGGATGGACAGGGCGATGCGGTTCTCGTTGATCATGAGGCCCCAGTCAGCTGCCGGCGGCTGGATACCCAGGCCAAGGAAGGACAGCGATGCGATGGAGCCGATCGAGTACGTCAGGCGCAGACCCGCCTCCACAGCCAGCGGGCCCGTGATGTTGGGGAGGACTTCCTGGGTGAGGATCTTCCAGTGGGGGACCGAGTACATCTGTGCCGCGCGGATGTAGTCCTCGTTGGTGACCGACTGGGTTGCGGAACGCGCCACGCGGGCGATGCGGGGAGCGTGCGTGAGTCCGATGACCAGGACCAGGACGGTGGCGGAGGGACCGAAAATGACGATGGCGAGCATCGCGAAAATCAACTGAGGGAACGCGAGCAAGACGTCGTTGATGCGCATGATGATCGCATCAGTCTTGCCACCCGTGTATCCCGCGATCATGCCCAAGATCGTGCCCACGACCATTCCCAGCACAGTGGCCAAGAAGGCAGTGATGAGCAGGATGAGCCCGCCGCCGATGAAGCGCGACGCGACCGATCGGCCGAGGTTGTCGGTACCGAAGAGTCCTTCGCTGGTGAATGGCAGGCCCAGGAATTCCGTGGTGGAGTAACCGGTGAGCTGTTCAGTGAAGAAGTACCCCACGACGGCGACGAGGAGGACCAGCCCGGTGAGGATCATGCCCACCTTGCCCTCAGGCTGAGCCCAAATGCGTTTGAGCAGTGGGTCGGGTTTGGACAGGGACGCTTTGAGTTTGTCGCCGGTGGCGGGCGCATCGGCCGCGCTCGTCTGCGCCTGGGAGCTCGCGTTCGCGGCGTCGGGTTCAGTTGCGGCGGCTTTGACAGCCTTGTCAGCCTTGAGCGACTCGGCGCCAGTGTTGTGCGGCTGGGTCATTAGTTGCTCCTTAGCTTCGGGTTGGCCATGATGCCCACGATGTCGGCGAGCAGGTTGACCACGACGTAGACAGCAGCGATGAGGAGGGTCACTGCTTGAACGACCTGGACGTCGCGGTAGTTGACGGCGTCGATCATGGCGACGCCGAGGCCGGGGTAGCGGAACAGGTACTCGACGACGACGATGCCGCCGGCGAGCCACGCGAGCTGGATGGCCACGACCTGTGCGATGGGGCCGATCGCGTGGGGGAGCGCGTGGCGGAAGATGACGCGGCGCTCGGGAACGCCTTTGAGACGGGCCATTTCGACGTAACCGGAATCGAGGGTTTCGATCATGGTCGCGCGTGTCATGCGGGCGATGTAGGGGCTGACAACAAGGGCGAGCGTGAGCGTTGGCAAGACCAGCTGCGACGGGTACGACCACACGGACGCCCCCGGCTGCGACATGGTCACCGCCGGCAGCACCTGGAATACCGAGGTGGCGAAGACGGTGACCAGCAGGATACCGATGACGAACTCCGGCATTGCCGCCAGGATCAAGGTGACCCAGGTGATGGCCTGGTCGCGGCGGAAACCGCGCCACCATGCGGCGTAGATGCCCACGAGGATGCCCAGCGGAATCGCGATCAGAGCAGCGAGCGCCATCAGCACGAGCGAGTTGACCAGCGGCTCACCGAGGAGCTCAGACACCGGTCCGCCGGTGGTGGTGGAAGTACCGAAGTCGCCGGTGAGCACCCCGCCGAGCCACAGGAAGTAGCGTTCGAAGGGGTTCTTGTCCAGGTTCATCTCGGCCTCGAGGGCGGCGATGCGCTCCGGGGTGGCCTGCTGGCCCAGAATGGCGCGGGCGGGGTCGCCCGGCAGGAGCAGCGTGGCGCAGAAAATGATCACCGAAACTGCCAGGAGAATGAAGATGCTCAAGCCGAGTCGGCGAGCGATGAGTTTGCCCATTGTCTATGCCTCCGCAATCCACATGTCGTAAAACAGCGCCTGTGACAGCGCCACACCGCTCGGGTGCGGCTTCGCGCCCACCACATAGTTGTGGTACGCGTCCACCTGGTGTGGGAAACCCCAAATGATGTAGCCACCGCGGTCGTAGAATTCGCGTTGGAGCTCCTTAACAGCTTCACCGCGCTCGCGGTCGTCGACAATGCCTCGTGCCTTTTCGACGCGCGCCGTGAAGTCCGGATCAGCCCAGTGCGTCTCGTTGAACGGGGCTTCCTCGGTAGCGCAGCGATTGACCTGCTCGAGGAAGTTGCGCGTGTAGTAGAAGGTCTGGGAGAAGGGGTAGGAGAGGTAATTCCCGTCGGCCCAGAAGGTGGTGGAGTCCACCTGGTCGATTGTCACCCGGATGCCAGCGTCGCGCACTTGCTCCGCGAACACCTGGGCGGCGCGGACAGCACCTGAGGCGATCTCGGACGTGGCGAGGGTTACATCGATGCCGTCGGGGTAGCCGGCGTCGACAAGCAATTGCTTCGCTTCCTCGATGTTTTGCTCGCGCTGCGGGAACTCGTGTGGGTACGCCGGATCGTAGAGCGCGAACATGTCGTTGCCGAGCTGGCCTTCGCCGGAATACACCTGGTCGACCATGCCCGGGCGGGCCACGGCGAGGCGCATGGCCTGACGGACACGCTCGTCGTCGAAAGGCTCGTGGTCGACGCGCATGGTGAAGGGAAGCCACATGCCCGTTTCGGAGCTGACCACGTGGAGTCGCGGGTCGGCCTCGATGACGCGGACCAGTGCGTGGTTGAGGGCGCCGATGCCGTCGACCTGGGAAGACAACAGTGCGTTGAGCATCGCGTCCTCCTGGTAGAAGTCCACGATCTCCACGCGGTCCAGGTTGGACGGGCCGAGGAAGTAGTGCTCGTTGCGCTCCAGGATGGTTTCGCGGCCGGGGGAGAAGTCGACCAGTTTGAACGGGCCTGCGCCGATCGGGTTCTTCGGATCGTAGTCCTCCGGGACGATGCCCATCTGGTACTCGGCAAGCGCGTCGGTCAGCGTGGCATCGGGGCGGGACAGGGAAATGGTCAAGGTGCGGTCGTCCACCACCGCCATCGATTCGATGTGAGCGATGGAGCCGGCGCCGTTCTTGGGGTCGTCGGGGTCGGCGACGCGCTCGTATGTGGCAATGACGTCTTCAGGGCGCAGGGGCCGGCCATCGGAGAATTTCAGGCCCGCCCGCAGACGGACCGTCCATTGCGTGGCATCCGCGTTCGGTTCCATGCTTTCGGCGAGTCGGTTTTCCAGCTCGTATTCGTATCCGCGGCGGACCAGCGGCTCGTACAAATTGATCACGCGGGCGGCGTCGCTGGCACTGGCGGGAATGTGGGCGTCGATGGTGTCGGCGGTGGATCCGCCCACGAGCCCAACGCGCAATGTACCGCCCTTGCGGGGCGGGCCCGACGTATCGATATTCTCTGCGGGCAGCGTCGGGGAGCACGCCGCGAGAGCAGTCGCAGAACCTGCAACTGCGGCGGCGCCCAACAACTGCCTGCGTGAAAGTTCAACCATTTCAATCGTTCTCCTTGGTGGTGTCAGCCACCGGGGTAGATGCGAACCATGTGCTCACATAGGCCGTGACTGCGTCGGCGGCTTCGGCGGGCGAAAGTGCTCCGGTCAGCATTTGCACGCCCAATCCGTCGATCATTGCCGTCACCGCATTGACCATGTGATCTGGGTTGGTTGCGGTGAACTGGCCTGCTGCCATCCCCTCCAGAACGATGACCCGCAGCTGCGCCTGCCAGCGGCCGTAAGCCACAGACGCTGCCTCTTTCGCGTCGGCGAAGGTCGGCGACGAGGACCAGAACTGCGCCCACGTGGTCCATTCGCGTATCGATTCCTCGGAGCCGTCCAACTGGACGCGGAGGAAGTGGATGAGTCGCTCGGACGGGTCCGTGATTCTCGGGCCGGATGCGCGCCGCTGTGCGGCTTCCCGGGCGCAGAGATCAAGGGTCGCCAGAAAGATGTCGTTCTTAGAGTGGAAGTAGTAGTGAACAGCTGAGGCAGACATGCCAGCAGCTTTAGCGATGTGCGCGATGGTGACGGAGTGGTATCCGCGTTCTGTGAACAGAGTCCAAGCGGCATTCACGATCCGGCTCTTTCGGGCTTCGAATTCCCGCGACGCCTTCGGGGGCGAATACACGCCAGCGAGCTCCCCAGCGGGATTTTCTGTGCCGTTGCGATCTGGATCGAGCGATTCAAGCGTCACCCCGGTGAGCTCGGCGAGGGCGCGTAGCTCTTGCGCGGTGAACCGTCTGACGCCTGAAAGCGACTTAGACAGTTTGCTGGAATCGATCCCGAGATGAGTCGCCACCTCACGATGCCTCAAACCGGAAGCTGAAATGGCCGCGCGTGCAGCCATTTGTTCTTTCGTTTGAGCCATAAGACCCAACCTTAGGTGAGGCTGGAAGAGCGTCGCAATAAATTGAATGCGAGTCAGCTAAAAAATCGCAAAATTTCTAGAACGGGAGCGCGGACTTTCCGCTGTCCACGATCACGCACCCGCGGGATACACTGGCGTGCATGGCTTTTGCTGCTGAACACCCCGTTTTGTCGCACTCCGAGTTCCGCCCTGTCGGCGAGGTGGAGCGCACCGAGAAACTGTTCAAGGTCGAGTCCGAATTCGAGCCGTCGGGCGACCAGCCGAAGGCGATCGCAGAGCTTGACCGCAGGCTGCGCGCGGGGGAGCCGGACGTTGTGCTCATGGGTGCGACGGGTACCGGTAAGTCGGCGACCGCGGCATGGCTGATCGAGCAGCAGCAGCGCCCGACGTTGGTGATGGCGCCCAACAAGACGCTTGCCGCGCAGCTGGCCACGGAGCTGCGCGAGCTGCTGCCGAATAACGCGGTCGAGTACTTCGTCTCCTACTACGACTACTACCAACCTGAGGCGTACATCGCGCAGACGGACACCTACATCGAGAAGGACTCGTCCATCAACGACGACGTAGAGCGCCTGCGCCACTCGGCGACGTCGGCTCTGCTCAGCCGACGCGACGTGGTCGTAGTCTCCTCCGTGTCGTGCATCTACGGCCTGGGCACGCCGCAGTCGTACCTCGACCGTTCGCTGCTGTTGCGCGTCGGCGAGGAGATCGAGCGCGACCGCTTTTTGCGCTTGCTTGTCGACGTCCAGTATGAGCGCAACGACATCGACTTCAAGCGCGGTACGTTCCGTGTGAAAGGCGACACCGTCGATATCATTCCGGCGTACGAGGAAGTGGCGGTGCGCGTGGAGTTCTTCGGCGACGAGGTCGATTCGCTGTACTACATCCACCCGCTGACCGGTGATGTGCTCCAGCAGCGCGACGAGCTGCGCATCTTCCCGGCGACGCACTACGTGGCCACCGAGGAACGCATGGAGAAGGCCATCGAGGCGATCAAGCTCGAGCTCGCCGACCGCCTGGAGGAGCTGGAGAACCGCGGCAAGCTGCTCGAGGCGCAGCGCCTGCGCATGCGCACCGAGTACGACCTGGAGATGATCCAGCAGGTGGGATTTTGCTCTGGCATCGAGAACTATTCCCGCCACATCGACGGGCGCCCGGCGGGGTCGGCGCCGGCGACGCTGATCGACTATTTCCCGGAGGACTTCCTGACCATCATCGACGAGTCCCATGTGACGGTGCCGCAGATCGGCGGCATGTTCGAGGGCGACATGTCGCGCAAGCGCAACCTCGTCGAGTTCGGCTTCCGTCTTCCGTCCGCGGTGGACAACCGGCCGCTGACCTTCGACGAATTCGAGGACCGCGTCGGCCAGACCGTGTACATGTCGGCGACGCCGGGCGATTACGAGCTGGAGGCCGCGGGCGGCGAATTCGTCGAGCAGGTCATCCGCCCGACCGGCCTGGTCGACCCGAAGGTCTCGGTCCGTCCGACCAAGGGCCAAATCGACGACCTCATCCACGAAATCCGCGAGCGGACGGAGAAGGACGAGCGCGTCCTGGTCACCACCTTGACCAAGCGCATGGCGGAGGACCTCACCGACTACTTCCTCGACAACGGGATCAAGGTGCGGTACCTGCACTCGGACATTGACACGCTGCAGCGCGTCGAGCTGCTCCGCCAGCTCCGCCTTGGGGAATTCGACGTGCTGGTGGGTATCAACCTTCTGCGCGAGGGCCTCGATCTTCCTGAGGTGTCCCTCGTTGCCATCCTGGACGCCGACAAGGAGGGCTTCCTCCGCTCGACCAAGTCGCTCATCCAGACCATCGGCCGCGCGGCCCGTAACGTGTCGGGCGAAGTGATCATGTACGGCGACAACATCACCGAGTCGATGCAGGAGGCCATCGACGAGACGGAACGCCGCCGCGCCAAGCAGATCGCCTACAACGAAGAGCACGGGATCGACCCGCAGCCGCTGCGCAAGAAGATCGCGGACATTCTCGACGAGGTCTACGAGCGCACCGACGAGGATGCACCCGAAACAGCCGAAGGGGCGAGCGCGATGCTCGAGGGCCGCGACACGTCGTCCATGGCGGCGGACGAGATTCAGAAGCTTATCGACGAACTGACCACCCAGATGACCAGCGCCGCCCGCGAGCTGAAATTCGAGCTGGCTGGGCGCTTGCGCGACGAGATCGCGGACTTGCGCAAGGAGCTCCGCGGTGTGAAAGAAGCGGGTATATAGTGGCCTGAAGAATGCTTGAGGGGCTAGAACCCTACTAGGACCGCTAGTAGCGGATACGGAAGGTGCACCATGGGAAAGAACTACAACACCGTCGTTGTCGGTACGGACGGATCCTCGTCCTCCCTGCTGGCCGTTGAGCGCGCAGCAGAGCTCGCCAGCGCTTTCGGTGCGAAACTGGTCATCGGCTGCGCTTACTACGAGTCCGAGGATGAGGTCTCCTCGACGCTGCGCCAGGATTCCAACACGATTCTCGGAGACGAGATCGCGCGGGCGAACCTCTCTTCCGCTGTCGAGCGCGCGCACGAGACCGGCGTGGACAATGTCGAGACCGCAGTGCGTCCTGGCACCCCGGTGGAGGCGTTGATGAGCATCGTCACCGATTACAACGCTGAGCTGCTCGTCGTGGGTAACCGCGGCATCAACTCTCTGACGGGCCGACTGCTCGGCTCGGTCCCGGCGGATGTCGCGCGTCAGTCCGACTGCGACGTGATGATCGTCCACACCGTCGCGTAGCACTCGCCGCTGGCCGACACAGCAGCTGACGAGGCCGCGCAACGCGGGCGCCGCGACGAATCGATTTAGCCGATCAATGTCAGGGTCTGCGTGGCGCGGGTGACAGCCACGTACAGGTCCTGCCACCCCTGTGGCGAGACATTGACAATCGCGTCGGGGTCCACCACCACGACATGGTCGAACTCTAGGCCCTTAACGTCGCCCACATTTTCCGCGGTGACCACGGCCGTGAGTCCGCCGCGGGGCTCGAGCTCCGCGCGCACCGCGTCCGGATCGGTGCCCGCGGGCAGTTCACGGACAGACTCGCCGGTGGAGCGAACTGTCACCGAAGGGGAAGCGCCGGGATCGATCTCTACGAGGACGCGGTCGGCGACCTCCATGATCTCCACTGGCGTGCGGTAGTTCACCGTGAGCTCGTGGAAGCGGAAACGCTCGCCGATGAACGGTGAGAGAGCCTCCTGCCACGTCTCCACACCGGCGGGGGAGGAGGTCTGGGCCGGGTCACCCACGATGGTCATCCACCTCGACGGGCAGCGCCGGAAGACCATGCGCCACTCCATCGGAGTGAGTTCCTGCGCTTCGTCCACGATGACGTGGCCGTACGCCCAGCTCAGGTCGCCGCGTGCACGCTCCGCGGTGGAGCGGATGTCGGTTTCGCGTTGGCGGCTCGCTAGAGTCTCGGCGTCGATGATGTCGTGGGCGGAGAGCACCTCGGCCTCGAATTCATCGTCGTCGGTGTCGGTGTTGGCCGACGACGCGAGGATGTCCAGCGCGTCCTCGGCGTCCGCGACGAGTTCCCGCCACTGCTTGTCAGCCTTCTCGGCTTCACCGGCGGGGGGGGGGGCGCCGGGG
>NZ_LT706963.1:0-3856 GCF_900155535.1 Corynebacterium urinipleomorphum
AAAATCCAATCAGCCATGCAACCAACCAGACAAACAACACCCCATCAATGGTTCAGATGTCATTCGACCAGCACACACCACAAAAAAGATGCGCAAACAGTCACACAAACCAACCAAACAAAAAATCATTGGCACACTATCGAGTTCTCACACAACACACGCACACCCAACAACAAGCGAAACCAAACGCTTCCCATCGAAGAGGCTTGCACGACCCTACACACACCCACACAACAAACAAAATCCGCTGTGCAAGTGAAAACCTTGAGGATCCACCAGCGCTTGTTTTCCTACCGCCATCTCACCAGAACCACTGTCCGGCGGGGCGTTGTCGGTCGCGCTGACTTGAATAAACCTACACACACACCACACAACAACACAAACCCGCAGCGTAAGTGCCGTTTATCGGCCGTCGTTAAGCCCTGCAATGCGTTGCATGTTGGCCGGCGTGATGTTCGTGCTTCCCCCAACGTAAAGGGCTAGGCACGCAACCCCGATCAGTGCGATAACAGTGGAGATGACGAGCACCCCGATGGAGAGCGGTCCCATGATGGTGGCCTCTTCAAAGCGCAAGATATCCCGCACACCGAACCACGGAAGAAATGCGACGATCCAAGAGAAGCGTTTTCCTTTAACTGCGGTTCCGGCCGTGAACACGCTGAATCCGGAAACTGCGACGGCAATGTCGATGAAGGGATGCCATGCGATGTCGGGATTATCCAGGGGAAGCAGCATGGTTATTCCACACGCAATCGCGCCAATCACGATGCCCGAGACGACGCTCACGCCAATAACATGACCTGCCCACTCCCTGCGGCGTAGGCCGAACGACTTCGCAACCAAGGGACTCACTCCTCCTTGCATTGCTTGCTGGCCGAACCATCCGAAAAAGACGAGCACCGGTGCAGAAGCAATCATGCTGGAGACCGTCACGTTGGAGATGAGTCCTGACGCTGCCACGGTCGCAGCCAGGGTGAGTCCACTTACCGCTGCCCAGATGAGGTTCTTCCGCCAGATTGCTTGAAAGGGCAGTGTCCCCCGTTCCCTGATGCTGCGGCCGTGCATCTTTCCTGCACGACTTGTATCACCCACGGCACCGTGATCGGAAACGAAGATCGCGCCAATGATGAGCGAGGTCAACGAACCAGCCAAGGCGATGATCGGGCGCGGAACGAAGATCGCATACATTGCCACCGCGAACAGGACGATCGGTACTGCGACGATCAGCAGCTGCTGGCGGGCCCGGGCAGCGTTCATGCCGAAAGCGCGGAACACATCCTGCGCTGGGTAGAGAACTGTGATCAGGGTTGAAGTCCCGATAAATGCGCCCCCTATCACCGCGAGCCAGGTGCCTACCCAGGCACCGCCCACGATGAACGCCAACCCCACCGGAACGAGAAGCAGACGCAGCCAAGGGCCAGCTTTGAACTGGTGCCAGAGGAATGCCGGATTCAGCGTTGTCTTTGTGGCGGCCATTTAACTTTCCTCCAGGAAGGAGTCGATGACGTTGCCAAGGTCAGCGGGCGTGATACGGGCATTCAGGCCGGACGCGGCGTCGAAGGGGAGAAGGGCGCGGGAACCGGCATCGGTGCGTCGATAAGCAATGGCGCTAGCTGGTGCGTCGAAGGAGCCGACTGCGATCACGTAATTGTCCGCTTCCTCGGCGGAAATGTGAGCCGCGACCTGGCCATCGCGGCCGAGAATGAGCGCGGAATCGAGGAGCTTAGCGGCATCCTCGATGTGGTGTGTGGCCATGATGAACGTGCGGCCGTTGCCGGAAAACTCCAGCAAATGCCGGTAGAAGACACCGGTGTTGTGTACGTCGAGCCCAACATAGGGTTCGTCCAGAAGAGTTAGCTCCGCACCCGACGCGAGGCCCACGATGTTGCCCACCATAGCGCGCTGGCCGCGGGAAAGCTCACCGTAACCGGTCTTCATTGCCCCATCGAGCGCGAAATCGCGGGCTAGATCCTCCGCGATCGCACTATCCCATGCGGGGTAGCGCAGCTGCGCGCCGGTGAGGATGTCGCGCACAGACCACGAACCGGGGTACGCCACATCGACACCGGTCAACGCGACGCGGTCCATCACGGAACCATCGTCAAACGGCGTGCGGCCGAATACTAAGAGTTCGCCGAACGTGGGCTTGAGCTGGCCCGCGATCAAGGACAGCAGCGTCGACTTGCCCACGCCGTTGCGGCCCAGCAAGCCATGGATGCCGCCGGGTTCAATATCCAAATTGACGTCGTCGAGGACAGTCTTTTCCCGAAAACTCTTGGTCAGGTTACGTGCGGTAATCACTGATACATTCCTCTGCTTTCTGCAACTCGGTCGATGAGGTCGTGGAGGGTGGGCAGGTCGTGGCCTAGGCGCACGGCTTCGTCGATAAGCGGGGCAATGTACGCACCCGCGAATTCTGCTCGCCGCTCGGCGAGGATGACCTCCCTGGCATCAGGTGTGACGAACATGCCGATGCCGCGGCGTTTTTCCAGCACCCCGCTGTCCACGAGGAGAGTGAGCCCCTTGCGTGCTGTAGCCGGGTTGATGCCGTGGAAGGCGGAGAGCTCATTCGTGGAGGGTGCCCGCGAGCCGCCCTCGAGCTGGCCGTCGACTATCTGGTCCTGGATGAGGCGAGCGATCTGCATGAACAGCGGTTCGGTGTCGTTCCCCACTGCCGTACCTCCCAGTTAGTTGGTTAGTTAGTCGTGTAATTAACCATATAACCAATGGAAGCTTTCATCAACGGGTGCGTTGATCAAAGTGAAAGCCTTCAAGTGTTTGCGTTTTGCGCAGGTCAGAGAATTGCCTCAGCGAACGTCACGCAAAACAGGCACACTGGGAGGGCAACAAATTTTTTAGCTACATGAATAGATACGGATTTAGGAGCCATGCTTGAACGCACACTTGTCTTTGTGGACACGTCATACCTGCTCGCGAGTTTTTATAACTCGTGGGAGACAGGGGCGCGGTCTCAATTAGAAATCGACCTGCCTGAGGTGGTGAACAACCTCTCGGGCATGATCACACAGCAACTTCACCAGCCGATCCACCGCCAGTTTTGGTACGACGGCATCCCGGACTCCGGCCCGCACCGCTACCAGCGCGCGCTTCGCACGTGCGACGGCGTCCAGCTGCGCACCGGGCAACTCATCGAGTGGGGCGAGCGCCGAACTCAAAAGGGCGTGGACACGCGCTTGGTCGCAGACATCGTGGTCAACGCCATGCGTGGCCAGTGCACCGACTTCGTCCTAGTCAGCGGGGACGCGGACATGATTCCCGGCGTGGAGGAAGCCACAAACGCCGGCATCCGCGTGCACCTGTACGGCTTTGGTTGGGACTCCATGTCTTCGGCACTGCGCCACGCGTGCGATTCCACCACCATTCTCGACCCGCGCGAGGACTTCGCCGAAGCCATGCAGCTTCAGGTTCTGGAGGGCCCGCTCCCCCCGACCATCCGCGAGCGCCCCATGGACGACGCTGGTGCGGAGGACCAAGAGGGAATGTGCGACATCCCGCGCCCCGACGGCGAACAGCCACTGTCCGAGACCGCAGTCGCGGGCGACACGCTTATCGACGGCACCGTGGACCCCTCCCCTTCCCCCCACCCCGAAAGCCAGTCTGGCAGCGAAAGCATCTCGCCCGAAGACGTCCAGCCGCAACCGGTACCTGAACCAAACGAGGAGCTTCCCAGCACCGACCCGGTGAATACCGTGAACGCTTCCAACGTGGCAGACACTGTGGACCCAGTGGACGACACCGGTGAGTGCAACGAGCCCTCCGAGTCCGACACGGCGGAGCCTTCCGCCACTAACCAGTCGGGCCACTCACCCACCCCGCGCCCGGCGCGCCCGGGCCC
>NZ_LT706963.1:3928-431093 GCF_900155535.1 Corynebacterium urinipleomorphum
CCCCGTTCGACGTGGGCCAGCAGTACGCGACGTGGTGGTACGACAACGCCGCGTCTTCCGAGCAGCGCGATAAGGCGCACATGCTCTCCGGCGGCGGCTTACCCCCGGAGATCGACCGGCCGCTGCTTCAGTTCGCCTGCGAGACGCTGCACGAATACACGCTCAGCGAGCACCAGCGCGTGAACCTGCGCGATGGCTTCCACTCCGGCATCCGGGGCGTGCTGATCAACATTCGCCGGACGCAGGGCTAAGCCGAAAGCGCGAACGGTAACAATCCAACGGTAACCCCCGCCCGTTAGGTCGCCCTGTGAAGACATAACGGCGGGAAAACAAGCAAAGTTACCGATCGATTGTTACCGTTCGGGAAAAAGGTCGCGGGTTAGGCCTGCGGGGACTCGCCGTCGAAACGGTCGAGGCTCTCCTCGGCCGGCTCCCCGTCGGTCGGCTCTGTATTAGCCTCCGCGCCGGACGCGTTGCCCAAGGTGCTGTCCGTGTCGGCATCTGCATTGACATCGGAGCTGGAGCCCGCTTCGGCGCCCGCGGTCAGCTGGCCGGCATTCTCGGATGCCATGGCGGCGCGGATTTCGGCGAGCTTGGAGCTCGTGGCCACGTCGGTCTGACCTGTCTCGATCTCGGCCATGACACCGTTCACGCCGGACTCGGACAGCTCCTGCTGGCCCAGTGCGGTGGCGTAGCGGCGCTCGATCTTTTCCCGCACGCCGTCCAGGGTAGGCACGGAATCATCAGTCTTGAACTGGCCGATAGTGTCCATCGTCTGCGCGGTTTGCTCCTGCATTTTCGCCTGGTCGGCCTGGGAGCGCAGGCGGTTGACCTCGTTCAACTGCTCCTGCAGACGAGCCTCGGACTGCTTTTGCTGCTGCTCGGCCTGGGCGGCGGCCTGCTCGGCTGCACCGTACTGGGTGGACAGGTCCGCCAGCTCCTGCTCGACGGCGACGAGCTGCGCTGCGAGTGTCTCGGCAGTGGTGTTGAACTGCTGCGCCTTGGCGGTGTCGCCTTCGGCGGCAGCCTTGTCCGCCATCTGCAGAGCAGTCTGCGTCTTCTGCTTCAGCTCCGCCAGCTTCTCCCGCTGGCGGTTGATCTTCAGCTCCAGCTGCTTCTTGGAACCGATGATCTCCGCCGCCTGGCGGGTGATCGCGTTGTGTTGTTCCTTCGCCGCGGCGGCAGCCTGCTCGATCTGGATCTTCGGGTCGGCGTTCTCGTCGATCTTCGAGTCGAACGACTGCATCAGGTACTTCCAGCCCTTGCTGAACGGGTTAGCCATTGGTGCGGGTCCTTTGCTTTCGGGAGCCTTTGGTCGCTCACGAGCTTACGTGCGTTCAAGTCTGTTCGTCGGGAGCCGTAGCATCACCCCGGCACACGAAATCCCCGGTGCCGCACTCGGTGGTCGGGGGCGCCGGGGATTTCGTCGATAAGCAGGCTGCGCTTAAGCGTCGCCGCGCTGTGCGTTCTGCTGCTCGATGTCGCGGTGGACTTCAGCCATGTCAACGTCGCGGACGGCCTGGATGAACTCCTCGAGGCCCGCGGGCGGCATTGCGCCGGAGGTCTGGCCGAGCAGAATGCCCTCGCGGAAAGCGAAGAGCGTCGGGATGGACTGAATCTGCAGGGCTGCGGACAGGCCCTGGTTAGCTTCGGTGTCCAGCTTGGCAAAGGTAATGTCGTCGTGCTGCTCGGACGCCTTTTCAAACGTCGGGGCGAATGCCTTGCACGGGCCGCACCAGTCAGCCCACGCGTCGACGATAACGATGTCGTTGTTCTCGATGGTCTCGGTGAACGTGTCCTCAGTTACATTGACGGTACTCACTCTTCAGCTCCTATAACTGCTTTAGTAACCTCATACTTAGGGAGTTCCCCGTGAAAACGGGGTCTATGTTGGTTCAACCCTATCAACGCTGGCTTCATTCCCTCGCGCGAAGCGAAATGTGGTCTAAGGAGAACACGTGACTAAGAACTACCGTTTCGAAGGCCCCACAGACGAGGATTCTGTGGCGAAGTTGAAGGACGAGGTGAGTCAGGTGCTGGGCACGCAGGGCGTCAAGATCGAGGTGGACGAGCAGATCATGCGCGTGCGGGGCGAAGGGTTCACCGACGACCAGATCTCGCTCGCAGTCGAATACGCAGGCTTTTCGCTTATCGACGTCTAAAGCGCCCTACCATGGGGACCGTTCCCCCGATTTCGGGACCGCAACCCTATTTGGGAAGGTGATCACTATGGCAGATCAGACTCAGTACACCGTTGAAGGCATGACCTGCGCCCACTGCGAGGCCAGCATCGTCGAAGAGGTCAGCGAAGTCCCCGGAGTGACCGGTGTGACAGCCGACCACACGACCGGTGCTGTGACTGTGAGTGGCGAAGGCTTTGAACGCGATCAGATCGCGGCCGCAGTGAAGGAAGCCGGTTACACACTGGTCTAACCGCATAGTTTGTAGCGCAGATTGCTGCGCGTGAGCATGGCCCGGATTTTCCCTTTTGGGAATCTCCGGGCCTTCTCGTGTGTTCCATGTGGGTGAGAGAAGCACGGAGGAAAGGATGAATGCGCGGTGAATAGCCCGGCACCAGTGTTAGCGTCGAACCAGCTTGAACACCTCGATTTGGGGGTGACGGGGATGACTTGCACGTCCTGTTCTTCCCGCGTGCAGCGGAAACTGAACAAGGTCGACGGTGTTGAGGCCAGCGTGAACTTCTCCACCGAGACGGCCTCCGTGGATTATGACCCGGCGCGGACCGACCGCGAATCCCTCATCCAGGTGGTGCGGGACGCAGGCTACGACGCGTTCGCGATGTCCGCCGCAGGGTCCGGCGATTCCAGTGCCGCAAGCGATGAAGCCTCTTCGGGGACTACCGACGACCCGTACGACAGCATCACCCTGGCCCGGGAGAATGAGGCCGACTCTCTCAAGCGGACCGTCATCTGGTCGGCGCTCCTGTCGGTGCCGATCATGCTGGTGTCCATGATCCCGGCACTGCAGTTCACATACTGGCAGTGGGCAGTGTTCACGCTGACCACGCTGGTGTACGTCGTGGCTGGCGCACCGTTCCACAAAGCGACGTGGACGAACCTGAAGCATGGCGCGGTGACCATGGACACGCTGATCACCATGGGCACGACCGCCGCCTACGTGTGGTCGGTGTGGGCATTGTTCCTGGGCAACGCTGGCGAACCCGGCATGACCATGGAGATGCATCCCTTCTCCACCGGCGGGCACGGCGACGGCACCGACGAGATCTACCTCGAAACCGTCGCCGTGGTGATCACGTTCTTGCTGCTGGGTAGATGGTTCGAGACAAAGGCCAAGGGCAAGTCGTCTGAGGCGCTGCGCGACCTAGCCACCATGGGCGCGAAGGATGCCGCGGTGATCCGCGACGGCCAAGAAGTGCGCGTTCCGGTCGCACAAGTGGTTGTCGGGGACCAGTTCGTGGTGCGCCCGGGCGAGAAGATCGCCACGGACGGCACAGTGGTCTCCGGTTCCTCGGCCGTGGACAATTCGATGCTTACCGGTGAATCAGTGCCGGTAGAGGTGAGCGAAGGCGACTCAGTGACCGGAGCGACGGTGAATCAGACCGGCCGCCTGGTCGTGGAGGCCACACGCGTGGGCTCTGAAACGACACTGTCGCGTATGAGCGAACTGGTGCGGGAGGCGCAGGCGGGGCAGGCGCCCGTCGAAAAGCTTGTGGACCGCATTTCCCGCGTCTTCGTCCCCGCAGTGATCGGGATTGCGCTGATCACTCTGATTGTGCACCTTGTCCTCGGGCATCCTACGGCGGAAGCGTTCACCGCTGCTGTGGCCGTGCTCATCATCGCGTGCCCGTGCGCCCTCGGCTTGGCTACCCCGACCGCGATCTTGGTCGGCACCGGCCGCGGTGCGCGCATGGGGCTGCTAATCAAGGGCCCGGAGGTACTGGAATCCACCCGGCGGGTGGACACGATCGTGCTGGACAAGACAGGGACCGTCACCACGGGCGAGATGGCTGTCGACGCCGTCGAGCCGGCCGATGGATTCAGCGCGGACGAACTGCTTGCGCTGGCTGCCGCTGTCGAGGCGGGCTCGGAGCATCCAATTGCCCGCGCAATCCTCGCCGGCGCATCCGATCTCCGCGTGCCCAAGGCCACGGACTTCACCAGCACCCCAGGCCAAGGTGTGGGCGCTGAGGTGGACGGCGCTTCCGTCACCGTCTCCCGCGGCAAAGGTGAGCGCGCCCGCGCACTGGAGGAAGCCGGCGCGACGGCCGTGTCTGTGACGGTGGACGGTGCCGATGCCGGCGTGATCGCCGTGCGCGACACCGTGAAAGAGTCCTCCGCCCAAGCGATCGCGGACCTGCGTGACCTGGGGCTGACCCCGTACCTGCTCACCGGCGATAACCCCGGCGCGGCTCACGCGGCAGCGGAGGCTGTGGGCATTGACGGTGAGAACGTCATCGCCTCAGTGTTGCCGGAGGGCAAGGTCGATGTGGTGGAAAAGTTGCAAGCCGACGGCAAGGTCGTCGCCATGGTCGGCGACGGTGTCAACGACGCCGCTGCTCTGGCCACCGCCGACTTGGGCTTGGCCATGGGGTCGGGCACCGACGTCGCGATCGAAGCCGCCGACATCACCTTGATGGGCAACGATGTTGCCGCCGCTGCGGACGCGATCCGTTTGTCCCGCAGGACGCTGCGCACGATCAAGGGCAATTTGTTCTGGGCATTCGCCTACAACGTCATCCTCGTGCCCGTCGCCGCTACGGGTCTGCTCAACCCCATGCTGGCGGGCATCGCCATGGCGTTCTCGTCCGTGTTCGTCGTGTCCAACTCGTTGCGTCTGAACCGGTTCCGCCCGCTGCGCGAGAAGTCCGGGTCTGAATAGATTTTGGTGCTGAGCTAGTGGGTGCTCATTAGCACTGACTATGATTCGCGCCTATGAGCAGCACTGCCAGCGCAAACACCGTATCCCGTAACGAGCGGCTCGACCGTCTTCCCGTCACCGATAAGCACAAACGGCTGCTTGTCGGCTCGGGCATCGGCTGGGCTTTAGACGCGATGGATGTCGGACTCGTGTCCTTCATCATCGCGGCGCTGGCGGTCCATTGGGACCTAGATAAATCGACCACCTCGTGGATCGCCTCGATTGGCTTCATCGGTATGGCCATCGGTGCATCCCTGGGTGGCCTACTGGCCGACAAGATCGGCCGCCGCCAAGTCTTCGCCGGCACGCTTTTGCTCTACGGCCTGGCCACCGGCGCGTCCGCTCTGGCCTGGTCTGTCGGCGCGCTCATGGTCTTCCGTTTCCTCGTCGGTCTGGGCCTGGGATCGGAACTCCCCGTCGCTTCCACACTGGTCAGTGAGTTCTCCCCGAGGAAGGTCCGCGGCCGCATGGTCGTCCTGCTCGAGGCATTCTGGGCGGTCGGCTGGATCATGGCCGCAGTGATCGGAACATTCGTGGTCTCCCAGGGAGAGAACGGGTGGCGCTGGGGCTTTGCACTCGGTGCGGTCCCGGCTCTCTACGCCATCTACGTGCGATTGGGCTTGCCGGAATCCGTGCGTTACCTCGAGTCAGTCGGCCGCCACGAAGAAGCTGAGGCGATTGTCCAATCGTTCGAGGCGGAAGTCGACCCTGCGCAGATCGACCACTCCCCAGCCCCTGCTGCCGCGGAGACCGTGCGCGGCGGGATCTGGGGCCCTGACATGCGCCGACGCACAGCCGCCTTCTGGGGTGTCTGGTTCGGGGTGTCCCTCTCCTACTACGGCGCGTTCATCTGGATCCCGTCACTCCTGGTGGATCAGGGCTTCACTCTCGTGCGTTCCTTCACATTCACGCTGATCATCACCGTGGCCCAGCTGCCCGGCTACGCCGCGGCCGCCTGGTTGATCGAGGTCTGGGGCCGCCGCATCACGCTCTCGACCTTCCTCGCCGGGTCTGCCCTCGCGGCAGTGCTTTACGGGTTCGCTGCGGCACCCTGGCAAATCATCGCCGCTGGGTGCCTTTTGTCCTTCTTCAACCTCGGTGCCTGGGGTGCCTTGTACGCCATCGGCCCGGAGCTCTACCCCACCCCTATCCGTGCCACTGGGACAGGCGCCGGCGCCGCGTTCGGCAGGATCGGGTCGATCATCGCGCCGCTGCTCGTTCCGTCAGTGCTCGCTTTCGGCGGCCCGACGGCGGTCTTCGGAGTCTTCGCCGCGGCATTCGCTCTCGCATGCATCGCCGCGCTGACGCTGCCGGAACAGCGCGGCAAGGCTCTGGATTAACTGGCTGGTGGATTAGCTGCGAGGTTAGCCGCGGGCCATGTTGACAAACCGCGAGTAGTGCAGCTGGTGCGCCACCGCAATGGTGTCAATTGGTCCACCGCGGTGCTTGGCTACGATGATGTCCGCCTCACCGGCACGCTCGTTGTCACGGTCCTGGGAATCCGGGCGGTACAGCAGCATGACAATGTCGGCGTCCTGCTCCAATGAGCCGGACTCACGCAGGTCCGCCAACTGCGGTCGCTTGTCAGTGCGCGCCTCCGGGCCACGGTTGAGCTGGGAAATGGCAATGACGGGCACCTCAAGCTCCTTAGCCAGCAATTTGAGCTGACGGGAGAATTCGGAGACTTCCTGCTGGCGTGATTCCACTTTCCGCCCCGAGCTCATCAGCTGCATATAGTCGAGCACTACTAGGTCCAAGCCGTGCTGCTGCTTCAAGCGGCGGGCCTTCGAACGGATCTCCATCATGGTCAGGTTCGGCGAATCATCCACGAAGATCGGTGCGGCCTGAATCTCGCGGAGGCGCTGGGTGAGCTTCTCCCAGTCGGATTCCTCCATCTGCCCCGAGCGCATCGCCGAGAGCTTGATCTCCGTCTCAGCGGAGAGAAGACGCATGACGATCTCGGAGGCGCTCATCTCCAGCGAGAAGATCACCGAAGTCAGCCCGTTGTGAATGGAGCAAGAACGCACGAAGTCCATGGCCAGCGTGGACTTACCCACACCGGGACGTGCCGCGATGATGATCATCTGCCCGGCATGGAGGCCGTTAGTGAGGCGGTCAAGGTCAATGAAACCGGTGGGCACACCTGCTGCCAGACCGCCGTCCTTCTCATACGCGGCGAGCTCATCCACCGTGGGTTTGAGCAGGTCCGCGAGTGCACGGTAGTCTTCCCCGGTCTTCTGCTGCGCCACGGCGAAGACTTCCTGCTGAGCTCGGTCGACGAGATTCTCAATCTCCATTCCCTCAGCACCGTCGTATCCCAGCTGGGCCACACGTGTTCCCGCATCCACGAGCTGCCTTAGCGTCGACTTCTCCCCCACAATGTCCGCGTAATAGCGTGCGTTAGCCGACGTAGGAACCTCAGAAATAAGCGTGTGCAGGTACGGCGCCCCGCCCGCCCGCTCGAGCTGGTTCAAGCGGTCGAGCCGGCCGCTGACGATCAGCACATCCACCTCGGAACCCTGCGAATACAAATCCAGGATGGCTTGGTAGATCAGCTGGTGCGCCGGGAAATAGAAATCTTCCACCCGCAGAAGCTCGATCACATCCACCACGGTGTTCGGGCTCAACAACATCGCGCCCAGAACGCCCTGCTCCGCTTTACGGTCATGGGGCGGCTGCCTGTACTCACTCAGGTCATCCCGGTCCTGAGTGAACCCCTTGCCTTTGCTGTAGCGGGACGAGCCCCCGGAGTTGCCGCGGTACTCATCCGGCCCGTCACTGGGCTCGGGCGGCAGTGGCACTGCGTCGTCCGCGAAGCTGTCTGAACTGGTGTAGGCGTCCTGCCCCGCATGTCCTCCAGTTGATCCCGCTGTCCCCGATGCCATCTGCTCCCGCTCCTTCACGTTGTCAGGTCGTGTGAGATGTTACCCCTCGGGGTGAACCACACGGTCGTTGCTCATCCTCCGAAAGAAGCGCTCTACAGAGTTATCCACAGCCCTATGTGAATAACCGTTGCAAATCCCACGTGGAATTCCACATCCCATGACTCAACCCTGTGGACAAAGTGTGGACATCCATCCTTTCAATCCACATACTCTCCTTTCCATGCAGGTCAGGCCGGTTACATTCACCGTTCAAAAGCAACATTCGTAGTGCATAACTTCACAACCAGCGGGTTTGACAAGACGAAAATACATAACTCTAAGGCCGCCTGATCCACCTTCGCGCCCCCATTTCGCTCTCCCAACTGGCACTTTTCCACCAGTTATCCACAACACCTGTGTGGACTAGCAAAACGACAGTATCCGGCCGCCCAAACCCCCTCTGCGCGCACAAAAGAGCGCGGGCCCCACTCCTCACAAGTGGGACCCACGCTCAAAGCTGTTGTCGTTGGATCGCGCAATGCGATCGCCGTGTAGCGGGCTGTTAAGCGCTCACGACCTCGAAGTTCACCTTGCCCTCCACGTCATCGTGGAGTCGGACCTTGACCTGGTAGCCGCCGGTGCTGGTCACGAGACCCTTCGGCACGTTGATGCGGCGCTTGTCCAAGCTCGGGCCGCCAGCTGCGGAAACAGCGTCGGCGATGTCGCCCGGCTTCACCGAACCGAAGATCTTGCCGTTGTTGGCGGTGCGCACCGTGACGGTGACGCCCTCCAGCTGGTCGAGCTGGTCACGCAGTTCCTTAGCGTGGTCCAGGTCGCGCACTTCGCGCTCCTGCTGGGTGCGCTTGATGTCCTCAATCTGCTTCTCAGCGCCTCGGGTGGCCACGATGGCCAGGCCGCGCGGAAGCAGAAGGTTACGTCCGTAGCCGTCCTTGACCTCGACAATATCGCCGGGTTCACCAAGGTTATCAACGGCAGCGGTGAGGATCAGCTTCATAATCCTTACCTTTCCTTCTGAAAGTTGATGGTGGGTTGTCGATGTTCTTTAGAACGGGGGCTCATCGTCCATGCCGCCGAAACCACCGGCAGGGGGAGCGGAATTCCACGGGTCATTGGCAGGCTGGTTGTTCTGCTGGCCCTGGCCAGACTGACCGCCTTGGTTGCCTTGGCTGCCGCCACCGAAACCACCGGTGGACTGGCCGCCTTGGAACTGGTTGCCTTGATTGCCCTGGTTACCGCCGAAACCGCCGCCGGAGCGACCGGAGTTTCCGTCACGGGAGTTCCGGTTCACGCTGGCGCTGGCGTATTTAAGGGAAGGTCCGACTTCATCGGCCTCCACCTCAAATACCGTGCGGTTTTCCCCTTCACGGTTCTGGTAAGAACGCTGCTTCAGGCGGCCGTTCACGATGACGCGCATGCCCTTAGTCAGCGACTCCGCAACGTTTTCCGCGGCCTCACGCCACACGTTGCAGGTCAGGAACAAAGCTTCGCCGTCTTCCCACTGGCCGGATTCGCGGTTGTACACGCGTGGAGTGGATGCGATGCGGAAATTCGCCACCGCAAGTCCAGTAGGCGTGAAACGTAATTCCGGGTCAGCAACGAGGTTGCCTACGACAGTGATGGGGGTATCGCCTTGTGCCATTTTTCGTCCTTACCTTTGAACCTTTTGAACCTTGTGGGTTCTAGTGAACAGTGTGTGCAAGCCAGTGTATAGACCGCACTGGACACAGCCCTTGCGCTGGGGTTTTCACCTTCGCGCCCGTTCTATAAGTTCAGCGCCTACTTGTTGTCGGTGCGCAGAACCTTGGTGCGGATGACAGAGTCGTTCAGGTTCAGACGGCGGTCGAGCTCCTGGACGGTCTCAGACGCGCAATCCAGGGTGACTACTGCGTAGACGCCCTCTTCCTTCTTGTCGATGGGGTATGCAAGACGGCGCTTGCCCCACACATCGACGTTCTCCACCGTGCCGTTATCCTTGCGGACAATCTCGAGGAATTTGTCCAGGGACGGGGCAACAGTGCGTTCATCCTGACTCGGGTCAAGAATGATCATTACTTCGTAGTGACGCACGGACCTCATCACCTCCTATGGTCGTTTCAATGGTTTCGGCCACCGCCCCGTTGGCAGTGGCAGGAGGGTCGTTGCGTCAAGCAACCCGTCCAGCGTACCGCAGCAAACAACCAGGAAGAAATCCTTGAGTTTCGTTGGAAAACATGAAGGGTCAATACCTAGCTGCGATCATTATCGCTCAATCGATCAATCGTCCCGGTCGACTTCGAGGACGAGGCCGTACGGGTCGACATCGATGTCGATGCCGCCGAACGAAATTTCCCAGTAGCCGTCATCGTCCCACTCGATGTCTACGCCGGCTTCCTTGTTGTTCGCGGCGGCCAAGACTCGCTCAACCTCGTCGGGGGTGACAGATTCCTCGCCCATATCTGATTTCGCCTCGCCCGTGTAGTCACTGACTTCCCGGGGAAGATCGTGTTGGGCAGCCACAATTTGGTCGTCCGTCCCACCGTCAGCTCCGGGGGAAGTGGACTCGGTCACGGTCCCAGGCGCGGACTCAGTTGCGACCTCTTCGGCAACGGATGTCTCGGCCGCTCCGTCGGTTGCGGACGTAGTGTCGTCGCTCTCACCGCAGGCGGCTAAAGAGACGGCAAGGACGGGTACAGCGGCTAGGGCAGTTAGTTTCCTGATGCTCATGAACTCCACACTACATACCCGCGGGAAGCCAGCAATGGATCGGTGAGAAGCCCTATTGCCCGGCATTGGGCGCAGCAACGAATACCGCAAGAAAGACCGGAACGAAGGTCATGAAGATGAATGCGGCGAGCCCGAGCCCGACGGAGAGAGCCGGGGGCTTGTTGTTCACAACTGTCCAGTAGCAGGCGACAAAGAGGAGGAATGCGAGGATGATGGAACAGATTCCAAGGATTGTCGTGATACCCATTCGTGTTTCGCCTCCTCCCAGTCATCCGGGGTGGTCATGAGCGGGTCGCAACCGAAGTGCGCCTCGCGCACTTTGTCGCGGCGGCGGCCGAACATTTGCTGGACAACGAGGACCATGATCGCCACGATGAACGCATCGCGCGCGATGACCACGAGGTTGAGCACACCGCCGGGCAGCCCGAGGTTGTCGGTTCCCATCATGTGCCACATCAGAATCGGCCAGACCAGCATATCCACGGTCATCCAGGACAGCAGCAGGCGCCAGTAGGGGAGAGCCAGTACCGCGGGCACGACGAACCACAGCGAGTACTGGGGGCTCCACACCTTATTGAACAGCAGGAAGAAGCCGACGATGAGCACAACGAGCTCAGCAACGCGCGGCGTCTGCGGCGCCTTCAGCCCGGCCACGAGAACGAATAGGCAGCCAGCCAAGAACAGAACGAGGGTCACGGTGTTCAAAATGACTGGGGCGCCCTCACCGGAATCGAATCCGCTCCATCCCGTCATGCGGGAGATCACTGCGTAAATCGTGGTCCATTCCCAGCCGCGCTCAGTATTGAGACGCTGGAATTCGTGCCACGCTTCATAGTTGTGCAGCATGAGCGGAACATTCACCGCCAGCCACGTCACAGCAGCACCCACGGTCATCTTGACCCACGGCAACATGTCGCGTCGCCGCAGGAAGACGACCAAATAGGCCCCGAGCAGGAAGAGCGGCCACATCTTGAACGCGGTGCCAGCTCCGATGAGCACACCGGCGAGCCAGAACCGTTTGTTCCGCGCCGCCAGCATCGCGCCGACGGCTAGCGCAATCGAGGGGATGTCCCAGTTGGTGAACGCGTGCATGATCAGCAGGGGAGAGGCCACCACGAGAATGGTGTCCCACACGCGGTTGCCCGCCAGTTCCGCCACCATGCGGGCTGTCGCCACCCAGATCGCGGCCATGACAAGAGCAGTCAGATAAAAGTACCAGCCCGAATCGGGCAGAAGCTTATCGACGACCGGGTACGTCGTCCTGGCCACCCACCCCATGAGTCCCTGGAACAGGCCGCCGAGAACCGGGTACTCCATGTACCGGGTGATGTCACCCTCTACCCAGGAATAGTCGTAAACGAAACCGGGCTGGTCGAGACCGCGGCCCCCGTACAAAGGAACGATGTCGTTATAGCAGAACGAGGTGTATTGGCGGTTACCGTCCCAGTTGAGCTGCATCGAGCCGTCGACAAGCTTGCCGCGTGCGCAGTTGGACTTTGACAGCGCGCCGAGTGCCAGGAATGTCCACGCCACAGCGATGATGGTGCGCAGCGGTGTCCACCAGCGACCACGGCCGATCTGCGCGAAACGCCCCATGGTCCCGCCGAGGACGTTCATCATGCCCGCGGCGACGGGCTCCGTTGTGCCCGGCTGGACGCGGTCGGCCGGGTTGGGCCACTGCGTGAGTTCCTGCTTTGTAGCCACGTTAACCGACCAAATCACCAATCAACTCGCCGAGGTCAACTTGCGGTGCCTGCTGGGCCGGTGGGGCAGGAGCCGGTGCTGGGGCTGGCGCAGGCGCGGGAGCTGGCGCGGGCGCGGGCGCTTCTGCCGCCGGAGCAGAGGCTGCCGGAGCTTCTGCCGCGGGGCCGGATTGCTGGCTGTAGTCATAGTCGTAGCTCTGGTAGCTCGGCGCCGTGCCTCCGCCGTAGCTGCCGCCCGAGTACGCGTTGACGCCCCAGTTGATCGGTGTGGCCGGGTGGAATTCCTGGAATTCCTGGCCCTCGAGCACGCCGTCGAGGATCCCCTTCCAGATCGAGCCCGGAGACATTGACCCGTACATGTTGCCGCCCCAGGAGTTGTAGATCGGGGAGGTGTTGTCGGCGGTGCCGACCCAGACAGCGAGTGCGAGCTGCGGGGTGCCGCCGACCATCCACGCGTCCTTGTTCGCGCCGGTGTCGCCCATCTGGGCAGTACCGGTCTTGGCAATCGAGGGGCGTCCGCCCGCCAGGGCCTTGTTCGACCAGCCCGCGATGGGCTGCATTGCCTCTACGACGTTGTCCGCGACCTGGGCCGAGACTCGGCGCTCCTTGTAGTCCGGGTTGAACTCGTAGAGGACCTCGCCGTCAGCGGAGGTGACGCGCTGAACAAAGTGCGGTGGGTGCCACACGCCACGGTTGATCAGGGTGGCCACACCGGTTGCCATGTCAATCACTCGGGACTGGTACTGGCCGAGGATGATGCCGTCGAACGGCGCGCCGCCGTTCTCCGAAAGCGTTTCCGGCACATTCGGCAACTCGCGGGCCACACCGAGCGCGTGCGCCATGTCGGCAGTGTCTTGCGCTCCATTGTCCAAATCGGACTGCATTCGGATGAAGGAGGTGTTGTAGGAATTCTTCAGCGCCTCCGACAGGGACGTGACGCCGCCGTAGGTGCCGGAGTCGTTGTTGATTGTCCTGTTGCCCACCGTCACCGGCGAGGAATCGTAGTACGCCGACAACGGAATGCCCTGCTGAAGAGCAGCGGCGAGACCGAAGATCTTGAACGAGGATCCCGTCTGCAGCCCGGCGTTGGCGTAGTCCCATCCGCTGGCATCGTCGCCGCCGTAGTAGCCTTTCACGGCGCCGGTGGCCGGGTCGATGGCCACGACACCGGTGCGGGCATCCTCCTGCAGGAGGCTCAGTTGCTCCTCGGCAGTAGCAAGAACCTGATCCTGGGTGCGCTGGTCAATGGTGGTGGTGATCTGCAGGCCGCGGTTGGTCACGTCGGATTCACTGATGCCCACCTGAGCCAGCTCCGCGATGACCTGGTTCTTGATCAGGCCGTTGGGTCCAGTCGCTTCCGTGTAGGCCGAGTACGTCTGCGGGTCGCGGGTTTCCGGGAACTTGGCCTCCGTGCGCTGCGCAGGCGTGAGAGCACCCATTTCCACCATGCCGTCGAGGACGTAATTCCAACGGTTCATCGAGTCTTGCTCGTTGTTCCACGGATCCAGCTGGCTGGGCAGCTGGATCAGGCTGGCAAGCACGGCGCCTTCCTCGACGGTGAGCTTCGAGGCGGGTTTGTCGAAGTAGGCGTTCGCCGCTGCCTGGATACCGTAAGCGTTACGGCCAAAGTAAATGGTGTTGAGGTAGCCGGCGAGGATCTCTTCCTTCGTCCAGTTGCGGGTCATCTTGATCGAGTAGACCAGCTCATTGAATTTGCGCTGGTAGGAACGCTCGTTTCCGACAATCGTGTTCTTCACGTACTGCTGGGTGATGGTCGAACCGCCGCCCGCGCTGTCGTCGCCGGTCAGTTGGCCGAGCACCGCACGGCCGAAACCGGTGAAGGAGAAGCCGGAGTTCTCCCAGAAGTCGCGGTCCTCGGCGGCGAGCACAGCATCTTGCACGTGCTTCGGCACTTCGTCGAGAGGAATCTGCTCGCGGTTGCCCTCTGCGGGCACAATGCGGGCCAGCTCCGTGGTGCCGTCGTTGGCGAAGATGGTGGAGACTTGGGCGGTCTCAATCTCGCCCGGCTTAGGCAGATCCGCGCGAAGGTACTTCACGCCGAAAATGACTAGGGGCACAGCCAGAATCAAAACGAGCGCCAAAGCGATAGCGGCGAACCATTGGCCTTTGCGGCTCTTCTGTTTGGTCACCTTGGTGCTCGACGAGCCGCCAGCCTTCGCGGTGGAGCCGCCTTTGGTTCCCGAATTCTTCTTCGTCGAATCCTTGACGGAGCTCTTCTCGGAGGTCGTGGACTTGCCAGCGCCTTTTCCAGTGCTCTTTTTCGACGAGCTGGTATTTTCTTTTTCCCGGGCGTCCCGGCGTGATGCGGATGGCTTCTTGCCGGAAGCTTTACCGGAGTCAGTTTCTCGTGCCAATGAAGTGTTCCTGCCTACTCGTTTCCTGTAGGACAGACTACTTCCTTAATCACGGAATGACGGAACTGGAACAGCCTCAGATGCGCTTAGGAGGTGGTTCCACCGGCAGGTGGCGCAGACTTCCACTTTGTGGACGGTGAAGGGACCGGCTTCGTCGATAAGCTCTACTATTTCTTCCTCACTCCGAGCGGACCCGGAGCGGCGCCCGAGGTTCTCGCCGTATACCCATAGGATATTTCGCATAGGTGACCCGCAGATCGGGCACGGGCGGGCGGCATCCACCCCGTGGTGCTCGGCCGCAGCCCGGAGCAGAAAATCCGCGTCGCACACCTCTTCGCGGCTCTTCTTTCCTGCCCGAAATTCACGCAGAACCGCGCGCCGTTCCCACTCGTGGGACACCGTGTGAACCAACTGAAACATCGTCACCAGCGTACTCTCCGCATCTTTTCCGCGGGATTACCCGATTCTTCGGTAGGTGAAAATTCGTGTCCTCTTCTTAATTTCTGTGGTGAGCACCTACACTGGTGGCCATGTCACAAAAGTCCTCAGAGGATGCATACAAGGTCGCGCAGGAAATCCGCCCGTTTCTGACGAAGCTCTACGTCGCCTATTTCCGTATCGCGGAGCATTCGGACATTACGGGTCCTCAGCTCTCCATCATGGAGCGCCTGATCGAGACCGGTCCGATGCGCATCAGCCAGCTGGCGCAGGAGGAGGGCATTCGGATGCCCACGGCGTCGAACACGCTGCACCAGCTCGAGCAGCGCGACTTGGTCCACCGTGTCCGCGACGAAACAGACCGCCGCGGCGTGAAGGTGGAGATCACCGACAGGGGCATCAAGGAGTACGACCGTGTGGCGGACGAGCGCACTAAGTACGTCGCTGAGATGATCTCTACCCTCGACCCGGAGTCGCTGACCCAGCTCAAGGAAGCAACGCCGGCTTTGGCTGAGCTCGCACGCTCCTACAACACGGGAAATATCGAGTAATCGCCGACTGGTCCGTCCTTCCCAATAGGGAAGGAATTGTCCATGTGCACTAGGGCCATATAAAATTAAGGCCCTGTTGGTTTTTCATTAACGCGCGCGCCACATGGATTCATACCCCCTCGCTCCGGAGCTCCTGCCTCACGTCGGCCAGGAGCGCCCTCTCCATGTCCTCGTGGGCTGGGACCAATCCGGGGAGGAAGCTGTCGAGTTCGCCGCGTGGCTCGCCCGCACCACCGCCTGCTCTATCCGCGTGGTCAGTACCGCACCCCGCCCGTGGTCGTCTCTGCGGGGGAAGAAGAGCAAGCAGTACAAAAAGTGGTTCAAGAAAACCGAGAGCAAGCGCATCGACGCGATCCGTTCCGCCCTGAAAGAGCACGTCCCGCACAAGGCGTGGGATGATGAATGGGCTGTATTCCGCGATGGAGCACCGCGCCACGAATTGATCTCTGAGGAAGCACAGCGCTTTCACGCGGACTTGATTCTTCTCGGCTCCAAGTCAAAGGCGAAGAAGGGCCGTTTCTTGGCCACCTCTACAGCCGATGCGATGATGCACTACTCACCGATCTCCGTCGGTCTCGCCCCGCGCGCCGTGAAACTATCCAAGAAGGGGATCACCCGCGTCAACTACGCATTCCTCGACGAGCGCGAGGAGGCGTCCGCTCGCGGTATGCGGGTCGCTGCCACAGTTGCCATGCTTCTCGACGTCGACTTGCGCATCATGGCGTTCTCCCCGAAACAGACCTACAGCTACGAGGCCGAGCTCAAGGCCCACGCGCCGCTTATCGACGAATGGAATGAATCCTCCCTCGCTCTGCTCGACCGCGCCCGCGACTGTGTCAGCGACACCGCAGCAGCACTCGGAATCCCGGAGCCGAAGAATTTCGAGGTGGAGACGTGTGTGAGCGCCGGCGATGGGTGGAAGCCGGTGGTGAACTCCCAGAAGTGGAAGAAGGGCGACATTCTCTTCCTCGACTCCCAGCCGACGGAGCCTGCCAGGGTGCTCACCAATGCGCGCACGGAAGACTTCCTCACCCACGCCCCCGTTCCGGTGGTCATCTTCCCCTGATTCAGGCTGGCGATACACTGGCGCATATGTCCAGCAGTGAGTCGCAGCCGTCCGGGAAATCACGCGAACCCCGCCCGGGGCTCCGCCGCGATATTCCCGAGCACCCGGAGAATGACCTGCACAGCGCAGCTGACTACTACAACAAGGTCCCGCCTGAACCGCGCTCTTTCGATGAGCTCGCGGATCAGCCCGACCCAGTGGCGCTGAATGAGCGCAACCGTGCCTCCACCCGCCAGGCCATCATCTACGCTGTGTCATCCATTGCTCTTACCCTCGCCGTCGCCGGGCTGGTCGCTGTCATCGCCCGGCTCAGCGGCGGCCCGCTCTGCGAATCAGGGGAGGCGCAGTGGCTGTGCAGCGACGGCTGGCGCACCACCTGGGCGGTCATCTCGTCCATTCCGCCCGTCGTTGCTTTGCTCGGCTGCGCGGTGATCATGGTGCGCAAGCTCAACCGCTACGAGCGCTGGGTGCCGTGGATGGGCGTGTTCTGGATCCCGTTGGTGCCGTTCACCATGGCGTGGCTCATCCTCACCATCGGGATGCTGGCACGCGACAGTGTTTAGCTACTCACTGCACGCCGCGCAATAGGGGTTCTTCTCCCGGCATGATTCGCAGCTGACGTACTGCTGCCTGCAGTGCGGCTCGTTGGCGCAGTTGTAGTGCTGGTTCGAGGGCTTCCCGCAGTGCACGCAGTGGCCTACCTGAACGAAGTCCTCGTCGTTTTCGGGGCCGAACTCGGTGTGCATGCGTTTGTCAAAGACGTAGAGGGAACCCTCCCACAGGCCCTGGTTCCCGTATTTCTCGCCGTAGCGGACAATGCCGCCGTCGATCTGGTAGACCTCCTCGAACCCGCGGTTGATCATCAAAGAGGAGAGGATCTCGCAGCGGATGCCGCCGGTGCAGTAGGAGATGACCGGCTTGTCCTTCATCCAGTCGTATTTGCCGGATTCGAGCTCCGCAATGAAATCGTGCGTGGTGTTCACGTCGGGGACGACGGCGTTCTTGAATTTGCCGATCTCCGCCTCGTACGCGTTACGCCCGTCGAAGAACACTACGTCGTCCCGGGAAGCCGCCAGCTCGTTGACCTGCTCGGGGCTGAGGTGGGTGCCGCCGCCGACGACTCCGCGTTCGTCGGCACGCAATTCCTCCGGTGTGCCAAAGGAGACGATCTCGTCGCGCACCTTCACACTCAGTTTCGGAAAGTCCTCCGCGCCTCCATCGGACCACTTGAACTCGATACCGCGGAAGTACTCCTTTGTCTTCCGCACGTACGCCTTGCACGCCTCCATGTCGCCACCGACGGTGCCGTTGATGCCGTCGGGGGAGATGATGATGCGGCCATTGAGCCCCAGTCCCTCACACAGGTCACGCTGCCACAGACGCACTGCTTCGGGGTCCGGGATCGGGCGGAATTGGTAGTAAAGGAGGATCTTGCTGGGCATGCCCCCAAGTCTAGGAAGATCCTGCTTGTGCCGGAAATCGCCCGAATCAGCGGCGGTGGTAGAGCGCTTTGCGCCAGTACTGCGGCTCCGTCGTTGCCAGAACGCCGAGGTTGCGGAAGATGCCCTCGTCCACGGACCCAAGAATGGTGGTGATGTGGGCGTCGCACCCGCGCAGCGACTGTAACTGCTCCAGCGCCAGGCGCGCGTTCTCGTCAGCGGATGCAGAAGCGGATAGCGCGATGAGCACCTCGTCGGTGTGCAGGCGCGGGTTGCGGGAACCGAGGTACCGGGTCTTGAGGGTCTGGATCGGCTCGATGGCGTCGGGGGAGAGGAGGTGCACCTCGTCGTCGATGCCCGCCAGCTTCTTTAGCGCGTTGAGCAGCACGGCTGCCGACGGCCCGAGCAGGTCCGACGTCTTCCCGGTGACGATCTCCCCGTCAGGAAGTTCCAGCGCCGCGCCCGGGTTGCCGGTGCGTTCCGCGACCGCGAGCGCCGGGCTGACCACCGGACGATCGGTGACCTTGAGGCCGGCCTTGCGCATCACGTTGGCGGCACGGTCCGGAACCGCCGGGTCCACGTCACCCCGGCGCGCATCCACCTGCGCGGCGAGGAAACGGCGGATGATTTCCTGGTTGGCAGCGTACCGGCACGCATCGTCGTCGGAGATGCAGTGGCCGGCCATGTTCACGCCCATGTCGGTAGGGGACTGGTACGGCTCGGTGCCAGTCGCCTCCTGCAGCAGGGCCTTGAGCAGCGGAAAGACCTCGATGTCGCGGTTGTAGGACGAGACCTGCTCACCGTAGGCGGCAAGGTGGTACTGGTCGATGACATTGATGTCGTCCAGATCCACCGTCGCGGCCTCGTACGCCAGGTTCACCGGGTGCTCCAGCGGCAGGTTCCAGATCGGGAAGGTCTCGAACTTGGCGTAGCCCGCCGGGATTCCGCGCTGGTTCTCCAGGTAGACCTGGCTTAAGCACGTGGCCAGCTTGCCGGAGCCAGGTCCCGGCGCGGTCATCACCACCACGTCGCGGGAGGTGGACACGTAATCGTTGCGGCCGAAGCCGTCTTCGGAGACGATGCGGGAAATGTCGTTCGGGTAGCCCGGAATGACGCGGTGCAAACTCACTGTCACACCGAGGCGCTCCAGCTTGTCCCGGAACGCGTCGGCCTGGTCAGCACCGTTCTCGTACTGCGTGATCACCACGTTGTCGACGAGGAATCCGCGTTCACGGAAGACGTCGATAAGCCGCAAAACTTCGTCTTCGTACGTGATGCCCAAGTCCGCGCGGACCTTCTGGCGCACAAGGTCGCCGGCTGCGACGCACACGACGATTTCCACTTCGTCCTTGATGCGCTCGAGCATCGCGATCTTGTTGTCCGGGGTGAAACCAGGCAACACGCGAGAGGCATGGTGGTCGTCGAAAAGCTTGCCGCCCATCTCGAGGTAGAGCTTCCCGCCGATCGCTTGCCGACGCTCCGAGATGTGCTCCGACTGCATCTGCACGTAGGCGTCTCTGTCGAAACCGATCTTGTACACCATGGGGAACTCTCCTTCGCGTGATCGGTAGCGACAATACGCGCGAAAGCGAAAAACTGAAGCGCACCACGCCCATTCACTGCGTAGGGGGGCGTGGTGCGCTTGATGCTCTATGTCTTAGAGCACTGCCTTAGGCGATGCCGTTAGCTGCCTTGAACTCGCGGCGCTTCGCGTGCAGGATCGGCTCGGTGTAGCCCGACGGGGACTCGGTGCCCTTGAAGATGAGGTCCTTCGCCGCCTGGAAGCCGATGGATGCATCAAAGTTGGCCGCCATCGGGCGGTAGTTCGGGTCGCCGGCGTTCTGCTCGTCGACCTTGACCGCCATGCGCTCCAGCGAGTCAAGCACCTGCTCCTCGGTGACCACACCGTGGAGGATCCAGTTAGCCAGGATCTGGGAGGAAATACGCAGCGTAGCGCGGTCCTCCATCAGGTCCACGTCGTGAATGTCCGGGACCTTGGAGCAGCCCACGCCGTGCTCGACCCAACGGACCACGTAACCCAGGATCGACTGGCAGTTGTTGTCCAGCTCCTCCGCCTTCTCCTCGTCGGACCAGTTATCGCCCGCGGTGTTGACCGGGACGGTGAGCAGGTCCTTCAGAGAATCGCGGCGGCCTGCCGCACGCAGCTCGTCCTGGACCTCGTGGACGTCCACCTGGTGGTAGTGGGTGGCGTGCAGGGTCGCACCGGTCGGGGACGGGACCCACGCGGTGTTCGCGCCTTCGCGCGGCTGGCCGATCTTCTTCTCCAGCATGGCGGCCATGTGCTCGGTCTCTGCCCACATGCCCTTACCGATCTGGGCGCGGCCCGGCAGGTCGTGCGCGAGACCTGCGTCGACGTTGTGGTTCTCGTACGCCTGCTTCCACGGCGCAGTCTGCATGTCTGCCTTGCGCACCATCGGGCCAGCCTGCATGGAGGTGTGGATCTCGTCGCCGGTGCGGTCGAGGAAGCCGGTGTTGATGAACACGAGGCGGTCAGCTGCCGCCATGATGCAGGCATCCAGGTTGGCGGAGGTGCGGCGCTCCTCGTCCATCACGCCGACCTTGACGGTGTTCTTCGGCAGACCCAAGATTTCCTCGACGCGATCGAAGATCTCGTTGGTGAACGCGACTTCCTCCGGACCGTGCTGCTTCGGCTTCACGATGTACATGGAACCCGTGCGGGAGTTACGGTGCGGATTGTCCTCGCGCAGACCCGGAATGGCGGCGGCCACGGTGATCAGGCCGTCGAGCAGACCCTCCGGAACCTCCTCGCCGTCGATGAGGATCGCCGGGTTGGTCATCAGGTGGCCCACGTTGCGGCACAGCATCATGGCGCGGCCGTGCAGGGTCTCCTCGGAGCCGTCCTTGGAGGTGAAGGTCAGGTCGTCCGACTGGGTGCGCTCGAAGGACTTGTCGCCCTTCTTCACGGTCTCGGAAATGTCGCCCTTGTTCAGGCCGAACCAGGTGGCGTATGCGGCGGCCTTGTCGGTGCCGTCCACTGCTGCGGCGGAGTCCTCGAAGTCCATGATCGCGGAGACAGCGGACTCGAGCAGGACATCGGCCACACCCGCGCGGTCGGTCTTGCCCACCGGGTGCTCGCGGTCGAGCTGGATGATGATGTGCAGGTTGTTGTTGATCAGGACGATGCCCGTCGGAGCGTTCTTCTCGCCCTGGTAGCCGAGGTAAGCCTCCGGGTTCTTCAGAGCGACCTCGTTGCCGTCGGCGGTGATCTTCAGCGCGCCGTCCTCGGTGATCTCGTAGGAGTCCACGTCAGCGTGGGATGCGCCCTCGAGCGGCACTGCTTCGTCGAGGAAGGTGCGTGCCCACTCGATCACTCGGTCGCCGCGGACCGGGTTGTAGCCCTCGCCCGGCTCAGCGCCGCCCTCGGTCGGGATGGCGTCGGTGCCGTAGAGCGCGTCGTACAGCGAGCCGTAGCGCGCGTTCGCCGCGTTGATGGCAAAGCGGGCGTTAGTAATAGGCACCACCAGCTGCGGGCCTGCGACGTTGGCGAATTCCTCGTCGACGTTCTGGGTGCGGATCGCACCGTCGGTCGGCTGGTCCACCAAGTAGCCGATGGAGCGCAGGTACTCCTCGTGCGCCGCGGGGTCCGGCTGACCCGGGTTGTCGCGGTAGTACTGGTCCAGCTGCTCCTGCAGCTCGTCGCGGCGTGCGAGCAGCGCCTTGTTCTTCGGGGCCAGCTCAGCGAAGTACTGCGCGGCATCGGCCCAGAACTTCTCGGCGTCGATGTTGATCTCCGGCAGAAGCTGCTCCGTGACAAAGTCGTACAGCGGGCGGGCAACCTGCAGGCCGGCAGCTTCCACGCGCTCGGTGCGGTCCTCGAATTGCGGCGTAGTCATCGAATGAGATCCTTTCAGCCAGTTGATATGTATGGCACCAGTCTAAAGGTGCCGTTGCGCGCACGACACCACATCAATGCTGTGGTGTTAGGTGGACGTTGCTGGCAAGAGTAAGTGATTGCTGTCACCCATGGATAACTTTCGCTCTCGACGGCACTGCGCTACCCCCGAAATTGTGCCTTTGCGCGCCACGGAATGCCCGCTCCCGGTAGCCGCCCGCCGCAACTGAACGCGATCGTGCCCCCAGGTATAAGCAGGTTTACATTGCGGCTTCCGCTTTTCGACGGGGGGTACCTCACCACCCCTTCACCCTCACTCCCCGTAGTCAACTCACCCCCTCCCACTCCTTTAGCGGGGGCCGCTGTTGACGTTTCACATGGCGCACAGGGATACTAAGCATGAACGCCATGAGCGTGGCTCACTTCACTTTTCGTAGTGAGAGGCTTCCATCACACACCCACTGAAAGGGGACAAGCACTATGACCACCACTGGACAAGCTCGTACTGCTCAGGAAATCCAGAAGGACTGGGACGAGAACCCCCGCTGGAAGGGCATCACCCGCGATTACACCGCAGAGCAGGTCGCTGAGCTCCAGGGCAACGTCGTCGAGGAGCAGACCCTCGCACGCCGCGGCGCTGAGATCCTCTGGGACGGCATCACCAAGGGCGACGGCTCCTACATCCACGCTCTGGGTGCCCTGACCGGTAACCAGGCTGTGCAGCAGGTCCGCGCTGGCCTGCAGGCTGTGTACCTCTCCGGTTGGCAGGTCGCAGGTGACGCCAACCTCTCCGGCAACACCTACCCGGACCAGTCCCTGTACCCGGCTAACTCCGTGCCGAACGTTGTCCGCCGCATCAACAACGCTCTGACCCGCGCAGACCAGATCTCCCGCGTCGAGGGCGACACCTCCGTGGACAACTGGCTCGTCCCGATCGTCGCTGACGGTGAGGCTGGCTTCGGTGGCGCACTCAACGTCTACGAGCTGCAGCGTGCAATGATCCAGGCTGGTGCCGCTGGTACCCACTGGGAGGACCAGCTCGCTTCCGAGAAGAAGTGTGGCCACCTGGGCGGCAAGGTCCTCATCCCGACCCAGCAGCACATCCGCACCCTGTCTTCCGCTCGTCTGGCTGCAGACGTCATGAACGTCCCGACCGTTGTCATCGGCCGTACCGACGCTGAGGCTGCAACCCTGCTGACCTCCGACGTCGACGAGCGCGACGCGAAGTTCCTGACCGGTGAGCGCTCCGCTGAGGGCTACTACTACGTCAAGAACGGCGTTGAGTCCTGCATCGACCGTGCGAAGTCCTACGCTCCGTACGCCGACCTGATCTGGATGGAGACCGGTACTCCGGACCTCGAGCTGGCTAAGAAGTTCGCCGACGGCGTCCACGAGGAGTTCCCGGACCAGCTCCTGGCCTACAACTGCTCCCCGTCCTTCAACTGGTCCTCCCACCTGGACGAGGAAGAGATCGCCAAGTTCCAGAAGGAGCTGGGCAAGATGGGCTTCGTCTTCCAGTTCATCACCCTGGCTGGCTTCCACGCCCTCAACTACTCCATGTTCGACCTGGCACACGGCTACGCTCGCGAGGGCATGCCGGCATTCGTCGACCTGCAGAACCGCGAGTTCCAGGCTGCTTCCGAGCGCGGCTTCACCGCTGTGAAGCACCAGCGCGAGGTCGGTGCAGGCTACTTCGACCGCGTCGCCACCACCGTCGACCCGAACTCCTCCACCACCGCCCTGAAGGGCTCCACCGAGGAGGGCCAGTTCTAAGCAACTAGCTTGAACTGACTGAACCCGCACTGCTGTTGCGCAGTGCGGGTTTTTCGCATCCTCGCAGAACCCCCACCAGCGCTAACACAACTGCGTAAACTCGGAAACCAGCAACGATCCCGCAAACGACAAGGAGAACGATATGGCCGACATCCAGTTCATCGCCACCGCCGACATCGCCGACATTCACGACAAGGACGTGCGCAGCTGCGACATCCAGTTCCGTAACTTTGGCGGCAAGACGGAGTTCTGCGGGGAGATCCACACCATCTCCTGCTTCCAGGACAACGGGTTGGTCAAAAAGTCGCTGAATTCCCCGGGCGAGGGCAAGGTGCTTGTCGTCGACGGCCACGCGTCCATGCACACTGCGCTCATGGGCGACATGATCGCCGAGGCGGGTGTGGAGAACGGCTGGGCCGGCGTGATCATCAACGGCCCGATCCGCGATTCCGCGGAGGTGGCCAAGATGAACTTCGGGTGCAAGGCGCTTGGCTCCAACCCGCGTAAGTCCAACAAGGACGGCGTCGGCGAGGAGAATATCGTGCTGCGTCTCGGCGGCATCGACTTCATCCCTGGCGAGTACGTCTACGCGGATTCGGACGGCGTCGTCGTCTCCGAGAACCCGGTTGAGCCCAAGTAGACTCGGCTAAATGCCCGAAGGTCACGTTCTCCATCGTCTCGCCCGCACGCTCAACGCGGACTTCCGCTCGGGCCCGGTGGAGGTGACCAGCCCGCAGGGGAGATTCGCACGCGAGGCATCGCTTATCGACGGCTCCTCTCTCCTCCACGCCTCCGCCCACGGCAAGCACCTGTTCATCTCTTTCGGCGACGACCCTGCCGAACCTGAGCACGTCGTCTATATCCACCTCGGTCTGATCGGCTCCCTGCGCTTCGAGCCCGCAGAGGAGGAGTGGGGTCAGATGCGGCTGCACATCTCCAACGGCGTCACCGCAGCAAACCTGCGCGGCCCGCAGAAATGCGAACTGATGTCGCCGGGGGAGGCGGCTGGGATCGTCGATAAGTCCGGCTTCGACCCGATCGTGGACCTGGACCCACCTGAGGCCCTGTGGGAGCGCGTGCACCGCTCAAAGCGCACGATCGGCTCCCAGTTGATGGACCAGAAGCTGTTCGCTGGCGTGGGAAATATCTACCGCGCCGAGGTGCTGTTCCGGCAGGGCATCGACCCGGCTGTACCCGGCAACCAGCTGGACCGCGCCCAGTTCGACGCGATCTGGACTGACTTGGCCGAGCTGATGGCGTACGGCGTGGAGCACGGACGCATCGATACCGTCCGCCCCGAGCACATGCCTGAGGCCATGGGCCGCAATCCCCGCAAGGACGACCACGGCGGGGAAGTGTACGTCTACCGCCGCGCCGCCGATCCTTGTTATGTCTGCGGCACCCCGATTGAGACGAAGGTCCTCGAGGGCCGCAAGCTGTATTGGTGCCCCGGCTGCCAGTAGCGGCGAGCGCTAGCCCTCCGTGACGTGGCCGTCAGCAACCTCGATCACGCGATCGCCGCTACCGTGGGGAACATGGTTTACGCGTACACAGTCGAACAGATCCGCGCGGCGGAACAGCCCCTGCTGGAGGCGCAGGCCGAGCCGGATGAGTTGATGAAGTCCGCGGCCCACGCCGTCTTCGAAGCCGCGGAGACGATGCTCGCCGGGCCCGATCCGCTTGCCTTCATGCAAGAGAACCGCAGGACCCTGCTGCTCGTGGGCAAGGGCGGCAACGGCGGCGACGCACTCTACGCCGGCGCGGAGCTCGCGTTGGCCGGCCACACAGTCGACGCCTGGCTGGCGTGGGGGAGTGCGCACGAGCCGGCGCTGGAGGCGTTCCGCAACGCCGGTGGTACCGTCCTCGACGGTACCCCGCAGGACGTGCGCAACTACCGTTTCGCCATCGACGGACTCACCGGTCTCGGCGGAGCAGGCAGCCTCGACGAGGAGACCGGCCGGGTCATTCAAGGGCTGGCCGACTGGTACGCGCACGTCCTCGCCGTCGATGTCCCCTCCGGCATCGACGCGGACACCGGGGAGAAGGGCGATGTTCACGTCACCGCGGATGCCACCGTGACCTTCGGCGGATGGCGTCTCGCGCACGGTCTCGCCCCGGAGTGCGGCATTCAGCTCCTGGCTGACCCTCATATCGCCGACGGGCGGTCCATCAGCGGCAACCTCTCGCCCATCTATGCCGCTGCCAGCATTTCGCGCGCAGTGAGCGGAACACACGACTGGCCAAAAAGCCTCATACGTATGACCTGCACAAACGTCCCGAGCATGGAGCCGCGTTTCCACGACGACAAATACAGCGGGGGTGTCGTGGGCATCCGCGCGGGCAGCGGCACCTACCCCGGCGCGGCGGTCCTCTGCACCGCGGGCGCCGTGAAAGCAACACCGTCGATGGTCCGCTACGCCGGCCCGCAGGCAATGGAGGTGGTGCGATCGTGGCCGGAGGTCGTCGTCACGCAACGGCTCGAAGATGCTGGCCGCGTGCAAGCGTGGGTCTTCGGCTCTGGCACGGGCACAGACAGCACAGCCAGCAGCGAGCTCGCGTACCTGCTCGGCCGCGAGGAGCCCCTGCTTATCGACGCCGACGGGCTCACCCTCCTCTCCCTCGACCCCGAGCTGCGCGAGCTGCTCCGCAACCGCCAAGGCCAGACAGTGTTGACCCCGCACGACGGCGAGTTCACCCGGCTCCGCGATGCGGAGGGCCTTGACCCCGCGGGCCGTTTAGCCGAGACCCGAGCGCTGGCGGAATCCCTCAATTGCATTGTTCTGCACAAGGGCCGCAGCACCATCATTTCCAATGCGCGGCATGACGGTCCGGTCTCGATTGTGGATGCAGGAACCTCATGGGCGGCGACGCCCGGGTCCGGCGACGTTCTCGCCGGACTTACCGGAGCCCACCTCGCCCAAATCGCTGCACGCTGGGGAAACGACGCCTTCCTGAGTGATACTCAGCCTGTTGTCATTCACGCAATGGCGAGCGCACTCGCCGCGCACACCGAATACGGGGACGGCCCCACGCACGCGAGCGCCATCGCTCAGTCCGTTCCGGCCGCGACAGCGAAGCTGAACACGTTCACCGGTCTGCCGGCAGCTTCCACACAGCGGTGAGGAGCGCGAAGACACCGATGACGCCGGGGCCCACGATGGCCAGGTACCACGGCCACCGGCCGAACAACTGCAGCGGCGACCACCCGCGCGGGTGGTCTGCGAGGAACATGTAGTTTCCACCGGTGAGCCGGTTCATCGTCGCCGCGAAGGCGCCCCACGCCAGGGTCACACCCGTGATCATGCGCCAGTCTTTCCAGCTCGGCCGGTAGCCCAGCCCGAAGGTGAGTACGACTGGGACGACACTCGCCGCCATGTGGAAGTACCAGTACGCGACTTCTTGCAGCACCTTATTGTCCTGCACGAACGCCATGTCCGGGAAGAACAGCGCCATGGGGTTGAGGAACAGCCCCCAGTAATAGCTGATCGCCGTTGCCGTGGGGTTGCCCGTGCCCAACGCCAGGGGGGTGACCACTCGCAGCGCATCCGTGACATGGAAGGGTGCTGTCTCATCCCACACCAAGCGCTCCGGGTTCAGGACCCAGAGGTAGTAGGCGATGGTGATGATCCCCATGATCGCGCCGGCCACCTTGCGCGACGCTTTGACAACGGAACCCGGGAGTTTCTTCACCGCCACGACGAGAATTCCGCACAGCATGATGAAAAACACCATGAGAACCAGATGTTTCTGGTCGTACTGGGTGATCGTCGGGTACGTCTTGCCCGTGTGCGTCGAGGTCCACGGGCCGGGTTGGTATGGCATCGCATCTCCGAACTACTGAGAATCATTTAATGTTCTACCACTCGAAGCGGGTGGTTCAAGCGGGATTCCGGAGCTTTTCACCTGTAACACAATCTGTGAATCAGCTCTCCAGCACCGGCTGCGAGCTCGCGCCATTTGCGAGCGGGAATTACCCTGTCCGGGTGACTACTACCCCCAAAGCATCTTTCCCGTACCTTCCCCTGGCAGCGATGGGCTTCGCGGCATTCGTGTACGTGACGTTCGAGATGTTCGCAGTCGGGTTGATCACGCCAATGTCCCAAGACCTCGGTGTGAGTGAGGGGCAAGTCGGCCTGTTGATGACGGTGTATGCGTCCATCGTCGCCGTTGTCACTATTCCCTTGATGGAGGTGACCCGCCGGCTGGACCGAAAACCGGTCTTCATGGCCACCTTGGTTTTCCTTCTCGGCGGCATCGCTCTACAGGCCACTGCCGGCAGTTACTGGGTCCTGGCGCTAGGCCGCATCTGCGCGGCCCTCACCCACGGACTCTTCTGGTCCCTGGTCAATCCTATGGCCGCCCGCTTGGCACCGGCAGGGGCCACGGGCAAGGCCGTCGCCGTCGTTTCCATGGGCTCGACGATGGCGCTTGTGGCTGGTTCTCCTCTGACGACCCTCATCGGCGGCGCGCTGGGGTGGCGCACCGCCACGTGGGTGCTCGGCATCATGGTCGCGGTGGCCTTCACGCTGCTGTTCTTCTTCCTGCCGTCGATGCCGGCTATCCCGCCGAAAGGCCAGAAGGATGACAAGCAGCAGCGCTCGGCCCTGCCCGCCCTGGTTCTCTACCTGGCTCTCGTCATCACTGCGTTGTTCTGCACCTACACCTACCTCGGTTTGTTCGTGCAGCGCACCGCAGGCGAGCAGTTCGTGGCTATCGGTCTGGCCGCCTACGGCTTGTTCGGCATTGTCGGTGTCGTCTCCGCTGGGCGCCGGGCTGACCGCCGCATGATCAGGATGAACGTCATTGGCACCGGCCTCATTGTCATGGCCGGTCTGACAGGTGCTCTCGCGCTCGCTGTCACCAGTGGCTCCTACGCACTCGGCTTCGTTCTCGCGGTCCTCGTTGTCGCGTTCCTCGGTCTCGCCGGGGGAGGCCTGCCCACCGTGGCCACGACCATCTTCCTGTTCGCTGGCAGTGATAACCAGAATCGCGCATCCTCGATCTACGTGGTCACTTTCCAGGTGGGCATCGCCAGCGGCTCGGCCATCGGCGCCCTGCCGGTGGACGCGGGATTCCTCGCAGGCACGTTGCTCATCACCGCGGTACTCGGTGTCCTTGCTTCGGTCGAACTGAGTCTCCGCGCACGCCCGCTTCTTCGCTAGCTCATGTAGCCTTAAGCGTCATGACCACCCCGCATGAACGCCGCCCGGGCGCGGCAGACGTGGATGTCCGCCCGCTGCCGATTCCGAGCCACACGGGCCCCGGCGCGTGGCACTCCGTGGGCACGGTCCCGGATAGCGGCGCCACGGCGATTACATGGGAATTCTCCGACGCGTCCCGGCCGGGCGTTCTCTATTACGGCGCGCAGAACACCGAGTGCCTGAGCGTCCTTTTAGGCGTTGACACACCGCATAATTGGCGCACCCCAGAGTTTGACCAGCAGACTCCTGAGCCGTTCCGCCTCACAAGCTTCAACGGGGTTGAGGCGGGCACCGCACGCGTCTTCGCCGGCTCTATCTTCGGCCAGACCGGGCCCGTCGACTTTGGGAGCGGCATCCTCGGCGCGGAGCTGCGCATCCACCCGCACGAGGAGTTCGTCTTTGTCATCGACCAGAGCTACGCTCATGCTCTGCTAGCCATCACAGGTGACTTGTTCCTCGAGGATATTTCGTTGAAACCTGAAACGATGGGCTTCGTCCAGGAAGGTACGAAGACCCTCCACGTGATCAACGCGGGCGAAGAGACGGCTCTAGCCGTCCTGCTGGGCGGGAACGTCGACTGAAGTAGACATCATTCACTGTTTCTAGCCCGCGCGTAGGGGACCAGCGCCGTAAGGTGGCAACCATGATCCTCACGCTGCTCATGTCTCTCGAAGGATCACGCCCCGAGATTTCGCGGCTGATCAATGTGGAGGACGATGTCCACCTCGACGAGTTCGCGCCGGTCATTGATGCCGCGTTCGGATTCTCCGGCGGCGCCGGCCACCTCTACATGGGCACCACCGACGGGGAACCGGTGCTCTATACCGCCAATCCGAGCAGCGGCGAACTCGACGAGACAACGCTCACGCTCGGCGACATCGACGCGATGACGTACGTCTACGACCCCTCGGCGAACTGGAACATCAAGTTAGAAATCCTGGGCATCACCGACATCGACACACCTTCGCCCATGCTTATCGACGCCCAGGGGCCCGACATCATCGAACCCTGCGGCGGCCCCGACCTAATGACGGCGTTCCATACCGAGGCCCGTCGTCTCGCCGCCGGCCTAGGCCCCGACATGAAGGTCTCTCCACTCTTGCTGAGCTTCATGCCTGTGATGAGTCCAGAGCGCCTGATTCAGCGGCTATCCCAGGCCGACCACACCACTGTCGCTGAACGCATCGCATTCACCGCCGAGAATCTCTTCTTGGACTCCACCGAGGAGTTCAACGACGATCCGCGTGCCCCCGAGATGGCCGAGGAATTCGACTCGTTCATGGAGACGCGTCCGGACCTGCAGCAGATTCTCTCGCTCGACCCGAATCCGGAGCGGAACCCGACTCTGATTGCCGCGATCTCGGAGTTCTTCGCCGATCGCGCGCCCGAGTTCATGGAGGACAACCTCTACCCGTTTACGCGCGTCGTCGCCAATATGCGTGCGTTCATTTACCATTGCGCCGAGCCGATCCGGCTCACGTCGCGCGGCAAGTTACGGTCCCCGGATGTGCGCGCGCTTGCCGACGCCTTAGGTCTCAACGTCTCCCCAGGCAACCACCGCGAAGAAGCGGTGCCGGCGCTCGGTGCACTCCGCACCTTCCTGCAGTTTGCTGACCTGCTAGTCACACACGACGGAATGCTCGAAGCCAACGAGGAAGCTCTCGACTTGGCCACGAGCCCTGAGGCTCTCCTGTACATGTTCGAGGAGGAGTTCTACCGCTTCTGCGCTGTCAACCAAGACGAAGACGGTGAGCAAGTGCTGACATGGGCGGCCAACGCCGCCGGCCTCGGAATACCACCGGCATTCCTCACACCACCGAAGGACCCCGTCTTCACGGTCAACCTCTTGATCGCGCTGGGGATCTACGAGCCGTCCTCGACCGACACCGCCCCGATCCTCACTGAACCGGGCAGGGGAGTGCTCATTGTGATGCTGGATCTAGATACCTAGCCAACCACGACAAGGTAGAGCCCCAGTCCACCCAACACAGTCATTCCCAGTGTGATGGCCCCAACACCGAAAACATTCGCATCTACCTGTTCCCGGCTCAGTCCCTGCGCCTCAGTCCGGTACGCCGCCCGATTGCGCGCGATGATCGCCACTGACAGCAATGCCAGCAGGCCCATTGCCCCGAATACCAGTGTCGAATAGCTCGCTGACCAGCGCAGCAGCGTCAACGAGCACACCATCATCGCCAGCGCAGTTCGTGTCCAGGACAATGCCGTTCGCTCTGGTTGCAGACCAGCATCAGTGACCGGGATCGGAGTTCGTCTCATCTCAAACAACCTTTAGAAAAGCGCGATGAGAACAATAATGCTGGCCACCCCAATACCCAGGCCCAGCAACGGGACGATGCCCGGCGCGGGAAGCGGTTTGCCGTGGCGCAGAGAGCGCTCGATGCGCATCCAACGGAAAGCAGAACCCAATGCGATGGCCATTCCCACGATGATCAGAACCATCGAAGCGACCTGGCGCAGGCCTTCATCCAGCCCTCGCATGGCAAAGGCCTCCAATGCGATACCACCGGCTAGAAAAGCTAGCGACGTACGCGTCCAAGCCAGAAACGTACGCTCGTTCGCCAGCGTGAAGCGTGGATCTGGTTCCTCACCGTCGGGGAAAACGGCGCGGGTGAACACATCACGTTCATCTCGCTGCCGTTGATCAATCCCACTCATACTTAGACAGTGTAGGTATCCCGATTAGTTGGGGGCGTGGACTTTATCTTCAGCGCGACCATAGTCCTTGCTGAAACCGAAGGCTTGGTGAGCGACCTGCGAATGCGTGGCCGAATTATTCACCGACGCAATGTACTGCGGAACTGCACCTTCGAAGCGTTCGGTACTCGGAGTTCCGCCGTAGGGGTTAGTGTACCACCGGGTCGGTCCACCTTCGTTGGCTAGAACCGTTCCAGCAACGTAGACATCTCGTTTGGCGCCATCGAAAGCTGAGTCCAGGTCATACTGCCCAGTTCCAGGTGCAACTTTGTAACCCGGAATGGAGAATGTCCCGTTGCTGTTGCTCGCGAAGGTTGTGGGCATGACCTTGCCCAGATTGCTATCCCAAACCCTGGACGGGTTACGCACACCGAAGAATGGCGAGTACTCGGCAAGAGCGGAATCATCGCCACCAATACGGGTGTTGCCCTCCCACCGCTCGTAAGGAGCCCAAACATCCCTATGGGTTTCCAGGCACCGGGAGGTAGGGATCAACCTGCGGCCCTTGGAAGCCGCGGGCAGGTTCGAACCGGTAGTCTTAATGACTTCCTCGGAGCAGTTCTCGGTGAACTCGTTCGAAGAGCCGTAGAGGTCGAAAGCAGAAATGACTGCTTCGGTGTTGTCCGAGCACTTCACCGCGTAGATCATCTCGTGGGCGTTGTTGCGCGTCGCGTCCGCGGAGTGCGATCCCTGGTGCATCTTGATCAGGTAGTCGCACCGGACCGGTTCGCCGGCGGCGTCGCGTACGTATCCCTGGGAGCGGTCTTGGTTGACGAGTTTTACGTCGTTAAGCACGTAAACCTTGTGGCCGTAATGATCCTCGTGGCGGTGCGCAAGCGACCCGTCCGTCGCCTTCGCGTACGCCTCTGACTGGTGGGAGACGTACCCGAACGGAATGCCGTCCACTGTTGAGCCGGGCTCAGCCATCTCATTGAGCTTATCGACGGTCCACTCGTAGATGTTGGATTTCGTCGGATCGTCCCCATGCTCGTGCCCGAAAGAGCACTGTTCACCATTAGTCCGTGTAAGCACCGGCGGGTGCCACCCATCGTATTTGCGCCCATCAGGGCCAGTCACCATGAAATGCTCGTGTTCCTGTTCAGTGCAACTGTCGAGATCGTTCGGCGACCAACCCGTCTTGGCGTGCTGATCTGCACTCGTGCCTGATGTATGATGCGCATGCGGATCATTCGCCTGATCAGCTTGCTGAGCATTGACCACAACGGACCCTACGCCCAGCGCCACACAGGCAGCGAGAGCCGCCATGCAGGTAGAAGTTTTCGTGATTTTCATTGTTTTCCTTCCAGATAGACCGTCGATAATTTGCTTCATGACGGCCTACTTCCGGCCAAACAGCGTCTTGTAAATCTGCGCAAACGCCGAGTTAGATTGTTGTGGGAACAGGGCGAACAGAGCGCCAATTATGCCGGCGCCTCCGAGGAACACACCAAGGATTCCTCCAACAATTGCAGCTACTGTCGAACGCTTGGACTTATCGGATGAACCGCTCGAACCGCTGGAGGCTCCATCAACGCCCTTGTCGTCCGTACTGTCCGAACCGTCTTTACCGTTCTTGCCATCCTGGCCATCGCGACCGTCCTGGCCCGCATCTCCCTTTTCGCCAGCGGCCTTCACCCCGGTGTCTTTGCCACCGACCCACCAGTTACCGTTGTCGCCGATGACCGGGCTGTCACCATCACGCCCAGCGGGGCCTCGCAGGAACTCCCAGAAATCATCGAGCGTTTTGTTCTCGTTGCCCGGCAACTCTGCCCAGAGTTCGAATGCTGACTTACCCTGCTCACCATGCTCACCTTGCTGACCTTGAGCGCGCACCCCGGTGTCTTTGCCGTTCACCCACCAGTTGCCGTTGTCGCCGATAACCGGAATGACCGGCAAGTCAGGGTTGATGCGCTGCGGGGGCATGGTGGCCAAAGTGACCGTGGAGTGTAGGCCCTTGTTACGTCCGGACGATGGAGCGTCTCCACCGAAGGCGATATCAGGATTCCCATCGCCGTTCATATCGCCTGGCGCAGAAACTGCGCGCCCAATTCTTTCGCCTGTCTCGCCGTAGATCACAGAGTGCTGCGACGCGGGCAGCGAACCCAAATCAATTACGCCGGATGGCTTTTCCGTGACTGCTGTCGAAGAAACCAGATGAACTTGTCCGGCCTGGTCTTCACCATTCTTTCCTGTAGCTGAAAACGCACCGAGCACTAATGTAGAGGACTGGTTAGATGTCGCTACCTGCGGCTTAGCTACCGCAACGCTGTAGCCTAATCCCGTCGCATCAACTGGAGCCATCAAGACGACCCCTCGGTTTTCACCGTTTTCATCAAAAGCGCCTCGGTTCGTGTCATTTCCGAAGTCAGTTGTGACGTTCCCGGAGGATTTCCCTCCCCACAACACGACAGCAGCGCCGGGTAGGCGGAGAGAATCAGCGCCAATTACGACATCGTCGTAACCATCTCCGTTCAAGTCACCGGCAGCTGCAACCGACATCCCCAGTCGGTCCTTGCCCTCTACTGGACCAGTAACAACGAAACCGCGGTCTCCCAATGGCTGACTTAAATCAACATCCTGCGGTTTGTCCTGGCCGAACAAAACCCACACGAGTCCGTTTGCTGAATCCTTCGAAGCCTCGGACTTCCCCGCATAAGACGTGACAGCGAAGTCATCTTTCCCGTCACCATTAATATCGCCGACGTTAACGATCTGTTGGATCGCGTTACTGCCCGGTTTCACTGTCATCAACAACCGGGATGAATCTGCCGCTGCGTCGTACGTCGCGATGTCGTCAAACCCTCTGAATACTTCGATACGCGGGTTCGCCTTTGCTGCGTATGTCGTTACCGCGATGTCGCTCCGGCCGTCGCCGTCCACGTCTCCTACAGCATTCACAAAATTCGAGAATCGCGAACCCGGGGCACCTTTCATGAAGTAACCCTTGTCGCCGAAGAACTCTGTTGACGTGGTATCCAGATCTTCGTCGCCGAACACGACGGTGGCAGTACTGGCCTGGAAGTCGTTCATGACGATGTCGTCGAATCCATTGCCGTTGGTGTCACCGAGACACGCGGCAGAAAAACCGATCGAGCTGTTCGATCGCGAATCGTTCTCGATTCGAACGACGCCGACATCCTCATCGTCGATGGGTTGCTGTTTCTCAGCAGCTGCTTTGAAGTTTTCCCAGGTCACGCCGTAACCCGCGCCGATCTTCTTGCCGTTTCGCACCCAATTCCAGTCGGTGACGAACACTTCTGGAGTTTCATCTCCGAGCATGTTGCATCCCGTTTGAGACATGGTTGCTCCGAGAAAATTTCCCGGCGCCCCGTACAAGGTGTACGTCTCGAGCGGCTCTAAAGAAGCGTTCGACTGCGCCCCTGCCGGGACAGCCACGGTTGCCAGTGACAGAGCTGTCAAGCTGGCGATCGCGCGCGTCAACGCACGATTTCTCTTATTCATTTAGCATTCCCTTACCTAACTTAGGTTACCCTGGCCTAACGAGTATAAGAAGGAGAGAGTTAGGTAACAAGGGGATGAGAAGTGATTTAAATCACTGCGAATCAAAGGAGTTAAAGCTTGGGTTCCAATAACCTCGGCATAGATTGCCGACAAAGGTTCCACCCCGCTGACAAGAGCCCCTGAAGGCTTTTCGCCCCGTGTGATAGACGGGGTGGTCGCTTTTCTTCGGGACGTCGCCAGTAGGTTGGCGAAATTAGTTAGGGATCAATCAGCGCAATCCCCAAAGATTTAGGTTTCTCAACCTAGTTACTCGTCCGGTTCGCGGTCCTAGCTAACAATCACGAGGCTGATGAATGCGACAGTGGCAACGGCGGCGACACCAGCACACAGGGGGTGAAACCGCGGACCGCAGAGCTTTGCAAGTACTGCACCGATGAATGCGCCGAGGGTGTTCAGTATTAGATCGTCGATATCGCTGTAGCCGAGCCCGAAGAAAAATTGCCAGGTTTCAATGATCAGGCTGAATCCTCCGCCTACCAGCGCGGTTGCTAGTAGGGGACGGGGTCCGGGGCGGTAAAGGATTTAGACGAGCATTCCCAGTGGAATGAACAGCAGGGTGTTCCCTCCGTACTCATATACCGGCTTGAGCCAGGAGGTGACGTTCATCAACGTGTCGAAGGGGACGAGGTAGAGACTCCGCCGCATTTGTTTGGCGGGGCCCACAAGTCGCCGATGGTGTAGAACGCCCGGAGCATGGTCAGCGCGACCACCACACCGGAGTACCCCATGAGGGCACCGATGGTGGCGGCCCGCTGTGCTCCGCTTTGACGCACTACTTGACCACCAGGTTGACCATGCGCCCGGGGACGACGATGGTCTTGACCACATTCTTTCTGTCGATAAGCGAAGCAACGCGCTCGTCGGCGACCGCAATGGCCTCGATGTCCTCCTTGGAAGCGTCGGTCGGGACGTCCACACGCGCACGGACCTTGCCGTTGATCTGGACGGGGATTTCAACGGTGTCGTCGACAAGCAAACTCTCGTCGAAGGTGGGGAAGTCCTCGAAGGTGATTGTTCCCTCGTGGCCGAGACGCGCCCACAACTCTTCCGCGATGTGCGGTGCGACGGGGGAGACCATCTGGACGAGCGGTTCAACTGTTTCACGTGAAACATTGCCGCCGTCCTTGTTCTCGCGGGCCTTGGTCAGGTAGTTGACGTACTCGATGAGCTTGGCCACGACCGTGTTGTCGCGGAGGTGCTCGTAGTCGTCGCGCACGCCGGCGATGGTGCGGTGGAGCTGCTTCGCGTCGTCCTCGCTCATCGGCTCGTCCGTGACGGTGACCTCGCCGGTCTCCTCGTCGACGACTAAACGCCACAGACGCTGAAGGAAACGGTGCGCACCCACGACGTCCTTCGTCGCCCACGGGCGGGAGGTGTCCAGCGGCCCCATAGACATTTCGTACACGCGCAGGGTGTCTGCACCGTAGTCCCGTGCGATGTCGTCCGGAGCCACGGCGTTCTTGAGCGATTTACCCATCTTGCCGTACTCCTGGGTGACTTCCTCGCCGTTGTAGAAGAACTTTCCGTCCCTCTCCTCGACCTCTGCCGCCGGGACGTACACGCCGCGGGAATCCGTGTAGGCGTACGCCTGGATGTAGCCCTGGTTGTACAGACGGCGGTACGGCTCCTTCGACGTGACGTAGCCCAAGTCGTAGAGCACCTTGTGCCAGAAGCGGGAGTAGAGCAGGTGCAGAACCGCATGCTCGACGCCGCCGACATAGAGGTCCACGCCACCCGGGTCGTTCGCGCCGTGCTTGTCCGGCTGGGGCCCGGTCCAGTAGCGCTCGTTCTCGATGTCGCAGAAGACATCCGAATTGGTCGGGTCGATGTAGCGCAGCTGGTACCAGGACGAACCAGCCCACTGCGGCATGACGTTCGTGTCGCGGGTGTACTGCTTTTCACCGTCGCCGAGATCCAGCGTGACGTTCACCCAGTCCGTCGCCTTCGCCAGCGGGGGAGAGGGCTCGGAGTCCGCGTCGTCCGGGTCGAAGGACACCGGGTTGTAGTCCTCCACATCCGGCAGCTCGACCGGAAGCATCGATTCTGGCAGCGCGTGGGCTGTACCATTCTCGTCGTACACAATCGGGAACGGCTCGCCCCAGTAGCGCTGGCGCGCAAACAGCCAGTCGCGCAACTTGTATTGGACGCGCTCCTCACCGGCACCTTCGGCAACCAGCCAGTCGATGGCCTTCTCGATGGCCTCGCTCTTGCCCAACCCGTTCAGGTCCAGGCCAGACTCGTTCGCAGAATTGATGTGCGGGCCGTCCTCGGTGAATGCGGCTTCCTCAATATTCCCGCCGTCGAGAACCGGGATGATCGGCAGGCCGAATACGGTGGCGAATTCGTAGTCGCGCTCATCGTGCGCCGGAACCGCCATGATCGCGCCCGTGCCGTAACCGGTGAGCACGTAGTCCGCGATGAACACGGGAACCTGGTCGCCGTTGACCGGGTTCGTGGCGTACGCCCCGAGGAAGACACCGGTCTTCTCCTTGTTCTCCTGGCGCTCGACATCGGACTTCGCCGCGATCGCGCGCTTATACGCGTCCACAGCATCCTTCGGCGTCGCTTCGCCGTAGGTCCACCGCTTATCGACGTCCCCCGCGTACTCATCCGCCACCAACTCATCCACCAGCTCGTGCTCCGGCGCGAGAACCATGTACGTGGCTCCGAACAGGGTGTCCGGGCGAGTGGTGAAGACCTCGATGGGGCCGGCCTGAGACTGGAAAGAGACCTCAGCACCGCGGGAGCGGCCGATCCAGTTGCGCTGCATGGCCTTGACCTTGTCGGGCCAGTCGAGCAGATCCAGGTCATCGAGCAGACGGTCGGAGTACGCGGTAATGCGCATCATCCACTGACGCAGGCGCTTACGGAAGACCGGGTAATTGCCGCGCTCCGAGCGCCCGTCCGCGGTGACCTCCTCGTTAGCCAGCACGGTGCCCAAGCCCGGGCACCAGTTGACCATCGAGTCGGAGAGGTACACGAGGCGGAACTCGTCGATCGCACGCTGCTTTTCAGCGTCGTCCAGCTCGGTGTAGTTGCGGCCGTCCTTCGTCGTGCGCGTACCGGCCTCAAGCTCGCTGACCAGTTCCGCGATCGGGCGTGCCTTCTGCTGTTCGTCGTCGAACCATGCGTTGTAGATCTGCAAGAAGATCCACTGGGTCCAGCGGTAGAACTCCGGGTCCGTCGTGGCCACGGAACGGCGGCGGTCGTGCCCCAAGCCCAGCGCGTCGAGCTGCCGGGTCATGTTCTCAATATTCGCCATCGTCGTGGTCCGCGGGTGCGTGCCGGTCTGGATAGCGTACTGCTCCGCCGGCAGACCGAATGCGTCGTAGCCGAGCGTGTGCAGGACGTTCTTGCCCAGCATGCGGTTGTAGCGCGCGAACACGTCCGTGGCGATGTATCCCAGCGGGTGGCCCACGTGCAGGCCCGCGCCGGAGGGGTAGGGGAACATGTCCTGGACGTTGAGCTTGTCAGCCGGCAGATCGGCGGATCCCGTCTCCGGGGCTAGCGGACCGACAGGGTTCGGGGCGTTGAACGTCCCGTTGTCAATCCAGTACTTCTGCCATTTCTGTTCGATCTCATTGGCAAGGCCCGCCGAGTAGCGGAACGCCGGTCCAGTAGCGCTAGTCATGGTTAGCCAGTGTAGTAGTTGCGCTGAATGGATTCCGCAGGGCCATGTTTCACGTGAAACACTCGCGGATCCGGGCGATCAGCTCTCAGCCCACTCCACAATCGGGTCAAGGCGGCTGAGGTCCACACGGTCGACATCGGTGTCATAGATGTCCACCATCATCTGCTCGTTCTCGGATCGCTCGTCCTTCGCCTTCATCTTCTCGATGCGGGTCTCCATGATGTCGTGGTGGTCGGGAGCGAGCTCGGAGTAATTCAGGCGGCCGGGGAGGTACACGCGCTTCACGTGCTCAGCCATATCTCCGAGCAGATCGGCAGCGGGGTCGGTCTCAGCGAGCACGTGATCGAGTGCGATGCCGACGGGGGCAAGGCACACCTTGCGCTTCTCCACGACGGCGGGCCCCAGCTCGTTTAGGAATTTCGCTCCGCGGATGAAGGAACCGTGGATGGGGGAGAGGACGATGATGGGATCGGCAGCGGAGGCGCGAATAAGCGATGCACTCTCTCTAGTGATCTCCTGGGCCTCGGTACCCAGCCGTTCCGCGAGCGCGTCGGCGTACTGCTTGGTCGAACCGTAGAGCGTGGCGTAGAAAACTTGAGACATAGTTCCACGCTAGTCCCGCCACGGTGTCCCAACTATGTGTGATTGCCCACCCACTCCACGATCGCGTCGAGCCGACTCAGATCCACGCGATCGACATCCTCGCCGTACGTGTCGATCATCATCTGGTCGTTCTTCGACTTCCCCGGCTTCATCTTTAGCATCGTGACCAGGCCCTTCATGATGTTCCGGTGCTTCACCCTCAGCTCGGAATAATTCATGCGGCCAGGCAGGTAGAACCGCTCGACGCGCTCCGCGAGGTTGCCGAGGAGCTCGCCGGCTGGGTCCTGCGCGACGACGACATCATCGAGGGTCATGCCGACAGTCGCCAGAGCAATTCGTCGCTTATCGACGAGCCCCGCCTTCTCCAGCTCCTTCACAAACTTCACACCCGGGTGCGACGGCCCGTGAATGGGGGAGAGGACGATGATGGGGGCGGCAGCTGAGACGTCGATAAGCGATGCGCTCTCGTCGCTAATCTCCCGCGCGGTCACTCCGAGCCGTTCGGCGAGCGCGTCGGCGTACTGTTTGCTGGAGCCATAGTAGGAGGCATAGAAAACGTCAGTCACAATGCCAGCTTAGAACCTAGAACGAGGACGAGCTGCCCGCGGCGGAGAATCCGGAGGAGGCGACAGCTGCGTTCGTCCCGCCGCTTGAGGTGTGCTGCTCGTGAGTCTGCACGTTGCTTGTGTGCCAGTCGTTCATGACCACGAAGGGGACGTAGCCGTAGGTGTAGCTGCTGTCGTAGATGGCCGGCTGACGCAGTGGCTCGTATTCCTTCACGTCGGAGAACTCGCGGCGCTTCACCTCTTCGAGCAATAGGCGGTAGTCGCCGAGCACGCGGACGAAATCGTCGACGAATGCGGCGGAGCCCGGGTTGGCGTCGAGCTGGTTGATCCGCTGTTCCAGGATTTCGAGATCGCGCTTGAGCTCCTTGTTCTTCACCTTGTGCTTGGCCTCGATCACGTCCTCGCGAATCTCCGTCAGAGCCGCGCGTCGTGCTCCTGCATCACCCTGCTCGATCTCGAAGAGGCGGTTGATGTTGTCCTCGGCGTTAGACACGTGCTCGACGGAGGTGGCTGCTGTGCGAAGCTTCTTTCGGTTGCGCAGTGCTTCCTTGTCGTCGTCGATGCGGATGTCCCCGATCCCACCGGCGCCGCTGACAACGTCATGGTAGCCGAAGAACGTGTCGCGGACTTCCTGCCACTGCTTGCGTAGCTCGGCGTCGGCGAAGGAGGAGGACACGGAGTTCGCGCGGATGTCGATCTCATCGAGGCGCCCGGCTAACGCCGCGTACTCCGTGGTGATTGACCGGTAATCCTCGCGCGCCTGCTCGATCTTCCGGCGCCGCCTGTTCGTTACCGCGAACCCGGTGGCCGCGCCCGCGGCACCGAGCCCAGCGCCGCCGACACCGGCACCAATCGCTGCGCCGTCGCGGTCATCCTTGGCGCGATTGTAGCCGTAGTCCTGAGCCGCCTGTCTGTCTAAAGCGGTTTTAGCCCCATTGAAGAGGCCCGCCGGAATATTGCCGTCGCGCACGCCGGGCTTCATCGCGTCCAGAACCTGGGCATCGCGCTGGCCGTGGTCCACTTTGAGTTGACGGGCGACATCGTCACCGTAATAGGCGAAGGCCTGGCGCGGGTCGAGCCCGACACCGATGATGGCCAGGCCATCACCGAAGCGGTTATCCTCGTTGTCCGCATTGCCGATCCACTCTGGGTGGTTATCGCGCATGTACTCCTCGACGGAGTCGAAGACATTCTCGTGGTTTTTCGCGAAGACCATGTAGTGGAGTTCCCTCACCACGTCCGGGTGGTCAAGGCGCTCCACGTCGCGCATCATGCGGTCCTCGTCCTCGGGGGTCAGGACATCATCGGGATCGTCGATCACTACGTTCGGGGCCTGCAGTGCCACCGCGACGGAGTACTGATCTTCAGTCGGCGGGGTCGTCAGCCCGTACGCGAGTCCTGCCCCGGCGCCACCGAGCAGGACGGCACTGCCAATCGTTCCCAATACAGCCTTCGTGGTCGATCCCATAGCCATGGCCCCATCATAGGCGCGCAACAGAACCGAGACGCGCACGAAAAAACCGATGTTTCACGTGAAACATCGGTTCTCGGAAGCCTTGCCGGGGTACTACACGCGGGTGCTGCCCTCGGCGGTGGCGGGGCTGTCGTCGACAAGCGCCTGCTCTTGCTGCACGCCCTCGATCTTGCCTGCGGCGAAGCGGTTGAGCACGAGCGCGATCGCGCCGTCACCCGTCACGTTGGCCGCGGTGCCGAAGGAGTCAATGACGATGTAGGCGGCGATCATCAGCGCGACCATTTCCTCGTTAAAGCCGAGCATGGACGCAAGCAGACCGGTCGCTGCCATGATGGCGCCACCCGGGACACCCGGTGCCGCGATCATCATGATGCCCAGCAGGAGGATGAACCCGAGCGACAGACCCCACGGCGCATCCAGGCCACCCATGTAGATCACGGCGAATGCATAGAGGGCGATCTTCATCATGGAGCCGGAGAGGTGGATCGTTGCGCAGAGCGGGATCGCGAAGCCGGCGACATTCTCGTCCACCTTGTTGTTCAGCGTGGAACGCAACGTGACCGGAATGGTCGCGGCGGAGGAAGACGTGCCCAGCGCGGTGAAGTAGGCCGGGAGCATGTTGCGCAGCGCAGTGAACGGATTGACGCCCGCAACGAGGCCAGCGATGAGGTACTGGCAGATCAGCAGAACGATGGTCATAACGACCGCGAGGACCAGGACCTTACCGAAGGCCGCCATGGTCGAGCCGAGGTTCTCATTCATGCCCAGGTTCAGGAAGATGCCGAAGATGTACAGCGGCAGCAGCGGAATGACAAAGGACGTGACCACTTTCATGATCGCGCTCTCAAGCTCTGTGGCCACCTTGTACAAGGTGTCGGACTTCACGGCAGTCATGGCCAAGCCGATGCAGAACGCCAGGACCAGAGCGGTCATGACCTCGAACGGCGCAGGAATCTCCACTTCGAAGAACGGGGAGAGAGCACCGGCGTCGACATCGTCGACATCGGTGATCAGGGTCTGGTCTCCCAGCAGCCACGGGTACAGCGCCGCAGACAGGCCCCACGCAATGAGACCGGAGATGATGGTCGAGCCGTAAGCCAGACCGGCGGTAATGCCCAGCCACTTACCCGCGCCACGGCCGAGACCGGCGATGGCGGGAGTGATCAGCGCAAAGATGAGGACGGGCACGAAGAAGCCCAGGAAGTTAGAGAACAGCCCGTTGAATGTGATGAAAATGCGGGCGAGCCACTCAGGGAAGAAGAAGCTGCAGCAGATGCCGAGCACGATGGCCACGACAATCCAGAACAGCAGCGACCTCGTGATCGACTTGGTGTTCATGTTTTACCCTTTGCTCGGTACGCCTGACTCAGGCGGGGTACGGGGAAATGAATAAGGTGGCACGGCACCTTATTAATTACTATTCTTCCGCACGCATACCCCCAGAGAAAAACCGGCGTTTCCGCTGGACCCCCAAACTCGTGCGGCCGATCACACGGAAAGTAGACTGCTGGTTTATGGCTGGTGTCATTATCGGTGTTGTTTTCATTGTCTTCGCACTTGCGCTGTTGATTCCGGGGCTGCTCGCTGCCCTGGGTCGTCTGCCCGGCAATAACGTCGTCGGTCTGCACGTCCCGGAGGTTCGCAAGGACGAGGAGATCTGGGTGCAGGCCCACAAGGTGGCGGGTCCGTACTTGATCCTCGGCGGTCTCGCGCTCGCGTTCGGCGCGGCTTTTTCTTTCATCGCCGAAGGGTGGCTCTGGGCTGGCCCTGTGATTCTCGCGCTTGTCGCTATCGCTTCCGTCGCCGCAGCCGGCAACCAGGGTGCACATGCGGCGAAGCTATTCGCCCAGGCAAAAGACAACGACACTGACGCCGCGGCAGCAGTGGCTCAGCCCGCACCACAGGTCGACCTCGGTGCGCTGCGCAACGCCGCCCGCCGCGCGGACGACAGGTAGTCTCATTGCAGAAAGGAGGCCAGCCGTGAGCGAGTTCCGCCCGCAGGTCACGCACCTGGATGTGCGTTACCACGAAGACGCGTCGAACCTGTTCGCCACCATCGGCGGCACAGACATGACGGATGCGGTGCTGCTGGAAAGCGCCGACATCACCACGAAATCCGGTCTGCAGTCCGTCGCGGTTCTGGGCGCCTCGCTCCGCGTCACCTGCAATGGCCCGGATGTGACTGTCGAGCCGCTCAGCGCCGACGGCGAGGCGATCGCAGACCGTCTCCATTCGCAGCTCAGCAAGTTCGCCACGGGGGAGCGCACCTTCAGCTTCCCGGTGTCCGACGCGGCGGATGAGCGCGAGCGTCTCACCGCACCGAGCTCCGCCGATGTCCTCCGCGCGCTCACGATCGACGCCGGTTACAACGACACGGAGCACTCCACGTTGCCGATGCTCGTCGGCGGCTTCGCGTTCGACTATCTCGCCACATTCGAGAACCTCCCCGCAGTCGCCGACAGCACGAACACGTATCCCGACTACCAGTTCATCCTCGCGGACATCGTGCTCACCATCGATCACCGCGCCACCACTGCGCGGCTGACGGGGGTCGACGGGGGGCAAGGGGACGTCGATAAGCGAATGCGCGAAATCGCCGCGCTTATCGACGCCGCCGAGCCCCCCGCCCCACGCTCTTCCCGCGCCGAGGAGCCGCTGCGTGTGGAGGCCAGCGTCGACGACGCAGACTTCCGCCGCGATGTGGAGAAGCTGAAAGACAATATCTATAACGGCGATATCTACCAGGTCGTGCCGGCGCGAGCGTTCACTGCGCAGTGCCCGGATGCGTTCGCCGCGTACCAGCGCCTGCGCGAAACGAATCCGTCGCCGTACATGTTCTATGTCCGTGGCCTAGACCGGAACGGGGAACCGTACGAGCTCTTCGGTGCTTCACCAGAGTCCAACTTGAAGTTCACGGCTGAAACCCGCGAGGTGCAACTGTATCCGATCGCCGGCACACGCCCGCGCGGCGAGACTCACGAGCTGGATACCCGCATGGAACTCGAGCTGCGCACCGACGCGAAAGAGATAGCGGAGCACACGATGCTCGTGGATCTCGCTCGCAACGACCTCGCCCGTGTTGCTGAGCCCGGCACACGCCAGGTCCGCGAACTGCTCCAAGTCGACCGGTACTCCCGCGTCATGCACCTCGTCTCCCGCGTGACTGCGACGCTCGCCGCGGATCTCGATGCTCTCGATGCCTACCGCGCATCCATGAACATGGGCACTCTGACTGGTGCTCCAAAACTACGTGCGACTGAGCTGCTCCGGGAACTGGAGGGTGTCCGCCGCGGCTCTTATGGCGGGGCAGTGGGGTACCTGCGAGGCAACGGCGACTTCGACACATGCATTGTCATCCGCTCGGCCTACGTCCGCGGAGGTGTCGCAACTGTGCAGGCAGGCGCCGGCGTTGTGCGGGACTCCGTGCCGCAGGCTGAGGCCGACGAGACCCTGCACAAGGCTTATGCTGTGCTGGGCGCCATCGCAATGGCTAACGGCCAGGAAGTGGAGGTGATCCGGTGACCGCGCGCATTGTTCTTCTGGATAACCAGGATTCGTTCGTCTACAACCTCGTCGATGCGCTATCGACATTGCCGGATGTGGAGTTCACGGTCTTCCGCAACACGGTCACCGTCGATAAGGTGCTCGCGGCTGAGCCCGACGTAGTGATTCTCTCCCCGGGCCCCGGGTACCCGGCGGATGCAGGTTGCATGATGGAGCTGATCGACCGCGTGCAAGGGCAGATCCCCATCTTGGGCATTTGCCTCGGCTACCAAGCCCTCATCGAGCACTTCGGTGGCCGCGTCACCCCGTGCGGTCCCGTTCACGGTATCAGCGAGTCCATGTACCTCACCGAGGAAGGCATTGGGCACCCGCTCTTCCGCGGCCTCACAACAGACAGCGGTCCCGAACACGGCGATGCCCCGGGACGACTCATTCCGGTGGCCCGTTACCACTCCCTCGGAACAGTTGATGTTCCCCACGGCCTGGTGCCGCTTGCTCGCGTTGAAGCCGAATCGGGTGACGTTGTGATGGCTGCCGAGTCTTCAGACGGGATGTCTATCGGGCTCCAATTCCATCCTGAGTCAATCCTCACACCCAAAGGACCAGTGCTTTTACAGCGCTGCGTCGACCAATTGTTGAGTCATCCAACGAAAGGGGCCATCAATGGCTAGCCAAACCTCACTAGATACTCTTCGCGTCTTCTTGGACAACAAGGAGCCGTCTCTCGAAGAGGCCACGGAAGCCTTTGTGCCCCTAACAGTGGGTGATTACGACGATGTCCACATCGCAGCTTTGCTCGCTACTGTTCGCACTCGTGGCGAGACATTCGCAGACATCGCGGGCGCCGCGAAGGCTTTTCTCGCGGCGGGGCGACCGTTCCCCATCACCGGCGAGGGCCTGATGGACACCGCCGGCACGGGTGGCGACGGCAAGAACACCATCAACATCACCACCGCCGCGTCGCTCGTCGCCGCCGCTGGGGGAGTGAAGATGATCAAGTGCGGCAACCGTTCAGTTTCCTCCAAGTCCGGTTCCGCTGATGTGCTCGAGGCATTGAATATCCCGCTCGACCTCGACCCGGACCGCGCAGTCCGCCAGTTCGAGGCCTCCAATTTCACCTTCCTCTTCGCCCCCGCATACAACCCGGCGATCGCTCACGTCCAACCGGTGCGTAAGTCCTTGGGTATCCCCACCTTGTTCAACACCCTGGGCCCGCTGCTTTCTCCCGGGCGCCCGGAGTACCAGATCATGGGCATCGCTAACCCTGCACTGGGCCAGACCATCGCCGAGACGATGCGTGAGCTCGGTCGCGGCCGCGCGATGATCGTCCACGGTTCCGGCACCGACGAGCTGGCTGTGCACGGCGAAACCCTGGTGTGGGAGCTCGACCGCGAGGGCAACCTCGAGCATTACACGTTGTCCCCGGACGACATGGGCTTGCCCACGTACTCCCTAGAGGAGCTCGAAGGTGGAGACGGCCAAGCAAATGCTGCCGCCATTCGCGCGATCTTCAGTGGCGAGGCTCCCGACGCTCACCGCGATGCCGTCGCCGCTACCGCAGGTGCGATCTTCTACCTCTACGGAATGGACGAGGACATCAAGTCCGGCGTCGAACGCGCCCAGAGCTTGCTTGCCGACGGCACCGTTGCCCAATGGCTCTCCACCCACGAAGGGGCGGACTACAGTGGCTAACAATCAGGCCTCTGACCAGCATGAATCCGACAAAGGCGCCTCTAGCGGGATGCCGACTGTACTTGAAGGTATAGTCACGTCGCGAAAGCGTCACATTGACGAAATTAAAGCCCGGATCTCCCACGTGGACCCATCTCTGCTGCCGCGCTCCGAACGCTCGCTCTATGACTCTCTCGCTCGACCCGGCACGCGCCTTATTATGGAGTGCAAGTCTTCGTCTCCGTCCCTGGGGATGATCCGCGAGCACTACGAGCCGGGGGAGATCGCCTCGATCTATTCCCGGTACGCCGCGGGCATTTCGGTTCTGTGCGAACCGGAGCGCTTCGGGGGAGACTACGACCACCTCGCTACCGTTGCCGCGACGACGCACTTGCCTGTTCTGTGCAAGGACTTCATCATCGACCCGGTTCAGATTCACGCGGCGCGCTATTTCGGAGCCGACGCCATCCTGCTCATGCTTAGCGTTCTCGACGACGAAGAGTACGCCGCTTTGTCCGCCGAAGCCGACCGCCTCGGTATGGATGTTCTCACCGAGGTCATCGACGAAGAAGAGGCCGCCCGGGCGACGAGGCTCGGCGCGAAGATCTTTGGCATCAACCACCGGAATCTGCACGATCTCTCTATCGATCTTGAGCGCTCCTCCCGGCTGGCACCGCTCGCGCCAGAGGGAGCGCTCGTCGTATCCGAGTCCGGTATTCGAGATGTCGAGACCGTCCGTCGCCTCGGAGGGCACTCCGACGGTTTCCTGGTCGGATCCCACCTCACCGGCACCCCGGACATCGATTGGGCTGCACGTATGCTGGTCTACGGGCCGAACAAAGTCTGTGGCATCACCTCGCCCTCCGCGGCGCAAGTAGCCAGAGCCGTCGGCGCAGTCTATGGCGGCCTCATTTTCGAGGAGGCGAGCCCACGCAATGTTTCACGTGAAACATCGAAAAACATCATCGGGAACGAGCCAGGACTCCACTACGTAGCAGTCAGCCGTCGCACGGACGGGTGGGACGAAATCGTCTTCCCGGGGATTCACGCCGTACAAATCCACGCGTCGTTCCAGGGCTCGCTTGACGCCGAACGCGAACTCATTGCGTCCGTTCGCTCCGAGGTCCACGGAATCGATCCCAACGTCGAAGTCTGGCGAGCCGTCTCCATGACAGAGCCCGATGGGCCGGCGGTGGCGAAGGGGCTGATCGGGGACGTCGATAAGCTCGTGCTCGACGCGAAAGACGGCGGTTCCGGCACTGGATTCGACTGGTCCACGATTCCCGCGGACGTGCGTGGCCATGCTCTCCTCGCTGGGGGACTGGGTCCGGACAATGTCCAAGAAGCCCTCGCCGTCGGGTGCCTGGGCGTGGACCTGAACTCGGGCGTCGAGTACCCGGACACAGCAGGGACGTGGGCGGGTGCCAAGGATGCCGGCGCTCTGCGCAATGTCTTCGATCGGATCCGAAACTTCCATTACTAAGAATTTGAAACAAGGACTAACTCATGACTGACTCCACGCAAGCGCGCAGCGGCGGAACAACCATCCTGCCCGCTTATTTCGGCGAATTCGGCGGACAGTTCGTCGCCGAGTCGCTGCTTCCGGCACTCGACCAACTCGAGCAGGCATTTGTCGAAGCCTGGAATGACGAGCAGTTCATGAACGAGTACCGCGGACTGCTCCGCGACTACCTCGGCCGCCCCACGCCGCTCACCGAGGCCAAGAACCTGACCAAGGGCAACGACTACGCCCGGATCTTCCTCAAACGCGAGGACCTCGTTCACGGCGGTGCCCACAAGACCAACCAGGTGATCGGCCAGGCTTTGCTGGCGAAGAAGATGGGCAAGACCCGCATCATTGCAGAGACCGGAGCTGGCCAGCACGGCACCGCGACTGCTTTGGCATGTGCGCTCATGGGCCTTGACTGCGTGATCTACATGGGCGCGAAGGACATGGAGCGCCAGGCCCCGAACGTCTACCGAATGCGCCTCATGGGCGCAGAGGTCATCGGAGTGGACTCGGGATCGGGCACGCTGAAGGACGCTGTCAATGAGGCACTGCGCGACTGGACCGCGACGTTCCACGAGTCCCACTACCTGCTCGGCACCGCCGCAGGGCCGCACCCGTTCCCGACGATCGTGCGCGAGTTCCACAAGGTGATCTCTGAAGAGGCCAAGGCGCAGATGCTCGAGCGAACGGGTGCATTGCCGGATGTCGTGGTCGCCTGCGTGGGCGGCGGCTCCAACGCGATCGGCATGTTCGCGGACTTCATCGACGACGAATCGGTTGAGCTCGTCGGTACTGAGCCCGGCGGCGAGGGCATGGATTCCGGCAAGCACGGCGCCGCCATCGCCGCTGGCACCGTGGGCATTTTGCATGGCACGAAGTCGTACCTGATGCGCAACCCGGACGGGCAGATCGAGGAGTCCTACTCCATTTCCGCTGGCCTCGACTACCCGGCAGTCGGCCCGCAGCACGCGCATTTGGCCAAGACCGGCCGCGCGAAGTACGTTCCGGTCACCGACGGTGACGCTCTGCGCGCGTTCCAGCAGCTGTCCCGCAGCGAGGGCATCATTCCCGCGCTCGAATCTTCCCACGCGCTCGCATACGCCCTGCAGCGCGCCGACGAGGCGAAGCAGGCGGGGGAGCAGGTCACCATTCTCGTTTCGCTGTCCGGCCGCGGCGACAAGGACGTCGCGCACGTCCGCGCAACGCTCGAGGAGCACCCGGAATACGTTCTCAACACCCCGGAGGAGAAATAATGTCCCGTTTCACCGCGCTATTTGAAGCACTCAGCGCCAAGAACGAAGGCGCATTTGTCCCCTTCGTCATGCTCGGCGACCCTTCCGCGGAAGAAGCCGTCGACATCATCAGCACGCTTATCGACGCCGGCGCCGACGCCCTCGAGCTCGGCATCCCCTTCTCGGACCCCGCAGCAGACGGCCCGACCATCCAGAAATCGCACTTGAGGGCGTTGGACGCGGGCGCGAACGTCGATAAGTGCCTCGACCAGATCCGCAAGATCCGGCGCCGCCACCCGGATGTGCCGATCGGCATGCTCGTCTACGCGAATGTCCCGTACGTGCGCGGCTTGGACACGTTCTACTCCGACCTGCATGACGCGGGTGCCGACGCAGTGCTCATCCCCGATGTCCCCGTCCGCGAGGGCGCTCCGTTCATTGAGGCAGCGACCGCAGCCGGAATCGATCCTGTTTTCATCGCCCCCGCGCAGGCCCGCCCCGAGGTGCTCGAGGGCGTAGCGGCGAACTCCCGCGGCTACATCTACGCCGTCTCCCGCGATGGTGTCACCGGTGCCGAGCGTGAATCGCAGACGAAGGGGCTTGCGGATGTCGTCTCCAACATCTCCTCCTACAACGGCGCCCCCGTGCTCCTCGGATTCGGCATTTCCACCCCGCAACACGTTACGGACGCTATCGCCGCTGGTGCCGCCGGCGCGATCACCGGCTCCGCCATCGCGAAGATTATCGATGCCCACGTGGAATACACCCACCCCAATCCCGGGTCCGTCCGCGACATAGCCGCCCTGAAGAAGGAGCTTCGCGAGTACGTGGGCACCATGAAGCAGGCTACGATAAAGCCATGAACCAGCCGTCCTGCTCCCGCCGCACGTTCCTCCTCGGCACCGCTACTACCTTCGCCGGCGCATTCCTCGCCGCCTGCGGCGAGGCACCGTCCGCCGAAGTAGCCGCTACCCAGGTGCCGGTCGGCAGTGCCGTGATCGTGGACAAGATCATCATCGCCCAGCCCACCGAGGGCCAGTTCGTCGCGTACTCCACCACCTGCCCGCACCAGGGCAGCCCGATCACCCAGGTCGATGGCAGCACCGTGAAGTGCCCTTCCCACGGCTCCGTCTTCGACATCGCGACCGGTGCGCCCGTGTCCGGCCCCGCGACCACCGGCATGACCACCGTGCCCGTGAGCGAGAACTCCGGGACCGTCGTCGCAGGTGAGCAGTAAAGGCGCGCGCAGATGACCCTCTATGTGAAGACTATCTTCACCGCGCCCGACGGCAGCGGTCTCGTGAATGTCGCTGAACTCCTCGAGGTCGACGACACCCGCACCGCCTGCCGCATGGTCCGCATGATTGAGCTCACCCCCGACAACTCCATCGTCGGTGCCTACATGGACGGGCGGACGCACGGAAGCGCTAACACGCCTCTCGACATCGTCCCGCACCCCAGCCAGCTTGACCAGTACGAAGACATTGAGCACCGCATGCTCGAGCACCATGACTTCCGGGGTCTGTGGGCAGAGGCGCAGGCGCTCTTTCCGGATCTTCCTGACCTTCCGGATCAGCCGAGCCACACGCGTCCGTCCGAGTGATGGCACGTCAGCAGTGGCCGATCTATAGCTGGAACATCTAGAACGGCGGCGCGTCCGCGACCAGTGGCTCTTCCTCCACCTCCTTCAGCGGTTCTGGTCGGAATGGGAACTCCATACCGAATTCTTTCTCAAGTTCCGCAATAGCTTCCAAGCACTCCTCGTAGGTCATAGGGGCGGAATCAGAGTCTTGGCCCGCCTCGGTTTTTTCGTTGGTGGGGCGGGGGAGGTGGGCCTCGTAGGCGTCGATAAGCGTGTGGCCCTTCGCAAAAAAGTGCGCTTTTTTGCGCTTGAGTCGCTCGATGTCCTCGGTTGAGCTGCGCCAACGTGGCGCAGTCGGCGTCACCTGGGTGCCAATGAATCCTTCGGGTTCGGTGCGGGCGTAGGTGCCGTCGTCGAAAAGCCAGATGATTTCCCCGGTGACCGGATCGGGGACGTAGAACCCGCGGCGATCGGTTTTGAAATTGTGATGGTGTGCGCAGAGGCAGTAGAGGTTCGCGGCGTTGGTTTGCCCCCCGTCGTCGTAGGGGATGCGGTGATCGAGCTGGCAGCTCCACGCCGAGCGAGTGCACCCTGGGAAAATGCACGTTCCGTCCCGTCCACGCACGTAGGCTTTGACCTTGTCGGGAGCGACGTAGCCGCTGACCGTGTGTTCCTTGGCTTCCTCAAGGTCGATGACGCGGTCTGCGAGATCGTGGAACGTTTCTGTGCCGGCTGCTGTGGTCCACCCAAATCCCGGCATGAACACAGACTTCGTCGGGTCTGGGACGCCGTTTTTCATTGGCGCGTAACCGAAAATCGTGGCGGTGGCGGGCTCTGCGTCACCGGAAATGAGCATGTCGAGTGCTTCCCACTGTGACACACCCTGGGCGCGGGCCGTAGCGTTGATCGCTGCGCGCATCGCAGCGATCTTGACCTTGTCCCCGGCAACGTTCATGTAGGCGTTGCCTGGCTCCCCGGAACCGGATCGAGGAATGTCAAAGGAGACCTCGCCATCTCCCGGAGCAAATGGCTTAGATTTCTCCTCCCGTTCCTTCCGCTTCTTCAAGTCGTATCCAGCGGTGGAATCGAAGTCGCCGATCATGACATTGATGCGTCTAGTGATCGCGGTTAGGGTCGGCAGTTGCTGGCCCATCTTGTGTGGGGTGAAAAGGCCGGTGAGCATGTCATCGAATTTCGCATAGACCTCCTCGGTGACGTTGTTGCCCAGGTCTGCCAACCCGTCGCTCACTGCGGCGACGCGTTCAATGTCGAGACGGTGGTATTGGAACTGGAGAGCACGCAGCTTCGGCAAATTCGCCAAGACCATGTAGGCGGTGATCGCATTATCCACACGTGATTTGCTCATGCCAGTCTGCATGCTCACATGGGCGACTTCGCGGTCATGGTCCTTAGAGGAATGGCCGTAATCCGTGTCGGCGTAGCGCCCAAAGATCCGTGTTTGGGATTCCCGGATGGCCATGCCCGCACGGCAGTCGGGGTCATCAGGGTTCTCGGTTGCGAAAAAAGCTTGTTTTTTCGACGGGTCGGCGTTGCTTTGGGTTGAGTCAGAGGTGGGCGGGTCTGTATCGATTTCGTTGTTTTCGGGTTGTCTCGCTGCAGTCATGTCTGTGGCTTTCAGTGAGTGTTTCCATCGGTTGTATAGAACACTCTTTCACATGCATGTAACCAAGCACCTGATCAGCGAACAGTATTTCGCCCCTCTGTTCGATTCTATTGAAGAAACCACGGGTCAATCCTGTGGATAACTTAGCTTTTTCGAACACGGGCTGAGACACAGTGCCGATTCAATGCTCGCGCACTGTGGCCTCCAGCGGCGGAACACCCGTTCCACTTAGACGTGGAAACTCCCCACCAGGCGATCACTGATGACACAGTGCACCCAGCGGGGAGCAATACGAAATTTGAACCCTCAAACTTCCCCGCTGCTCCGGAGACAACCCTCGAGATTAGTGGGGCAGAAGCGCCTCGAGCTGGCGACGAGCGTCAGCGTGCATACGATCCAAGTCAGCAGTCGACGGGACCTGGATCAGACCCGCCTGGTTAGCAGCGAATACACCGCCGAGCAGGCCCGCCAGGACACCAGCAGTGATCCACCAGTTCAGAGCCGTACCCAGCTGGTGCCTACGCGCGGCATCCCATTGCAAAGAGCTACCCAACACCTTGTTGAGGGACTCCTTAGACTGGTATTTCTCCCAGTTAGCTTTCTCTACCGGTCCCTCATTCTCATCCACGTCGATGTCTGGGGTCTCGTACTCCTCTGGGATCTCCAGCTTGTAAATGCTTTCAATCAACGGAGAGAAGAAGCCCATGCGCGTAGCTTTCCCCCAAGCCTCCCTCAATTCTTCGTCATCAGCGAAGCTCGAGTGTTCCGAGCTGTGGGCCGGGGAGCTCAGCTCGAGAATCGGCTTGATGGAGCTTGCCTGGTCTTCAACGGGGCGCTCGACACCAGCGTGTGCGGGCGCAGCACCCGCGATGAGGGATACGGACAGGGCAGCAGCGACAATACGGCGCTTCATCATTGCTCCTTAGGGAGAGGGTTTCCAGCACCGCAAGCATAAGACTTCAGCACCAATCAAGCAGCGCGTTCATAGAAAGTTCACCCACGTAACCAGCAGCTAACGCTTATCGACGCCCCCACGAACCCAAAACACCCCAACCTCATCCGCCGGTGCGGATGTGGCTGGGGCGCGGAAACTACGCAGGTTCAGGGCTACGGCAGCTTGACCAGACCCTGCTGAACGGCGAAGCCGCCAAGTCCGGCAAGAAGCAGTGCAGCAATGCCGGTGCCGAGGATGATGTCGAAAGTCTTTCCGACTGGGTAACCACGGAACACATCGTTGCGAACAGAGCTAGCGAGAGCTGACGGCACAGTGTCGGTCTCTACCATTCGCTTGTAACTGGGCGTGACGTTACCTGTCAATGCCGACGCTACAACGTAAGCGACCATGAAACCGTCAGAGACTTCCGAGGATGTCTTGGCGGGCGCTGCCTGAGCAGGCGCGACAGAAAGGGAGAGGGCAGTTGCGGCTGCGAGGCCGGCGGCGACGAAACGACGCTTCATGGTGGGCTCCTCCTGGGAAGCAAGTGCGGAACGGGTGCCAAGGATATTGGCATGAGCTGAACATAAGCAGGCGGGACCGCTTTTCCCTATCGGACTGGAGACCACTCCCCGCGCCAAAGGGGGTAGCGGGGGTTAGAACACGAGATTGACCAGCACCATGTAGATGGCAGTGCCGACGAGAATGGACAAGCCGGCGCGGCGCTTCCACGCATGGAGGGCGAGGGTGATGCCAGCGGCGATGAGGGCAGCCCAGATGCCGCCGGGATTCTCGCGGGAGCTGGAGAGGGTGTAGACGACGAGGACGGTCATCACGCCGACAGGCATGGTCGCACCGAGGAATTGGATAACGGGGCTGCCCTTCAACAGTCGGAGGAAACTGAAGGGGAGGGCACGCAGCAGAATTGTGACGACGCAGACGGGGATGAGAACTGCGGCGACCATGCTGAGGGAGACACCGGTGGGAAGGCCCATGATCAGCGGCCACCTTCGGGCTGCGGAGGTGTCTGGGGGTATGAGAGCTCGAGGGCCTTATCCACGCCGGGGAGGGCGTAGCGCAGTAAGAGGACGAGGAAGTAGGCGGTCAGGGCGACCATGAGCAACCAGCTGGGGGCGATCACAGCAACAAGGACGGCGATCGCGGTGGCGGTCAACGGCAGGGAGAAGTCCTTGTTCGAGATGAAGGACTCGTAGGCGAGCACGACGAACAGGGCGGTGAGGGCGAAGTCCATGCCCTTCACCTCAGGCGGGATGACCACACCGAGGAGAGCACCGATGATACCGGGGATCACCCACAACAGCTGGCAGGCGATCTGGGTGGTGAGGATGCGTGTGCCGGAAAGGGTGGCGCGGGTGGATGGGGGGAGGGAGGAGATGACGGCGTAGGTTTCGTCGGTAAGCGCGTAGGTGGAGTAGGCGCGGCCGAGCGGCGAAGAAATGCGGTCGCGGGGGAACGTGAGGCCGTAGAAAATGTGGCGGAAGTTCACCATGAACCCGGTGACGGCGGCGGACAGGGGACCGACGCCGGCGGTGACCATCTGCACGGCGAGGAATTCCATCGATCCGGCGTAAATGACCACTGAGAAGATGGGGGTCCACCACCAGGCGAAGCCGGCTTGGGTCATCACCAGGCCGAATGCGAGGCCGAGGGGAATGAGTCCTAAGCCCACAACCCAGAAGTCCTTCAGGGCAGCGCGGATCTCGTGGCGCATGCTCGGCACTGCTTAGTTGTCCTCGAGGTCCGCGGGGAACGTGGAGAACAGCGGCAGCGGCATCGGCTGACGGCGCAAAACGTCGCTGTACAAGTCCGAGGCGGCAGGCGCGACCACGTCGGTGGGCAGGGCGGGGGCGACGTACCAGTCCCCGCGCTCAATCTCCTCGTCGAGCTGGCCGGGCGCCCACTCGGCGTAACCGGAGAAAACGCGCATCCCCTCGAGAAGACCGGCGACGCTCTCCGGCTCGGCGCGCAGGTTCACGTGAACGAGGCGGTTAGCCAAGCGGGTGAATTCGGGATGCTCCTCAATGACCGTGCCGTTCGCGGTCATCCCCACAGCGATGGCAGCCTGCGGGCGCAAGGGTCCGCCGATGTAGAGGGCCTGCGGCTTTGCCACCTCCGGCAGCCACTCGGGAAGGACCGAATGCACAGCCACCTCGGAACGGCGGTTGAGGATGACGCCGAAGGTGGCGTCGGGGGAGACGTCGATAAGCAAAATGACCGTGCGGGCGAAGTCTTCGGCGAGCATGCCCGGCGCGGCGACCAACAGCATGCCGGGCGCCGGTGTTTGGCGTTCGAGCGCGGTGAACAAGCGGTCCGCGTAAAAGAACTCAGCCATTTTCCTTCTCCCACCAAGCCTTGAGCTCCGCGACGGCCTCCTCGTGGTCGAGCTCGCCGCGCTCAAGGCGCAAGTCCTTCATATACTTCCAGGCTTTGCCCACCTCGGGGCCCGGTTTAAGGTCGAGGATCTCCATGATCTCGTTGCCGTCCAGGTCCGGGCGAACCCGGGCGAGGTCCTCCTTGGCGGAAAGGTCCGCGATGCGCTCCTCTAGCTGGTCGTACGTGCGCTGCAGACGCGAGGCCTTCTTCGGGTTGCGCGTGGTGCAGTCGGCGCGGACGAGCTTGTGCAGGCGGGGGAGGAGGTCTCCCGCGTCCGTGACGTAGCGACGCACGGCGGAATCGGTCCACTGGCCTTCGCCGAAGCCGTGGAAGCGCATGTGCAGGTAGACAAGCTGGCCCACGTCCTCGATGACGTGCTTGGGGTACTTCAGCTTGCGCATGCGCTTGCGGGTCAGCTTCGCGCCCACGACCTCGTGGTGGTGAAAGGACACCCCGCCGCCGGGCTTGAGCTCGCGTGTGTCCGGCTTGCCGATGTCGTGCATGAGCGCCGCCCACCGCAACTTCAGGTCGGGCCCCTCCTCCTCGAGCTCTGTCGCCTGGCGCAGAACGGTGAGCGAGTGGGCGTAGACGTCCTTGTGCTGCATGTGCTCGTCGCGCTCGAGCTTGAGGGCGGGAACCTCCGGCAGAATGTGGTCGGCCAGACCCGTTTCAACCAGCAAGTCGATGCCCTCCCACGGCTGCAGGCCCAGCATGAGCTTGTCCAGCTCCGCCTGCACGCGCTCGACCGTGATGCGGTTTATCTCCTCGGCCATGTCCGTCATCGCCTGCTTGACGCGGGGGCTGACGGTGAATCCCAGCTGGGACACGAACCGTGCGGCGCGCAGCATGCGCAGGGGATCGTCCCGGAAGCTCACCTCGGGGGCTTGCGGGGTGTCCAGTGTGCGGTCGAGCAGGTCCTTCAAACCGTCGACGGGGTCATGGAAGTCCAGCTTGAGCGTGGCGGACCCGTCCGATGCCGGCAGGAGTTCAATGGCCATCGCGTTCGCCCGGAAATCACGTCGCACCAGATCGCCCTCAATGGTGTCGCCGAAGGTGACTTCGGGGTTCCGGGTAACACCGTCATATAGGTCGGCGCGGAACGTGGTCACCTCCACCTGCTGGCCCTGCTTCACCGTGGACACAGTGCCGAATTCAATGCCGGTGTCCCACACTGCCTCGCCCCACTCGGTGAGGATCGCCTTGATTGTCTCCGGGCGGGCCGAGGTGGTGAAGTCGAGGTCATGGCCCAACCGGCCCAGCATCGCGTCACGCACCGGGCCGCCGACGAGGTAGAGGGCCTCGCCCTCCGCCGCGAAAGCTGCGGCGAGCGGCCCAAGCAGACCGGCGAGCTCCGCCACAGCACTCTCCGCGCGGGCGAGCAAAGCGATGAACGCTGTCGGATCCCCCTTCTCCGGCAGGTTGAACAGCTCCGCTGGGTCGGTCGAATTCTTCGCACTGTTCATCGGGTTGGTCACCCGCCCAACCTTACAGCCCCAGGCAAACCAGCCCGGATGGAGCAGGCAATCAAGCGGGGTCTCAAGCAGGGTCTCAAGTACCACACGAGAACCACGGCCGGATACCATTTAGAAGATGGCTCAGAACACCCCCGGCGATTCCGATTCGCCGAAGCACAACACGCGCAGGCGCAAACGCCGCCGGCGCGCTTCGAGCCACGCCCAGAACAACAACGGTAGCCACAATGGCGGCACCAAGAACCCCAACAACGGCGGCGAGAAGAACAACAAGGGCAACCGCAAGCGCCGCGGGGGCAACAACAATCAGCGCCGCCAAGGCGGCAATAACCAGCGCGGAAACCAGCGGAACAATCAGCGCAGCCGGGGCGGCGGAAGCAACAGGTACCGCAAGCCGCAGCACAACAGCGCACAGTACGCGTCCCAAAATATGGAGACCCGCGACGAGACAAGTGCAGGCGGCCTTGTCGTCTCCGGCATGGCGGAGGCTGTCGCGTCCGACGGTTCCGTGGACATGTCGCAGATCTACGTCGCGCTCATCGGGCGCCTCGACCGCCGCGGCCGCCTGTTATGGTCCATGCCGAAGGGGCACGTCGAGCCGGGCGAGCACCAGTGGGACACAGCGCGCCGGGAGGTTTGGGAGGAGACCGGCATCACGGGGGAGCCGTTCGCGGAACTGGGCATCATCGATTACTGGTTCGTCTCCGACGGCGTGCGCATCCACAAGACGGTCCACCACAACCTGCTGCGCTACGTCGACGGCGTGCTTAACGACGAAGACCCGGAGGTCACCGAAGTTGCCTGGGTGCCGGTCAGCGAACTGATCGAGCATTTGGCGTACGCCGACGAGCGCAAACTGGCCCGCATCGCTTTCGACAAAATGCCGGATTACGCGCGGGCGGAAAAGGAAGCGGGAAGGACCACCCCGCGGTGACGGGTCGGCGCACGCATCGGGCGGCTGCGGTATTCACCGCGGCAGCGCTCGCATGCGCGCCGCTGTCCACCGCCGCAGAGCCCGTTCCGCTCGACCCCAACGATCCCGCGGTCGCGCACGAGTGGGTCAATCCGCAGATCCGCCCGGATGACGGGAAGCAAGGGCTGAAGCTTTCGCTTATCGACGCCCCTTTGTCCCTCCCTTCCGGCACCCCCACCTCCATCACAGTGCGCGTCCGGAACGACTCTGAAGCAGAGGTTTCCGGTCTGACCATTGCACCGCTGCGGGGTCCGGCTTCCGGGTCAGTGTCGGATGCCCGGGCGGCGACCGTTGCCTCGGTCTCGGAATACAGCCCCGCCGGAGACGATGTGGACGTCCCCACATTGGAGCCCGGTGAAGAGATAGACGTGAAGGTCACGGTAGTCACGGACGAGCACCCGCTGACCACCACATTCCCCATGATGCTGGTTCTGGGGCAGGACGGGGTGCAGCTGGACACCGAGCGGTGGCACATGACTGTCGCGGGAACCGGAACCGAGTCCCAGCTGACCCCAGCCGGAATGAGCGTGCTCTTTCCCATCTCCGCTCCCGTTGACATTGTGCCGGGGGAAACGGGGGAGGCACCGAACCGGCCGTCGCTGATCTTGTCCTCCGAGAACTTGGCTACCCAACTGGCGCCCGGGGGCCGCTTGGACGCACTAGTGGATACATACGCGGAAACCACCCAAGATGGCGGCACTCGTGCGGCGACATGCCTGGCGGTCGACCCAGCGCTGCTGGACACAGTCGAGCGCATGAGCCAGGGGTACACGGTGGACGACGACAGGCCCGCGCCCGGCTTGAACCGCAAACGCCTACGCGACTCCTGGGGCAGCGACGACACCGCCGCAGGAGCCGAACAGGGCACCGGTGCCGATGACGCGAAGGCCTGGTTAGACAAGCTCCGCGCTGCTGCCAAAGATAACTGCACCGTCGCGCTGCCGTGGGCGAATGCGGACCTCAACGCAGTCGCACGCACCGGTGACACGTGGCTCATGCGCGAATCGCTTGAACGCGGTCCCTTCACTGTGGAGCGGGTCCTGCAGACACCAACGCTGCGCAACATGGTGGTTCCCGGCGCGGGCTACCTTGAGCCCGAATCTGCGCCGGGCATGGGCTGGGCAGATCTGAGCCGGTCCACCCTGCCGGAAGGCGGCATGCACACCGAATGGGAACGGGACCAAGCGGCACGGGCGAAGGGTGCCGCTGAACCCGGCGGGCGCATTGAAGGGGAGCAGAGTAGCAACCTGGACAATCCGAAGCCGCCGAATGCGCAAGATGCGGCAGCACCGGTACCTGGGCAGCCGGTACGGGTACTGGTGGCGGACAACACAGTGGTGTCCGCTGCGGGCACCTCGCACCGCGTCGCGCTCACCCCGGGGGTCGAAGCAGCGACATTCGACAGCGCGTTGGCCTCCACGCTCGCGGCGACCGGACCACAGCCGGAGACTCCGGGGTACTCGGACGAAAACCTACGCTTCGACTTCACTCTGGACTCCCCCCAGGCGCGCGACCTCACGGCGGCGACGGCGGTGCGCACAGCCGCGCAATCGAGGACACTTCCCGGAGAAGTCGCCGGGGCACCGGACCTCGAACCGACGCTGGTGAACCCGCCGGTCACATGGGAGCCGTCCACCGCCCGCGCGGTGATGGAGACCGTCACCGCGCTGTTCGCTGAGCGCACCGCAACGCCGATGGCGCTGGCGGATTATGTGGGGGCGGCGGGGGAAGTGGGGCAGGGGGACGTCGATAAGCTGGGCGTTCCTGAATCCGACCCTGCCGTGTTCACGGACACCGAGGTGCTCAATTCCGCGCAGCAAGCGCGCTTTATCAATGACCTCACGGCGCTCTTGGCTAACGACGACGCGATCGCACTCACGCGCTACGGGTACACGCTGCCGCTGCGCACCGACCTGCTGACGGCACTGAGCGTGACCGGTCGGCGCGCGTACACGGGCTACACGGACGCGGAGAAGCGCACGCGTGAGCGGCTCAACGGCGACCGCGACACGCTCGCGGAACTACGCTCCTCCATCGCGCTGATCCCGCCGGGCAACGTGTACACGCGCACGTCCGCGTCGTCGCCGCTGCTCATCGTGGCGCAGAACGGTCTCCCGCTGCCTGTGGACGCGACAATTCTCTACCGCGGTCCGGACGGCGCCCGCCTGAACACGCCGCCGGAATTCCGGATCCCGGCGCGCGGCTCGCTCACGCTGCAGATGACCGCGGACCTGCCTTCGGACAGTGAACGCACCGACCTGCAGCTGTACCTGGCTACCCCGCAGAACCAGCCTATTTCGCAGCCGGTGGGGATCGGGGTGCAGACCGCGGGGACCTCGATAAGCAACTGGTTCATCATTTCGCTGCTGGCCGGACTGTTCGTGCTCGCTGTCGTGGCGCAATTGGGGAAACGCCGACGGGATAGAGATTCCGGGCGGGCCGACTAACATACCCTTGACCCAGAATTCCTAGGGCTGTCTCAGGCTAGTCCGGGGTTCTTTTGCAGACTATTTCCGGGACCAAGGTGAGCGTGTCATGGTGGACCAGCCCGTAACGGCAGCGGAGGACGAGAAACAGACGAGCGACAGAGCCGTCGTCCGGTCCACCGGTTCCATGGCCGTGGCGACTCTGATGTCGCGCATCACCGGGTTCATCCGCACGGTGATGATCACATCGGCGCTCGGTGGCGCGGTCGCCTCCGCGTTCAACACCGCCAACACTCTGCCGAACATGATCACGGAGATCGTGCTGGGCTCGGTGCTCACGGCACTGGTCGTGCCGGTGCTCGTGCGCGCGGAGAAGGAGGACCCGGACCGCGGCGAGGCCTTCATCAGGCGGCTGTTCACGCTGACCATCACGCTGCTGACCACAGTGACACTGCTCACGGTCATCGGCGCGCCGCTGTTGACCAAGTTGATGCTGGATGAAGCCGGTCACGTCAACCTGGTGCAGGCGACCTCGTTCGCCTATCTGCTGCTCCCGCAGATCATGTTCTACGGTCTGTTCTCCCTGTTCATGGCCATTTTGAACACCAAGGAAGTGTTCCGGCCCGGGGCGTGGGCGCCGGTGGCGAACAATCTGGTCTCCATCGGCGTGATGCTGCTGTACATGATCCTGCCGGGGCAACTCGACCCGAAGGAGCACACCGCCGTCACCGACCCGCACATCTTGCTGCTGGGTCTGGGCACCACCCTCGGTGTGGCCGTGCAGTGCCTGATCATGCTGCCGGCGCTTCGGCGGCTCAACATCGACCTGCGCCCGCTGTGGGGGATTGACGAACGGCTCAAGCAGTTCGGCGGCATGGCCCTGGCAATCATCACCTACGTGGCCATCTCGCAGGCGGGCTACATCATCAACAACCGCATCGCCTCGGGCGTGGACAGCTCCGCCCCCGTGATCTACATGCAGCACTGGCAGCTGCTCCAGGTGCCCTACGGCATCGTGGGCGTGACCCTGCTGACGGCGATCATGCCTCGGCTGTCCCGCAACGCCGCCAACGGCGACGACGAAGCTGTGGTGCGCGACCTGACTCTGGGAACGAAGCTGACGTTCCTCGCGCTGATCCCCATCATCATCTTCATGACAGCGCTGGGCCCCGATATTGGCAACGCCCTGTTCGGCTACGGCAACTTCACCAACGCCGAAGCCCGGACCTTGGGCCTGACGCTGAGCTTCGCCGCATTCACGCTCATCCCGTACGCCTTGGTCATGCTGCACCTGCGCGTGTTCTACGCCCGGGAGGAGGCGTGGACGCCCACGTTCATCATCGCCGGCATCACGCTGACCAAAGTCGTGCTGGCGTTTCTGGCCCCCACCGTGGCCGCGCGGCCCGACCAGGTCGTGGTGCTGCTCGGCGCCGCGAACGGCTTCGGTTTCGTCGCCGGTGCCGTCATCGGCGCATTCCTCTTGCGCCGGAAGCTCGGCTCCCTGAAGTTCGGCTCGGTCCTGCACACTTCTGTGTGGGCCGCAGCCGCGGGCCTCGTCGGTATCGCCGCGGCTCTCCTCGTGCGCTTCCTGCTCCACCTCATTCCGGGCGGCATGCCAGGCCTGGCCATGGCCCTGGGCCGGCGCGACTCCTTCGGCCTGCTGCTGGAGATCCTCATTCTCGGTGTCGTGTTCGTGGTGGCCACCGGCATCGCCCTGTCCTTCTCCACACTGCCGGAGGTGCGAAACCTCGGTGCCGCCCTGGCCCGTATCCCCGGCCTGAACCGCATCGTGCGCACCAGTCCGGCGAATGACGTCTCCACCGGGGAAGTGGACCCGCAGGAAGTCTCGTCGCAGTTCTTGGTCTCCGACACCTTCAACACCTCCCCGGTCCCGCCGCCGATGTCCGCAGGCGTTGTCCGGGGTCCGCGTCTGGTGCCCGGCGCGGCGGTGTCCGACGGGCGCTTCCGCCTCATGCGCGATTACGGCTCCAGCTCCTGCGCCCGCTTCTGGCAGGCCCGCGAGCAGGAGACCGGGCGCATGGTGGCTCTGACCTTCGTGGATACGTGCGGTGCCGCCCCGCTGGCGCCGGTGTCACCGCGCCAGGCAGCTATTGATGCCGCAGGTGTCTGCCACCGCACCAACCAGCTCTCGGCACTGAACCTGCCCGCTGTGGCGCCGGTGATTGAGACGATCCGGTACCGCACCGGCTGCGTGGTCGTGGCGGAGTGGGTCCCGGGCTCCGACCTGAAGACGGTCGCCGACGCCGGCGAGCCGCTGCTCGACCAGGCAGTGGCCGCGGCGATGGTGCCGCTCACCGCCTCCATCGCCGCGGCCCACGAGCAAGGAGTGCCTCTTGGCCTGGACAACCGCAACCGCATGCGCGTGAGCGACGACGGTACCGTCGTCCTCGCCTTCCCCGCGGTCCTGCCTGCGGCACACCCCGGCAACGATGCGTCCGCCTATGCCTTCGCGCTGGAACTCCTCGCCGGCGCGGCTGAAACCAGTGAACTGACAGACATCACCCGCGCCGCCCGCGCCGAGCAGCCCGACTACCGCGGCATCGAGCAATCCCTCATGGCAGTCGCCCAACAGACCAGCCCGCACACGATCGTGCGGCAACCGGAGAAGGACGAGCCCCAGCACGAACCAGGCCATGAAACACGCCGAGGGGGCTTCGGCGAACGCGGCGTGGGCCCATTGGGAACCGCCGGACTGGTCACCGTGGCGATCACAGCGGTGCTGCTTGTCGCCGCACTGACCGTGTACCTCGTGGGCCTGTTCAACAACCGGCCGGATTCCCCGATCACCAGTGAATCCGCGCGAGACGGCGCCGAGAATGTTTCTGAGGGCATCGAGAACGCCCCCAGCGGCAAGCTCCCCGTCATCATCGCGCCGCTGAACGCCGCGCCATGGGGCGACAGCACCAGTAGCACGAGCAGTACGGACCTCAGCCCGCTTATTGACGGCCAAGACTCCACCACCGCCTCCCTGACCGCCGGCGAGAGAATCCTGCTGACCCCGGAGGACGGCGGCGAGTTCGTTCCGGAGGAGCTCAACATCGATTCCGGCGCTGACACGGGCACCAGTGGCTCCGCCTACACCATCTACGGCATCGACGAGCACACCCAGGACGCCACCGACGTCAATCACCTGCGCATCCTCGCCACCGGCACCCTGAAGGACAGCCACACGAGCGTCGACATCGACGACCAACCGGCAGTCACCGGCCTCGTTGTTTCCCTCGAGGATGAGGCCACCATCAAAGGCGTCACCGTCGTGGGGTCACGCGTCCGCTGACAGCTGCGCACTGAAGTGCGCACCGGCCCCGCGCGCCTGCCACCCCTGCCGGGCAGAATGGGACCCGCACCACACATCGGGGACTTGTTCGGGGGGACGAGGACATGACGCACAGTCACGGCCGGTTGGCGCGCACCTACCGGCAGAACGCACTACGCAAGCAGCAACAGCAGGAGAAGACCGACAAAGCCCTGGTCAAAGACTATGTCGCGGGGGACCACCAAGCATTTGCCATCATCGTGCAAAGGCATAGGAAGAGAATGTTGGCGGTGGCACGGCGGTACGCCCGCAACGAGCACGACGCGCAGGACATTGTCCAGGACGCGCTATTCAAGGCCTCGCGCAACATGCACACGTTCCGCTCCGAATCGGCGCTGACCACGTGGTTGCACCGATTGGTGCTCAACGCCGGGTACGACCACGCCAAGCGCGCGGACAACAAGCGCCAGCACGCCAGCCTCGACGACACCGAGAAGATCAACCACGACTCGAACCGCTACCTCGCGCACGACCCGCTGGGCAACCTCGACCGCCTGCTCGCGCTCCGCCAGGCCATGGGCCAACTCCCGGCCGCGCAACGCAGGGCTTTGATGCTTATCGACGTCGCCGGTTACTCCATCAACTCCGCCGCCACCCACCTGGGCGTGCGCCCCGGCACAGTGAAATCACGGAGGAACCGTGCGCGGCGGGCGCTGACGGAGTCCATGCGCAGTTAACTACACTGTCTGGCATGACTGAGACGAACGAGTCGAACGTGCCCAATGTGCCGAACGTGCCGAAAGTACCGGGCTTCCCCTCCGCCAATGCCCTGGGCGGATTCAACAGCGCTCCGGAGACCGCTCCGACCGAGGAGATGAAGGAAGCGGCGGAACGCTCCGGCGCCGAGGCCGACAGCTCCACGGTGCACGATGTCATCGTCGTCGGCTCCGGCCCGGCCGGCTACACCGCCGCCCTGTACACGGCGCGCGCCGACCTCAAGCCGCTCGTCTTCGAGGGCTACGAGTACGGCGGCGAGTTGATGAACACCACCGAGGTAGAGAACTTCCCCGGCTTCCAGAACGGAATCATGGGCCCGGACCTGATGATGGAAATGCGCGCCCAGGCCGAGCGCTTCGGCGCTGACCTGCGCGCCGACCAAGTGGACCGCGTGGAGCTAGAAGGCGACATCAAGAAAGTCTTCGTCGGCGACGAGGAGTTCCAGGCACGCGCCATCATCCTGGCCACCGGTGCCGCACCGCGCCACCTGGGCATTCCCGGCGAGCAGGAGTTGACCGGCCGCGGCGTGTCCACCTGCGCGACGTGCGACGGCTTCTTCTTCAAGGACCACCACATCGCCGTCGTCGGTGGCGGCGACTCCGCAATGGAGGAGGCCACCTTCCTCACCCGCTTCGGCTCCAAGGTGACCATCATTCACCGCCGCGAGGAGTTCCGCGCCTCCCAGATCATGCTGGACCGCGCCAAGGAGAACGACAAGATCGAATTCCTCACCAACTCCGTCGTGGAGGAGGTTCTTGAGGACGGCGGCAGCGTCGCCGGCCTGCGCATCAAGAACACCCAGACGGGCGAGGAGTCCACGTTGGACGCCACCGCCATGTTCGTCGCCATCGGCCACGACCCGCGCTCCGGCTTCCTCGACGGTCAGGTGGCCACCGATTCCGAAGGCTACGTCACCGTCGAACAGCCCAGCACCAAGACGTCTGTTCCGGGCGTGTTCGCCGCCGGCGACTTGGTGGACAACTACTACCAGCAAGCCATCACCGCCGCGGGATCCGGATGCCGCGCCGCCATCGACGCAGAGCACTACCTCGAAGCGCTGTAACCACGCCACTTTCACTCACCAACGGAAAAGAGGACACATATGAGCACAGCTATCGATGTCAACCAAAACACCTTCAAGTCGGAGGTCGTCGAATCCGACGTGCCCGTCATCGTGGATTTCTGGGCCGAGTGGTGCGGCCCCTGCAAGAAGCTGTCCCCGATCCTGGACGAGGTCGCTGCGGAGTTGGGCGACCAGGTCAAGGTGGCCAAGGTGAACGTGGACCAGGAGCGTACCCTGGCGGCGATGTTCCAGGTCATGTCCATCCCGAATGTCTTCATCTTCAAGGGTGGGCAGAAGGTCGACGAGTTCGTGGGCCTGGTGCCCAAGAGCGAGGTTCTCTCCCGCGTGCAATCCCACCTGTGACCATGGCAGCCGGTCAGGCATGCCATGCGACTCACGCGGACGCGGTGACAGTAAGATGAGACAGGTGCTCAAGGCTCGTGGTCAGGAAGGTGACTTGTGTTAGGTACGTATCGCGTGGGAGACTCCAGCGCGCGCGTCGCTGAAGTCCGCTCGTCCCTTGCACGCCTCGGGTTGCTCGACGACTTCGAGGGCGACGTAGGGGAGTGGAATCGCCGCCGGTTCTCGCAGGAGGAGATGTACTTCGACGAGGATTTGAGCACGACGCTGAAGGCGTTCCAGCAGTCCCGCGGCATTTTGCCATCGGGCGAGATCGACGACATCACGTTGCGCGAGCTGCGCCACGCCTCCTACACGCTGGGTGCGCGTGCGCTGTCGTACCAGCCCAACCAGATCCTCGTCGGCGACGATGTGAGCCAGCTGCAGAAGCAGCTGCAGGAGCTCGGGTTCTACTCCGGGCGGATCGACGGCCACTTCGGCCCCGATACCCACACCGCGCTGTCGAACTACCAGATCAACTACGGCATCCAGGATGACGGCGTGTGTGGGCCAGAGACCTTGCACGCCCTGAGCTTGCTGGGCCGCCGCATCACCGGCGGATCGACGCAAGCGATCCGCGAGCGCGAGGTGGTCCGCATGGCGGGCCCACGTCTAACCGGCAAGCGCGTGGTCATCGACCCGAACTTCAACGCCGAAGACATGGCCACCATCCAGGGGCCCTACGGCCAGATCACCGAGGAAGAGATCCTGTGGGATTTGGCCTCCCGTGTCGAGGCACGCATGATCGCCGCCGGCATGGAGACAATCATGTCGCGCCCTCGCGGAGACAACCCGTCGCCCAAGGCGCGCGCGGACCTGGCGAACAGCTTCGAGGCGGACCTCATGGTGTCCCTGCAGCTGGACCGGTACCAGAACGAGAAGGCCAACGGAGTGGCCACGTTCTACTTCGGTTCGGAGCTCGGCGCGTCCTCCATGACGGGCGAGATGCTCTCCGGCTTCATTCAGCGCGAGATCGTCGCACGCACGGAGCTAGGCAACTGCTTCAACCACGGCCGCACGTGGGAACTGCTGCGCATGACGCAGATGCCGTCGGTGGAGATCGTGCTCGGTTACGTGACCAACGCCCACGACATGGCCATAATGACTAACCCGACGCAGCGCGATGCGATCGCGGAGGCCATCGTTGTGGCGGTGAAGAGGCTCTACCTCCTCGACCAGGATAACCAGCCCACGGGCACCTACTCGTTCACGGAGCTCCTGCGCCAGGAACGCTCCTAAGCTCCGCCCACGGGGACGCCGGCGAGGAGTTCGGCGATCTCCCGTTCCGTGAGCAAGTCGTGCGCGGGCGTCAGCTCCAGGCGCAACCGCGGGATCGCAGGGTGGTCAACCACGACGGTGAAGCCCGCGGATTCCAACACGTCGACGGGCATCACACCAATGGAGCTCCGTTTATCGACGATATCCCGCACCAGCCCCGTCACCTTCCCCTCCGCCAGCTCGGACACTGCCTCTGCGCGGTACCCGAACGCCTCGACGGCGGGAAGGGATTGCTGGGTGAGGGAGGCCACTGCGGCGTCGATAAGCACTGCCTCCCATCCTGTTCCTGCGGCTGCTACATCGATGTGCAGGCTGGTCAGGCAGAATGCGTCGGCCGAGAAGGGCGCGGTGGGCATGCGGACCGCTCCGGGCGCAGCGGACGGCGGGCACATGAGCAGCGTCGCATGCGCGCCTGCCGAGGTAGAGGGGTCGATGATGGAAAAGCCCACGGCTGGTTGCTCGTAGGCGAGGGAGAATAGCCATGCGGCTTTGTCCACCTCGGAGTCAATGCCGGCAAAGGCATCACCGAGAGGGTCGAGTTCCCAGAACACGCTGCGCGCCGTGGTTGGGTGAAGGCGGCTCAGGTTCGCCGCATCCAGCGGAATCACGCGGGCGTGTCGCAGCGGCATGGTCCTAGGGCTAGTCCGTGCCCTCGATGAGAGACATGATGCGCTCAAAATCGTCGCGGTCACCGAATTCGACGACGATCTTGCCTTTGCGCTTGCCCATGGTGACGGAGACTTTGGTGTCCCACTCATCGGCGAGGCGGTCGGCCGCCCGGGTGAGGAATTCCGGCTGCGGGACGGGCTCGCGCTTCGGCTTCTCCGGCAGCGCCCCTTGACGGTTGAGCAGCGTCACGGCCTCCTCCGTCGCACGCACGGAAAGACCTTCGGCGACGATCCGGTCAGCCAGCTGCTCCTGCGCTTCCGGACCCACCTTCACGCCGAGCAGCGCGCGGGCGTGGCCGGCGCTCAACACTCCGGCGGCAACGCGGCGCTGCACCGGGACAGGCAGGTTGAGCAGGCGGATCGAGTTGGTGATCACCGGGCGGGAACGCCCCAAGCGGTCCGCGAGTTGCTCTTGAGTGACGCCGAATTCCTCCAGCAGCTGCTGGTAGGCGGCGGCCTCTTCGAGGGGATTGAGCTGGACGCGGTGGATATTCTCCAGCAGGGCATCGCGCAGCATGTCCTCGTCGGACGTCTCGCGCACGATGGCTGGAATGCGCTTTAGGCCAGCCTTGGAGGAGGCGCGCCAGCGGCGCTCACCCATGATGAGCTCGTAGCCGTCCTTCGCCGGGCGGACCACAATGGGCTGAAGCAGACCGAATTCCTTGACAGAGTGGACCAGCTCAGCCAGCTCTTCCTCGTCGAAGCTGGTGCGCGGCTGCTTCGCGTTGGGGAAGATGTCCCCGATCGGGATCTCCTGGTAGGTCGCACCGAAAGAGTCCGCGGGGTTCGTCCCCGTCACCATTGCCGCCGGTACTGACGAGGGGCGGCCGACAGACGGAGCACCCGGAATCGTCGGGGCCCCCTTGACCTTCTTCTTCGGCTTCGGGTTGCTCCGCTCGCCCTTCTCATCGCGTGCTCCCTTGGTGCCGCCGATGATCACGTCCGCCGCACCGTCCCCGAGCGGGCCTGTCTTCTGGTGGTGGTCCGGGTTCGACGGAATCAGCGCCGCCAAGCCGCGGCCCAGGCCGCCCTTGCGTTGCTCTGCCATAGCTCTACTTAGTCCTCCTCGCTCAGCTGAGCGAAAATCTCGGGGCTGACACCGATCGGCCCGGTCGTCTCGTGCGGCTGGTAATCGCCGCGGGTAGCCAATTCGCGCGCGGCATCGAAGTACGCCAGTGCGCCGCGTGAACCCGGGTCGTATTCGATGACAGTCTGACCGTAGCCGGGCGCCTCCGACACCTTCACCGAGCGCGGGATCATATTGCGCAGCACCACGTCGCCGAACTGGCCGCGAACCTCTTCTGCGACCTGCTCGGAGAGCTTCGTACGGGCATCGAACATGGTCAACAGCACCGCGGAGATGTGCAGGTTCGGGTTCAAGGCGCCGCGGATCATGGTGATGTTGTTCAGCAGCTGTCCCACGCCCTCGAGCGCGTAGTACTCGCACTGGATGGGGATGAGCACCTCGTCGACTGCGTTCATCGCGTTGATGGTCAACAGACCCAGCGACGGCGGGCAATCCACAAAGACGTAGTCGAAGCCCTGCTCCTCGAGGAAGCGGCCGCGGAGCGCATCCGCGAGGCGGTATTCGCGGCGCACCAAACTGACCAACTCAATCTCCGCGCCCGCCAAGTCGATCGTGGCAGGAATGCACCAGAGATTGTCGTTGTCCCCGGAGCGCTGCAGAGCATCCTCCGGGGTGGCCTCACCAATGAGCAACTCGTAGCTGGATACCTCCCCGTCGCGGTGGGCGGCACCCAATGCGGTGGAGGCGTTGCCCTGCGGGTCCAAATCCACCACCAGGACCTTACGGCCCAGCTTTGCCAGCGATGCGGCCAGGTTCACCGACGTGGTGGTCTTGCCCACGCCACCCTTCTGGTTCGCCACAGTGATCAGGCGCGGCTGCTCCGGCTTGGGCACCGTCGCCTTCCCGTTATTCATCCGCGCCGCGCGGCGAGCCGCCGCAGCAATCGGAGTGTCATCCCACTGCTGGTCGTCCACATGGCCTCCCGTCACGGTCAAGTCAAAAGCAAAACGAAAAGAACTAACTAGTCAGTGTCAGACTAGTAGAGCACCCGGACACACGTTAGCCCGCCCGCACAATGCGGATCAGGGTGGTGGGTTGCTCCAGCAGACCTTCACCGACAGTGAGAATCTCCGCGTCGGTGCCGCCAGCTTTGGCAATGACCTTGGCGTCGCGCTCCAGCTCCTCGGCCACGCTGGCTCCCTTCATCGCCGTCATCGAGCCGCCGGGGCGGACGAGGGGGAGCGACCAGGAAGCGAGTTTTCCTAGGGGGGCGACGGCGCGGGACGTCGTGACGTCGAAAAGCGTCTTCTTCTGCTCTTCCGCCCGGCCGCGCACGACCGTGACGTTGGTGAGGCCGAGCTCTTCCGTGATCTCACCGAGGTACGTCGAGCGTTTCAGCAGAGGCTCGATGAGTGTGATCTGAAGATCCGGCCGCGCGATTGCCAGCGGGATGCCCGGCAGACCCGCGCCGGAACCGATATCGGCGACACTAAGGCCTTCGTCGAAGGCGTCGGCGATGACCGCGCAGTTGAGCACGTGGCGGCTCCACAGGCGCGAGATTTCCTTCGGACCGATGAAGCCGCGCTCGGCGGCGGTGGTGGCTAGGGAATCGTGGTAGGCCTGCGCGAGCGGCAGCCGGTCGCCGAAAATCCGGGCGGCTGCCTCGGGCGCGTCCTCCCACTGGGCGGGCGTTGAATCAGGCATGAGCCTTAGTTCCCCTTCTTCTTGCCCTGGTTTTTGCCTTGGCTCTTGCCTTTATTCTTCTTGCCCTTCTTCGGGTTGTTGGGCTTCGCTCCGGGCTTGGGTTTGAGTCCTACGTCGGACTGCTTGCCGCTCACATCCGTGGTTTCGGAGGTGTCGGACGGCTCGACCTTGGTCACCGTCGCCGTTTTGTCCGGCTGGTTCTCCGGGTGGTTGTTGTTCGCACGCTGCTTTGCGGCGTCGCGCTGGCGCTGCTTCTTGGAACGGTTGTCCACGGTGCGGGCGCCAGCGACGGGAGCGGAGGCGCGCTTCGCCTCGCGCTTGGCTGCTTCCTCCTCTTCCTCTTCCTTGTCCATCTTGGCGTAGACGAGCTTGGTCTGGAAGAAGGTCCACACGTTGTTGGACAGCATGTAGGTAAGCAGACCGATGTGCCACAGGAAGCCGGTGAACAGCAGGGTCGCCGGGAGGAACCACAGCATCATGCCGTTCATGGTCTTCATCTGCATTTCCATCATTTCCGGCGAGCCCGGACCGGCCTGCTCCGGCTTCTTGCCGGCTGCCGTCTGCTCCGCCTTGCGCTTAGCCATGCGCTCGCGCTGACGGCTCATAGACATGCGCGCGTTGAAGTGGGTCAGCAGAACACAGGCGATCACCATCGGCAAAGCGACAATGATGATGTCCGTGCGCGTGAAATCAGCCGGGGAGAAAGCGGCGAACTGCTCTTCCGGCATGGACATGTAAGAAGACAGCGGAATACCGAAAACACGGGCATCCAGGAAGGACTGGACATCCTCGGGGGAGAAGATGTAGTTCGCGGTGTTGCGGTTTTCCTCCACGGTCATGCCCAGGCCGCCGCCGGAGGTACCGGTACGGTTGAAGGAGCGCAGCACGTGCAGTAGGCCGATGAACACCGGCATCTGGACCAGCGGCACGATGCAGCTGGCCAACGGATTCATGTTGGCTTCCTTGTACAGGCGCTGCATCTCCATCGCCTGCTTCTGCTGATCGTTGCCGTACTTCGCGCGGATCTCCTGCATCTTCGGCTGGAGTTCCTGCATCTTGCGGCCAGCGCGCAGCTGGTTCACCATCGGCTTGACCAGAAAGACGCGGATGGTGAAGGTCAGGAACACAATGGCCAGCAGCCACGAGGCACCAGAATCCGGCGAGAAGATGTAGCCGAAGATCTTGTGCCAGAACCACAGCACCGCTGAGATGGGCCAGTAGATGAAATTCAGCACTGGATGTCTAACTCCTGTCTAGCTGTTCTAGGTCACGGGGTCGTAGCCGCCGGGGTGCCATGGCCCGCACTTGCTTAATCGGACAAGAGCGAGAAGGCTGCCGCGGACCGCTCCACGCCTGGACACGGCTTCTAGCGCGTAAGCGCTGCATGTCGGCTCGAAGCGGCACGTCGACCCCATCTTAAGGGGTGAGAAATGTTTTTGGTAAAGCCGCACGCACCGAACCATCGCCCTGCCGAGAGGCCCGGAAGGTACGGGAATGAGCTCACCGTCAGAGTTCCGGTAAGAGGTCATGCGCGCTTTTCTGTTTTTTGCGCCCCCTGGCCACTCCCGACTGCACATCCCCCAGCAAGTCGGCGCTGGTGGCGTTGGCGCTGGCGGGCAGAGCGCGGATGACAATATCTACGTCCCGGTCAAGCTGCTCGACAACGTCCATGCAGACGTGCCGCAGTTGACGGGACACGCGGTGACGGACAACAGCGTTGCCCACCTGCTTAGACACAATTAACCCGAACCGGGGACCGCCGTGAATGACGGTGTCGGTTCGGGTGTAATAGTGCACCACGACGGTGCGGGTGCCTGCGCGCCCGCCTTTGGAGATCACCCGGCGGAATTCCGCCGACGAGGTGAGCTTGTGGGCGCGGGGCAGCACAGCGCGCTCTGAATTACCTAGAGGACTAGGCGGTGAGCTTGGAACGGCCCTTGCGGCGACGCGCGGAAACGATGGCGCGGCCAGCGCGGGTGTTCATGCGGGTGCGGAAGCCGTGCTTGCGTGCACGACGACGGTTATTCGGCTGGAAAGTCCGCTTAGACATGGCGGGGTACTCCTTGCAATCTATGCGGCGGCCAACGGCGCGCGCCGAGCAATGCGGCGGGTGCGCCTTCCCGGGAAGAGGCAGCCATTTTCAAAACATATGAGTGAGATGCTCTTACAGCGTTTCCCGCTGACGGCTTGCGTCATCCGCGCTGACTCGCCCGCACGGGGCGGCCCGGTGCTCGGCGCCGATGATGCTCTCACGCACACCCTGGTGATCGCTGCGGAACCGCATCGCGGATTCCCAGAGGTCACAGAGTGCGACAGACCATGCCAGGATACGTGATCGACATCGCACCGGCCAAATCGACGCGCGGGGGTAGATTCACTGATTTTCAGCCACCCCCGAAATTACAACGATGTGTTTTTCCGCAGGTCACGGGCGACACGCCGACGCTGCCTGCGTGGGCACGGCGGGGGTCGAACGTGCTTGCTGATGCGTTCGCGTCTCCGTCCCGGCACACCCGCATTCCGTCTAGACAGTCCGCGGCGGAGCAGGGTAAGAAAGCTTTATCACCACAACTTCACAGGAAAGTTTCCACCACTGCTGTGGATAAACCTCAATCACACCTTGAGGTTCGTCCTCGATGAGCACTGAAACTCGAGGTCAAAGGCATTAATTTGGCGTGAGAGTTTTATCCACAGCATGATGAGTGCCTTGTGGATAAACTCCACAGCAGCACGGTTCACACCTGTGGATAAGTCTGTGGATTCACAAGATCAGAGCGATGTTCACACTCATGTGAGTTGTGAAATCCTCGTCGCCCACGGCGTGCGGGAAATATCAAACATCGCCATTCGGATAAGGGAGAGCAGACGTATATGGCACATGATCAACAGAGTTTGAATGCTCTGTGGCAGGACATCGTCGCCGAACTGCTCAACCTGTCTGAGCGCCCCAATTCCCACGTGCCCACGTTCTCCCCGGGAGACCGTGCGTACCTGCAACTGGTCACACCCGTCATGCTCGTGGACGGATACTGCATCCTCTCCGCGCCGCACGCCGCCGCAAAGAATGTGGTGGAGAACAGTCTCGGCCCGTACATCATGGAGCTGCTGAGCAGCCACATGGGCCAACCCTGCAACCTGGCTGTGTCCGTGCACGCGCCGGCGCCACAAACCCAGCAAACACAGCAAACACAGCAAACCGAGCAGCCATCACAGATACAGCAGGTGCCGCAGGCACCATCAACACCGCAAGAGGCCGCACCCCAGCAACCCACGCCGCAGCCGCGCACGGACAGCTCCGCGGATGACTGGTACAACACCTATTCCGAGCCCGCTTTCCCGCCGGCCGCGCAGCAGCAACAGCCCGCGCTAGCGGGGGAGCAGCTGCCGATGGGGCTTGATGAGCTCGCGCGGATTCACGCCCAGCAGCAGGAAAACCCGGTTGAGGAATCGTCCCGGCAGCAGTCCAGCCACCCGATCGTCCCGGCGCCGCAACGTATCCCGCGCGAGAAGCCGGCGCATGATCCGGACCGGGACGTGAGCTTGAACCCGAAGTACACCTTCGAGAACTTCGTCATCGGCTCGTCCAACCGTTTCGCCAACGGCGCGGCAGTGGCCGTAGCGGAGAATCCTGCGCGCGCCTATAACCCGCTGTTCATCTGGGGCGGCTCTGGCCTGGGCAAGACGCACTTACTGCACGCGGCCGGCAATTACGCCCAGGTGCTGCAACCGAACTTGCGCATCAAGTACGTCTCCTCTGAGGAATTCACCAACGACTACATCAACTCGGTGCGCGATGACCGGCAGGAATCCTTCAAGCGCCGCTACCGCGACCTGGACATCCTCATGGTCGACGACATCCAGTTCTTGGAGGGCAAAGAAGGAACCCAGGAGGAGTTCTTCCACACCTTCAATGCGCTGCACCAGTCGAATAAGCAGATCATTTTGTCCTCCGACCGTCCACCGAAACAGCTGACCACACTGGAGGACCGTCTGCGCACACGTTTCGAGGGCGGGCTGATCACCGACATTCAGCCGCCGGACTTGGAAACGCGCATTGCAATCTTGATGAAGAAGGCGGCCGCGGACGGCACGCATGTCAGCGAGGACGTGCTGGAACTCATCGCATCCCAATTCGAGTCCTCCATCCGCGAGCTCGAAGGCGCGCTGATCAGGGTCTCAGCGTATTCGTCGTTGATCAATGAGCCGATCACGCTCGACGTCGCGCATGTCGCACTCCGCGATATTCTCCCGGACGAAGGCGACGTGACCATCACCGCCGCGACCATCAAGGAGGCGGCCGCGGATTTCTTCCGCGTTCCCATGGACAAGCTCACCGGCGCCGGCAAGACCCGCGTTGTCGCGCACGCCCGCCAGCTGGCTATGTACTTGTGCCGCGAGCTCACGGACCTGTCTCTACCGAAGATCGGTCAGGAATTCGGGGGCAAGGACCACACGACGGTCATGTACGCCGACCGGAAGATCCGGAAGGAAATGACGGAGAACCGCGAGACCTACGACGAGATTCAGGAGCTCACCCAAATCATCAAAAACCGCGTCCGCGCGCGGTAGCTTTCGCCGCTTATCGACGGCCCGACCCCCACGCCACTGAGATCCCCCGGGAATCCGGATTCTCAGTGGCCTTTTTCGTGTGCCCCGGAGCAGGTTCTTTCACAGCCCCGGCGGTTATCCACAGAGTTTTTCACACCTGTGTAATTCCACCGTTGTAATTAAGTGGAGTTGATCACTATCCGGTTATCCACAGAAGAAAAGCGCTGTCCACAGGCGCGGGAGAAATATGTGATTTGGCGGTGGAATCACACGAATGGTCTGTGGGCAACGGAGATGCCGAATTAGTTATCCACAGCATGGACGAGTTATCCACAGAAATTACACACCCGTGCCCCACAGGCGACACGCCGAAGCGACGTGCTTGAATGGACTGTCATCCACAGACTGCACAGCACCTACTGTTACTCCCAATCTTTTTCCTAGTATTGAATCCAAGAGAAAGAGAGCGTGGGGACAACTCCGCCGGGCATGTCCACTGAAGTGGACAGGCTCTCGTTGAGCAGAAGTTGTGCACCGCTTAAGGTGAGACGGAAAGTTAGCTCACCTGACAGGCAGCCCTAGCAAGGAGCGACGAGGACCATGGACGACAACAACGTGTCATTCCGCGTGCACAAAGACGATCTCTCGGATGCCGTCGCGTGGGTTGCGCGTAATTTGCCGACGAAGAACACCCAGCCGGTGCTCCGCGCCGTAGTGATCACGGTGGATGACAACGGCCTGGAGCTGGCAGGCTTCGACTACGAGGTGTCCACCCGCGTGCGCGTCAGTGCCGAGGTCTCCCAACCCGGACGCGTCGCTGTGGCCGGCAAGCTCATGGCGGACATCGTTTCCAACATGCCCGCGAAGCCGGTTGAAGTGTCCGTGGACAATTCGCGCCTGCTGCTCCAGGGCGGTTCCGCCCGCTTCGAGCTGCCGCTCATGCCTCTGGACGATTACCCGCAGCTGCCTACCCTGCCGGAAGTCACCGGCACGCTGGACACCTCCACTTTTGTCAATGCTGTCACCCAGGTGGCCTCCGCTGCCGGGCGCGATGACACGTTGCCGATGCTGACCGGTGTGCACATGGAAATCGCCGGTAACCAGGTGACACTCGCGGCTACGGACCGTTTCCGTCTGGCCCTTCGCTCGCTGGAGTGGGAGCCGGTGAACAGCAATGTGGAGGCGAAACTACTCATCCCGGCGAAGACATTGCTGGATAACGCGCGCACCTTGGATAGCCACTTAGAGGAGCCGGTGGAGATCGCCGTGGGCAACGGCGAGAATGTCGGCGGCGACGGGCTGTTCGGTCTCCACTCGCAAAACCGGGAGACCACCACCCGCATGCTGGACGCGGAATTCCCGAATATTCAGCCGCTGCTGCCCAAGACGCACACGTCCATGGCGTCGGTGGAGATCGCTCCGCTGGTGGAGGCCATCCGCCGCGTGAGCCTGGTCGCCGACCGCAACGCGCAGCTGCGCATGCACTTCCAGCAGGGCGAGGTCACGCTTTACGCCTCCGGCGCTGATTCCGGCGAGGCGAGCGAATCCCTGCAGTGCGCGTTCACGGGCGCGGATGAGCTGCTCATCGCCTTCAACTCCGGGTACCTGCGCGACGGCCTGAGTGTCATTCCGACTAACCGCGTGGTCTTCGGCTTCACCGAGGCGTCCCGCCCGGCGATTATGATCCCGGAGCCAGACGAGATGCCGGAGGCGGGTGCGGACGGCACGTTCGAGACCCCCGCCACCGACTTCACCTACCTGCTCATGCCGGTGCGCCTGCCGGGATAAATGTGTTTGTCCGTGAGCTCGATCTGCGCGACTTCCGCTCCTGGCCGGAGCTGAACCTCGCACTGGATAAAGGGGTCACCGTTTTCTCGGGCCGCAACGGCCACGGCAAGACCAATATCGTCGAAGCGGTCATCTATTCGGCGACGCTGAGTAGTCACCGCGTTGCGCAGGATCAGCCACTGGTGCGCGCTGGCGCGCAGAATGCTCGGGTGTCGGTGACCACGGTCAACGAGGGCCGCGAACTGACCACGCACCTGCTGATCAAGCCGAAGGAAGCCAACCAGGCGCAGATCAACAGGACGCGCTTGAAATCGCCGCGGGAAATCCTCGGTGTCTTGCGCACGGTGGTCTTCGCGCCGGAGGACTTGGCTCTGGTGGTCGGCGAGCCGGGGGAGCGCCGCAGGTTCCTGGATGGTCTGGCGAGTATCCGCACTCCGCGCTTCGGTGGGGCGAAGGCGGATTACGACAAAGTGCTGCGCCAGCGCAATGCTCTGCTGCGTTCGCAGAATATGCTGCTGCGCCGCGGCTACAACGACGACCAGGGTGCTAGTGCGCTATCCACGCTGGATGCGTGGGACATGCAGTTGGCGTCTCTCGGCGCGCAGGTGATCGCGGGGCGGAAGAAGTTGGTGGCGGAGTTATCGGAGCCGGTGCACGACGCGTACGCGTCGGTGGCGCCGGAGTCCCGGCCGGCCGGGATCGGGTACAGCTCGACGGTTGACGGTGGCGTCGAAAAGCTTGCCGGCGTGGATACCCACGACCCGGAGATTCTTGAGGCCGCTTTTCTGACGGAGCTCTCGCGGCGGCGCAAGGAGGAGATCGACCGGGGAACGACGCTGGTCGGGCCGCACCGCGACGACCTTGTGCTCATGCTCGGCGACCAGCCGGCGAAGGGGTACGCGAGCCACGGCGAGACGTGGTCGTTCGCGCTCGCGCTGCACTTGGCGGAATACGCGCTGCTGGCGTCGGACGGCGCGGAACCCGTGCTCATCTTGGACGATGTGTTCGCGGAACTGGATGCGAAGCGCCGCCAGCGGTTGGTCGCGGTGGCGGAGAAAGCGGAGCAGGTGCTCATCACTGCCGCTGTCGGCGACGATTTGCCGGCGAACCTCGACGACCATGTCTCCGCGCGGTACGGCGTGGTCATGGAGGACAGCGGGGACGGTCGCCGCGAGTCCCGGATCAAGGAACTGACGTGAGCGAAACGCAGGAACAACAAGAACCACACGATCTGGTCAGCGCCACATTTGAGAATCTCCGCGCGACTGCGAAGCGCCGCGGCGGGACGCTCCCGCGGTTGACGGGGCAGGGGAGGAATGTGGTGCCGCGGAGGTCCGTCGGCAAGCTAGCTCTAGCAATGGGTACGGACGAGCCCGCGGCCCCGGAGATCTCCGTGCCCGGGCTGGACCTCGCGCCGGAACCTGCAATGAAGAAGCGCTTCCAGCAGGGCCGGCCGACGGGGCCTGACGGGCGCGCAATGCAGCGGGACTACACCGTCGCGGGTTTCGGGTCCCTGCTGAAAAAGGAGATTGCCCAGCGTGAATGGACGGAGCCGATCGCGCATGGTTGGGTGATGGGCAACTGGGAATCCCTGGTGGGGGAGAAGATCGCGCAGCACACCGAAGTGAGCATGATCAAAAACGGCGAGCTGTTCATCTCCTGCGACCAGACCGCGTGGGCGACGAACCTGAAATATATGCAGTCCACCGTGCTGTCACAGATCGCGGAGAAGATCGGTCCCGGCGTGATCACCAAATTGCACGTCTACCCGCCGAAGACCAAGAACTGGCGGTACGGTCCGCTGCATGTTAAAGGCCGGGGGCCGCGGGATACATACGGGTAAAACGGTTGCCATCAGGGGAACGGCGGGATAAAATTTCACCTGTTAGCTCCGAGATTGAGCCGAAAGGCGAAGGTTCTGCCCAGCAGGACGCTCGGGGCGCTTGAACTGTCGGGGGAGCTAGCAATATCTCGGTGCTTTCAATTGCGCAAGCGGACTAAGAAGGCCATTCGTATTCGAATTGCAAAAATCTATCCACAACCTCGCAGATACTTTCGATCTGAGATCGTGCCCATGGGTCTTTAGCAGGACTGGAAAATCGTGACTGCATGTAGAAATAGGTGCAGATGTCCACTGCCTGTAGGGGTCGGCTGTAATCGGAAGGCCCAAAATAAACAGTGTCGAAAATGTGAGTTAGAGGTACGCTGACTTTCCCTCGAACTGCGGACGATTTTGCTCGACGCAAATTTGCTCGCGCATCTGGAGCAGAATGATGTTCGTCGGCAAATAGAACCGTCAATTCATCGCTGAAAAACCGAGCCATTTGGTGTTCAACTTGTTCGAGGATGTACCCCATTGCCTGCTGGTGAACGGGTAATGCGTTCTCGCCATACCTGGACTTATACCCTGGAATGTTGATGGATCGGGTGACGAACTGTGGGTTTGCGCTTTCTACCGCATAAACCACTTCGCGGAGAACCTCGAATCGGTCCTCCATTGTTATGTGTCGCCAAAAGCCTTTACCGTGTCGGATCTCTACGGCATGAAATTCTGTGGAAGGAAGAATCGTTCCAGAGTACTTCTGCGATAAAGCCGCACCGAGCTGATCCATTCTCGTTTCGATTGACTTAGCCTGGGTTATATCGCATACCAGTGCACCGAAGATGTAGTGAGTCCCATCCGAACTGCCGGATTCGTCGAGATAAGTCAACCGCATGTGATCAGGCTACTTCTGGACCTACCATTTGGGTGAGGTGCTGAATACTTTTTCTGCATACGCTGCATGAATGATCGTGTACGTAGATGCTATGGCAATTTAGACGCTTCTAAACTCCTTGATTCAAAGATGCCGGCGGGGTAGCTTTAGAGACATGCAGGAGTCGGCCCCCGCGGGGTCGGCTCCGGCCCATTTTCTAGGGGACTTAAGTGATGGAGGTGGGCTGGGGGCTGATTGGACCGGCGTCTGCACCCGTCGCCGTACGGGCACCAGTATCAAACCACCAAAACGCGCGTGAAACACTCTGTCGCTGCCCTTGGCGGTGCGTCTGTGGGGGACCACAACCGTGTAAGATGACATAGGTTAAAGACGTATTCACGCCGTGACAGGAGAGTTTCGGGAAAGTGGCCGAGCAACAACCGCATTATGACGCGTCATCGATCACCATCCTTGAAGGGTTGGAGGCCGTGCGCAAGCGCCCCGGCATGTACATCGGCTCCACCGGTGTACGCGGCCTGCACCACCTGGTGTGGGAGGTCGTGGATAACTCCGTCGACGAAGCGATGGCGGGTTACGCGGACAAGGTCGAGGTGACTCTGCTGGCCGACGGCGGTGTTCAGGTCGTGGACAACGGCCGTGGTATTCCGGTGGAAATGCACCCGTCGGGCGCACCGACGGTGCAGGTGGTCATGACCCAGCTGCACGCCGGCGGTAAGTTCGACTCCGAGTCCTACGCCGTCTCCGGCGGCCTTCACGGTGTGGGTATTTCTGTGGTCAACGCACTGTCCACCCGCGTCGAGGCGGACATCAAGCGCGACGGGAAGCACTGGTACCAGAACTTCACCAACGCCATCCCGGAGGACCTGGTGGAGGGCCCGAATGCCCGCGGCACAGGCACCACCATCCGGTTCTGGCCGGACCCGGAGATTTTTGAGACGGTCAACTTCGACTACGACACGATTGCTCGCCGCCTGCAGGAGATGGCGTTCCTGAACAAGGGCCTGACCATCACGTTGAAGGACGAGCGTGTCTCCGACGAGGAGCTGGAGCTCGAGGCCATCGCCGAAGAGGGCGACACCGCCCAGGTGGTCGAGGGCGATTCCTTCGACGACGCAGACGATGCAGGCGACGCTGAGGCCGGACGCGTCTCGGACACGGAGAAGACCGAGGACGCGGGCGACGAGACGGGTGTCGCGCCGGGAACGAAAAAGAAGCGCGAGAAGAAGGTCACCTACCACTACCCGGAGGGCCTGATCGACTATGTGGATTACCTGAACCGCAATAAGACGGCGATCCACCCGACCACCATCGGCTTCGAGGCGAAGGGTGAGGAGCACGAGCTTGAGATCGCCATGCAGTGGAACGGCGGCTTCAAAGAGTCGGTCCACACCTTTGCCAACACCATCAACACGCATGAGGGCGGTACACACGAGGAGGGCTTCCGGGCGGCGCTGACCTCGTTGATGAACCGCTACGCGCGCGAGCACAAGCTGATCAAGGACAAGGACCCGAACCTCACGGGCGATGACTGCCGCGAGGGTCTCGCTGCCGTCGTGTCCGTCCGCGTGGGCGACCCGCAGTTCGAGGGCCAGACCAAGACCAAGCTGGGCAACTCGGAGATCAAGGGCTTTGTGCAGCGCGCGGTCAATGAGCACCTCAACGACTGGTTCGACGCCAACCCGGCTGAGGCGAAGGTGATCATCAAGAAGGCCGTGTCATCTTCCCAGGCGCGTGAGGCTGCCCGCAAGGCGCGCGAGTCTGTGCGCCGCAAGTCCGCGACGGACCTTGGCGGCCTGCCGGGCAAGCTAGCGGATTGCCGTTCGAAGGACCCGGTCGTCTCCGAGTTGTTCATCGTGGAGGGTGACTCCGCAGGCGGTTCCGCAAAGCAGGGCCGCGATTCGATGTACCAGGCGATTCTCCCGCTACGCGGCAAGATCCTGAACGTGGAGAAGGCCCGCCTCGACCGCGTGCTGAACAACAACGAGGTTCAGGCGATCATCACTGCGCTGGGCACGGGTATCAACGACGAATTCGACATTTCCAAGCTCCGTTACCACAAGATCGTGCTCATGGCGGATGCGGACGTCGACGGCCAACACATTGCAACGCTGCTGCTCACGCTGCTGTACCGCCTCATGCCGGACCTGATCGCCAACGGCCACGTGTATCTGGCTAACCCGCCGCTGTACAAGCTGAAGTGGGCGAAGGGCGAGCCGGGCTACGCGTACTCCGACGCTGAGCGCGACGCTGAGTTGGAGGCCGGCTTGAACGAGGGCCGCAAGATCAACACCGATGACGGCATTCAGCGTTACAAGGGCCTGGGTGAGATGAATCCGGGTGAGCTCTGGGAGACCACCCTGGACAAGGAGCACCGCGTCCTGCGCCGCGTCGACCTCGAGGACGCTCAGCGCGCCGACGAGCTCTTCTCCATCCTCATGGGCGACGACGTCGCCGCCCGCCGTTCCTTCATCACACGCAAGGCGAAGGACGTGCGCTTCCTCGACGTTTAAGGGCCAGCACCTAGCAGTTCGCCAAAGCTTTTCGCTTATCGACGCTCCCTTGTCACCCCCCGTTAACCTTCCGTTAATGTTTAGTGAGGGAAATCACAGTCTCTCAGCTAGGGCGTTTTTGGGGTGCCTGTACAGGATTCATGCTGATCAGACCAGTGGGGTATTTAAGCCTCTGTTCAGTAAGGAATATCCCAAGCTCAGGCGCGTTACAGATGATTGACGCTTCACTGAAAGAAGTGGAAGAATGGTCGCGTCTACCATCGACTAATAACTTTATCCATCACATATCCATGAGCTTTTACAAGCTCATGGCCTATCCGGATGCCTGCCTCTTCATAGTGGTTCGCTCCGTGATGATTGACCAGGAGTAAATGTGACTAAATCAAATCGCAGTGTGCGAAGGTCCTCTCGCACCGGCATCGCCGGCCTCTCCGTTATCGCGTTGGCCCTCGGCGGTCTCAGCGTCGTCGGCCCCGGCCCCGCGGCGACCCAAGCCACCGCTGCTACAATGACCGGTGGTCTCCGCGGCAAGTCCGGCGCGGTCGAGAAAGACGCGCAGAAGGCCTCGGACCTGCCAGCCGGTTCGTGTGTCGTCGATGATAATTCCCAGAGTGGCAGCCAGGCGGGTTTCAGCTGGCAGAGCCTCGAGCCAGGTCCACGCACACTCGTACAAAAGCAAAAGGATTGGGGTGTAAGCCTCGCCTTCGACAACTCGCAGGACCGCACGTTCGCGGACTGGAGCTTCGCCAATTCGGGTAACCACGGCAATCTCTTGAATACGGGCTCGGTTTCCTCTATGGATGCAGGCACGACTTTCCCTGTCGAGCCTCCCCTCGAAGTCACCGCGAAGGCTGATGAAAACATCACCATCACGGCTGCGCGTGAGCAGAGAAACCTGACTCTTTGGGCGGAACTGACCGAGGACGAGGTCAAGCAGTTCGCAGAGGCCGGTGCTGATAACCCGGTGCGCTACGCCTGGATGGGTAAGTACACGAAGGAGAACCCTAACGGTCTGAAAGCCACCCAGGGTGACAATGCCGCATTCAGGGCAGTTGTAAACCCGTGGCCGAGCGAGAACATCGAATGTAATCCCATCACGGTGTCGTGGGAGGACTTCGAAAAGCATGTGATCGTCGCTGGCGATGAAACCAAGGTCGGCCACATCAACATCCCCGCGCTGACGGGCGGTGGCACTGATGACTCCATTTCCCGCATGGTCGTGGAGGCCTACGATGGTAACGGCAAGTTCATCGGCACCACGGACCCAGCTGTGTCCGGCGGTGAGCAGAACCTGCGTGTCGACGACAACGGTGACATCTATTTCACCTGGCCCGAGTACCGCGGCACGGATCTTGCGACCGACAAGAACGTGAACTTCTCTGTGCTGGCGCAGCCGCGTTCTGTGGGTCAGCTCCAGGCCGCGGCAGAGCACAACAACTCCGGTGAAGGTAAGGCCTTCGACAGCTCCAACTCGCTGGAGCGTTACAGCAAGGCGAACGTCATCGACTCGAAGGCGTTCTCCCTCGATGACACCGAGTACCACGATCCGAAGTATGGCAAGACCTCTGCCACGATCATTTCCGGTGTAGACAGCGCGACGGGTCCGCTTGCGACCGAGCCGCAAAAGGTGACCTTCACGCAGGTTCCGGATCTGATCGCTGACCTGAAGAAGAAGAAGGATCAGGGCGGCTTCGAGGCGAAGGTCAAGCTCGACAAGAAGTACGTCTACGCGGGATGGTCCGTCGAGATGGATAAGGAGACTCACGAAGTCACCGTCACCGCCCCGGAGAACCCGGAGCCGGGCACCTTCGCACTTCCGAAGGTGGTCGTCGAGTACTCGAACGGCTCCACCGATGTGCTCGAGCTGCTGGTCGTCGTCGACCCGAATAACACCCAGGTCACCGACCTGGTGCGCCCGGGTCTGACTAAGGGCAAAGTAAACGAGGACATGACCTCCCAGATCGCTCTGGAGCCCATCCTGGAAGGCCACGATACGGTTCACCCGGCAAATTACGAGGTTGATCCCGCGACCGTCCCGGCTGGCTGGACCGTCACCGTCGATAAAACCGGCAAGGTCACCGCGGTAGCGGATGAGTCTGTCGAGCCGGGCACCGTCATCACCCCGAAGGTGACGGCCACATACCCGGACGGCACCAAGGATGAGGTTGAGGTCCAGTTCCAGGCCATCGTGGACATCAAGATCCCCGACTACGACACGGTGACCAACAAGCCGAACCAGGACGTCAGCATGAAGCCCGAGGTTCCTGAGCGTGGGCTGAGCGGCAACACGACCGACGAGCCACCGAAGCGCTACACCTTCGAAGACGGCACGACGACCTTCACCCTGACGGATGACTCCGGCACCTGGAACGTAAAGATCAACGAAACCACTGGTGAAATCACCACCAGAATTCCAAAAACTGCGCCCGAAGGCTACGTTCTTAATCTTCCCGTTCTCGCACACTACGACGAGAACAAGCCGCAGAAGGTAAAGGCTACCGTTGTCGTCATCAAGGGTGACCTTGCTCCGGTCTACCCGGTGGAGACCACCGGCCCGAACCAAGCGGTTGAGCACCAGGTCGAGGATGCTCCAAAGGGTTCGACTTTCTCCTTTGGCAAGAACGGGGACCAGCCGATCCTTAAGCAGGAAGTAGACGGCTGGAAGTACACGATTGACCCGGACACCGGTGTCGTTTCGTCCACTCCCCCGGCTGACGCCAAGCCCGGCGACAAGAACACCGTCCTCGCCAGGGTTGAAACCCAGGACGGCTTGGTTGCGCAGGTGCCAGTCACCACCGTCGTGAAGCTGACCAATAGCTGGGAGGCTGAGCCCTCGTACCCGGTTGAGACGGTGTTCCCCGGTGACACGGCAGAATTGTCCGTCGAGCTCCAGAAGCCGGACAATGTAAGCCTCGCGGCGGACAACCCCTACGAGTTGGGCGCTGTTCCCCCGGGTTGGGATGTCAGCATCGACAAGGAAGGCAGGATCACCGCTACCGCACCGGCGGATGCGAAGCCGGGCTCCAAGGTCGAGATTCCAGTTACTGTGACCTACGCGGACGGTTCTAAAGACACTACTAAGGCTGTCGTGAATGTCGTCGACGTTCCGACGCGCCCGGTGCCGTTCAAGGTCGAGTACGTCTACGACGACACCATCCCGGCTGGCGAGTACAAGACTGTCACGAAGGGTGTCGCTGGCGAGGAAAAGCAGAATCGCGACGGCACGTGGGAGCAGACTACTGCGCCGACCAACGAGGTTGTGCACATCGGCACCAAGCCGGCTGAGGCATCCAAGGACGTGACCTGGAAGGTCCCGGTTCCGTACAGCACGACTACCCGGCCGAACTTGGCACTCGCTCCGGGCGAGCAGAAGGTTGTTCAGAAGGGCGTCAACGGCGAGCGCACCTACACCGCTAAGTTCACCGCAACCGGTGACCAGGCCTCCGTTGTCGAGTCTGAGGATACGAAGCAGCCGGTCGAGGAGATCATCGAGTACGGCCCGCGCCTGGATGACCAGGAGCTGGTGACCGAGACCACACGCAAGATCCCGTTCGAGACGACGATCGTCTTCGATAACACCCTGAAGGAGGGTGAGCAGGTCGTCGACACGCAGGGCGTTGTCGGCGAAGAGAAGGTCACGAGCACGCAGAAGCTTGTTGACGGCAAGCCCTCCGGCGACCCCGTCGTCACGACCACCACCGTGACCGAGAAGCAGGATGCTGTCATCCGTGTTGGTTCCAAGACCGAGGGTGCGAACACGGTTGAACACACTGAGCCGGTGCCGTATGAGACCAAGGTCGAAATCGACCCGAACATGCCGGCTGGCACCTATGAGGTTGTGACGCCGGGTAAGGCTGGCGAGAAGACCGTCAAGGTCACGCAGACCATCGTCAACAGCGAGGTCACCGAGACCAAGCGCGACGAAAAAGTCACCGTTGAACCGGTCACTGAGGTGATCAAGGTCGGCACCAAGCAGGCGACTGCGACCGACACGGTTGAGTGGACTGAGCCGATTCCGTTCTCCACGGTTGTGCGCCCGAACCCGGATCTGAAGCCGGGCGAAGTCAAGACCGTTCAGGATGGTAAGAACGGTGAGGCGAAGTACACCGCGACGTTCACCGGTACTAACGGTGAGGCTGCTGTCAAGGAAGAGACCAGCCGCACTGAGCCGACCGATCAGATCATTGAATATGGTCCGACGATTGCGGATCAGACTCTGACGTCGACGACGACGAACCCGGTTCCGTTCAACACCACGTTTGTGGCGGATCCGACGTTGCCGGTTGGTGAGCAGGTCGTCGATAAGCAGGGCGAGAACGGTGTGGATACCGTGACTGCGACGCAGGAGATCAAGGACGGCAAGCCTGTTGGCGAGCCGACGATCACCACTGAGCGCACCAAGGAGCCGGTCGACGCAGTTGTCCGCGTCGGTACGAAGACGACGGGTGAGACCGTCAACTCCTACGAGGCGGAGATTCCGTTCCCGACTCGTTTCGTTTACGACCCGTCGTTGGCTCCGGGTGAGTCTAAGGTGACGCAGGTGGGCAAGCCGGGCACGAAGAAGGTCACGGTCAACCAGCCAGTGGTCAACAGCCAACCGAACGGCGAAGCCTCCGTGACTGAAGAAACGGTGACTGAGCCGGTTGAGCATGTTGTCACTATCGGCACCAAGCCGGACTCTGCGTTCGCAGCTGTCGCTTGGACTGCTCCGATCCCGTTCGACACGGTTATCCGCCCCAACCCGGATTTGAAGCCGGGCGAGGTCAAGACGGTGCAGCAGGGCGAGTACGGCGAGAAGAAGGTCTCGGCCAACTTCACGGCCACCGGAGGTAATTCGACTGCAGGCACGACGGAAGAGGTCACCAAGCAGCCGAAGGATCAGGTTATCGAGTACGGTCCGACGATTGCTGACCAGATTCTCAAGTCTGAGACGACCCGTACGATTGAGTTCGAGACCGAGATCATCTTCGACGACACACTCCCGGCCGGCCAGCAGGTCGTTGACCAGCAGGGTGAGAACGGTGAGGAGAAGATCACCTCTACCCAGGAGATCAAGGATGGTAAGCCCGTTGGCGAGCCGAAGATCTCCACGGAGGTGACTAAGGCTCCGAAGAAGGCGATCATCCGTGTGGGTACGAACCCGATCACCACTACGTCTACTGCAACGGAACAGGTCCCGACCACCGTCACTCAGACCACGGAAGTTCCGACGACCGTCACTGAGACAACCGAGGTGACGACGACCGTCGATGGCACTCCGACCACGATCACCGAGACGAAGGAAATCCCGACAACGGTTTCTACGACCATCATCGAGACCAAGGAAGTTCCGACGACCGTTCCGACCACGGTGAAGGAAACCGAGACCACGACGGTGAAAGCTGTGCCGGATTCGGGTTCTGAAAAGGTCAAGTTGCCGTTCACGACGAGGATCGTGTTTGATCCGAACCTTGAGCCCGGGCAGGAGGTCGAAGACGTTAAGGGCGTCGATGGTGAGGTGACTGTTACCTTCACGGATGGAAAGGTCTCTGCCCAAACGACCAAGGAGCCGGTACAGCGCGTTGTCCGCGTCGGCAGCAAGCCGGCCGAAGGCGCCGAGTGGACCGAGGAGACTCCTTACGGCGTCAAGGTTGAAGAGGATCCGACCATTGAGGCTGGTAAATACGTCATCGCCCAGGAAGGAAAGCCTGGCCAGATCGTTCACCACGCTGACGGTACTGAGACGAAGACTCAGGCGACGGACTACATCATCAAGGTCGGCACGAAGGCAACGGGTAAGAACACTGAGACCGTTGAGGCTGAGATTCCGTTCGATGTGGAGGTTGTCTACGACCCGAACCTGAGGCCGGGCGAGTCCAAGGTGACTCAGGAAGGTAAGCCGGGCAAGAAGAAGGTGACGATCGTACGCGACATCGTCAACTCACAGCCTGGTGAGCCGACGATCACTGAAGAGGTCATTGAGCAGCCTGTCAAGAAGATTGTGACTGTCGGTACTAAGCCAGCTCAAGCTTCCCACAAGGTGGAATGGGTTGCCCCGCTGCCGTACGACACGATCGTTCGACCCAACCCCGATCTGAAGCCGGGTGAAATTAAGGTCGTCCAGGAGGGCGAGTTCGGTGAGAAGAAGTTCACCGCCGATTTCACCGCGACCGACGGTAATGCCGCGGCGTCTACCAAGGAAGAGATCACAAAGGAGCCCAAGAAGCAGATCATCGAGTACGGTCCGACGATCGCTGATCAGACCCTGAAGACTGTTGAGTCCCACCTGCTGCCGTACGAGACGGAATTCGTCCTCGACGATACTCTGCCGGCTGGTACCCAGAAGGTTGAACAGCAGGGTCAGAATGGTCTGGAGACCATCACTTCCACCCAGGAGTTCAAGGACGGTAAGCCCGTTGGCGAGCCGAAGATCACCCGTGACACCCAGGACCCGAAGAAGGCTATCATTCGCGTGGGCACCAAGCCGGTAACCACGACGGCCACGACTACTGAGATAACTGCGTCGCCGACGACCGTGGAAAAGCCTGTGCCGACGACGGTTGGAACGACCGAGACGATCACAACCACGGTCAATGGTGAGCCGACGATATTGACGACCACCAAGGAAGTCCCGACGACGGTGACGGAGAAGTCCACCGAGCGAACCACGGAGACGGTGACGGTGCCGATCACGACGGTGATTGAGAACCACCACTACCACACCACTACCGTGACTCCGTCCCCGGAGACAAAGGTGCTGACCACGACGGTTATTCCGTCCCCGGTCACGACGACCGTCACCGAACAGGGTGAGCCAGTGACGACGACGATCACCCCGGATCCGAAGACGACCGTGGTGACCACCACGCTTACTGGTGAGCCGGTGACAACGACCGTCACGGAAAAGGCTGACCCGGTGACAACCACGGTCGAGGTACCAGTTAAGGAGGTCGAGGTCAAGGTTGTCGGTGGCACGATCATCGCTAAGGGCAAGCCGGATATTCCACTGGCCCTGGCGCTGCGTGACCCGCTGGTGAAGAACGACACGCTGAAGTTCCGTCCGGTCAACGGCGGCACGCTCAGCGACGACGGCCGCACGCTCACCGTTGAGGATCAGGGCGTGTGGAAGGTCAACCCGGAGACCGGCGAAGTCAGCTTTACCCCGAAGAAGGGCTTCGTTGGTCAGGTGACTCCGGTGGAGCTGGATTACGAGCGCACCGATGGTGCGGAAGTGATCAAGCCGATTCGTATCGAGGCGAGTTACCCCAAGGCTGAGGAGCCGTCTAAGCCGGGTAAGCCGGGTAAGCCGGACACGGACGAGCCGACCATCGTTCCGCCGGCTGAGGACGGTTCTTCGGTAAAGGCGAAGCAGACGGCAGAGCGTTGCTTCGGTAACGCGGTGCGCTCGCCGATCCTGTGGCTGCTGCCGATCGGCATCCTGGGTGCTGTGGGCGGCAAGGTCCTTGAGCCGCACATGGCTGCGATCAACCAGCAGTTCGGTGAGTTCAACGCGGAGATCAACCGTCGTGTGCAGCAGTCGATGCCGGACTTCGGGTTCGGTGGCCACCACCAGAACAACGAGCAGATCAACCAGTTGATGGCTCAGGTGGATGCTGCGAACCGTCAGCTGCAGGCGCTGGCTGGTGACCCGAATGTCCAGATGATCGGCAAGGTCATCGGTGCGGTTGCGGCGCTGGCTGCGATCAGCGGCGTGCTGTATGACTGGTGCTCTGCTGAGGTCGGTCAGGCCAAGACGGCGATTGACTTCGGTGAGGGAAGCTCGAGCCGTCGATAAGCTACGGCTGCAGGTGAAGGTGAAATTCACCTGAAGTGCTCCCCATTAGTTGGGCTGAGAAATCAGACGCCAACCAATGGGGAGTTTTCCTTTGTGGGGTTTGATCATTTTCGTTCATCTGTGTTTGTGATCTGGCACACTACTTCTCATGAGTGAAAACAGTCATCCGGGCGACTACGCCTTCGTCAACGCAGATGTGACACTGCCGGGCGGGCCCACCTCGCCCGTGTTCGTGTTCCCGGCGCAGGGGGATGCCGGGAATGGTGGCAGTTCAGTCAATGGGGTTAAGCCGCTGGTGGCTATCTGGCCGGGATTCGGCATGGGGGCACGCTATTTCCGGCCAACGGCGCAGGAGTTGGCGAACCGCGGTTACCCGGTGGTGATCGGTGAGCTGCGCGGGCAGGGGAGAAGCAAAGCCAAAGCGACGCGTAGGGCGCGGTGGGGATACCACGACACAGCATCGGAGGATTACCCGGCGACGATCCGTGCGGCGAAGGAGGAGCTCGGCCTGCCGGCTGACCACCCGACGGTGCTGCTGACCCACTCGATGGGCGGCCAGGTGGGGTCGCTGTTCCTGGCGCGCCCGGAGGCGAAGGAGCTTGGCGTGGTGGGCATGATGGGCGTGGGCGCCGGCAGCCCGTACAAGAACGGATTCGTGGGCAGGGACCGCCGCCGAGTGGCGCTGGGAAGCCTGTTCATGACGGCGGTGTCCACGGTGCTCGGCTTCTGGCCGGCGGGGCGGGTAGACCTAGCCGGGTACGGCCGTCAGTCCGACGTGCACGTGCGCGAATGGATGCGGTTCGCCCACACCAATTCGCTGGCTAATCTGCGGGGCCAGGACATCGATTACGAGGCTGAGATGAAGAAGGTCACCGTCCCGATTCTGCTGACCCGCTTCACTGACGACGATGACTGCACGCTGGCATCCGCGGCCTACCTGGCGGATAAATTCGACCCCGATGAGGTCCAGATTGAACAGCTCATCGGGGGACTCGGCCACACGAAGTGGGCCCGGAAGCCGGAGCGGGTCGCTGACCGGCTAGACCGGTTCGTGGACTCGCTTTAGGCGTCGAGAGCCTGCTGCCAGAAGTCGGCTTCGAGGCGGGTAGCAGTGCGGAAGATGTCCAGGAGGCGCTCGTAGCGCTTCGTGCCCTGGATTTCGTGGGCGGGGAGGGACAAGAGGTCGTCGAGAAGCGTGGTCATGGCTTCGGCCTGGTTCTGGAAGTCCTCGCCGGCGTACTCCTGGATCCACTCCGCGTATGGGTGATCAGGGTTCTCCTTGAGCTTCGGCTCCAGGTAGGTGCCGATCTCCGCGTAACCGATCTGGCACGGCGCGAGCGCGATCTGGAGCTCCAGCAGGTCGCCGGCCATGCCGGTGTCGAGCACGTAGCGTGTGTACGCGACGGTGGCCTGCTTTTCCGGTGCATGGTCGAGCTCCTCGCGGGTGATGCCCCAGCGCTCCGTCAGGCGGCGGTGGAGCTCAGTCTCCGTGATGGTGGCGGACAGGCCCTGCGCCGCCGCCTGGATCTCGCCGAGGTTGCGGGACTTGTACGCGGCGAGGGCGTTCGCGCGGGCGTACTGGACTAGGAACAGGTAGTCCTGCACGAGGTAGTCCTGGAAGACCGGAAGCGGCAGCGTGCCCTCGCCGAGGTCCTCGACGAATGCGTGGTGGATGTACGCGTCCCACTCGGGGGCATCCTGCTTGAGTAGCTGCAGCAGATTCATGTTCTTACACCTCTAGTGGTTGCTCGTAGGAGTTGTTGAAGAATTCCAGCTCAAGTGCGGTGGCGCGGCCGAAGTACTCGGTGATGATGGCGCGGTCCTCCTCGCTGCCCTCGCCGATGCGGTCGACCTCGCTGCGGAGGAACTCCACAAGCTCGTGGAATTCTGGGTAATCGTGCAGCTCGATCCACTCGTTGTGGACGAAGCTCTCCGGGCGGTCCTCCGGCGCGTTGGTGGCCCAGTCGAGGTACAGCCACTCCGCTACCACCAGCACGCCGATAGCTGCGGCGTAGGAGCGGGTCTGTGCCGCGTCCCGCATCAGGCCGGTGAAGCCAGCGCACGCTGCGGTGTTGGGGGTGTTGTCGCGCTGCTCGTCGCTCACGCCGAGTGCTTCGAAGGAGCGGAGGAAGTATGTGTTCTCGTCGCCGGCGACCTCACCGATGAACTGGGAGAGTCGCAGGCGCGGCGCCAGGTCATCCGCTGTGGCCACCGCCGCACCGAGCAGTTGCAGGAAACTGTCCAGGAAGCGGTAGTCCTGGACCAGGTAGCCGGCCATCACACCGTTATCAATCGTGCCGTCGAATAGCTCCTGCACGAAACGGTGGCCTACTGCGGCATCCCACGTCTCGCGGTGGGCGTCGCGCAGCTCTTCGCTGAAACGAGTCATGTGAAGTCCTTCCTGTGGATGCGTCGTGGTCTTATTTGGCGTGGCGCTCGATGATCTCGCCGAACTCAGGCAGCGCCGGGGCGATGACGCTGCCGATCTTTCCGCGCATGGTGGAGTAGATCTTCTGGGCGGGGGCCGGGGCGCGGTCGGTGAAGGAATCACCGATCTTCAGCACCGAGTCGGTGACTTTGTCCTCATTATCAGCCAGGTAGGTGCCGAAGCTGTTCGCCTCGGATCCCTCGTACTCGGACCAGTACGGCTTCAGTTCTTCAACAACGCTGGGAAGCAGTTGGTTGATGCCGGTGTGCAGGGCGTTGTCGTCGGCTTTCTTGGCCGCGGCGATCGCGGATTTGAGCGCCATGCCGGTCAGGCCGGACTGGTTGGTAATGGTCTTGTCCGCGAGCGCGACCAAGTCGTCGGTGACGTGGCCGCGGGTGGGGCTGTCCAAGAGGGAAGTCAGATCAGTCATGGGGCCCAGTCTATGGATTTTCACTGGCGCGGTTGGGCGGGGAGGATTTGGTGCGGCATCGCTGTGCCCGTGGTCGATGCATAGAACGAGAACGACCCCGCGGGCATGTCCTCCTCGAGGGGAGAGGTGCCTGCGGGGCCGATTCTGTTCTTCCTCAGTTGCAGTTCTTCCGCCACAGTTTCACATGAATCACTGCAACCACAACAGCCACAAATGTAACAGACGCTGTGGGGCGCTGCCACCCGGGGGTTAGAACGGCAACTGCTGGCGGAGTTTGTCCAGCTCAGCCTTCACAGGAGGGAACTGCGCGATAACCCCGAGGATTCCTGCGACAGCCGCGGCTGCCAGGAAGATCGAAAGCGGGGCGAAGCCGGTGTACGCGCTACCGAAAGGCGGCTGCTCCGGAAGTTCGTATCCGTCGGGGATGGCGCCAGCATTGTCCCGGTCCCTGGTCACCGAGGTGGAGGAAGACGAAGACCGGTCTTCCGCAGTATCCGCGGCGATAGCGGCAGGGGCAACGAGCAGTGAAGCGGAAAGGGCTGCCGCGAGGGCGGCCGAGGTGAGCTTTCTCATGCTGAGCATTTTAGAACGGGCATTTTGGGGCCGCTGGCTGTACGTGTGAGTCACTCCCCCTCGCACCAGCGCAGATAGATCTCGCCGGCGACGGAGGCGAAGTCCGTGTTGAAGCCGGCGAGGGGTTCGAGGCGTTCGATGCCGCGGGTAAGCGCAGTGGCTGCGGCGGCTGGGGAGTCGAAGACGGCGAGGCCTTCCAGCTTCGCGCCGGGAATGGCGGCGGCTGCGCAGATCGCGGAATAGCTGCGCACAGTCGTGCCCCACGTCGCGCAGCACTCGTCGGCGATGATGAGCAGCTGTTCGGGGCTCAGCGGTCGCATTATTCCGCTTCATGCGGTCGGGCGCGGCGGATCCGGGCCTGCAACGCGGCGCGGCCGGGGATGGTGTCGCGGGCAAGCTGAGCCACGGCGGCGTCGTCAAGCAGTCTGCCCGCTGAAATGACCACCGCACGCTTCGCGGCTTCCTGTTTGCTGCACCCCCAGGCGCTGGCGAGCAGAACGAGCGCGCGGTCCTCCTCGGTGGACAACCTCAGCGTCATAGCCATGCGCTGATGGTATCACTTAGATACCGCATGGCAGCGGGGGAATGGTTCATGCGGTGCGTAAACTGCTGTATGAACATTTCTAACCGAAAGGCCATGAACTTTGAGTGACGATATTTTCGGTGGCGGTAGCGAGAGCGACCGCATTCTCCCCATTGACATCAATGAGGAGATGCAGACCAGCTACATCGACTACGCCATGAGCGTCATTGTCGGTCGCGCACTGCCGGACGTGCGCGACGGCATGAAGCCCGTGCACCGCCGCATTGTCTACGCCATGTACGACTCCGGCTACCGCCCGGAGCGCAGTTACGTGAAGTCCGCGCGCCCGGTCTCCGACACCATGGGTCAATTCCACCCGCACGGCGACTCCGCTATTTATGACACGCTGGTGCGTCTCGCGCAGCCGTGGGTCATGCGCTACCCGCTGGTGGACGGCCAGGGCAACTTCGGCTCCCGCGGCAACGACGGCCCGGCGGCCATGCGTTACACCGAGTGCAAGATGACGCCGCTGTCCATGGAGATGGTGCGCGACATCCGCGAGAACGCCGTGGACTTCGTGCCCAACTACGACGGCAAGGCGCAAGAGCCCGTCGTGCTCCCGTCGCGTGTGCCGAACCTGCTGCTCAACGGCTCTTCCGGTATCGCCGTGGGTATGGCCACCAACATCCCGCCGCACAACCTGGGCGAGCTCGCGGAGGCCATCTACTGGATCCTGGACAACCACGACGCGGACGACAAGACCACGCTCGACGCGTGCATGGAGCGCGTGAAGGGCCCGGATTTCCCCACCGCAGGACTCATCGTCGGCGACCAGGGCATCAAGGACGCCTACACCACCGGCCGCGGTTCCATCCGCATGCGCGGTGTCACGGAGATCGAGGAAGCGGGCACCCGCCAGGTCATCGTCATCACAGAGCTGCCGTACAACGTCAACCCGGATAACTTCATCTCCGGCATTGCGGAGCAGGTCGCCGCGGGCAAGCTCACCGGCATTTCCAAGATCGAGGACGAGTCCTCCGACCGCGTGGGCATGCGCATCGTGGTCACCCTCAAGCGCGACGCCGTACCGCGCGTTGTGTTGAACAACCTGTACAAGCACTCCCCGCTGGAGTCGAACTTCAGCGCGAACATGCTCTCGCTTGTCGACGGCGTGCCGCGCACTCTCCGCCTCGACCAGATGCTCCGCTACTATGTGGCCCACCAGATCGAGGTCATTGTCCGGCGCACCCAGTACCGCCTGGACGAAGCCGAAAAGCGCGCCCACATCCTGCGTGGCCTGGTCAAGGCACTGGACATGCTCGACGAGGTCATCGCGCTCATCCGCCGCTCGCCAACGGTGGACGAGGCACGCACGGGCCTGATGGAGCTTCTCGACGTCGACGAGGTCCAAGCCGACGCCATCCTGGCCATGCAGCTGCGCCGTCTGGCAGCCCTGGAGCGCCAGAAGATCGTCGACGACTTGGCCGCCATCGAGGCCGAGATCGCCGACTACAAGGACATCCTGGCCAAGCCGGAGCGCCAGCGCCAGATCGTGGCAGACGAGCTTGCTGAGGTGGTGGACAAGCACGGCGACGAGCGCCGCACCCGCCTTGTCGCCGCCACCGGCGACGTCACCGAGGAAGACCTCATCGCCCGCGAGAACGTCGTGGTCACCATCACCGCCACCGGCTACGCCAAGCGCACCAAGGTGGACGCCTACAAGTCCCAGAAGCGCGGCGGCAAGGGTGTCCGCGGCGCCGAGCTGAAGCAGGACGACGTGGTGAAGAACTTCTTCATCTGCTCCACCCACGACTGGATCCTCTTCTTCACCAACTTCGGCCGCGTTTATAGGTTGAAGGCCTTCGAGCTGCCGGAGGCAGGCCGCACCGCACGCGGCCAGCACGTGGCCAACCTGCTGGAATTCCAGCCGGAAGAGAAGATCGCCCAGGTCATCCAGATCCAGACCTACCAGGACGCCCCGTACCTGGTGCTGGCCACCCGCGACGGCCGTGTGAAGAAGTCTCGCCTGACCGACTACGAGTCCGCGCGCTCCGCCGGCCTCATCGCCATCAACCTCAACGAAGGCGATGCCCTGATCGGCGCCTCCCTGGTCAGCGAGAACGACGACATCCTGCTCGTCTCCGAGCAGGGCCAGTCCATCCGCTTCACCGCCGACGACGAGCAGCTGCGCCCGATGGGCCGCGCCACCGCCGGCGTGAAGGGCATGCGTTTCCGCGGCGACGACCAGCTGCTGGCCATGACCACGGTGAAGGACGACGACTTCCTCCTCGTGGCCACCTCCGGCGGCTACGGCAAGCGCACCCCGATCAGCGAGTACAACCCGCAGGGCCGCGGCGGCATGGGTGTGATGACCTTCAAGTACACCCCGAAGCGCGGCAAGCTCATCGGCGCCCTTGCAGTGGAAGAAGACGACCAGATCTTCGCCATCACGTCCGCCGGCGGTGTCATCCGCACCGAGGTCAACCAGATCCGTCCGTCCTCCCGCGCCACCATGGGTGTCCGCCTCGTGGACCTGGCCGAGGGCAACGAGCTGCTGGCCATCGACGTCAACGTCGAGGACGAGGGCGAGCAGGAAGCCACTGCTGTGGCCAAGGGCGAGAAGACCCTCGACCAAGGCGGTGAGCCCGTGAACGTCAACTCCGTCGAGACCGATGAGGTGGGCGGGAGCCACGATTACGACGAGTCTGATTCTGACGAGTCTGATTCCGATGGGGAGGCGTAGCGCATGGCCGCACGTAACGTGACTGTCACCCGCATCCGCCCCGGGAGCGCCTTCAAGGTGGGAACCCTCATGGCGCTCATCGGGTTCGCCGCGTGGCTGATCGCCGTGTCCCTGCTGTACCTCGCCGTCGACGCCGCCGGGGTTGTTGATTCCGTGAACTCCCTCATCGGCGGCGTGGGCGGGGAAACCGCTATCGATTTCCCCCTCGTCCTCGCTCTTGCCGGCCTCTCGGGCTTGATCGGCGTGGTGTTCGTAGCTGTCATGGCACCGCTCACCGCGTTCATCTACAACGCCCTCGCGGATCTCGTCGGCGGGCTTGGGCTCGAGCTGACCGACTACCGTTAAACCGCAGTTCTAAAAGCGAAGAAATACGAACATGACCAGGCGATTTGGTGTTCATTGGGTCGTCTGGGTAATGTTCTAGAAGTTCCGAGCGGGGCCTATAGCTCAGTCGGTTAGAGCGCATCGCTGATAACGATGAGGTCGCAAGTTCGATTCTTGCTAGGCCCACACAGTTCGGAACAAAGGGGCATTAGCTCAATTGGTAGAGCGCCTCCCTTGCAAGGAGGAGGTCAGGAGTTCGATTCTCCTATGCTCCACAAAATGTGGAACGCCGCTGACTTCGGTCGGCGGCGTTTTGCTTTGCGCTTGCGCGCTGGGGGCAGGCTGGGGACCAGGCTTGGCGCGTCCCTTGTGAGCGCGCGGTACTCGATCAGCATGAACTGTCCTGCATCAACCGGGATGTCGGGCCGCTGGGTTAGTCTGGTCATGAGATTTACACCGTTCATGAGGAACGGTTCATGGCCATCAGTTCATGTTTTTAGAGAGGTAGTAGCAATGCCAGAGCAGGATCACCGGGACGACGAATCACTTGAGACCGCCCGCCCGAACCGGAAGCCGTTGGTGGCGGGTCTCGCGATCGTCGCGGCGCTCGTGTTCCTGGCGAGCGTGCTCATCCCGTCGCTGCGCACCTCCTCCGATTCGGAGGAAGGCACGCACAACGAGGTGGACGTCCACTTCCTCGGCATGATGGTGCCCCACCACGAGCAAGCCATCGAGATGTCCGATGTCCTCCTGGCCTCCGACGTCGAGGATGCCCAAGTGCGCGACCTGGCTCAGCGCATCAAAGACGGGCAGGAGCGCGAAAACGAGCAGATGCGGGCCTGGGCCGACGAGTGGGGCATCCAGGAAGACATGGAGTTCCACTCCAAGCACATCGCGAACGGGATGTTCCAGCCCGAAGAGCTCGAGCAGTTCGCCACGTTGAAGGGCGACGAGCTGCGCACCGCCTTCCTGGAGATGATGCACACCCACCACGCCCACGTCATCGACATGACGCAGGGTGAGGTTGAAGGCGGCGGCTACGAACCGCTGCGTGAGATGGCGCAGCAAATGATCGATGTCCAGCTCGCCGAGATGGGGGAGATGGAAGAGCTCCTGCGGTAACTGCTGCGCCTTCATATAGGCAGTGTCTTCCTTCAAGCTCCGAACGTTCAGAGTCTCAAACTCACAAATCTAAGTGTGAAACTGACAAAGAACCTCGCAGTGATAGTCACAGTCTTCGCATCGTCCAACGCGCAGGCGGCCGAAAACGGTCTCAGGCAGGGACGGAGGGCCTTAGGTTATGGCCATAAGTCGAGTGACAGTGCCGGCTGAAAAGTAGCCCAAGGGAGAAACAGAGTGTGAATGAAACTGCGAAAAAGGTACGTTTTCGCACTTTGATTCGCAGTTTGACGCTCATATTCTCAGTTTGAGTGAAAGTGTGAAGCGCACTCTGTGAATGCGCTTTCCCAGAGCCGAAGACCGATTTTGGCGCCGGAGGGGGAGAGGCGTAACGTTTTTTGGTGTCTGAGGGGCATTAGCTCAGTTGGTAGAGCGTCGCGTTCGCAATGCGAAGGTCAGGGGTTCGATTCCCCTATGCTCCACAAGATGGACCTCCTAACCGCGGTTCACGGCTAGGAGGTCGAATGCTTTCCCATTCGCTATGGGAAGTTACTTTCGGCGTTTGGGCTGTTCGCCACCGTGCCAGTCGTTGAAGTGGTTGTGGTGGGTCTCAAGCAGTGCGTCGTCGTTGTGGAACGTCGCGTAGTACTCTGGATCGACGTGGGTGGCCTGGGTGTAAATGCCCGAGAGCACCGTGGGGCCAGACCCGGGATAGCGGCCGTCGCGCTCGTAAATCTCCTCCACGACGGAGATGTAGTACTCCACCTGCTCGTCGGTGACGCGCTGGATCTGCGAGGTGACACCGCGCTGATCCTTGTATGGTCCCTGGCTGGCCTCGTACGTGCCGTTCGGGCCGAATTTACGGGCGATGAACGTCTCCACTGCTTCACGCGGGGAGGAGACGAACGGCGGGGCTAGGGTTTCAAAGTACTCGGGTAGACCGACCGGATTCGGAATGTTCTGCGGACCTGACTGCTCGAAGGTGAAACCAAAACCCTTGTGGCCGTGCTCAGCAAAGGCGCCCAACAGCGCATCGGGGTTGATGCCGCCGTACAGCCACCCGCCCAAGCCCATAGCCTGGAGGGCAAGCTGCGCATTGTAAGGCGCGAGACTCAGCTCATGGTTGGCCATCTTGAATAAGTAGGACTCGAAGAATGAGTAGGGCACCTTCATGTCGGCATTGAGGTGACCGCTCTTGAGCAACTTTTCAGGTTTGCCCACGGGCCGGTCAGCCTGCTCGTCCCACACAACCGTGCCTTCGCCGGAGAGCAAGCTGAGCAGGTTCAAACCGTACTCGGCGGAATCAAGTACCGGCACAATCAGGGTGGTGCCCGGTTGCAGAGCTGTCCACCAGTTGTGCTTGTCAATGAAGCCCCACTCGGCGGGGAGCCGAACGGGATCGTCGGAAAGCTTGACCAAGTTGTTTTTGGCGTGCGCGACGTAGTCCTCGAGCGTTGTGGACTCCGCGATCTCCGCAAGCTGATCCGGGGACAGGTTGCGCGTCTGGGAGATGTAGGTGCCGGAGTCGTCGGTGATGAGGATTTCGCTGGACTCGATACCCGCACCACTGGGAGCAGTGCGGCCGAGGTAGCGGACGATGTAATTGGCGCCCTTGTCAGTCTCGCCGGAAGCCGTGTGGGGCATGCCCAGGTTGAATCCGGTTACGCCGAGGGCGGCGAAAGCGAGGAGGGCACGTTCATCGTCAGAAAGCGGAATGGGCTCGAACGGCGACTCGTACGCCAGCGGACCGTCGGGGATGACGGCACCGAGGCCGACGCGCCGGGAGCGGCGGCCGACCAGGGACTCGAAAAGCCCGAAGTCCTGTGCTGATTGGGGGATTGTCATTTCGCGTACCTCGGCGGTCTAGCTATTCGTGCGCGCAAGGACGGCGAAGGTCTGCTTGGAAAATTCCTCCTCGACCTCCCAGTACTGCACGTCGATGTTGGAGTTGCCCAGGTCCTCGAGGGTCTTCACCAGCGGACCCTCGCCCCACTGCTTCGCGTTGTCCGCGGAATCAAAGAGGTAGAAGGACGCCCCGCGGCCCTCGCCCGGCTGGGACGTCCAGACCTTCCAGATCAGGCCCGGCAGCTGCTGCAGGTCCGGAATGGCCTGCTCAAATCCTTCGCGGATCTTCTGGTCGGTGAACTCGTAGGGGCTGTCGAAGGTGACGGAGAGAAGAGTGGACATAGTGATTCCTTTCTGTTTCATATCGGCCCCACAGACTAAGCGGTCTGTAAAGGATAGAATCTACTGTACTACTCTGTCTGTGGAATGCAAGGGGGGGGGAGTGGAACGTCGATAAGCGGAAGTTCTCCGAAGCTGGGTGAGGCCTTGGTATAACCTGGAATGCGTGACACGGGGTGCCCGGGCCGTACTGGCCGGGCTGAGATGACACCCGTCGAACCTGAACCAGTTAGCACTGGCGGAGGGATGGTCGCGAAGTTTGCGTGCGCCTATGCCCGTCCGCCCTGAGAAAGGCCGAGGTACATGGGCATTAGCAAGAAGATCGCCGTTTTTCTGACTGCGCTCGCATCGACGATGATGCTGGCTGCATGCGGTGGCAGCGCGGGCGAGGAAGACGGTATGACGAAGGTCCGCTTCGCGCTGGACTGGACGCCGAACACCAACCACACCGGCCTGTACGTGGCCATGAACAAGGGCTACTTCAAGGACGCGGGCCTGGATGTTGAGGTCGTGCCGTACAACGACAGCAACCCGATCCTGCTGGTCGATTCCGGCAACGCCGAGTTCGCGGTGGACACGCAGGACCGCATGACCATGGCCAAGGCCGCGGGCGCCGATGTGCGCTCCGTGCTGGCTATCCAGCAGACCTGGACCACCGAGGTCAGCGTCCTGGCTGACCGCGATGACATCACGACCCCGGCCGACCTGGACGGCAAGACCTTCGGCGGCTTCGGGTCGCCTGCCGACCACGCGATTCTCAAGGGCGTCATTCGCGGCGCCGGCGGCAAGGGCGAGTTCGAGGAAGTCACCCTGGGCACCTCCGCATACGAGGCGCTGTACTCCCACGACGTCGACTTCACTGTGCCGTACGTTGCCTGGGAGGGCATCGAGGCCGAGGACCGCGGCGTGAAGCTGAAGAACTTCGCCTACACCGACTACGGCTTCCCGGACAGCTACCAGATGCTCGTCGTCGGCGGAAACAAGTGGATGGAGGAGCACCCGGAGGAGGCCAAGAAGTTCGTCCAGGCCATCCAGCGCGGTTTCCAGGACGCAGTGGACAACCCGGATGAGGCCGCGGAGATCCTGCAGAAGGAGAACCCGGAGATTCTCACTGACCTCGAGTTTGTGAAGAAGAGCCAGCGCATGCTCTCCGAGAAGTACATGCTGGATGAGAACGGCAAGTTCGGCCACCAGACGCAGGAGCACTGGGCTAACCTGGGTCAGTTCCTCTTCGACAACCAGCTGCTTGTCGACGACACGAATAACCCCCTGACCGAAGCCCCCGACTGGAGCACCTACTTCACTAATGAGTACATCGCCGACTAATTCCGCGGCGGCCACGTCATCTGTCACCGCCGGCGGCGGTGCCGGGCGGGCTCGCGGGCTCAGTAGCAATATCTGGGTGCCGCTGGTCTTCGTCCTCGTCGGCTTGGCCGTGTGGGAGGTGCTCGTGCGCGTCACGGGCGTGCGCCCCCAGGTGCTGCCGGCCCCGTCGCAGGTGGCCCGCTCCGGGTGGGCTCAGCGCGACATCCTGGGCACCCACGCCCTGGCCACACTGCAGGTGACGCTGATCGGTTTCGCACTGTCGCTGGTGTGTGCGTGGCTGATCGCCATCGCGATCGATTTCTCCCCGACACTGAAGCGCGGTCTGACACCGCTGCTGGTCGCCTCCCAGACGATTCCGGTGGTGGCCATCGCCCCGCTGATGATCATCTGGTTCGGCTTCGGCCTGCTGCCCAAGACACTGGTGGTGGCGCTGGTGACGTTCTTTCCCATCTCCATCGGCTTGATCGAGGGCTTCGCCCGCACCGACCGCGAGGCGTCGAATCTGCTGCGCAGCATGGGGGCGTCCAAGTGGCGGGAGTTCTGGATGGTGCGTTTGCCGTCGGCAATGCCGGAATTCTTTACCGCCCTGCGCATCGGCATCACCTACGCGGTGACGGGCGCGATCTTCGCCGAGTACGTCGGCGCCAAGAAGGGCCTGGGCATCTACATGAGTGTGCAGAAGAACGCCTTCCGCACCGACCTCGTGCTCGCCGCCGTGGTGGTCACGGCAGTGATCAGTGTCCTGCTGTACCTGTCCACCTACCTCATTGAGCGCGCGGTCATCCCGTGGCACATCAAGGAAAGGAAGGCCGAGCGTGCTTGAGCTCGACCAGATCAGCCGCGCATTCGCCGACCGCCAGGTGCTCGACCGCGTGAGCTTCGATGTCGCGCCGGGCGAGTTCGTCTCGCTCATCGGACCTTCGGGCGCCGGCAAGTCGACGCTGTTCAACATCATTGCCGGGCTGGACAAGCCCGATTCCGGCGAGCTGCGTTTCGACGGTACCACCGCCTACATGCCCCAAAAAGACCTTCTCTTTCCGTGGCGCACGATTGAAGCAAACGCTGCGCTGGGTCTCGAGGTCCAGGGCGTGCCCAAAAAAGAGGCCCGGGCCCGCGCACGGGAATGGTTCCCGCAATTCGGCCTCGAGGGATTCGAAAAAGCCTTGCCGTTCCAGCTCTCCGGCGGCATGCGCCAACGCGCCGCGCTCTTGCGCACCGTTGTGCAGGAGAAGAGCACATTGCTTCTCGACGAACCCTTTGGCGCCCTCGACTCCCTCACCCGCACCGAACTCCAGACATGGCTGCAGGGGATGTGGGCCGAGCACGACTGGACCGCCATGCTGATCACTCACGATGTGCGCGAGGCGATCATGCTCTCCGACCGGATCGTGGTGCTCAGCCCCCGTCCCGCGTCCGTCCGCGAGATCATCGACGTGGATTTGCCTCGCCCCCGCGGAACCGAGGTGATCAGCTCACCCGAGTTCGGCGAGCTGGAGCGCCGCATCCTGGAACATCTGCAGACCCGCTAGCTCGCCCGTTAGCGCGGCTCGTACCCGGTTTCACCGCCGGCGGGCGGTTTCCCGGCGCCCATTCCGCCGGCGCCCATTCCGCGAACGGTAACAATCGAACGGCAACTCTGGTCTACTACGTCTTCCCACTGCGACATAACGCCGTTGTCGGGAGCATAGTTGCCGATCAATTGTTACCGTTCGCGCATCTTGATGGCGCGAGGATTCGGTTTCGCGCCGGGTGCGCGTTCGGGGGCAGCAGAAACGCCCGGCCTGTTGTGGCCGGGCGTTAGTTATGGAGTCGGGGTGGGGGAGCGGCTAGACGTCCAGCTCCGGGTGGATGTCCTTCTCCATGAGCACGTGTTCCTTCCAGAAACCCGGCATGGCCAGGAGGAAAGCGACGACGCCGACGCAGCCGAGGACGATCATGGCGACCTCGACGGACGAACTGGGCGGCCGGGTTGTTCAATTCGTCGGCAAGCTTGGCCGCGCCCTCGCGATGCGCACCACACCGGAATCTTCTGTCACCCTCGAGGCCGTCGCGGCGCGCGCGAACGTGGGCATTGCCACCCTATACCGCAACTTCCGCACCCGCTCCGATTTGGATATCGCCTGCGGGTTGCGGTTGCTAGGCATCTTGGGGGAGCAGATCGAGAAAACACGCTCGCTTTTCGACGTCGACCCGAAAACCCACTGGGACCACTTCGTCTGGGGCCTCCTCGACTACGGTGTCGGGCCGTTGGTCACCGCGATCACGTTCGACCATTGGCACGACGACCCTGAGTTGGCCGCGAAGCGCGAAGAGACAATCGAGGCTTTTCAATCGGTGCTGGCGGTGTGAGGGTCAGCGCTAGCTAGCGGGCGTCGTTGCCGGGGTGCTCCCGCTGGGCGTTGTCCAGCGTGTCCAGTGTGGACAGCTGCTCGTCGATGGAGCTGAGCAGGGCCTCGTCGCGCTCCGCCGGCTCCTCGCTGAGCGGACCGTGATCCTTCGTTGCGGCCTCGCGCGTCGAGTCCATTGTCGGCGGCTGGGTGCGCTGGACGGACGCCTTGGCGGGGGCAGGCTTAGGCGCCGGCTTCTGCGGCGCTTTCTTAGCGGGCTTGGAATCGTTGCCGAAGACAAAGTAGTAGATGCCGCCGGCGATGGCTGCGAGAAGAGTCAGAATCAGGGCGCCGAGGCCGATGCCGTTTGTGCCCCCGGATTTCTTCTTCTTTAGAGCCTTCTCCAGCTTCTTCTTCTCTTTCTTGTCCAGCTGCTCCGCCTCAAAGAGAGCGCGGCGGCGGTCCAGACGCGCGTGAGCTGCCCGGGTGACGTCGCCGGCCTGCCGGCGGGCATCGGAGAAGTTCGCCGTGTCTGCCTCGTTTTCCTCGTTGTTGCCGCGCGCCATGAGGCGGACAGCCTCGTAGACATCGCGCTTCTGCTCGTTATTCAGCTCGCGGTAACGGTTGAACAGGGTGCCTGCCACCGCGGAGGCAATGCGAATATTGCGGAGATTCATGGTGTGGTCTGGCCTTTCGTGGAGTGGTGCAATGCTCTTGTCTTTGTCTCCCCAGAGTAGTGAACTGACTGGACACCGTCGCGGACTTTGGCCCGCGGTTGTCCACAGAGTGGACAGCTCGGTTCATTTTCTGCAGAATTCTGGCTTTTATATTCATCGCTGGAACCGCGTTGAACAGTGCGAATAGGGCCTTAAACGGGGGACCCCTTTGATCGGTCAAACCAGCCCGGGTTACATTCCAACCAGTTTCCAAGTGCTGAGCCCAGCCAACCCGGACACGAATGACTTTGAAGAAGCAGTCGTGCCCGGCAGAACGAACCTGAACCGATAGGACGAAAGGACTCCTTCGTTGACTGAAGGACACTTTTCGTCGAGGCTGTCGGCGTCTGCGCCCTTGGACCCCCTCGACGAAGCACCCCACAACGGTGCCCGCCCCGCTGTGAAGCGGCAGCAGAGGACTGCTCTGAGCTTCGAGCTCATCCCGCCGCGCCATGACGCTGACGAGGCGAAGCTGAAAGACCTGATCACCGGTCTGATCGCCTACAAGCCGGACTACTTGGCCGTGACCAGCTCCCGCCGCTCCGGATGGCTGCAGGGCACCGCGGACTTCATCGCCCGGCTCAACGAGTGCACCAACCTGCCCACCATCGCGCACCTGGCGTGCACCGCTGGGCCCACCGAAGAGCTCGCAGACTGGATCCGCACGCTCATCGACTCCGGTGTGCGCGGCTTCCTCGCTCTGCGCGGCGATCTCCCGGAAGGGGAGACCCGCCTGCCGGACGGCTACCTCCAGTACGCCACAGAACTGCTCACGCTCATCCGGGAAATCGAGGACGAGAATGCCTACCGCCTTGCCGCGGGCAAGCTCGCGCTGTCGGTGGCCTGCTACCCGTCCGGCCACGCGGAATCGCCCACGCCGGACCTGGACCTAGACGTGCTGCTGTCCAAGCAGCGGCTTGGAGCAGACTTCGCCATCACCCAGCTGTTCTTCGAGGCGGAGGACTACCTGCGCTTCGCGGAGCAGTCCCGGATGGCTGGCGTGCGCATCCCCCTGATCCCCGGCATCATGCCTATGACGAGCCTGAAGCGGGCCCAGCGCATGGGCGTGCTGTCGGGGATCGAGGTGCCGCAGCGTGTCGTCGATAAGCTGGCGGCGGCAAGCGACCCGGACGAGGAATACGAGGTGGGCATGCAGCTCACCGCGGAACTCGCGGGCACGCTTCTCGACGCCGGCGTGGGCGGCCTGCACATCTACACCCACAACAACCTGGCGGTGACGCAAGACCTGCTGTCGCGGCTCGGAATAGAACCTAAATAGGAAACCCCAAGGAGAAACTGTGACTACTTTCCCCAAGGCCACGATCGAGGGCTACCCCCGCATCGGCGCCAACCGCGAGCTGAAGCGCGCGCTGGAGTCCTACTGGGCTGGCCGCATCGACGCTGACACCTTCCGCACCACCACCCGTGCGCTGCGCATTGACACCTACAACCACCTGCGCGACCTCGGCCTGACCGAGGACTACGCCATCCCGGCAGATGTCGCGTACTACGACCAGGTGCTTGAGACCGGTCTGACCGTCGGCCTCATTGCCGGCGGCACGGACCTGGACGAGGAATTCGCGCTCGCCCGCGGCAACGACTCCCGCGTGCCGCTGGAGATGACCAAGTGGTTCGACACCAACTACCACTACCTCGTGCCCGAGGTTGAGGCCGGCCAGGACATCACTCCGGCTCCGGAACGCATCGTCCGTCTGGTCGAGGAGGCCCGTGAGGCCGGCCACACCGTCCGTCCGGCACTCGTCGGCCCGGTCACCCTGCTCGCCCTGTCCAAGCCGGTCGAGTGGTCCCTGCTGGACAAGCTGGTGGATGCCTACGCCGCCGTCTTCGCCGCCCTCAAGGACGCCGGCGTGGAGTGGGTCCAGGTCGCTGAGCCGGCCCTGGTCGCCGACCTCTCCACCCCGGACGCCGAGCTGGCCAAGTACACCGAGCAGGCATGGTCCAAGCTCCTCGAAGCCGAGAACCGCCCGAACGTGTACGTGACCACCCCGTACGGCTCCGCACGCGAGGGCCTCAACGCCCTGGCTGCCGTGGCTCCGGAGGCCGTCCACGTTGACCTGTCCCCGTGGACCCTCGAGGCCAACGCCGACTACCCCGCACGCGTCGCCGCCTTTGAGGGCAAGGACACCACCCTCGTTGCCGGCCTGATCGACGGCCGCAACGTCTGGGCCGCTGACCTGCGTAAGAAGGTCGAGGTACTGAACGCGATCGGCGCCGCCAGCGTCTCCACCTCCACCTCCCTGCAGCACGTGCCGCACACCCTCAACGCCGAGAAGAACATCCCGGTCGACGTCGCACCGTGGCTGTCCTTCGCCGACGAGAAGATTGAGGAGATCACCGCTCTCGTCGCCGGCGAGGAGAACGCACCGGAGGCCTTCGGCCGCTCCGACCGTGCCGTGCGCACCCGCGCCGAGTCCACCCGCATCCACAACGCGGCTGTCACCGACCGCGTCGCAGCCCTGCCGGAGGGCACCGTCCAGCGTCAGCCGGAGTTCGCGGAGCGCCAGCAGGCTCAGAAGGAGCTCGGCCTCCCGGCTCTGCCGACCACCACGATCGGCTCCTTCCCGCAGACCACCGAGATCCGCAAGGCACGCGCCGACCACCGCAACGGCGAGCTCACCGACGAGCAGTACAACGAGGCGCTCAAGACCGAGGTCAAGAACGTCATCGAGCTGCAGGAGCGCCTCGGCCTCGACGTCCTGGTTCACGGCGAGCCGGAGCGCAACGACATGGTCCAGTACTTCGCCGAGCTTCTCGACGGCTTTGTAGTCACCGAGAACGGCTGGGTCCAGTCCTACGGCTCCCGCTGCACCCGTCCGCCGATCGTCGTCGGCGACGTCTCCCGCCCGGAGGCCATGACCACTGAGTGGTCCGCCTACGCGCAGTCCCTGTCCGACAAGCCGGTCAAGGGCATGCTCACCGGCCCGGTGACCATCCTGGCCTGGTCCTTCAAGCGTGACGATGTCCCGCTGTCCGTCTCCGCCGACCAGATCGGTGTGGCTCTGGCCGACGAGGTCGCCGACCTGGAGAAGGCCGGCATCAAGGTCATCCAGATCGACGAGCCGGCTCTGCGCGAGCTGCTCCCGCTGCGTGCCGACGACCGCCCGGCCTACCTCGACTGGGCCGTCCGCGCCTTCCGCCTCGTGGCTCTGGAGGCTGAGCCGACCACCCAGATCCACACCCACCTCTGCTACTCCGAGTTCGGCCAGATCATCGATGCTGTCGCCGGCCTGGATGCCGACGTCACCTCCATCGAGGCTGCTCGTTCCAAGATGGAGCTGCTCGAGGACATCGACGAGACCTTCCACGCAGAGATCGGCCCGGGTGTCTACGACATCCACTCCCCGCGCGTTCCGTCCAAGGAGGAGATGGTCGAGCTGATCAAGGCCGCCCTAGACAACGTCCCGGCTGACCGCCTCTGGGTCAACCCGGACTGCGGCCTGAAGACCCGCGGCTACGCCGAGGTCGAGCCAGCTCTGGCCAACATGGTCGCCGCCCGCGACGAGGTGGCCCAGGGCCTCTAAGGCTTCTTTGGCACCTATGTCTAAGGCCTAGTAGATAGCACACTTAGCCCCGGTCAGCCATATCGGCTGACCGGGGCTACCTTTAGATACCAGCAGACTTCTTGTGCAACGCCGATGACGCAAATATTTCGTTGTTTGGGCGTTTTTGGGTAATATTTGAACCAATCGAGACCCCCTCCGAGCTTCCCGTAGAACAGCGCAATATGAGAGGGGGGCTTGTTATTCTCTAGGTTGTGAACCGCCGGAAGCCCTACCTGTCGGTCCAAGAACAGGTAGATAAGATTGCCGACCGTGGACTCCGCATTCCATCGCGAGAAGTTGCCGCCGAATTTTTGCAGCGGAATAACTACTACCGTTTTTCCGGATACATGCGCTACTTCCAGGTGGATCCGGCCGCCGGGAAGGAAGAATTCGTTTCTGGCGCGGCTTGGAACGACATTGTTCAGCTGTACGAGCTCGACGCGCGGCTCAGATCCTTCCTACTAGATGGCATCCAGCTTGCCGAGATTGCTACTCGCACTGCGTTTGCACTGAGCGAAGGCGAGATTCACGGTGCGTATGAAAAATTTCTTGGGAATAACGCCTACAAGCTTCCTAAGAACCCAGCCGTTAAGCCTACTCACCAGCTCATTGCCAGCGAGCTGGAGCGATCGAAAGAACCCTTTTTGGGGAAGTATCGCAGAGATGCGGACGGGGATGGTTCCGGATGGCTGAATGACGTCCCAGTTTGGGTGGCGGTTGAAGCATTTTCTTTAGGGACGCTTTCGAAGGCAATCACCTTTAGGAACGATGGTGGTGCCGTCTACGGGAGAGCGTGCTCAATTCTTGGAGTGGGTAAACCCTACCTTGCGAGCCAATTGCGTTCATTTACTTTTGTTAGGAACAAGTGCGCCCATTCAGCACGTTTGTGGAATTGCTTCGTACTGGATCAACCGAGCGTGCCCGCTGGCGTGAAAAGTCGAGCGGAGCGGATTGTAGATGAGAGGTACGGATCAAACTCGGTCCTTGCGGTGATTGTCGCCCTAGATAACTTCCTTTTCCGGACTCGGTTACGAAAAGGTTTTCTTGATGATTACCTAGAACTCACGGCACGCAATCCGTCTTTCAGTCGGGGAATCGCTCATCCACGGAACTCCTAACAACTTTTGGATCTGGGCTTAAACTGTCTGCGCGCTGGCCGCAAAACCCCTTCCTCCTACAAGGAAATTAGATCCAGGTCCCCTTAGGTAGCGCTACGCCCGCGCGCGGCGGGCCAGGGTGTTGCCCACGGACTGGATGGCCTGGACGATGATGATCAGGATCACCACGGTCATGAGCATCGCCAGCGAGTCGAACTGCTGGTAGCCGTAGGAAATGGCCAGGTCGCCGACACCGCCGCCGCCGATCGTGCCGGCCATGGCAGTCGCGGAGATCAGGCCGATCGTGGCGGTGGTGATGGCCAAAATGATCGACGACTTGGCTTCGGGCAACAGGAAATACCGGATGGTCTGGAACAGGTCTGCGCCCATCGAGTCCGCGGCTTCGGTGATGCCGGGGTTCACCTCAAGCAGGGACTGCTCGATGAGGCGTGCGATGAACGGGGCGATGTACAAGGTCAGAGGGACCAGGGCTGCTGTGGTGCCGATGGCGGTTCCTGCGATAACGCGGGTGAACGGGGTGATGGCCACCAGCAGAATGATGAACGGCAGCGAGCGGATGATGTTCACGCACACGTTCAGTGCGCTGTAGATGAACTTGTTCGGCTTCAGGCCGCCGGGCCGGGTGATCACCAGGGCGAGTGCCAGCGGAATGCCGAGAAGAGCGCCGAGGAATAGCGAGATGCCCACCATGTAGAGGGTCTCGCCGAAGGAGTCGACGTACATTTCCGGGGTGACCCGGGAACCGGTGGTTTCGCGCCACCACGTGTTGAGCTCGTTCATGGTTTACACCTCGTAGTTCTTCACCAGCGCGCGGGACAGCTCTTTACGCGCACTGCCGTCCAGTTCGGGCGGGATGACCGTGTCAACGAATTTTCTGGTCAGCTCGTGCTGTGGGTTGGCAAACACCTTCGCCACCGGGCCGGATTCCACCAACCGGCCCTCGGAGAGCACCGCAAGGCTGTCGGCCAGGCGGGCGACCACATCGATCTGGTGGGTGATGATCAAGACGGTCACACCGAGTTCTTCGTTGATGTTGCGGAGCAGGTCGAGGATCTGGTTGGTGGTGATGGGGTCGAGGGCGGAGGTGGGTTCGTCGCAAAGCAAGAGCGTCGGGTCGGTGACGAGTGCGCGCGCGATGCCGATGCGCTGACGCTGCCCGCCGGAAAGCTGGCGCGGCTTGTGGTCGGCGCGGTCGGACAGGCCGACCATCTCAAGTACCTCGGAGGTGCGTCGCGCAATCTCGCTTTTCGATGCCTTGACCAGCTTCAACGGCGTGGCCACGTTCTCGGCGACGGTCTTGGTCTCCAGCAGATTGCTGCTCTGGAACACCATGGCCACTTGCCGGCGCAGCTCGCGCAACTCCGAGGTGCTCAAGTCTGCCGGATTGCGGCCATGCACCCTGACGGCGCCCGAGGTCGGGGTCTCCAGCCCGTTCACCATCCGGATGAGCGTGGACTTGCCGGCACCGGACGTGCCCACGACACCAGCTACGCTGCCGTCGGGGACGGCAAAGCTGACATCGTCCAGCGCTGTGAATGAGCCCTCCCGTCCCGGGAAGACCTTGGTCACATGGTCGAATACGACAGCGTCAGTCATGAAACTCCGTTCGCTTACTTCAGGGAGTCGGGGAGGAACCAGTAATCGTTCTCGTTCTGGGAGTCGAAGTACTCCTTGAACTCGTCCGAGCGGTAGGCGTCTGCGACTGCCTTCGCCCACGGAGCGTCCTTCTTGTCCTCGGTGGTCACGGCCACGAGGATGAGCTCGGGACGCAGCTCCTCCTGGAAGAGCTGCAGGTTCGGGTCGAGCTTCGCGGAGTAGCTCATAGAGCCCGGGATGACGGCCCAGTCCAGGTCGGGGAGGGAGCGCGAGAGGTTCGCGGAATCCATCGGTTCAATCTTGAGGTTGTGGGGGTTGTCCGCGATGTCGGACTCCGCGAGGAGAGTCTCGTCGGCGTCGTCGCGGAGGGTGACCCAGCCGGCGTCGACAAGCACGTGGATCGCGCGGGACTTGTTGGAGCCGTCGAGCGGGATGCCGACGGTCTGCCCGTCAGCGACTTCGTCCAGGGACGTGTGCTTCTGCGAGTACAGGCCGGCCGGAACCGTCGGGACCTCGGTGATGGCGGTCAGGTTGCCGCCCTTCTCCTTGTTGAACACGTTCATCCACGCGGTGTGCTGCTCGACGTTGAGGTCCGCGGACCCTTCCGCCAGGGCAGTGTCGGCCTGGGTGAGGTCCGTGAAGCTCTGGAAGTCGAGCTCGTAGCCGTCCTTCTCCAGGATCGGTGCGACACCGTTCTGGAACAGCTCGGAGTACGGGCCCGGCGAGGTAGCCACGCGGATGGTCTGGTCGTCGCCGCCGTCGCTGCTTTCGCTCGAGCCGCATGCAGTGAGGCCGAGGGTGAGGGCGCCAGCCATGGCGACAGCAGTGATCTTCTTGAACATTCTCATGTCCTTCCACCTGTCTGGGTTTTTGCTTAACAAACCGTCATAATAAACCGATTGGTTCGTTTAAGCAAGACAGATCAGTCTATAGCGTTCGTACTGGACGGTCGAACAGGGGGCGCTGACGGCCCTCCGTTCCGACGCGTACCCTTGTTGCCATGACTCAGAAGACTCAGACAATGACGTTCCACACCAACCACGGCGACATCGTTGTGGACCTGTTTGGCAACCATGCCCCGAACACGGTTGAGGTCATCACCGGCCTGGCCAAGGGCACCCAGGATTACTCCACCAAGAACGCCTCCGGCTCCAACGAGGGCCCGTTCTACGACGGCGCGATCTTCCACCGCATCATCCCGGGATTCATGATCCAGGGCGGCGACCCGACCGGCACCGGCACCGGCGGCCCGGGCTTCCAGTTCGCGGATGAGTTCCACCCGGAGCTCCAGTTTGACCGCCCGTACCTGCTCGCCATGGCTAACGCTGGCCCGGGCACCAACGGTTCCCAGTTCTTCATCACCGTCGCGCAGACCCCGCACCTGAACAACCGCCACACCATCTTCGGCGAGGTCACCGACGAGGCCTCCAAGAAGGTCGTCGACGAGATCTCGAACGTGCAGACCGGCCGCATGGACCGCCCGGTCGAGGATGTTGTCATCGAGTCCGTCACCGTCTCCGATTAATTGAACCGCGTCCTCTACGGCGCCCCCGCCACAGCAGTCATCGCCGCGCTGTGTGTGGGGGCGTTCCTCGTTGCGGCGCTCGACGCGCATTCGCTTGTCGACGTCATCTGGTCCTCCCGTGCCGGCACCTCCACCGTCCTGTGGGGCCCCTTCGTCGTGGATGAGCGCTTTGGCTGGTTCCGCGCGCTGACTTCCGGGTTCATGCACTTGGACATCACCCACCTGACGGTGAACGTGCTCATGCTCGTCGTTGTCGGCGCCGCTGTCGAGCGCGCTGTGGGCACCGGCCCGTTCGTGCTGGCTTACCTGGCTGGGGTGCTGGGTGGGTCCGCAGCCGTGCTCCTATTCGGCTTCGAAGAGCCCACCGCCGGAGCTTCCGGTGCGCTGTACGCGCTCATGGCTCTGCTCGTAGCTATCGCCGCACGCAGCCACACGGATCTGCGCGCGCCACTGGTTCTTGTCGGCGGCAACCTCGTTTTCACGCTGATCACGCCGAATGTGAGCCTGTGGGGGCACCTCGGCGGACTCATCGCCGGAACGCTCATGGCGGGGCCGCTCACGTCCCGGGACGCGCGTGTCCGTTGGGGAGGGGGAGCGACAGCTGTGGCCGTCGCTGCCGCGGCAACCACAGTTCCGTTCTGGACATAAAAAAGTTTTTATAGCGCGTTGTCCGCAGCGTCCGTACCGTGGAGTACATGCCAACAAAATTCCGTGTACAGAATCCGAAGACCAACGAAATTGTCGAGAGCTTCGACTTCATCACCGACGACGAATTAGAGCAGGCGCTCGCCACCGCGAACGACACGTTCAAAGAGTGGCGCGAGAAGAGCTTCGAGGAGCGCGCGAAGGTGCTGCACAAGGTGGCATCGCTTTTCGACGAGCAGCGTGACGAGCTCGCCCGCATCATCGCCGAGGAAATGGGCAAGTCCGTGACTGAGGGTGACGGCGAGGTCGACGATGTCGTGGAGATCTTCAATTACTACGCCGACAACGGCTCCCGGTTCGGTGCCGACGAGGAGATCCCGAACAACCAGGGCGGCACCTCCATCATGCGCAAGGTCCCGCTCGGGATCATCGTGGGCATCATGCCGTGGAATTTCCCCTACTACCAGGTCGCCCGTTTCGCGGCGCCGGCTCTGATGGCCGGCAACGTCGTGATGGTCAAGCACGCTGAGATCTGCCCGCGCTCCGCCGCAGCTATCGAGAAGATCTTCGACGAGGCTGGCGCTCCGAAGGGGCTGTACACGAACGTGTACGCGCAGCACTCGCAGATCTCCACCATGATCGAGGACGACCGCGTTCAGGGCGTGTCCCTGACGGGTTCGGAGACCGCCGGTCGCGCCATCGCCTCCCAGGCTGGTCAGGCTCTGAAGAAGTGCGTGCTGGAGCTCGGCGGCACCGACGCATACGTTGTGCTGGATTCTTCCGATGTGAAGGCCGCGGCGAAGACGGCGTGGGAGAAGCGCGTGGGCAACGTCGGCCAGGCGTGCACGGCGAACAAGCGCATCATCGTCATGGAGGACATTTACGACGAGTTCGTGCAGTCGCTGGTCGGGCTCGCGTCGTCGTATAGCGAAGGCGATCCGCTGAACCCGGGCGAGGGCAACGAGTACTACCCGCTGTCCTCCCGCGACGCAGCGGAGATGCTTGCCCAGCAGCTGAAGGTCGCTGTCGACGAAGGCGCTAACCTGCGCATCGGCGGCGAAGTCACCGGCAAGGGCGCCTACATCACCCCGGCCGTGATCACCGATATCCCGGTGGGTTCTGATTCCTACTACGAGGAGTTCTTCGGCCCGGTGGCCGAGGTGTACAAGGTCTCCTCCGAGGAGGAAGCCATCGAGCTGGCCAACGACTCCCGTTACGGCCTCGGCGGCGCCGTGATGTCTGAGGATGAGGAGCGTGCGAAGAAGGTGGCGGCGAAGATCGACACCGGCATGATCCACGTGAATATCCCGCAGGCCCGCGGTGCGGAGCTGCCGTTCGGTGGTGTGAAAGCGTCCGGCCTGGGCCGTGAGCTCGGCCCGCTGGGCATGGATGAGTTCGTGAACAAGCAGCGCTACTACGTCGCTGGCTCCGACTCCAAGGTCTAAAACTCACTGCGCTGAGCTAGGCCTCTAGCCCCGGACCGTTCGCCTACTACGGCGACGGCCCGGGGTTTTCATATGCTCAGTTTGCTTCACACCATCCCGCAGAAGTTATCCACAGGGTGTGGATGAACCTGTGAATAAGTCACTTCCGTCCCACCTTCCACAGGCTGTGGATAACTGAATTTCCCGCGTCTAAACTGCAGTTTCAACAGGGCCCGCACCGAGTTGTGCACAACCCTGTGGAATGTGGCCTGCGGGTTTGTGGCTGGGGATGGCTGGGGATAACCCGGTGAACAACACACCGTGATTTCCACACGTTCCACAACCCGCAGGGTGGGTGCATGCGCTGGATTGTGCAGGCACGAAAAACCAGCGCTGGAAAAGCGCTGGTTCGTGCGTTCTGGGAGGTGATCGGGCTTAACGCCAACCCATGGTCATGAGCAGACCGATGATGAAACCGCCGAAGCCAATGGCGTAGTTCCACGGGCCGAGCTCGTTCATGAACGGGATCTGGGGGCCGGCGAGGTAGTTGACCACCAGCCAGAGCAGACCGACGAGCATGAAGCCGAACATCAGGGTCTTGTACCAGACCGGGGTGCCACCGGTGTTGATCTTCACCGGGGTGCGGTTGGCACCGGTGGAGGTGGTGGTGGACGGGGTGCTGACGGTGTCCTTAGTGACCTTTGCCTTAGGCATGTTGCACGTCCTTCATCGTGGGCTGAACCTGCACGGCTGGGAGTTTGAGTGGCTCCGTCGCGCGAGCAGGCAGCGCGCGTGTTCTTACTGTGTCGTCGGTAGTCTTCAGGTGTCTTCTGAGCGGTGACTTTACCAGCAGGAAGCTGAGGGCTCCCAGCTGGCTGCCGTCACTTAGCTACGGGCGGGGGAGAATACTGTCCACGCCTTCGCGGATCGGGTTCTTCCAGATGTCGATGGTGATGTCGGAGTCCTTGCGGATCTCCGTGCCCTCCGGCGGACGGTGGCCGGCGATCAAGCCGTGATCGTTCAGGTCCGGGGTGTCCACCGGGTGGCCGTTCCTCAACGTTCCGGTCCACCCCTGGCTGCGCAGGGTGGCCTCAGCCTGCTCGCGGGTCTGGCGGACCAGCTTAGGCATCTTCATCAGCATGCCGTTAGAGACGCGCAGTTCAATCGTCGTGCCACGGTCCACCTCAGAACCCTCGCCAGCGACAGCCAACACCTCGTCTGCCGGCTTGAGGGAGTCCACCTGAACTGTGGTGGACTTCAAACCGAGAGAGGCCAGCAGGGACTCAGCCTGGCCAGCATTCATGCCTGCCAGCGACGGAACCTGGATTTTCTCGCGGCCCTCGGACACGATGACGCTCACCTTCGACCCCTTGGACAACTGGGAGCCTGCAGCTGGCTGCTGGGAGATGATCACGCCTTCGGGGACGGAGTCGGAGTGCTCGCGCTTGATGTCGTCGTCAAGCTTGAGGCCCGCTTTTTCTAGTTCGGCGGCCGCGTCCTGCGGACTCAGGTCGGTGATGTCCGGGACATCCGTGATCTCGCGCCCCGAGGACACTGTGACCGTAATGTTCGTGCCCTTTTGCAGCTGCGAACCCTCAGTCGGGTTGGTGCTGAGAACCTGGCCGCGTGGCACCTCCGGGTGGGGCGCCTCGTTGACGGTGACCTGCAGGCCGAGCTTCTCCAGCTCCTTGACGGCTTCCTCCCGCGGCTTACCCACGACCTTGGGCACGAAGACCATCTCGTCGACGGTCTCTTCCTCGCGGTCCTGGCGCACCTTGTTGAACGCGAAGGCGCCCCCGCCGAGCAGCATGACGGACGCCATCAAGATCGCGAGGATTTTCAGCCCCGTGTTGTTCTTGCCCTTCTGGGTCTCCTTGCGGTGCTGCTCGTACCGGCTCTCCTCCGGGACCGGTGCGGGAGCTTCCGCCAAATCTGTCTCGGACAAGTGGTTGCGCGCCGCTTGGGTGACCGAGCCGCGTTCCAGACGTTCGAGGTCATCGGCCATTTCCAGCGCGGTTTGGTATCGGTCCGCCGGGTGCTTGGCCATGGCGGTGAGGATCACCGCGTCGACGTTCACGGCCTCGGACTCGGTGAGATCGGGGATCCGCGCGCTCGGCGGTTCCGGATCCTCCTGAACGTGCTGGTAAGCGACCGCGAATGGGGTCTCACCTTCGAACGGCGGGGTGCCAGTGACCGCCTCGTACATGACGCAGCCGAGAGCGTAGATGTCGCTTCGGTTATCTGCAGTCTTCCCTCGGGCCTGCTCCGGGGAAAGGTACTGCGCAGTGCCAATGACAGCGGAAGTCTGGGTCATCGCCGCGGTGGAATCATCCAGGGCGCGCGCAATGCCGAAGTCCATCACCTTCACTTCGCCGGTGCTGGTGACCATGATGTTGGCGGGCTTCACATCGCGGTGAATGATGCCGGAATCGTGGCTGGCCTGCAGGGCCAGCGTCACCGGGAACATCAGCGCCGCGGCTTCCTCCGGACGAAGCGGCCCGTCCTCGCGCACGATCGCACGCAGGTCGCGGCCCTTGATGTGCTCCATGACGATGTAAGGGATGGAGATGCCCTCGACGACGGTCTCACCGGTGTCGTAGACCGCAACGATATTCGGGTGATTCAGCCGCGCGGAATTCTGCGCTTCTTTGCGGAACCGCTCGCGGAAATTCTCGTCCCGGGCCATGTCGATTTTGAGCATTTTGACTGCCACTTCGCGGCCGAGGAGCGTGTCCGTGGCCACGTAGACGTCGGACATGCCGCCGGTGCCGATGGAATTACCAAGCTGGTAACGGTCGCCGATGAGAGTCATGAATCGCAGGTCCTTAGGGGTTTATGGGTTGGGCAGTCCAGGGAGATTCAGTCCAGGAAACGGATTGTCGTTGGCGGGTGGCTGCTGTTGCGTGGCCGGTGCTTCCGACGGCTGCGGTGCCGGTTGCTCGGGTTGGCGGCTCGGCTGTTGCGGCTGCTGCGGCTGCTCCGGCTGCTGTTGCGGCTGGCTCGGACGTTGTGCTTCCGGCGAATTGTACAGCGTCGACGGCGGTGCCTGGGTCTGGCGCTCGCGCTTTGTCGGCCGCTGTTCAGTGGTCTCGGTCTCCGTCACCGTTTCCGTCGGGGGAGCGGTTTCGCTCTCCGGTTCGGTGCTCGTGGCGGTGGTGGAGGTGGGTTTGTCACCGGTGCCTTCGAAAAACCCGGAGGTGTAGGCCCACACAGCGGCGGTGCCGGCCAGAATCACCAGCAGCGCGACGAGGACACCGGTGCCGAAGCCGTTGCTCTTCTTCTTCTGCTGTTGGGGTGTCTTCGGTGCGGGAGGCTGCTGCTGCCGAGGCCGGGGACGCGGCCGCGACTCAGGCAGGGGTGCTTCGGGCTGCATGGTCGTCGCCTCGGTCACGGCGGCGAGCTGTGCGGTGGATTCCTGCGGCGTCGGTTCGACCGGGACCTTCTTGGTCACGGCGGTGGTGGGGCGCGCGCCAACTCGGGCGTCGGCGATGGCGTTCTGGAATTCGGTGCCGTCAGCGAAGCGCGTCGCCGGGTCCTTACGCAGCGCGATTCCGATGAGTTCGCGTGCCGGCGCCGAGATGGAGGTGGACATCGGCGGGACCTCGTTGGACACATGAGCCAGCGCGACGGACACAGACGAGTCGCCGGTGAATGGGCGCTGGCCGGTGAGCAGCTCATAACCCACCACGCCGAGGGAGTACACGTCCGATGCCGCGGTGACATCGAAGCCCTGCGCCTGCTCCGGGGAGACGTACTGGGCGGTGCCCACCACCATTCCTGTGCGGGTGAGCGGCACGGCGGAGGCGGCTTTGGCAATGCCGAAGTCCGTGATTTTCACCTTGCCGTTCTGCGTGATCATGAGGTTGCCCGGCTTGATGTCGCGGTGCACGAGGCCAAGCTGGTGGATCACGGCGAGACCGTGAGCGGCTTGCTCGAGGACGTCGAGGGCAACGGCTTCCTCGAGCTTGCCTTCACGGGCAATGAGATCGGCCAAGGATTCCCCGCGGACGTACTCCATGACGATGAAGCAGACGTTGACACCGTCGCGGGAGGTGACTTCGCGGTAGTCGTAGGTGGCCACGACATTCGCCGAATTGATGCCTTGCGCTGCGTGGGCTTCGTTGCGGAAGCGGGTGAGGAATTCCTCGGTGCCGGAGAATTCGGGGCGCAGCACCTTGACGGCTACTTCGCGGTCGTTTGCGGGATCGTCGGCAAGCCAGACGGTGGACATCCCGCCGTGCCCGATGATCCATTGAAGCTGGTAGTCGGGGCCGATGAGCTCTTGAAGTTCTGCCCGGTTGTCGGTGTGCATTACTCAGCGCCTCCTACGGGGTTCGCGTCCTGCTTGTCGTCCTTCTTGGGGGCCGGTGCCACGGCCAGAATATTGCGGCCGACGGGTGCGGAGACTTGGCCGCCGGTCGCGCCCTCACCCAGGCCGCCGCCGTTTTTGACCACGACGGCTACTGCGACATCCTTGTCGGGGTCGAACGCGACGTACCAGGTGTGGGGCGGAAGATTCTCCCCGTGCTCGGCGGTGCCGGTCTTGGAAGCGTAGCCGTTGCCGTTGTACCCGTACGTGTTCCGCTCGGAGCTGTACATGAGGTCGGTGATGGTCTCCGCTTCTTCCTTGGTCACAGCCTCGGCCGCCTGGCGGGGCCGGATCTGCCGGACGGTCTTCATCTCCGGGCTGACCACGCGGGACACCACGTGCGGTTCCATGCGGCGGCCCTCGTTGGCGATGGTGGCAGCCATGACTGCGGCCTGCACCGCCGTCATGGTGACATCGCGCTGGCCGATTGCGGACATACCTACGGCAGCCAGGTCCTCAAGGTCGCCGAGGGAGCCCGCGGCGTTGGGGAGGCCCAGGTCATATCGCTGGCCAACACCGAAAGCGGTGGCGGCTTCTCGCAGTGGTTCATCGCCGAGCTCGGTGGACATCTGCACGAAGGCCGTGTTGCAGGACAGCATGAATGCGGTGCGCAGCGTCGTGCTGGTGCTTCCGCCGCAGGTGTTGCCGCCGTAGTTGGTCAGCTGGACCTCGGTGCCCGGCAACGTGATCGCGGACTCGCCAGTTAGCGGGGAATCGGGGGTGTACCCGTTCTTGAGGCCGGCTGCGGTGGTGATGATCTTGAAGATCGAGCCCGGGGGGAGCTGCTCCTGGGTGGCGTGGTTGAGAAGGGGCTGCCCGGGGGCGTCGTTAAGCTGCTTCCACGTCTCTTCGGCTGTGGCGTCGTTGGCCACGGAATTCGGGTCGTACGACGGGTTCGACGCCATGGCCAACACCTCACCGGTGGACGGGCGAAGTGCCACAACAGCACCCTCGTATCCGCGGCTTTCCAGCTGGTCGTAGGCGGCGGCCTGGGTCTTCGGGTCGATGGTCAGCTCAACGGAATCGCCCACCCGGCCGTCCTGGTTCGTGCGCAGGAAACGGTTGCCCTTCGCGTTGGATTCGCCGTTCAAGTCGGCGTTGAACCCGGACTCGATGCCGGCCACGCCGTAGCGGTCGGAGAGGTAGCCCACGACCGGTGCGAAGGAGTACGGCATATTCGGATAGCTGCGTTCGTAAAAGCCGTCGCCGACCGGGGTGGATTGCGCGAGGATCTGGCCACCGGCGCTGATCTGGCCGCGTTCGACCTTCTTCGCCTCGATGAAGTTGCGGGAATTGAGTGGGTTGCGCGCGTACTCCTCCTCGTGGAACGCCTGCACCCACGTGAAATTCGCCAGCAGCAGCACGGTCAACAGGATGGAGCCAAAAGCTCCCCAGCGTATCGACGTATTCATTTACCGCACCCCCACCAGCTCAGGCTCGCCGGCGCTTTCGGTGTCCTCCACCGGCCGGTTGGCGTTGTTGGAGATGCGCAAAAGCAGACCCAACAGGATGTAGTTCGCCATGATCGCGGAACCACCCGCTGACATGAACGGAGTGGTCAGACCGGTCATGGGCAGCATCGCGGAGACGCCGCCGGCCACGACGAAGATCTGCACGGCGATGGTCAGCGACAGACCCGAGGCGACGAGTTTGCCGTACGGGTCGCGCACCGCTAGGGCTGTGCGGAAACCGCGGGTGATGAACACGGCGAAGAGAATCAGCACAGCCGCGAGACCGACAAGGCCCAGCTCCTCGCCGATGGCGGCGAGAATGTAGTCCGCATGAGCCACCGGAACCATCTGCGGGTGGCCGAAGCCGAGGCCCGTACCGGTCACCCCGCCCCAGCTCAAACCGAACAGAGCCTGGGAGGGCTGGTACCCGGTGGTGTCGTAATTGGCCAGGGGGTCGAGGAAGTTGGCCACGCGGTCCTGGATCTTGGCAGAGACCTTGTACACAGCCAGGCCGCCAACGGCGACGAGGCCCAGGCCGATGACCAGCCAGCTCGTGCGGCCGGTGGCGAAGTAGACCATGCCCAGCACGGTGGCGAAGAGCAGCAGGGCAGGACCGAAGTCATTGGACACGCCCATGATCACGATCGCGATGGCCCACACCAGCAGAATCGGCGCCAAGTCGCGTAGGCGCGGGAAGGTCATGCCGAGGAAACGGTAGCCGGCCACCGTGAACAGGGAGCGCTTCTGCGCCAAGAGCTGCGCAAAGAACAGAAGCAGAAGGATCTTGGAGAATTCACCGGGCTGGATCGAGAATGGCCCGAGCCAAATCCAAATACGTGCTTCAGCGTCCGGCGGTTGCGGCCACACCAACGGCAGAGCCAGCAGGATCAAGCCGAGCAGCCCCAACAGGTAGGAGAACCGGGTGAGCTCGCGGTGGTCGCGCACGATCAGCAGCGTGGCCACCAGGAAGAGGATTCCCACCAGAGACCACATCATCTGGCGCGGGGCAAGCCCGAAATCGGTCTCTAGGTCGAGGCGGTAGATCATCACCAGTCCGAGCGCGTTCAAGGTTGCCACCAAGGGCAAAAGCACTTGGTCAGCGTGGGGTGCGGCGTAACACATGGCTACGTGGGCGATCGCGTACACACCGATGAAGCCGCCGACGAGCCACAGCATGTCCACTGTGAGCGCGTGGCCCTGGGACAGTTCCAGCCCAACGAGCATGAGCAACAACAGTGCCGCGGACAGCACGAGCAGGAAGAGTTCCCGGCCGCGGGAGAAGAGCTGGCGCATTTATTTCACCTCCCGGCAGTTGTCCGTGTCGGAGTCGTCGACGCAGGCGGGCAGAGCGTCGTCGGCAAGCCGGTTGAGCTGGTCCGTCACTTCCGCGTAGGACCCGGTGCCCAGGTTGTGCACGCGGCCCTGAGTCGATTCGGGGAGATCGGATTTCGCGAACACGCGGCAGTCGCCCGGCACATTGTTGGCGTCCACGAGCCGGATCTGGTTGTCATTGTTGATGCACACCTGCTGGACGGGTTCGTGCATGTCGCGTCCGAGGAGCGTGCTCTTCATGCCTTGCTCGATGACGAATTCATCGCGGTCGTTGACAGCCACGAAATACGTGTCGGAGCGTGCGGAATCAAACCACCACAGCCCGCCGAGACCAGCGAGAGCGACTGCGAGCACGCCGATCACCCACGGCCACACGGAGCGGCCTCGGTGATCCTCCTCATCGTCGGACGCGGGTTCCTCTTTCTTGCTTATTTGCGCCTGCGCCCCCTTTGCCCTCTGCGCCCCCATCAACTTCGCGGCGCGGCCGGCAGCCGTGTCCGGGTGCGTCGGCTCTTCGCCGGTCACGAGAGCACCCGCTATCGCGGAGGCGGTGGGCAACTCCGGGCAGTCGGGGGAGTCGGAGTCCACCACGTCGGCGACAACGATGGTGACGTTATCGGGGCCACCGGAGCGCAGCGCCAGCTCGATGAGCCGAGTTGCGGCTTCTTCCGGGGACCCCTCCGCAAGAGTGGTCTCCATCGTGGAGTGCGTCACCGGGTCGGACAAGCCGTCCGAGCACAGCATGAAGCGGTCGCCCGCCTGAACGGGGAGCAGCTCAAGGTGCGGCTCCACCGGGCGGCCGGTGTAGGCCTTGAGGATCAGGGATTTCTGCGGGTGCGACGACACGTCCTCCGGCTGGAGCTTGCCTTCGTTGACCAGGGACTGGACGAACGTGTCGTCCTCCGTGATTTGGGTCAGCTCGCCGTCCCGGAGGCGGTAGCCGCGGGAATCTCCCACATGGATAAGGCCTATGTCGGTCCCGTTGAACATCAGCGCCGTCAGCGTGGTGCCCATCCCGTCCCGCTCCGGATGCTCCTTGATGGAGTCGGAGATAGAGGCGTTCGCGTCGTCCGCGGCAGCACCGAGTAGAGCCAGGATGTCCGCGTCCTCCGGATCGCGGTCCAAATGCTCCATGTGCTCGACCATCAGCTGGGAAGCGACTTCGCCGGCAGCGTGGCCGCCCATGCCATCCGCGAGCAGAAGCAGGTGCGGACCGGCGTACGCCGAGTCCTCGTTGTTGTCGCGGACCAGACCGCGGTCCGATGCGGCGTGGAAGTTGAGCTTCAGGTTCGTCATGGCATCAACCTCACAATCGTGCGCCCCATTTTGATGTCGGTTCCCACCTGGACGCGCTCAGGTTGGTCGATGCGGATACCGCCGACAAACGTGCCGTTACGGGAATCCAAGTCTTCCACGAACCAGTCGGATCCACGGCGGAATAGGCGGGCGTGGCGCGAGGACGCGAAGTCATCGCCCAGCACAAAGTCATTATCGTCGGCGCGGCCCAACGAGAGATCCTCCACCGTGGAGATATTCATGTGGGATCCCCGCAGCGGACCTTCCACAACGACCACCTCGTGGGCTTTCTCCCGCCGCGCGGCGGCGGGGGCCGGTGCTCCGGCGCTGCGGCGTTGCGCCACCTCCGCGGTCTTGATGTCGCGGCGCTGCACCGCCAACACCACGAAAATGAAGAGCCAGAGAAGAATAAGGAGGCCGAAGCGGGCCCCAAGCATCAATGCAGAGTCCATAACTCAGATAGCCGCCTTACTGTCCGTACTGCCCGTACTGGTTCTGTTGACCGTACTCACCCTGTTGCCCGAACTGCCCGGTGGGAGCGCCGTTGTCCAACGCGGAACCGGGGTAGGGACGTGTGCCGGCGATGCGGACCTCAATATTGGAGTGCCCCACCGTGATCACATCGCCGTCCGCGAGCTCCCAGTTCTCCACCGGCTGGTCGTTGACCGTCGTTCCGTTGGTCGACTGCAGGTCCACCAGGAAGGCGGTCGCACCGTCCCAGATGATCTCCGCGTGCTGGCGGGACACTCCCGTATCCGGCAGACGGAAATCGCAGTCGTTGGAGCGGCCCAGAATATTGGAGCCCTCGTGCACGGGGTACGTGCGAGAGGACCCGTCCAACAGCAACAGGCTCACAGCGGCGCCGCCGGTGGCAGAACCACCTGCTGCGGCAGCGGCGGGGGGCTGGGTCATTGATGCCTCCTGGTGGTGGGGGGAACGGTCCGACAAAATCGCGTCGAACCCGCTATCGACATCCGGTTCCTCATCGACGTACGAGGACACGCGAAGCTGCCCTGTACGCAGACCGGACTCCTCCGCGACCCGCACGACAACAGGCCCGTACAGGCCGATGTTCTGGTTGCGGATGAAACGTGTGAGCTGCCCGGCGAGGTTGATGGGCAGATCCGGATCCTGGGACAGGTTCTCCAGATCCTTGCTGGACACACCAATCGCGTACACATTCGGGGCGATCAACTCGTCGTACTCGTTGTTGAACAACCCGTCCAGCGTCTCCTGCTTCAACAGCTCTTCCAACTCTGCCGGAACAACTCGGCCGCCGAAGACGGCGGCGAAGCTATTGTCCAGCCCACGCTGCAATGAACTATCGATCTTGGCCAACCTGTCCATCAGGCCCATCCGCCCACACCTCCTTCCGGCGATACTCCCAGCGGTAATGTTTCGACAGATAGTATAGGGTTTCAGGTTCCCACAACATAGCAACGAAGCCGAAAACCGCCATCTGCCAGTGAATTTGGAGGATGTGGGAGGTGCCGTGCTATGTTTACTTAGTCGCCCGCCCGGGTGGCGGAATTGGCAGACGCGCTGGCTTCAGGTGCCAGTGTTCGCAAGAACGTGGGGGTTCAAGTCCCCCCCCGGGCACAAACGGTAAGGCCCGTCGTTAAGCAAAATGCTCTTAACGACGGGCCTTCCGCGCTACCATTTTCCCCTGTCAAGAAAGAAAACTTCATGAACGATTTCGCGCGCAAGGCCGGTGCTGAGTTCCTGGCCACCCTGCTTTTCGTGTTCGCCATCATCACCGCTGTTGCTGAGGCTGGGCCGTTCGCTCCCGTCGCCATCGGCCTTGCCCTGATGGTGCTCGTGTACGCCACCGGCCACATCTCTGGCGGCCACCTCAACCCGGCTGTGTCCCTCGGTGCGTGGATCCGCGGTGCGATGACTGCCACCGAGATGCTCATCTACTGGGTCGCGCAGGCGCTCGGTGCCATTTCCGGCGCACTGATCTGCCGCGCAGTGCTGCCCGTGGCTGAAGAATCCGCGCAGATCCAGACTGGTTCCGCTTTCATCGTCGAGGCTCTGTTCACCTTCATCCTCGTCTTCGTCGTCCTCAACGTCGCCACCGCGAAGGCAAATGACGGCAACTCTTTCTACGGCCTGGCCATCGGCGCGACTGTGATGACCGGCGCTTTCGCCGTCGGCCCGATCTCCGGCGGCGGCTTCAACCCGGCCGTGGCCCTCGGCCTGTCGGTCAACGGCAACTTCGGCTGGGGCAACCTGTGGATCTACATCCTCGCCCCGTTCGTGGGTGCCGCGCTCGCCGCTCTGTGCTTCCGCGTGCTCAGCCCCGCTGACCACGAGCACGACCTGCAGGCGTAACCCCAGCGCCCCCGGCATGCCGCCGTTACACTGGCCGACATGCCTAACACCCCCATCCCCGGATATCTGAACACTATCCTCGACGATGTCCGGGACATCACGGACGGCGAGAACGCCGACTACATTGAAACGCTGCGCACCGCCGACCCGGACAAGCTCGCGCTCGCGCTGTGCACGCGAAGCGGAAACCTGTACTCCGTGGGGGACGACGAGTACGAATTCTCCATCCAGTCCATCTCCAAGCCCTTCGTCTACGCCATCGCGCTCGACCAAGGCGGGGTGGAAAATGTTCACAGCGTCGTGGGCATGGAGCCGTCCGGCGAGGCATTCAACGAGCTTTCGCTTGACGACGACACAAAGCGCCCCACCAACCCCATGATCAACGCCGGGGCGATCGCGGTGAACCAACTCGTTGCCGGCACCGACGCCACCGTCGAAGAGCGCTCCGCCATGGTCTTGGACGAATTCTCCAAACTGGCGGGGCGCCAACTCCGTTTCGACGAAGAGATTGTCCAAGCTGAGCTCTCCAGCGCCGACCGCAACATGGCGCTGGCCCACATGCTGCGCGAATACAAGATCATCGAGGACGAAGTCGATGACGCGGTGACCAGCTATATCCGCCAGTGCTCGATCCTTGTGACCGTGAAGGACCTAGCGGTCATGGCCGCGACATTGGCCAACGGCGGCGTTCAACCCGTCACGGGGGAGCGGGTCCTCAGCGCGCAGGCGTGCCGCCTCACCCAGTCCGTGATGGCGTCCGCCGGCATGTACGACGGCTCCGGCAAGTGGATGAGCACCGTGGGCATCCCGGCGAAATCCGGCGTGGCTGGCGGGCTGATCGGCACCCTGCCCGGGCAGTTGGGCGCCGCGTCACTCTCCCCGCGCCTGAATGAGAAGGGCAATTCCGTCCGCGGCGTGGAGATCTTCCGCCGCCTGTCAAAGACTCTGGGTCTGCACATGATGGGTTCGCACTACTACTCCGCGCCGGGCATCCGTTCGGTGCGGCGTGAAGGCGACACCAACGTCGTTGAACTGCAGGGCATGATCAACTTCACTGCTGCTGAGGCCATCCTCCACGACCTGGTGGAACGCGACCTCGTGGGCGAAGAACTCGTCCTGGACTTCTCCCATGTGACCTCCTTCAACCTGGCCGGCCGCCGCCTGATCAAGGAGGGCCTCCGCCAGTTCCGCGAGAACGGATTCGACGTCGCGGTGTACGACCCGGATTCCGCGATGCCGGATTACGAGTTCTCCGACGGCACCCACGTGGAGTCCATCCAGGACTTCACCGATTCCTTCACTGTCACTGCCTCGCCCCAGGACGCCTACAGCGTCGTCTCCAAGCCGCAGGAATGGTGGGAGGACGCCGAATCCGGATCCGGGTTCACCGTCGACGAGGTGGACGACGGCCAGCGCATCGTGCTGCACAGCGAGCCGACCGGCGAAGACTTCATCTTCGATTTCGACGAGGACGAAGACGGCAGCACCCGCGTGCACCTCACGCACCGCGGGCTGAAGCCGAACTTCGAGGAGGCGGCCGAGAGCTGGCACGAGCGCATCCGCCAGCGCCTCGAGCCCCTGATCAATCGGGACTGACGGGGCCCAGCCGGGGCCAACCGGGGCAAGAACGCGGACGGCTGGGCCCGTCGTCCGGGCCCAGCCGCGATGAGATGCGGAATCGGTTCTTGAGTTTAGTCGCTGTACTGCGCGTTGAGGCGGTCCTCGTCGCGCTTGCGGGTGCGCTTCGCTATGACGGGGACCAGGAACACAGCCACCACTGCTCCAGCGACGGCCCCAGTGAGGAAGCTCGAGGAGCCCATGCGCACAGCGATGCCCACCAGCATGACAACAGTGAGTACGGCGTAGACGGCGAGCAGCATCGGGTGGGTGTCACGCCACGTCAACGCTGGGCGAGGCACGTAATTCTTCAGCCACAGCGAGCCGATCAGACCCGGCACGACCGCCGGCAGGAATGCGACGAGTGCCAGCAGGGACTGCGATCCGTCCAGACTCCACGCCAGGATTGCACCGGCCAGCACGGAAAAGAGCGGCACGAGGGCGGCGGTCACGGTGGAGGATTTGTGGTACATGAGCTCCTGGTATTCGTCGCCAAGCTGTTTGGTGGAGCGCGGCATCACGAGCGTCTCGATTGTTTGCGAAATAGCCATTGTGCGGGTTCACCTTCCTTGTTCGTCCCCGAAGACTTCCTCGACTGTCTTGCCCAGTTCGCGGCAGATATTCAGCGCGAGGTGGACGGACGGGGAGTAGTTCTCTCGTTCGATATTGGCCACCGTCTGGCGGGAAACCCCGACCCGTTGCGCGAGTTCCGCTTGGGAGAGGTCGTTCCAGCGCCGCCATTGGCGGACCATGTTCGGGTGTTCAGGTTGGGTCTCAGGTTCGGTCATGGTGCAGTGTTTTCAGTTGCCGGTGTAGATCGATCTAGTCACAGGCTAAAACAAACATGACGCGATGTAAAGGAAAATAGGCAAATTGTCGGCTATCCCCAGTCGCCGAGCGCTCCTTCCAGCGCTCCCAGCGACGCCGCGATGATCGGCTCTCTACTCTCATTCGGGCACCCCGCGTCCACCCAGTCCAAGCACACAGCCTCCACGAACCCAAGGAAACCGGACACAGCGATCGAACGGTCGCCGACCAGAGCAAGCAGCTTATCGACGACCCCATCCCTCCTCTCAATCCCCACAAACTGCGCCTCCGCCGGTGTGTCCCCCCGAGTCACCGCCGCCCAGGAGAGCGGCTCCTCCGCGATGTGGTCGAGATACGTGACAATCAGTGCGCGCACCGTATCCCGCTTCGGTGAATTCGGCGGCATGCCGTCCACCGCGTTTCGCATCGCTTCGTCCAGGCGGTTCAAGCGCCGTTCCACAACCGCGGCGTAGATCTCGGCTTTGGACAGGAAGTGGTGGAAGAGCAGCCCCTCCGACACGCCGCACGCCTGCGCCACCGTGAGTGTGGAGACACCGTTGTAGCCGTTCTCCGCGAAGAGAGCGCCAGCCACGTCCAGGATTTGAGCCCGACGTTGCTCGACGGGCAGCCTGCGCCGCGCACCTTTACCGCTGCCCTGTTGAACCATGGCTAGAACAATAACCTAGAACGATAACATTGTGCTGGTACCATCGACCTCGTTATTGAGTAGCGCTCAATACCGCTCGTCTTTCGCGCTCCACAACAGGTCCAAGTGGCAGGAGGAACCATGCTCGACAGCACGATCTGGTGGCACGTCTACCCCCTCGGCGCGATAGGCGCCCCGATCCGCGACCGCGCCGGGGACGGCTGCGACGCCGCGCCGCGCCTCCGCCAATTGGAGCCCTGGCTGGATTACCTGATCGAGCTCGGCTGCGACGGACTGCTTCTCGGCCCGATTTTCGAGTCCGTCGGCCACGGTTACGACACCCTCGACCACTACCGCATCGACTCCCGCCTAGGCACCAACGAGGACTTCGACCGGCTCATGGACGCCTGCCGCCAGCGCGGCATCAAAGTGATGCTCGACGGGGTGTTCAACCATGTGGCGGCGAGCCACGCGGCCGTCGATAAGGGCCTTGCTGGCAGCACCTCGTGGGAGGGCCACGACGAGCTGGCCACGTTGCACCACGACGACGAGCGCGTGCGCGACATGGTCGCGGACATCATGAAATTCTGGCTCGCGCGCGGCATCGCCGGCTGGCGCCTCGACGTCGCGTACTCCGTTCCGCCCGAATTCTGGTCCGACGTGCTCGCCCGCGTGCGCGCCGACTACCCCGACGCCCTCTTCCTCGGCGAAGTCATCCACGGTGACTACGCCCAGATCGCACACGACGGCACCCTCGACGCCGTCACCCAATACGAGCTGTGGAAAGCCATCTGGAGCTCGCTGCAGGACGAGAATTTCTGGGAGCTTGACCACGCCCTGTCCCGTCACCGCGACGTGTCCGCGCAGCTGCTCACCAACACGTTCATCGGCAACCACGACGTTGACCGTATCGCCAGCAAAGTCGGCCAGGACAAGGAGATCCTCGCCCTCGGAATCCTCATGACGCTGCCCGGCATGCCCAGCATCTACTACGGCGACGAGCAAGGCTTCGAAGGGATCCGCGGCGAAGGCTTCAGCGCCGACGACGCCGTCCGCCCCGCGCTGCCCGCCACCCCTGGCGACCTGTCCGAGCTCGGCGCGTGGATCTACCGCGAACACCAAGCACTCATCGGCCTGCGCCGCCGCAACCAGTGGCTCACCCGCGCCGACATCGAGGTCCTCGACAAAACCAACGAGACCATCAGCTACCGCGTCTTCGCCGACAACGAGCAACTGCTTATCGACGCCTGGCTCACCCCCGCCCCCGGCCTCCGCATCCGCTCCGCCTCTTCTGCGTCTGATACCGACGCAGCTGGGACTATCTACGAGTGGGTGCCCTGAGCGAACCCCCCGCTGGTACCCACAATCTGTGGGCCAAGCTTGCTCCACCTGTCATCCCGGCAACAAATAGCCTTCAAACGCCGTCGACACCGAGCACCTCGCCCGTCACGCCCGCTAGTTTTTCTTCGCGATGGATGGAACCGCCCTTTTGCGCATGTCAGAGGGCGGTTTCCAAGTGTGATGGAACCGGGGGTTGTGGATAACTTCGGCGGCGTCGACGGTTATCCACAGGTTCCGGGTCGTGCCCTTTTCTTCGTGGTTGGCGGGTTTTAGCGTGTGGGGCATGAACGAGTTCGCAGTCCACGTGGGCGCTACCGGCAGCGCCGTTGATGCCCTGGCGCATTTTGATGCCCAGGTGCTTCTCGATGCCGGTGCTAACCCCGCCAACGTCCGTGACTGGAAACTCGCTTTCAACGCCTACTACGGCACAACCCGGTTTACCCGTCAGCAAGCCCATGCGATCCGGATCGCCCGGGAGACGGGGAAGTCTCTGGATCAGTTGGTGTTCATTGAGAACCAATTGAAGCCCATAACGCCGGCAAGTGAGACGTGGCGACTACGGCTTGCCTTATTGTCCGTGCCGGGTGACTACAACACTCTGCGCCGGCGTGCGAAGACCATCATCCCCGATCCCGATCAGGACGCCTCGGCCCCGGTGTCCGCGGTGCGGTTCAGCGCACCGAAGAAAGGCAAACGCTCCTTTACCGCCACGGGTGACGCTAGTTTCATCGCCGCCTTGGAGTATGCCTTGCGCCGGAACCTGGATCCGGGGCGTCCTGCGGGCCCACAGATGTATGAAGCACTGACCGACATTCTGCGCGGCGAGGGTGGTGTAGCTGATGCTGTACCCCGCCCACTGGTGGTGGTGCCACTCGAAGAGCACACGAGGATTCTGCGTGGTGAGGGCAACGACACCATCCTGGGACTATCTGACGGCACCACGATCACTGGTGCGGAGTATTTGGCCCGGTTCCATGGTGAGGATCTGGAAGTAGCGATCTTCCATCCGCAGGCGGGTGCGGTGAACCTGTACGACACGAAACGGTTCGCCAACGCGAAGCAGCGTGACCTTGCCCGAGCAACACTCACAACGTGCCCGGTGCCGGGGTGCCGGCATGCCGCTGATAACTGCGAGGTGCATCATGTCACCGCGTGGTCACGCGGCGGACAAACCAACATGAACAACCTGGCGGTGGTGTGCAGGTACCACAACCGCACCAACGACGATGACCCCACCCGCCACCACCGGGGACGCATCGAAATCAGAGCAGGGACCCCGGTGTGGGTATCCCCAAGGGGAAGACCGGCGGCGAACACCACCCACCAATACGGCGCGATGCACCTGTTATTCGGAAAACAACGCGAATAAACAACGGGAATAACGCCGGGCCACAAAGACCAGCGACCAGTGGGCCAGCTGAACTAAGGGGCGGGGACCAGCCGAAACTATTGGGTCGAGGAGACGGAGCGGGAAAACGCTAACAACTGGACCAGCCGGGGGCGAAACACGCCCCACGGCCGGTTCAGTGTGCCTGATTGCGACTAGCGTATGAGGTCGCGGCCGTACTTGAGGGCGAGGGTGAGGGCCTGTGCCCACTTCTCGGGGGCGATGCCGTCGGGGCCGGCGATGGGGACGATGCGCTGCTCGGCGACCGTGCGGGATTCGGTGTACTTGAGTAGACCGCCATCACCGTGGCGTCGGCCGACGCCGGAGCGCTTCCACCCGCCCATCGGTGCGCCGATGGAGGACCACCCGGCACCGTAGCCTTCGTTGATGTTCACGGTTCCGGCCTGGAGCTGGGATGCGATCTCGTGTGCAGTGGACGGTTTGCCGAAGACGGAGGCGTTCAAGCCGTACTCGGTGTCGTTGGCCTTGGCGATGGCTTCCTCGTGCGAGTCGACGACTTCGATGTAGACGACCGGACCGAAGACTTCGTCGCGGTACAGGTTGGCGTCCTCGGGGACGTTGAGCAGCACGGTCGGGGCGTAGAAGGCGGGGCCGAAGTCGGGTAGGCGCTTGCCGCCGGTGGCGACGGTTGCGCCTTTGTTCACGGCGTCGTCGACGAATTCGGCGACGGTGTCTGCCTGGTCCTCGTTGATGAGGGAGCCCATGTCAATGTTCCAGTCGTGGCCGCCGCCGATGCGCATCTTTTCCACGCATCGCACGAACGCCGGAATGAACCGGTCGGCTACGTCGCGGTGGACGTAGATGCGCTCGATGGAGATGCACAGCTGTCCGGTGTTGGAGAAGCAGGCGTGGCGGACACCGCTGACGACTTTGTCCACGTCGGCGTCGGCGGTGACGATCAGCGGGTTCTTGCCGCCGAGCTCTCCAGAGAAGCCGATGAGGCGTTCGCCGGCCTGGGCGGCGAGTTTCGCGCCGGTGGCGGTGGAGCCGGTGAACATGAGGTAGTCGGTTTCTTCGACGAGGAGCTGACCTACTTCGCGGCCGGACCCGGGTACGACGTTCAACACGTCTTTGGGCAAACCGGCTTCAGCGAAGAGCTCGGCGGCGCGCAGCGCGGTGAGGGGGGTGGAGGAGTCGGGTTTGAGTACGACGGTGTTGCCGGCGAGGATGGCGGGGATGGCGTCGGAAAGCGCGAGCACGAGTGGGTAGTTCCATGGTGCGATGATGCCCACGACGCCGACGGGAGAGTGCTCGACGTGGGTCTTGGTGGCGATCGGCAGGGCGACCTTGGCGCGTTCGTTCTTCAGCACCTTTCCCGCGCGGTACGCGTAGTGGCGGGCGGTCAGGGCGCTGTCGAGGACTTCCTCGAAAGCGGAGCGGCGGTTCTTGCCGTTTTCGTCTTGGATCAGGTCGAGCAGCTCAGCCTGGTGCTTGAGTACGAGGTCGTGGTAGCGCAGCATGATCTTCTTGCGCTCTTTGACCGGGGTGGCGGCCCATTCTGGCTGCTTGGCGCGGGCGCGCTCGATGTATTCCCGGGCGGTGTCCGCGGAGTGGTAGTTGGTGGTGCCGACGATGGAGCCGTCAGCCGGGTTGGTGATGGTTTTTGTCGAATTATCCTGGTTGAGCTGCGTCGTCATAACCTCCAAAGATAATGCACGGGCACCACCCCGCACATGTCCTTTGGGGAGAAAAATTAAACGCCCAGGAAGCGCCGCACGAGGCTGCGGTAGGCGCGCGCGGTCAGTTCGACGTCTTCGACGTGGACGAATTCGTCGTGGGAGTGGAGTTGGTCGAGCACTTCGCCGAAGCTGCGTCCCGCGGCGTGGAGCGCGAAGCCGTAGCCGACGCCGCCGAGCCGCCGTCCGAAGCGGAGGTCGGAGCCGCCGGCGGCGATGGTGGGCACGATGTCGGCGTCGGGGAAGAATTCGCGGCAGGTGTCCTCGATCGCTCGGTAAAGCGGCCCGGAGGTGGGGGAGCGGGTCGCATCTTCAGTGATCAAGTGCTCGATGTCGACGCGTTCGGCCAGGTCGCCGAGAGCTTCGAGCAATAGCTTATCGACGTCCCCCTGCCCCTGCCCCGGCAACGGCCTGATGTCTAACTCCACGTACGCGGTGGACGGCAGCACGTTGATGGCGCCGCCGGCCCGCAACACTGTCGGTGAGACGGTGAGGTGGCTCATGGCGTGCGAGTAGCGTGCGAGCGGACCGAGTGCCTCGTAGTTCTCGCCCGCGATGAGTGCTGCCTCGGTTTCCGGGTCAAAGCGGAAGGAGCGGATGTAGCCCTGCCACAGGTCGTCGGAGACGACATCCGGTTCGATGGAGCTCAAGCGGCGCGCCACTTCGCCGATGAGACCGACGGTGATCTCCCGGCCGTACGGAGCGGAGCCGTGGCCGGCATCGCCGTGGATGGTGATGCGGCGCTGCGCCGCGCCCTTCTCGCCGACGACAACAACGATCGCGTGGTGCGCGTCCTCCGCGTCCTCCGCGTCTCGCGCCCGCTTCATGTGCTGTGTCTGCTTTGCGTGCTGTGCGTCTTCCGCGTCCTGCACCTGCTCTGCGTCGTTTCCCTCGCTGTCCGCTCCGGCGTCACCGTTCCCGTTCTCAGACGCACCGTCGCGTGCGGTCCGCACCGGGATGTGTGAACCGCCGGTCTCCGAAAGACAGTTGCGCCAGCTGAATGCTTCAGGCTCATGCTCGGCTATCCAGCCTGCCCCGAGACCGCCGCGAGCTTCCTCGTCGGCGCACGCGACGAAAGTGAGCGTGCCTCGGGGTGGGGAGCCGGCCTGCGCGGAGACGGCGACTTCCCTGGTCACCGCGGCCATCCCGGCGGTGATGAAGAGCATGTCGGTGGCGCCGCGGCCGTAGATACGCGCGCCGTCTTCGGTTTCGACGGTCTCAGCGCCGAAGGGGTCGGTGGTCCACTTGTCTTCGTCGACGGGAACCACGTCGGTGTGCCCGAGCAGCGTGAGCGGTTCGGCATCGGGGTCGCTGCCCGGAACGGTGAACGCGACGGAGACGCGGCCGGGGTGCGGCTCGAAGCGGCGGATCTCTACGCCGGTGCCGTCGAAGAAGGCCTCGAGAGTCTCTGCGTTGCGGATTTCCTGGCCTGAGTCCGGGGTGAGGTCGTTGACGCAGGCGTTGCGGATCAACGTCTTCAGTAGCTCGACGGTCGTCTTCTCGAGCGTCTTCGGTGATGTCATTGCGTCTTCCTTCAACTGTTCTCGGTGTCGGCGCCCGCGTCTTCCGCGCCCTCTGCGGCGGCCGCATTCTCCTTGTCGTCAGTTCCGGCCGGCTCTTCGGCGTTCTCAGCATGCTCAGTGTTCTCAGCATGCTCGGCGTTCTCAGCATGCTCAGAGTCAGCGTGGCCAGGCAGGACCGGTTTATCCTTCGCGCGCAGCTGGAGATCGGAGCTGGTCAAAAGGGCTGCGAGCTGATCGAGAGCATCGTGGCAGTCTTGTTCGGAACCGAGGAGGGAGCGGGCGGCGATGGCGATGCCATAGTCGGTGCCGTCGGCGGTGAAGAAGCCGAGCTGGCGGACATGGAAGGATCCGTCGTCGGCATCTGACCAGCCGCCTTTGAACGGCATGTCGGCGATGGTGCCCAGCCCGTAGCTGTGTTCCGCGTCGATCTTGTGCATCTCCTGGATGACGGGGTTGTCGGCGGGGATGGAGGCGAGGTGCTGGGCGTACCGGGCCTGGGCGGGGATGGGCCAGGTGGTGGTGCCAAAGGCAGGCTCCACGTGCACGGAAACACCGGAGGTTGCGATTTCCTCGCCGACTAGGCGGCTCGCTTCCTCGTCGGAGCCGATGCAGCGCCAGAGGGCGAAAGCGGCATCATTGTCGGACCAGTCGATGGCGGCGGTGGTCTGTTCGACGACGAAGTCTCTGTCATCGCAGTGTTCTAGAGCTGTCAGAGCGATCGGGACTTTGATCGTGGACCACGCGGGGAGGGCGCCGCCGGAGCCGGCGTTGGTGGCGTGGGTGCCGTCGTAAAGCGAAAAGCCGATTTGGGTGTTGGTTTGCTCTTCGATCGCGGCGACTTTGCTGTCGAGGTCCTCGAGCCCGTCGATCTGCGAGTCGTCGCCATCAGGCGCGGGGGCGGCCGATTCGGCGGAGGTCTCCGGGGATTGAGGGTCCTGGCTCGAGCACGATCCGAGCGCGAGCGGAAGCACGACCAGGAGAGCTGCGAGGCGGCGCTTCATGTTGACGGGGTTGGTCACAGATGAGCACTCTAGCCCGTTAGTTTCCGTGTTTTCAGTAGGGTTGGGCGCATGGGAGCGTTAGAGGTTGTGGGAAGCGTTGACGGGGCCGTCGATAAGCTGATCGAGCTGTATGCCGCTGCCTGCGATGTTGCGCGCGATGGCGGGGATTACGCGGACGTGCTGTACCCGAAGATCGCGGTGAACATCAAGGAATGGAAGCCGATCGACCGTTCGGAGCCGTTCGGCTACGTCGACGAGGCCGGGGTCTACTCGGCGGCGGTGTCGCGCCCGGACCTGATGTCGGGCTACCTGCGCCACCAGCTGCGGTGCCTCGTGGATAATTACGACGCGGAGATTTCCGTGGGCTACTCCGACATCGGCATCGCGCCCGAGTACATCCGCGGTGCGAAGCGCGGCGCCGACGCGAAAGTTCCGCGCCCCACGCTTGACGACGTCCACGATGCCATCATCGACGGCGACTGGGACGCCTTCCACGGTGCGGAGAAACCCCTATTCCACTTCGGGCCGCAGCGGTTCGACATCGCCTGCGCCCGCATCGAGCACTACACCGGCATCGAGGTGGACTCGGTGCAGAAATTCATCCTGTTCACCAACTACGAGATGCACACGCGCGAGTTCGTGAAATTCGGGCTGAGCCAGCTTGCGGACGACACGACGCGCTACAACGCCCTCATCCTCCCCAACGGTACCCGCATTGAACGCGGCGACGTGGACGGCATCGACGCGCTGGCGATGGACTTGGCCTCGAACTACCAGATGCCGCGCTTCGACCTCGTGGCTGAGGGCAACAACGGCGTGACCATGATCAACATCGGTGTGGGCCCGTCGAACGCGAAAACGATCACTGACTGCCTGGCCGTGCTGCGGCCCGAGTGCTGGATCATGATCGGCCACTGCGCCGGCCTGGACGCCCGCATGCGCATCGGCGACCTCATCCTGGGCAACGCGTACGAGCGCCGCGACCACGTCCTGCACAACCACATAGACCCCGAAACGCCGATCCCCGCGGTGCCGGAAATCCAGCGCACGCTGGAGAAATCCGTGAAGAAGATCTACGGCGACGAAGAGCAGTCGCTCATGCGCACCGGCACCGTCCTGTCCACTGACGACCGCAACTGGGAGTGGCAGGCGCCGCGCGATCTGTGGGAGTGGCTACGCAACTCCACAGCAGCGGCTGTGGACATGGAGTCCTGCACCATCGCCGCCAACGGGTACCGCTACCGGGTGCCGTACGGCACGCTGCTCGCCGTATCCGACTTGCCGCTGCACGCCGTGCCGAAGCTCCCGGCGGCGGCGCAGGCGTTCTACTCCAACTCGAAGGAAGCGCACGTCATGTGCGCGGTGCGCGCGATGGAGCGACTGGCCAAGCACCCGGAGCGTCTGCGCACCCGCAAACTGCGCCGCGCGCAGGGCGAGGTCCCGTTCCGGTGACGCGCTCCAGCTTCCCCGAAAGCTTCCCCGAACCTGAATTCACTGACCCGGCTGTCGAGCTCGCGCACCGCAGCGCAATCCGCTCCATCGAGCGCGTCGTGCACGAGACGGCGGAGCCGACGCCGCCGCAGGAGGCGCTCGAGCACATCGCAGCTCTGCTCCGCGACGGCCCGGCCCTGGTCATCACGGGTGCAGGGGTGTCAACGGCGTCAGGCATCCCGGATTACCGCTCGCCGGGCGGTCGCTTGTCCAAGGGGCGGCCGATGACGTACCAGGAGTTCGCGCATTCCCCGGCGGCGGTGCGCCGCTACTGGGCTCGCGCGTTCGTGGGCATCCGCCAGATGCGCGCCACGTCGCCGAACCGCGCGCATTTCGCGCTGGTGGAGTTGGAGCGGGCAGGGCTGATCAGCGGCATCGTCACGCAGAACGTCGACGGGCTGCACCTCAAAGCCGGCTCCCGCAACGTGATCGCGCTCCACGGGGACATGGAGCATGTCGTGTGCCTCGACTGCGGGTTCAAAGAGGACAGATCGCTTTTCGACGCCCGCCTCCAAGCCTCCAACCCCACCTACCTGCAGTCAGTCTTGGTCACCGATTCCATGATCAACCCCGACGGCGACGTTGAACTGCCGGAGGAGGCCGTCGAAGCCTTCACCATGGTCGCCTGCACCCGGTGCGGGGGCTGGCGCATGAAACCGGATGTGGTGTATTTCGGGGAGAACGTGCCGAGGGAGCGTCGACAAGCGGCTGGCAAATGGTTGGATGCGTCGACATCGCTGCTCGCGGTGGGCACCTCGCTCGCTGTGATGAGCGGGTACCGCCTGGTCCTCGACGCGCGCGCCGCCGGCAAACCCGTCGCCGTGATCAACGGCGGGCCCGGCCGCGCCGACACGAAGGCGGCGACGTTGTGGCGCACCGACGTCGGCGACGCGCTCGACGCGCTTCTCGACGCTCTGGACCTCTAAGCAGCCCCCTTCCCGCCCCGCGCGGTAGTTCGGTTCTGAAACAAACCTGGCAAATCTGGCAAACCCCGGCCCCCGGTGCGCCGTCCACCCGTATTACGGCCGCGTCAGGGTAGCGTTCAAAGGGTGAAAGAGCTGGCAGGACGTATGACCGTGATCGCAAGCCTAAGCGTGCTTGTAGCGCTCATTGCGCTGCGCTACGTCGCCAACTGGAATGTCATGAACAGCGTGTTCAAGACCGATGTGCCGCTGGACCTGTGGATCTACATGCGCGGCGGCGAACGCGTCACCGACGGTGTCAACCTCTACGAGGGCGCCATCTTCAAAGACCTGCCATTCACCTACCCGCCGTTTTCGGGCCTGATCTTCGCATGGGTGAGCGCTCTCGACGATCACACCGTCACCGCGATCTGGCACACCACCACCGTCGTCTGCGCAGCTGCTGTGATCTGGTTCAGTGTGAGACGGCTGAATATCAACGTGAAACGCCCCTCGTTCGTGCTCATCATCCCGCTGCTCACGGTGTTCTTCCTGCTGGGCACTGAGCCTCTCCACGCGACACTGTTCTGGGGGCAGATCAATGTGGTGCTCATGCTGCTGGTGTGCCTCGACTTCCTGCCGCTCAAATACCGCTTGCCGGGCATCGGCGTGGGGCTGGCGGCGGGCATCAAGCTCACGCCGGCGTTCTTCGGTATCCTCTTCCTCATTCAGCGGCGCTGGTGGGCTGCGCTGGGCAGCTTCCTCACATTCCTCGTGACCGTGCTGCTCGGCTTCGTCTTTGTCCCCGACGCGAAAGTCTTCTGGACGGATGCCATCTTCAACTCCAGTCGCGTCGGCGACCACCTCAATCCTGGTGCGCAGTCGCTCAAGTCGGTGCTGGTGCGCAACTTCGGGGTCGAGTCCGGTGCAGTCTGGCTGGTCGTCGTGCTCCTTGTTATCGCTCTGGTCGCTGTCGCTGCGTACTTCGCTGTCGAGCGGGACTGTCTCCCCGTCGCCGTCGGTGTCACCGGCTTTGGTGCGTGCCTTGTCTCCCCGTTCACGTGGTACCACCACTGGGTATGGATCGTGCCGGTGGCCGTGAGCGTCTTCGTCGCCGTGAACCAGGCTGCAGCTCGCTTCACCAGGGAAAACGCCGCGCGATGGCAGGTCGCGGGACTCTTGTCCGTGGGCGCATTGGTGCTTGTCTGCGCGCCGTTCGTCGCAGAGAACGTCCCTTCTAACTTGCTCTGGGAAGACCAACCGGGCGTCGGGTTGTCCTGGATGTACGTGCCTGCGGCGGTGCTGTTCTTGGTCGGCTACGTCGCTTACATGCTGCTGGAGCGGCGAGAAAGACGCTAGAAGCGCTCGGGCAGGGACATCGGGGCTAGGGCAGCAGCTCTAGGGCAGCGACACCGCCAGGGGCTCGCGCAGCAGCGCTAGGGCAGCGTCACCGCCAGGGGCTCACGCAGCACGAGGTCGAGAGCGACCGCGCGGGCGATATCGCGCACCATTTCGCGGTGGGTCGGGATCATGCGCAGGCTGGCATCGGCACCGCCGGGCAGGGTCTGGCGGACAGTGCGGGCGAAGACGGCGGGGGCTTTCGGGTCGTCGAGAAACGCGGACCCGGCAACGACCAGGGTGGAGGCGCCGTGAGCCTCCATCAATTGCGCGGCTACTTCGCCGAGGTCTTCGGCGCGGCGGTCCAGGGCAGAACGGATGGGGGGGTGGGTGTGGGAGAGCTGGACGGCGTCGATAAGCGAATGTCCGTGTTCGATGCTGTCCAGCAATCCGTGCGTGGTCAGGTCCCCGCGGTCGACGGCGATGGGCAGGACGCGTTTGTCTTCGGTGACGGCGGCGCCGATGGAATCGTCCGCGAAGATCGCCATGATGGGCGCGTCGCCGATGATGTCGCCGGACTGGATTTCGGAGCCGATGATCGCCGCTACCGCGGACGACACGGTGACGGGCACGGAGAATTGCTCGTTCAGCTGGTCGCCGATGTTGACGTCGTGCCAGCCGAGGTTGGGTGCGTTGACAACACCGTCGGGGCTGACTGCGCCGGATGTGGTCACGCCGACGGTGGCCAGCGGGCGGTCGAGGTCCGCCATGAGGCGGTTGAGGCCCGCCATGATGTGCTGGATGAAGTCGTCTTGGCTCACGTCCGCGACGGGCAAGTCCACGTCCGCGTCGCGGATCGTGCGGCCTTTGATGTCGAAGAGCGCGATGTACGTGGCGGTCGTTCCCACCGAAATCCCGGCGAAGACGGGCGTGAGCTCGGCGAGTTCCAGCGGAATGATCGGCCGGCCGCGTCCCTGCGATTTCGTGAGGTCCATCCGCTCGTTGACGTAGCCTGCGGACATGAGCGCGGCGATCGCGCGGGTCACCGTGGGCTGCGACAGACCTGTCGCGACAACCAGCTCGCTTCTCGACGTCACCGTGTTCAACCTCACCAAGTGCAAGCACTTCGCGGCGGGGTTGTGGGGGCGCGAGAACGCAGACCACGAGGATTTCATGCATCACATTGTAGAACCCTGGTAGACAATGTTGTCCATTCGGTCCGCGAAAGACTGCACTAAGCGGACTAGTTGGGCGGGGTGCTTCCGGAATGCCCAAACTGCCCCGACAGGGTTAGACTCTGCACTTATGAGTGAACGCGCCCCATCGCTCCTCGACGCTACCTGTGAGGATTTCGTCTACGACCTCGCCGAGCTCTCGCCGACGCTTGCCACGGAGCTCGGCATTCCCGGCCACGACGACCAGCTGCAGGATTTCAGCCCGGAGCACTGGAACGACATCGCCGACCGCATCCGCGACCTCATCGCCGACGTCGATGCGCTTTACGACGGCACTGATGCCTCCGACGACGAAGACGATTTCGACGAAGTCGACTACGTCACCAGCGCGATTCTGCGCGACCGCATGATGGTGGAGCTGGAGCTGCACCACCGCGGAGAGAACCTCCGAATGCTCAACAACGTCACGTCGCCGGTGCAGATCATCCGCAACGCTCTCACCGTGATGCCGAAGGAGACGGAGGAGGACCTGCACAATCTTGCCGAGCGCATGCTGTGCGTGCGGCGGTCGTTGGCCGGCTACCGCGAGTCGTTGGCGGAGGCGGCAGGGCAGGGCGACGTGGCGTCGCAACGCCAAATTGATGCTGTGATCAGTCAGTGCGAGGCTCTCGCTGAGGACGGCTCTTTGCTGGAGTCGATGGGGCTGGACGTCGATTCTGAGCCTGTGTCGCAGGCGAAGTACGCGTTCGCGGAGATGGCTGATTGGCTGTCCACGGAGCTCGCCCCGCTGGCGTCCCACGAGGATTCCGTCGGCCGTGAGCGCTACGAACTGTTCTCCCAGTTCTTCCTCGGCCGCGAGATCGACCTCGACGAGGCGTACACATGGTCGCTCGATGCCCTCGCACAGATCGTGGAGCGACAGCAAGACGTCGCCCGCGACCTCTTCGGCGGAGAATGCACGGCACGCGGCGCTTATCGACGCCTCGATGAAGACCCCCGCTACACACTCACCGACAACGACAAGCTCGTGGAGTGGATGCAGAAGGTCTCCGACCAGATGATCGGGCGCCTCGACGGCGAAATGTTCACACTGCCCGAGGAGATCAAGAACCTCGACTGCCGCGTGGATGCCGCCGGCACCGGCGGAATGATGTACACCCCGCCGTCGGAGGACCTCCTGCGCCCTGGAATCCTCTGGTGGTCCGTACCCCAGGGGCAGGACGGCTTCCACGCCTGGCACGAACTCGCCCGCATCTGCCACGAGGGGGTGCCCGGCCACCACGTCCAGCAGGGAATTGCCATGACCCAGCGCAACACCCTCAACCTGTGGCGCCGCACCCTCAACTGGAACGCCGCGCACGGCGAGGGCTGGGCCGTCTACGCCGAGACATTGATGGAAGACCTGGGCTACTTCGACGACCCCGGCTACCGCATGGGCCTGCTCGACTCCCTCCGCATGCGCCTCGCCCGCGTCGCCGTCGACATCGGCGTCCACCTGCACAAGAAGACTCCCGACGGCACCGGTCACTGGGATGCCTCGTACGCGAAAGCGTTCCTCCGCGACAACACCGCGATGAACGAGCAGAACCTAGGCTTCGAGCTCGACCGCTACATGGGCTGGCCCGGCCAGGCCACCTCCTACGCCCTCGGCTACCGTGACTGGATGGACCTGCGTGAAAAGGCCCGCGAGAAGGGCATGACGCTGCGTGAATTCCATGACAAAGCCCTGCGCCTGGGCTCCATGCCGATGGACATGCTCGCCCGCGAGGTGCTCTGCCGCTAGTTTTCGCGGCTCACACTCGTAGCTCGCGCCCGCCGTTTTCGCGTGCTGCTCCCGCCGCAGTTCTCTGGTCGCGGCGTGGTGCGCCAGCTACCCCCTGCCGTTCTTGTGCCGGTCCATCGCCCGCAGAATCCTCGGTAGGGAGCCGGCGAAGATGAGAATGCAGATCAGCCGGATGAGCTGCAGCGCCACCACTGCTGGGCCGCCCCCGCCTTCCGACGACAGCGCCAGCACCGTTTCGATCGCGCCGGGGCTGGTGGCCAGGTAGCCCTCGAAGAACGTGATGCCCAGCCACTTTGCCACCACGTACCCCATTGCGGCACACGATGCCATGACCACCACGATGAACGTGATGGTGGCTGGCAGCAGCCGCGCGAATCGTTTCAGGGCGGGCACGCTCAAACCGCCGCCGCACGCCCAGCCGATGGACATGAACGCCATGACAGCCAGGGGCTCTGGCGGGGCGATGGGCACGGGCAACACCGCTGTGATGACGGCGGTGAGGATCAGAGGCCCGAACACTGCCGGTGCCGGCAGGTGGACTTTGCGCGCGATCGGGTCGCCGACGAACGCGATTGCGATGACCAACAGCCACATACACCAGGTAGTTTCCAGGCCTTCGGCGTGATTCGCACCGGGGCGTGTGAGGAACGACGCGACGAGTGGCAGCGTCATCGACACCGCCAGCAAACGCAGGTACTGGGTGAGAGCGACGTAGCGCATGTCTGCGCCGAGTTCGGTAGCGAGACTCATCATGATCGACGCCCCGCCGGAGAGCATCGACAGCACGCTGGTCTCGCGGCTGATGCCTTGGGGCCCGGCGTACCGCGCGAGTGAAAGTCCGCCGACGAACCCGATGCCGATGATCACCGCTGCAGACGCGAGTCCAGGCAGCAGGTAGTGCAGCAACTCCGCGGGAGGCACACCCGCCAGGGGCACGGCGGCGAGCACGCCGATAATGCCGCGGCAGAAGTTGTAGAACTTGGCGTTGATCTTCAGCTCACGGCCCGTGCCCAAAGCGGAGATGCCCGACACGACGATCGCGCCCAGGATCCACGCGGCGGGAACGTGCAGGAGGGCAAGCAGGTATCCGAGGAGCACCGAGAGCGGCGCGACTATCATCCATCGGCTGCGTTGTTCCACGTTTCGTCATAGTAGCGTGGGGGCCTATGTTCGCCGTCTTGGTCGCCGCCGCAGCTCTCGCCGGCTGGGTGGATGCGGTGATCGGGGGCGGCGGCTTGATTCTCATCCCGGTGCTCATGGCGGCGACACCGATGCCGCCCGCGGCGATTCTGGCGACGAATAAGCTCGCGGCTGTCTCGGGCACGGCGTCGGCGGCGGTCACGCTCGTGCGCCGCGTGGGCGTACCCCGCCGCACTTGGGGTTACGCGCTCATCGCCGGGGCGCTGTCGGCAGCGGGTGCGCTCGCAGCTTCGCTTATCGACGCCTCCCTGCTCCGCCCCGCCATCCTCGCCCTCCTTATCGCCGTGGGGGTGTTCGTGGCGGTGAAACCGGAGTTCGGGACGGGGTCCGCGGACACGCCTGCAGTGGTGACGCGCAGCCGTGTTCTCGGTGCCGCCGGCTTGGTGGCGGTGATCGGGTTCTACGACGGCACCTTCGGCCCCGGCACCGGAATGTTCCTCATCATGGGGTTCACAGCGTTGTTCGCGCAGAACTTCCTGCGCTCGGCGGCGATGGCGAAGGTGGTCAACACCGCGACAAATATCGGCGCGCTGGGGGTGTTCATCTCAGCCGGGTTCGTCGATTGGCCGCTGGCTCTCGCGCTCGCTGCGGCGAATGTCGCCGGCGCGCAGATCGGTGCCCGGACGGTGCTCGGCGGCGGCGCGAAGCTGGTGCGGTACGCGCTGCTCACGCTGGTTGTCGTGCTGTCGACGTACTTGGCGTTCCAGCTCTGAACGTCCTCTGCGCTCGAGTTGGGCGCGTCTTAGGTTCGTTCTGCGTCCCGGTTTTCGCGCACTGCAACTACCGGCTGAGCCCATAGCCCGCCACAGACTTTCCTCAGGGGGCGGGTCTAGGGTCGTTCCCCATGATTCAAACCAAGACGGCCATGGCGGTCACGGTCGCCCAGTCCGAGGCGGAGCCGGTGGACACCCAGCAGGCCGAAGAGATCGTGGATGCCGTGTTGAGATTCGTCTCCGGCACCACCATCGAGCAGCTGCACATCGTCGCTGACTCGGAATCCCTGCCGGCGCTCGCAGTCGCCATAGCTACTAGGGAGGAGTTGCCGGAGAACCTCACGCTCGTGGAAGCCGGCCACGAACTCGATAACGAATTCGTGGCGGTGTCCTCTGACTTCATCCTGTCAATGACGGGGTGACGGGGTGACGGTGCTGCCCGGTTATTCCAGAACGAGCGACCCGTTGGCCAGGCCCACCACAGCGGCGATCGCGCCGACGATGACAAGGGCGACGACGACCCACTCAAAGGTGTTGAAGGCTTTCTCGTTGTTGGCGCGGCGCGTCCAGAGGTAGGGGATCAGGCCAGGGATGACAGCAAGGGCGCCGAAAAGGACGTAAACGGGGTCGGCGGCGTAGATCAGCCACAACGAGTAGATGAATCCGATGATGCCGATCACCAGGTGGCGGCGGTTGTCGGAGGAGGAGATGGCGGGGCCGGAGTCGTCGAAACGCGATCCTGCGTGCGGGTGCGTCAGGCCTTTGCCGCGCACGGCGAGGAGGACGAGGTAGAGCGCGGAGAAGATGTACGGCAGCAGGTACATGATGGTGGCTAGTTGCACCATCGCGTTATAAGAGGTCTCGTTGGCGAAGAAGAGGATGACGAAGAACTGGACCACCGCGGTGGACACCAGCTGCGCCATGTACGGTGCGCCGGCCTCGTTCGTGTTGGCCAGGCGCTTGGGCAGGAGGCCGTCGGAGGCCATCATCACGATCGGTTCCGCACACAGCATCTGCCAGGAAATGTAGGCACCGAGCACCGACAGGCACAGGCCCACGGAGATGAGCGCGCCGCCCCACGGGCCGACGGCTGCTTCGAGGACCGCGCCCATGGAGTTATCCGGAAGCGCTGCGAGTTCTTCGCGGGTGAGCACGCCGTAGGAAAGCGTGGACACCGCGACGAGCAGGGCCAGCACCGACAGGAAGCCGATGACCGTCGCGCGGCCGACATCCTGGCGGGAGCGCGCCTGCTTGGAGTACACTGACGCGCCCTCGATGCCGATGAAGACCCACACGGTGAACAGCATGATGCCCTGGATCTGCTCCGACAGCGGGATGCCGGAGTTCTCGCCCCAGAAGTCGAGGGTGAACTTGTCCCAGCTGAAGCCCACAAAAGCGATGAGCACGATGAACGCCAAAATGGGAACGAGCTTTGCGATTGTGGTGACCAAGTTCATCAACGCCGCCTGCTTCACGCCGCGGGTGAGCGCGAAGAAGATGCCCCACGTGAGCACGGAGACCGTGAGCGCCATGACCCACGGGTTGTCCTGGTCGAAGAACGGCAGGTAATGGCCGAGCGTACCGAAGAACAGGGTGGCGTAGCCGACCTGCGCCATGACCGAGCCGAGCCAGTAGCCCCAGCCGGAGGTGAAGCCGATGAAGTCGCCCAGGCCCGCGCGCACGTAGGAGTACACGCCGGAATCCAGGTGCGGTTTGCGCCGCGCGAGGATTTGGAACACGAACGCGATAGACAGCATGCCCACACCCGCGATCGCCCAGCCGATGAGCATCGCACCGGGGCTGGCCACGGAGGCGATGTTCTGCGGGAGGGCGAAGATTCCGGATCCGACTGTGGAGCCGATGATGAGGGACACCAGCGTCCAGATGGTCACCGAGTGGGTGCGTTGGCTTTGGGCAGTGCTCATAGGGGTTTAACTTACTTGGTGCCTGCCAAAAGTTGCGAAAACAGGCTAGTCACATCCATTTAATTCCGTATACGATAAGGCCATGGTCAAGCGGACAATCAAGGGTAGAGAGATTACGGACGCACAGATTCAGGCTTGGGCGGACGAGGCGGAAGCGGGGTACGACCCGGCGACACTTCCTCCTGCCCGTCCCGGTCGCCCTTCTGTTGGTGATGGACCTGGATCCGTGGTTCCGGTCCGGCTTGATGAGGCGACAATCACAGCCGTGATGGAAAAAGCGAAAGCAGAGGGGTTTGCTACCAGGTCTGATGCCATCCGGGAAGCGATCAGAAAGTGGATCAGTGCCGCTTGAGATCCACTCATCCGCCCGGAAGCATTACAAACCCCACAAGCTGAACGATGAACTGGTGCTCTACGCGGCTGACCACGTTTTACAGAGTCGCCCGCTCGATGATGAGGAAAACCCTCAACGTTGGTTGATGATTGGGGTTGACCCAGGAGGGAGGCTGATCGAACTGGTTCTCCTGCAGTTCGATGATGGGCGCGAGATAATCATTCACGCAATGAAGGCCCGGAGAAAATATACAGACGAACTCTATTTCTAAGTGCTGTCTTGGTCACATCCGGTTCTTAGTTTTCGCGGTGGCGGTGGCGCTCCAGGGGTCTTCGGGCCAGGGGTGTTTGGGGTAGCGGCCGCGCATTTCTTTGCGTACCTCGGTGTAGGGGCCGTCCCAGAAGCTGGCCAGGTCGTCGGTGACGGCGAGTTCGCGTCCGGCAGGGGAGAGCAGGTGGAACAGCACGCGCACACCGCTGACCTCGGGGGATGAGGAGAGACCGAAGCATTCCTGCAACTTCACGCGCACAATGGGGCGGCCGGTGGAATAGTCCACCCGCGGGTGGGAGCCGCTGGGCACGGTGAGGCGTTCGGGTGCGAGCGTGTCCATGTCGGCGGCCTCGGGCCAGGGCAGTTGCCGCATCAGGGCGGCGCGCATGTCGAGCTTGCGTATCGACGTCCCCCGCGCCAGCTCCCCCACCTCCGGCGAATAGTCGCCCTCGCGCACGTCGGGCCACGGGTCGCCGTAGCGCTCGCGCAGGAAGAAGAGGCGGTCGCGCAGGCGCTGGGCATTCTCGTCGAGGGGGAAGTCGTCGAAGTCGATCCGGATGCCGGCGAGAGCTTCCTGCGCCTCGGCGGGGGAAAGAGTGATGGGGGTGGAAGTCAGCTCGATTGCGCCGATGGAGGTGAGGCGGCGGGAGCGGAGGCGGCCGTCGATAAGCGATGCTGTGGTGGACTCTTCGACGCGGTTGGCGGGGAACTCTGTGGCGGCTGCTGCGCGGATGACGGCGCCTTTGGCGGTGAGCTGGATTTCGGCCGCGGCGAGCCAGTCGCTCGGCGGGATCGTGGTGTCGAGGGTGGCGCGCGTGCCGCTGGCCAGGAGGTATTCGCGGTTGCCGAGGTGTTTACCCACCCAGTCGGGATAGGCGGTGGCGATGACCTCGCCGGGCGGGACCGGGGCGGTGTCGGGCACCATTCGGGCGTAGCGGTCGACCTGTCGCTGGGGAGCGTGAGCGCGGGCGAGGTCGCCGCTGGCACTTTCTGCGAGCGCGGCGACGGTGCGCGCGGCGCCGGAACCGTGCTGAAGGAGAGCAGCGCCCAGACGTGGATCCAGCGGCATCGCGGCGAGCTCCTCGCCAAGCGCCGTGATCCCGTTATCGTCGAGCGCGCCAAGGGAACGCAGGGTGCGCTGGGCGTCGGCAAGCGCGTTCGCGGGAGGCGGGGTGAGCAGCGGCAGGTCGGGCGAGCCCCACGCCGCGAGAGTCAGCGCGGCGGAGGTGAGGTCCGCGGTGGTGATCTCCGGGGCGATGTCGGCGTTGAAGTGCTGGTAATCGGATTGCGAGTACGCGCGAAGGACCTCCCCGGGCCCGAGACGCCCAGCGCGTCCCGCACGCTGGTCGGCGCTCGTCTTCGCCGCGGACACAGTGACCAGGCCGGTCATGGCGCGGGCAGCGTCGCGGCGGGGGACGCGGGACAGGCCGGCATCCACGACGCGGTTGACGCCCGGCACTGTGATGGAGCTTTCCGCGATGGAGGTAGCCACGACGACCTGCGCTTTCCCGTTCAACGCTTCATCTTGTTCCACGTTGCTCAGCCGCCCGTGCATCGGTGCGGCACTGGGCAGCTGCGAGCACACCATGTCCACTTCGCGGGCGCCGGGCACGAAGACGAGGGTGCGCCCATCCCGGCCGTTAGGCGCTTGGTTCGCGGCGAGGTCAGCGACGTGACGGTAGAACTCCCGCGACCCCTCCGCGCGGCCGGGGTGCGGATGGTAGCTCACGTCCAGCGGATGCGTGACGGCCTCGGTGGACAGAATCTGCGCGCCCATGTGGGCGGCGAGAGCTTCCGCGTCAAGGGTCGCGGACATGGCGGCGAGGTAGAGGTCCTCGCGCAGGAACGCCACTTCCATCGCCATGGCCAGCACCAGGTCGGTGTCCAGTTGGCGCTCGTGGACCTCGTCGATGACCACGGCGCCGACACCGGTCAGTTCCGGGTCCTTGAGAAGGCGGTTGAGCAGGACGCCTGGGGTGACGAACTCCACGAGTGAACCATCTTTGTGCTCGCCGCGAATGGAGTAGCCGACGCGGTCGCCTAAGGGTGTGCCGTCGAGAAACGCGAGCCTGCGGGCAGCGGCACGCACCGCGACGCGCCTGGGCGCGGTGACCAACGTGATGCCGCTGCTGGCGGTGAGGTTGCTGATTGCCGGCGGCAACAGCGTCGTCTTACCTGTGCCCGGCGGCGCCTCGACCACCAGCGGGCCGCGCGCCGGGAGGTTCCCGATGACATCCGAGACCGGGAGGCCTGCGCCGATGGTGGAAAGGTCGAACCTGTCGATCATGGTGCACCCAATCTACCGCAGCCCGTGAATGCTTACTGAAGTGCGCATTCGCCCCTTAATTTCGCTGCGGAGCACCGCTAATGTCGCGGGCGAGGGGGGAATGAACATGACAATTCACAGCTACACGATCATTTATCAACCAGACACGGACACCGACTACGAGTACCCGGCCGGGATCATGGCCATCACCGCGGAGACGGGGGAGACGCTCTTCGTTGGGCTACCCGCGGACCACCCGGCGGCACCGGTAGGGCACGACGAAACGGTCGCCGACGAGATCATGGAGTTCTTCGAGGAGATTAAGGGTTGGCTTGTCGCCCTGGACCGCGGGGAGAGGGCAGAGCTTATCGACGATCCCTTGGACCACGCCCACCATATCCACCTCGAACCGAACCCGGAGATCGAGGCAGACGACCTAGACACCGGTACGATCACGCTGCTTAGCCGCCACGTGTTGGAGGAGCTTGGGTACGTTGAGTCGCTGTACCAGACGTTTTGCATCGTCTACCGGGTGAGCGAGTACGAGGGCTACCCGTTGGCTATCTTCGCCCAGGATGTGTCTGGCGGGGGTTTGGAAGGAATGGTCATCGGCAAACCCAACCCGTACCTGCCGCGATTGTCGCGCCAGCAGCGCCGCGCCATCGACCGGGAGATGACCAAGTTCGCCCGTAAATTCGTGCGCGGTGACATCCAGGCCGCTTTCGCAGGGCTGGACCGCCCGCGGTTCGGGGTGTTCACCATCGACGACTATCAGGCAGTTTCACCGGAGCATGCCGTTGAGCAAGCGGTGGCGGATCTGGACGAGATTCACTTCGGCGCGGCCGGCAGAGGTGAGGACCTGGCGAGCTAGCAGAACCTGGGCGAACGAACGCGACCTAGCGGCGGGTGCCCGTGCCCGTGCTCGTTAGTCCAGCGAACGGATGAGCTTTGCCGGCACTCCGCCGACTAGTGAGTTGTCCGGCACATCCTTGGTCACCACCGCACCGGCGGCGACGACGCAATTGTCGCCCACAGTCACGCCGGGCATGACCATCGCGCCAGCGCCGAACCAGCAGTTGTCGCCGATGGTGACGGGGCGGCCGCGCTCCCAGCCGTCGGCACGCGCTTGTGCGTCGTTCACGGGGTGCTCGACGGTGATGAGCTGGCAGCCGGGGCCGAAGAGGGTGTTTGCACCCACCGTCACCTCGGCGATGTCCAGGATGACGCAGTTGTAGTTGAGGAAGCAGTGTTCGCCGAAGCTGGTGTTCAAACCGAATTCCACGTGCAGCGGCGCGAATACGCCGGGGACCGCGGAACCCGGCGCGAAGATCTCGGCCAGCAGCTCCTTCGCACGCGCCTGGTCGGTGTTGCCAAGGGCGTTGAGCTCCCGGATACGCTCCCACGCGGCCGCGTGCGCTGCGTCGATTTCCTCAGAACCCGGTGTGTACCAGCGGGAGGAGCGGAGGTCGGAGAGGGTGGGGTTTGCGGTGCCGTCGTCAAGCGTGCTCATGCGCGCCAGGCTACATGCGTGCCCTAAACTAGACGCGTGTCACAGATTCGCGCCCGCGCATGCTTTACGCTGGGCGCGTTGTTGTGCGCGGGGCTGACGGGGTGCGCGGGGCAGGCGGCTCCGGCGCAGGATGAGCTGATGTTCAGCGATGTGCGATCGCAAGCCAGCCCGCTCGCCAACGACAAACGCGTCGCGTACTACGTTCGCGCTGCGAGCGGGGAAGAACCGTCCGAGCCGCTATGTGACGGCCGCGGCATTCTTATCCTTGGCACCGTCCGGATGTGGTCGGGTTTCGTGCGGGAAATGCTGGCGCAAGAATTGGCGAAGTCGCCGCGTGCCGAGTTCACGTACCCGGGCCAATGCGCGTCGCTGAGGGAACGCGAGCGCGAGGGCGATGACCCGTTGTATCCCGTTTACATCGATTTCGGCCACGATTACGACGCGTTGTGCGCGGCGGCGCCCGAGTACCTGAACTCCATGCCGCGGCTGCTGACCAACGAGGATGAATATGTCACGCCCTGCAGCGCATAGGACGGAACTCGTGCGCACGGACGCCGGCACGGGCGGTGGCGAAAGCGCCCTGAGCAGTGCAAATACCTCGCTCACCGTCGCGGAGCTCGGCCTCGCCGGGTACGACGTTGAGCGCGTCGTGGGCCGCGGCGGAATGGGCACGGTGTACTTGGCTAAGCACCGGAAGCTCGGCCGCGAGGTAGCGGTGAAGGCGCTGTCGCCGGTGCTGAGCCAGGACCCGGTGGCGATGGCGCGTTTCGACAACGAGATGGTCACCATGGCCGGGCTCGACTGCCCGTCGATCGCCCGGATTCACGACGGCTCCGTAACCCCGTCCGGTGTCCCGTATTTCGTGATGGATTTCATCGACGGGCCGTCGCTCGCGGAGACCATCGAGGCATCTGATCGTCCGTTCACGGTTGAGGAGACCGTCGATATCTTGCGCCCCATCGCGGAGGCACTCGATTACCTGCACGACTCGAATGAGCGGGATCCGATCGTGCACCGCGACGTGAAGCCGGAGAATATCCTGCTCGCCGAGACAGGTGCGGTGCTCACCGACTTCGGTATTTCATACATTGCGCAGGACACCCGCCTGACGGTCGAGGGCATCGTCGTGGGCACCAACATGTATATGGCGCCTGAACTCTACCTTCCCGGCGCTGCGGCCTCGCCCGCGGCGGACAATTACGCGCTGGCGCTCATCGCGTACGAGATGCTCACCGGCACGCCGTTCTACCGCACGATCAGCCCCGAAGCATGGTGCGGCCCGCGCCCGACCGCGCAGCTCGAGGACACCATTTTCGCGACCGCGCTCGCGAACGACCCCGCGGACCGGTACCCGAACGCGCGATCGTTCATCAACGAGCTTTCGCTTATCGACGCCACCCCACACCCCCACCCCCTCTCCTCCCTCCCCGTGCACCGCACTGGCTCTTCCGGCCCCTCCGGACATCCGCGCACTTCCCGTGCCGCCAGTCTTCTTCTTTTATCGCGACGTCCCGGGTCATCCCGCGGCAGATCAGCCCTTGCTTTCGCGCTGGCCGGTTGCCTCGCCGCTGTTGTGAGCGCCGCGGCACTGTCCCTCACGGGTTCTGAATGGGCGGGCGGTGAACAGCGCATCGCCGAGACCTTCCCCGAATTGGTGTCCGAGGGAAACGGCGGGACAGGCTGGATGGACGCGAGGTGCACCACAGGGGTGCGCGAGATGGGTCAGCAGGGAAAGATCGCGTGCAGCTCTAGCAGCGTGAACTTCTCCGTCGCCGACTACGGCACGGCCGAGGAGCGCAGCGGCAGCGTCGACTGGCCCGAGGAGTCGAACTTCACCCCCACGCGCTGCTTCACCAAAGCCGATGTGACACCGATGAGCTCTCAAGTGGAGAAAACGCCGCTGCGCTTCGCCGTGCTGCCCGCAGCCCCGAACGATGGCTTCGCCGTACTCATCGGCGGCGACAAAGCCGAGGAGCTCATCGCTGATATACCGGTGTGTCCGTCCACCAATCACGCAGACGGAACACCAAAGCACGAGAGCCCATAACTCGCAGAGGCAGGAGCCGAACCGAAGTCGAAAAAGCTCAAACGGCTCCCACTTACACAAGTGGAAGCCGTAGAGATGACGGGGCTCGATCCGAAAAAGGTTGAACCCTAGAACTTGATGAGGCCTTGGGAGAGAGCAAATCCTCCGATACCAGCGAGAAGAGTCAGAGCGATGCCGGTGCCGACCAAGATGTCGTGGGTGGTACCGAGCTTGTAGCCGTTATTGGCATCGTTCCGGAAGGAACTCGTTCTAGCGGCACCGAGGTCTGCCTTTGTAGTTTCGTTACCAAAATTGAAGAGGCCGGCCTCAGAGGACGCCATAGCTGGGCCTGAGATTCCTTCGCCTTTGCTGAGCACTTCACGGGCAACCATTCGAAGGACGTAACCGGCGAGCTCGGTGTCATTTACTTCCGAAGACGAATCCTTGTGGAAGCCAGGGTCAGCAAACTCGTATGCGCTGGCGTCGGGGGCGACGGCGAGGGACAGGGCGGTAGCAGCGGCGACGGTGGCTGCGGTGAGACGACGCTTCATAGCGACTCCTTTGAGGGAAGGAACTTTGGGAAAACCTGCCAAAAACTTTGGCTTAAATTCAAAATAAGTTCCTTAAAGCATTAGATCAATAAGCCCGGGGGTTAGTCCCCACATGTCTTGAAGCTCGGGCCAGGCGATACTTATATGGGGTGTAATTTCCTCGTAAAACTAAGCTCATTCGGCACTAATCTCCCGGGAGGGGGTATCCGAGGGCTTTCGCATACTGGGGGAACGAACAGTGAAGCAGGTGCCGCTCGGACGCGAGGGGCGCAACGCAAATGCGGAAGGATATCGGAGTGCTTGCTCGGGGCGATTTGCTAGTCGAAGAAAGCGACCAGAATAGACTCACGCTGTCACCGCGTCGCGAGATCACCGTGGGGCGTAGCGCGGACTTCCCAGTAGGCATTGATGATCCAGCCATGCACCGCCGCTTCCTGCACATCTGGAATTCGGATGGGGATTGGCTGATACAGAACGTCGGCAACCAGATAACCGCGAAAATCCATCCCGAGGGCAATATCCAGTTTCTTCCGCAACGTCTGGCCCCCGGTGATTTTGCGTATATACCGGCGGGTAAGTCGTCGATCGCATGGGCCACAAAGAATGCGCGGTACGGATTGACCTTGACCAACGCGAGCGTGATTAGACGCCCGCAAATGAAGCCGTCGAGTGATTTCCGGGCAACTGCGGAGAATTTTCTGCCCTCCTCTGAGCAACAGCAGCTTCTTGATGCCCTCGCTAAACCCGTGCGCGACAACCCATTCGCGGAGCTGCACACCGTGGTGCCCACTGTGGAGGAGCTGGCCGGGGAGCTCGGCTGGACCAAGAAGAAGACGGAGCAAAAGATCCTCCGCATCGTCGATGCGCTAGAGCGTGCAGGGGTGCCCGAGTTCCAGCGCAGTGAGAACCGGGTGCCGTGGCGCGTGCTGCTCGCGCGGTTCGCTTACGAGCAGGGTGAGCGAATCGAATAGCCCGACAGGGCAGGGGCACACGCTAGACTGCACACCATGAGCAAAATCGCAGTAGTCACCGGCGGCTCCGCGGGGATCGGAGAAGCAGCGGCGAGGGCATTGGCTGCCGACGGCTGGACCGTCTACGTCTGCGCGCGCCGCAAAGAGCTGTGCGACCGGATCGCCGAGGAGATCGGCGGGGTCGGGGTGGAGCTGGATGTGACGGATCAGGGGAGCGTCGATAAGCTCGCTGCTTCGCTTGATCGCGTGGACCTGCTGGTGAACAACGCCGGCGGTGCGCGCGGGCTCGACCCGCTGCGTGAGGCGAAGCCCGAGGACTGGGACTGGATGTACCAGACGAACGTGCTGGGCACGGTGCGTGTGACCAAGGCGCTGTACCCGGCGATCGTCGCGGCGGAGGGCTTGGTCATCAACGTGGGTTCCGTCGCCGGCTGGGATGCCTATGTGGGCGGGTCTGGCTACAACGCGGCGAAATTCGGGCTGCGTGCGCTCACGCGCGCTTTTCGACGCGAAGAGGTCGATGCCCCCATCCGCATCACCGAGATCGACCCGGGCCGCGTGAAAACGGACTTCGCCTTCAACCGCTTCGGCGACGAGGAGCGCGCCGCGGAAGTCTATGACGGCAAGCTCAACCTCACCGCTGACGACATTGCTGAGGCGATCCGGTGGGTGGCGTCGCTGCCGCCGCACGTCAATATTGACACGATGAACATCATGCCGCGCGACCAGGCGGAACGTTAATGGGTTTCGCTGATCTGCTAGCGCTTGTCGGCATCTGGGTTGCCGCGATAGCCAGCCCCGGCCCTGACGTCGTGCAAATCACGCGGCTAGGCGTGAAGTCCCGCGTGGCCGGTGTGGCGTGCGCGGTGGGAATCATGGCGGGCAACACGTTGTGGATTGCCGCGTCGCTGCTGGGTCTCAGCGCGCTCATCCAGGCGGTGCCGGAGGTGCTCGCTGTCTTGCAGCTCGTCGGCGGCGCCTACCTGCTGTACATGGGTGTGGGTGCCGTGCGCGCCGGGTTGGCCGCGCGTCAGGGGGCACTGGCCATGGCGGAGAACGCGGATGCGGGTTCGGGCGGCGCTCCCGTCGTTGGTTCTGCACCGTCGACCGGCAAGGCGTTCGGCATCGGCGTGGCCACCAACCTGTCCAACCCGAAGGCGGTGCTGTTCTTCGGAGCGGTCTTTGCGCAGTTCGTGCGCCCCGGTATGGGGTGGGAGTGGATGTTGGCCATCCTGCTCACCCTCGTGGTCATCGGTTTTGCGTGGTTCGTCGGGTTCGCACTACTGGTGGACACCTTCGCCGGGTTCCTGGAACGGCACGGGCACGTCGTCGACATTGTGACGGGCCTGATCTTCATTGCCTTGGCGGTGTGGATGGTCGTTGAGGGCGCATCCACCCTCATCGCGCACCTCGCCGCGATTTAATTTCAGCTTCCTTCCGGGAGCGACTTCTGCCCCAGTAATGCGCTGGAATACCTGGGGTCACGAGCGACTAGGCAGCGCGGAAACAGCGCCGGCTGGCGGGAAGATCATGCCATTTCTTCCGGTTAGTTGCCGGGGCCACCTGGTTGTAAAACAAGAGCGTGAAGAAGCTTTGGGCGATGATTCTCGCTCTCGTGATTGCTGTTGGTGCCGCCCCCGCGGCGGAAGCGATGGACGTGAAGCCGGACGCGGCGGGCGGCCGCACCGCCGTCGCTGTTTACCACCCGGACGGCTCGTGGACCGGCTCGCGCGATGCGCACCAGCCGCGTCCCGCGTTGTCCCTGTCCAAGCTCTACCTCGGGTACTGGGTGCTCCGCTACGGCCACCCCGGGGACAAAGGGCAGGTGGAACACATGATCCGGGTGTCGTCGGATTCCATCGCGGCGCACCTCGACCGGAAGTACCCCCAGGCCATCGACGCGGTGGCGCGTGATTTCGGGTTGCGGAACACGGCCCGCCGCGGCCGGTGGGGCAACACCGCGACATCGGCGTACGACGTGGCTAAATTCGTCAGCGTGATCCGCAACGACCCGGTGGCCGCGCCGATTATCCGTGGCATGCGCACGGCCGCACCGGTCGCCCAGGACGGCTACCGGCAGGATTACGGCACGTCGCGTCTGCCGGGGGCGGAGGGCACGAAATTCGGCTGGTCCGACAACCGCTGGTCCTACACCGCCAGCGTCAGCTTCGGTCCAGGTTGGACGGCGGCGGCGATGACAGTCGGCGACAAGCACGCAAACACTAACGATGCGTTGGCACTCATCGACCCGAACTTGCCGTGGCGGGCACCGGCAACGAGTTCCCTTGGCCCGTACAGTGTGCCGCTGGTCCCGTTGCGCGATATTCTCCCGCCGCAGGTCCCGTACCAGATCCGTGACGCGGTGCCGCCGAGCATTCTCGTCCCGGCTGGCCCGCCGACGGGTCCGGGACTGCCCGGATAGAATCGCTGGCATATGGATATCAGCATTAGCAGCAGCAGCATTAAGCTCGGTCAATTCCTGAAACTGGCCAACCTCGTGGAAACAGGCGGGCACGCGAAGGAGCTCATCTCTTCAGGCGAGGTCGCAGTCAACGGCGACACCGTCACAGCGAGGGGGCACGAGCTTATCGACGGCGACGTGGTCTCCATCCCCTCCGCCAGCGTCACCGCGACTGTGGTGGCTGACGGTGGCGACGGCGAGAACGACTACTTCGACGAGCGCACCGCCAACGACGATTTCGACCCGGAGAAGTGGAGGAACCTCTAACCCATGCCAGCTTTTGAGGCCCGGGAGGGCATGCCGTACTGGATTGACCTGCTGTCGTCGGAAACGCGGAAATCCGCGTATTTCTACTCGCGGATCCTGGGCTGGGATGTCCAGGAAGGGGACTACCGCATCGCACGCCTGCAGGGAATGCCGGTTGCGGGGATGGTGCCGCAGGACACGATGCCGGATGCGTGGGTGACGTACTTCCTGTCCACGGACATCGGGCGTGACGCGCAACGCGTGGCAGAACTCGGTGGACGCGTGCTGGCGGAGCCGCAGCAGGTCTCCCTTGGCACGATGGCGCTGTGCGCGGACAACGCCGGAGGTTGGTTCGGCCTTTTCCAGCCAGAAGGAGAGGATTCCTTCGTTGCGGCCGGTGAGCCGGGGACGCCGGTGTGGCACGAATGCACGTGCACTGGGGACGTGGAGAAGCTCGCTGCCTTTTATGGCGAGTTGTTCAACTGGGACATTGTGGACAATGACGGCTACCTACTGGCCATGCAGGACGGTGCCGCCTTCGCCGGAATCTGGGACGCACGCGAGCAGATTCCGGCGGACGTGCCCAGCTTCTGGCGTTCCTACCTGGGTGTGGCGAATGTGGCGGAGACCTGCTCGCGCATCGAGGAATTCGGCGGAGAGATTCTGCGCGGACCCGAGAATTCCCCGTTCGGTCTGCTGCTCACCGCTGTGGATCCGACGGGTGCTGTGGTGACGTTGTGCGAGGTCGACGAGCCGGTCGACGAAGACACACTCGACGAGGGCGACTCCATCCTGCACCTCTAGCCCCGTCCCAGCCTCCGTCCCAGCTCGGTCCTGACGCCTGCCCGTTCAGCTGGCTGTGAACGGTGAATTCCCAGTGTGCGCGTTCCAGTGCATAATGAGCTCTTGTGAAAAAGTTCCTCGTCGCCGCGACGTTGACCGCGGGCCTGATTGCCGCCGTTCAGGCGGCCCCGCAGGCTGCCGCGATCGATGTGATTCCCGGCGATCCAGGGGAACGCACGGACGTGGTGGTCTACCACCCCGACGGGCACTGGACAGGGTCGCCCCACGCGCGTGAAACACGCCCGGCGCTGTCCTTGGCCAAGCTCTATTTGGGCTACTACGTGCTGTCCAACGGCACCCCGGAGGAACAGGGCAAGGTGCTGCGCATGATCCGGGTCTCCGACGACCTGCTCGCGGTGGAGCTCGATGAGGAGTACCCGGACGCCATCAATAAGGTGGCCGAGGAATTTGAGCTTGAGGACACGTACAGCACCGGTTACTGGGGCAAGTCGGGGACTTCGCCGTACGATCTGGCCAAGTTCGTGACCATGATTCGCGACGACCCCGTTGCGGAGCCACTTATTCGGGGCATGGCCAACCACGCCCCGTATGCGCAGGACGGCATGAAGCAGGACTTCGGGACTGATCAGCTCGACGGTGCGATCGGCTCCAAGTTCGGGTGGGCCGATGACCGCGAATCTGCTTTCGGCTCCGTGTCCTTCGGCGCAGACTGGGTGGCCGCCGCGATGACGTACGGCGACGTGGACGAGCACACAGACGATGTCCACGAATGGATCGACCAGGAAGAGAAGAACCCTCTCTCCTTCGGTTTGAATGACTCGACTACTGACAGATTGACCGCGCGCAACGGGGCGGGCGAGCTGTTCATCTGGATGACGGACCAGGGCCACTGGGGGCTGCGGACCCTGGACGTGCTCTAAGCCCCGCTCAGTTTCTGCGCGGTGTCACGGACGATCCGTCGGAATTCCTCCGGAGTGGCGATGATGCCGGGGCCATCGCCGATCTGAGATGCCGCGTAGCCGTCCGCCGGATATAGAAGCGGTGCAGCGTCGACGGGGTTTACTGAGTATTGGTCAGCAACCCGCTGCGGCTCCATGGCCAGCACTGCGGTGGTAGAAGGCTCCTGCTTTGCGATGAATTCGAGCGCGGCAGACACCGACCCCTCGTTCGGATCCTCGATGTCCACGATCGTCACACCGGAGAGCTGTGCCACCGCGGCGACAAGGGGACGCCAGTAGTGCTCGAGCGAGCGAGGTCCGAAACCCGGGTGGGAGGACACGGCCCACGGTCCGGTAGGTGATGCCTGGGCGCCGCCGGCGGGCGCGAAGACGCGTGCTCCGATCCCGGGGACGTCCTGTATCTCAACGCCCATCCCGTAGGCCACGCCGGGCATGGTGTGGTCCAGGCCGGAGCCAAGCATGAGCATCGCGGCGTGAGTCAAGCGGTCCGGCAGCGCGGCGAGGTACCTGTCGAGCGCTTCAGAGTCGCCAGCGTCGGGCACCGGGTAGCTCGATTCCATGTAGGAGACCAGCTGATCCAGCTGTTGCTGCGGCGGGAGCGAACGCTCGACGCCTCCGACGTTGAAGTCCTCCAGGTGCTGCTCGTTGACCGGATAGGCGTCGCCGGCGTTTCCCTGGGGCAGGGGAGCGTCAGGCTCGACCTGTTCCGGGACATGGCGCATCCGCTCCTGCGCGGCGGCGTGGTCGGCGGCGCCGGGGAAAGAGGCGTAACGGCCCGCGGGGGAATTAGGGGAGTCCGTCACCAGATCACCACACGGTCATCGGGTGCGACCCACATTGCGGAGTCCTCGTCGACATCCGGGAATGCCTCGTAGAACTCGGCGACGTTGCCGGCAATCACGTTGCAGCGGAATTCGGCGGGGGAGTGCGGGTCAATAGCCAGGTACTGCTCCGCCATTTCGGGGCGTATCGCAGTGCGCCAGATCCGGGCCCAGGACAGGAAGAGACGCTGCAGGCCGGTGAACTCCTTCCCGTTCAGTTCCTCCGACGAGCCGTCGGTGTCGAAGGGGAGCAATGGGCCGTCGTCAAGCTGCTTGTCCTTGAGGTAGTTCTTGTACGCCACGACGGCGATGCCAAGTCCACCCAGGTCGCCGATGTTCTCGCCAAGGGTGAACTCGCCGTTGACGCCAGCGGTGTCGCGGCCTTCCAGGACATGCGGGACGAGGCCGCTGTACTGCTTCACCAGCTTGCTGGTCAGTTCCTCGAAGCGGGCGCGGTCGTCGTCGGTCCACCAGGAGTTGAGGTTGCCGGTGCCGTCGTAACGCGAGCCCTGGTCGTCGAAGCCGTGGCCGATCTCGTGCCCGATGACGGCGCCGATCGCCCCGAAATTCTCAGCCGGGTCGGCGTCGATGTCGAAGAACGGCGGACGCAGGATCGCCGCGGGGAACGTAATGTCGTTGACCACCGGGTTGTAGAACGCGTTGACGGTTTGCGGTGTGGTCACCCACTCGTCGCGGTCGGCGGGTTTGCCGATCTTGGACACCTGGTAGTCGTGCTCGAATTCGGCGCCTGCGCGCACATTGGCCACGAGGTCTTTGCCATCGCGGGAGAACTCGAGGCCCTCGAAGGAGCGCCAGGAATCCGGGTAGCCGATCTTCGCACGGAACTGCGAAAGCTTCTCCAGGGCGCGCTCGCGGGTCTCCGGCGACATCCACTTCAGCGCGCTGACGCGCTCGCGGTAGGCGGCGACAAGGTAGTCGACGAGCTTCAGCATCTCGTCCTTCGCTTCAGGAGAGAAGTGCTTATCGACGAACTCCTTGCCCATGTCTTCCCCCACCAGCGACTCCGCCAGCGCGATGCCGCGCTTCCAGCGGTCCCGCTGCTGCGTTGCGCCGGACAGGACGGTTCCGTAGAACTCGAAATTGGCGGCTCCGACTTCCTCCGGCAGAATGCCGGCGCGGGAGATGAGAATGTGCCATGTGGCCCACAGCTGCCAGTCGGGGAGGGTCTCCGCGCGCAGCATCTTCGCCAGGTCCCCGGTGTAGGACGGCATCATGTCGATGACGCGGCCGTCGGTGAGCCCCGAGCCCCGCAGGAGCGTCTGGATGATGGCCGGAAGCTCAGTCAGCTCCGTCGGGTTATAGGTCTTCACAGCGTCGCGGCTGGCTACGACGTCCCAGTGGCTGTGCGCGATCTGCTTCTCGGTGTCCACGATGCGTTCTGCGGCGGTGGCGGCGCTCAGGCCGAACAGGCGCGACGGGTCGAGGAAGCCCAGCATGCGCTCCACGTGGGCGCGGTATTTCTCCAGTGTTTCCGCGTGAACTGGATCGCGGTAGTAAGCCTCGTCCGGCAGGCCCAATCCGGACTGCACCAAATAGGGGACAGCCTCGTCGCCGCCGGAGTCCTTCTCCACCCAGTAGCTAAGGGGACCGGAGATGCCGCTGCGGTCCAGCACACCAAGGTTGTGGGCCAGCTCGTCGATACTGGCGACGCTGAGCAGCGCGAAGTCCTCGTCCAGGGGTTCGAGACCGGCTGCGTTGATCGCGTCGGTGTCCATGAACGAGGCGTACAGGTCGCTTGCGCGGCCGGAGCCCTCCTTGACCAGTTCATGGACATCTTCCTCGGCACGGTCGCGCAGGCCGTGGAATGTTCCGTCGACACCTCGGTCGTCGGGGATGACGTGGCTTTCCAGCCAGGGTCCGTTGACAAGTCGGTAAAGGTCCTTCATGAGGCCCCATGGTAGTGAAACGCCGGGGCCACTTACGTGACCCCGGCGGATAGGACTGGGCGAGTGGCTCTAGTCCTCCTTCTCGTGCGGGTTGCGGATCTTCATGTCCGACGGTTTCCACCAGCCGGAGCGGGTGATCTCCTCGTGGGTGATGTCCGCGGGCGCGGGTTCCTCACCGAGCGAGTTGGTGCGCAGCATATAGCGGTATGCCGAACCCCAGTCGCGGTGCCAGTCCTTGTCCAGGTAACCGGGCATCTCGTACGCGTAGTTCACCGCTTCCGCCGTGGACATCGCGCCACCGCCCAGGAAGTCCTGGAAGCCGCTGAGCTGCTCTTTGCCCGGTGCATCCGGTGAGATGCGGAACTGCGGGATCTCGGTGACACCCGCATAGTGGCTGAACGTGCGGTGGCACGGGAACTGCAGGGCCACCGGCCAGTCGAGCAGGCCCGGGGTGTCCGAGTCGAAGACGTCCGTGATGTGCTCCAGCGTGGGGTTGCGCAGCGGAGTCAGGGCCATCCACTCGTACGGGTCGAGGTTGATGTCCTCACCGACCAGGCGCACCACATTCGCACCCTCCGGCAGGTCCGCGATGGGGTAGCGGAGGTTGCGCCACTTGACGGACGGGCCCGGATCCATCATTTCGACTTCGCCGATGTTGGTGACGGAGCCGCCGCTGTTACGCGTGCCGTATTCGAGCTTGAGGGTTTGGCCCTCTTTCTCCTCACCGTTGATGTCGTGGTGCTCGAGGCGACCTGCGACGGAAGCGACCAACAACGGTGCTTCTTCCGTAGCTTCAGGGAGCTCGAACCAGGAAGTGGTGATCTCGGAGGAGGTTTGCGCCTCCTCGTCGAAGGTGCCCAGAACCGGAATGCGGTTGTAATCCAGGTTGAACGGCAGGCGCACCGTGGATCCGTTGATACCCACCTGGTCAGCGGAGCGGTTACCCTGCGTGCCCGCGCGGCTGGTGGACTGGACGGTGTCGGAGGTGACGTCATCACCCTGGCCGTTCGAGCCGGTCGCGGTCTCGGTGGCGGCGGAATCCTTGGCAGCATCACCGTTGGCAGAATTCGTGGAGTTGGTGTTCCTTGCGTTCGCTGTGCTGTCGTTCGCGGCAGGGGTGTTGCCGATCGCGCCGACGCTTGCGGAGCCCTCGTTCTCCGAGTCGATGTAGGCGGGCACGCCCTCCGGGTGGAAACCACGGACGGTGCCGGACTCGAGCGACTTGCCCAGCGGAACACCGTCGATCGGAGTGAGGAAGGAGTCGTTGGTGTCGGTCTCTAGGAGCACATCGCCGCTGAGCTGGCAGGAGTCGCCCTTTAGCGAACGCACGTTGCCCATGCCCACGGAATATGCGGGGGCCTGGTCGACAAAGGATTTGACGAAGGTCAGGCACGAGAAGGCGACCATCAGGATGGAGGCGACGGCGATCGGGGCTGTCATCACTTTGGCGAAGCGTGAGCTTTCCGCAGCTTCGGCGGCCTCGAATTCTTGGACAAGACCCGCTTCTTCTGCCTCCGCGTGGCGCTGGTTGTAGCGCAGAGACTGGAACACGCCCACGACGACAGTGATCAGGCAGAGCCCAAGCATGACAGTGCTTGCTTCCACACCCTTGAGCTGAACAGTCTTGTCCCACCACGGAACGGCGAAGGACGAGACGTACCACCATGCGTTCCAACCGGCGAGAGAGATGGCCAGGAGGAACATCACTGCGGCGAGGGAGAACGTGCGTGCACGGGCGGAGCGCGCCGCGATCTGCGCCAGCACCACCGCGCCGAGAGCAGCCGCAGCACCCGCGATGCCTGCGTAAATACCGAAGTGGTGGGTCCACTTCGTCGGGGTGAACATGAGGAAGAACATGGACAGCGCGAAGATGGCCAGCATGCGCTTCGTCGGGGCCTTCGCTGCTCCGTGGACTTCGCCGAACCGGGACATGCTCCACAGCACCAAACCCAGGCAGAACAGCAGCGTGAACATGGCGTACCTGCGGGTGAGCGACCCGTCCACCGCCGCCTCAAAGAGAGTGGAGTAGCGGACGTACTCGTTGTACCACTCCAAAGCCGGGCCGACTTCGGAGCGCACCGCAGTGGCCTCCAGCACCGCGGCGAGAGTCTGGTCGTGGAAGACCGGAATCATTACCGCGAATCCGAGTCCGAGGAACGGCAGGACATACGCCCCGGCGGGAGCGTATGCGGTGCGCTCGCGCAGGATGCGCAACAGCTCTGGCAGGCACACCAAGAAGACTCCCACAGCGGTCAGGCCGGTCGGACCGCACGCGAGGGTGAATGCAGCGAAGACAGTGCCCAGCGCGGCGGGCAGAAGACGGCGCGAGGCGATCGCGCTCTCAAACGACGCCCACGTGACAATCGTGCCCAGTGCGATGATCGGCTCCGGGCGCAGGCCGTTGTCGTACGGCATCCAGAACGCCAGGAACATGAACGCGGCGGTCCAGTACGCCACGCGCCGGGTGGCGATGGTCTTGCCCAACCGCGGCAGAATCTCACGCGAGAGCACCCACCAGATGGCAATGCCTGCCAGCAGCGTCGGGAGGCGCATCCACGCGGAAGCTGTACTGATCTTGGCCAGCCACGACAACAGGTTGTAGAACGGGGCGCCGAAGGGCGACTCGGGCACGCCGTACCAGCGGTAGTAGTTGGCCATGTAGTCCGAGTCGTTGGCCACGCGCGCCATGGTGAGCAGGAATCCGTCGTCGGACGTATTCGCACCGAAGAAGTGCCAGAACAGCAGCAGGCCCACAACCACAGCGTCCAACGGTTTGAACGTGCGCCATTCCGGGCGCAGCGCGCGGATCCGGCGGCCGTCCAGCAGGTCGAGGCGCGCCAAGGACCACAGCGCCACGAGGGCGGAAATCGTGCCCGCGATCATGACCAGCCACTTCACCACGGAGGGGTGGGAGGTGAAGCGGGAATTGATTTCGACGTGGGCGGTGAGTCCGGCGTCGATAAGCGCCTGCGCTTCGTCCTCCGAAAGCTCGGTGTAGATACCTGTGAGCTGAGGGCGCATGTCCTCATCGGTTTCTTCCGCGAAGTCCGTGCCCGGGACTTCTACCGTGACACCGTCACCCGTGGCATGCAGGTGCAGTGCGGCGTCCTCCTCTTTGCGAGCCTTGTCCAGCTCGTCGGGTGTGAGCTCGAAAATGACCTCGTTGAGCGAGGAGACCGTCAGGCCGCCGCTCTCCGGCGCGGTGACGAACAAACCGCGGTCCAGGGCTTCTGTCGAATCGGCAGGCAGCGTGGACAGCACATTCGTCTGGCCCGGGTTGAGCGAATCGGTCACGCTCAGCGGGATGGTCAGATCCATGCTCTCCGGCGCCAAGGAAATGAGCGGCGCGTTGACTGAGTTCAACGACCCGTTCTGCGGCCAGTCGAAGGAGGACTGAATCTGCTTCACCGGCAGCAGCGGGGTGAGCACGAAGAACAGGAACGCCAGTGCGCCCGAAAGCATCGCTGTGCGGTTCAGTTTGCGTGGGCTTCTCTGGGCGGCCTTTTCTACGCGTTCTACGCGGGTGCTGCCCACGACGGACGAGGTGTTGTCTTTGGCCTTGCTCACCTTGTTCACAGCGCGTGATTCTACTTTCTGCTGCTTTGTCACTTGTTGCGGACCACCACCACGAACGGACCGAACTGCTCGACGGTCCAGTCGCCGGAATCGAATGCCTTCGGGTTGAAGAACAACGCCTCGTAGTGCACGTTCGGCTGGCTCGGGAAAATGTCGTGGGCGATGTGCGTCTTCCACGGCTCCTCCGGGTCCGTCTCGTTGCCGCGCAGAATGAACACGTCGGGTGCACGCCAGCGCTCGTTCGTCTCATCGATGGCCTGGGTGAATTTCGCCGGGTTCGACAATTCGCCAAACGAGCCGCGGGCCCAAGAAGCGATGGCTTCGTTGCGGGCCTCGAATTCACCCAGCGGATTAGCGTAGTGGCTGGTGAAGGCATTGAACCCGTGGTACGGGTGGTAGGCCATGAAGTTGATCTCGTCGGTGAGCAGCACTGTCTCCGAAGGCTCAAAACCACGGCTTTGAATGAAGTCGTTCATCTCGATGTAGTAGCGGCCCACATCGGATTCGCGGCGGTCCGCGCGCTCCCCGTAACCGTCGGTGCTGGTGTACGCCTGATCGATGAAGCTCTCGTTCTCGTCCGGGATCTGCTGGATGTATGCCAGGGCGCCGGCGGCGAGTAAGACCACGAATGTGGCGGTCACGGTGCGGTTGCCCCGCTGGGTAAGCCTGTCGGGGTAGAGCGCCTCCACGCCGACGAGGCGCAGATCCGCGATGGCGAAGATGCCGGCGGTGGACAGCAGAAGCGCGATGAGCACTTCCACGCGGAACCCGAGCAAGGTTGTGCCGATCAGCGAGATCACCATCGAGCCGAACACCCACGCGTAGCAGACACTCACCGCGATAGCGAGGTAGGTGATTTCCGGTTCGCGGAAGCGCGCGATGATGTAAATGAGGCCCAGCAGGCTCAGTGCACCGACGGCGCTGAGCGCGAAGAACGGCATCGGGATCGTCGTGCCCTCTGAGGGGAGGAAGTGCTGCGCCGTCGAGGTGATCTCTTCCGGGCTGGACAGTAACCCTTTGAGGTACGGTGCCCACGCCAGGAGAGCAATGGCGATTGAGCCGAAGCCCATCACAGCCAGTTGGCGCAGCGGCACCCACCAGCGCTGCCCGCGGGGCCGGGCGACCATGGCGATCAGAGCGAATGTGACCATTGTCAGTGCGACGATGCCGGTATAGAGGGTGTAGAAGCAGGCGGACACCCCCAGGAAGACCATCAGGCCGATCGTCGCGTCCCAGGAGCCCCGCATGGCGCGGCAACCCATGACAGCCGCGGCGGGAACACCCATGGCCACGATCGCGGCATAGGGCTCATCAGGCACCATTGCCAAACAGATTGCGGTGGTGGCGATCGCGATGGCCGTGGCCACAGGGAGGGAGCCGACAAGCTTGCGCCACACCGGGACGAGCGCGGAGCCCGCAGCGGCGAGTGACATCAGCGCCCACGGTTGGTACACCTCCCAGCCAGGCATTCCCAGCAGGTGGGACATGCGTCCGCCGAGCCAGAACCACCCCAGCGGGTAGAACGACGGCATGTCGATGTAGTTCATGTCCTGGTTCGCGGCGGTTTCCGCCATGCGCGTCAAGAACTGGGTGCGGAAGCCTTGGTCAACCTGGATGCCGTCCAGATACAGCTTGGTGGCCGAGAGTGGGATCCCTAGCGCGGACACCACGAGGCCGGCGGGCGCGAGGGTGCAGACGACCTCGGTGAGGAGTGCGCGCCAGCGCGGTCGTTGCCCGTCGCCGTCGCGCAACCACAGCCAGGTCAGTAGCGCCACAGCCACGATGACCAGAAGGGAGCATGCCGTCGCCAGGGCACGGGTCACCATTGAGACGTTGAACGCGGCCAATGGCACCGAGTGGAGGACGTACCAGCAGGCGAGCGCAAAGGCAGCGCCGCCGAGAAGGGCGCACACAAAACGCACCAGGGCGCTTACCGTCGATAAGCGATCTGGTGCGTAGGCGGAGACGCGTCCGCGCTCCGCGATTGTCGATCCTGACTGCCGCTCGCGCTGCTCGGTGAGGTGCTCTGTCATACCTGACAGTGTCCCACAGCGCGGGGCAGTTGCCGGTATTAGAAGCTCAAGCGGCGCATGATCGGCGCCGGAATGTGCTGCAGCACGAGCGAGATCGGGCCGAAGAGCTTGTGCACGAAGACGTTCGGCTTCCCGTCGAGGGCCGCGGAGACAGCAGCCTTCGCGACATCCTGCTTATCGACGGTCAACGGCGCCTCATCCAGCCCCTGCGTCATCTTCGTACGGACCTGTCCCGGACGGACGACGGTGACCGTCACACCCGAATCGCGCAACGCCTCGCCGAGCTGGGTGTAGAAGCCGTCCATGCCCGCCTTGGTGGCGCCGTAGACGAAATTGGAGCGGCGCACCTTCATGCCCGCAACGGAGCTCATCGCGATGATCGTGCCGTGGCCCTGCTCCTTGAGCTTCTGGCCCAGCAGCACGCCGACGGAGACGGGCGCGGTGAAATTGGTTTGCGCGGATGCGACCGCGGCTTCCTGGTTCTGCCACAGCTCCTCCTGGTCGCCCAGGGTGCCGAAGGCCACGATGGCCACGTCGACGTCGCCGTGCGCGAAAGCCTCCTCGATGACAGCCGGGTGGGACGCGGTGTCGAATGCGTCAAAGTCCAGCACGCGCACTTCGCCGGCGCCGTGGCTGGTGACCTCTTCCACAGCGGCGTCAATACGCGGGCTGTTCTTGCGTGCGGCGAGCGTCACCGTCGGGGAACCGCCGCGGGAGGCGAGCTCGTCAACGATGGCGAGACCGATCTCGCTGGTCCCGCCGAGAAGAAGGATGTTCTGTGCTTGTCCAACTGCGTTGAGCATTATGTTTCCTCAGTTTTGTCGGGTGGGGCGGGGCTAGGAGAGTTCCAGGCGGCGGGACATGTCGGAGGCGAAGACCCCGGTCGGGTCGATCGCGCGGCGGGTCTCAAGCCAGCTGTCCATCTCCGGGTACATCTTGTGGAATTTCTCCGCGGAGGTGCGGGACTCCTTGGCCAGGTAGAGGCGACCGCCGAATTCCATGACCTGCTCGTCGAGGCGGTCGAGGAAGGAGTGCAGGCCGTCGCGGATGGGGAAGTCCACGCAAACGTTCCAGCCGCGCATCGGGTACGACAGCGGCGCGCGGTTGCCCTCACCGAACAGCTTGAACACGTTCAGCGCGGTGTAGTGGCCGGAGGACTGGATGTCGTAGATGATCTGCTTGAACGGCTCGACCGCGTCGGTGGGAACGACGAACTGGTACTGCAGGAAACCCGCCGGGCCGTAGCCGCGGTTCCACTCCGCGATCATGTCCAGCGGCTGGTAGAACTGCGTCAGGTTCAAGATGTCGTTCTGGCTGGGCGAACCCATCATGTAGTACGCCTCGCCGATCGCCGACAGAGTCAGCTTGTTCATGGTCCAGGACGGGAAGATGTCCGGCACCGTCATCAGCTGCGGGGCAGAGAATTTCAGCGGGTTCTTGGCCAGCTTGGGGGCGTACTCCTCCAGCTGAGCCAGCGTGGCCAGCGAGCCGCGGGAGATCGTGGAGCGGCCGGTCTTCGGCGGAGCGGAGATCGCGTCGAACCACGCGGAGGAGTAGGTGTATCCCTCCTCCTGGCCGTGGGAGTGCTCCTCGATCGTCTCGTCCAAGGTGGACGTGCGCACGGTGTCCGAGATGAAGTAGGCGGTCTCCGTGAACGTCATCTGAATGCGTGCGCGGAGAATGATGCCGGTCAGGCCCATGCCGCCGACCGTCGCCCAGAACAGAGAGCCATCCGGGTCATCCGAGGATCCCTCCGGCTCGAGGTGCAGCACGCGGCCGTCGGCCACGAGAAGCTCCATGGACAGCACGTGGTCGCCGAAGGAGCCTGCGGAGTGGTGGTTCTTACCGTGAATGTCTGGGCCGATCGCGCCGCCGATGGTCACCTGGCGGGTACCCGGTAGAACCGGAACCCACAGGCCGTAGGGCAGCGCCGCCTTCATCAGCTGGTCCAGTGTCACGCCGCCGTCCACGTCGACGATGCCGGTGGACGGGTCGATCTCGTGGATCTTGTTCAGCGGCTGCATGTCCACGACGAGTCCGCCGCCGTTTTGCGCCGGGTCGCCGTAGGAGCGGCCCATGCCGCGGGCGATCACGCCGCGCCGGCGGTTCTCCGGCAGGGTCGCGTTGTCTTCAGCGACCTGGCGGACAGCGTCCTTGATCACATCCACATCCGGCGTGGACAGGACGTGAGCGGTCGACGGAGCCGTGCGGCCCCAGCCGTAGAGCGATTTCGTAGTGGTGTGAAGTTCCATCTCTTCCATCCCCATAGATAGGTGTTGCCCTCATCCGGGCACTGTGGGCCAGCCTAGTCACAGTGCCGCCAGCCCTCGGGGGCCGAAAGGCTCAAATGCGGGAGGAAGCGAGGAGAATCACAACTCCATGATGTCGCGAATCCGCTGCGGCAGCTCCTCTTGGCTGGTAATCGCCGGCCTGCCCGACTCTTTGTATTCGCGCAGCTCCGCGTACACGATGGAGCGGCTCGTGCTGTCCAGCAGCGGTAGTTCCTGGGCTACGAGCCGGGTCATGAAATCATCCAGCGGCAGGTCGGTGAGCTGGGCGGCGATGTGCGGGGAATCATCGTGGTTAGCCATGCGGGACATCTTACGGTGGTCTTGCACGCCAGTAGGATGACGGCATGAGCGAGCAGAAGACAGTCCAGGAGCAGACGGGTGAAACCCGTATCGACTACAACGCGTTGGACAACACCACCGGAGGTCGTGTGATTCAGGCTGCGTTCGCCGGGGTGTTCACGGCAGTGCCCGACTATGTGCAGTCGACGCCGGCGCGCGTCGCGTCGTGGGCGGCTGTCACCGCCGCGTTTGCGGGTACTGTCGCCGCGTTCAACGCTTTCGACGAGGATCCGCGCAATGACCTTACTGCCCGTGTGGAGCAGACCGCGGAGACGGGTAGCCCGGTGAAGACGTGGGGGTTCATTGCCGGCGGGCTTGCACTGTTCGCGGGCGGGGTGCGGTTGAACATCGCGGTGCAGAAGAAGCTTGCGGGCGCCCTGCGCCGCCGCGGAGCGAAACGACCGAATACGCTGCTCGGACTAGGTACCGCGGCCCTCGTCTTTGTCGGTACAGAGGCGAACGCCCGCTTCACAGCAAACTAATCGTCACTAGTGTGGGGCGCATGCCGAGCACGTTGTATCGACCGCGCCGCCGCCAGCAGGTGGCGTCTGTCGTCGACCTCGACGCCGCTCGCGCCCGACTCAGGGGAGCCACGCGCGATCAGCCCCGCACGCTTCTCGTGCGATGCGCGACATTGCTTGCCGACGAAACCGTGCTCCGTCACATCGGTCTCCGCTCCGACAGCACTCTCGAGGATGTCCAGCGGATTCTCCACATCTCCTTTGCGGTCCCGGCGGACACCCCGACTCCGAGCCGGTTCACCCGCGCCGAGTCCGATTCGGGGCGGCTGGATGTCACCGGAAAGATCGGGGACTACCTGAGTTCACCCGGCGACACCTTGTTCTTCCACTGGGGGCTGTGGCAGTTCACTCTCTCCCTGCTGGATGTTTACCCGCGTGACGCGGCTACACCCCGTGCACTGTGCGTCGCTGGTGCCGGGGAGTTCGCGGGGCAACCTTTCGATGTCGCCGCCATCAACGCCCAGCTTCTCGGTCCCTCGGCCGTTGAAACTGTTCTGGCCACTGTCCGACCTGATGTCGTCGACGTGGTTGCCCGCTCCCGGGCGATGGACTTCCTCCCGCTGTTGCAGGCCCTCGACCTGGGTCGCCCCGCTGACCTTGATCCCTCCGTTGCCCAAATTTTGGCAACTCTTCCGCGGGAGCGCACCGCCGCAGCCTGCGACGCTTTCTGGTGCACCGTCCTCTCCCTCGCTTGTCTTGTCGACGAGGCCACCGCCAACGATGTCGCCGAATCCGCCATGGCCGCGCTGGGGTGGGCCCACGAGGACGGCAGGCGCTATTCCGCCGGTGAGATTCACGAGCTCTGTGCCGGGTCCCTGGTGCGGCTCGCATCCGTGGGGGGATATGGGGCGGGGGGCAGGTCGGCCGTCGATAAGCTGGATCTCTATCGTGCGTTGCTTCGGGTAAAGTAATCCGGCGTGTCTTCGAAGGTTGAAAAGACTCGGGCCACGAGCGCGAAGAGTCAGCTACTGCGATTTCTCGTTGTCGGTGTGTTTTGTGCCGTGCTCGATTTCGGTCTGACGTACCTGCTCACCCATGCTTTCGGCTTAACACGCGTGACCGCGAAGATCTTCGGCTGGTGCCTGGGCACACTTGTCGCGTACCTGCTGAACTCCAAGTTCACGTTCCAGGCGAAGATCACCGGCAAGCGTGCGCTAGCTGTGTTCGTTTTGTACCTGTCCACCCTCGGCGTGCAGACCCTTCTGTATTGGGTGACCAACGACCCCCTCATTGCGCTTGGCCTCGTGGACCCCTGGAAAGATGCCGTGTCCTTTGTCATTGCGCAAGGTGTGGCCACCGTGACCAACTTCGTGCTTCAGCGCGTGCTCATCTTCCGCGAGCCGGCGCGCGTGGTCATCGAGGAGCCGCCGCGGTAGGTCTTTGAGGCCGTATGCGCGCTGAGGCTTCGGTCTGCTCCCTGGGCTCTCTGGGCTAGGGGCGCTTGAAGTCTTCGTTCGCGCCCATGCGCAGAAGCTTCAGCCACTCCCTGAACTCTTTCGGGCTTCGGCGCTGAACGAGGAAGAACCAGCCGAAACGGACGAGCTCCTGCAGCTTCATCTTTTGCATGCCGCGTTGGTTGATGATGTACCCGCGGTTGCGGTACGTGAAGTAGCGCTTTGTGTCGTTGTCCGGCCACTGGGCGTGCGCGCGGCCGCCCATGATCGGATGAAACTCCGCCGACCCGTCCGGGTGCAGGTATGCGGTGGTCAGCGCCGTGCCGTACTTCAACCCCGACTGGGCCAGGCGGCGGTGGTACTCCACTTCGTCGCCGCGGATGAATAGGCGGTAATCCGGCACACCGATCTGTTCCATTGCCTTCGCGCTGATCAGCGCACCGTTGAACAGGCTGGCGTACTGCGACAGGAAATCGCCCTCCAGCTCATCGCGGCGGCGGTGCCACGTCAGACCCTGGCGCAGAGGAAATGCGAGGCGGTTCGGGTCGTCGATGTTGCACACGACGGGGGAGACTTCCGCCAGCTGTTCACGCTCGGCGACCGTGTAGAGGGTTTCCAGGACGTTCTTGTCCGCGGGGCGGCCGTCGTCATCCGCGCACCAGATCGCGTCAGCCCCCAAGGCGAGAGCGTGCAGGAAGCCGTATGCGAAACCGCCCGCACCGCCCAGGTTCGTCCGCGATGGCAGGTAGACCGCTTTCTCACCCGCAAGTTCTGTGACTAGGTCCTGGACCGGCGACTCGTGGCCGTTATCCACCACAATCACCCAATCCACCGGGTGCGTCTGCTGGACCACCTGCTCCAGCGAGTGCCTCAGCAGTTCCACGCGCTTGTGCGTCACGATCACCGCAGCTGTAGTCCCCGCCGGATTCAGCCCGGCGGCGGCATTGGCGTCAGCTTCGGCGTGGTCAGCTTTCACGGTGCCGCGGGAGCTTTCAGCGGGGGAATTCATGGGCACCATTCTGCCACGCAGGCCCGCTATGGCCGGGGATCACGGTCGGGGCCCTGCGTGGCTGCCCGCATGCTAGGGGAACCATTGAATTGTCCCACGCAGTCTAAGAGGGCATGGCACCTCAATCCTTTCAGCCAAAGACCGCCGCACTTCGGAACAACATGGATGTCGCCACCCGCCACACTCACCTACTGCGCGACGATGGGGTGGGTGCGCGGATCTCTTCCGACCATTACCTCGCCGAACCTGCGCTACGCCCGAGTGAGCTCGCTTACAAAGAGTCGGTATGTCATCCGCGCGGCACCGTGTACCGAGCGCCCGCCGATGCCCGAGCCGTTGCTATGGCGCTCGAGCATCCGCAACATTCGATTTGTGGTCTGAGTGCGCTCGCTGTTTACGGGCTTAGGTTCTTTGCCGATTGCTGCGACACCACGTTGCACGGACCCGTGAAGCGAACAGTTGAAGCGACCCAGTTCACACCGCGAGTTACGCGGAGCAAGCGCCAGCCAGAGTGGAACGTGTTCTTCCAGAACCGGCGGTTCGCGATTGTGGATCCTCATCGGGCAACGGTGGAGGCCTTGCTTGATATCAGATGCGGGAACCATTCATGGCCCGTGCCAGTTGTTCCTGGTTTCGAACCGCAGGAGATCCGGGCCATTCAACTTATCGATGCGGTGAGGAGACATCTGGGACTTTCCGTTGGGCTTGTCGGGAAAGAGGCACGCAACCGGATCGAAAGAAAGTGGATGGAAAAGGTATTCGCCCATTCGAGTGAACTCGCTGACTCGCCGAAGGAAACGGAGATGCGGTTGTTGTGTGCGAAAGTCTGCAAAGAGCTTGGCGTTGAGCTCACGGAGCAGGTGCCCTTGCTAGTGGAAGGGAAGATTGTCACGGTGTTTGATCTGGCAATTGAGGATCTGAAGATCGCGGTTATGTATGACGGCGAGCACCATCTTCAACGTAAACAGCGCGACCGAGATTCACGCGTCAATGTCGAAAGCACTTTGCAGGGTTGGGTTGTCATTCGCTTCACTGCGGGCACGATGGCCGACGCCGCGCGCTTCCTCAAAAGGTTGGTCGAGACCAGGCGGTGAACGATTCGCCTCTTGCGGCTTGCATGGAAATTAATAAGTGCTGGTAGACGAGTTTTGTGAGGTTTGTCGGGCCGCATCAGAGTGTGAATCGTTCACCAGCCGCTTAACGACGCCCCCGGGTCCGCTCCTACCCAGGCCCCAGGCGGCGGAGGCGTGCCCCGGGGAGCCCGGGGAGCCCACGCGTCGGGGCTAGTTGCTTGGGGAGGCGGGATCGTCCTCCTCAAAGCGGGTAAGCAGGTCGCGGACGTAGTCGCCGGCCTCGGGGCCTTCGTAGGCCTCGACCACCTCGTCGACGAGTCCGGCCTGCTTGATCTGGCCCTTGTCCACCCACAGGGCGGTGTTGCATAGCTGGGCCAGGAAGTCATTCGAGTGGCTGGCAAACACCAGGATGCCGGAGCGTTTCACCAGTTCGGCGAGACGGACGCGGGCTTTGGCCATGAAGGCGGCGTCGACGGCGCCGATGCCCTCGTCAAGTAGAAGAATCTCGGGCTCAATGGACGTGACAACGCCAAGCGCTAGGCGCACCCGCATGCCGGTGGAGTAGGTGCGCAGCGGCATGGCCAGGTAGTCGCCGAGTTCGGAGAATTCAGCGATCTCGTCCATCTTGGCTTTCATCTGCTTCCGCGTCTGACCGAGGAAGAGGCCGCGGATGATGATGTTCTCGTAGCCGGAGATCTCCGGGTCCATGCCCACGCCGAGGTCGAAGACAGGGGCCACGCGGCCGCGGACATCGGCGACACCGCGGGTGGGCTCGTAAATGCCCGAAAGCAGGCGCAGCAACGTGGACTTACCGGCACCGTTGTGGCCCACAAGTCCCACGCGGTCGCCCTCGCGCAGGTGAAGGTTGATGTCGCGCAGAGCTTCAACGACCACGGTGTTGGAGTCGTTTTTGCCGATGGCGCCGCCGGCGGAACTCATCACCGCTTTCTTCAGGGAGCGGGACTTGGCGTCGAAGATGGGGAAGTCGACGCAGGCGTTGTAGGTGTCAATGGAAACCATGGTGAACTCCTTGTTCTACACCCAGTACGGGACGCGGAAGCGCCAGCGTTTCATGGCCAGCATGGCGAGGAACAGGCCAACGACGGTGCACACCAGCACGATGCCCCAGTGGTAGAGCGGGAGGGGCTCACCGATGAGCGGGGCACGCACGACCTCGAGGTAGTGGTAGAGCGGATTGAGCTCGGCGATACGGGCGCGCTGCGCCACCTCGCCGCCTTGTTCGCGCAGCGTCTTGGCGGTCCACACGATCGGGGTGACGTAGAACAACAGCTGCACGAGTGCCTCGAGCAGCGGAGCGACATCGCGGAAGCGCGTGGCGATGATGCCGAAGAGCATGGTCACCCACACGCCGTTGATGACCATCAGGGCCAGCGCCGGAATGAACAACAGCACATCCCATCCGAGCGGGATCCTGAACACCATGACGAGGATCAGCCAGATCACCATGTTGTGGGCGAAGAACAGCAGTTGGCGCCACACCAGCCTGTAAACGTGGACGGACAACGCCGACGGAAGTTGTTTGATCAGGCCTTCGTTCTCGATGAAGACGTTCGCGCCGTCCTTGATGCAGCCGGAGATGAAGCCCCAGACGATGAAGCCGACGGTGACGTGGGGCAGAAACTCGCGCACCGAGATCTGGAACAGCATGGAGTACAGCAGGCCGAGCGCCAGCGACATCACGCCGGTGGCGATGGTGATCCACAAAGGCCCAAGCGTCGATCGGCGGTAGCGCTGTTTGATGTCCTGCCAGCCGAGCTGGAGCCACAGTTCGTACTGCCCCCACCCGCGGGCGAGATCGGAGGCGGCTGCCCCGAGGGTCGTCGACTTAGAGGCGGGGGTGTGGTCGTGGGCCGCCGAGGTCATGCGGGAGACGTCGGCAAGCAGCTGTTCGTTGTCCTGCACTTGTTCCACCCTAGTGCCCTGCGCGGGCCAAGTTGTGCAGGCATACTTGTTGCTTGTGGCGTGGGTGGTGTTCAATAGCCACACACTTTGATTCCGTCCGGAAGGGAGCTTGGGCGTGGCTTACGATGTCGCCAGCGTGCGTGGGCTTTACACTTCTCTCTCGGATGGCTGGACGTACCTCAACGCGCACGATTGTCCGCAGGTTCCGGAGCGCGTGTCGGCGTCGGTGGCACGGTCGTTCCGTATGGCGACGGCGGTGGCGGCGCCGGAGGTGAATGCGGGGTCGCATTCGCGCCGGGCGTGGGGGCGTCCGGAGGGGGAGACGTTCGTGGCGTCGGCACGCCATGCGGTCGCGGATCTCGTGGGGGCGACGGCGGAGCGTGTTGTACTGGGGCCGAGTCTTCCTGTTTTGTACGCGTCGCTCGTGACGGCCATGCGGCCGCTGTTCCGGTATGACTCGTCGTTGGTGGTGAGCCCGCTGGACGCGCCTGCGCTGACTGCGGCCGTGCGACGCGCTCCGGCGAAGGTCCGCACGGCTCACGCGGATCTGGGGACGGGCGAACTTCCTGCATGGCAATACGCGCAGCTTATCGACGGCTCAACGCGCCTGGTCACCCTCCCCGCCGCCCATTCGCTTCTGGGAACGGTGACGCCTGTCTCCCAGATCGTCGATCAGGTGCGTGAACGCTCACGCGCCTGGGTGCTCGTGGACGCGACGGCGTACGCGCCGTACCACGCCGTGGATTTTGATGAATGGGGTGCCGATGTCATCGGCATCGATCTCGGCGCGCTGGGCGGCCCTCACTTGGCGGCGCTCGTTGTCCGCGACACCGCGATGTTCAAGCGCATGGAAGCGCTGAGCGGTGATGCGCGTGTCACAGGGGCGGCGAAACTCCAGCTGGATGTCTCGCCTGCCCTCGCCGGGGGCGCCGCGGCACTGGTCGACCATGTGGCGGATCTTGTCCCCGGGCACGCCGGCCGGGCCACGCGCCGGGCACGGTTGACCCAGTCGATGGGGCAAATGACCGCGTACCTGGACGGTCTGCGCGACGACCTCTATACCTTCCTTGGCACCCTCCCCGCAGTGCACATTTTCGGGGTGACGGGCGAAGCAGCTTCGGAGGCCAGCACAGACCGCTTGCCGCGCCTGACATTCGGTGTGCGGGGAGTGCCATCGGCAACGGTGTATGAGCGCTTGTTCGACAACGGCATTGTCACCACCCTGACTACCCCGCAGCAGGCGACACCGCTGCTCGCCGAGATGGGCATCGAGGAAATGGGCGGCGCCGTGACCGTCGGCTTGGGGCCCTTCAACACGGAAGCGGACGTGGAGCAGCTCATCCGGGTTGTCGCGTCGCTGGCCTGACCGCGCGCGGGAGTCGCCGCGCCGTGTTGTAAAGTGAGTGAGTCGCACTTGCTTGGCGACGAGGAGACGTGGCAGAGCGGCCGAATGCACTGGTCTTGAAAACCAGCGAGGGTCACACCTCCGCGGGTTCAAATCCCGCCGTCTCCGCAGGTCATATCACAGGTGGCGGGCGAGCTGTTCCGCCATGAAGCGTGAACCGGCCGGTGTCGGGTGCAAGCCCATATTGTGTGGCACGTTGGTGTCGATGACACCGGCCACCCAGCGGTACGCGTCCGGTGCGCACGTGCTGTGGGTCCGGGACGGGTCCATCATTTCGACGTATGTGGCGCGCGATGCGGCTGCCGCGGCGCGCTGGTTGCTCCGGTTGACGTGCTCGATGCGGTGCAGCGCCGGCAGGGGGATGCCCAGCGGGGCGTTCGGGACGACGTTGATGAAGCAGAGGCTGTTCAAGCGGTCCGGTTCCGTGACGGAGAGGGAACCGCTGATGAGGATTTTGGCGTGCGGCGCTGCAGCGCGGGCTTTCGCGACACTGCGCTGGATATTGTTGATGTAATCAGCGCGTGTTTTTCCTTCGTCGAGGGGGTTAGCGCCTCGCTTGATCCCGTAGGGACCGAAGTCGTTCATGCCCACGGCGATGATCACAGCCCGAGTGCCCCGGTGGATATCGCCGGCAGCGATGGCGCGGTCGATCTTGCCCGGGATCACGTGGGAGGATTCAGCTGTGCAGGAGTAGTCCGCGATCGGAGCTTGGGCGATGGAACCGAGCTGCCGCGGCCAGTTGTTGGGTGCCTGCAGGCAGCCGCCGCGGCTGGGGTAGGTGCCCCACACGAAGTGCTTCACCTCCGGGATTTGGACCTTCTTCAGAGTATTGCGCAGTTCGTCTGGGTTGGATGTGTACGAGTCGCCGAAGGTGACGATATTGCCTGCAGGCGCGGCTTGCGAGGCCGGAAGCGACGCGCCCGTGCCGAGCATGGCCGTCGCGAGGGCCGCTGCGGCGAGGATGCGGGAGAACCGTCGCGGACGGCGTGGGGAAGATGACAGTAGGGATGATGGTCTTGGGGAAGATGACATTGGTGTGCCTCAGTTCAACGCGTGGGGCTGGTGGGAAAACCAATGCTAGCGCAGGCACACGGAAAACGTGGGTGCCTCAGCATGTAGCCCGAGCCGATAAGAGCGCTGGGCGCGGCCGGCCGGGCACGAAAAATGCCCGCTCCCGGTGAACGCGGGGGCGGGCAGGCGGCGTGCGCGAATGTGATTTAAACAGAGGCGGCAGAACCAATGCCGGCGGCCTTGAACACAGCCTCGACAATCCAGCTGGCAATGGCCATGACAATGGCGCCGAAGAACGCGGCCCAGAAGCCGCTGATGTCCAGGCCGCTGCCGATGCCGTTGGAGATCCAGCCGACAATGGAGAACAGCAGGGCGTTCACCAGAAGCGAGAACAGACCCAGCGTGAGAATGCGCAGCGGGAGGCTGAGCAGCTTCACCACCGGGGAAATGAATGCGTTGACGAACATGAACACGAGCGCGACCCAAATGAACGCGCCGACACCGCCCATGATTTCAACACCGGGGACGATCAGGGTGACCAGCCACAGGGCGAGGGCGGTCATCACCACATCAATAGCGAAACGCATGAAGTTTTCTCCTTATACCGTTATTACTCAGTAACTACCTAGTGTTTTGCTTGCTTACTAGTTCGACGGGGCCCGTTTAACGCTCGTAGAGCTCGTGCATGATGTGGAACTGGCGGTCACCGGGGACATCGATAAGCGTGCGTTGCGCTTGTCGACGCGCCGCGCCGCTCTTCGCCGCCACCACGCGCACGGCCTCAAGCCCGAGGGGACGGGCACTTTCCATCGTAGCGCTCGCGCCGTCGGTGTAGGAAAGCTGCTGCGGGTCGACGGAGGAATCGATGTCCACGCCAGCCTCGCCCGCCAAGACACCAAGCAGAAGAGTGTCCTCAGTGAGCTGCGGGATTGCGCGCGGGGTGAGGTAGAGCGTGGAGTCAAGCGTGGTGTCGGCCGTCAGCTCAGCGGCCGGAACAGGAGCCCAGAGAATCCAGGACGAAACGTTGTCCCGGGTGGGCGTTGCGCCGTCGCCGGATGCGAAACCAGAAGTGAGGGAGTAATTGAGTTTCATGTCCGCAATCCTAGTGGTTTCCGGCCGTTCGGCTCGGGGGAGTGCGGTCTGGCCGGTGCTTTTAGGGCGCGCTGTAGACCGCATCCCAGGCGGAGAGGAACTCGTCAGCCTCTTCGCGGATGGTCACAGTGACGCGCAATCCCTCTGGGAAGGCGCGGACGAGAACTCCGTGCGCTGCGAGCTGGCCCGCGATCGTGGATGCCTGCTCAGGATCGTCGAACGGGAGCCACACGAAATTGGCCTGGGAATGCTGCGCACCTATGCGGTCGGCAACCTCGTCGCGCACATCGATGGTGTCCTCAACGCGCGCGAGGAGTTCGTCCGCGTGCTTGAGTGAGGCGATGGCGCCGGCCTGGGCGACGGCACTGACCTGGAACGGGACGCCGACCTTGTCCACTGCTGCGACGAGCTCGGGGTTGCCGAAGGCGTAGCCGACGCGCACACCAGCGAGACCGTATGCCTTGGAGAAGGTGCGCAGGCACAGCACGTTCGGGTAATCGCGCCACACCTCCTGGCCGTTCACGGCCCCCTCATCGCGGTTGAATTCGAAGTACGCCTCGTCGAGTGCCACTGTCACGTGCTCCGGTACCTGAGCCATGAAGTCACGGAAGTCGCTCGTGGAGATGACGGCGCCGCTCGGGTTATTGGGGGAGCAGAGGAAGATGAGGGACGTGGCGGTGTCGATAAGCGAGAGCATGCTTGTGAGATCGTGGGCCCCGTCGATGAGCGGCACCGGCCGCGGCTCCGCGCCGGTGATGCGGCAGAAAATCGGGTACGCCTCGAAACTGCGCCACGGGAAGATGATGTTGTTGTCCGGGGTGGATGTCGCCTGGGCAAGCTGCTGGCACAACGCCGACGAGCCGCAGCCGACCGCCACGTTCTCCGCGCCGACACCCAGGTGACGCGCAAGCGCGTTCTTGAGCGCTGCCGCGCCCATATCCGGGTAACGGTTCCCGCCTGCCGCCGCCTCAGCCATTGCCTGCGCGGCTGCCGGCAGCGGTACACCGGCCACCTCGTTAGAGGACAGCTTCAGCGCTTCCGGGTCGGTCTTGCCCGGAACGTAAGCGGGAATGGCGGCGAGGTCGGGGCGGATCATGGTGAGTTAGTTTATGTGGTGCGTGCGGATTGAGGCGATGCGCCTTAAGTTTTTGTTCGTCTGCCCGGTTGTGGGTAGTGTGTAACAAGGCTATGGAGATGTGCCAGAGTGGCCGATTGGGGCTCCCTGCTAAGGAGTTGACCTTTCACGAGGTCCGCAGGTTCAAATCCTGTCATCTCCGCCAAGCGCCCGTAGCTCAACGGATAGAGCATCTGACTACGGATCAGAAGGTTGGGGGTTCGAATCCCTCCGGGCGCACCACTTTTCTTGGGGGAACGTGAATCGGGGGATGAGTTCGCTGTCAAGCGCGGACTTGCGTGTCGTATCTTTGGCTGCCGTCGCCGAGCTGAATCCATTAATCTCGCAGTGGAATCACGGCCCCAATTGGGGATGAGAGAAAAAGGGGTCGGCATGTCGACAACGCAGCAGCACAACGCCCTCGTGGAGCTTGAACGGCTCGTAGGAACACGGATGCGCGGCGACCGTGCGGAGAAGATCTCCGGACTGCTCGAGGAAGCGAAGCTGAGCGACATCATCCGGCTCATTGAGCATTCTCCGGTCAAGCGGGGCGCAGTGTTGTTCCGCCTTCTACCGCCAGCACGCGCGGGGGCGGTGTTCGACGCGCTTGACCCGCGCCACCAGGCGGACATGGTCCACGCGCTGGGCAGCGACAGCGTGGGCAAGTTCTTCGAGGACATGGGTGCGGAGGACCGCGTCATGCTTCTCGACGAACTTCCCGGCCCCGTCGCCGAACGCCTCCTCAAAGAGCTGGGCGAGAAAGACAAGGAGAACACGAATGCTGTTCTCGGATACGAGAAGGGGACGGTCGGCCGCGTCATGTCCCCGGAAATCCCGGAGATCTACGGGGAGATGACGGCGCACGAGGTCCGGGAACTTCTGCGTGAGGAGCACGAGGATCTGGAGACGCTATACACCCTCCCCGTGATTGACCAAGACCAGCAGCTCACCGGCATTGTGAAGATGCGCCGGCTATTCCTGGCGGACGGTGACACTGTTGTGGCCGATCTTCTGGAGGACACCCCTTCGGTAGTCGCATCCGCCGACGCCGAGGAGACTGCGCGCTGGTTCCTGCCGCTCGCACTGCTGGCCATCCCGGTGGTGGATTCGGGCAACCGCCTCGTGGGCATTTTCACCTTCGACGAGGCGCAGCACATCGTCGAGAGCGAGGACACCGAGGACAGCGCGCGCCAGGGTGGCTCCGAATCGCTGAAGCAGCCGTACCTGTCTACGCCGCTGACCAGCTTGGTGCGATCCCGCATCGTGTGGCTTCTGGTGCTGGCGGTCTCGGCGATCCTGACCGTCCAGGTTCTCGACATCTTCGAGGAGAAAATGGAGCAAGCCGTCGTGCTCTCCCTCTTCATTCCGCTGCTCACAGGCACAGGCGGAAACACGGGCAATCAGGCCGCCACGACGGTGACGAGGGCATTGGCGCTTGGCGACGTCAAGAAGTCCGACGTCCTCAAAGTCATGTGGCGCGAAGTCCGGGTGGGGCTGATGCTGGGTGCTGTGCTGGGCACCCTCGGTTTCGGCCTGGCCACGCTGGTTTACGGGCTGGACATTGGCATGGTCATCGGCCTGACCTTGTTGTCCATCTGCACCATGTCGGCGACAGTGGGCGGTGCCATGCCGATTGTGGCCAAGACGGTCGGGGCGGACCCGGCAGTGTTCTCCAACCCGTTCATCTCCACCTTCTGCGATGCGACGGGCCTGATCGTCTACTTCCTCATTGCCACATCGATTCTGGGGTTGTAGCCGCCGTATCCGTTCTTGTTCCGCGCGAAGTGCGCCATAGATGACCTGCGGATTTTGCCCGTTGTTCACCGTGGTGTACCGTTACATCTCGTTGCAAAACAGGCGCCCGTAGCTCAACGGATAGAGCATCTGACTACGGATCAGAAGGTTGGGGGTTCGAATCCCTCCGGGCGCACGTTTCACGCTATAGCCCGTGATCCAGAACCTGCTCGCCAGGCTGGATCACGGGTTTTGCTGTTGAAAGCGCCGCTTGTGTGTCAGAAGACGTCGATACGCCCGCCGAGGGATTCGACCTGCCGGAGCGCTTTGACCCAGCCGTCGGCGCCGAGCTGGATACGCATGACGGGGCGTGAGGAGATCTTGACGGGAGAGACGGACTCCGCGCGGGCGCCTTTGCGGGCGCCCATGCGGGTGACGGCGCGGTAGCCAGCACCAGCCAGTTGCTCGATGTCCGGCTCGGGCGCGGCGAGGGATTCCCGCGCGTCCTGCAACAGAGGAATGATCTCGTCCAAGGTCTTCACCACGGCGTCGGCGTTGGTCTCGCACATTGCGCGGACGAGCTCCGGCTCGGTTCCCGCCACACGGGTGGCACCGCGGAAGGACCCGGCGGCGAGGGACTGGGCGAGGGTGCCGCCGCGGTCGCCGACGATGGCCAGGGCCTCCGCCAGAACGTGCGGCAGGTGGGACACGCGGGCGACAGCTTCGTCGTGCTTGTCCACGGACACTGGGACTGCCTCCGCCCCGCACACGCGGGCGAGCTCGCAGACCTGACCGAAAAGGTCCACCCAATCGTTGGGCACGCGGCGACCGGCCTCATCGCACTCGATGGCGTAGTCGTAGGTGATCGCCCATGCGGCGCGCGTGAACAGACCTTCGCGGGACGCACCCCAGCCGGAGTCCTCGGTGCCGGACATGGGGTGGCCGCCGACGTAGCGGAGCTGCATGCCGCGGGCCTTGATCAGTTCGTCGACAGGCTTTTTCACACTGACCACGTCGGTCACACCGCAGTTCGGCGCGTACATGGCAATTGAGTCGAGGACATCTTCGACCGCGTGCATGGGCACAGCGATGACGATGAGGGCGCGGTCAGAAGAGGCGCGGGACAGCACACGCGAAAGATCGTCGGAAACATCGAAGCCTTCGCGGCTGGCGGTGCGGGTGCCGGAGCGCGAGTGGTTGTAGCCGTACACGGGCAGCCCCGCGGCAGAAAGGTCGCGCATGATGGAACCGCCAATGAGCCCCAGACCGATAATGCAGGTGGGAGGCAGCGTGCGGCGCCCCCCGACGCGTGCGCTGGACCCCTGGTTGCCTGTCGTACGGTGTTGCTCATTCACCCTGACAAGTTTTCCACAACGCGAGTAGTCTGACTAGGCATGAGTGACGGACGAGGACAAGCTGGTCAGGGCGACGGTTACGGTGACGCGTCCGAGGACGGCTTCGCTGTCACTGTAGCCAGGCGCGACGGCGAGTGGGTCGTCGCCGAGTTCGAGGATGCCTTCGAGGATCTGAGCACGTCCATCGACGCGGTCCGCGCGCTCCGCAGCGAAGGCGCGGCGTTCGCGTTGCTCAACGTTGAGGAGGAATACCTAGTCATCGTCCGTCCCGGCCCGTCGAAGACGCGCGTGCTCATCTCCGACGCGACGATGGCGGTCGACGATGATTTCGCAGCCGACGTGCTGGATACCGCGGGCATAGAGATCCCCGACATCGATCCGGACGAGCTGGACAACATCGACGGATGGGCCGACGGCGACTTCGGCATTCTCGAGGACGTCGGTGTGAGCGAGGAGGTCATGAGCGTGCTCGTGGACGACTCTTTGGCCGATCCTTCCGAAACCATCGACGCCATCGCCGAGGAACTGGGGTTCATCGACGAGCTCGACCGGGCGCTCCGGTAAGCGCCGCGGTACCGAGACCGATGAGCCAGTTTGAGCGGCGCGCGGAGGCGCGGATGCGCCGCGCCATTGAGGTGGCGCGCACCACGCCAACAGCAGACATTCCCGTCGGAGCGGTGATTTACGGGCCCGACGGATCCGAGATCGCCATCGGAACGAACCGCCGTGAAACGGACCAGGATCCGGCGGGGCACGCAGAAGTCGTCGCAACGCGGAATGCGGCGCGCGCGCTGGGCACGTGGCGGCTGGACGGATGCGAGCTCGTGGTCACCCTCGAACCGTGCACGATGTGCGCGGGCATCATCCTCGGTTCGCGCATGAAAAGTGTCGTTTTCGGCGCGTACGAGCCCAAGACAGGAGCCGTTGGCTCGCTTATCGACGTCCTCCGTGACCCCTCCCACCTCCACACCGTCGAGGTGCGCGGCGGTGTCCTCGAGGGTGAGACAGCACAGCTCATGACCGGTTTCTTCGAGCGCCTCCGCTGACTCGCCGCGCCTCCCCGCGCCGCGGCCCCGCACGAGTTTCGGGGCGATTGACACTGAATTGTTACGGAATGGTCAGCTGCATTTCTCTAGCATGGCTTAAGTAAACGAAATCGAATTAGAAGGAGAAGCATCATGGCTGATCTCGACGGCAAGCTGGACCAGGTCAAGGGCGACGCAAAGGAAGCTCTCGGCGACGTTACCGACAACAAGTCCCTGGAGAACGAGGGCAAGGCTGACCAGCTCGGCGGCGACATCAAGGAGAAGCTGAGCGAGGCTGGCGACGCGATCAAGGACAAGGCCAACGAGGTCGCTGGCAAGATCCAGGACGCTCGCGACGAGAACTAATCCGTCGCTTCCGGCAGGTACCTTGTAGTTCCTAGTGATTCCTAGGAATTTGGTCCACCGGACGCGGTACCGCTACTCTGTTTTGCGGTAGCGTGTCCGAGCGGCCGAAGGTACTCGCCTCGAAAGCGAGTGAGGGTAAAACCTCCGCGGGTTCAAATCCCGCCGCTACCGCCATTTTCAAGAAGTTCGTGGTTTGGGTAAGATTCGGCGAAATATCGCCGATCAACGCACCAGACCACGAACTTCTTGTTTTTGTGAAAGGATCCCCGTGGCGACGTTCCTCTACCGGCTAGGCAAGTGGTCGTACCTGCACAAGTGGAAGGTCATTGTCGTCTGGCTGCTCCTCTTCGCCGCCGGGATCGCAGGCGCGGCGACGCTGTCTAAACCCCTTTCATCCGATTTCCAGATCAGCGGCACGCCCTCGATCGACGCGCTTGAGTCACTCGGCGAGAATTTCCCGGGTCAAAGCGATCCCGTGCAGGCACCCTCGGTGAACCTGGTGTTCAAAGCTCCGGACGGGCAGCGCCTCGACGATCCCCAGAATATGGCCGCTATCGATGAGACAGTGGAGTATCTCAGGGACAACCTGCAGGGGATGAAGGGCACCGACCGCTTCGGCAACCCAGTCACCGTCTCCCAAGCACAGACTGAGCAGATCGTCTCCATGATGACGGAGATGGGGCTGCCCGAGGAGCGCGCCAAGGCTGATGCTCACAACGTGCGCCTGCTATCGGATGATGCCCGGATCGGCTACACCACCTTCGAATTCGGCGCGGAGACTTCCATGCAGGTCACCGACGCCGAACGTGCGGTGGTCAACGAGGCCCTGGACCTCGGCCGCTCCAAGGGCCTGCAGGTGGAAGCTGGCGGCCCGGGCTTCGGCGACCCGATCGAGATCAAGACCACCAGTGAACTCATCGGCATCGGTGTGGCGTTCGTGGTCATGCTGATCACCTTCGGTTCGCTCGTCGCCGCCGGCATGCCGGTGATCACCGCCGTGATTGGCGTGGGCCTGGGCACCTTCCTCATCCTCATGGCCACACGCTTTGCGGAGCTCAACGAGGTCACACCGGTCATGGCGGTGATGATCGGCCTCGCCGTGGGCATCGACTACGCCTTGTTCATCCTCTCCCGCTTCAGGCAGGAACGGAACCGTTTGCCGGGGCCGGAGGCCGCCGGACTCGCTGTCGGCACAGCAGGTTCGTCGGTGCTCTTCGCCGGTATGACGGTGTTCACCGCTTTGGTGGCACTGGTGCTGGCGCGCATTGACTTCCTCTCCTGGATGGGTCTGTCCGCGGCGGCAACGGTGGCGATTGCCGTGATGGTAGCCATCACGCTTCTGCCGGCATTGCTGGGCCTTCTCGGCGACAAGGTTTTCGCCGGCCGGATCCCCGGTGTGGCTGGTAATCCAGGCCCCGGCGACCGTCCAGCCAAAGACCTCGACCGCCGTTCGCTCGGCCGCACCTGGGCGAATACCGTGCGCCGCGCCCCCGCGGTGGTCATGGCCGGTGTGGTCATTCTCCTCGGGGTGTGCTCGCTGCCGGTGCTGGACATGGAAATGTCCCTGCCCTCGGACTCCAACGGCGACAAAGACACCACGCAGCGCAAGTCCGCCGACCTCATGGCCGAGGGATTCGGCGAGGGCGTCAATGCGCCGTTCCTGCTCGTCGTCGACGCCGGCACCGTGAACCCGGACTCGGAGGCGCTCGCCCCCTACATGAGTCTCATCCCGGATGATGCGGTGGAAGGGGGCGAAGGGGACGTCGATAAGCAGAAAGCCGCTTTGTCCTCCTTCCTGTACGCGATGGAGCGCGCGGGAAGTGTCTCCGGGATCAAGCACGCGCAGCTCGTCGGCGTCAACGACGACATGACCGCCGCGCAGATCCTTGCCACCCCGGTGTCGGGGCCGGACAACCAGTACACAGTGGACACCGCGCACGCGCTGCGCGAAATGGACGCGGAGATCGAGGATGCCACCGGCAGCGACGTCGGTCTGACCGGCTTCACCGCGGTGCAAATGGACATCACGGAGGAATTGGCCAACGCCATGCCGCTGTACCTCGGAATCGTGGTGGGGTTGGCGATCCTGCTGCTCATCATCGTTTTCCGGTCAATCCTCGTGCCGCTCGTCGCGGGTCTGGGCTTCCTGCTCTCCGTCGGCGCCGCCTTCGGCATGACCGTCTTGGTCTTCCAGAAAGGCGTGACCGGCCTTGTGAACACCCCCGGACCGATCCTGTCGTTCCTGCCGATCCTGCTCATCGGCGTCACCTTCGGCCTGGCCATGGACTACCAAGTCTTCCTGGTCACCCGCATGCGCGAGCAATACATGCGCATGCGCAATCCCGGCGACGACGCGGAAGCTGTCCTGGACGCCGTGCACGGATCCACCGTCGAAGGCTTCGTCCGCGGCGCGCGCGTGGTCACCGCCGCCGCCATCATCATGATTGCGGTCTTCGTCGCCTTCATCGACCAGCCCCTACCGTTCATCAAGATCTTCGGCTTCGCGCTCGGAGCAGCCGTGCTTTTCGACGCCTTCTTTATCCGCATGGCCCTCGTCCCCGCCACCATGTTCATCCTGGGCACTACCACCTGGTGGATGCCGAAATGGCTGGACCGAATCCTGCCCAACCTCGACATCGAAGGCGAAGAGTTGGAGCGCCAGTTTGAAAAGGAGCACGCCGCCGCATGACTGACACAACCGCCGCCACGGACCTCACGTTTGAGGTGGGCACCCGCCTCGAGGAGGCGCCGGGCCGACACGGCCGAACCGGCGTGATTCACACGCCGCACGGCGACATTGCCACGCCCGCGTTCATTCCGGTGGCCACGAAAGCGACTGTGAAGACTCTGACCCCGGAGCAGATCCGGCAGACCGGTGCGCAGGCCATCCTGTCCAACGCCTACCACCTCTACCTTCAGCCTGGCGCCGACATCGTCGACGAAGCCGGGGGAGTGAGTGCGTTCGAGAACTGGCACGGCCCCACATTCACCGACTCCGGCGGCTTCCAGGTGATGAGCCTCGGCGTGGGCTTCAAGAAAATCCTCGCCATGGACATCGCCGGGCTCACCGATGAGGACATCCGCGCCGCCAACAAGGACCGCATGGCGCGTGTCGACGACGACGGGGTCGACTTCAAATCCGTCATCGACGGCTCCTCCCACCGGTTCACCCCTGAGGTGTCCATGCAGATCCAGCACCAGCTGGGCGCCGACATCATGTTCGCCTTCGATGAGCTGACCACACTCGTGGACACCCGCGCCTACCAGGACCATTCCGTCGAACGCACCCGCCTGTGGGCCCGCCGCTGCCTGCTCGAACACGAGCGCCTTACCCAGGCCCGCCCCGACAAGCCGCTCCAGTCCCTGTGGGGTGTGGTACAGGGCGCGCAGTACGAGGACCTGCGCCGCCACGCCACCCGCGGCCTTCTCGGCCTGGACGAGGAAGCCCGCGCGGAGGGCCGGCGCGGTTTCGGCGGCTTCGGCATCGGCGGGGCACTGGAGAAAGAGAACCTGGGCGCCATCGTCGGCTGGGTCACCGACGAACTGCCCGAGGACAAGCCCCGCCACCTCCTGGGCATTTCCGAACCAGACGACCTGTTCACCTCCATCGAGGCCGGTGCGGACACCTTCGATTGCGTTGCCCCCACACGCCTCGGCCGCCGCGGTGGCGTGTACACCCTCGACGGCCGCATGAACCTCATGGCCGCCCGCTTCAAACGCGACTTCTCCGGCATCGACGAAGAATTCGGCGGATACGTCTCCGAGAACTACTCCCGCGCCTACATCCACCACCTGCTGCGCGCGAAGGAGTACCTCGCTGGGACCTTGTGCACCATGCACAACCTCGAATTCATGGTGCGCCTGGTGGACAACATTCGCGCGGCTATCGACGCCGGCGACTACGAGGCCTACCGCGACGAGTTCCTCGGACGGTATTACGCGGGGCGGTGAACAGCGCTAGGGTGTAGGTACGTACCTACGGGAGGTGAATGATGACTACCCTGAGCGCTCGCGAGTTCAACCGGGATGTAAGCGCCGCCAAGCGCGCTGCCTTAGAAGGGCCGGTCGTCATTACGGACCGTGGCCGAGCTTCCCACGTGCTGCTATCAGCAGAACGGTACCAGGAGCTGGTGGGGGACACGGCCACGTGGGCTAGCAAACTTCACATGGACGAGGACATCGAATTCGATCCGCCGCGGTTGGATTTTGAACCCCGGGTGCCTGAGCTATGAGCTTCCTTCTAGACACGAATGTGGTGAGCGAACTGCGCAGGCCCGCCACCAAGGCTGATCCAGGGGTATTGGCGTGGTCGGTGAAGCACACGCTCGCGGAGCAGTTTCTCTCCGCTGTCACTGTGTTTGAACTGGAATTAGGAGTTTCGCTCAAGGAGCGGAAGGATCCAGGGCAGGGCGCGAAGCTGCGTAGTTGGTTAGAGGATCAGGTGAAGCCGGCGTTCGAAGGGAGAATTCTGGCCTTTGATGGCGCTGTGGCCGCGTTTGCGGCTTCGCTGCATGTGGAGAATCCCCGGCCGTTGGCTGATTCCTTCATTGCGGCCACAGCGCAGATGCATGGCCTCACCGTGGTGACGAGGAACCAACGCGATTTCTCCTCTTTCGGCGTGCCCTGCATCAACCCTTGGGCTAAGCAGTCGTCGAGCTGACGCGCTCCTCGGCGCGGCGCACAGCGGCGATGGTCGGGTAGGTGATCGGCAGCAGGACGATCTCCATGACGGTTTTCCACAGGAAGCCGACGATGACGTAGTTGATGAACGCCCCGGCGGAATCAATGCCGATGACACCGGCGGCGATGGAGCAGAACAGCAGAGTGTCCGCGAATTCGCCGACGACGGTGGAGCCGATCAGGCGCGCCCACAGGCGGTCGGTGCCGAAGCGGTCCTTCATCTTCTGCAGGACCCACGCGTTGAGCAGCTGGCCCACGACGTAACCGGACAGGGACGCGAGAATGATGCGCGGCAACAGGCCCAGGACGGCGGAGAAGGTGTCCTGCATGTCGTAGAACTCGGCGGCGGGCAGCCAGATTGCGATGTAGAAGGACAGCACCGCGATGACGGCGACGCCGAAGCCGGTGAACACGGCGCGGCGCGCTGCTTTGAATCCGTAGACCTCGGCGATCACGTCACCGATGACGTAGGAGACCGGGAAGAGGAAGAAGGCGCCGTCGGTGATCAGCGGGCCGAGCTCAACGCCCTTTTGCGCGGTGATGTTGGAGATGAGGAAGACCGCGCAGAACACCGCGAGCAGGTACGGGTACGGCGAGCGGGAGACGGGGTGTGGGTGGGAAACTGGGTGCGACATGCGCAATATCATTGCATACATGCCTGATTTTGCAGACCATGCTGGCCGTTATGCACCGAGTCCGAGCGGGGACCTTCACTTCGGCAATCTGCGCACGGCGGTTCTCGCGTGGCTGTTCGCGCGCCAGTCGGGCCGCAAGTTCTACATGCGGGTGGAGGACATCGATTCGGAGCGTTCGAGCATGGAGTCGGCGCAGCGCCAGCTCGAGGACCTCGCGGCGATCGGCATCGAGTGGGACGAGCCGGTTGTCTACCAGCATGACCGCGGGGAGGCGTACGCGTCGGCGCTGGCCAAGCTGGATACATATGAATGTTATTGCTCCCGCCGCGACATCCGCGAGGCCGCGTCCGCACCCCATGCTCAGCCAGGCATGTACCCAGGGACGTGCCGCGACCTCACCGAAGAACAGCGCGCTTATCGACGTTCCCAGCTCTCCCAATCCGGCCGCCTCCCCGCCATCCGCTTGAGAGCGCACGCGGAGCGGTGGACTGTGAACGACGTCTACAAAGGTGAGTTCACAGGCCCCGTCGACGACGTGATTCTCAAGCGCGGCGGCAACGCGAATCAGGCTCAGGTGGGGGACTGGGCTTACAACCTCGCTGTGGTGGTCGACGACGGATACCAGAGCATCGACCAGGTCGTCCGCGGCGATGATCTACTCGGTTCTGCCCCCGCCCAGGCCTATTTGGCGCACGAGCTGGGCTTCCCAGATCCCGAGTACGTGCACGTGCCACTCGTGGTCACCGCGGACGGGCGCAGATTGGCTAAACGCGACGGTGCGGTGACTTTGCGGCAGATGGCTGAAGACGGCGGCGTGCAACGCGTGGTGGAGCAGATCGCCTCTTCGCTTGGTCATCCTGATGTGTCGTCCATGGGGGAACTGCTCGACCGATTCGATCCGTTGGGCCTTTCCCGGGAACCGTGGGTGTGGGGCATCAGCGAGTAAGTGCGTCAAAGCTGGCCTGGCCTTGGCATGAAAAGGTTGTGCCCCGCGTCCTCATTCGGAGCGGGGCACAATATTTTGGCGGAGGATGTGGGATTTGAACCCACGAGGGTCGTGAAACCCGCACGCGTTCCAGGCGTGTGACATAGGCCGCTAGTCGAATCCTCCAGCGACGCATTCAAGTGTTCCGCAGGCGTACCAGCGGAACGCGTCGAGCCATCACTTTAGCGGATACTGGGGTGGGGACAAAATTGGTGGTGGGGTGGGGCGTCGATAAGCGGGATGCGTGCTTTTTGAACTGGTTGCCGCAAGCTACTAGGGTTGAGCGCAGGATCCCACGCGGTGCTTATCTTGTGAACTCCCCCAGGGCGGGAACGCAGCAAGGGTCAGCGAGCTCTGGCAGGTGCGTGGGGTCCCTTTATTTTGCCCGCACGCGGTAGAGCCGCTGGTGCTGGGCGCATGTACTCTGGGCGGCGTAAATGAATCCACTCCTTAAAGGAAGTGATCCCACCATGTCCCTGCTTGATCTGGACGCTGCCGCCCGCGAGGAACTCGCTGCCAAGGTGCGCGAGGAATACGAGACGCTCAAGGCCCGCAACCTCGACTTGGACCTGACGCGCGGAAAGCCGTCGTCGGAGCAGCTGGATCTGAGCAACGACCTCCTGGAGCTGCCCGGTAAGGGCAACTACGTGGATGCATCCGGCACGGATGTGCGCAACTACGGCAACCTCAAGGGCATCAAGGACATCCGCGAGATCTGGGGCGACCTCATTGGCGTGCCGGTGGACAACCTGTATGCGGAGGATTCCTCGTCGTTGAACATCATGTTCGACCTGATCACGTGGTCGTACTTGTTCGGCAACAACGATTCCCAAGCGCCGTGGCGTGAAGAGGAGACCGTGAAGTGGATCTGCCCGGTGCCGGGGTACGACCGCCACTTCGCTATCACGGAGAAGCTCGGCTTCGAGATGATCACCGTGCCCATGCTTGACGACGGCCCCGATGTGGACGCCATCACCGAGCTGGTCAAGGATCCGGCGGTGAAGGGTATGTGGGTCGTGCCGATGTTCGCTAACCCCACCGGCGTGACTGTGTCCGACGACGTCGTTCGCACACTCGCCTCCATGGAGACGGCGGCACCCGATTTCCGCATCGTGTGGGACAACGCGTACGCCGTACACGTCTTCACCGAAGACACTCCGCAGATCATCAACGTTCTTGATGTGGCCGAGGAGGCCGGCAACCCGAACCGTTTCTGGGTGATGAGCTCCACGTCCAAGATCACCCATGCCGGCTCTGGTGTGGCCTTCTTCGCGTCCTCGACTGAGAACCTGGACTGGTACGCCTCCATCGCCGGGATCCGCGGCATCGGCCCGAACAAGATCAACCAGCTGGCTCACGCGAAGTTCTTCGGCGACGCCGACGGCGTGCGCGCGCTGATGCAGAAGCACGCGCAGATCCTCACGCCGAAGTTCGAGGCCGTCCTGGAGATCTTGGAGAACCGCCTCGGCGAGTATGACGTGGCGCGCTGGACCACCCCGGCTGGCGGCTACTTCATCTCCCTCGACGTCGTCGACGGCACCGCCACCCGCGTGTGGGAGCTCGCCCGCGATGCCGGCATCACCCTGACCAAGGCCGGCTCCGCCTTCCCCAAGGGCGAAGACCCGAACGACCGCAACATTCGTCTCGCGCCGTCGCTTCCGCCTATCGACGAAGTGCGTACCGCCATGGACGGCGTAGCCACTTGCGTGCTTCTCGCCGCGTTGGAGAAGCTCGAAGGCTAGTGACTCCGCAGGAAACACACGCCTGGCTCACCGACGTCCTCGGTCCTATGGACCTTTTGGACGTCAACGGTATGACCATCGGCGTTGCTCCCGTGCTTCCGGCAGCGGTCAGCGTCGGGTTCAGCGAGATCGACAGCGGGCTGGTTGTTGATCCTTCCTCCGATCCCGACGCGGCTGGGCCGGTCGACGTGCGCTGCGAGATCATCTGCGCCGCCGACGGTGCCACCCCGCAGCAGCGTGTCATGGCAGTCGCGGGCGCGTGGAACACACTGGTCACTGCGGAGATTCCCGGACAGCCGGGAACGGCGTTGCCCGGGCTGGTGAACGACCCGGAAGTGTCGGTTCACCACGGCCTGCTGCGCGAGCCGCAGATTTTCGACCGCGGCACTCCTCTGGTCAACGAGCCCGCCACCGGCGAGGCGCCTGCGCGGATGACCCTGCTGCTGGAACTCGTCCTCCTCACCGACGACGAATACGATATCGCCGCTGAACAAGGCCTCGACGTCCTCGAGCGCCGGCTGCACCGCCGGCAGACGCATCTCGGTGACTGGACCCGAGACTAGTCCTGCCAGATCTGCCGAAACGGACGAAATTGCGAAAGGTAACAATCAAACGGTAACAATGCCCGCGAAGGCACTGTTATGTCGCAGACTGGCTACCTATCGGGTGGGGGTTACCGTTTACCATCTCTGGGGCTCATCAGGGCAGGTGCCGCCGGATACACGGGCTGGAAGTCGCGACAATAGCGCTAGCTGATCCCGCGCTCGGACAGGTACATCAGGATCGCGCGGACGCGGCGGTTCTCCTCGTCGGGCGTGAGCCCCAGCTTGGAGAAGATGCTGGACACGTGCTTGGCCACGGCAGCTCCGGAGAAATAGAGCTTCTCAGCGATTTCGGCATTGGACAGGCCCTCCGCCATGAGCTCGAGGACTTCGCTCTCCCGCGGGGTGAGGGTGGTCAGCCACTGTGAGCTCGCGGCCATGAGATCGCTGGCCACATCCGGGTCGATGACCACACCGCCGCTGGCCACGGTCTCGCAGGCCTGGACGAAGTCTTTGACCTCGGCGACGCGGTCTTTGAGCAGGTAGCCGGTGCCGCCATCGCCACCGGAGAAGAGCTCGCGGGCGTAGGCGGGCGCGACATACTGCGAGAGCACGAGCACGTTCACACGGCCGTTCTCACGCAGCTTCAAGGCGGCCTGCAAGCCGTCGTCGCGCATGGTGGGAGGCATGCGCACATCAGTAATCACAAGGTCAGGGGCATGCTTGTCGACGGCCCCGGCAAGCGCATCCGCATCCCCCACCTGCGCGACAACCTCGTGGCCGCGCCGGGTGAGCAGACCGGCGACACCTTCGCGCAGCAGCGCGGAATCGTCGGCGATCACGATCTTCATGGAGCTAACCCGCTTTCTCCCCGGTACAACAGCAACGGTATCCGCGCGGCGGTGGTCGTGGGGCCGCCGCGGGGTGAATTCAACTCGATCGACCCGCCGAATGCGGCGATGCGCTCGCGCATCCCGTCGAGTCCGCCGCCGGGCACAATACGTGCGCCACCTTCGCCGGAGTCGGTCACTGCGACATTCAGCGTGTGGTCGCAGGTGATCAGCACGCTGACGGGAGCGCCCGGCGCGTGCTTCGCGGCATTGGTCAGGGCTTCGGAGGTGAAGAAGTAGGCGGCGGCGAGAACGGAGTCGTCGATAAGCGGGAGCGGGTGAGGGGCGCGGACCGTGATGTGCGGGCCGTACTGCGCGGCGGCTGTCTCGACCGCTTCGACGAGACCGCGGTCGGTCAGCTCGCGCGGGTGGATGCCGCGCACAGTGCGGCGTAGGGCGTCGAGGCCGTTTTTGAGGTCGCGCGCGGCGGCGTCGAGAAGCGGTGAATCTGTTTCTAGCTGCGCTTCGCCGAGCTTCATGGCGGCGGCGACGAAGTATTGCTGCGCGCCGTCGTGGAGGTCGCGCTCAATGCGCAGCCGCTCGACCTCGTACGCCTCGGCGATTCTGCGCCGCGAAGCCGTCAGCTCGTGGATCGCTTTTGCGGCCTCGGCTTCGTGGTTCTTCTTCCGCCACATGAAAACGAGCGTAGCGGGGTAGTGCTGGCTCTACCCTTATTTGGGAGCCTGCACGATGGTGGACGCGCGCGGCGGGCTGTGAAATGGGAACCATGCTTGAACTCAACGACATCACGAAATCATTCACCCAGCAGCGGGTGCTCGAAGGAATCAGTCTGAATATCGGCCCGGGCGAATCCGTCGCCATCATGGGCCCGTCCGGCTCCGGCAAATCGACCCTGCTCCACTGCATGTCGGGCGTGCTCGTGCCCGACCACGGCGAGGTCCGCTTCAACGGGCGCGACATCGCATCGCTTGACGACGCCACCCGCTCCCAACTCCGCCTCGACCACTTCGGCTTCATCTTCCAGGACGGCCAGCTCATGCCTGAGTTGACCGCGAAGGAGAATGTGGCGCTGCCGCAGATCATGCGCGGTGAATCGCGCGCGAAGGCTCACGCGGAGGCGACAGATATGCTCACGCGTCTTGGTCTTGGCGCTTTCGTGGACCGCTTCCCGGGCCAGCTCTCCGGCGGGCAGGGCCAACGCGTCGCCATTGCGCGCGCCTTGGCGGGGCCGCCGGCGGTGGTGTTTGCCGACGAGCCGACCGCCGCGCTCGACCAGGCCACCGGGCACGAGGTGATGCAGCAGATCACCGCCGTGACCAAGAAATTCGGGGTCACACTCGTACTGGTCACCCACGACCCGAAGATCGCGCGGTGGTGCGACCGCCGGATCGAGATCCGCGACGGCCTGATCCACTCCGAGGGTGCTTCGAAGGGGGTTCCGGCATGAGCGCGATGACATTGATGGCTGCCGCGCAGTCCTCCTCGAGCGAAGGCCGCGCGCAGCGCCAGACCGGCGAACGCTGGGTGCGCGCCTTGTCGCTCGTGGCCTTCGCCGTGTCCACGTGGATTCTGTGCACGCTGGCCGCCGGCACGTGGATGTTCGCGCAGCGCCACTGGCACCCGCACGAACGTCTCGTCGAGGTGCAGGAGAGCGCGGGAGCACCGCTGTCCATGCCGTATATCTTCCTCGCTCTCTTCGCGTCGTTGCTGGTGGTGCCCACTCTGCTCGGCCTGCTCACGCAGGCCGCGCGAGCGAACCTCGGCGGCCGCGAAGAGCAGCTGGCGATCCTGCGCCTGATCGGCGCGACCTCCGGTCAGGTGCGCGGCATGATGATTCTCGACGCTCTGCGCCAGGGCCTCGTCGGCCTTGTCATCGGCACCGTGCTGTACCTGGTCAGTGTGCCCGCGTGGTCGCTGCTGACCTTCCAGGAAAAGAGCATCGGCACCTGGGAGATGTTCACCTGGTGGGTCGCACCCGTCGCCTGGGTGGTGGTGCTCGCCCTCGCCGCCGCGTCCGTGTGGCTGGCCCTGCGCCGCGTGGCCGTCACCCCGCTCGGCGTGACCAAGAAGGTGCCCCCGAAGGGACAAAGCGTGATCACTTTGGTCCTCTCGGTTGTGGCTGCTGTTGCCCTGTACCGCTACTTGAGCGCACTGACGATCGCCCCGGGGGCCGATGCCGCCGAATTCATCATGCTGCTCGTCGTCGTTGCGGGCGTGTTGACGGTCAACGCTCTCATCGCAGTCGGCGTGATCCAGCTGATCGCCCGATTCAGCTACCTGCTTCCCGGCTCTACCAACTACGTGGCCACCCGCCGCGTCGGACGTGGCGCAAGGACGACGTGGAAGCGTGTCGCAGCTCTGTACTTCCTTGCATTCACCGCTGGCGTTAGCAGCTGGATTTCCGCCGTCCCGGAAATCGAGGATGACCCCGCCCTGAAGATGGTCACCTCCGACATTCCCGCCGGTGTGGCCATTACCGCGATCTTCGGTGCCGTCCTCCTAATCGCCTCCACGCTGCTCACCCAGGCGTTGGCTGTGGTGGAGCAAAAGCAGCTGACCAAGTCCCTCTACTTCATCGGTGCTCCCGCGAAGTTCCACACCTCCGTGGCTATCCGGGAGGTCGGCGTGCCGATGGTCCTGGTCACCCTTCTGGGCTTCGGCATGGGCAACTTGCTGGGCCGTCTAATAGTCGCCATTCCCGTCGAGGTACTACCCCAGCTCACCCTCTTCGCTGCCCTGATCGCGCTTGCGCTCGTCGGCTGTGTCACCGCCGTCGCCGCGACCGGCAAGCTCCGTGAGCGGGTGCTTTCCGAGACCGGCCGGCTGAACGACTAACGGCAAAGACCTGCCCGGCCCTAGCTCGCAGCGAGTGCCGCTGCGCGCTGGTAAGACACGCCCAACACCTGCCCCATTTCCCGGACAGTGAAGCCCTGATCCCGCATTGAACGGGCCAGGGCTCGCTTCGCTTCAGCAGCTTCTCGGGTGGCGGCTTCCGCTTTCCTGTTCGTCTGTTCCGCGTGAACCCGCAGCGTCTCGATCTCATCGGGCAGCACCGGAATCACCTTGATGTGAAAGTCGGACGGCGCGAGCCCAGACTGGTACGCCAGCGCTTCGACCACTTCAGTTTCAGCTTGGTCCAGCCGTTTAGTCTGCGAGACGACACCGAGTTCCTTGCACTCCAACACCCACACACCACTGGCACCGCGCTCGGCCGTCACTTCGTACGTGTTCATCGCCACCATCCCTTTCCTAGCTCTGCTTCGAACTGGTCGAAAAACTTACGTGCAGTCAGGTCGTCGATCTCGCTGTGCCTGCCGAGGGTCCGCGTGATACTTCCGACCCTGTAAGCGTCGTGGCGGCGTAGCGGGATTTCTTCGAACTCGAGGCCGCGTCGCCGTGCTTCGAGTTTCAACTTCTTGATTACAGCACGTCGTTTCAATATTCAATCCCCCCACGATTTGTTTTGTCTATGGCCTATTGACGAAAACGTAGAATCCTTCCTCTAGTTGGACCGTGAAGAATGCGTGGGGGTTCCCTCGTCGAAGATGGAGTCGGCGGTGTGGATTGAGCATGAACTGAACCGCAGGAACTCAACCTCATGAACTGAGTGAACCGTTGGCTGAGATAAAAGGAGCAGCCTGTCTACGTGGTTGATGCAGGTCAGTCCATGACGGAATGCGCACACCTCACGCCGCGGGGGTAGGCGTCAACGGCTACACAACCACGGGCATGCAGGAAACAGCCCGCCACCGGCATCAACGGTCGGTGTCGCGGGCGACTAGTAGGGTGAAACCGTGGCTTTGTACCGGAAGTATCGCCCAGCCTCGTTCGCCGAGATGATTGGGCAGGAGCAGGTGACGCGCCCGCTGTCCACGGCGCTGGATAACGAGCGGGTCAACCACGCTTATCTGTTCTCGGGGCCGAGGGGGACGGGTAAGACGTCGTCGGCACGCATTTTGGCGCGTTCGCTGAACTGCGTGGAGGGGCCGACATCGACGCCATGCGGCGTGTGCCCGTCGTGCGTGGCGCTCGCGCCGGGCGGCCCGGGCAATCTCGACGTGACGGAGATGGACGCGGCCTCGAACGGCGGCGTGGACGAGATGCGTGAGCTGCGTGAACGCGCGTATTTCGCGCCGGCGGAGTCGCGCTACCGCGTGTTCATCATCGACGAGGCGCACATGATCACGGGCGCGGGCGCGAATGCGCTACTGAAGATCGTGGAGGAGCCGCCGGAGCACCTCGTGTTCATTTTCGCGACGACGGAGCCGGAGAAGATCATCGGCACGATCCGTTCGCGCACCCACCATTACCCGTTCCGCTTGCTCACGCCGCAGGCGATGCGCCAGTTGGTCGAGCGCACTGTTGCCGCGGAGGGCGTCACGGTCGACGAGAACGTCTACCCGTTAGTCATCCGTGCGGGCGGGGGTTCGCCACGCGATACTCTCTCCATTCTCGACCAGCTGCTCGCAGGCGCCGGCCCCGACGGGCTGACGTACGAACTCGCGTTGCCGCTTCTCGGGGTCACGGACCTCTCGCTTATCGACGCCACTGTGGACGCCCTCGCCGCCCGCGACGCTTCCGCCCTGTTCCAGGCCGTCGACGATGTCATTGAAGCCGGCCACGAGCCCCGCCGCTTCGCTATCGACCTGCTTGACCGCCTGCGTGACCTGATGATCATTCACGCGGTGCCCGATGCGTTCGGCCAGGGACTCGTCGACGCGCCGACCGACCGCGCCGAGATTCTCGCCGCTGAGGCCGACAAATTCCCCGGCAATCAGCTCGCCGCGCTGGCCACCGAGGTCAATGAGCGGATCACCTCCCTGCGCGGCGCGACGTCCCCGCGCCTGCTGCTGGAGATCATGATGGCGCACCTCCTCGGTGTGGCAACCGGCACCCAGGCACCCGCGGCCGTTGCCGGTCTCACCGAGATCCAGGACGCCGCCTCTGAGGCCACCGGTATGGGCGACCAGCCTCGCGGTGCGGCCGCAGCGCTCGCCGCAGCTGCCGCAGTCCAAGCGACCGCGAACGTGACCTCGCAATCCACTCCTGCTCCGCGCGAGGCGCCGAAAGCCGATCGCGAGCGTCAGCGTCCGCAGCCGGCAGCAGCGGTGCCTTCGCAACAGCAGCGGGATGTGCCGGAACCGAAGCAGGAGCCCGAGCAGACGGAGCGTCAAACGGAGCCGTCCCGGTCTGAGGCCGAGCCTCATGCGCAGGAGGGAACTCCGGTGCGGCAGGAGCAGACTGCACCACTGGACAACGAGCTGCGGGAGAAACCGGGCGGAACATCCGAGCCGGTACAGCCCGGTCCGGCAGAGCGCGAGACACAGCCTGGGAGGACTGAACCTGCGGAATCCGCGGTAGGAGGAGACCCTGAAACTGCTAGTTCGACCCGAACTGACGAGGGTGCGCGAGACAGCGGTGCCATCGACACGACTGACCTCATGGATCGGATCCGCAAGGAATGGATCACCCTGCGGCAGTCGGTGGGCGAGCGCAACAAGGTCGCGGAAATCATGCTCACCGAGGCGCAGCCGCTGGGAATGGACGGCACGACATTGGTTGTCGGCCACAACACCGGTGCACTGGCTAACAGCATCAACTCCCAGCACAACAACGACGACATTGTCGCGGTCCTGAGCGAGAAGCTCGGTACGGAGATCGCGGTGCGCTGTGTGGTGGGCACGGACCCAAAAGCCGCGGGCTTTGATGCCCCTGCCCGTGAGCCGCAGGCGTGGAGCCCTCCCCGCGCACAGCCGGAACCCGAACCTTCTCGCTCACCTTCCGCGCAGGAAACACCTCAACCCGTGGCGGATGAGGAGGCGCGACCAAGCAGGCAGTATCGCTCCGGAAACGCCGGTACTGACGAAAACACCAGCACCGACACAGGGGACGCGCCGTACGCCGCGGACGGCAACGAGCCGGATGAACCGACACCGACGAGTGATGGTTCAGTGTCGGCGGACAGTCAGGCTGTGACACCGGAGCCGGCTCCCGCGCCGGTGCAGTATGACCCGTGGGGCACTACTCCTGCGAAAGAGATCAACCGCGGCGAGGCTGCAGGCAGCGACGAAACAGCGGACTCCAAACACAATGCTGGCGCGGGCAGAGCGGCGGCAGGGGAGTCGCGGCCTGTGGTGGGGCCAGACACCGGCTTCGGTGAGAAATCCAGTTTCAGCAGCGGTGTTCCGCTCCCGCCGGAACCAGAGGAAGAACCGCCCGCCGAAGAGGAACCCGTGCCGTACACCCGCGAGGATGAAGAGCGGGACATGGTGGACCAGTCACAGGAAGAAGGCACTTTCGACCGACGCAACCCCACTGAGATGGCGATGGATCTGCTTGCCGAAGAACTGGGCGCACGTCCGCTATAGGGGACTCGGTACACTAGTTCACGGACGCGGCCGAAATAGTCGGCTGTGTGAAAAGACATCGTTTCAAGCGTTCAAGAAAGGTCCACGACCATGACTCAGCCCGATCAGAACGGTATGCCCGACATGCAGGAACTCATCCGCCAGGCGGCTGAGGTCCAGGCGCAGATCCAGCGCGCACAGGAGGAGATCCTCGCTGCGTCCGTGCAGGGATCAGCAGGCGGCGGCCTGGTGAACGTCACCATGACCGGTGGCGCTGAGATCACCGACCTGACCATCAGCCCGGAGGCTGTGGACCCGGATGATGTTGAGACGCTGCAGGACCTCATCCTCGCCGCGTACCGCGACGCCCACACCAAGGCTGGCCAGCTGGCGCAGGAGAAGATCGGCCCGTTGACCCAGCAGGGCCCGGGTGAGGGCAACGACTTCACCCAGATGTTCGGCGGAAACTAAGTCGCTCTATGTTTGAAGGCCCTCTACAGGACCTTATCGACGAGTTCTCCCGTCTCCCCGGCGTTGGACCCAAGAGCGCGCAGCGCATCGCTTTCCACCTGTTGAAGACGGATCCGGATGACATTGACCGTCTCCGCAGCGCGCTCGGCGCTGTGCGGGACGGCGTCACTTTCTGCCGGATCTGCAACAACGTCTCACGGGAGGAAATCTGCCGTGTCTGCGCGGATAGCGGACGCGATGCAGGACTCATCTGCGTTGTGGAGGACGCGAAGGATATCCAGGTCATTGAGCGCACTGGGGAGTACTCGGGGCGCTACCACGTGCTCGGCGGGGCACTCGACCCGCTGGCGAACGTGGGGCCGAAGGACTTGGCTATTTCCTCGCTTCTGCAACGGATCGGCGGTGTGCTGCCGGACCGGGATGGTGCGGATGTCCCCGATATCCACGAGGTCATCCTGGCCACCGACCCGGACACCGAGGGCGAGGCGACTGCCTCCTACTTGGCGCGTCTGCTCAAGGACTTCCCGGATCTGACCATTTCGCGTCTGGCGTCCGGTATGCCGCTCGGCGGTGACTTGGAGTTCGTGGACGAACTGACGCTTTCCCGTGCGTTGACGGGGCGCCTGCAGCTCTAGTGGCCGCGGGAGACCGCTTCCCGCTCGAGGACTAACTCCGGGCTGCGTTACCGCCCCATGCGCTCGAGGCGCAGGCGGTCCACCTCGGGAAGTTCCAGCGGCTCCAGATCGGCAAGGGAGACTCCCATGGCTTGGGCGAGAATCAGGTCCGCGAGCTCCGGGTTGCGGGCCAATGCTGGGCCGTGCATGTAGGTGGCGATGACGCTGCCCTGCACGGCTCCTTCGTAGCTCTGGCCGCTGCGGGCATCCGATCCCCCGGAACCGCCGTTGCCCTGTCCTGCGGTCACGGTGCCCAAAGGAGCCGCATCCGCACCGAGGACGGTGCCGCCTAGGTGGTTCTCAAAACCGGTGAGAGGCTGTGTCAACTGCTGCGTCACCCCGGTCTTGGTGGGGGTGGTGGCGACTTCGCCGATGGCGCGGGAGGGGAGGGGGGCAGTGGTGGCGTCGATAAGCGCAAGCCCCTGAACTTGTGTGCCATGCGCGCGGAAGCTCTCGCCGAGGACCTGGAGGCCCGCGCAGACAGCGAAGATCGGGCGTCCGTTCGCCGCGGCGCGGGTGAGACCCTTGTCCGCGATGAGGTGCTCTGCTGCGAGCACCTGCGCGCTGTCCTCGCCGCCGCCGAGCGTGTACGCCGCGAGGTCCTCAGGCACCGCTTCGCCGAGCTTAATGGGCAGGATCTCCGCGTCGATGCCGCGCATGCGGGCGCGGCCGCGCAGAACCAGCGCGTTGCCGTCGTCGCCGTACGTGCCCAGCACGTCGGGGAGAACTAGGCCGATTGTCAGCGTGTTAGCCATGGGAGACCTCCTTCTCCAGCGCTTTCTTCAGATTCAGCAGAGCGGTGTAATTCGCCAGCACCTCCACGCGCCCCGGCGGGCAGGCGGCGATGGCCTCAAGCGGGTCGTGGATGAGCTCGTGCTCGATCTCCGCGTAGAGCAACCGGACGGCGAGATCGGTGCCGCGTTCGCCCGAAGCTTTGACGGCGATGCCCTCGAATTCCTCGAAGCGGACGTCCCACAGCCAGGACAGGTCGGCGCCGTCGCCTTCGTGCCCGTTTACAGCGATGACTAGGCCGTCGGCATCGCGGTCCACCATCGACAGCGCCTCCTGCCACCCGGCCGGGTTCTTGGCCAGCAGCAGGTGCACCTCGCGGCCGTTCCAGGGGATCGTGGTGTAGCGTCCGGCGACATCGTCGACGCGTTCAGCAGCCTCGATCGCAGCTTGCTTATCCGCGCCGAATGCCTCCACCGCCGCCGCGATCGCCTGCGCGGCGTTACCCCGGTTGGCGCGTCCCGGCAGCGCGAGATTCAGCGGTGAGGTCGTTCCGTCGGGATCTGTCAGCCCCTCGTCGGTCACTGTCCAGTCGGGGGTGGGGCGGCGGAACTCGCGGCCGTCGGCAAGCGGCTTCGTGGCATACCAGTCGTCGTCGGTACGCACGATGTGGCCGGCACCGCGAGGGTTGGACACCGAGTCGCCGACCCAGCCCGGGCCAGCGGAGACCCACACGACGTTGGGTGCGTCGAACGCGACAGACGTGACCAGCACGTCGTCACAGTTCGCGATCACGGTCATGTCCGGATGCGCTTCCACCGCGCCGCGCAACGCCCGCTCGATGGCGTTGATCTCGCCGACGCGGTCGAGCTGGTCGCGCGTGAGGTTGAGGAGGACGAGCGCGGTCGGGTTCAGTTTGTCCGCCACGGCAGGGACGTGGAGCTCGTCGACCTCCAACACCACGTGTGACGCCTTCTCGCCGGCGAGAAGCGCTGAGATGATGCCGGCGTCCATGTTGTCGCCGCCCTCGTTGGTGGCCACGGTGTGCTGCGATCCGATCGCGCCTGCGAGCATGCGGGTCGTGGTGGACTTGCCGTTGGTTCCGGTGACGAGAACCGCGGGGCGGCCGCCGCCGAGCTGCTCTAAAATCCCTGGATCGATCGCTCCGGCGATGAGGCCGCCGATCATTCCTCCTGCGCCGCGGCCCGTAGCGCGCGAGGCCTTCGTGGCCAGCTTCGCTGCTGTCACCGCGGTTGTACTGCGCAGACGCTTGAGCACGCCCGCCTTGCCCGCCCGGTCCTGTGAACCGGTTGTGCTCGAATTCATGGGCTAAACCCTAGACCATCGACGGCCCTCGATGGATCAGGAACAACCCGTTTAAGCGCCGCGAGATTCGCGTGCTTCATTCACTGCGTCGAGGAATTGCTCGTCGGTGAGCAGCGGGATGCCCTTACGCTGGGCATGCATCGCCTTGCCGCGCAGGCTGTCCGGGTCCCCGGTGGCGTTGGTGACCACGAGGGAGGTCTCGCGGGTGAGCTTTTCGGTGTAGGTCATCTCTAAGTCGAGAATGGCCTGGATCAGATCGTCGTGGTCCGCGCGAATGTCGTCGGACACAACGACCTCCATGCCTGGACGCAACCCTGACTTGCCGGTGAACTGCCCGGGGTTACCGTGGAGTGCCGGTGCCTTTTCCGCATCCACGCGCAGTTGGGAACGCTGCAAGCCGAAGCGATCGGGGGAGAGGTCGTCGGTGGTGCGGGTGGCCAGCGGCCCAGCTTCTGCCAGGGCGAGGTACAAACCGACCAGCGCGAGGGTGCGCTCGCGCGATGTGTCCTCCTCACGCATTGCTGCGCGCTCCACAGAGGCCTCCGCGGGTGGAACCGCGACGCCGGAGAGGGCGGCGACGGCTTCGAGGCGTTCGTCGATAAGCACGGCCCCCTGTTTGCGGGCGGACACCAGGGTGTCCACGATCGCTTCTGGGCGCGGCACATGCCCGACGCGTTGCCTGCGGCGGCCTTGACGACGGTTCCGTGACCTGTTCGCCCGCGCCGCCGCGTTCATGGCGCGCCGCGCCTCCGAGACGATGAAGCCCCACACCAGCGGCGCGTCGTGGACCACAAGGGTGCGGTTGTCGATGAACTTGTCCAGCTTTTTCAAATGCCGGGAGAACTTCGCCGCACGCTCGAAGTCGTTCCGCCTCACACCGTGGGTGTGCATCGGGCCGGGATCGCCGCCGACGTTGAACACCGCGTGGAATTCCTCGCCGACCACACCGGACTCGTCGAATGCGACACCGTCGAGCGTGACTAGACGGCCGCTGCTGGGGTGGATATTGGTGGTCTGTGCGGTGAACGCGGCGAACGGGAACTGTTCCGTCAGGCTCGGCTCAGGCGGCGTCGCCGGCGAGGTATCCTGCCCAGACTTCTGTGCGGAACGTGCTGCCGGCCCCGGCCCGGGAACGGGGCCGGTTGCGCTGCGGGAAGAAGTGTCTTTGTTCACCATCGGAGCTCAAGAATCGGTTGGAGGGGAGGGACATCGTCAAAGGCGCCGCCTGCGTCTCCTGTGGGCGGGGGAGCAGGGGCTGGAATCGGAGCTTGGTTCGGGGCGGCTTCCGGAACTGGTGCCTGTTCTGGAGCAGGCTGTGCCGGGGCATGCGGCGCGGGCGCAGGCGCGGGACCGGGCGCTGGAGCTGGAGCGGGGGCGTTGGCGGCAGGGGCGTGCGGCGCGGGTGCAGGCTCGCCCGCGTGGCGGTGCGTGGATCCGGATGCCGCGTTGTCGTTTTCGGCGTTCGATGCCGTCGGCGCGGAGGGCGATGCCGGTTGCGATCCGGTCGCGCTATTCGTCGTCATCTGCGCACTGGTGGACGCGGGTGCGGCCGGAAAATGCTTGTTCGGGGTCGACTCACCTTTGGAATTCATGAACGCGGTCATCTCGCGTCCGTGTTCCTGGGCGCCGTAGTAATAGCCGATCAGGCCGACGACACCGATGACCAACGCCGAAGCGAGGACGGCGACAGCCTGCAGGTTCCGGTTCCGCGGGAAACGTCGTACTGCTGTGGAACCGCCAACCGTGGCTGCCTCAGCATCGGCAGCGAGGGCGGCAGCTTCCGCCTCCTCGTCCGCGGCGAACGTCTCGGTGGCGGGAAACGGGTCCGTTGTCGGGTGCGTGTGCTCTTCGAGCTCGGTGTCGGAGAGGGCAAGCGACGCACCCAACGGGTCCGCGTGCACCGTCACCGCCGGGCTGCCGTTCACGGTGGCGAAAACCCCGTGCGCCAGCGCGATGAGGCCACGACTTTCCAGCTGGCGCAGGGATGGACTGAGCTGCGCCGAGGACTCCCCGTCGAACTCGCCCAGGGTGTCACCGTCAATGCGGGCGACTACTTCACCGGCGGGGTCGAAGCCGACCTCCACCACCGTGGGGCCGCCGTCGGAGAAGTAGGGGGGAGCAGTGCCGTCGATAAGCACTATGCGCTGTGTGCCCGCGGGGAGCCACACACTGCTGGTGTGCGGCGAAAGATCGGCGCGGCCGCTGGCGGCGTTGTGCTCACTCATGCCGATCTCCTCCGGTTAAACGCACTGTATCCCCAGAGAAGATTAGTACTGACCGGGGAAATTAATCCAGCGCGCGGTTGACGGCAGACACCATTGCCTTGATCGAAGCGCGGGTGGTCGAGCCCGCGATGCCCACGCCCCACGCCGCGGAACCGTTGACTTCGCTGTAGATGAAGCAGGCTGCGTCGGCATCTCCGCCGGACGTGCGCGCCTGCTGGCGGTAATCCTTGACCTCGTAGTTCAGGCCCAGGGAGCGCAACGCGTCGGCGAACGCCGCGATCGGGCCGTTGCCGGCACCCGTGATCTCGCGCTCCGTGCCCTCGAAGACCACCGTCGCCGCGACCTTGGCCTCGTCGTCGTCCGTCTCGGCCGCGTCCACGTGCAAGCTGGTCAGCTCGAGCTGGCTGTCCAAGTCGAGGTATTCGCCGGCGAAGACATCCCACATGTTCTTGGAGTTGACCTCGCCACCCTCCGAATCCGTGATTGCCTGGACAGTGGAGGAGAACTCCGCCTGCATCTCCTTCGGCAGGTTGATGCCGTGGTCCGTCTTCATGATGTAGGCGACACCACCCTTGCCCGACTGAGAGTTGACGCGGATGACTGCCTCGTAGTCGCGGCCCACATCCTTCGGGTCGATGGGCAGGTAAGGGACCTCCCACACGGTCTCGCGCAGTTCCTCCCACGCGACATCGGTGGAGTTCGCCTCGGGGCGAACCTTCTGGGCCAGAGCGTCCAAGCCCTTGTTGATCGCATCCTGGTGCGAGCCGGAGAACGCGGTGAAGACCAGGTCGCCAGCGTACGGGTGGCGCTCCGGCACGCGCAGCTGGTTGCAGTACTCCACGGTCTCGCGGATGCCGGCGATGTCGGAGAAGTCAATCTGCGGGTCCACACCCTGGGTGAGCATGTTCAGGCCGAGCGTGACCAAGTCGACGTTGCCGGTGCGCTCGCCGTTGCCGAACAGGCAACCCTCGATGCGGTCCGCGCCGGCCATGTAGCCCAGCTCGGCTGCCGCGATGCCTTCTCCGCGGTCATTGTGCGGGTGCAGCGACATGATGATGGAATCGCGCTTGGCAAAGTTGCGGTGCATCCACTCGATGGAGTCCGCGTACACGTTCGGGCTGATCATCTCCACCGTGGCCGGCAGGTTGATGATCATGGGGTCCTCCGGCGTGGCTTCCATGATGTCCACCACCGCGTCGCAGACCTCCACGGCGAAATCCAGCTCGGTGCCGGTGAAGGATTCCGGCGAGTACTCCCAGCGCCAGTGGGTGTCCGGGTAGTCCTTGGCCACGGTCTTGATCAGCTCGGCGGCATCGGTGGCCAGTTTCTTGATGGCGGCGCGGTCTTTGCGGAAGACCACCTCGCGCTGCAGCTTGGAGGTGGAGTTGTAGAAGTGCACGATCACGCGCGGCGCACCGGCGCAGGCCTCGAAGGTGCGGCGGATCAGGTGCTCGCGCGCCTGCACCAGCACCTGGATGGTCACATCCTCCGGGATCATGTCCTCTTCAATGATCTCGCGCACGAAGTCGAAGTCAGTCTGGGAGGCGGACGGGAAACCGACCTCGATCTCCTTGTAGCCCATCTCCACCAGCAGCTTGAACATGCGGCGCTTGCGCTCCGGGCTCATCGGGTCAACCAACGCCTGGTTGCCGTCGCGAAGGTCCACAGCACACCACTGCGGTGCGACGGTGATCTTCTTGTCCGGCCAGGTGCGGTCCGGCAGCGTGATGTCTTCTACTTCTTCAGCGAAGCTCAAGTAGCGGTCGAAGGGCATGGACGAGCCGCGCTGCATGTTCCAGGCGGGCTGACCTTCGTTGCGGGGGCCGTTCGGCGTGCGGGTTTCAGCGGGGGCTGCAATGTGGGCGTCAGACGGAGTCATGGCAGAAAAAGTCCTTCTAGGGTTCTAGGGGGTTTCGGTGTCGGAATCGCACGGCCGGCATGCTTAACTCCGCGACGGGGCGCCGGCCGTGAATGTGTGGCCTAGAACCCGCCGCGGCGCAGAAGTAGGGCAGCTCCCGGAAGGGTGCGCATCGCCGTGGTAGCCAATGACATGGTTCACATCCTAACCACGGTGTGGCACAGTGCAACATCCGGGTGCGTGCGCCACTGCGACCAGCAGGGTCAGAGGGATTTGCGCGACAAGAAGAAGGTGGCCACGAACATCGCGGCCACAGCCAACGCCATCAGCATCCAACCGAGCACTGTCGTCACCGTGAACATCTCGCCCAGAAGGGTCATGCCCAGCGAGTACGCGAGCAGCGGCTCGAAGATCTTCATCGCGGGCAGCGATTGCGACAAATCGCCTGCGCTGAACGCGTACTGCTGCACAATCGTGCCCACCACAGCAGCTGCGAGCAGCGCATACAGTGGCCACGTGGTCACCAGCTCCACCACGCCGCCGCGCACGAACGCGTCCACCGCCGTCTTCGAGAACACAGCCAGGTAGCCGAAGATCGCGCCGCAAATCGCACCCAGCAAGAACGCCCGCATCGCGGATTCCTGCCGCTTCGCCGCACAACCCGTCACGGCCATCACAACGGTCCCCGCACCCAAGGCAATGAGCCATTCGCTTATCGACGCCTCCCGTGTCCCCGGCTCCGGCCTGCCCAGCACCACGAGCACGCCGACGGCAACGGTGAGGACTGTGGCCCAAAATGTCTCGTCGATGTCCATGCGCCGGTTCTCCACCCGAGCCGACAAGAGCAGTGTGAGCAGCAGGGACAGCACGAGCACCGGTTGAACGACCAACAGGGTGCCGAATGCCAGGGCCACCGCCTGGAAGCCGTACGCCACCCACGCCAGAGACAGCGATAACCACCACGTTGGGCGTCTGATCGCACCGATCGCCCCGCCCGCGGAGTTTTGCTCGGCGTTGTAGCGCAGCACAATCTGGTGGCGCCACACGGTGCCGATCGCGATCGTCAGTGCTGAGGCGAACGCGAAGAAGACGGCTAGGGCGTTATTGTGCACCCGGCTCATAGTAGTGGCTCGGCCGATGCAATTTAATGGCGGGAATTGCGGGTGTGTCCGGGTATCCTATTCCTCACAGATTGACCGCTGACACTGCTAGACACTGTTAGACAGTGCTAGACAGTGAGAGAAACTGTTTGACACCGAAAGGCGGACCAAGGTGGCACTGATCGTCCAGAAATACGGCGGGTCCTCGCTCGAGAGCGCAGAACGGATTCGTGCCGTGGCGGAGCGGGTCGTGGCCACCCACAAGGCCGGCAACGATGTCGTGGTGGTCTGTTCCGCCATGGGCGACACCACTGACGAGCTGCTGGATTTAGCGGCCCAGGTCAACCCGACTCCGCCGCCGCGCGAGATGGACATGCTGCTCACCGCTGGCGAGCGCATCTCGAACTCCTTGGTCGCAATGGCTATTGCCGGTCTCGGCGCGCCGGTGCAGTCCTTCACCGGGTCCCAGGCAGGAGTGATCACCACCGAGCGTCACGGCAACGCCCGCATCCTCGAGGTCACTCCGGGCCGTGTCAAGGAGGCCATTGACGCCGGCAAGATCGCCATCGTCGCCGGCTTCCAGGGCGTCAACCGGGACACCCGCGACGTGACCACTCTGGGCCGCGGCGGCTCCGACACCACTGCCGTGGCGTTGGCTGCGGCGTTGGAGGCCGACGAGTGCGAGATCTACTCCGATGTCGACGGTATCTACAGCGCTGACCCGCGCATCGTCCCCGACGCGAAGAAGCTCGACCACCTCTGCTTCGAGGAGATGCTCGAGCTCGCGGCGTCCGGCTCGAAGATTCTGGTGCTGCGCAGCGTCGAGTACGCCCGCGCATTCAATGTTCCCATGCGAGTACGCTCGTCTTACAGCAACGATCCCGGCACGCTCGTGTCCGGAGCGATGGAGGATATCCCCGTGGAAGAAGCAGTCCTGGTCGGTGTCGCCACCGACGATTCCGAAGCAAAGATCACCGTGTTCGGCATTCCCGACGTGCCCGGCGAGGCCGCTAAGGTCTTCCGCGGCTTGGCAGACGCCGAGATCAACATCGACATGGTCCTGCAGAACACCTCCACGCAGCACGACAACACCACCGACATCACCTTCACCCTCCCGATCGCGGACGGCCCGCGCGGCATGGAGCTGCTGAAGGCCCTGGTCAAAAGTGAGGGCTGGGAGGATGTCACGTACAACGATGAGATCGCCAAAGTCTCGCTCGTCGGTGCCGGCATGAAGTCCCACCCGGGCGTCACCGCAGATTTCACCGAGGCTCTGCGCGACAAGGGCATCAACATCGGCATGATGAACACTTCCGAGATCCGTATTACCGCTGTGGTGAATCGCGGTGACATGGAGGAAGCCGCCCGTGTCATTCACGAGAAATTCGATCTCGGCGGCGACGAGCCCGCCGTTGTTTACGCGGGTACGGGACGCTAGGCGCCACGCGGGCGTCGAAAAGCGAAATCTAGATTGGAGCGAGTTTCATGACCACCGTCGCAATCGTCGGAGCAACCGGCCAAGTCGGGCGCGTGATGCGCGAGATCCTGCAGGAGCGCGACTTCCCTGCCGACACCGTGCGCTTCTTCGCGTCGCCGCGCTCTGCGGGCAAGGAGCTGGAATTCCGCGGTGAGACCATCGTGGTCGAAGACCTCACCCAGGTCACTGTCGATTCCGTCAGCGACGTCGACATCGCACTCTTCTCGGCCGGCGGTTCCACCTCGAAAGAATGGGCACCGGTCTTCGCGGAAGCTGGCGCGACGGTCGTGGACAACTCGTCCGCGTGGCGCAAAGACCCCGACGTGCCGCTCATCGTCTCCGAGGTGAACCCGGGCGACGCGAAGAATCTGCCCAAGGGCATCATCGCGAACCCGAACTGCACCACGATGGCGATCATGCCCGTGGCCAAGGCGCTTAGCGACGCCGCTTCGCTCACCACCATGCGCGTCGCCTCCTACCAGGCTGTGTCGGGCTCGGGTCTGGCTGGCGTGGACACCCTAGCGTCGCAGGTAGCAGAGATCGGCGACCAGAATGTGGAACTCACCCACGACGGTTCGGTCCTCGCCCCTGATGAGTTGGGCCCGTACGTGGCGCCCATCGCGTTCAATGCGCTGCCGATGGCCGGCAACTTCGTCGACGACGGCACGCTCGAGACTGACGAAGAGCAGAAGCTGCGCAACGAGTCCCGCAAGATCCTTGGTCTGCCCGAGCTGAAGGTTTCCGGCACCTGCGTCCGCGTCCCGGTCTTCACCGGGCACACCATGGTCGTCCACGCCGAGTTCGAGCGCCCGATCACCCCTTCCGAGGCGGCTGAGGTGCTCGGTAACGCTCCCGGCGTCTCCGTCGTTGACGTTCCGACCCCGCTCATGGCCGCCGGCAAGGACGACTCCTTCGTCGGCCGCATCCGCCAAGACCAGACCGTCGACGGCAACCACGGCCTCATCTTCGTCGTCTCCGGCGACAACCTGCGCAAAGGCGCCGCACTGAACACCATCCAGATCGCGGAACTGCTGGTTTAGCTCTCTTCTGATCCCGCGCTGGTTCCGGCCACGAGGTCACGGCGCGCACGCGCCACCCGTGACCGGATCGTGCCCACGCGGACATTGGCGATCTTCGCCGCCTCCTCGTAGGTGTACCCCAGCACTTGGGTGAGGATCAGAGCTTCGCGGCGCTCGGGCGCCAATGCGTCGAGAAGCTCGCGCGCATCCATTACCTCGGACCACGTGTTCGGGTTGTCCCGGCTCGGCTGCTGCGCCGCAACATCGTCATACTCCGCCGCGGCTTTGCGCGGCCGCGCCATATCGTGCCGGACGGAATCCACCCACGCGCGGCGCGCCAGCGACAGCAACCACGTCCGCGCACTCGACCGCGCCGCGAACCGGGGGAGTGCCCCAAGCACCCGCAAGTACGTCTCCTGCGTCAGGTCATCCGCTTGCTCACGCCCGGCGAGGTGGGCGAGGAGCCGCCACACGTCGTCGTGGGTCAGGCGGATGAACTCGGACAACGCTTCCTTGTCGCCGCGGCCGGCGCGCAACGCCAGATCCGTGACATAAGCGTCGTCCCTTTTATTCACGAGTGCAGACGTTACCAGCAGGAAGAGCCGCAACCAGCAAAGCTGCCAGCACTCTGCTTAGGGGCTGGGGCGCAGGTCAAACTAAGGAATGAGTTAGGGCGAACTTGCTTGAAGCCCTAGTGGGGCGTGCGTAGTGTCGGACTCACCAGTGAATCAACCTGATTTATGGAGGAGGGCCATCTCATGGCTGACAACAATCCCGCAGAAGAAATTGTGAAGAAGGGCGAGCGCGCCGCCGGTAACGGCAAGACCACCCGCCTGGGCGGCCAGCCGGTCGCTTCGGAGAACATCTCCGTTACCGCCGGCCCGCAGGGCCCGAACCTGCTCGACGATATTCACCTCGTCGAAAAGCTTGCTCACTTCAACCGTGAGAATGTCCCGGAGCGCATCCCGCACGCTAAGGGCCACGGAGCATTCGGTGAGCTGCACATCACCGAGGATGTGTCCCAGTACACCAAGGCCAAGCTGTTCCAGAAGGGCACGGTCACCCCGATGGCGGCCCGCTTCTCCACCGTTGCTGGTGAGGCTGGCTCCCCGGACACCTGGCGCGATGTCCACGGCTTCGCGCTGCGTTTCTGGACCGAGGACGGCAACTACGACATCGTCGGCAACAACACCCCGACGTTCTTCCTGCGTGACGCGGTGAAATTCCCGGACTTCATCCACTCGCAGAAGCGCGATCCGCGCACCGGTCTCCGCTCCGACGAGATGCAGTGGGACTTCTGGACCCGCACCCCGGAGTCCGCTCACCAGGTGACCTACCTCCTCGGTGACCGCGGCACCCCGAAGACCTCCCGCCACCAGGACGGCTTCGGTTCCCACACCTTCCAGTGGGTCAACGAAGAGGGCGACGCAGTCTGGATCAAGTACCACTTCAAGACCCGTCAGGGCTGGGAGTGCTTCACCGACGAAGAAGCAGGCAAGATGGCCGGCGACAACGCCGACTACCACCGCCAGGACCTGTTCGAGGCCATCGAGCGCGGCGATTACCCGATCTGGGATGTCAAGGTCCAGATCATGCCGTTCGAGGACGCCGAGAACTACCGCTTCAACCCGTTCGACCTCACCAAGACCTGGTCCCAGAAGGACTACCCGCTTGTCGACGTCGGCTACTTCGTGCTCAACCGCAACCCGAAGAACTTCCACGCTCAGATCGAGCAGCTGGCTCTCGACCCGTCCAACATCGTCCCGGGTGTCGGCCTGTCCCCGGACCGCATGCTGCAGGGCCGCGTGTTCGCCTACGCCGACCAGCACCGCTACCGCATCGGACCGAACTACAAGGACCTGCCGGTCAACCAGCCGATCGCGCCGGTGAACACCTACGCAGAGCGTGGCCCGATGCAGTACTTCTTCAACAACGAGGGTGAGCCGAACTACACCCCGAACAACACCGAGAAGGGTGCTGGCTACCTGGACAACGGTGAGGACTCCTCCTCCAACCACACCACCTATGGCCAGGCACACGACCTGTACGTGAACCCGGACCCGCACGGCACCGACCTCGTCCGCGCTGCATACGTCAAGCACGCCGAGGACGACGACTTCGGCCAGGCAGGTACCCTCTACCGCGAGGTCTTCGACGACGCTGAGCGCGAGCGCTTCATCGACAACGTCACCAACAAGATGCTGCCGATCAAGGACAAGGACGTCGAGGAGCGCACCTTCGCCTACTGGGGCAAGGTCGACGCCGACCTCGAGCCGAAGCTCCGCGAGGTGCTGGCCAAGAAGCGCGAGGACGCTTCCAAGGATTCCGAGTAAGACGACTCCTTCAACGGCTAAAGGATCACGCCGCTAACCGCGGACCCTCCGCCGAAAACCCCGACCACGCTGCCGGATGTGCAGCGGTGGTCGGGGTTTCGTCATGGGGCAGCGGCCCGATAGTCACTGGAACCCCACCCGGGTCCGCAAATGCAGCTACTAGCACGCAGCTAAAGCTTATTTTGGGAGCGCGGACAAAAGGTTGGAGTGTTCTGGGGTGGGAGGGGCCATAATGGCCGCGAGGTTTCCTACCGATATCCGTCAGGCCGCTGTGAAGCGGTTTCGGGACGGTTCTGCTGCCAAAGAGGTCTGCGATTGGGTTGAGCGGCAATGCGGCCGCCGCCCAAGCCCATTGACGGTATGCAAATGGAATGACGACATCCGACGAGGCATCGTCATCGCCGAGGTGCCGCAGACTCATCCGCCTGAGACTGTCGCGCGTGCTGTGGCGTTGCGCATGTCGTCTGAGTGGACATTGCGCGCTATCGAAGCAGAATGCAGCGTGCGTGCAGGGTCGATTCTCAAATGGGTTGATCGCTTCGGCCCGGATCCTGCTGATGCTGCGTCTATGACCTTCGAGCAGGTTTATGAGGCGACAATGGATGCTGTGAGAAAACAGCGCAGAGCAAAACGCGACAAAGAAGCACAATGCTCAAGTGCTCCCAAGCCGGTTCCGCGTCCGGTGGGGCCTGTCGACGAGTGGATCCCAGGACCGGGCCCTGTGCCGGATAAGGATCATCTTCCCGATGACCCGGAAGCGTTGAAACGGCTCCTGCGGCAAGAGCTTGACCGCAACGAAGTCAAAAACGCCGTGATCCAAGCCTTGATGGACACCGGGGAGGCCAGCACGGCGGGAAAAGACCTCGTCCACGACGGTAAAACCGCAGCGGCGGTGCAAGCTGCCGCTGTTAATGCCCTCGTGGACGCTACTGGCATCAGCACCGCCAAAGCATGCAGGCAGGTCGGGATGCCGGAATCGACCTACTACTACCAGCGCCGACGAGCGGCATCGGCCACACAGCGCGCAGCACGCCGCGAGGAGTTGAAGGTTTTGATCACTCAAGCGGTAGAAGAAACCGGTCGCAGCTACGGCTACCGCAGGATCCACCACTGGCTGGCCTGTGCCGGGCACACGGTGTCAGAAAAGATCGTGCGCGCATGCATGACAGAACTTGGGCTGCACCCGCCGGCAAGAACGTTTTCGAAGTACTCGTCCTACACCGGGGAAACAGCTCACCGGCCGGACAATCTCCTTCTCGTTACCGCCGACACAGCAGATAGGGCACGCCAGGTCGCTGTATCGGGTTATTTCACCAGCAATGCCGATCGGTTAGGGCTCACCCACGACTTCCACGCTGACGCCCCGTGGGAAAAGATCGGCACCGACGTGACAGAAATCGCCTGCGCCGACGGCAGGCTCTACGTCTCTGCCGCGATCGACTTCTACGACGGGATGCCCGTGGCAGTGACGATGTCGGATTCACCCAACCACGATCTTGTCGCCGAGATGATCAGCGTTATCGAAGCACAAAAACCTGCCGGTGCCCGGCCGATTATCCATTCCGATCGCGGTGGGTTGTACCGCAGCACGAAATGGGTCGAGATGATCACAGACCCAGCACACGACACAAACGCATGCCCCCAGTGCACCCCAGACGGGCGGTGCGCTCAATCTTGGCGGTATATCCCGTCGTTGTCGCGGCGAGGAAACAGCGGGGACAACGCCCGGGTCGAAGGCTTTTTCGGGACGATGAAACAAGAACGACTCATCGGCCGGCCCCAAACCAAACAGATGACGAAGGCCGAAATGATCGATTACATTAACGACTACATCGACTTCTACATCCACAAACGGTTTAAGTCGACACTCGGTGCGGGCTACACGACAATCGCCCAACACCGACAACTACTAAGCGCGTAACTACGAGAACAAAATCCTCGGAAACACTCCAACAAAACGTCCGCATCCCCTTTCAGGTCTTGAGCTGCGTGCTAGTAGCTGCATCAAGCTCGGAGTGACAGGGTCGGTTACAGCTGCGGCTGAGTCCCCTCGGCGCGGTCCTGACGGTGCTGGCTCGCCTGGTGTTCCCGTCGCTGCATAGCCGCCCAAGGGTCCACGACGGTCACACCGTGGATGGAGCGGCCCATGATGAACGAGCCCACGGAGCCGACGATCCAGACACCGAGGATGGCGATGACGGCGCGGATGAAGTCGCCAGCGACAAAGCCCTCCGTAGCCCAGTCAGCCGTGAGCTTGGCCAGGATGAGCGCTGGGAAGGCGATACACACGAGCGGGCCAATGAGGTTCACCCGGGTCAGTGCGTCCGGGGCGCGGAGCTGGAGGATGAGGGTGGCTACCGTCATGAAGACGGCGAGGAACGCGAAAGCGAGAACGATGATCTGCCAGATAGCCATTAGCGGCGCCCCCTCGAGATGATGCGGGACATGGACAGGGTCGGGATCGCGCCGCAGACCAGCGCGGCGAGGATGGCGATCTCGTACCCGATGAACGTGTCGTGGAACAACGTCCAGATGAAGTAGAGGCACACCATGCTGTAGAAGATGAAGTCTGCCAGCACGGCCCGGGTGAGCTCATCCTTGGTGCGCAGCATGGTCACAAGCCCGATGACCATGCACACGGCGATGATGCCGATGCAGACGGTGAGGATGGTGTTGAACGTCGATTCAAACATGGCGTTTAGTCCCTCTCTTTCGCGGGGCGCTCAGCCCGTTCGGCCGTGGCTCGCCTGGCACTGCGCTCACGGCGTTTACGTGCGCGTCGCTCGCGGCGGGCGCGGTCGGCGGCGTCGACGGGGTCAGCGGCATCGGGGTCAGTGCGGTCGCGCAGGTCCCTGTACGGCTCCCATAGGACCTGAGACGGGTCGAGGGGAGTGTCCTTGACGCGCGGGGCCACGTGCTCCTCCATGTCGGCGAGGCCGGCGACGATGTCCTCCGGGTTGGAGCCGAACGCGGACTGGACCAGCATGACGCGGGGCTTGCCGGGGATGTTGTCGCGGAATCCCATGGCCAGGGTGGACGGGGTTGCGGTGACGGAGGTGGAGAACCAGAAGAGCTCCCATTCGCCGTCGATACGCAGCGGGTAGTAGATGACAATCGGTTCGATGCCTGAGTTCGGCCGGAAGGCGGCGAACGCGGTGGAGAAACCGGCGACGATGATCTCTTTGACTATCCAGAAGAAGTAGCCGATGGCGTGCAGGAATTTCTTCATTACTGGCCCCCTTGCAGGCTAGCGGTGTCCGGCACGCCGATCGGGTCGGGGCCGAGGACGGCGGAGGAGTAGGAGGGGACGTCGAGAAGCGCGTCCACGGATTCCGTCGCGGCGCCCCACAGCGGGCCGGCTGCGAGGAACATGCCGAGCGAGACGAGCATCAAGCTTGCCGACGGCGCCAGCAACCACCAGCGCACCCTTAGGTTCTCCGGGAACCGCTGCATCGGGGCACCCCAGAACACTTCCTTCCACACCCGGAACATGGCCAACATGGCGCCGAAGGAGGCGATGATGATCGCTGCAATGACCACCCAGGAGCGGGCGTCGCCACCGCGGGCGGCGGCGAACACGATGGTCAGCTTGCCCCACAGGCCGGAGAAGGGCGGGAAGCCGACGACGGAGAATGCGCCGGCCGCGAAGGTTGCCGCGGTCCACTTGTCGCGGCTCATCAGGCCCGACAGCTTGCTCAGCGTGCCGGTGCCATAGGTCTCCTCGATGGCGCCGGCGTTGAGCGTGAGCGCACCGATGGTGATCATGTGGTGCAGCGTGTACATGAGGCCGGCGGCGAGCGCGTACCGCGGGTCGTCCTGCGTGAATGCGAGCATGACCAGGATGAACGGCATGCCGTTGACCATCTGGTAGCCGAGCACCTGGCGGATGGTCGATTCCGCGAGGCCCGCGTAGGCGCCGACGAGCATGGACACCACCATCACGCCGATGATCAGCCAATTCCAGCGCGCGTCCATGTCGAAAATGACGACCCAGATGCGGAACAGCATGTACACCGCGACCTTGGTGTGCAGGCCGGAGAACAGCCCCATCACAGCAGCGCTTGTCGACGTATACGTGCGCGGCAACCACGTGTGCAGCGGGAACACAGCGGCCTTGGCGCAGATGGCGGCGACCACAATCGCCATGGCCACCGTGACTGGTCCGTTGCCGGCCGCCGCGCCCTGGAGCGCGCCGATGTTCACTGCGCCGGTGACGGCGTAGACGTAGCCGACACCCATGACCAGGAAGGTCGATGCGGCGAGGTTGACCAGGACGAAGAGGCGCGCCGACTGCAGGCGGTGCCGGGTTCCGGTCATGGCGATCAAGCCGTAGGACGGCAGGAGCATGACCTCGATCATGACGAAGAAGTTGAACAGGTCCGCCGTGAGCAACGCGCCGGAGACACCCGTGAGCAGCACTAGCGTGAGCGGCGTGTAGTAGCGCGCCTGGGTCTCACCCGAGACGATGGCGAACCAGTTGGACACCAGTGCGACCAGCATCGTGGTGATCAGCATGATCGCCGAGAACTGGTCGCCGGCGAACGCGATGCCCGCGCCACCCTGGTAGAGGCCGATGACGTGCGCGATCGTGCCGTGCTCGGCGGTGTAGGCGTACAGCCAGATACCGCCCGCGAGGTTGATCGCGGGGATGATCAGCCCCAGCGCGCTGTTCAGCGCGCGCGAAGGGGACAGTGCCGTTACCGCCGCAACGATGAGCGGCAGGGCGACGAAGACAGGGAGGATAGCGTCGGGAGCCATTAGCCGCGCACCCCCTTGTGGGCTTTGCGGCCGGCGGTGGTGAGCGGGTCCGGGCCTAGCTTGGCGGCTTGCTCAGCATCGAGGATGTTGTCGATGGTGTCGTCATCGCGGCCGAGCGCCGCGAGCAGTAGCAGGATCGTCGTGGTGGCCATCGCGATCACGATGGCGGTGAGCACGAAGGCCTGCGGCAGTGGATCCGCCATGTCTTCCAGCGGGGTCTGCGACGGGAATGCTTCCCCGCGCCAGGCGCCGTTGCCCGACGCGAGAAGAGTCAGGTTGCTGGCGTGGCCCAGCAGCGACATCCCCAGGACGATGCGCACCATGCCGCGCTGCATGATCAGGTACACCGCCCCAGCGATGAGGATGCCGATGGTGGCTGCGTAGATCATTGTGCGCCTCCGTTCTTCACCGAAGTAGCCGAAGAGTCATTGCTGAGTGTGCTGTCAGGTGTGCTCCCGCGCGAGGGCTTTCCGCGGGCACCGGAGATGACTGCACGCGCCAGATCCACCGGCTCGGACGCCGGATTGATCGGTTGTGGGCGCGGGTCCACCCCATACTCGCCGGTCGGGCCCACAGGAACATTCGGCAGCGGGTTCTCCGCACCGCGGTGGTAATCCAACTGCTCGCGGTCCGCACCGGGGCGCAGGTAGCCCCCCATGCCGTTGATAGCCATGGTGAGCATGCCCAGAACAGCGAGGTAAATACCGCCGTCGAAGATGAGCGACGTGGTCAGGTGCTCGCCGGCGATCTCGCCGTGGATGGCGTAGAGGAAGCCGCCCTCGATGAACCCGAGGAAGCCTGCGGAGATGGCCACGATGATGCCGATGCCGGTCAGGTAGATCGGGGTCTTCTCGCCCACAGCGTTCGCGTCGGAGCCCTGCGAGAGGTAGCTGAGCACGAACGCGGTAGCCAGGACCAGAGCGGCGATGAAGCCGCCGCCAGGTGCGGTGTGGCCGCGGAAGAAGATGAGGACGGACAGCACGATGAGCACCGGGACGATCAACTTGGTCACCTTGCGCAGCGGCAGGGTGTTCAGGCGCGATTGGCCGAACGGTGCCGGGCGGGTGCCCTCCTGGAAGTCGTGGCGCGGCACCGAAGCGGTGACAGCGGCGATGACCACAGCGGCCATACCCAGCACGGAGAGCTCGCCGAGGGTATCGAAGCCACGGAACTCCACGATGATCACCGCCACGATATTGTCCGCGCCGGTGGCCAGACCGCCCTCCTCGAGATACCACATGGCCAGGTCGGAGCGTTCGCGGCGGCCCGTCAGGGCGTAGACACCTGCGAAGGCGACGATGCCGGCGATGACCGCGAAGACAGCGGAGAGCACCTTGCGCCGCTGGGACACGTCCGGGAAGAGGCGCGGCTGGTAGCGCAGCACCATCATGATCACCACGACAGTCAGCGCTTCCACGGTGAACTGCGTCAGAGCCACGTCCGGTGCGCCGAGCAGCAGCATCTGCAGGCTCACGCCCACGCCGACGGTGCCCAGCAGCACAGCCGCGGTCATGCGCTTCGAGGTTGCCACCATGCCGATCACAGACACCGCGATGACGGCCAGCGGGATCAGGTCCCAGTAGTTGGTCGGGCCCTCGGTGCGCGGGGCGGGCATGACGCCGTCGACGCCGGTGGTGAGCAGGATCGTCGACAGGCCCAACAGCACCAGAACGCCGATCAGCCACTTGAGGTGGCGCGACGGGTTGTAGGTGTCCGCCATCGCGCCAGCACCGCGGCCGATGCGTGTGGAACCGTCCACGATCATCCGCAGAATCTCGTTGCCGGTGTAGGGGAGAAGTTCCTTGTTCTCCAGCGCCGCGTAGACCGGCTTGCGCACGAAGATGAAGGCGATGCCTGCCACCAAGACCAGGGCAGACACGATGAACGGCCACGTCACGCCGTGCCAGAGGGCCAGGTGCGACTCGAAGGAGTTGTCCCCGGTGATGGAGTGGACGGCGCGGGAGACGGGGGCGTCGACAAGCGGGAGCGCGAAGACGACCGGGACGGACATGAGGCCGGGGATCGCTGCCGGTAGCCACAGCGAGACCGGCGCTTCGTGGACGTCGCTCATGTCGCGCTCGCCGTCGATGAATGCGCCGAAGACGATCTTCGCCGAGTAGACAAATGTCAGGAATGCCGCGATACCAGCGAGAATGAGCAGGACAGCGCCGTACTGCGTGGAGTGGAACGCCTCCAGAATGGATTCCTTGGACACGAAGCCGAACAGCGGCGGAACTGCCGCCATGGACGCAGCCGCGACGACGACCGACGCGAACGTGAACGGCATCTTGTCGTAGATGCGGCCCAGGCGGCGGATGTCGCGGGTGCCTGTCTGGTGGTCGATAACGCCGATGAGCATGAACAACGACGACTTGAACAGAGCGTGCGCGAGCGTGTGCACAAGGGCCGCGGCATAGGCAGCCGGGGTGCCCACACCGATCGCCGCGACGATCCAGCCCAGGTGGGAGACCGTCGAGTACGCGGTGAGGTGCTTCAAGTCGGTCTTAGTGATGGCGAACAGCGCCGACATCAGCGCCGTGCCCAGGCCGAACGTGACCAGGATAAGGTTCCACGTGGGGTTCGCGCCGAAGATCGTGGAGAAGCGCAGCAGCAGGTACACACCGGCCTTGACCACGGCCGCGGCGTGCAGGAACGCGGACACTGGCGTGGCGGCGGCCATTGCCTCGGGCAGCCAGAAGTGGAACGGGAACTGCGCGGCTTTGGTGAAGCCGGAGAACGCCAGCAGCACAGCGACGGTAGTGGTCAGCTGCGGGTTGTCCACCCACACGTCGGAGGACAGGATTCCGTCGAGCTGCGTGGTGCCCGTGTTCACCGCCGCGATCGCCAGCGACGCCAGCAGTGTCAGGCCGCCGAAGAACGTGAGCGCGAGCGTGCGGAACGAGCCCGCCTCGCCAGACGAGCCCGAGCGAGCAATGAGCAGGAACGACGCGATGGACACGAGCTCCCAGCCGATGAAGAGCACCACGACGTCGCTCGCCGTCACCAGCAACAGCACCGATAGCGAGAACGCCGTCATGATGGTGTAGAAGCTCGTGTTGCCGTCGTTTTCATGCAGGTACGCGGCGGAATACAGCATCACCACGCCGCCGATGACCAGCGCGAGCAAGACGAAGAACAGGCTCAGCCCGTCCGCGCGCATTCCGAGCTCGACGACGCTGCCCGGCCCGAGCAGATCGTTCGCCCATGTGATTGAGAACGCTGGCACCGCACCGTCCCGCGCCGCGTTGGCCAGGATGACGGCCGCGGCGAGATACACCGGCCCGATCACCCACCCCGCCCGGCGGTCGACTGCGCGCACCAACACGGGGGATAGCACCACAGTCGCGGCGACTAGCCCGAAGACCAAGAGAAGAGCCATATGTGCTCCAGCCTGTGTAGTGGTTGGCAAACACGTTAAGGGTAACAGCAAATCCGCATTGAGCTCGGCCTGCGGTGTGTCTCATCCACAACATGCGCCACACTCATTACATTGCACGGTATGAAATGGAACGTCCTGATCGCCATGGCCGTCCTCGTCGCCGCAGCATTCGCACCCATGAATCCCGCCGCGACGTGGGTGCCGCGCAACGCGGAGAACACGTCCGGCGCGCCCGCCGTGTATTCCGGGGCCGACAACCTCGGTGACGCCCGACGCGCCGCCGCCGACGCCAGCGCGCAAGCCGGCTTTCTCACCCAGGGCACCGCCAAGCTCAAAGAAGGCACAGAGCAGCTTCGCGACGGCTCCGGCGAACTCATCGACGGCATCGCCTCCGCCAAAGCCGGCGCGGACCAGCTCTCCCAGGGCATGGTCGAACTTCAGGCTGGCACCGGGCAGCTTGCCGACGGCGCCACCCGCCTCGCCGACAACGTCGGCGGCGCCGTCGACCAAGTCATCGGCTTCGATGTCGTGCGCGGTCAGGTTCTCGCCGCCATCGACGACACATTGAACAGCACCCGCGGCAGCAACGACCCCCAGGTCAAGGATCTGCGTGTCCAACTGGAGGGCCTGCGCCGCCAGGTAGACACCGCGGAGCTGCCCGCCGACTGGACCGCCCAGCTCACGGAGCTCAAAGACGGATCCCGCGAGCTGGCCAACCAGCTAGCCACACCCGGCTACGCCTACCACGACGGCATCTACACCGCGACCAACGGCGCCGCAGAGCTGGCCGGGGGACTCGGCGAAATGAACAACCGCGTCGGGGAGGCACAAGACGGCATCAACCAGCTTGTCGACGGCGCCGCCAAGATCGACGAGATGTCCACCACCACCAAAGAACGCATTAACGGTGTCCAGCGTGCTCTCCCAGCTGCAGCTCCGGTGACGGGGACTGCAGGGGCGGGTGCTGGTGAGGCGTCGCAAAGCGGTGCTCCTACGTCGTCCCTCCCGCCGCTCGCCGCGATGCTCGTGAGCGCTCTCGCTGTACTCGGCGGTGTCGCCGCTGCTCTCGCCGCCTACGGCGCGGTTCGCTCGCGGTGGAGCATCATCGGGCTGGGCACGCTGCTCGCGGCTGGCGCGGGCACGATCCTCGTGACCATTCTCGGGACTGGTCTGACCCCTGTTGCTATCGGGATCACCGGACTCGCGCTCGCGCTTGGAACCCTCGCCTCGGCGGGAGTCACCTGGATTCTCCGCGACGCTTTCGGTGAGCTCGGTGGTACCGCCCTTGCCGGCATTTTCGCCCTGGCGCAAACCGGTGTTGTCGGCTGGGTGTGGTCCCGAGCCGCCACCGGCGACGTCGACGGCGTAGTCCGCGCGCTGTCGTCCGCGATGCCGATGCACTGGAGCACCTCTGCTGTCTCCGCCGCCGGCAACAACGGTTCCGTGGTGGCGATGTGGACTGGCATCGGACTGTCCGCGCTACTCGCCCTGATCGGGTTGGTGGGAGCGCTGCGTAACCGGCCCGCCACGTCTTCGGTCTCCTCCCGTGCCTCCTCCGGCTCCACCCCCGCCACCGCTACCGCTCGCGACGATTCCTTCTACGACGAGACCGCTGTTCTAGAAGCCGACGACGAAATCGAACACGTGCGCTAGATCCCGCTCGTTTCCGGCGACCACGGTTCATGCCGTGTTGTAGGCTCCTGCGCTGTTCCCCGAAAGCTGTTCCATGAAAACGGTGGAGCGCCCACAACTGAACAAAGGAGCAACGCCTATGAACGCACTCAACGCCCGACTCATCCTTGCGCGTGAAGGTCGCCCGTTCACCGCCGACGTGCTCGGGCCTGTCAACGGCTACCGGCACTCGCCGAACTCCGTGCGCCGCTGCTCGAAGTGCTACGACGAGATCATCCTCCACGGCCGGCTGGGGTGGCTGCACTGCGAGTCCCTGGAGCACGACTGCCTGGACGCGGAGAACGTGGCCACCTGCGCGCGCTAGGACAGGAATGAAAAATGGGGCCGCCCTCGCTGGAGGGCGGCCCCATATCTATTTGGTCGGGATAACAGGATTTGAACCTGCGACCTCTTCGTCCCGAACGAAGCGCGCTACCAAGCTGCGCCATATCCCGGTTTATGCCGATCAATCACTTGATCAGTACCCGGGATACTTTAGTCCACCACTCGGTTAGCGCCAAAACGCCTGTTCGGCGGGGCTGCGTCCAGATGATTTCAGTGGCTCATTGGTCGCGCGGTCAGGGCCGTGCGGTGAGGGTGAGCAGCGCCGCGGAGGGGCGGCAGAAGATCCGGACCGGCGCGAATTTCGAGGTGCCCAGGCCGTTGGACACTTCGAGCCACATGTCGCCGTAGCGGTGCAAGCCGGAGGCGCGCTCGCGGTCGATGTCGGCGTTGGTGACGATGGCCCGCTCACCAGGCAGGCAGATCTGCCCGCCGTGGGTGTGGCCGGCCAAAGTCAGGGCGTAACCGTCGGCTTCAAAGCGGTCGAGGACGCGCCGGTAAGGGGCGTGGGTGACACCGATAGCAAGGTCGGCATCTGGGTTAGGGGCGCCGGCGACGGCGTCGTAATCGTCGAGGTCGTGGTGCGGGTCGTCGGTGCCGGTCACAGCCAGCTTCAGCCCGCCCGCTTTGAACTCGAGCCGCTGGTGGGTGGCATCGCGCCAGCCGCGTTCGATGAAGGCTGCGCGCATGCCTTTCCACGGCAGATCGACGTAGCTGGGTTCGCGTTTCTGGTCGAGCAGGTACTTCACTGGGTTGACCATTCGCGGTGCCCAGTAGTCGTTGGTGCCGAAGACAAACACGCCCGGACGGTTCAGCAGCGGCCCCAGTGCAGCCAAGACATCGGGAACGGCGCGCTCGTCGGAGAGGTTGTCGCCGGTGTTGACCACGAGGTCGGGGTTCAAGGCGTCGAGAGCTGAGACCCACGCGATTTTGGTGTCTTGCCCGGGGATCATGTGCAGGTCGGAGACGTGCAGGATGCTGAATGGGTCGGACCCGGCTGGCAGGATTGGTAGGTCGTAGCTCTTAAGCCGGAACTTGTTCAGCTCGCTGACGCCGTGCGCGAACGTCGCAGCCCCGAGTGCCGCACCGGCCGCGGCAGTAACACCGGCGCGCCGCAGGATTCGCGATCCGCGGGTCAAGTCTCGTTGTGTCGTCATTTCTCCGAGGGTACCGCCACCCGCGCTACGCTCGTTGCCATGAGTGATGTGAAGAATCAGATCCGCGCCGACCTGAAAGAGGCGATGAAGGCGAAGGAGAAGGAGCGCACCGGTGCGATCCGTATGCTGCTCGCGGCGATCCAGACAGAGGAGACCGAGGGCACGAAGCACGAGTTGACGGACGAGGAGGTGCTGAAGGTCGTCGCCCGCGAGATCAAGAAGCGCCGCGAGTCCGCCGAGGTTTACGCGGAGAACGGCCGCCAGGAGCTCGCCGACGCGGAGCTCGCCGAAGTGGCCGTCCTCGAGGCATACCAGCCGAAACAGCTTGATGACGCCGAACTTGCCCAGCTTATCGACGCCACCATCTCCCAAACCGGCGCCACCTCCATGAAAGACATGGGACAGGTGATGAAGGCCGCCACCGAGAAGGCTGCCGGTCGTGCCGACGGCAAGCGTTTGTCCGCTGCTGTCAGGGAGCGCCTCGGCCAGTAATGCGCTTCGGCCAGTAATGCGCTTCGGTCAGCAGTCAGCTGGACGAGTAGAGCTGGCGGCTGACCGCACTGCAATACCCCGCGACGCCTCCCATCATGTCGCCCTGAGGCGCCGCACCGCGCCGGGGCACACCGTCCTAACTCGTCGCGGTGCGGTGCCTAGCTTGTGGTGGCTAGTTCACCGCACCGCGACTGATGAGGCGTCAGCGGAACAGGTTCGCCAGTTCGTCGGCGAGCTGCCCCAGATCGCGCTCGGCGGTGGAGGGTTCTTCCGGTACGTACTCTTGGCGGGAGGGGGAGGGGGAAGGGGTTGTGGGGCGCGTCGATAAGCGTGCGTCCGAGCCGTCGGAAACGACGATCGTGATCGTGGAATCGGGACCGGCGTCCTCCGCGTAACGGGTGTCCACGACCTCGTCCTTCGGTGCGCCCTTTCCGGAGCTCAATGACTCGCGGACCCGGAAACCGGCTTCTTCGAGCGTCGCGCGCGCGTCGTCTTTGTCCATGCCTACGACGCGTTTAAGCAGCTCGTCGCGCGCCTTCGGGTCGAACAAAGCACTTGGCGCAGGAAGTCCGGCGTCCGCGGCGCCCGGCATCCTCGACGCCATGCGGAACCACGACTCCGCCGCCTCTTGCCCGCCGAAGAGCGACCCCTCCGCGCACTGGCGTACCGGACCCGTGCACAGCGGGGAAGTCTGCGTGCCGTCGTTATAAATGTATGTCGCCGCTGCGAATTTCCTGTTGAAGCCGAGGAACGCGGAGGACTGGTGCGATTCCGTCGTGCCTGTCTTCGCGGCAACAGCTCCGTTCCACCCCGCGGATTTCGCCGCCTTCTTCGCGGTGCCCGAAACTGCATCCTCCGCCATTCCGCCCGCGAGACCGGCGGCGAGTTCCGGTTCGACAGCTTGCTCGCACTCCGGGCGGTCGAGAGCGACCTCGTCGCCGTAGCGGTCGACGATGCTCTTGATCGGGTTCGGCTCGCACCACATGCCGTCGGAAGCGAGCGTCGCGGCGACGTTGGACAGCTCCAGCGGGTTCACCGCTGTCGGGCCGAGCGTGAACGAGCCCAGGTTGTGCTGGCGGAAGTAGTCGGCGACGGAATTATTCTCGTCGAACGTGCCCTGGTCCTCGTAGGACCGCAGGCCTAACCGCACAGCCATATCGACGGTCTGTTCCACGCCGACATTCTCGATCAGCTTCACAAACGGCGTGTTCGGCGACTTGGCCAACGCGTCCCGCAGCGTCATCTCGCCGGAGAACTTGCCTGCGTTTTCCACGCAGTACGCCCCGGGCGGGCAGCCCTTCGCGCCGCCTTCGCCCATTCCGTAGACAACTGCTCGGTCCGGCACTTGGAGTTTCGACTCCAAGTTGTAGCCGTTCTCGAGAGCTGCCGCCGCCGTGAAGATCTTGAACACCGACCCCGCACCGTTGCCCACCATCGACGAAGCCTGCGGTAGGACCGTCTGACTTTCATCCTGGTCGAGGCCGTAATCGCGCGAGGAAGTCATGGCCAAAATGTCGTGGCTGTCCTTCCCCGGCTCGATCACGTTGATTACCTCTGCGACACCTGGCTGCCCCTTGTTGACTGCACTCGTCGCCGCGTCGTGGGCGATGGCTTGCACCTCGGGGTCCAGCGTTGTCGTGATGGTGTAGCCGCCGCGCTCCACCTCTTCGGTGCTCAAGCCTTTGTCTGCGAGGTATTTCAGGGCGTAGTCGCAGAGAAAACCCGAATTGCCCGCGGTGATGCAGCCACGGGGAAGCAGTGAGGGCTCGTCGAGGACACCCAGCGGCTGCCCCGCGTAACGGTCGGCATCTGCCTGGCTGAGATATCCCGATGACACCATCGCTTGGAGCACCATGTTGCGGCGCTCTTTCGCTCCATCCGGGTTGGTGTACGGGTTCAGGAATTCCGATGATTGCAGCATTCCGACGAGCAGCGCCGACTGGGGGACCGTCAACTTTGAAGCTGATGTGTCGAAATAGGTGCGGGCAGCCGCTTCGATTCCGTACGCGTGGTTGCCGAAGGAGACGAGGTTCAAATACCGCGCCAGGATCTCCTCCTTGGACAGCTGCTTGTCCAGGTCGGAGGCCATGCGCATCTCGCGCAGTTTGCGAGGGATCGACTGCTCGACGGCCGCCGACTGTTCCTCAGTCGTATCAGCGTTGACCAAGAGCAGGTAATTCTTCACGTACTGCTGGTCGATCGTCGATGCGCCTTCTTCCACGCCGCCAGCAAGAATGTTGGTCACCATTGCGCGCGCGAAGCCTTGCATATCGACGCCGTCGTGCTCGTAGAACCTCCGGTCCTCGATTGCCACCAGAGCGTCCTTGGCGGACTGGGCAATCTCGTCCGCTGGGACTTCGTACCGCCGCTGCGCGTAAATCCAGGCCATCGGGTCGCCGTTGGTGTCGGTGATCGTGGTGACACCGGGGGCGGCCCCGTCAGTCAGGTCTGCCAGGTTGGACTGCATCGTGTTATCCACGCGAGTCACCGCAGCCCCGCCGATGCCCGCTGCGGGCGCGAGGCACACAGCCATGCCGACACCCGCCGCCACCAGGCCGGCGAGCAGTTTTCCTAGGGAATTTAGCGCAGACACCTCTCTTACACTACGGGCTAAGTTCCGTCAGCGGAATCAGCACCTACCCCCACGCGTGTGATCTATTCGACAATCTCGCTTGTGCGTGAATACACTTACATAGCGACGGCTCGGTGAAGAAGATCCAGCCTCGATGCCTTAGTGAAATCGCCCCGGAAGGAGACTGTGGTGACCGCTACTATCAGCAACCGCGCACTGGAAAACGTCAACCAAGCCCTACGGACGGGGCAGCCGGTACGACAGCGCGGCACCGCAGACTGCAGTAACTCCGCTCGATCCTTCGAGCGCGGCGAATGGGTCACCATGGCTGTGTGCCGCTCCGGCGACCCTGACGCGCTGTTCGTCCGGGGTGCCGAACAGCGCAAAGCCGCGGCCATCTGCCGCAGTTGCCCAGTTCAAATGGAATGCCGTGCCGATGCCTTGGACAACAAGGTCGAATTCGGTGTCTGGGGCGGGTTGACCGAGCGGCAGCGCCGCGCAGTCCTGCGCAAGAACCCGAACGTGACTGACTGGGCCGCGCACCTGGCTGCCGGCAAAGAAATCGTCGGCCTGTAACTGCCACTGCCTTTGACCGCCCCGGCCTCCAGCTGGTGTTGCCGTCGGTGTCGGTAGTGGCTCGGCGTGCGGAGCGGGACCGTCACCACCCGCACGACCTGTAGGGTGGTGCCATGAAGAAATGGGAATACGCCACCGTTCCGCTGCTAACGCACGCCACGAAGCAAATTCTGGATACCTGGGGTGAAGACGGCTGGGAGCTCGTCGCTGTGACCCCGGGCCCGAACCCGGAGAACGTCGTCGCCTACATGAAGCGGGAACTCTAATGGCCGGCGACAGCAGCACCGCAGCCAACGCCAGCATCAACGCATCGGGCGCCGCTATCAAAGCGCGGCTCACTGAACTTGGGATCGAGTTGCCGCAGGTTGCAGCTCCCGTCGCTGCGTACGTCCCAGCAGCTCGGGTGGGAAATCAGGTGTGGACGTCAGGGCAGCTCCCCTTCGTCGACGGTGAACTACCCGCGACGGGCAAGGTCGGTGCGGAGGTCTCCGCTGAGGACGCGTACGGATACGCCCGCACCGCAGTCCTGAATGCGCTGGCTGCCGTGGATTCGGTCGTGGACCTCGATAGGGTCACGCGAGTGGTCAAAGTCGTGGGCTATGTCGCGTCGGCCGGGGATTTCACGGGTCAACCGGGCGTCGTCAATGGCGCTTCTGAACTCGTCGGCGAAATCTTCGGTGAGGCGGGCGCCCACGTCCGCAGTGCTGTTGGTGTCGCGGTCCTCCCGCTCGACGCCCCGGTAGAGGTCGAGCTCATCGTCGAAGTTTCCGACGCGAGCTAGCCCACACCAACCTTCAAGAAATGGCTGTAAGGCGATCAATGACGGTAGGGTTGGGGGCATGCAGCATCCTGCCTACAGCCAACTGCGTCCTGTAACCCCCTCCGCCGCCGTCGTTCTGGCGCCGAACCCGAGCTATGCCGCGCTGGAGGGTACGAACTCCTGGGTGATCCGCGACCCGGAGGACGAATTCAGCATCGTCATCGACCCGGGCCCGGAGGATGAAGGCCACCTCAACGTTCTGCAATCCTCCGCGAACAAGGTCGCGCTCGTGCTGTTGACGCACCGCCACCACGACCACGCCGACGGCGCGCAGCGTTTCCGCCAGCTCACTGGTGCGCCGGTGCGCGCGTTCGACGAGCGTTACTGCATTGGTGGCGAGCCGCTTGAGGACGGCGAGATCATCAGCATCGACGGCGTGACTCCCCGCATCAAGGTCGTGCACACCCCAGGCCACACCGGCGACTCCGTGTGCTTCTACATTTACCCGGGTGACCCGGAGTCGACGGAGCTTGAGGGCATCGCCACCGGCGACACGATCGCAGGTCGCCACACCACCATGATTTCCGAGACGGACGGCGACCTCGGCGCGTACCTCGAATCCCTGGCCAAGCTCGAGGAAGAGGGTGCAGGCATCACGTTGCTTCCCGGCCACGGCCCGGAGGGCGACGACCTCGCGGAATTCGCCCGCAAGTACATTGACCGCCGCAACTACCGCCTCGACCAGATTCGCAAGGTGCGCGAGGAGCACGGCACGGACCTGAGCATCAACGAGCTCGTGGACGCGATGTACGACGACGTCGATCCCGTCCTCCGCGGCGCCGCCGAGCAGTCCACCCGCGTCGCGCTGCGGTACCTCGACAGCAAGAACTAAGCGCACCCCGCTTATCGACGTTCCCCCTGCCCCATGTGCAGGGGCCCTCGCCGCCTGCATCGAGGTACTCCCTTCTCGGCTGCGCCTTTTGTCGTTTACCCCTCTTTTCTGCTCACTTGAGGGTCGGGTGTTGTCTAGTCGGTTCTTCCGGGCACACTGAACCGGCCGTGGGGCGTGTTTCGCCCCCGGCTGGTCCAGTTGTTAGCGTTTTCCCGCTCCGTCTCCTCGACCCAATAGTTTCGGCTGGTCCCCGCCCCTTAGTTCAGCTGGCCCACTGGTCGCTGGTCTTTGTGGCCCGGCGTTATTCCCGTTGTTTTCCGAACAACAGGTGCATCGCGCCGTATTGGTGGGTGGTGTTCGCCGCCGGTCTTCCCCTGGGGGATACCCATACCGGGGTCCCTGCTCTGATCTCGATGCGTCCCCGGTGGTGGCGGGTGGGGTCATCATCGTTGGTGCGGTTGTGGTACCTGCACACCACCGCCAGGTTGTTCATGTTGGTCTGTCCGCCGCGTGACCACGCGGTGACATGATGCACCTCGCAGTTATCCGCGGCATGCCGGCACCCCGGCACCGGGCATGTTGTGAGTGTCGCTCTCGCCAGATCACGCTGCTTGGTGTTGGCGAAACGTTTCGTGTCGTACAGGTTCACCGCACCCGCCTGCGGATGGAAGATCGCCACTTCCAGATCCTCACCATGGAACCGGGCCAAATACTCCGCACCTGTCATGGTGGTGCCGTCAGATAGTCCCAGGATGGTGTCGTTGCCCTCACCCCGCAGGATCTTGGTGTGCTCCTCAAGCAGGACCACCACAAGCGGGCGGGGCACAGCATCAGCCACACCACCCTCACCACGCAGAATGTCGGTCAGTGCTTCATACATTTGCGGGCCCGCAGGACGACCCGGATCCAGATTCCGGCGCAAGGCGTACTCCAAGGCGGCGATGAAACTATCGTCACCCGTGGCGGTAAAGGAACGTTTCCCCTTCTTCGATGTACTGAACCGGACCGTGGACTCCGGGGCGGGTGTGTCAGCACCCGGATCGGGGATGAGGTTGCGTCCCTTAGTGTGGTGTAACGCTTGCTGATGGTGGGCCCTTGAAAATAGTGGGGCGGCCACCGTCAGTAACCTTTCGACTCAACTACCACATCTCACCGAAAGGCACATGACGATGACCGCTGCTCCGCATTCTATCGACCCGACAACCTATCTGGACGATCTGCTCGCCCAAGCGTCGCCAGATCTAATGCGGCAGATGCTGCAAGGGTTTATCAACCAGATCCTCTCCGCCCAGGCCGACACCGTCTGCGGCGCCGAGTACGGTGTTGCTTCCACCGAGCGGGTCAACCACCGCAACGGGTACCGCCACCGCGATCTGGACACCCGCGTCGGCACGATCGATGTGGCAGTGCCGAAGCTACGCCACGGCGCTTTCTTCCCAGACTGGCTGCTCGAGCGACGCTCACGGGCCGAACGGGCCTTATCGACCGTGATCGCGACGTGCTATCTCAAAGGGGTCTCCACCCGCAGAATGAACGATCTGGTGGCAACACTTGGCATTTCCAACATGTCGAAATCGCAAGTCTCACGGATGTCGGAAGAACTCGACGAGATGGTCGCCGATTTCAAAAACCGTCCACTCGATCCCGGTGGGTACGCCTACCTGTCGTGCGATGCGCTGACGATCAAGGTGCGTGAAGGCGGCCGGGTGGTCAAATGCTGCGTGCTGTTGGCCACCGGGGTCAACGCCGACGGCTACCGCGAAATGCTCGGCATGCACGTCGCCACCGCGGAATCCAACGCATCGTGGAAAGGCTTCTTCCAAGACTTAAAAGCCCGCGGACTTCGCGGTGTCTTCCTGATCACCAGTGACGCTCACGAAGGCATCCAGCACGCCATTGCTGAGGTGCTGCCTGATGCGTCGTGGCAGCGGTGCCGCACCCATTTCGCTAAGAACCTCTACGAGCAGGTCCCGAAAACACAGTGGCCGATGGTCTCAGCGATGTTCCAGACGATCTTCCAGCAACCTGACGCGGCATCCACCTGGGGGCAAGCCCATGAGGTCGTTGATCTGTTGGAACCGAAGTTCCCCCAGGTAGCAACGTACTTAGAGGAATCACTCGATGAGGTGTTGGCGTTTACCGCCGCCCCGAAACCAGTTTGGACGAAGGTGTGGTCGAACAATCCCACAGAACGGTTAAACCGGGAGATCCGCCGGCGCACCGATGTTGTGGGTATCTTCCCGAATCGTGAATCCATCATCCGGCTTGTTGGTGCGGTACTTGCAGAGCAACACGACGATTGGATCCAGCAGAAACGCTACATGTCACTATCCGCACTCGAACAGACCAAACACCTCATGCACCGCACAGGAGACGATCATGGTGAGCAGCACCAGCTAACCGCCTAACCAAACCCCGAACTTCATACCGAGCCGAAAGCACGAACGGCTACACCACTACACGGGACTTGACCCGGGGATGATCGTCTTTGCGCGACGGCGCAGAGTGTTGTAGTCCCCACGCACCGACAGCAGGGCGAGGCGGAGCCGCCACGTCTCACTTGCCGTCTTTATGGGCTTCAATTGGTTCTCGATGAATACCAACTGATCCAGAGACTTCCCCGTCTCCCGGGCGATCCGGATGGCGTGGGCTTGCTTCCGGGTGAACCGGGTTGTGCCGTAGTAGACGGTGTGGACACGCTCCCACTCATCAACAGTGGTGGGTTTGACGCCAGCATCACGAGCAGCCTGACGGTCAAAACCAGCCAGGATGTCCAAAGGACTCGCAACAGAAGCGAGAAACGCGTCAAACGTGTTCATGCCCCACACGCTAAAACCCGCCAACCACGAAGAAAAGGGCACGACCCGGAACCTGTGGATAACCGTCGACGCCGCCGAAGTTATCCACAACCCCCGGTTCCATCAAACAGCGAAACCGCCCCTTGACGTGCGCAAAAGGGCGGTTCCATCCATCGCGAAGAAAAACTAGCGGGCGCGACGGGCGAGGTGCTCGGTGTCGACGATGACGACCGATTTGCCCTCGAGGCGGATCCAACCACGCTGGGCGAAGGTGGCCAGTGCCTTATTCACGGTCTCGCGGGAGGCGCCGACGAGCTGTGCGATTTCTTCCTGGGTCAGGTCGTGGTTGACGCGCAAACCGGAGCCCTCTTGGGTACCGAAGCGGTTAGCCAGCTGGAGCAAGGTTTTGGCTACGCGGCCGGGAACGTCGGTGAAGATGAGGTCCGCAAGGGACGCGTTGGTGCGGCGCAGACGACGGGCGAGAACGCGCAGCAGTTGCTGGGAGATCTCGGGGTGGTCGTTGATCCACGTGCGGAGCATCTCGGAGTCCATGGTGGCGGCTTCGACTTCGGTGACGCACACGGCGGAGGAGGTGCGGGGGCCGGGGTCGAAGATGGAGAGCTCGCCGAACATGTCGGAGGGGCCCATGACGGAGAGGAGGTTCTCGCGTCCGTCGGGGGCGTGACGGGCGAGTTTCACTTTGCCTTCGATGATGATGTAAAGGGTGTCACCGGGTTCACCTTCGTCGAAGATGGTGGTGCCTCGGGAGAATGACTCCGTCTGCATTTGTGAGATCAGGTTGACCACTGCATCGGGGTCTACGCCTTGGAAGATCCCGGCGCGGGCCAGTGTTTCCTGCACGCTTTGCATCGAAGCTCCTTGTCGTCGTGGGCCGTGTGGAGTTGGTCACCGGAGTGGCAGCTCGCGGGCCATGTCACATTTCCCAACCCTATCATCTCGGCTTGGTGCGCCGATCAATTGTTTGCGGCGGAGATGCGATGCGGGTGGTCTCGCGGTCTAGCTGGCGTTCACTGTGGAGATTCGGTGTGGACGACGGCGATTTCGAGGCGTTCCATGCTGACGAGGAAGACGGCCAAAAGCACAGGTGCTAGTAGCGCGAGGAGAATGCTCACCATATCGGCCCAGTATAGTGGACGGCATGTCTGATTCTGCTTCGACGACTCCGCGGCGGTTTCGTCGCCCGGGTTCGCATCCGGCGGCGAAGGGGACGGAGACGGAGTTGGGGCGGACCCGCCGCGCGCGGCGGGTCAATAGGACGCTGGCGGTGATGTTTCCGGATGCGCATGCGGAGTTGGATTTCACGTCGCCGCTTGAGTTGTTGATGGCCACGATGTTGAGTGCGCAGACGACGGATGTGCGGGTCAATCAGGTCACGCCGACGCTTTTTGCGCGCTTTTCGACGGCTGCGGCCTACGCCGCAGCTGACCCCGCCGAGCTGGAGGAGATCATCAAACCGGTCGGGTTCTACCGCGCGAAGGCGGGGCATTTGAAGGGGATCGGGGAGAAGCTCGTGGCTGATTTCGGTGGCGAGGTCCCAGTGGCTGTGGAGGATTTGGTGACTCTGCCGGGGGTGGGCAGGAAGACTGCGCATGTGGTGCGGGGGAATGCGTTCGGGTTGCCGGGGTTGACTGTGGACACGCATTTCCAGCGTCTTGTTCACCGGCTGGGACTGACGGAGGAGAAGGACCCGGTGGCGATCGAGCGTGCTGTGGGGGAGTTGATAGAGAAGCGTGAGTGGACGATGTTCTCCCACCGGATCATTTTTTGCGGTCGCCGTGTGTGCCATGCGCGGAAAGCAGCGTGCGGGGCGTGTCCTCTGGCGTACGATTGCCCGTCGTTCGGCACGGTCGGTCCCATCGAGTGGGAGGATGCGGAGAAGTTGGTGACAGGTCCGGAGCGCGAGCACATCCTCGCGATGTTCGGGGACGGTGAGAAGTGAGGAAGCAGGTTTGGGGGAGTGTCGCGGCGCTAGCGGCCGTGACGGTGCTCGTCGTGGTGGCGGCGGTGGGGTTGCTGCGACCCGCGGATCCTGCGGATCCTGGAGGCCCGGCAAATTCCGCCGGCCAAGCGACCGGGAATTCTGAGACAACGCACCAGGAAGCACAGATGCAGGAGCGTCCGGATTGCCCGGGTCCGGGTGTCGGTGGAGTGGACCTGCCGTGTCTCGGGGGAGAGGACAGCGGGCAAAACCCCCAGGACATCACTGTGGTCAACGTGTGGGCATGGTGGTGCGAGCCGTGCCGGGAGGAGCTGCCGGCGTTCGACGAATTCGCGCGCACGCACCCCGACTACACGGTGGTCGGTGTGCACGCCGACACGAACGCGGCGAATGGAGCGGCTCTGCTGAACGAGCTCGGCATTCAAATGCCCAGCTATCAGGACAGCGAGAATGTTTTTGCCGGAGCGCACGGGTTGCCGGGGGTCGTTCCTGTCACTGTGGTCTTCCGCGGGGAGGAGAAGGTGGGGGTAATGGGGAAGGGTTTTTCGTCGTCAAGCGAAATAGCTCGGGCTGTTGAGGAGGTGCTGTAGGTGGCGAAGTGGCTGGAGAGCTTGGCGGGCGTGCTGTCGGCGCCAGGCAACGCGGCACTGGTGCATTCGATGCAGGGGCACATGCGGCTGGCGTCGCGAAAATCGCGCAGGTCGGCGGTGCTGATGTGCTTCACGGGCGACGCCGATGCGCAGGAGCTGCCTGATGACGCCCAGATTCTGCTCACCCACCGCGCGCCCACGCTGCGGAACCACTCGGGCCAAATGGCGTTTCCGGGCGGGCGGCTCGAACCGGACGACGCGGGACCTGTCGATGCCGCCCTGCGCGAAGCCAACGAGGAAACGGGGCTGGAACCGGACCGTGTGGAGACGCTGGCTGTCCTCGAGCCGATCGCCGTGGGCCCGTCCGGTCACCCGGTGAATCCCGTGCTCGCGTACGCGCAAGATCCCGGTGAAGTGTGGTGTGCGAGCCCAGCGGAGAATGACGATGTCTTCTTCGTCGACCTCGCGCATCTCATCGACCCTGCGAACCGCTTCCGCGTCGCGCGGTTGGGGTGGACGGGCCCTGCCTTCGATGTGAACGGCTACCTGGTGTGGGGTTTCACTGCGTCGCTCCTCGCAGTGATGATCCGTGAAGCTGGGTGGGAAAAGCCGTGGGAGCACAAGGAATCAGTGGATCTGAGGAAGGCGCTGCGCGCGTCGCGTAACGGCGAGGGACACGGGTTTTAGCCGCTGCGGCGCGTAGGGTGGCCTTCCGTGACTGCTCTCATCGTCGACCTCGCGCTTGTGCTGCTGTTCGTGGCGGCGCTCGCGGGCGGTTGGCGCCAGGGTGCTTTCTCCTCGGGTTTCGCGGCGGTGGGTGTCGCTGCGGGGCTCGTCGTGGGGCTCGGCGCGGCGGGGTTGTTGGTGCGCGTGACCGACAGCACCAGCCTGCGCGTGCTGCTTCTGCTGGCCACGGTGGTGCTCTTCGTGGGGGCGGGCAATATCGTCGGCGCGACGGTCGGCTCCGCGCTGCGTGAGAGGCTGCGCACCAAGTCCACTCAGCGCTGGGATTCGGCTGTGGGGTCGCTGCTTCAGCTGCTCATGGCGGTCGTTGTGGTGTGGCTCGTGGCGGTGCCTGTCGCGGCGAATGTCGGAGGCCCGCTCGGTAGCGCGATCCGTGGCTCGCGCGTGTTGGGCGCAATTGACAGGGCTGTTCCCGAGTGGGGCAACAAAGTCCCCGAGCACATTGCACGGCTTATCGACGTCACCGGCCTTCCCCCCTTAGTCTCCCCCTTCCAGGGCGGCGGCGCCGAGGTGGAGGAACCGGACCCGGCGATCGTCGACCAGGCAGTAGTGGATGCGGTGCGCCCTAGCGTCGTGCACGTGCTGGGGGATGCGGAGAGCTGCCGGCGCCGTCTGTCGGGCTCTGGTTTCGTTTCTGCACCGGACTACGTGATCACGAATGCCCACGTCGTGGCAGGAACCGACACGGTGGAATTGGACACGGTTCTGGGCGTGAAGCAAGCGACCGTTGTACTCTACGACCCAGAGGTGGATCTCGCGGTGCTTCACGTCCTCAACTTGGGGCTTGAGCCGCTGAAGTCGGCTCCCGGGATCGCGAGAACCGGCGATAGCGCCATGGTGATGGGCTTTCCAGGCAACGGGCCGTTCACCGTCTCCCCGGTGCGGGTTCGCGAGCGCCTGAACATTTCTGGCCCGGATATCTACGCCACTGGGAGGACCGAGCGCGAGGCATTCACCTTGCGTGGCACGATCCGTCAGGGCAATTCCGGCGGGCCGCTGCTGTCCACGTCGGGCGACGTTCTCGGCGTGGTTTTCGGTGCGGCTGTCGACGGAACTGACACCGGATACGCCCTGACAATCCGCCAGACGGAAGATGTCGTGGGGGATTACGTCGGATTGACGGAGCCCGTGGATACTCAAAGCTGCGTGGCTTAGGCAGGTCCAGGCTCCGTTCGGCCGGGTGCGGGGAGGAATTTCACGAGCTGCTCCACGAATAGTTCTGGGTCCTCGATGTGGGGTGCATTCTTTGTGCCGGGGATCGTCGCTACGTCAAGGGGAGAGGTGAGGCGGCGGGAGGATGCTGCGCTGATTCTCGTCCAGACCGTTTGGGCGGGGTGGATGAGTAGTGCAGGTGCCTCGATGGGTGATGCATTCTTCCGCGGCGAGGCGGTGAGTAAGCGGGTGTTGCGGACGATGCCGCGCAATGCGTTGTCGACTCGTGCAGCCCTGATACGCAGGGACAACGCTTCCTCGAATTCCGGTGTGCCTGCGAATCCGGGCGCAGTGTTGAGAGCTAGTTCCCGGCGCCACACACGCGGAATGAGGGGGGTGCAGAGCTGGTGGAGCCAAATCGGCAGTCTCCCGACAGCGACCCGCGCCAGCATGAAGACGAGTTCCCAGGGGCGGGTGCGCAGGTGCCGGCGGAGGTCCGTGGGGTGCGCGGCTGAGACCGCAACCATGCTTGCGACCCTGTCCGGGTACGTCGAGGCGAACACCCAGGCCAGCGCACCGCCGGTGTCGTGTCCGACGATGTGGGCGCGGTCGTGGTCCAGGGCAGAGATGACACCGTCGATGTCGCCCACAGCAATGAGCGTGGGGTCCCCTGCACGCGCCGGCGGCTTGTCCGACATGCCGTAGCCGCGCATGTCCACCGCTGCGACGTGGAAACCGCGCTCGGCCAGCGGCGCGATGATGCGCCGGTAATCCAGCCACGCGCCGAATGTGCCGTGGATGAGCAGAACCAGCGGATCCTTTGGGTCGCCGGCGACGGCCGCGTGCAGGCGGATGCCGCGGGTATGCAGCAAAACATGCTCGAATGGTCCATCAAGAGCGACGGTCTTTGGGGAAAGGGGTTGAGTGCTCATAACTGGAAAAGCGCCCAGGGTCGCAGTTACGCGTTGCCCTGGGCGCTTGTGTGCACCTGTGAACTGGGGCGGCCCTTAGTTCGCCTTGGTGGAGCCGCCAGCGGCGTAGCCGCCGGGGACCGTGGTGCCGGTGCCGTAGGAGGTGTAGAGCTCCGAAGAGTCCTTCTCCAGGTTCTTCTGAGCCTGGCCCGGGACGAGGTTCTTCAACTCGTTGACGGACTCGATGGTCTTTTCCGGCTTGCCCATGGCCTTGAAACGCTTGATGCCCACGAGGGCGAGAATGCCCGCGGTGATGAGCATGAGCAGGAAGACGATGCCGAAGCCCCATGCGTCGTTGGTCCAGATGGCGATCAGCTTGGCCAGGAAGAAGAAAAAGAAGAAGGAGGAGAACGCCGCGACGACACCTGCGACACCGAGGAGGCCTCCGCCGACGGCAGCCTTCTTGGCTTCTCCGACGACCTCGGTCTTAGCCAGCTCGATTTCACTGCGGACCAGGCTGGACACCTGCTCGGTCGCGTTGGACACCAGGGTGCCCAGGGAGTCGCTGCCCGGCTGCGTCACGTCCGTGTCGCGGAGCGGGATGGAGTCGACCTTTGCCTTGTAGCTGGTCGAGCCGCTGGTGTACAGACCCTTGTCGCTCATTAATCAACCTTCCTCGATGCGCACCGCTTGCGCTGGTGCCGTCAGTTATAACCGATCTTATAGTAACGCACAGCACATTATGCGGTGGTTCTGCCGGTGCCAGTGCGGCCCCGCTGCGCCAACCAGACGCCGAAGGCGGTCAGTGCGGTCACGGTGACCACGACGCCTGCGCCGATGCCGATTTCTTTTGCGCCCGGCGGGTTGAACAGGGGCTCGGGGTTTTTGAAGCTGCGTGTTTCCCAACCATGCTCCGCGGCGTGCTTTTTTAGGCCGCGTTCAGGGTTGACGGCGACGGGGTGGCCGACGAGGGAGAGCATGGGGACGTCGGTAAGCGAATCTGAGTATGCGTAACTTGCGGCGAGATCGTAGCCCCGCTTTTCGACGAGCCCCCGCATCGCCTCCGCCTTCCCCTCCCCTTTGAGGTAGCGGGTGATGGCGCCGGTGAGCGCACCGTCGACGACTTCGACTTCGGTGGCGACGATGGTGTCGATGCCGAGCTCCTCCGCGATGGGTTCCACAAGAAGCGACGCGGAAGCGGAAAGGATCACGATGTCGTGGCCTTGGCCGCGGTGCCAGTCGATGAGTTCGCGGGCCTCACGGTAGATAGCGGGCGTGACCACGATGTTCATCGTTTCTGCGACGACTCGGCGTACGTCGCTGACCGGCCATCCCGCAACCATGTCGGCGAGGCGGTCGCGGGTTGCGTCCATCTTCGAGCTCGACTGGCCGTTGAGCATGTACGAGGTCTTGGTGAGGAACAGCTCGAGAGCTTCGCCGCGCGTGATCATGCCGCTGTCGAGGAACCCGCGGCCGAACGCGAAGGCCGACGAGGTGGCGATGATCGTTTTATCCAGGTCAAAGAACGCCGCCACGCGGTTGTGGGCGTCCGTGTCTGTCATGCGCAATAGCTTACGCTGGCCGTCAAGTGCGCAAGATCGAAGACACATTCGACAGATGCTGTGATTTAGTCGTGGTGTCATTGTGTTCTGTTGTGGCGGTATGCCATAATTACTCGCGCACGGCCCCGATATACAGTGCGGCCGGCCCCGGCCCAATCCCCCCCTGTGGCCGGGTTACGGCGGCCCGCGCACCCCCCGATAGCGCGGGCCGCCCCCTTTTGTCTTCCGGTCGCGCCTTGGTTATCCACAGATGTTTAGTGACGTGTCCGCGAAAACCGGGGTTATCCACAGGCTCGCGTCAGCCCCCTTGAGGCAGCCGCCGCGCTGGGCGATGGTGAAGCCATGACCAGCGAAACTGCACCTATTCTCATCGCCGTCGGGGACGCACTCTTGCACCCGGAGGCCACACATCTCGCCGCGGCGACGGGCCGACCAATCATCGACTCGCAGGGCCCGGACGACCTCGTCCGGCATTATTCACGCGCGTTCGCCGTGCTTATCGACATCGCCCGTGCCCCCGACCTCGATCCCTTACCCCGCCGTGACGGCGTGTTCCTTCTGAGTACTGAGACCAACGGCCTTCAGGAAGTGGACGGAACTGCGGATGCCTTCGTCCTTCCCGCGCAGGCCGCGGACTTGTTGAAAGCGCTGGGCAAGCTCGCCCTCAATGCGCCTCGAAGCGCGGGTTCGTCCCGTTTCGCGTCCTCAGCGGCGAGCGTCGCCGACAGCGGAAGCAGTGGCTTCGGGAGTGTCGGCACGGTTCTGGCTTTCGTCGGGGCCGCTGGTGGCGCGGGGACTTCGACGTTGGCTGCGGCGGTCGCGCGTGCGGCATCGCCTGACGCGCATCCGGTAATTGTGGATGCCCACCGCTATTCAGGTGGCCTAGATCTGCTCTTCGGCGTGGAGGAAGAAGTGGGAGCGCGGTGGGGCGACATCGACATCGGGGAAGGCACTGTCGACCGGACGCAACTACGGCAGGCGCTTCCACAGACAGCGGACGGGATCGCGGTGCTCACCGGAGCCCGCACCACTGTCGCGGCTGCTGCGGGCCGCCCCGGCGGTCTGTCGGCGGAGGTGGACAGGGTGACCACAGTGCTGGGCGCGGGCGGTCTCACCGTGGTGGATGCCCCGCCCAACGCACTTCCGAATAGGTGCGACCACGCCTTCGTTGTCGTTCCAGCGGAGGTAAGGGCAGCGGCGGCAGCTGCATTGATCAGTGCGGAGTGCCGTGCCGCGAACACCCCGGTGTCGCTCGTTCTGCGCCGCCGCGGTTGGTCGGGGTTGAGCACCGAGGAAGTCGAGCGCGTCGCTGGTGCTGATGTCGTCACCGAGGTCAAGCACCTGCCGCGGCTGGTGAAAGAGGCGGAGGTCTCCGGGCTGCCGAAACGCCTGCCCCGCCCGCTTGCGGCGGCAGCGGAAGCAGTGCTGGAGGTGGCCAATGGATAAGGCAGTGATCATGGCGAAAGTGCAGCGGCGCCTCGCCGAGGACCCAGCGCGCAGCACCCCGGCGGAGCTCGCCGCGCTGATCCGGGAGGAAGCGGTGGTGATCAGTGACCTCGACGTACTGGAGATCATGCGGGCGCTGCGCGACGAGACGGTCGGCATCGGTGCACTCGAGCAACTTCTCGCCATCGACGGGGTCACCGACATCTGCGTCAACGGGCCCGACCATATCTTCTTCGACCGCGGACGCGGACTCGAGCGTGCCTCCTTCACACTCGGCGGTGAAGCCGAGGTGAGGCGGCTCGCCACACGCTTGGCAGGCAGTTGCGGGTGCCGCCTCGACGATGCGCGCCCCTACGCTGACGGGCACCTTTCGCGTGACGACGGCACCGTTCTCCGCTTCCACGCCATCCTTTCCCCGACTGCGAACTGCGGGACCTGCATGTCTCTGCGAGTGCTGCACAACAAGACAGCCACCTTGGAGCAGATCCAAGCCTCAGGAGGGGTGGACGGGGAAAGGGCGGGAGTGCTGAAGGGGATCGTCGATAAGCGGAAAGCCTTTCTTGTTGTCGGCGGAACCGGCACGGGCAAGACGACGCTGCTGGCGGCGATGCTGGCGGAGGTCGCCCCGCACGAGCGGATTGTGGCGATCGAGGACACTGTCGAGCTCACGCCCGCGCACCCGCACGTGGTGAACCTGACATCCCGCGGCGCGAATGCGGAAGGTGCGGGTGAGATCACCATTGCCGACCTGCTGCGGCAGGCCCTGCGCATGAGGCCCGACCGGATTGTGGTGGGGGAGATTCGCGGCGCGGAAGTCGTGGACCTGCTCGCCGCGCTGAACACCGGGCACGACGGCGGCGCGGGGACTGTGCACGCGAACTCGATTGAGGAGGTCCCTGCGCGCCTCGAGGCGCTCGCAGTGCTCGGTGGATTGAACCGGGAGGCCCTGCATTCGCAGCTCGCGGCGGCTGTCGATGTCGTCGTGGTCATGCGCCGCGGCCGCGACGGGACACGCCGCGTGCAGCAGATCGGCGTGCTGGAAGGAAACCCCGTCGTGCCGCGTGTGGTTTGGGATGCCGATGCGGGCCCGGCCGACGGCTACGACGCGTTGCTGGATGAACTGGGGGTCCCATGATGGCGCTTGTTCCCCTCTTCGCTGCCGCGGCTCTCGCCGTTCCTCCGGCGCACCCTGCCCGGCGTGTGGGCGTGGCGGGCGAGCCCTTCAACCTCGCCGTGCTGCTCCCCGTCGTGTCTGCGGCCGCGGTGCCGTTCGTGCTGGCCACGGACCGTCTCTTCGTCGTGCTCGCCGCGTGTGCTGCCGGTGCGACAGCGGTGCACACGGTCGTGCGCTCGCGCCGGGCTAAAACGGCGACCGCGCGGCTGGAATCGACTGCCACGTACCTCGGCCACCTCGTCGCCGCCTTGCGCGCCGGGTCCACCGTCGCTGACGCGTGCGCCCGTGCCGTGGACAAGCTCCCCGACGATGCTCCCGCCGACCTCGTCCGCGAACTCGAACGCACCGCCGCCCACGCCCGCCGCGGCGGAAACGGGGCCGCCGTTCTGGCGGACTCGCCTTTCGACGAACTCCGCTCCGTCGCCTCCCTCTGGCTCCTATCCTCCCGCCTCGGCATTCCCATGGCAGACCTGCTGGACAGCGCCCGGTCGCGCATCGACAACGACCTGCGCCACCGTCAAGCCACCACCGCCGCGCTCGCCGGCCCGCGCGCCACCGCCGTTATTCTGTCTGTTCTTCCTCTCGCCGGAATTCTCATGGGGCAGGCAATGGGAGCGCGCCTCTTGGCGCTGCTCACCGGCGGCGGACTGGGAAGCCTCCTGCTGTTCGGCGGGACGCTGCTGGTGTGCGCAGGGTTCTACACCTCTCAACTCATCATCGGGAGGGCCGCCTAATGCTCACTCTTCCCGTCGCACTGTTCCTCGGCGCCGCACTGGCACTGCCCGTCGCGCCGCCGCGCACCCGCCTGACCCCGGAGCCAGCCACACGTGAATCCACCTCGAAGACCCCGCGCGACGGCCCGCCCGACCGGCACCGGATCGCCAGCGACATCGAACTGTTCGCCGCGTGCTTCCGCGCTGGGTTGCCTGTTTCCGCCGCCGCGGGGGCGGTGGCCGACAGCTACGCCTTGAGCACCGGCGAAGGGGAGGTGCTGCCGCCGCTCGCCCAGAAATGGCGGCGTGTGGTGGCCTTTCACGAACTCGGGGTCGAGCCGGAGCGGGCCTGGTCCGCGATGGACGGGGTCCCCGGGTGCGAGGAACTCGCCTCGCTCGTCGCCCTGTCGCACGCGTCCGGTTCAGCTGTCGCCGAGGGGTGCGACCGCATCGTGGCCAAGCTCCGCGAAGACGCCGCCGACGATGCGACCGCCGCCGCCGAACGCGCAGGGGTCCTGATCAGTATTCCGCTCGCCGCATTCTTTCTCCCGGCCTTCTTCGTCCTCGGGCTCGCACCCGTGGTCATCGGCTTGGGATCGGAGATGTTCGGCGGGCAGTAAGGGGGGAACACACAGCAATGACCAGCTACTAGACCTTCACCACCTTCACCCACAACCGACTCTCAACCGCACCAGAAAACTAAGGAGAACAATCATGACCGCAGCAATCAATACACCGATCAATTCCGTGAACGAATTTCTCACCCGTGTCTACATCGAAGCCGCCGCGCGAGCGGCCGCTCTGCGCAGGGATGACGGCATGTCGACGATCGAATACGCAATGGGGAGTCTCGCCGCCGCAGCACTCGCCGCGGTGCTCTACATGGTGATCAACGGCAACGGCGTTGTGGACGCGATCGAGGGAATCATCACCGACGCGCTGTCTAACCGCCCAGCGTAAAGGTCCAGCATGTCACGGCGCATTCCGCTTATCGACGACCACGGTTCCGTCACCATCGAAGCCGCCCTCTCCCTGTCCGTCCTGGTCACAGTGGCGGCGGCGATTGTGGCGGGGATTGCCACCCTGGGGTCCTACATCGCCGCGGTGGACATCGCCGGCGCTGCAGCCCGGTCGCACGCGATCGGGGTGCCGTACGAACCACCCCGCGACGGTGTGACCGTGACCGTCACTGAGCAGGCCGGAGTCGTGCGGGTGACCGCGAAGGTGCCAGCTCCGGTCCGCTCGATGAGCGCCTCCGCGGCATTCCCGGTGGAGGCGCCGTGACGCCGGCTATCTTCTCCGTTCTGCCGCCGGAGGCTGCCGGGCCAGCCTGGCTTCCTCTTCCCGCGAGGTCTTTCCAGCGTGCCCTTCCGGCCCTTCCGGCGTGGCCCGCCCGGCCTGACCCATTCCGCGACGACCGCGGTTACGCCACCGTTTTGTCTGCCGGCATTATCGCCGCGGTGGTGGCGTTAGCTCTGGTAGTCGCGGCAGTGGTGGGCAGGTTAGCAGACTCTCACCGAGCCCAGGTCGCCGCTGACTTAGCGGCGGTCGCCGGGGCGACCGCACTGCACACAGGCGGGGACGCATGCACCGCTGCTCACGAGACTGCGCAGCTCAACCGGGCAGAAGTCGCCGACTGCCGGATCACGGGCAGTGATGTCACTGTCATTGCGACCGCTGGACGCGGGGAGGCAGCAGCGAAGGCGGGACCGATTTAGAACACCAGTTCATGCCCATCCAGGGTGTCGGTGGGCGAAGCGCAGGAAAGACGCGCAATCGCCCAAAGAAAGACGCGCAACCGCGCCGTCACACAGCCATGTCGGCGGTCATCGCGCTCAGGGCCCCCAACAGCTTCAGTGCACCTGCTTTGTCCAGGGGCTGGTTGCCGTTGCCGCACTTCGGGGACTGAACGCAGGAGGGGCAGCCGGCTGCGCAACCGCAGGACTTCACGGCCTCGTAAGTGGCGGAGATCCACTGGTGGAAGCGGGCGTAGCCTTCGTCGGCGAAGCCGGCGCCGCCGGGGTGGCCGTCGTAGACGAACACGGTGGGCAGCATGGTGTCGGAGTGCAGGGCGGTGGACACGCCGCCGATGTCCCATCGGTCGCAGGTGGCTAAAAGGGGGAGGATGCCGATCGCGGCGTGCTCGGCGGCGTGCAGGGTGCCGGGGATGTCGCCGGCGGCGATCCCCATTTTCTCCAGGGCGAGCGGGTCGATGGTGTAGGCCACAGCCCGGGTGAGCAGCTTTTGCTCGGGGAGGTCGAGGGGGATGTGTTCGGAGGTGGTGCCGTCGGCAAGCTTGACTACGTAGCCGGTGACGCGGTCGGTGACTTCGACGTCGACGCTGGCCACCCACAGCCCCGGCGAGGGGTTGCTCCGCGCATGAGCGTCGCCGATGACACGGATGTCGGTCGTGGAGCGCGCCATTGTGCTGTAGTCGGGCACTTCGGGGTGGGCGAGCGCGACGTAGTTGTCCAGGTCGAGTTCGTCGATGATGAAGTATTCGCCCTGGTGGATGTATACGGCGCCGTCGTGAACCTGCGAGGCGGCGCGCGCGGAGTCGACGGTGCCCAGCAGCCGTCCGTCGGTGGCGTCGACGATCATGACCTCCTCGCCGGCCCCGCCGCGCAACGACACAGAGCTGTGCGCGGTTTCCGGCGTGATGTCGCCTGTGAGCTGGGGGACCGCGAACCACCCGCGCGCACGCTTGCGCAGGAGCCCTTCGGCTTCAAGCTTATCGACGACACCCCGCGCCCCCATCCCCTCCACCTCCGCCTCGGTGAGCGGTTTTTCCACTGCGGCGCAATAGATGTGCCCGCGGAGAATGAACGGGTTCGACGGGTTGAACACGCTATTTTCCACCGGCTTGTCCAGCAGGGCTTCGGGGTGGTGGACGAGGTAGGTGTCCATGGGCTCGTCGCGTGCGACCATGACCACCAGGGACGACTGCCCGCGGCGCCCCGCGCGGCCGGCTTGCTGCCGGAAGGACGCCACGGTGCCGGGGAAGCCCGCCATGACCACGGCATCGAGTCCGCCGACGTCGATGCCTAGCTCAAGGGCGTTCGTGGTGGCCATGCCAAGTAAGTCGCCGTTGTCCAGGGCGCGTTCGAGAGCCCGGCGGTCCTCAGCGAGGTAACCGGCGCGGTAGGAGGCGATGCGGCGGGCGAAATCGGCGCGGCCGGCTGCGACAAGGTCTTCGGCGGCGCGCATGGCCACGGTCTCGCTCGCCCGGCGCGACCGCACGAAGGTGAGTGTGCGTGCGCCCGCGGCGACGAGGTCCGCCATCATGGCTCCCGCCTCGGTGGTGGCGGCGCGGCGGACGGGGGCACCGTTCTCGCCCTCAGCACCTTCGATGAATCCGGGTTCCCACAGCGCGTAGGTGCGTTCGCCGGTGGGTGCACCATCCTCGGTCACGGCGGCGACGTCGCGGCCGCACAAACGCTCGGCGTGCGCGGCCGGATCCGCGGCTGTCGCCGAGGCGAAGATGAAGGTCGGTGACGCACCGTAGGCGCGGGCGATCCGGTCCAGACGCCGCAGCACCAGCGCCACGTTCGCCCCGAACACGCCGCGGTAGGTGTGGCATTCGTCGACCACGACATATTTCAGGTGGCGCAAGAACCGCGCCCACCGCACGTGCGAGGACAGGATGCCCGCGTGCAGCATGTCCGGGTTGGTGAAGGCGAAGCGGGTGGTCTCCCGGATCGTCGCCCGTGCTTCGGTGGGGGTGTCTCCGTCGTAGGGGGCGGGGTTCACGCCTTTGGGGCCGGTCAGCAGCGGGTGCCCTTTGATGAGGGAGCTCACAGCCAGCAGCTGGTCCGAACCCAACGCCTTTGTCGGGGTGATGTACACCGCGCAGGCGGTGGGGTCGGTGGCCAAGGTGCTCAGGACCGGCAGCTGGTAGCCGAGTGACTTGCCGGACGACGTGCCTGTGGCCACGACGACATCTCGTCCGGACCACGCTAGGTCAGCGCATTCGCGCTGGTGGATGAACAGGCGGGGGATGCCGGCGTCGATGAGCCTCTCCCGCAGGTCGGCGTCCACCCACTCGGGCCATTCGGCTGTTCGTGAGGGGCGGGCGGGCACCGTGCGCACGTGGGTGAGGGTGCCGGAGGGGAGGGCGCGGGTGAGGCCGTCGATAAGCTCGCCAGCGAAGCCGGGGGTTCCTCCGTGCGCCATGCGATCTCCTTCCCGCGGAATCCAGGTCCGACGTAAAAGGATAAATCATGGCAAGATAATCAGTGGTCGCAGATTTTGTGTGCGCCTTTCACGGGGTGCTCGCGAGTTTTGCCAGCACGACCGGAAAGACCGGCACCCGCCGGAAAATACGAAAGGTTTTAATCGCAATGGCTACTGGAACAGTGAAGTGGTTCAACGCCGAGAAGGGCTTCGGCTTCATCGCCCCGGACGACGGCTCCGCCGACGTTTTCGTCCACTACTCGGAGATTCAGGGCAGCGGCTTCCGCACCCTCGAGGAGAATCAGCAGGTTGAATTCGAGATCGGTGAAGGCAGCAAGGGCCCGCAGGCGCAGCAGGTCCGCGCACTCTAATTCCTAAACGCACTGAACCCCGGTTTCTCCGACGTGGAGGAGCCGGGGTTCTCAATTGGCAGAAGCGCCGCGCGAGATCCCTTTAGACGGCGGACACTCCGCGCCGCACGTCGTTCCACTCCGCCATGTTCTGCTGCAGTTTCTGGATGCCCAGGCCGACCAGGGATCCGAGGATCACGCCGACGACCATGGCCAGGAGGGGGTAGTCGGACATGATCGCGCCGCCGATGTACCCCACGCCCACACCGATGGTGACCCAGAGCAGAACGCCGATGGTGTCGTAGAGGAAGAAAAGGAACCAGTTGTAACGGACGGACCCGAGCACGATGGTGGCCACCCACCGGGCCCAGGGCAAGAAGCGGGCCACAATGATGGTCACGCCGGCGCGCTTGTTCATGTTGGAGCGCACCCACTCGATGGTCTTTCCGGCCCGGGAATCTGGGTCGAGTTGGTTGACCACCCGGATGAGGCGGCCGCCCAGCATGAAGCACAGGTTGTCGCCGATGAGCGCACCGATCGCGGCGGCGGCGAAGATCCAGCGGATATCAGGTACCCCCTGGGAGCCGGAGAACGCGCCGGAGAGGTTCAACACAGTCTCGGACGGCACGAGGGGGCAGAGCGCGTCGAGGGTGATGAGCAGGCTCAACAACGGGTAGAACACCGGCGTGGTCATGAGCTGCTCCAAGAACCCGACCAGCGAGTCCACTACTTCTGTCACAGCTGCCGTCCTTCCCGTGTCGCGCCAGTGAGTCCGGCACACACCAGACTCGACCTCTTGCGGAAAGTGTAGTGGGGCGGGAGGGGGTGGGGGAGGGCAGTGTTAACGTCGATAAGCGAAAAAGCGCTACCCCTCGTTTACGCGGCCGTGAAATTAGTGGTAGTTGTCTTTGAGAGAATCGTTGACGCGAATATTTAAGGAGTCACCCGGCGTGGCTGAGCAGAACGGACAGGGCAAGACCCTGGTCATTGTGGAGTCGCAGACGAAGGCGAAGAAGATCCAGAAGTACCTGGGCGACGACTACTTCGTCGAGGCGTCTGTGGGCCACATCCGCGATCTTCCCGGCCGCGCCGCGGACATTCCCGCGAAGTACAAGAAGGAACCGTGGGCGAAGCTCGGCGTGAACCCGGAGGCGGAGTTCCAGCCGATTTACGTAGTTAGCACCGACAAGAAGAAGAAGGTCGCCGACCTCAAAGACAAGCTGAAGAAGAGCGACAAGCTGCTGCTCGCCACAGACCCGGACCGCGAGGGCGAAGCGATTGCGTGGCACTTGCTCGAGGTGCTCAAGCCGAAGGTGCCGGTGGAGCGCATGGTGTTCAACGAGATCACTGAGTCCGCGATCAAGGAAGCCGCGGAGAATACGCGCGAGCTGGACATGGACCTCGTGGACGCGCAGGAAACGCGCCGCATCCTCGACCGCTTGTACGGCTACGAGGTGTCCCCCGTGCTGTGGAAGAAGGTCATGCCGCGCTTGTCCGCGGGCCGTGTCCAGTCCGTGGCCACCCGCGTCATCGTGGAGCGCGAACGCGAGCGCATGGCGTTCATCTCCGCGGAGTACTGGGACCTCACCGCTAAGCTCGCCCGCGACGCCGAGACATTCGACGCAAAGCTCACGCTTATCGACGGCTCCCGCATCGCCCAGGGCAAAGACTTCGACGACCGCGGAAAGCTCAAAAACGACGAGCTCGTGGTGGTCGACGAGCAGGATGCCCGCGCGCTGGCCGATGCCCTGACCGGCCAGGACCTGACGGTGACCAATGTGGTGTCTAAGCCGTACACCCGCCGGCCGTACCCGCCGTTCATGACGTCGACGCTGCAGCAGGCAGCCGGCGCGAAGCTGCACTTCACCTCGGCACGCACCATGCGTATCGCGCAGCGCCTGTACGAGAACGGCCACATCACCTATATGCGTACGGACTCGACCTCGCTGTCCAAGCAGGGACTCGACGCCGCCCGCAACGCAGCGCGCGAGCTCTACGGTGCGAACTACGTCACCGACTCCCCGCGCCGCTACGACCGCAAGGTGAAGAACTCCCAGGAGGCGCACGAGGCGATCCGCCCCGCAGGCGAGCGGTTCGCCACCCCCGGTGAGCTGGCCCGCGCCCTCGACGCCGAGGAATTCAAGCTCTACGAACTGATCTGGCAGCGCACCGTGGCCTCCCAGATGGAAGATGCCCGCGGCACCTCCGTCACCGCCACCATCGCAGGTCAGGCGACCAGCGGCGAGAACGTCGAACTGTCTGCCTCCGGCCGCACCGTCACGTTCCCTGGCTGGTTGCGCGCCTACTCGGACACGCAAGACAACAAGGAAAAGCACCTGCCACAGCTCGCGGAGGGTGATGCCCTTGTCGCCCGCGAGGTCTCCGCCGACGGCCACTCCACCAACCCGCCGGCCCGCTACACCGAGGCCAGCCTGGTGAAGAAGATGGAGGACTTGGGCATTGGTCGCCCGTCGACGTATGCGTCGATCATCAAGACCATCCAGGACCGCGGCTACGTCGCCCCGCGCGGCAACGCGCTTGTGCCCACGTGGGTGGCGTTTTCCGTCGTGGGTCTCATGGAGCAGAACTTCGACGCGCTGGTGGACTACGAATTCACCTCGTCGATGGAGGACGAGCTCGACGAGATCGCCCAGGGCAACGAGAACCGCACGCAGTGGCTCACCGGCTTCTACTTCGGCGACGCCGACGCCGACGAGTCCACCGCCGAGGCCATCGCGCGCCGGGGCGGGTTGAAGTCCATCATCGAGAGCAACCTCGAGTCCATCGACGCCCGCCGCGTGAACTCGCTGGAGCTGTTCCGCGACGACGAGGACCGCCCCGTTTATGTCCGCGTCGGCCGCTACGGCCCGTACCTCGAGCGACAGGTGGGAGTGAGCGCCGAAGGCGAGCCGGAATACCAGCGCGCCAACCTGCCCGAGTCCACCACCCCGGACGAGGTCACCGCGGAGATGGCCGAGAAGCTCTTCGCCACCCCGCCGACCGGACGCGAACTAGGCCCCAACCCCGCGACCGGACGCACCGTCGTGGCCAAGGAAGGCCGCTACGGCCCGTACGTCACCGAGCTCGTGCGCGAGGACGAGCGCGCCACCGCCGAAGCCCGCGCCGAGGAGATCATCGCCTCCGAGCGCGCCGAGGAGGATGCCCAGCGCGCCGCCGAGGGCAAGCGCGCCAAGAACTGGGAGACCAAGACGGCCACGGCCGCAAAGGAAAAGCGGATCGAGCAGCTTATCGACGAACAGCTCAAGCCCGCCACCGCCTCCCTCTTCTCCTCTATGGAGCCGTCCTCCGTGACACTGGACGAGGCGCTGCAGCTACTCAGCCTGCCCCGCGAGGTCGGTGAAGACCCCGCCGACGGCGAGATGATCACCGCCCAGAACGGCCGCTACGGCCCGTACCTGAAGAAGGGGAATGACTCCCGTTCCCTGGCCAACGAGGACCAGATCTTCTCCATCACGCTGGATGAGGCCCGCCGCATCTACGCCGAACCGAAGCGCCGCGGCCGCGCCGCCGCCAAGCCGCCGCTGAAGATGCTCGGCGACAACGATGTCTCCGGTAAGCCGATGACGGTCAAGGATGGCCGCTTCGGCCCGTACGTCACCGACGGGGAGACCAACGCCTCCCTTCAGCGCGGCGACACCCCGGAGACCATGACCGACCAGCGCGCCAACGAGCTGCTGTCTGCCCGCCGTGCCCGCGAAGCGGAGGACGGCGCAGGCGGCGGCGCCAAGAAGGCCACCAAGAAACGGACGGCGAAGAAGACAGCCAAGAAGACTGCGAAGAAGGCCGCCAAGAAAGCGGCGAAGAAGACTGCTAACAAGCCGGCGCAGACGACGAAGCGCGTGGTCAAGGCAGGCTCCCGCAAGAAGTAGCGCCGTCAGTGCGCTGACGGACGTCGACCTGCTCCCCGGATCCAACCCAGGGAGCAGGTTTGCCTTTTAGGTCCCGGGGGCGGCAAAAGACCAGGTGGCGCTTCGTCGAAAAGCGCAAAAGGCAAACCACAAAAGGTAAACGTCCTTCGACCCTGCGCGTGGGCGCGGACTTAGTACTTGTCCGCCATGGTCGCGCGCACGGGGCGGGCGAGCTGCGTCATCTTGTTGCGGCCGCGCAGCTCGATCGACTTCATCACGGTCCAGCGGGCCTTCTCCACCTCGTTGGCGCCCTTGAGCGTGGACAGGTTGGTCAGCACGCGGCCGGGGGAGTCCTTGGCCAGCTCCGTGAGGCGGGCGGCGGTGTTCACGGCGTCGCCGATCACGGTGTACTCGAAACGGTCCTGGCCGCCGATGTGTCCAGCGACGACGTGGCCGGAAGCGACTCCGATGCCCGCGTCGAGTTCGAGGCCCCGCAGGTCTTGGCGCAGCTCGCGGGCGGCCTGGAGCGCGTGGGAGGTGGAGTCGTTGACCGCCAGCGGTGCGCCGAAGACAGCGAGTGCCGCGTCGCCCTCGAATTTGTTGATCACGCCTTTATTGCGGTGGACGACATCTACGACGATCTCGAAGAACGCGTTCAGTGCGTCCACGACCTCTTCTGGCGAGTGGTTCACGGCGAAGTTGGTGGAACCGATGACATCGATGAAGACGACGGCGACCTTGCGGTCTTCGCCGCCGAGCTCTGGCTGCTCCTCGAGGGCCTTCTGGGCGACTTCGCTGCCCACGTACTGGCCGAAGATGTCGCGGACGCGCTGGCGCTCGTTGAGGCCTCGCATCATCTCGTTGAAGCCCGCTTGGAGGACACCGAGCTCAGAGGCGTCGTAAATATCCACCTGGGTGTCGGTCTCACCGCGGCGCACCCGGTTGATGGCTTCCTGCAGTTCCTTGATCGGGTCGACGACGCTCATGGTGGCAAATGCTGTGCCGGCCATGCCGGTGACGATAGCGGTCAAAGCCAACGCGGAGACCGACGGCATCAGCTCGCCCGGGGTGTTGTCGAAGAAGCCGTTGCTCTGGGCGGCGAGAAGCAGCAGGATGCCGATAAGCGGTACACCTGATGTCATGAACCACGTCATGTACAGCCGCTGTTTGATCGGCGGTTCCAGGGTGGTGTCCGCGAATCGTTGCGACAGGGTGTCGGCGGCGATCGGCCGGACCAGGCGCTCCGCCTGCACGTAGGTGAGCACGCAGGTGACCAGGCCGGCCATGAGCGTAGATACTCCCACCACGAGCGCCAGGCTTGGGGTGGTGCGCGACGCAGCGGCGGTGGCGATGATGATGCCGATGAACCAGATGATGGCCACCACGAGCGTCTGCAGGACAGGGATGCGCAGGACGAGGTTGCGCACCACGTACGGGTCGACGTCGTCCGGGCGGCGTTGATAGAGCAAAACCGATCTGAACAGGGCGTACGAAACGACACCGCCGACGATCACCGCGAAGATCAGGTAGACAATTCCGACCGGGGCGAAACCCGCCGCGATCTTGCCCAGTTGACGCGCCTCCGGCATCGGGATGAGGTACCGGACGAACGCCATGATCGCGATCGCGCTAGCCACATTCGTGAATAGCAGGACAGAAGCGTACAGCGGCCATGGGGTGCCCATGAGCCAGCGGAAGCCCTGCCAAAATCTGTTCACGCTGCCTTACTTTACGTGTCCCGTCAACGTCGTTGTCCCAATACTGTCGATACTGTCTCCGAGCCGCGTCTGTGTCCACGGCCCCAGTAGGCTAGAGCGCGTGACTAGCCCGACTTCGCAGACCCGCAGCCCGCACGTTGCGCCGCGGAGCGTGTCCGAACGGCTCGCGGATATTCCCACGGTGCGGTCCGTGATCATGTCTGCCGCCGCGGCCGCGCGCGGGGTGGAGGGCGCGGACCCGCACGCGATGACACACTCGTGGCTGTTCACGGGGCCGCCAGGGGCGGGGCGGTCGACGACGGCGCTGGCGTTCGCCGCGGCACTCATGTGCACGGACCCGGAGGAGATCGGGTGCGGGCGGTGCCAAGCATGCCGGGACGCGTTGACCGGTTCGCATACGGACGTGGTGCACGTCGTGCCGCAGGAGCTGGGCATCAAGGTGGACACCGTCCGTGGGATCATTCAACAGGCTGCGCGGTTGCCGTCCGTGGGCAAGTGGCGGGTCGTCGTCATCGATGACGCGGACCGCTTTTCCGCGGCCGCGGCCGACGCCTTCCTCAAAACCGTCGAAGAGCCGCCAGAATCCACCGTGATCATCATGTGTGCCCCGTCCACAGATCCGGAGGATTTCTCCACCACGCTGCGGTCGAGGTGCAGGCATGTGTATATCCCGGCGCCGTCGACAAGCGAGATCGTGCGTTTGCTGGTGAGTGAGGAAGGTGCCTCCGAAAGCGACGCGCGGCTCGCGGCGGCGACGTCGCTGCACCATGTGGGGCGTGCGCGGAGGCTGGTGAAAAGTGAGGCAGCACAGCGCCGGCGTGCTAGCGCGATTAACCTAGCTGAACTGGTCTTTCACGGCGACCAAGCCTTCCAAGCTGTGGCGACACTCGTGAAATCTGCCGACGCTGAAGCGAAGGATGCCTACGCTCAAGCCGACGAGGAGGAGCGGGAGAAACTCGAGAATGCGCTCGGCATGGGCGCGAAAGGAAAAGGTGCGGCGCGTGCGCTGAAAGGTGCGTCCGGGTCGCTTAAGGAGCTCGAAGCCAAGCAGAAAGCGCGCGGCACGAGGCGGCTTCGCGACGTCCTCGATCTCACCCTCGTCGACCTCGCCGGCATCTACCGCGACGCCATGGTCATCGGCGCTGACAGCGGCCTCGAGCTCATCCACCCCGACTACGAAGGCCTGGCCCGCGAGATCGCTGGCCGCGTCGGCTTGGCGGGGTTGACCGAATGCCTCGACGCGATCGCCCAATGCCGCGAGCGCCTCGACCAATCCGTGTTGCCCGTGATCGCCTTCAACGGCATGCTCGGCCGCATCCGGAAAGCGTGCAACGCCACGTGATCGGGCGGTTCCATGGCGCAGCCACCTGCGATTTTTGTGCGGGCACGGTCGTCGATTAAGCTATCCGATCGGAACACGTCGCGCATGTCTGCGCGCGGATCCTGCCGCCTTAGCTCAGTCGGTAGAGCATCTCACTCGTAATGAGAAGGTCGCGAGTTCGATTCTCGCAGGCGGCTCCACAAAAACCCCAGCTAGAACAGCGTTTTAGCTGGGGCTTCACTGTTATTTCTTCTGGTTTAGGCGGTAGTACACCTGGCGGCGCACATGCGCGACCACGTCGCCATCCTCGTCGACGATGTCCACTTCGAACCAGTGGAGGTATTTCTCACCGTCCTTGGTTTTCTCTTTGATCAGCTCGTAAGTCTCATCGGGGATGCGCATGTCGGCGGTGATCTTGCCGCGGCCGGGTTTGATGAACTGGATTTTGCCAGCGACGTCCCAGATCTTGTAGTCCTTGCCCAGGCGGTGCATGGAGGCGAGCATGAAGAACGGGTCGGTCATGGCGGACATGGTTCCGCCGAATGCGACACCCATGGCGTTCTTGGTCAGCATGTTCGGCCTATGAGTGACCACGACGCGGGTGCCGTCGTCGGTGAATTCCTTGATCTTCACGCCGGCACCGAGCAGCGGGGGCCAGAACTGCATGAAGTTTTTGAGTTGGCGTGCCGAAAAGTGAGCCAATGGTTGCTCCTAAGCAAGTCGGGGAAGTAGTTGTGCGGTGACGGCGGCTCAGTGGACGCGGTGCGCGTCTTATGAGCTAGATCACAGACCTAGCCAACTATACCCGCGGGCCGGGCACGAATTCCGGGTTTGCTCTAGTCGTCTCGGCGGGATTCGGGGAGGAACCGCGCCATCACTTTGCCCGTGGGGTTGCGGGGTAGGGAGTCGACGAAGTTCACGTCGCGGGGAATGGAGTGGTGGGCGAGTTTGTCGCGGACCCAGTCGCGGACAGCATCGGCGGTGAGCGAGCGTCCGGCTTCGTCGTCGGAGCGGACCACCCAGACGGCGACGCGCTTGAAGGTGTCTTCGTCGTCGACGCCGCCGGCGTACACGTCGGCGATGCCGGGCATGGGCTCGAGGGTCTCGGTGACGGATTGGGGGTGGACGTTCTCGCCGCCGATGATGATCATGTCGTCGTTGCGGCCGAGGACGTGGAGGCGCCCTTCGTCGTCGAAGTAGCCGCGGTCGCCCATCTCGATCAGCCCGTCAATCATGACCAGAGGGGTATCGGGGTTGGAGTACCCCTTCAGGGCGGTCTCGTTATTGAGGAAGATGCGGCCGGGCTGGCCGTGGGGGACTTCGTTGCCGGCGTCGTCGTAAAGCCTGATTGTGCTGCCTGGCACCACGCGTCCTGCGGCAGTGGGGTGGGCAGCGACGTCCTCGGCGGTGGCGACGGTGGCCAGTGAGAGCTCCGTCGAACCGTAGATGTTGGCGAGGATCGGGCCGAAACGCTCGTGCACGCGCGCGACGACATCGGCAGTGAGTGCGTTGCCGGAAGACGCGATCCACTTCAGCGTCGAGGTGTCCCATTGCTCGTTGTCGGGCAGGTCGAGCATCTGTTTGTAGAATATCGGCGAAGAAATCAAGCCCTCCACGCGGAAGTCCTGGATCAGCTTCATCGCCTTCACTGGATCGAATTCACGCTGCGTGACAATCGTGGAGCGCGAGCCGAGTCCGACGACAAGCGTCGCCCAACCCCACGTGTGGAACATCGAGGCGGATTGCAGCACGGTCTGGTTCGCGTACCACGGCACGGCGGACAGCAGTCCGGTGAGCACGAACGGCACTTTCGGCTCGGTGCGCAAAATGCCTTTCGGTACGCCGGTCGTGCCGGAAGACATGAGCACGATGTCGCCCTGGGGCGGGATGAGCGGAAGTTTCGGCAGGTCAGCGTCAGAGACAAGCAGCTTATCGACGCTCCCTTCTCCCTCCCCTCCGTACCCCCACACGACGGCGACACCGTCCATGGCGGGGTGGTCGGCCGGGATGCGGTCGGCGAATTCGGTGTCGATGAACAACACGTTGATCCCGTTCTCCTCGATGCAGCCGGCGAGCTGCTCCGGGGAGGAGCCGATATTGAGCAGGAAGGCGGCGCCGCCGGCGTAGCTCTTCGCGGCGAACGGAATGACGAAGTGGCGTCCGTTGCGCGCCATGATGCCGATGCGCAGCTCTTTCAACCCGTTGTCCTGCTTGTGCTTGACCAGCCACCGGGCGAGTTTGTGGGAGGCATCGCGGAGTTGGCGGTAGGTGAGGAGACCGGAGTCGTCGATAAGCGCGGTGCGCTCCGGGCAGCAGCGCGCGCCTTGCTCTACCTCGCGTGCGGCGGTGATGCCCCAGCGAGGCAGATCCCCGAAACCGCGGACGAAGACCCCGGGGCCTCCCTCGAAGCTGACAATCCTGCGCCGGACAATCAGCGAGGCGAGCTCGGCAAACGCGCCGACGCGCTGGAGCGGGGTGTAGCTGGTTTGGTTCGCCATGACGGTGTCCTTTGCTGTCAGTTAGCCCGTTGGATGTCAGGGGTATCACACGCTTATCGTTTCCAACGGGATATTTCGTTAACGTCGCATCGTGGAGCCGCGCGGTAGTCGCTTCTCGCTCTTGCCTGTAACATTTCCGTGCGTCGGGTCGACGAGCTAATTGTGGGATTTTTGCCCGTTATTTTCAATTGAAAACTAAAATATCTTCCACGCACCAACACCTGCCATGTACGCCGACTTTTCAGAAAGTGGATGGATGATGTTCACCCGTACCCGCCACCGCGTAACCGCCCTCGTTGCCGCCGTCCTCATGGGCGCCGGTGTGGTCGCGGGACCCGCTGCTCCGCAGGCTGAAGCGCAGAATGGAAACATGGTCATCTTCGGTGACTCCGTTGTCGCGGATGCCCCGTCGATGGAATACCTCGGTGCCCGCATCGGACTACACCCCAACGGCAAATCCGATCCGGCGCGGTGGTGCCCGACCAGCCCCAACAACTTCGGCAAACAGGCCGCCCGCCAGCTAGGCCTGCAGCCGCGCGACTTCTCCTGCCCGGGTGCGGTGAGTATTTCCCGCGGTCCGAATATTGTGGCCCAGATTGACCGCGCCGTGCGTGAACGGGGCCTCGACCGCGCCACCAAGCGCGTCGTGCTGCAGGTCGGTTTCAACGACACTTACAACCACATCGGGGAGGACCCGAAGAAGATCCGCCGCGACTACGTCAATTTCATGCGCCCGCAGGTGGACCGCATCCGCCGCGCGGCACCGAACGCCCGCATCCAGATCGTCGGCTACCCCACAATTACTGGCGGCGACCGGGTCTGTCTTTTCCACATCGGCCCGAACATGTACGACGCCACACCGATGCCGTCGGTCAGCTACTGGGAGGATCTCGCCCAGTGGATGAATGTCGATCTGGCGCGCGCGACCCGCACCCAATTCGTCGACCTCAAGCCCGGCACCCGCGAGCACGGTATGTGCGCCCGCGACGATCAGCGCGAGTTCGCCGGCCTCATCGACTTCTATGCGGGCCCCGGCAACGCACCGGTCCACGCCACGCAGCGCGGCCACGCCCGGATGGGACGGATTCTCGCGGCGTCCTAAGGAGTTTTCGCTACCCTCGGGGGCATGACGAACAGCGAGACTAACCTCCAGGACCAGACCGTGAAGGGTGTCATCGCCCGCGAAAAGGGCGCGGAAGTGGAGCTCACGGACATCGTGATCCCCGCGCCGGGCCCTAATGACGTTGTGGTGAATGTTCAGGCCACCGGTGTGTGCCACACGGACCTCGCGTACCGCGACGGCGATATCGAGGACGCGTACCCGTTCCTCCTCGGCCACGAGACCGCCGGCATTGTGGAGACCGTCGGCGAGGACGTCGCCCACGTCGAGCCGGGGGATTTCGTGGTGCTCAACTGGCGCGCAGTGTGCGGCGAGTGCCGCGCCTGCCGCAAGGGCGACACGAAGAACTGCTTCAACACGCACAACGCGTCGAAGAGCATGACGCTTTCCGACGGCACCGAGCTCACCCCCGCCCTCGGCATCGGCTCCTTCGCCGAGAAGACCCTCGTGCACGAGAAGCAGTGCACCAAGGTGAACCCGGACGAGGACCCGGCGGCTGCAGGCCTGCTCGGCTGCGGCATTATGGCCGGTCTTGGCGCTGCGGTGAATACCGGTGACATCCAGCGCGGCGAAACCGTCGCCGTCTTCGGTCTGGGCGGAGTCGGTTTGGCAGCCGTCGCAGGAGCGGCGCTGGCGGGGGCGGTGAAGGTGATTGCGGTGGACGTCGATAAGCGCAAGTGCGATGCCGCGACCGAGCGTTTCGGAGCAACCCACGCGATCTGCTCGAAGGACATGGATGAGGACACCGTGATCGCGAAAATCCAGGAGCTCACCGGCGGCTTCGGCCCCGATGTCACCATTGATGCCGTTGGCATCCAGCCCACGTGGCGCCTGGCGTTCTACTCCCGCGACCTCGCCGGCCGCATGGTCATGGTGGGCGTGCCCAACCAGACCGACCACGTGGACATCCCCGCGATCGACCTGTACGCCCGCGGCGGCTCCATCAAGCCCGCCTGGTACGGCGACTGCCTGCCGGAACGCGACTTCCCGGCCTATGTCGACCTGCACCTGGACGGCCGCTTCCCACTCGGCGAATTCGTCTCCGAGCGCATCGCGCTGGACCAGGTCGAAGAAGCGTTCACGAAGATGAAGCAGGGCGACGTGCTGCGCTCTGTCGTCGAACTCTAAGGAGGAACCACCATGAAGATCGAGAACGTAGTCACCTCCGGCCTGTTCAAGCTCGACGGCGGCGAATGGGAGGTGGACAACAACGTCTGGATCGTCGGCGACGACTCCGAGGTGCTCATCATCGACGCCGCGCACGATGCCGAAGCGATCGCGAAGGTGGTCGGCGACCGCACTGTGAAAGGCATCATCGCCACCCACGGCCACAACGACCACGTCGACGCCGCGCCGCTGCTGAGCAAGCTTGTCGACGCCCCCGTCTACCTCCACCCCGGCGACGACATGCTCTGGGGCGACGCCAACCCGGCAGAGCCGTTCGAGCCGCTTTCGGACGGCCAGGTCTTCCACATCGCCGGCACCGAGCTCAAGGTGCTGTCCACCCCGGGGCACTCGCCGGGATCCGTGGTGCTCTACGCCGAGGAAGCCGGTGAACTATTCTCCGGCGATACCCTATTCCAGGGCGGCCCGGGCGCAACGGGGCGCAGTTTCTCCTCGTTTGACACCATCATCGCCTCGCTGCAGAAGTCTGTGCTGGATCTGCCAGCGGAAACAGTCGTGCGCACCGGGCACGGCGACAACACCACCGTCGGCGCTGAGGCGCCGCACCTGGAGGAGTGGATCCGCCGCGGCTACTAGCGCAGTCGCGGCGGAGGGTTTCCGGGCTGGCCGCCCGGAAAAGAAGGCTAGTTCTTCACCGTTTTCTGCAGCTCGCCGTTGATGACTTTGCGGAAGTCGTCGATAGGCAGGGCACCGCCGATGAACTCGCTGTTGACGATGAAGCCCGGCGTGCCCGAAATGCCCAGGCCCTGCGCGTAGTCGAGGGCCTCGGCGATCGCCTTGTCGTACTTGTCGCTGGCGGCGTCCTCGCGGAACTTATCGATGTCCGGCACCTCCGCCGTCTCCGCGAAACGCACGAAGTCCTCGAAGCCGAACCCGGGGTGGCCGTCGGTGCCGCGGGCCTCGTCAAAGTAGGCCTTCTTGTACTCGGCGAACTTGCCCTGCTCCGCCGCTGCTCGACCTGCCCGCGCAGCGGCCTGCGAGGTCTCGCCGTTGATCGGCATGTCGTTCCACTCAATGCGGACGTAACCCGGTTCCACGTACTCCTTGAGCAGCTCCGGCTCTGTCTCTGTGGCATGGCGGATGCAGAAGGGGCAGTCCCAGTCGGTGAACTCCGCGATGACCACCGGGGCGTCGACCGCACCGACCGCGAACGGATCGTTGGGGTCGCGGCGCGCCGAATTGGAAATCTCCTGGCGCGAATTGATCGGCGATCCCGGACCGTGGATCATCGCGGCTTCTTCGCTGGCCTTGGCCTCAGCGAAATCGGTGCCAGGCTTCGCGTCTTCAGGGATCTCGGTCACAGGAGCTGAGCTATCTGATTCCGGCAGCTCACCCGCTGCTAGCGCGTCGACGGCGCGGTCGTATCCGTGATTCTCGCCGAGAATGTAGCCGCCCACACCGGTGCCCAGAGCGAACACTGCGGAAAACGCCCACATCAGTGCGGGGATTTTCGCCCCGCCTCGGTCGTTGTTGCCCTTGTTGTCCTCGGTCGACTTCGCGCTCATGGGGCTTTAGTCTAGCCTGCTAGCGCTTCACAAGCTGTGCGGGGCGGGCGGTTCCATTCGGGGATTGGTCTCTGTCTCAGATGGTGACGGTGCCGGCGCCGGTGCCGGTTGCGCCCCTGTCGGCGGCACCGCGTTCTGCAGCGCAACCGCCCGGGCGAGACGCGCGTAGCGTAGCTCCTGCTCCCGGAACCGCACCCACGTGGACATCGTGGTGAAGAAGAACGCGATGATGAGCACGTACAACATGAGGTCGGTGCCGCGGTCGACACCGAGCCAGTTGGCGAGGACAGTCACGTCATCGGGACGCAGGATCGCCCACACAGCGGCGAGCACCATGAGCACGAAGCCGATCTTCACCCACGCCTTCGCATTGGCTTTCTTGCGGTTGGTGAAGAAGTACAGCACCAAAATGAACGCGGCGAGCAGCAACAGGACTTGGATCATGGGAGTCTCCGGGCGACGAGGCCGTCGGCAAGAATGTTCACGCCGTTGACCAGCGACTGGCCCTTCGACATGGAGTAATCGGTGTAGAGGATATCCACGGGCTCCTCGGCGACGCGCCAGTCGAACTCGTCCATCATGTTCACGATTTCGGAGGCATGGGACATGCCGTTCATGCGGATGTTCATTTCGGCGGCGACTTTCGCGTTGAACGCGCGGAGCCCGTTGTGGGCGTCCGTGAGCCCGAGCTTGCGGCTGCGCGGGGAGAGGAACACGACGGTCTTGAGCACGACGCGTTTGATCCACGGGACGTTGTCGGTGCCGGACCCGTCGGCGAAGCGCGTGCCCACGATGATGTCTACCGGCTCTGTGCGCAGGCGCTCCACCATGCGGACTACGTCGTGAACTTGGTGCTGTCCGTCGGCGTCGAAGGTGACAAAGTACTTCGCACCCGGCTGCGCACGCGCATATTCCACACCCGTCTGGATCGCGGCGCCTTGGCCGAGGTTCACCGGGTGGTTGACCAAGTGGGCGCCGGCGGCGTGAATGTCGGCGGCGGAATTGTCGGCGGAACCGTCGTTCACGGCGACGATGTTGGGGAAGGTTGTCAACGCGTTGCGCAACACGTCCCCGATGACGGGGCCCTCGTTGTAGCAGGGCACGACGAGCCACGTGTCGTCGAATCTGCTCTGCTGGGTCATGAACGAGACTCTAGTCCCCGCGGTGGAACAGGCGGGAGTAAACGCGCCGCATCGCACTCAACGGGAGTGCGCGGTAGAGGTTGCGCACGGCGTAATTCGCGGCGGCACGGGGGCGCGAGACCAGGCCGTAGCTCACGAGCGCACGCTGCATTTCGCGTTCCGCACGCCGCGTTTCAGGAGTGGTGCGGCGCTTCATCTGGGCGTCGTCGACACGGAAGTAGGTGAGCGGTTCCGGCAGGTTGTGCAGTTTCTTGCCGCCGGCGATGAGCCGCGCCCACAGGTCGTAGTCCTCCATGTTGTGCATGGGGCGGTAGCCGCCGACTTCGCGCACGTCGGCGACGCGCATGAGCACCGACGGGTGGTTCATCGGCGAGTTGATTTTCGCGTACCGCGCGATCGCGTCGTGGGTTTCGGGCAGGCGCCGGACGCCGCCGAGGGTGTCCCCGTCGAATTCCTGCATTGCGGTTCCCAGCACGGCGATTTCCGGGTGCGCTGCCATGAACGCCAGCTGCTTTTCCAGGCGCTCGGGGAACGCTGCGTCGTCAGAATCGAGCCGCGCCACGAATTCCGTGTCCACGTCCGCCAAGCCCTCGCGCAACGCGATGCCCAACCCGCGGTTTTCGGGCAACGTCACGGTGTCAACAGAGCTCAGCAGCTTATCGACGTCCCCCTGCACCGCCCCGTCCCTCACCACCAGTACCCGCTCCGGCGGGCGCGTCTGGGCGTCGATGCTGTCCAGGGCGTGCTTGAGCTCCTCCGACGTGGTGTTGCGGTACACCGACATGAGGACGGTGACCGCGCCGGGTTTCAGACTCGCACCTGTTCCGGTGCCCGGCACTGAGTCGGCGTTGGGCTTGGGGTTGGCGTCGGGCCCGGAGTCGGAGTCGGCATGGGAGCTGGGGTGTGGGTTCATGGTCAGTCCCGGGCTGCGTCGATAAGGTACTGGCCGTAGCCGGATTTGAGCATCGGCTCGGCGAGGCGCTCGAGAGCCGCGGCGTCGATGAAGCCCTGCCGGAACGCCGCGACTTCAGGGGAGCCGATGACCGTGCCGGTGCGTTTCTGGATCACCTCGACGTACGAGCTCGCTTCGCTCATTGAGTCGATGGTGCCTGTGTCCAGCCACACGTCACCGCGGTGCAGGCGGTGCACTTTGAGGTCGCCGCGCCGCAGGTAGGTCTCGTTGATGCTGGTGATCTCCAACTCACCGCGGGCACTCGGGGTGATGGTTGTGGCGATGTCCACGACGTCGTTGTCGTAGAAATACAGCCCCACCACCGCGAAATTGGACTGCGGGTGCTCCGGTTTCTCCTCGATGGCGGTGGCGGTGCCGGTCTCGTCGAAGCTGACCACGCCGTAACGCTCCGGGTCGGAGACCTCGTAGGCGAAGATGGCGCCGCCGGCCGGGTCGTAGGCGTCGCCCATGAGACGGGTGAGCTCCGCGCCGTCGAAGATGTTGTCGCCGAGGACGAGCGCCACGGAGTCGCCGCCGATGAAGTCCTTGCCGATGATGAAGGCCTGAGCCAAGCCGTCGGGGGAAGGCTGGACGGCGTAGTCGAGCATGAGGCCCCAGGAGGAGCCGTCGCCAAGCAGGCGCTTGAATGCGTCCTGGTCTTCGGGCGTGGTGATGATCAGGATCTCCCGGATGCCCGCGCTGATCAGCGTGGACAGCGGGTAGTAGATCATCGGCTTGTCGTAGATGGGCATGAGCTGCTTCGAGATGCCCTTGGTGATCGGGTACAGCCGCGTGCCCGATCCGCCGGCGAGAATGATGCCCTTCATGGTTGGGATTTTAGCTACCCCAGGTACAGGGCGAGCGCCACGCGCCAGTTCGTCGGCGTGAAGCCGGTGGCCTCGATCTTGTCCAGTGTGAGCGTCGACTCCGCGGGCCGGGGTGCCTCGGGCCCGAATTCCGCCTGGTATTCGGCGGAGCTGACTGGGTGCACGTCGGCGGGGTCCGCGCCCGCGGCGACGAAGACGGCCATGGCGATCTCATCGCGCGTCGCCGAGTCGCCGGAGGAGGTGATGTTGTAGATGCCGTACTCCGCACCCGTGTCAATCAGGTGCACGATGCCCTTGGCAAGATCCTCCGCCCACGTCGGGCGGCCGCGCTGGTCGTTGACTACCTTGGGTGCGACACCTTCGCGCGCCAGCCGCGCCATCGTGGCCATGAAATTTCCGCCGTCGCCGAACACCCAGCTCGTGCGCACCACGTAATGTTTCGCAGCCGCGGCAGCAGCAGCTTCGCCCGTGCTTTTCGACGCCCCATACACCCCCAACGGACTCGGCAACTCTTCCTCGGTGTGCTCTGCGACCGTCCCGTCGAAGACGTAGTCGGTGGACACATTCACCAAGGTCAGGTCGTACCGGTTAGCCACCTGCGCCAGCTTCGCCGGGCCAAGGGCGTTGACCTCCCACGCAGCTGTCCTACCCTCAGCGGTTTCCGCCCCGTTGACGTCGTTGAACGCCGCCGCATTGATGATCGCGGAATACTGCGACCAGTCCCGCGCCTCCATCATTGTCTCCACCGGCCACGTCAGGTCGAAGTCGTCGTGGCCGCAGAAATCCGCGTCCGGCAGCAGCGCCCGCAAAGCGCGTCCCAACTGACCGTCCGCCCCGGTGACGAGGGTGCGGCGGGGAGGGACGGGGGCGGCGTCGATAAGCGGCGGATGGGCGAGGTCCTTGGGCGAGACTTCCGTGGGCTCGAGCGGCCACTCGATCTCCTTGAACGAGCAGAACGCGTAACTTGCGTCCGGCGACCACCGCGCGTTGCACAAATAGATGTACGTCGTGCCGTCCTCGAGCGCCTGGAAACCGTTCGCCACACCCCGCGGCACGAAAACCGCCGTGTCCGGGCCGATCTCGCATCCGTACTTCTCGCCGTACGTCGGCGAGCCTGCGCGCATGTCCACCCACGCGCCGAACACTCGCCCCGTCGCCACCGAGACATACTTGTCCCACGGCTCCGCGTGCATCCCGCGCGTCGCACCCTTCTGCGCGTTGAAGCTCACGTTGTTCTGCTCCACCCGCAACGGCGGCGTACCCGCCCAATTCTCCTTGAACCACCCGCGGTTATCACCGTGGACCGTGAGGCGGTGGACTGTCAGGCCGTCGATCGGGCAGCGGGCGTGTGCGCGTTCCTCCATGGAAGCGAGTCTAGTTCCGGGGAACTTACCTGCGGCGGTAAGTGGAAGCTCCACCGAAAATCCCGTTGCCGGAGGCTAGAACGGCAGCTGGAAACCTCCGTTCGCCATTCCCAGCGCAGCAACGCCCAGACCGAGGAGCGCTAGGACGCCGACGACGATGCCGACGATGGCACCCACAGACGAACCTTCCCCAGTCGGACCAGGCTTCGGAGTGTCGGTGGTTGTCAGACTGGGCCTAGTGTTCGGCTTCGGGGTGGTGTTTGTCGGGGCGCTCGGTTTCGGAGCCGTGCTTGGTTTCGGAGCCGTGCTCGGTTTGGCGCTAGTGGGAGTGCTGGCGCCTACGCTCGGATTCGTTGTCGCGGATTGCAAGCGGGAATCGACTCCAGCGGAAAGCCCGCGGTTCTTTTCTTCCTGGGCCCTGCGACCGCCTTCGATGTTCACTTGGCGGGTGCTGCCACTGACATTGACAGTGAGGCCATTGTAGCTCGGCCGGACCCCCTTAGTGTCTGTAAGCGGGTCTGTTGTGCCGCTGATGCCGAGAGCTTTCTTCGCGCCACCTGCCATGTAGAACGGGGTGCCGGAGCTCACTGCTCGCTCCGTTGTGGCATCCCCCTCGTAGTATGCACCCCCGCTGAGCTGGACGTGCTCGTTGAAGAACATCGTGGTGCCCCAGACGATGTTGTTCCGGTCGACAGCGATACCCAAGCCCATGCCCTGAAAGGACGCGTTGAGCATACCGGCATTGTGGAGAGGTGAATTGCGCCATTGCTCAAACAATTGCACTGCGAGGTCGGCCCAATCTGCTTCAGTCATGCTGGCTGGGTTCTTGGTGAGACTCCTCAGTAGGATGTTCTCGCCTGAGCGGCCCCACTGTTTGGCGTTGGAGTGCTGCAAAGCGTTTTCTAGACAGGCCTTGTCACTCGCGGAACAGCCGTTTCCTTTCCCAGCCATCACTTTGGAGTAGTCCTCCGACCGTTGGTTGAAGAGCTGGTGGGTGCGAAGCGGGTGGAGTCCGTTGGCGATTCGGTAGTCGTTGATCAGCTCCATTGTGGCCTGGGAGGTCAGAGCGATCCACTGATCGGTGGTCAAATTGGACGTGTCGATCCGGGGTTGATTAACCGTGTTCACCTGCGCAGCGGCGAAGGGGGTGGTGGCGACTGGAACGGTGGCCGTCCCAAACGCAACTGCAAGCGCGACGGCTGGGGTAATGATCAAGTTGGAACGCGAACGGTGCGGAGTGCGGGACATTTGAGCTCCAAGTTAGGCTGGCGTGCGAGGGGCACGTGAGAAACGGGAATCCTCTGGGGCATGGGCGGCCGATTAATGGCCAGTTTCACATTACTTTGTCAGTAAGAATTAAGAATGCTGAATGTGATGAATTTCTTCTCGCTCTCAACAAGGCGGCTGCGTCACCGTCACTGCGCCTGTGCTCGATACCCCTGCTCAACAGCTTCTTTATGGCCGCACCACCAAGCTTCATTGGTGCGATACCATGCTACAGTTTGCTCGAGGCCTGCACGGAAGTCCTGGCCGTAGTGGGGAGTCCACCCCAGTTCACCACGGAGCTTTGATGCGTCCATCGCGTATCGACGATCGTGGCCCGGGCGGTCAGCGACGTGCTTGTAGGTGCCGCCCATCAGCTCGCAGATGAGCTCGATGACTTCTTTGTTTGAGTGTTCGCCGTTGGCGCCAATGTTGTAGGTCTCGCCGGGACGTCCGCGCTCGAGGATGGCGAGCACAGCATCGTTGTGGTCGTCGACGTGGATCCAGTCGCGCACGTTCGCGCCGTCGCCGTACAGTTTGGCGGGGCGGCCGGTGAGAAGGTTCGTGATTTGTCGCGGGATGAATTTCTCGATGTGCTGGTAGGGGCCGTAGTTGTTGGAGCAGTTCGAGATTGTCGCGTTGATTCCGAAGGACCGCACCCATGCGCGGACGAGGTGGTCCGAGCCAGCTTTTGTCGCGGAGTATGGCGATGAGGGGCGGTAGGGGGTTTCTTCGGTGAACCGGGCGGGGTCGTCGAGCGTGAGGTCGCCGAAGACTTCGTCTGTGGACACGTGGTGGAAGCGGTTTCCGTGTTTGCGCACGGCCTCCAGCAAGGTGAAAGTGCCGACGAGGTTGGTGTGTACGAAAGGGGAGGGGTCGCGAAGCGAGTTGTCGTTGTGGGATTCCGCGGCAAAGTGGACGATCGCGTCAGCTTTTGCAGCGAGCTTATCGACGTTCCCTTCATCCTCAATCCTCCCCACCACCAATTCGACGTTGCTGTCGAGTCCTGCCAAGTTATCGGCGTTGCCGGCGTAGGTCAGGGCGTCGAGAACAATGATGCGTAGCTCTGGGTAACGCTGCGTAGCCAGGCGCACAAAGTTGGAACCGATGAAACCTGCACCACCGGTGACCAGCATTGTTGTGCCGAATGGGGAGGGCTGGGAAGTCATGCGGCTATGGTACGTCACGTTTCCGGGGCGGCGGCGGTTGAGAGTCCTGCTAGGTGAACGGCCGCGCCGATGAGCGGGCCCGCGATGAGCGCGACGCACACGGTGACTGTGACCCCGGAGCCCGTGACAGCCGGCAGGACGAAGAGGAGGACGAAGGTCCCCACGGAGCCGGCGACCCAGCCCGCCACGTACCAACCGTGCAGTTCGAGAGCGAGGACCGCGGTGCCTGTGATGATCAACGCGCCCATGATCGCCGACGCGAAGGTGAGTACCCCGAGCGGAAGACCGGGCACGAATAGCTCTGGCGGGAAGAAAAACCGGAGTATCCACGGACCGATAAGCCAGGCTGCGGCGAAACCGATGAGCCCAACAGCGATGATCGCGGCGATCGGGCGCGCGAGCGAGGAGTAGATACGCGCGCGGTTATCCACGAACCGTACGACCAGCGCGGATTGGAAGCGCTGCAGAGGCACGAGTACTGGGGCCCGGGTGAGCAGCACAGCTTGGTTGACGGCGGCGACGGCAGTGCCAGCGGCCGCGGCATCGGCGGGAAAGGCTGCGTTGAGCACCACCGGAAAACCGGTGATCAAAGTCGCCGATGCACCGGTGGCGACGATCGCGGTGAGGACGCGCCGGAGGAATTCCCCGCGGTCCACATCGAGGGCAACGCGGATATGGTTGCGGGCCTGCGGCGACACAGCCAGGGTGACCAGCCAGCTCATCGCGCCGACAACGGTGATGACTAGGAATGCCTCAACACCCCACCCGGCACGCCAGGCGACAACAGCGAGCGCGAGGCGCACGCCTGAATCCAGGGCGACGAGTCCGGCGTACTGGTTCCAGAGCCGGGCGCCGCTCAAAATGCCCGACACGATCGCCTGGTAGACGTAGTTGACCAGCCCGATCAAGAGCAGTTGCGTGGCTAGACCCGGGGTGAGCGGTACGACGCTGTCCATGAACAGGCCGCCGAGAACGACGGTCAGGATGATCACGGCCGCGACAATGACGAACGACATCCGCCACGGGTTCGCGGTTCCGCGGGCGGGGCGGCCCCGCTCAGCTCTTTCGCGTGCCGACGCCACCGCCCTCGTCGTCTCCTGCGTAATCCCGTCAATGAATCCCGCCGAGGCGAAGAACAGACTCCAGTAGGCCTGGAAATACCGCATTTGGGTCTCGGCATCCAGGGTCCACGATGCGACCCACAGCACCACGAACCCGGAGAGCGCCGCGAAGACAGTCGCGAATGACAGCGATTTCATTGAAAAGAAATCCTACCGAGGTGCCAGCGAGCTGTAAGAAGGGCCCGCGGCAGCCCTCGAGGCAACTCTCGCGCCAGTCCACGTGGCAACTCTCGCGATAAGCCCCGCGGCTGGGATCGCGAGTGGGATCGAGGCTGGGATCGCCGCGAGGCCCGCGACAGACTCACCTAGTCTTCGAGCAGGTCCTGCCCCCAGTATTCGCCCTCTGCGGTGCCGTGCGGGATGGCAAAGACAGCGGAACCAATGTGGACGATCCACTCGTTGAGGCGGTCGGCTTCGTCGAGACGCTTTTGGATGGGATCGAATTGCCGCAACGGGTCTTGTTGGAAGCAGATGAAGATCTGGCCCGCATTTGAGCTGCCCCGCGAGTCCGGTCCTGGCGGCATGTCGTAGTTGAAGGGCCGCCGGAAAATCCGTTCTCCCTGGTTGTCCGGAGCTGACTTTGCCCGGGCCATGTGCGAGTTCGGGTCGATGACCGGAAGACCGTACTCGTCCCGAGCATCGAGGTCGGGTTCGTCGAACTCGTTCTCACCGGTCAACGGCGCTCCGTTGTCTAGTGCCCGACCGGTGACGACTTCGCGGGAGGGGCGGTCGAGGATGTCCCATTCGTCGAGAAGCATTGCTACGCGACGCACCACCATCGCACTGCCGCCCCGCAACCACTCAGGGCCGTCGCTGATCCACACGAGGTCGTCGAATTCCTCCACCGGCGGATTTCCAGTGCCGTCGAGCTGGCCGAACAGGTTGCGGGGTGTCTCGCCTGTCGCGACGGAGCCGCGGGCATGCAGGAAGCCGTCTTGGATCCAAGTCACGTCGGCGTAGCTGCGTGCGGCTTTGGTCATGAAGCGTGCGGCGTGGGAGACGGTGAAACGGTCGTCGCCGCAAATCTGGAGGCAGAGGTCGCCGCCGGACCAGGCGACGCTAAGCTCGTCGCGGTTGTACTCCGGCAGGTCGCCCAACCAGGCTGGGGCTTTCGCACCGAGCCCGAGCTTGTCCAAGAAGTTCCGGCCGAAACCGACCGTGATGGTCAAGTTGGCGGTGGAGGCGAGGTTCTCCTTTTCCAGGTCAGCCAGCCCAGCTAGCCCCGAGCACATGCGCCGGGCATCGTCGGTCCACAGGCGCATGAGGCGTGTCGCGTCGTCTCGGGATTCGCGGTTGCTCTTGAGGTCGAATGCGATGAGTTTGATGAAGGCTTGCTCCGGCGTCGCAATTCCCGCTTGGTGCTCTCCGTCGAACTCCACCCGGGAGTCGGCGAGGAAAGCTTCACCAGCTTCCCCTGATTCCTGCGTGCCCTGGCCCGGCCACGTGCTGTCGCCGCTGTTTTTCTCGCCTGCGGTCGGGTTGGTGGCCGTTTCATTCGCGCACGCGCTCGTGCCCGCCGCGACGGCCCCGGCAGCTCCCAGAACCCCCGCGCCGTGCAGGAACTGTCGGCGTGTCGGAGTTTTGCGTGAAGCGGCTGTAGCTGAGGCTGGTTCCGGCTCGGTGCGGGGCGTGTCAGTCATAGGGCCTTTCAACGGAGTAAGAGGGAATCTCGTGGGAAGCTAATTGCCGGCGTGTTCTGCGTGACCAGCATGGTCAGTGTGGTCCGCGTGCTCAGCACCGGCATCCCCACCGTAATTTTCCTCGCCGGACGGCTGCTCGCGAACGGGAAGCTCCAGCGCTTGGACAGAGCCGTCGCTCATGGTGATTTCCACGGCGATCTTTTCGCCAGCGGGAATCGCGCCGGGGCAGTTCATGATCATCAGGTGGTCGCCGCCGGGGACAAGCTCGTATGTTCCGCCCGGGGCGATGGTGAAGCCGCCTGCCTTTTCACGCATCATGCCGTCGACAACCTCGTGGAGTTCGGTGGAGGAGCCCTCGAGAGCTGGGGAAGCGAAGGACACCACCGTGACGTCCTTGTCAGATGTGTTCTTGAGGGTGCCGAAGCAGGAGGTCATGTCCGAGTGCTTCGCGTCCAATTCGGTCATGTGCTCGTTGTCCTCGGGGTTTCGGGCGTCCGGCTTGGCGCGGCAGTAACCCTCTGTCAGCTGCACAACGGAGGCCGCTCCGCCTGCTTCGTCGGCGGTGGTGGCCGTGTCTGTTCCGTCGGCGTCATGTGCAGCGTTGTCAGTGTCGCTGGCGTTGTCAGCGTTGCCAGCATCGCCGCAGGCCGCCAAGCTCAGCGAACCGGCAAACAGGACGGCTGCCAGGGAGAAGAGCTTCTTGTTCATGGGGCTCCTTAGAAGATCAGGTGCGCTTATCGTCGCTGAAGCGCCTCGAGGGATCAGTCGTTGCCGGCGTCGCTTTGGTTCCCGCACCCGATTTTGTCGTCCAGCCAGGTGTAAATGAGGGCTTCGACGCGTGCGATTTGTTCGTTGTCGGCGGCGCCCGCGTGTCCGCCAGCGGTGTTTTCGAAGTAGTCGACGGGCTGGCCGGCTTTAGCCAACGCGAGGGCAAAGGTGCGGGCGTGGGCGGGGTGGACGCGGTCATCGCGTGTCGACGTCGTCACCAACGCCGGCGGGTATTCCCGCATTGAGTCCACGTTGTGTAACGGGGACCAGCTCTCGATGGCGGTGCGCTGTTCGGGGTTGTCGGGGTCGCCGTACTCGGCCATCCATGAAGCACCGGCGGACAGGGTGTGGTAGCGCAGCATGTCGGTGAGCGGCACCTGGATCACGGCTGCTCCGAACCGGTCCGGGTACTGGGTCAGCGCACCAGACGTTAAGAGCCCGCCGTTTGAGCCACCGCGGATGCCGAGCATCGCGGGCGTCGCATAGCCGCGCTTGACGACGTCTTCCAGCACCGCCCGGTGATCCTCCCACACCTTGTGCCGGTTGGTCTTGACTACCTGGGAATGCCACTCGGGCCCGAATTCGCCTCCGCCGCGCAGATTGGGCTGCACGTAGTAATAGCCCTGTTCTAACCACGCCATCCCGCGGACAGTCGAGTAAGCAGGGGTAAGAGAGACTTCGAATCCCCCGTAGCCTCCGACCAGAGTCGGTCGTGGGGCTGCGCTCTCTGAGTCCTGGGCACCAAAACGCCCCACGATGAAGTACGGAATTTTCGTCCCGTCTGCGGACACTGCCCAGTGTTGGCGGGTCTGAATCCCGGAGGAATCGAAAAGAGCGGGTGCTTGGCGCACGATGCGGCCGTTTCTGATCAAGGTCGAAGGGGTGCTAAACGACGATGCGTTGATCCACACCTCTTCCCCGTGAACCTCGTCGAGAGGACTAGTCGCCACCACCGATGCGGTCGCGGCTTCCGGTAAGTCAACCAGCTCGCGCTCCCAGCTCCCGAGTCGGAAGCGGGTGATGCGGGTGGCCACATTGTCAAGCGTGGTGGCGAGGACGCTTTGCGAGGTGAACGAGAGGTTCTGGGTCGCGGCATCGTCGATAAGCGTGGTGATGTCACGGTCCCCGGCGAGGAAATCATCGAGTCTGATCACGCCGAGTTTCCCTGTTTCAAGGTTGGCGAAGTCCGATCGAGGCAACAGAAAGAGCCACTGTTCGTGGGGGATGGCGGTGCAGTCTGAGGGGGCGTCGATAAGCGTGCGCGTGGTGGGTGAATCGAGCGGCGCGATGTGCGTTTGTGCGGTGTAGAAATCGAGGGCGCGGGTGAAAATGATCCGCTCATGACCCGGCGTGTGGTCGACCCCTGCTCCGACCGCGACGTCGTCTGGTTCACCGCGGAAGACGACTGGTGCTTCGCTGAGAAGCTCGCCCCGCCGCCATACGCGGATCTCGACCGGGTAGCCCGATGTCGTGACGCTGCCCGCCCCGAGATCCGTGCCGACAAGTAGCGTGTTGCGGTCCAGCCAACTCACGTCCGATTTCGCTTCGGGCAGAGTGAAGCCGTTGTCGACAAAAGTGAGCGCGGCAAGGTCGAATTCGCGAACAACCACCGCGTCAGCTCCTCCGCGGGACAACCGCACCAGCGCCCGGTCGTTGGCGATAGGGCGTACCGACGCCCCTTTCCACACCCAATCTTCTCCCTCGGCTGCTGCGAGATCGTCGATGTCAAGGACTGCTTCCCACTCGGTGCTATCTGCGAGGTAGCTCTCCAGGGTGGTGCGACGCCACACGCCGCGCGGGTGCGAGTGATCGCGCCAGAAGTTGTAGAGGTGTTCGCCGCGGCGGGTGACGTAAGGGATTCTGTCGTCGGTGTCTAGCGCACTCCGGATCCGTGCAGCGAGCGACGTCGTTTCGTACGCCGATTCAGTCAGATCGGACCAATCCTTCGCCCACGTGAGAGCGGCCGTGCCGGTGATGTTGTCCAGCTCAGCGGGGTCGATCGTCAGATCGGGAACAGGGGGCCGGGTCGAATCTGCCATACCGCCACCCTAAGGCCCAGTGAAGAGGAAAAGAAAAACTCCGGAACGTCGCTGCTCCGGAGTTCTACGGTTGTGTCAGGCTCGTGTTACATGCCGAAGGCCGGCTTGATCGTCTTGTTCCAGGAGTTCTCCAGGTCCATGCGCCAGAACGGCCACGAGTGGGTGCCAACGTTACGGAACTCGTAGTGAGCCGGGATCTTGAGACTGTCCAGCTTCGCCTTGAGGTCGTGGTTGCACGTGTTGATCGCTGCCTCAATCACGCCACCCTCAACCTGCAGGGTCAACGAAGCTGCGTGAGCTGCCACCGCGGGGGCACCCTTGGCGGCAATGTAGCTGACCATGTCCTGCTCTGCTGCGAGGCCGGTAGCGGTGGAGACGTACAGCTTCGTGCCGCGGAGCTTCTCGGCATTGAGAAGAGCGTCGTTGGCGCGGTTGTACGGGCCGCCCATCGGGCCCCACATCTGCTCCGGCGTGACAGTCTTGAAGTTGGCGGCCGAACCCGCTCCGCGGTTCACCGTCAGGCGGGCGAAGTTGTACGCGGCCGGGGACGAAGTGGCGGCGCAACCCGAGAAGCTTGCCGCAGCGTCGTAGAAGCCCGGAACCTTCTCCGGCAGGAGCAGCGCAGACGTGCCGGACATGGAGAAACCGAGGATTGCACGGCGGTTATCCGCACCGAGACGCTTCTCAATCGGCCCCGGCAGCTCCTTGGTCAGGAACGTCTCCCACTTCTGGGGGCCCTTGAAGTACGCGGCATTCGGAGTGTTCAGCCAGTCCGTGTAGTAGGAGAAAGCGCCCTCCATCGGGATGACGACGTTGACGCCCTTCTTCTCATAGAACTTCTGGGTCTCGGCGTAGGTCAGCCAGTCCGAATCCTGCTCTGCGCCACCAGCACCGTTGAGCATGTAGATCGTCGGAGCGTTCTTGACCAATTCGCCCTTATCGTTGCGCGCCGGAATGACGGCCACCGGGATATCACGCCCCATGGACGGTGAACTGACCCAGAAGGCCCACACCTTCTTGTGGTCGACCTCGTTAACCCACTTCGCGGTTTCGCCGGTTGTGACCGCCTTGGGGGCGGGGTGGGCGTTCCAGTTCTTGACAGTTCCAACTGCAGCGTTGCCCGCTGCCTGCTGGGGATTGACCGGTGCTGCGTCTGCGGTGAGCGCAGACCCAGCGCCGAACGTGAGCGCCGTGGCGGTGGCAATTGCGGCGACGGAGCGGAAGAGCTTCATACTAAAAGTCCTTGCGAGTTTTGACGGGGTGCGATCCGGCTCGACCCCAGCCGATATGGTTCCACTCCGATCTTCGCCGCACTGACGCGTTCCGTTACCGTAACGCGTATGCGCGCCTAAGAATCTTGGAGCGAACTTGACTTTAACGGTGGGGTAGCTGGCGCACAACCGGTAATTCCATTCCAGTTGTGCACAATGTTAATCATGTTACGATCCGTCGTGCGTGTGTTGTCGTTCCGCTCGGACAGAAACACTTGAGGGCCTTGAGGGCGATGTCGTAACGAGGACGCAATCCAGCGCGAAACACCCAATGAAACGGACATGGGTAACTTTCCCAGGTTCGAAATTCCCGGGATTGACTCAGCCGCCAGCTGAGATACCCCTCGGGGCGAAGAAGACCACGGCAACAGAAAAGGAATTATCCCATGAAGAACTCCCCGCTGAACCCCATTGAGCAGATCCAGCTGATGATCAACGAGTTCCTCGGTGGTGTCGTCCACCAGCTTTCCTCGACGTCGTCCACCGTTGCTCTCAGCCTGGGCATGTTCTAGGAATTCTGTACCGCGAAAGCTTTAGCCGGGCCCATTTCCGGGGCCTGGCTTTCGCGTTCCCGGACCGTTCCCCCTGAGCCTCTTCAAGGACAGGCCATGGAAGTACCCTTTTATCAGCTGTAAAGCGCAGCTGAGGGGGTGCAGCTGGGTGTTCTCGGCTGCGTCTTTTGTCGTTTACCCCTCTTTTCTGGTCGCTTGAGGGTCGGGTGTCGTCTAGTCGGTTTTTCCGGGCGTGCCGATGGGGCCGTGGGGCATGCTTCGCCTCCGGCTGGTCCAGTTGTTAGCGTTTTCCCGCTCCGTCTCCTCGATCCAGTAGTTTTGGATGGTCCCCGCCCTTTAGTTCGGCTGGCCCACTGGTCCACTGGTCTTGGTGGCCCGGCGTTATTCCCGTTGTTTATTCTCGTTGTTTTCCGAACAGTAGGTGCATCGCGCCGTATTGGTGGGTGGTGTTCGCCGCGGGCCTCCCCCTGGGGGATACCCATACTGGGGTTCCTGCCCTGATCTCTACCCGGCCGCGGTTGTTGCGGTGGGGATCATCGTCGTTGGTGCGGTTGTGGTACCTGCACACCACCGACAGGTTGTCCATGTTTGTCTGACCACCCTTGGACCAGGCGGTGACGTGGTGGACCTCGCAGTTATCCGCGGCATGCCGGCACCCCGGCACAGGACACGTTGTGAGTGTTGCTCGGGCCAGGTCACGCTGCTTGGTGTTAGCGAACCGTTTCGTGTCGTACAGGTTCACCGCACCCGCCTGCGGATGGAAGATCGCTACTTCCAGATCCTCACCATGGAACCGGGCCAAATACTCCGCACCGGTCATGGTGGTGCCGTCAGATAGTCCCAGGATGGTGTCGTTGCCCTCACCACGCAGAATCCTCGTGTGGTCTGCTAGCGGGACTACTACCAGTGGGCGGGGTACAGCATCAGCTACACCACCCTCACCGCGCAGAATGTCGGTCAGTGCTTCATACATTTGCGGGCCTGCCGGACGACCCGGATCCAGATTCCGGCGCAAGGCGTACTCGAGGGCGGCGATGAAACTAGCGTCACCCGTGGCGGTAAAGGAACGTGTCCCTTTCTTCGGTGTGCTGAACCGGACCGTGGACACCGGGGCGGGTGTGTCCTGATCGGGATCGGGGATGATCGTCTTCGCACGCCGCTTCAAGGTGTTGTAGTCACCACGCACGGACAATAAGGCAAGCCGTAGCCGCCACGTCTCACTTGCCGGTGTGACTGCTTTGAGTTGGTTTTCGATCAACACCAACTGATCCAGAGACTTCCCCGTCTCCCTAGCGATCCGGATGGCATGCGCTTGCTTCCGGGTGAACCTCGTCGGGCCGAAGTAGACGGTGTGGACACGCTCCCACTCATCAACAGTGGTCGGTTTGACGCCGGCATCACGAGCAGCCTGACGGTCAAACCCAGCCAGGACATCCAAAGGACTCGTGATCGAGCCGAGGAAAGCGTCAAACGTGTTCATGCCCCACACGCTAAAACCCGGCAACCACGAACGAAAGGGCACGGCCCGAAACCTGTGGATAACCGTCGACTCCGCCGGAGTTATCCACAACCCCCGGTTCCATCACACTTTGAAACCGCCCTCTGACGTGCGCAAAAGGGCGGTTCCATCCATCGCGAAGAAAATCTAGCGGGCGCGACCGGCGAGGTGCTCGGTGTCGACGGCGCTTGAAAGCTATTTGTTGCCGGGATTCCAGGTGGGGCGGTCAAGGGCCGGGGCATCGGCGCGGACAAAGGAGTCGCCGATAAGGGCGGGGCCGAAGGTGGTGTTCCACGAGCGGCCCAGGTCGTCGATCCAGACGGACCATGCGTGGGTGCCGGTTTTGCGGAACTCGTAGTGGGCAGGGATGTTCAGGTTGTTGAGCTTTGCACGCAGGTCGTGGGTGCAGGCATTGGTCGCGGCCTCGATGACTCCGCCTTCAACGGTGGTGGTCAGCGATCCGGAGGAGGCCTGTGCGAAGTCCTGTCCTTTGCTCATGCGGTAGCCGATCATGTCCGACTGGGATCCGGTGCCGGAGCCGTTGGAGATGTAGATGGCCTTGTCGCGCAGCTTCTCGGCGTTGACCAAAGCGTCGTTGTGGCGGTTGTAGGGGCTGCCCATGGGGCCCCAGATGTGGGCGGGGGTCACGGAAGTGTAGTCGGATTTTCGAGCTGCGCGGTTCACGGTGAGGGCAGTGAACGCCCAAGGCAACGGAGTAGACGTTGCGGCGCAGCCAGAGAAGGAGCCGACGGCGGTGAATTGGTCGGGGAAGTGCTCGGCGAGAAGGAGGGAAGAGGTGCCGGACATGGAGAATCCGAGAACACCGCGTTTGTCGTTAGCGCCGAGTTCGTGCTCCACGGCGGGTGGAAGCTCCTTGCCCAGGAATGTGCTCCACTTCTGTTCGCCCTTGAAATACGGAGACTTCTGCTTCAGGGTTTCGCCGTCGGTGAGCCAGTCGACGTAGTAGGAGAATGCGCCCTCCATGGGGATGACCACGTTGACGCCTTTGCCCCTGTAGAAATCTTGAGCTCCTCCAGTGGAGATCCAGTCGCCGTCCTGCTCGGCGCCGCCTGCGCCGTTGAGCATGTAGAGCGTCGGTGCATTCGAAACCGGGTTTCCATCGCGGTCGGTGGCGCGGATGAGAGCGACGGGGATGTCGCGTTTCATCGATTCGGAGTAGACGTACCAGCCTTCGACACCCTCGGTGCCGTACCAAGCCTGGGTTGCGCCGGTGTCGCCGTAAATCTTCTTAGGGGCATCGGACGGGCCGGTCATTTTCCGCATTTTCGCGCGGGAAGCTATATCGTTGCGGTCCGGTTTGTTTCCTCCGAGGTCAGGAACCTCCTGGGCGCGGGCTTCGATCGTCGGGTCAACAGGAGCTGGCTGGCTCAGTGTAGCGACTGCCCCATCGACCTCAGAGGGGGAGGCTGGGAGGGGCGCGGCGCCGTCGTCAAGCGAGGCTTCCTCGTAGGCGACGTCGGCCGCGACGTCAGCATCAGCAGTGGCGTCCACAATCGGATCGCCGTAGAGAATGTCGGAGTAGTCGTCGGCTACGGCGTCTTCTTCGGAGAGATCAGCGTCCGCGGCTTCGGCGTCCTCGGCGAACTCGTAGCTTTCGGCATCGGCTGCGGGGTTGATGGGGGCGGCGTCGCCGACTCTGGGGGAGTTCGCCGCAACGCGGTCAGCTGTCGTGTTCTCGCGCTTGTCTGCGGCGTTGACGATGGAGAAAGATCCTGCGGCGACGGCGATCGCGGCAACGGCAGCGAGGGCGGGGCGGGAAAACTTCATTGTGATGATCCTTCGCGGCGTTTGAACGGTGATGTAAAGAGACTGCGTTAATCATGCCAAAAGCTGGCCGAGTTTGAGGTGCAAAGAACCGTCGCAGCGGTTTGTCGCGAGCACACGTATCCTAGTGGTCGTGGCTAATGAACATTTTGACGTTGTAGTACTCGGCGCTGGCCCTGGTGGTTACGTCGCCGCAATTCGCGCAGCCCAGCTAGGCAAAAAGGTTGCGGTTGTAGAGAAGCAGTATTGGGGCGGTGTGTGCCTGAACGTGGGCTGCATCCCGTCGAAGTCGTTGATCAAGAACGCTGAAGTGGCGCACATTTTCAACCACGAGGCGAAGACGTTCGGCATCAAGGGTGATGTGTCGTTCGAGTACGGTGACGCGCACAAGCGTTCCCGCAAGGTCTCGGAGAAGATCGTCGGCGGCGTCCACTACTTGATGAAGAAGAACAAGATCACGGAGATCAACGGTCTCGGTTCTTTCAAGGACGCGAAGACGCTGGAGATCACCGAGGGCGACGACAAGGGTAAGACTGTCACGTTCGACGATTGCATTATCGCGACCGGTTCTGTGGTGAAGACGCTGCCGGGCATTGAGCTGTCGGACAACGTCGTCTCCTACGAGGAGCAGATCCTCAACCCGGAGGCCCCGGAGAAGATGGTCATCGTCGGTGCGGGCGCGATCGGCATGGAGTTCGCGTACGTGCTGTCCAACTACGGTGTGGATGTCACGGTCGTGGAGTTCATGGACCGCGTTCTGCCGAACGAGGACAAGGACGTGTCTAAGGAGATCACCAAGGCGTACAAGAAGCTCGGCGTGAAGGTTCTCACGGGCCACGCGACGACGGCTGTGCGCGACAACGGCGATTCCGTTGAGGTGGACATCCAGAAGAAGGGTTCCGACGACACGGAGACGATCACGGTGGACCGCGTCATGGTGGCTGTTGGCTTCCAGCCGCGCACCGAGGGCTTCGGTTTGGAGAACACGGGCGTGGAGCTCACGGAGCGTGGCGCGATCGCGGTCGATGAGCGCATGCGCACCAACGTCGACGGCATTTACGCTATCGGTGATGTCACTGCGAAGCTGCAGCTCGCGCACGTCGCTGAGGCGCAGGGCATCGTTGCGGCCGAGACGATCGCGGACGCTGAGACGATGGAGCTCGGCGACTACCAGATGATGCCGCGCGCGACGTTCTGCAACCCGCAGGTCGCGTCCATGGGTTACACCGAGGAGCAGGCTCGCGAGAAGTTCGCGGACAAGGACATCAAGGTGGCTACCTTCCCGTTCTCCGCGAACGGTAAGGCGCTGGGTCTGGCGGAGTCCCAGGGCTTCGGCAAGCTGATCGTCGACGGTGAGTACGGCGAGATTCTCGGTGCTCACCTGGTCGGCGCGAATGTGTCCGAGCTTCTCCCGGAGATCAACCTGGCGCAGCGCTTCGATCTCACCGCCGGCGAGATCGCGCGCAACGTGCACATTCACCCGACGCTGTCGGAGGTGCTCAAGGAGATCGCCCACGGCGTCGAGGGCCACATGATCAACCTGTAGCGCTTTCGCTTATCGACGACTCGTGCCCCGAGCTTCCCAACTCGGGGCACTTTCGCGTGTCTGGCTGCTTGTGCGGCAGAAAGATGCACCCCTGCGGCAGTCCGGGTGTGGACGACCGCAGGGGTGCAGTGTGTAGGGGAGGGGGAGCTTAGCTAGCTCTTCTGCGTCGGGTTGTCGGTGCCGTCGAGAGCGGAAGCGAGAGCTGCGAGGGACTCTTCCATGGCAGCGTCGTCGAAGTTCTCGGACATCTTGCGCACTGCGTCGGACTCGATCTCGCTGCGGTCGTAGGTCAGGGTGACGGAGGTGCGGTCGTTGCCCTCGGAAGCGAGCTCGTAGAGCCACTTCGCGCCGACCTCGACATCGGCGGTGAGGTTCTTCAGGTTCTGCCAGCCGATGACCTTGTTCTCCTGGAACGCAAAGACCTCATTGCGGGTCTGGTAGTCGCCGTCCTCCTTGGTCATGTTCATGACGAAGATGTCGCCGACCTTCTCCAGCTTCGCGTCGGTGTCGGCGGAGACGACCATGCCGGAGTTGTCTGTCTCGGCGTGGCGGGACGGGTCGGAGAGAAGAGCGAAGATGTCGTTGGCGGATGCGTCGATAACACGGGTTGCGGAATTCGTATCAGTCATGGGGTCCACTGTAACGAAGTGTGGCAGATTGCGAGCGTGGGCAGATAAGGGTGAACTAACAAACCAAAGTTCGACACCCTTCGGGGTGGTGATTGTGCCGCGGGTCAGGTGAAGCGGGTGCAGGTGCGCTATTTCACATTCCGGGGAGGGGGTGGGCGTCGAAAAGCTGGTGCTGATGTGAACTGGGGTGTTGATGGCGCGTTGCTGCTTTGGTGCACCCGATGCCGCTTGTGCGCAGCTTGCGAGGGGGTGGACTCCTTCGTCGAGTAGTGAGGAACCTTCGGTTAACCGTAAAGTTGAATCGACACTGGAGGTGCCATGACTGTTCAACATGCAGATCGTGACGCAATTCGTCACGGCAAAATCACTGAGGAGCCGCTCCGCGAACGGCCCGGAGTGCCCACGTGGGCACTCAAACTCACAATGGCCGTCACCGGCCTGATTTTCTTCTTGTTCGTCATCGGCCACATGGTCGGTAACCTCAAGATCTTCATGCCCGACCACGGCAGGACCGCCGCTATCGACGAGTACGGCACGTTCCTGCGCGAGATGGGCCAGCCCCTTTTCCCCGGTAGCTCTCTGCTGTGGATTATCCGCATCGTTCTTCTTGCCTGCCTGGTGCTCCACATCTGGGGCGCATTCGCCCTGAAGGCCCGTTCGAGCAAGTCCCGCGGCAAGTTCCGCCGCACCAACCTGATGGGCGGCCTGCAGTCCACCGCTGCACGCTGGATGATCGTCACCGGCGTCATCCTGCTGCTGTTCATCATCTTCCACCTGCTCGACCTGACTATCGGTGAGGTCGTCGCGTCCGAGGCCTTCACCCACGGCGCAGTGAAGAACAACCTGCTGGCCACCTTCGACCCCGCGCGTTGGCCGGTGACGCTGTTCTACGTCATCGCGATGATCGCACTGTTCATGCACCTCACCCACGGTGTTTACCTAGCGGTCTCCGACTTGGGCTGGTTGGGTAAGCGCGGCAACGCCATCATGGTCGTGCTTGCGTACTGGATCCCGGCCATCGTGGTCATCGGCAACATTGTGATGCCTTTGGCGATCGCATTCGGAATGGTTTCTTAGGAACGGCTGGAGGAACGTCAATGACTACTGCACACAACGCGGGCAACGAGAAGCCGGAGAAGGCTCCCGCTAACGGCGTGGACGGCAAAGAAGCCCCGCGCTCCCAGACCGCTCCGAAGAGCGTCGACCAGAAGGCGAACGTGAAGCAGGCCACTCAGACCGCCGACAAAGCTAAGCCGATGAGTGACCAGGCAGCTAAGGACGGCGACAAGGACTTCACCAACCCGAAGTCCAAGGCCGCCGGTGTTGTTCCGGGCAACATCCTGGAGAACAACGAGCCCAAGGGCATCCCGATGCGTGACATGTGGACCTACCAGAAGGACCACATGGAGCTCGTCTCCCCGCTCAACCGCCGCAAGTTCACCGTCATCGTCGTCGGCACCGGCCTGTCTGGCGGTGCGGCTGCCGCGGCGCTGGGCGAGCTCGGCTACAACGTGAAGAACTTCACCTACCACGACGCTCCGCGCCGTGCGCACTCCATCGCTGCTCAGGGTGGCGTGAACTCCGCCCGCGGCAAGAAGATGGACAACGACGGCGCGTACCGCCACACCAAGGACACCGTCAAAGGCGGCGACTACCGCTGCCGCGAGTCCGACTGCTGGCGTCTGGCTGTCGAGTCGGTCCGCGTCATCGACCACATGAACGCAATCGGCGCCCCCTTCGCGCGCGAGTACGGCGGCGCACTGGCCACCCGTTCGTTCGGTGGTGTGCAGGTGTCCCGCACCTACTACACCCGTGGTCAAACAGGTCAGCAGCTCCAGCTGTCCACGGCATCGGCGCTCCAGCGTCAGATCCACCTGGGCAACGTGGAGATCTTCACCCACAATGACCTGGTCGACTTCATCATCACTGAGAAAGACGGCAAGAAGCGTTGCGAGGGCATTGTCACCCGCAACCTGATCACCGGTGAGCTGGTGCCGTTCACCGGCCACGCTGTGGTTCTGGCCACCGGCGGATACGGCAACGTGTACCACAAGACCACCCTGGCGAAGAACTCCAACGCCTCGGCCATCATGCGCGCCTACGAGCACGGCGCCTACCTGGCTTCCCCGGCGTTCGTGCAGTTCCACCCGACGGGTCTGCCGGTCAACGCCAAGTGGCAAGCGAAGACGACGCTGATGTCGGAGTCCCTGCGTAACGACGGTCGTGTGTGGGTCCCGAAGCAGCAGGGCGACGACCGAAATCCGGCGGACATTCCGGAGGAGGAGCGCGACTACTTCCTGGAGCGCCGCTACCCGGCCTTCGGTAACCTCGTCCCGCGTGACGTTGCTTCCCGCGCGATCTCTAAGGAGATCAACGCCGGCCGCGGCATCGGCCCGCTGAACAACGCTGCTTACCTGGACTTCTCCGATGCCATCGAGCGCTTGGGCAAGGACACCATCAAGGAGCGTTACTCCAACCTGTTCGAGATGTACGAGGACTCCATCGGTGAGGACCCGTACGAGGTGCCCATGCGCATCGCTCCGACCGTCCACTTCACCATGGGCGGCCTGTGGACCGACTTCAACGAGATGACGTCCATCGACGGCCTGTTCGCCGCCGGCGAGTGCTCGTGGACCTACCACGGCGCGAACCGCCTTGGCGCGAACTCGCTGCTGTCCGCGTCCGTGGACGGCTGGTTCACCCTCCCGTTCACCGTCCCGAACTTCCTCGCCGGCCACCTCAACGAAGAGGTCCTGAGCCTGGAATCCCCGGAGGTCGCAGCTGCCGTCAACCGCTCCCAGGAGCTGATCAACCGTCTGATGAACATCAACGGTGCCGATCCGCACGGTCCGGACTACTACCATGAGCAGCTCGGTGCGATTCTCTACGAATCCTGCGGTGTCTCCCGCAACGTCGAGCTGATGGAGAAGGGCCTGAAGAACGTCCGCGCCCTGCGCGAGGATTTCTGGGCCAACGTGAACATCCCGGGTGACGCGATGGACATGAACCAGACCCTGGAGAACGCGATCCGCGTCGCGGACTACATCAACCTGGGCGAGCTCATGATCATCGACGCTCTCGACCGCGACGAGTCCTGCGGTGCGCACTACCGCGAGGACCACCTCTCCGAGGACGGCGAGGCAGAGCGCGACGACGAGAACTGGTGCTTCGTCTCCGCATGGGAGCCGGCTGGCAAGGAGCAGTTCATCCGCCATGCTGAGCCCCTGTACTTCGATTCGATTCCGCTGATGACAAGGAACTACAAGTAATGAAACTGACACTTGAGATCTGGCGTCAGGCCGGACCCGACACCGAGGGCAACTTCGAGACCGTTCAGGTCGACGACGCTGTCGAGCAGATGTCGATCCTGGAGTTGCTGGACCACGTCAACAACGCCCGCGTCGAGGCAGGCGAGGAGCCGTTCTCCTTCGCCTCCGACTGCCGCGAGGGCATCTGCGGCACCTGCGGTGTCTCGGTCAACGGCCGCCCGCACGGCGCCGGCCAGAACACCACCGCCTGCCTGCAGCGCCTGTTCAACTACAAGGACGGCGACACTCTGCGCATCGAGCCGTTCCGCTCCGCAGCCTTCCCGGTGATCAAGGACCTCACCGTGGACCGCTCGGCGCTGGACCGCGTGATGCAGCAGGGCGGCTACGTCTCGCTCCAGGCGGGCACCGCTCCGGATGCCGACACCCTGCACGTCAACCACGAGACCGCCGAGAAGGCTCTGGACTTCGCTGCCTGCATCGGCTGCGGCGCCTGCGTCGCGGCGTGCCCGAACGGTGCCGCGCACCTGTTCACCGGTGCGAAGCTGAGCCACCTCAAGCTTTTGCCGCTGGGCAAGGAGGAGCGCGGCAAGCGCGCACGCCAGATGGTCGACGAGCTGGAGACCAACTTCGGCCACTGCACCCTCTACGGCGAGTGCGCGGATGTCTGCCCGGCGGGCATTCCGCTGGAGGCCGTCGGCGCGATCAACAAGGAGCGCGCACGCGCTGCCTTCCGCGGTAAGGACGACTAGGCACAGCCAAGCGCGCGCCACGGCGGGCCCGCCCCACAGCGGGTCCGCGGCGGTCGCCGCACAAGGTGGGCTAGCCGGGGTTGTGCCCGGCAAGACCTGCCTATAATGAGAGAAAACACTTCACGGGCACACCCGCACAAGGAAAGAGAGACAGTTCCATGAGTGGACATGCAGGACCCGCACCGGTTGCGGATATCTCGGTCGAGAGCTTCCCGGAGTACGGCGCGACCATCCAGGACGGCTACGTCGACGGCTACGACCCGGTGTCGTTGGCTGCCCCGCACTCCTCGCTGGTCAAGCACATCACCTGGGTCGGCATGGCGCTGATTCTCGCTTCCCTGGCGGGCTTTGGCACCCTCATCTACGGCGCAGCAACCACGATCTGGGGCCACGGCGCGAGTGAGGACATTTCCCAGACTGTCCTGATCGTGGGTGCGGTGCTCACCGCTGCGACGCTCATCGGCGGCTTCATCACCATCCGCGCCGGCCGCTCCGGCTACCGCCAGTACAGCAAGGCCACCGGCCGCCGTAACTAAGCTCCTCCTCTTAGGGGAGCCCGCAGAACCTCCTGCTTGCGCGCGCATGCGTGAGCGGGAGGTTCTTTTGCGCTTTAATCGTTGCATGGCTAAGCATGCGTTGGAGGAAGAGGAGCGCGAGGTGCAGATGAGTAATCGTCTCGCTGTTCCCGGTCCCTCGCCGGAGGTGGAGGCGGAGCGGCGGCGTTCGCTGCGGATTCACAAGACATGGGTGACGGGGCTACTCGTAGTAGCTGCGGTGGTCTACATCGCGTGTGAATGGTGGATCACACGCGGCTCGGCCCCGGGTTGGGTGCCGTACGTGCGCGCGGCGTCGGAAGCGGGCATGGTCGGCGGGCTGGCGGACTGGTTCGCGGTGACTGCCCTGTTCCGCTATCCGATGGGCATCCCGATTCCGCACACGGCGCTGGTGCCGAAGAAGAAGGACCAGATCGGTGGGGCGCTCAGCGAGTTCGTGGGGGAGAACTTCCTGAACGCGGAGCTGATCACGGAGAAAGTCACTGAGGCGAATCTCCCGGAACGCGCGGGAGCGTGGCTGTCGCAGCGGGAGAACGCGGAGAAGGTCTCGGAGCAGGTCGGCCGCTTCACGGGCAACGCCGTCGCGGCGGTCGACCCGAAGGATGCGGAGGCGCTGATCAACCACCAGGTACTCGACCGGCTTGCGGAGCCCGCGTGGGGGCCGCCTCTCGGCCGCATGCTCGACGGTCTCATCGCAGACGGCAAAGTGGAGCCGGTCGTCGAGGACATCATCGCGTGGGGGCGCGCGAAGGTGGGCACGATGGAGGAATCCGTGGTGACCATGATTGATGAGCGGATGCCTAGCTGGGCGCCGCGTTTCGCAAAAGAGCTGGTGGGGGAGCGCGTGTACCGAGAGCTCGAGGATTTCATGCGGGAGATCGACACGGACCCGAACCACGCCGCGCGCCAGGCGATCCGCCGCACTATCGGGCAATTCGCATCCGATCTGCAGTTCGACCCGGACATGATCACCCGCGTCGAGGAGCTCAAAGGGGACATCATGGGTTCCACGGCCGCGAAATCCGTTGCGGGAGAGCTGTGGGGCGCTGTTTCGCAGTCGCTTATCGACGCCTCCTTTGACCCCTCCTCCCCCCTCCGCCGCCGCGTGGCCGAACTGGCGCAGGAGTGGGGCGGCCGCATCGTTGAGGAGCCCGAGCTGCGTGCGTCCCTGGACCGGCGGATCGAAGGCACGGCTCGGTTCATCGCCGACAACTACGCTTCCGACATCACGGCCATCATCTCCGACACCATCGAGCGTTGGGACGGCCGCGAAGCAGCCGACAAGATCGAGCTCATGGTGGGCAAGGACTTGCAGTACATCCGCGTGAACGGAACGATTGTCGGTGCGCTGGCGGGCCTGGTTATTTACACTGTGACGCAGATACTGTTTTAGCTTCCTGTTCCCGTTAACCTGCGCCTTTAGAGGAGACCCCATGACCGACCGCACCGGCAACGCTTCCAAACCGAATTATTCCGCGAACAACAACGGTGAGGAGAGCATCCTCAACACGCTGAAGGGTGCTGGTGAGGCATCTTTGAACGCATGGTCCCGCTTGGGGGATCTGGCCGGCGAGTTCGGCCGCAACTTCCGCGCTGACCGCGATGCCGACATTTCCGGTGGTGCTCACGCCGCCCACACCGAGGACTTGACCGACGACCACGCTGGTTTCGGTGACCAGTTCAAGGCTGCGATCGCTAATGCCCGCCAGGCATACGAGGGCGCGGAGAATGACCGTGATTTCCGGGCGGCCACCGCCTCCCTGGCCGGCGACGCCGAGTCCATCTTCCGCGACTTCGCGGGCAGCGTCACCCGCGCCGCCGACACCGCCCGCGAGTCCGATGAAGCAGACAAGATGAAGTCCGCTTTCCGCGATGCCGCCGACGAGGTCCGCGAGTCCTTCAACGTCGCCGTGAACCAGATGCGAAACCGCGGCGGCGAAGCTGGCGCGGAAGACACCGCCAACAACACCGCCAGCGGCACCAGCTCTGCCGAGGACACCATCGCCGACATGCGCTCGCGTCTGGACGACATGATCAACCGCCTCGGCTCCGTCTTCTCCTCCGACGAGCCTGCACCCACGGACACTTCCGCTGGGCGTGGTACCGCCTCCGATATCATCGACGGCGAGGTGGTCGAGGACAACGGCCAGTCCAACCCCGACCCGAAGAATTCCTAGACCGCGATTCACACCTTGAAAGCAGGCCCGATTACCCGATGACGCTGACGCAGTTGCCCGAACTCTCCCTGCAGAACTGGATCGTGCTTGCCCCGACAATGCTCCGCGTGCTCCTGATGGCGGTCGTGGGTATCGCGGGAATCGTCGGCGCGGTCATGGCGGGGCTCACCCGCCCCGATGCTTTCGAAGCAGGGGATCGAATGCCCAAATGGGCGTGGGTGGGCATTCTCCTAGGCAGCGGCATCGCGTGCCTCAGCGGTTTCCCGTTCCTCGGGCTGATCGGATGCATCTTCGTCGGGCTCTACTTCTTCGACGTTCGCCCGCACCTGAACAACATCATCCGCGGCAACTACGGCTGGTAGTCGAGGAAGAGTGGACGAGAGAAGCGACCTTGCCTGGCTTGCCGGCCGGGTGGGCAGAGCCGACTACGTGCTGTCCGGCGGTACTCCCAGCGCCACCGACAGTGAGGTGGCGCAGCTCGTGAAGATCGCTGGCGCGGGAATTGTGTGCGAACCCACCCACGTCGCGCAGACTAAACGAGTGTCCGATAAGGCAGGGTCCGCTGCGCACGTCATTGCGCTGATCGGGTGGCCGACGGGCCGGCACCACAGCCTGATCAAAGCGGCGGAAGCACGCTTGGCTGTCGAGGACGGCGCCGACGAAGTGTGGATCGCGGTCGACGTAGACGATGCCTCCAACGATGTGAACGCGGTTCTCGCGGACGTCATCGCGGTAAGCCAGATCGTGGATGAACCGACACGATTCGGGGTGACCATCCCGTCATCCATCGGGAAGAAAGCACTTCAGGAGCTGGCAGACGCGGTGGGGAAAGTGGGGGTGGATGTGGTTGCGGTGGGCGTCGATAAGCCGGGCATTGCCGAGCTCCCCGCCGTGACGTGCGATCTGGCGGTGCACGGCGCTGTCGACTCTCTGGACGCGGCTGCGGACGCGCTGTTGGCGGGCGCGGGCCGGGTCTTTCCCGCGCGGGGCTAGACCGGCAGCTCGTTCAGGTGCACCTGCTCACCTGAAACTGTGATGCGGAACCCGTTGTCCACGACCTGGAACTCCTGAATCCGCAGCGGCCCCACAATGTCTTCGTTCAGGCCTTTTTGGAGAGCGTTACTTACGGCTTCCGAGAAGAAGTCGGGCAGGTTACGGCCCAGAATCTGGGTGGATTCGGCACTGAACGCCATCTGCCCGTCATCGACGTGCGGGCGCAACTCCACGCCGAACGCACCGTTGGAGAACGTCACATTGAACGTGCCGTCGGCCGGGTTCGTGCGTACATCGGAGACGGTGAGGATCTCGTCGTATTCGGCGAAGCGTCCGTCCTGGGACTCGTCGAGCGAGCGACGCAGCTCCTGCTGGAGCATGTCGCGCACCAGCGCCTGGGGTAGCTCGGTGTGGACGACGAGCGAGTCGGCGCTGGGATCGTTCTGGTCGAGAACGAAACCCGTCGCGTTGATGGTGGCAGGCGGGTTGCCCACGATCTCGTCGCTGTCTGGAACGAGGGTGGACGGGACATCGATATCGATGTGCTGCAGTTTCCCGCGCGCAAGTCCAAGCAAGACCGGAGAGGCTCCGAAGTGGACTGACGCGTCCTCACGCATGTCCGCGGTTTCGGGAGCGGAGTCGCGGATGCCGGACCGGATCTGCTGCGCGATGAAACCGCGGATGCCGATCTCCGCGAGGAACAGCAGAATGAGAAGTCCAGCAAGAATGCCCAGAGCGATTTTCCAGCCCCGGCCTGAAGAAGTGCGGGTCATAGATGCCTATTGTGCGTGACGTCACTGATGTTTGACAACCGCGTGATCTGCTCTGGGCGGGGTAAATCAGCTGGATGGGGCCACTGCGGACCAATCCACAGTCAATGTGTTGTCCCGTATGCGGCGGCGCACAGGTTCAAGCGGCCAGCCGGCGTCACGGAGGAGCTGGTGGGCCTGGCGCCAACGGACGCGCGGGCCATGGGGTGCCCAGCCGGCGGAGTGCTCCCACGCGGCATCGGCGGCGGTGAGGAGGTCGTGGATGGGCTCCCCGGGCACGTTGCGGTGGATGAGTGCTTTGGGCAGGCGTTCGGCCACGTCACTGGGGCGCTCCACGTCGTCGGGGGCCCAGGCGAGGGTGAGGGAGCGTGGGCGCGCGGTGGCGTCGATAAGCAGCCATGCGGCGCGGCGCCCTAATTCGTCGCAGGTGCCCTCGATAAAGAGCCCTCCGGGCGCGAGCCGCGAGGTGACTGTCTCCCACGCGGCGGGGACTTCATCCACGTCGTACTGGCGCAGGACATTGAATGCGCGCACGAGGTGGGGGTGGTGGCCGGCGAGCTCGAAGCCGCCGAGTTCGAACGTCACGCCGTCGCGGGGCGGCAGGACACGGTCGGGGTGGATCTCAAGGCCGACCACCCGGGTGGCAGGGTTGATCTGTCTCAACCAGCGGGCCCATTCAACGGTGGTGGTGTGGGACGCGCCGTAACCGAGGTCGATGGCCAGTGGTTCCGGGGTGCCTGAAAGTAGGGACTGCACGTCGGGGTTGTAGCGTGTCCAGCGGTCGGAGCGCCGCAGGCGGTTAAACCCGGTGGTGCCGCGGGTAATAACGCCGTAAGGCCGACCATTCCCGCCCTGCGAGCGCAGGTTGTGGGCATGATCGGCCATCGTGAGAACTGCCTGGGTTTACAGGTTTTCAGTGATCCACTTCTCGGTGAGCTCGCCTTCCTGATTGAACAGGTCCTCGAGCGCTTCAGCGACCTTCGGCTCGATGGCCGGACCCATGAACGGGATGTTCACCGAGGTCTCAGTCTCGTAGTTGAGCTTGGTGGTCTCGCCTTCGCCGGCGAGCTTGATGGAGCCGCCGAAGTCCACCGGGGTGCCCTTCACGTCTGCCGTGAACGAGATGTCCGCGTTCTCGCCCTCGAGTGCGCCGATGTTGATCACGCGCTTGACCTTCAGCGCCTGGGAGACCATGGCGCGCACAGCCTCAGGCAGGAGGGTCTGCGGGAGTACCTCGTAGAGGGTGACGGAGTTGTCGGTGAACTCGTTGACCTCGCCCGGCTCGGGGGAGAGGTGCTGGGCGATGTAATCCCAGTATTCGCGGGTGGAGTACGCCTTGTGCACCTTCTCAGCGGGCTGGTTGATGGTCACAGTGTTGTCGCTATGAGTAGCCATGCCACACAGACTACCTTTGTTGTCGTGGCTGAAACATCTGCGACTCATTTGGATTTGGAGCCTTTGGACGGCGTGCGTTTGAAGGATTTGACCACGTTGCGCGTGGGAGGGGCGCCGCGTGCCGCGTGGCGCGCGCGGACAGCGGAGGAACTCGCGCACGCAGTGTCGCTTCTCGACGCCGCAGGTGACCCCCTGCTCATCCTCGGCGGCGGATCGAACCTCGTGGTGGCCGACGGTGACTTGGACCTGACGGTCGTGGTGGCGGGCAACGACGACATCGAGGTGCGTGCCGACGGTCTGGTGCGTGCTGGTGCAGGCGCAGTGTGGGACGACGTGGTCGCGGCTGCTGTGGACGCGGGTCTATCAGGGATTGAGACCCTGTCAGGCATTCCGGGGTCGGCGGGTGCGACGCCGGTGCAGAATGTCGGTGCGTACGGTGCCGAAGTCGGCGACGTGCTCACACGGGTGCGCCTCTACAACCGCGAGACCGGTGTTGTCGAATGGGTTCCCGCCAATGACTTGGACCTGGCGTACCGCTACTCCAACCTGAAATTCACCGGCCGAGCAGCCGTGCTGGAAATCGAGCTGCAGCTGGAGCCGTCGGAGTTGTCGATCCCGCTGCGCCACCTGGGTGGTAAGCAACTGCCGCTGAAGGAGGCGCGCGAGGAAATCCTGCGCGTGCGCGCCGCCAAGGGCATGGTGCTGGACGCGGACGACCACGACACGTGGTCCGCAGGATCGTTCTTCACCAACCCAGTGGTGGGGCCGGAGCAAGCCGACGTCATTGCGCGTGCCGCGGAAGCTGAACGGCCCGGAGACGGTGATGCGATGCCCCGGTACCCGCAGCCGGACGGCCGAGTGAAACTGTCGGCGGCGTGGCTCATCGAACGCGCCGGGTTCCACCGCGGTTTCCCGGACGACAAAGCCCCCGCCCGGTTGTCCACCAAGCACACTCTGGCGCTGACGAACAGGGGAGGGGCGGGGGCAGGTGACGTCGTCAAGCTGGCGCGCACTGTGCGTGACGGTGTGCGCGAGCGCTTCGGCGTGGAGCTCGTGCCCGAACCTGTGTGGATCGGGCTCTCACTGGACTAGCTTTAGTTGTCTTCGTCGAGGCGGTGACGGCCGGCATCGTCGCCGCTCTCAGCTTCTGCTTCAGGCGCCGCACCTTCCGGAGCCTTCTTCAGGGACCAGCCGTTCTCCTGCTCGCCCTTTTGCACCTGCTCTTCAGACGGCTCCTCCGGGGTGCCCTCGGAGTTCTCACCGTCGGCAGCGGTGCCGGCGTTGAGGCGGTCGATGAGGGACTGCTGGACCTCGCGGCGGCGGATCTTGCCCGTCATGTCGCGGTTGAGCTCCTCGAAGTGGTAGAAGGTGCGCGGCACCTTGTACGGGGTGAGGCGCTCGCGGGCGTAATCCTGCAGGCCCTGCGGATCCAGCGCGGCACCTTCCTCGAGGGTGACACACGCAACGACATCCTCCGAGCCATCCTCGCGCGGGCGACCCACAACGGCGATGTCGGCGATGTCGCGGTGCGCGCGCATCACGTTCTCCACCTCATCCGGGTAGACGTTGAAGCCGCCGGTGATGATCATCTCCTTGATACGGGAGACCAAGCGGATCCAGCCGTCCTCTTCCATGACACCCATGTCGCCGGTGCGGAAGTAGCCGTCCACAAAGGCCTTCTCGTTGGCTTCGGGCTTGTTCAGGTAGCCCTTCATCACCTGCGGGCCCTTGACCAGGAGCTCGCCCGGCTCACCGTCGGGCATCAGCTCGGTCGGGTTGTCCGGGTCGACGATGCGCACCAGCGTGTTCGGGAACGGCACGCCCACGTACCCCGGACGGCGGGTACCGTTCATCGGGTTCGCGGTGACGATCGGAGCGGTTTCAGTGAGGCCGTAACCTTCGACGAGCTTGCCGCCGGTGACTTTTTCCCACGCCTCGACCGTGGACACCGGCAGAGTGGACGCACCAGAGAAGGAGTTGCGGATCGAGGTGAGCTTCTGCCCCTTCTCCTCGGCGGAGGCGGCGATGCGCTGGTACAGGGTGGGCACACCGGGAACGAATGTCGGCGGGTTGCGCTTCAGCGCGTCCTGGATCAAATCCGGCTCCGGAGCCGGCAGCAGGGTGATCTCTGCGCCGACCAACAGGCCCAGGCCCAGGTTGAGCGCAAGGCCGTAGACGTGGAACAGCGGCAGCACCGCCAGGACCTTCTCTTCCTCTTTGCCCAGGTCCTTCATCCAGGTCTTGCCGGCCTTCATCTGGTGGTTGAAGTTGCCGTGGGTGATCTGGGCACCCTTCGGCTCACCGGTGGTGCCGGAGGTGTAGAGGATGACGGCGGTGGTGTCCTGGTCGATGTCCGGGTTCTCCAGGTTGTGGCCTTCACCGCCGATTGCCGCGGAGAGGAGGGTTTCGAAGGGGATGGTGTCCGGAGCCGGGCCAGACAGCTTCTTGCGGGATTCGCGCAGCTTCTTCAACGGCACGTATTTCAGGGCCAGTTCCATGTACTTCGGCATGGCCTTGGTCATGTCCACTGAGACGATGGTCTCGAGCGGGGTGTCGTTGCGCAGCGACGCCAGGTTCTCGACGGACTTGTCCCACATGATTGCCACGCGGGCGCCGTGGTCATTGAACTGGCCGCGCAGTTCGTGTGCGGTGTACAGGGGGTTGTGCGCCACGACCGAAGCGCCGAGGCGCAGTACCGCCAGGAAGGAGATGACGAACTGGGGGCAGTTCGGCATGACCAGAGCGACGCGGTCGCCGGGGCGGACACCGAACGCCTTCAGGCCGGCGGCGCAGCTGCGGACCTGCTTGTCCAGTTCGGAGTAGGTGGTGGCGCGGCCGAAGAACCACATGGCGTTCTTGTAGGACCGCTTGGACAGGGTCTCTTCGTACAGGTCCAGAAGAGTGTCGTCGCCGAGATCGACCTCCGGCGGGGTCCACTCTGCGTAGCTCGACAGCCAGGCTTTTTCTTCGAATGCCGACATTGTTTCTGCCCTCCGTGTAGGTGTCTCGTCAATTGGTCGTTCGGCGCTTAGTAAATTCCCGATTGATTTACTCCGACAAAGTATATAAGTGATTTCAGTAGCTTGTCAGATAATTTATGATCTTGGTCACGAAAAGGGGGTGGGGTGGGCATTCGCTTCTCGGTGCCCCCGTTGCGCACTGAAGTAGACATTCCAACCCCCACACGCACGGCTCTGCGACGTAGTGTCGCGGACGAACGACACTCATCAGCGAGATGCTTCGGGGGAAAGCACGTGACTGACATGCGAACCGAAATGCAGTACCGCAGGTACGCGAACACCGGCTTGGGGGAGTGGGTTCCCGAAATGGGGGTGGGGCTCCACCGCACACCGGACGGGCCGTCGCCGGAGACAGAGCACGAGCCAATGCTCGCCGCGCCTGCGGAGCCGGACAACCCGGAGGGGCATGTGCAGGCCCCGTCCCGGATGCGGCACGATCCGCAGCCTGGGCAACCTCAACCGCAGGTGCTCGACCACGTGGATATAGCGAGGCCGGTGAAAGCACCGCCGCGGCAGGGGTGGCGCAAGCTCGTGCACGGAGCGACGGGAGGGAAAATCAACCCGGGACAGTCGCGCCGGGAGGAGCAGCGGGCGCGGGTGACTGACGCGATCCGCACACCACTGCGCGGGGACTACCGCATCGCGGTCATGTCGTTGAAAGGCGGTGTGGGAAAGACCACGACCACGGTGGGGCTGGGTTCGGTGCTGGCGCAAACACGCGGTGACCGGGTGATCGCCATCGACGCGAACCCGGACTTTGGCACCCTCGCCCAGCGAGTGGCGGAGCCGGGGCCGGCGACGATCCGGGACCTTCTCGCTGCTGATGACACGACCCGGTACGCGCAGATAAAGGCGTACACCACTCAGGGGGCGTCCCGGTTGGAGGTGATCGGCAGCGAGCGTGACCCGGCGGTCTCAGAAGCATTCAGCGAGGCGGATTACCGCCGCGCAGTAGATATCCTGCAGCACCACTACAACCTGATCTTGACAGATTGCGGCACCGGACTGATGCATTCGGCGATGGCGGGTGTGCTGGATCTGGCCAACACACTCGTCTTGGTCAGTTCGCCCGCATTGGACGGGGCGCAGTCAGCGTCGGCGACGCTGGATTGGTTGGAGCTGCACGGCTACGGGCGGCTGGCGTCGAACGCCGTGGTGGTGATCTCCGCTCCGCCGTCGCCGAAAGCGGCGGTGGACATGGATTCCCTGATTGCTCATTTCGCTGCCCGGACTCGCGCTGTCCACGTGGTGCCGTACGATCCGCACCTCGCCGAAGGGGCCGTAGTGGATTTGGATCGGATGCGGCCTAATACACTGCGCGCTTACCGGAATCTAGCGGCGACAATCGCCGTCGATTTCGGGGAATGGCACAGGCACGCACGGTAATCCCGCAGGTCCCGCTTGGTACATCATCGCGGTGGTTCACGGCACTTCTACACTTGATCGCATGCGCGTCGCGATGATCTCCATGCACACCTCTCCGCTCGAGCAGCCGGGTTCCGGTGATGCGGGCGGAATGAATGTCTATGTGCTGAACCTGGCCCGTGAGCTCGCTGCGGCGGGGGTGGAGGTGGACGTGTTCACGCGGGCGACTCGGCCGAGCCAAGGTGAAGTCGTCGAGGTTTGCGGCGGGTTGCGCGTGGTGAACATCGTGGCCGGGCCGTACGAAGGTCTGGCTAAGGAGGAGCTGCCGACGCAGCTGGCGGCGTTCGCCGGGGGCATTGTGCAGTTCACGCGGCAGGAAGGGCGCGATTACGACCTCATTCATTCCCACTACTGGCTTTCCGGCCAGGTCGGATGGCTTCTGCGCGATCTCGCTCGGGTCCCACTGATCCATACCGGCCACACGTGGGCGGCGGTGAAGAATGCAGCGCAGAAGCACGCGGGGGGCGATTCTCCGGAGACGGAGGCGCGGAGGATCTGCGAGCAGCAGCTGGTGGACAACGCAGATGTGCTGGTGGTCAACACGGAGGATGAAATTGACCAGTTGAGCCGGCACTACGATGTGGATCCCTCCCGCATCCGCGTGGTCACCCCGGGAGCGGATACGCGTTTGTTCACCCCGGGCACGAACCGGAATACCGAGCTTGCGCGGCGGCACCTGGGCATTCCGCTGGATAGTCAGGTCGTCGCGTTTGTTGGCCGGTTGCAGGAATTCAAGGGGCCGCAGGTGTTGCTTCGGGCGGTCGCAGAGATCGTGGAGAGGGATCCGGGGAGGAACTTGCGGGTGATTGTGTGCGGAGGGGCGTCGGGAAGCGATGCCTCGGTGGATTATTACCGCGCGCTCGCGCACAAGCTGGGGTTGAGCCGCACGGTGAGGTTCCTGGGCCCCCGCCCGCCGGAGGAGCTGGTGGCCATCTACCAGGCGGCGGATCTTGTCGCAGTGCCGAGCTACAACGAGTCTTTCGGCCTTGTCGCGGTGGAAGCGCAAGCCACGGGAACACCAGTGGTGGCAGCGCGCGTGGGCGGACTGCCGCTCGCGGTCGCGGACGGGGAGACAGGGGTGCTCGTCGACGGGCATGATGCGGGACCGTGGGCCGACGCGATCGCGAGCCTGCTTGACGACGATGCCCGGCGCCTCACCATGGCCGAAGCCGCCGTCGCCCGCGCCGCTCACTTCAGTTGGTCGGAATCGGCTTCGTGCTTGGCGCAGGTGTACGAACAGACTCGCTCAGCGTTTGAACCGGGGACGCAGCGCCGCCACGCGACCGGCAGCTAGCGGCGGCCCGGCACGGGGCTGAAGTTAGTTGTAGCCGAGCTCGTCGAGTGCCCAGTTCAGCCCTGCCCCAGCGATGTTCTCGGCGTGCGCCGACGCGTATGCTCCCACGGCGTTGTTGAAGCGGTGGGCCGAATCGCCGACCTCAGCCGGGCTGGCATCACCTGCGGCGAGGGCGACGGCGGCGGACACGGCGAATGTCTGGGTGTCACCGGCGATGGCGGCCGCGTCCTGCTGGGCGGCGTGGACGGCGGTGTCGAACTGCTGCTTCGGAGTGGGCGGCGTCAACTGCTCCTCAGTCAGCGTCGGGTTGTTCTCCCGCAGGTACTGTTCGATCTCAGTCTTTTCTTCCATTGCGGGCACGAAATCCGCACGTGCACCCGCTGCTGCTGCCGGCGTGAATTTCTCGTTGACGTGACCGTCGGGGATGTCGTAGCCCACCTCGAGCGCCCGGTCTGCGCGCTGAGCAGTGCCTAGTGGGCCGATGCCCATGGATGTCATGCCGACGATTTGGCCGTTTGACGGGTCGAAATTCACACCGCCGGAATCTCCCGGTGCGTAGTCGAGCCCCCAGCTCCACACGGTGTCGGCGTTGTACGCCAGCTGGACGCCGCACTTGCGCGCGCCGATCGCGCCATCCTTGCAGAGGGGCTGGCCGAAGTTGTCCAGACGGAACTCACCGGGAGCCAGAGTGGGGAAATCACGCACCCCGGTCAGGGGGATTGGGGAGCTCGGCTGCCCGCCGAAACGATCGCGGGAGGCCGCAGCACCGTCAACGGGGATTCCGGGATCCAGCACCACTATGCCCCAGTCGGTGGAGTTGCGGGCTTTGCGGGCAGCCGTCGATAAGCCGTCGTATCCGCTGGGAACGTTGACGGTGCGGACAATGCCGACGGAGCCCACGCGCTGGTAACCGCCGCGGATCGGCGCGTAGACATCCTGGCCCATGAGGATGCCTTGATCCGTCGTGCCGGCCAGGCAGTGACCCGCAGTGAGCATGACGCGCTGCGTTCCGCCATTTTCCAGCGCGACATCGCCGACCGGCCCCTGCGAGCACACCCGTGTGAATGCCTCCGGGTGCGTGTGCACGCCCGTCATCTCGTACGTGCCCGGCTGATCGGGCCCGAACGGCCGCTCCGGGTCGTACGGGCGGACACGCATCGGTGCCCCCGGGGCCGCGATAGCGTGCGAATTCGTCTTTGTACCGGGCAGCGGGCCCGGCGCCGCTTGGGAGGTTGGAATGGCGCTCAGTGCGAGGCCGAGAAGGACAGTTGAAGAGACAATTCGACGCGCAATCACACTAGCGAATGTAGAACACTTCGGGCCCTCCCGCGGCGGGCGGCACCTGTGAATCTTGTTGTTCCAGTTGAGCCCCTCAGCCATGGTGATTCGCGGCAGAACTCGAACGAAAATGGCATGCTGGGGACCATGAGCAACGGAAAGCTAATCCTTGTCCGTCACGGACAGAGCCAGTGGAACGAATCGAACCAATTCACCGGCTGGGTCGACGTCGACCTGACCGAAAAAGGCGAAGCCGAAGCTGTCAACGCAGGCAGACTGATGAAGGAGAAGGGCATCCTCCCCGACATCGTGTTCACCTCCCTGCTGCGCCGCGCAATCCGCACCGCGAACATCGCCCTCAATGAGGCGGACCGGCACTGGATCCCCGTTAAGCGCAATTGGCGCCTCAACGAGCGCCACTACGGCAAGCTGCAGGGTCTGAACAAGGCGGAGATCCGCGAGGAGTTCGGTGAAGAACAGTTCATGGAGTGGCGCCGTTCTTACGACACTCCGCCACCGGAGATTGACACGGATAACGAGTACGCGCAGACGGATGACCCGCGCTACCACTTCCTCCCCGAGGTGCCGCGCACCGAATGCCTGAAGGATGTCGTGGAACGCTTCACCCCGTACTACATCGACTCCATTCTGCCGGAGGTGCTCGCCGGCAAGAACGTGATGCTCGCAGCGCACGGCAACTCCCTGCGCGCATTGGTGAAATACCTGGACAACATCTCCGACGAGGACATCGCCGGGCTGAACATCCCGACGGGCATGCCGCTTGTCTACGAATTCGACGCCGACGGCAACGTGACCAACCCGGGCGGCACCTACCTCGACCCGGAGGCAGCCGCGGAAGGCGCCGCCGCAGTGGCAAACCAGGGGAATAAGTAGAACTTTCCGTGAACACCGCAATCGCCTTCCTTGCGGGGGTGCTGGCGGCCGCCCTCGTCGTGGCCGGAACCGTGTGGTTCCGCGAACGGCGGGGGCGAAACCGTGCGCAGACGAAAGTGGACGACACCAAGGTCCGCACTGTCAGCCAGATCCTGCACTTGGTCATCCAGGGGTCGCCGACGGGGATCACCGTTGTCGGCCGTAAGGGTGAAGTGATTCTGTCGAATTCGGCAGCGCACCACATGTCCATCGTGCACGACCGCACCTTGAACCCCGAGGTGTGGAGTGTGGGCAAGGAAGTCTTTGAAGATAAAGAAGACCGTGTTCTGGACATGAACCTCAAGCACCGTTCCACCGGTAGCCGTGTCAACAACGTCAGCGCGGTGGTGCAACCTCTGACCTTGTCGGAGACCGACTACATCATCGTGTACTCCACGGATGAATCCGAGAATGTCCGCATGGAATCCGCGCGGCGCGATTTTGTGGCCAATGTCTCCCACGAGCTGAAGACGCCCGTCGGAGGCATGTCTTTGCTGGCAGAAGCGTTGCTTGAGGACCCCGACGATCCGGAACTGGTTACCTATTTCGGCGAGAAGCTACTGGGCGAGGCACGTCGAATGGGCTCGATGATCGCCGATTTGATCAATCTGTCCAAGCTCCAGGGAGCCGAGGCCCTGCCGGAGATGGCGCCGGTGCGGGTGGATGACATTATCGACGAGGCGGTGGAGCGCAACCAGCTCTCGGCCGAAGGCCACGATATTGAACTGACGCGAGGCGAACGCTACGACACTTACGTCATGGGTGACAAGACCATGCTGGTCACCGCGCTGGCTAACTTGATCTCGAACGCGATCAACTACTCGCCGAAGGGCCAGCCCGTGAGTGTGACCCAGAAGGTCGTGCGGGATTCGGTGGTGCTGATCCGCGTGACCGACCGCGGTATCGGTATTGCTCCGGACGACCAGAAGCGCGTCTTTGAGCGCTTCTTCCGGGTGGATAAGGCTCGCTCGCGTCAGACAGGGGGCACAGGCTTGGGCTTGGCCATCGTTAAGCACGTGGTGGCAAATCATGGCGGTACTATCAAATTATGGTCGCGGCTCGGAACCGGGTCGACGTTCACGATCGAATTGCCGGTCTTCGCTCCGGAAAAGCTCGCATCTGCGGTTGTTCCCACGGAGATCGCTGATCTGGACACCCCCATGGACGGGGACGAATCCGAGACGCAGCCAGGGAAGGTACTGCCGGTGGTCCGTGCGGCGGCGCGCCGGAAGGACAGAGAAGGCTAGAGAAGGTTAAGGACACGTACATGACAACGACCATCCTGATCGTCGAAGATGAGGAATCGCTGGCAGATCCGCTCGCTTACCTCCTGGAGAAGGAGGGCTTTAAAGCTCTCGTCGCCGCTGACGGCCAAACCGCACTCACTGATTTTGCTGCGAACAATGTCGACCTTGTCCTGCTGGACCTCATGCTCCCCGGGATGTCGGGCACCGACGTGTGCAAGAAGCTCCGTGCCACATCCGATGTGCCGATCATCATGGTCACGGCCCGCGACTCCGAGATTGACAAGGTCGTGGGGTTGGAGCTCGGTGCAGACGATTATGTGACCAAGCCTTATTCCACCCGTGAGCTCATCGCGCGCATTCGTGCGGTGCTGCGCCGGCGCTCTGACGTGGTGGAGCCGGAAACCGAGGTCCCCTCGGACAATATTCTCGAGGGCGGCCGCGTCCGCCTCGACGTGGAGCGCCACACAGTGTTCGTGGACGACAACCCGGTGCCAATGCCCTTGAAGGAGTTCGACCTGCTCGAGTACCTGATGCGCAACTCTGGGCGGGTTCTCACTCGTGGCCAGCTCATTGACCGGATCTGGGGATCGGACTACGTGGGGGACACCAAGACCCTCGACGTGCACGTGAAGCGTTTGCGCACCAAGATTGAAAAGGAACCGTCCCGCCCGGAGCAGCTCATCACCGTCCGCGGGCTGGGTTACAAGTTCGAGGCGTGACGCTGCGCTAGCGGCGTCACGGATTCGCGGCGCGGGTTGCCGGATGGACGGATTTAGCGTCTGCCGGTAGGGCGGCACGTGCCGCGCAGTGCTTTGCGACGATCGCGTACGGCTTCTCACCGATCAACTGAGTCAACTCTTCCCGCATTGACTGCCACACCGGCGTTGCGTTGCCGGAATGGCACGTGGGGTCGTTGGTGCACCACCAGTCGAAGTCCTCTCCGCCGTCTCCCCACTGCCGACGGTCGTATTCGCCGATGGTGGTGCGCAGGATCTCTTGGCCGTCGCTACGCTCCTGCCATTCGTCTTCGCGCGAGAACGGCACCTGCCAGCACACCTCGGGCTTTGAGCCGATGATGTTGCGGCCCTCCGCCATCGCCCACTGATGCAACGCGCACCCGGGGCCGGTGGGATGTCCGTGGCGGTTGGCGAAGATGCATGCGCCATCCACCACCAGTGTTTTCAGCGACGGTTCTTCCTCGTCGTCGTCCCATTCGAGCCACGGTTCGAGCTCCACTGGGTCAGCGGCGGCGATGTAGCTGTCCGCGTCGTCGGGGCGTAGCTGCCAATATTTCGCCGGCATTTCCGCCACGGCGTTGTACAGGTCGTCGCGGTCGTGCTCGTCCGAAAGGTACGCGCCGTGAATGCAGCATCCGACCACCGGCAGGTCCTCGGAAATGCCGCGGCATTGAGGGGTGCCGAAGCGGCACGACCATGTGGACTCGAGCCACGTCAGGTCGATGCTGAAATAGTGGTGCGGATCATCGGGGTGGGTGAATTCGAACCATTCCCGGGGAAAATCCGGCGGTAATTCGTGTCCGGCGCGGATTGATTTTCCGGCGGGGGAGTTCTTTGGAAATCCCAGAAATACAGGTTGGTTCACACTGGACCACGGTAGACGGTCTAGTGTTGACTCTGTGCGACTAGGTGTATTGGACGTGGGCAGCAATACTGTCCACCTCGTGGCAGTAGATGCCCGTAGTGGTGGGCGTCCGACCCCCATGAGCGACTGGAAGCAACCGTTGCGGCTCGTGGAGATGCTGGACAAGAACGGCGCAATCGACGACAAAGGTGTCAAGAAGCTGACGGAGGCGGTGCAGGAGGCGGCTGACCTGGCCGACAACCTCAAGTGCGAGGAGTTCCTCGCCTTCGCTACTTCCGCCGTGCGCTCGGCCGCGAATTCGGACGACGTGCTCGACCATGTGGAGAAGAAGACGGGAGTTCGGCTCCGCGTGCTCTCCGGCAAGGATGAGGCCCGGCTGACTTTCTTGGCTGCGCGCCGTTGGTATGGGTGGTCCGCGGGCCGGATCACCAACCTGGACATCGGCGGCGGTTCTTTGGAGATGTCCACCGGCACCGATGAGGTCCCCGATGTGGCGGTTTCCCTGGACCTTGGCGCCGGTCGACTGACCCACGAGTGGTTTGACACGGACCCGCCGGAGAAGAAGATGGTCAACACCCTGCGCGATTACATCGACGCGGAACTTGCCACGGTCGCGGATGATTTCCTCGATCAGGGTGAGGCAGGTTTAGCTGTGGGCACCTCGAAGACGTTCCGCACGTTGGCGCGTTTGACCGGCTCCGCCCCATCCTCGGCAGGCCCGTACGTGAAGCGGACACTCACTGCTCCCGGTCTGCGGCAGCTGATCGCCTTCATCACTCGTATGACGGCGTCGGACCGTGCGGAACTCGAGGGTGTCAGCTCCGACCGCTCCCACCAGATTGTGGCGGGGGCCCTCGTTGCCGAAGCAACGATGCGCGCCCTTAATCTTGATAAGTTAGAAATCTGTCCGTGGGCGTTGCGCGAGGGCGTAATTCTCCGCCAGATCGATAAAGGTCAGAACTAAGGAGACGACGAGATGGCCGATAAGCAACTGACCGTTGCGGAATTGATGGCCCGGGCTCAGCAAGAAAACCCGGATGCCCAGCCACGGCGCCGTCGTCGCCGCAGCCTCGATGAAGGCGGTGTGTCCGTCGCCGAGCTAACTGGTTCCCTCAAGGCCGTCGACGCTCGTCCTGCCGAGGTCAAGCACTCCTCTGTTCCGATCGACGCCGAGCCTGCGAAGACCACAAAGACTGTGAAGCCTGCTGAGCCGTCGCAGCAGGAGAAAACCGAGAAGCAAGAGAAGCCGGAGCAGTCGGACAAGCCGAAACAGCAGGTGAAGCCGAAGACGGCTACGAACGGTACGGCCAAGGTGGAGTCGCCCGCCCCCGCTCAGACGGAAAAGACAGCGGCACCGGCTCAAAAGTCCACCAAGATCGAGCGGACGCCTCAGCCCGTAAAGCCCGCGCCGAAACCGGCCGCAGAGCCAACGCCTAAGCCGGCCACAACGTCGGTGCCGAAGCCGGAACCTGTGAAGGCGCAGTCGCAGCCGACCCCCGCGCGACCGGAACCCCGTCCCCAGGATGAAACGCTGACCCGCGGCAGCTTCAAAGCCGTTGCGCCGCAGCCGTCGAAGACAGAGCAGACTGGTCCGATTAGCCGCGTGGTCTCATTGGAAGACCGTCCCGCTACGGACTCAAAGGCTCCGGGCGGAAAGGGTGTCGGCGAGGGATCAGACGTCGATAAGCCTGCTTTGCGTGAGTCCGATGCTGATACCGCGACAACGCAGGAGAGCCCGGTTGTGCGTGACGAGCATCTTCCGGAGCAGCCCGTTTACCGCGCCGAGGATGCGGACCAAGTCGAGGTTGATAACAGTGTCAATCCGATCATGCTGGTGCTGCTCGTTTTCGCGGGCCTCGTCGTCGGTGTTCTGATGTTCCTCGGTTTCCAGTACCTGTGGGCATCGCTGAACCCGTTCCTCGCCGGTGTGCTGGCGCTCGCCGTGACAGGCGGTGTGGTGATGCTCGTGCGTGCGATGAAGACGGGGCGTGACGCGTTGACCATGACTCTCGCTGCTCTCGCCGGTGCCGCGATGACGTTCGGGCCGGCGCTCGTCACTACGGTCTAACCGCTGCGCTACGGTGGCCTGCTGCGGGGCTGCTGTGGCACTCTTAGGTGCATGAGCACCTCAATCGCAGTCATTGGAGCCGGAAATATCGGGGAAGCCCTGATTTCCGGCCTTGTTTCTTCCGGAGTGAACCCGGAAACCATCACGGCGACGAACCGCACGGAATCCCGCCGAGAGGAGCTCGCGCAACGTTACGGCGTGATCACCACGGACGACAATATCGAAGCGGTGACCGATGCAGAGGTCTGCTTTCTCTGTGTCAAGCCGTACGCCGTGGCAGACATGATCGAGGAATTGTCGGAGGCGATTGCGTCCAACGACACGTCGACGGTTCTCGTGTCCATGGCTGCGGGCGTGACACTCGACGCGATGTCGGACGCCGTCCACAGTGCGGGGACGCCGCTCGCGCGCGTCATGCCGAACACCCCGATGCAGGTGGGCAAGGGCGTGTGCGTGGTTTCCTTTGGCCGGTTTGTGGAGGAGGACCAGCAGGAGCTGGTCACGGATCTACTGGGAGCGACAGGCAAGGTCGTCGTCGTGCCAGAGTCGCTTATCGACGCCGCCTCTGCCATCTCCGGTTCCGGGCCCGCCTACTTCTTCCTCGTGGCGGAGGCGCTCGTCGATTCCGCTGTCAACCTCGGCTTGCCCCGCGACACCGCTACCGACTTGGCGTCTGCCACTGCAGAAGGCGCGGGTGCGATGCTCGCGCACTCGGGCAAGACACCGGTGGATCTGCGGGCGGGCGTGAGCTCCCCGGCGGGCACGACAGTGAAAGCGATCCGGGAGCTCGAGGAATCCGGCGTGCGCGGGGCGTTCTACCGTGCTACCGAGGCTGCCGCCGCCCGCGCAGCCGAAATGGGTAAATAAGCGGGAAGTCTGTGGATGCTGGTTGTTTCAGGTTTCCACTGCTCTGTTTGAGCTGGCAGTGGAATCAGCGACACCAGTGAGCCGAGAAAGAACTGTGAACAAAGTTAAAGTTTTCCGGCTTTTGAGTCGCATGTGACATCGGTTTCACGCTAGGCTGTTCAAGGCACGTGCGTGTACGTCCTGTGGGAGGGGAAGCCTACAGCGCGCCACAGTGCTGGAGGTTGATTTAACAGATGGCAAATGAAGATAAAGGCAAGTTCCTGACCGTCGCTGAAGTCGCGGAGATCATGCGTGTCTCCAAGATGACGGTCTACCGTCTCGTCCACTCCGGCGAACTGCCGGCAGTGCGCGTTGGACGTTCGTTCCGCGTGAATGAGACGGCTGTCAACGAGTACCTGGATTCCTCCGTTTACGACGTGGGATAATTCTGGGGCTACCCGCCGCCCGGCGACAGTTAGGCGGTATTGGGGTGGTCCGCGCCGACATCCTGAAGAAATCGACACGCCCCCGCGGCCTAGGTTTGTGAACCTGCAGGTCGCGGGCGCACTCGGGTTCGCTCCCGGGCACGTGCCGTTGATTTTCTCAAGGCATCTGGCGCGGGCCGCCTTTTTTCGTGTTTTCAGGCACTGCCCGCCGGGGCCGGTTTTTGGTTTCGCCCAGCCAGGCCGGTAGAATTTTCCGAGTATTCGTGCCGCGCACTGGGCTGCCCGCCCAGTCCTGTTCCGGGAGTGCACCCCGGACGCGCCGCCGGAAAGGCGGCGGATGCGGTAGGGAACTGTACGTACGACAGACGAAAAGTGAGGAAACCTGATGGGTTCTGTGATCAAGAAGCGCCGCAAGCGCATGTCCAAGAAGAAGCACCGCAAGATGCTGCGCCGCACCCGCGTTCAGCGCCGCAAGCTCGGTAAGTAGAGCGCCGAGAACTCGGTGCAGTCGCACACCAGCGGCTGTCTCATCCAGCACCCCTTCTGCTACCGGCCCGCTAAAGGGCCGCAGGTGTAGAAGGGGTGCTGTCGTTATTGGGGGCCGGTTTGGGGCAGCCTGCGTCATGTCGCATGGGGCAGTCACAGAGGTAGAATGGACCTATCAGCCACTGATAGTGAGCTGACACCTGATATTCGCACCCAGCCCCCGATCGCCGCTCATCGCGGTTGTTTCCTGCGCCTGCGGTCATGCGGGGGACAAGTAGAGAAGGGATTCTTCGTGTCCACTCCGAACGAATCGGCCAACGCCATCTTCGAACCTGCCACACTGGGCCCGGTCGAGCTCCGCAACCGCTTCATCAAGGCCGCGACCTCCGAGGGACGTTCCCCGAACGGCCGCGTCACTGACGAGCTCATTGCGTACCACGAGGGCTTCGCTCGAGGTGGTGTCGGTATGACCACTTTGGCGTACTGCGCCACCTCCCCGAAGGGCTTCTCCGCCCCGGGTCAGATCCTCATGGAGAAGGAGTCTTTGCCGGGCCTGAAGGACTTCACCGCCACGATGCACGAGCATGGCGCGAAGGCATCGGCGCAGCTGGGCCACGCTGGTCCGGTGGCTACCCGCCAGCAGATCGGTGAGACCCCGTGGGCACCCAGTAAGTTCATCAACCCCACCAGCTTCAACTACTGCCGCCGCATTTCCAAGGACGAGATCAAGACCGCGATCCGCGAATTCGCCGACGCGGCAGAGCTCGCCGCCGAGGCTGGCTTCGACGCTCTCGAGCTGCACTTTGGCCACCTGTACCTGCCGTCGTCGTTCCTTTCCAACTGGATCAACAAGCGCGACGACGAGTACGGCGGCAACATTGAGAACCGCTCCCGCTTCGTCCGTGAGATCTCCCAGGCTGTGAAGGAACGCGTTGGCGATGATGTTGCCATCATCGCCAAGATGTCCATGACCGACGGCATTCCGGGCTCGATCGTCCTGCCGGATTCGCTGCAGACGGCGCAGATGCTTGACGCCGACGGCAACGTCGACGCAATCCTGCTCACCCAGGGCTCCTCCGTGGTCCGCCAGATGTGGCTGTTCCGCGGTGAGCCGCCGTTGGCTGGTTTCGCCGAGCACATGCCGTTCCCGTTCAACGTGGGTGTGCGCATGTTCGGCAAGCCGATGCTGGGCGACTTCGAGTACCACGATATGTACATGTACGAAGATGCCCGCCAGTTCCTGGACAAGGTCAAGAACACCAAGCTGGTCCTCCTCGGCGGCCTGACCCAGCGCGAGCACTTTGAGAAGGGCTACAACGAGGGCTTCGAGTTCTTCGAGATCGGCCGTGCCTTGCTGCGTGAGCCCGACATGATCCAGAAGATTCAGGAGAAGCCGGGATACCGCACGCTGTGCGACCACAACAACTACTGCATGCCGTCCGTCTTTGGTAAGACGCACTGCATCTACTCCCCGGACTATGCAATGAAGGCCGAGGACCGCGAGATTCGCCCGGCGGAGACCGCCGGTGCGTCCGAGCGAATCGAGGGCTAGCCGGCTTAGCGCCGCTTGCGGCGCCGGCGGGCCACGAGCACGCCGGCAGCTCCGGCCGCCATCCCGGCCGGGAGCAGCCAGCTCAACAGCAAGCGGCGCACAGGGCGGTAATCGCGGATGAGCCAGCCGTGCTCTTCCGCATGCTTACGCAGCTTGCGGTCAGGGTTGATCGCCACCGGCGTACCCACCATGGACAGCATGGGAATGTCGTTCGCGGAATCTGAATATGCGGTGCACTGAGCGAGGTCCAAGCCCTGGATTGCCGCCAAAGCCGCGACAGCGTGAGCTTTGCCCGGCCCGTGCAGAATGTCGCCGACCAGGCGCCCGGTGAACTTTCCGTCGGCCTCCTCGGCGACAGTGCCCAGCGCGCCCGTGAATCCCATCCGAGTGGCCAGGAATTGGCCTACCTGCACCGGCGTGGCAGAGACCAACCAGACCTGTTCGCCGGCGGCGACGTGCATCGCGGCGAGCTCCCGGGTGCCGGCGTAGGTGCGGTCGATGAGACGGTCGTCGACAATATCGCTGCAGATCTCCTTGAGCGACTCGACTTCCTGCCCCTTGACAAAGTTCAGTGCCATCTCGCGCCCCGACCCGATCGCATCCGGCAGCTCGGAGCCGAACACCCGGTACTGGATCTGCGCCACGAAGTAGGGGAAAATCTCGCTGAGGCTCAAGAATTTGCGTCGGAACAGCTCAATACCGAGCAGGATGAGCGAGGACCCCTGAATCAGTGTGTTGTCCACATCGAAGAAGGCCGCGGCGCCCGGATGCTGGGGAATGTCCGGATCCGGCTGAGTCAGGCGCATTCCGCCGGCGGTGGCGGCGGCGCCGGACACAGAATCGACACCCGTGGTGAATTGCTCGATGCCAATGCCGAAGGTCTCCTCGATTGCGGCCTCGGCGGCGGCTTCACCGGCAGCGCGCTGATGGTCGTCGTCGATAGGCGGAAGTGCAGTCTCCTCAATGAAGCGGCGCAGGTTGCCCCGTGAAATCGACCACTGTGCGAGGTAATCGCGGCCGGGGAGGGAACCGTTGTCGGGGCTCACGGCGGGGTGGTCTCCTTCGATCGTGGGTGGGCGGGTTCAGTGGCGGGTAGCCTAAGTAAACATCGTAAGCCTTCGCGGGCGCGTATCGACGAGAAGGAGCCCTCTTTAGATGACCCACACTGTTCAGGTGATGGTTCGGCAAACGTGCGGATCGTGCGCGAGGGTGGTGGAGCAGATTACCCCCGTGGTGGCTGCTGCCGCTGCGGTGCTTGAAACCGTCGACGTGGATGAGAGCGATGAACTCGCGCTCGAGTACGGGGACCGGGTGCCTGTGATTGTCATTGACGGCGAGGAATTCGCCTGCTGGGAAGTGGATAATGATGAGCTAGCCGCGGAGCTGGGGATCAGCCGCGGGTGACCCTTCCCGGGCGGGTATTTTCGGCAACACTGAGACCCGGGGGTAGTCTTTGGGTTGACTTGTGGCGCTGCGACCGCGCCAGGAGCCGAGTGAGATGGTCTGGAGGAAGATTTCGTGAGCGTTCTTGTGGTGGGTATGTCCCACCGGTCGGCGCCTGTGGCGCTGCTGGAGCGGTTGAGCATGGACGAGGCTGTGCAGACCGAATCCGCTTCCGCGCTCATTGAGCAGCCCAGCCTGTCGGAGGCGATGATCATCTCCACATGCAACCGGCTTGAGGTATACGCCGTCACCAACGCCTTCCACACCGGCGTGAATGATGTTCTCCGGGTGCTCGAGCGGTTCTCCGGCGTCGATGTCGCCGAGCTGCGCGGGTACCTCTACGTTCGCTATGCCGATGCCGCCGCCGAGCATCTCATGCGTGTCGCATCCGGCCTGGATTCGATGGTGGTGGGGGAGCAACAAATCATCGGCCAGGTGCGCGCTGCGTACCAGGACGCTGCGGACCGCGGCACTGTCGGCCCGGCCCTTCACGCATTGGCTCAGTCGGCGCTGCATACAGGCAAGCGCATCCACTCGGAGACCGCCATTGATGACACTGGCGCGTCCATGGTCACTTTCGCCCTCGATGAAGCGATGAAAGAGATGGGCTTGGACCCGTCCGATTCCCTGGCTGGCCGCACAGCGCTGGTCCTCGGTGCCGGCGCAATGTCGTCGCTGGCGGCCACCAATTTGGGTAAACGCGGGGTGGACAAGCTGATCATCGCCAACCGCACCCGCTCACGCGCTGAGAGGCTTGCTGAGCACGCCCGCGAAGCGGGGGTCACCGCCGAGGTGGTGGACTTCTCGGCGCGTGCCGGAGCGTTGTCCCGGGTGGACATGGCCGTTTCCGCTACTGCTAGTGACGGCTTCACGTTGACTTCCGAGGATATTTCGGGCCCGGCGACGCTGGTGGACCTGTCCCTGCCCCGCGATATCGACGATGCCGTGGGGGAGCTCGAGGGAGTCTCCCTGATCAACATCGAGGCGCTGCACGCGAAGCTCGGCGACGAAGAAGTCAACCCCGGTTCCGCTGCGGAAGGCACCTTGGCACGACGCCGCGCTGAAGAGATCGTCGCGGAAGAAATTGCGGAATTCAGCAGTGAGCAGCGTGTGCGCGATGTCGCACCGATTGTCACCCAACTGCGACTCAACGCGGCAGAAACGGCGAAAACAGAGTTGGAGAAGCTGCGGTCGCGGCTGCCGGAATTGGACGAGGCTGCTTTCAACGAAGTGTCCAAGACTGTCAAGCGGGTGGTGGACAAACTCCTGCACCAGCCGACAGTGAAGATCAAGGAGCTGGCGGCCGCACCTGGCGAGGTCAGCTACGAGATCGCCATTGAGGAACTCTTCGGTCTGACCGGGGGCAAAGACACGACCACCGGGTTGGCTGGGGGAGGAACCGGCATCAAATCCGCCAGCGGGTACGAGAAGAACTCGCTCTCTGGCTTCTGTGAGAAAGGAAACGAGTAGTGACGAACGCGACCGCACCTGGCACCGAGGGGACAGAGACCACGATGCGTGCGCTGCGCGTGGCCACTCGTGGATCGAAACTCGCGCGCACTCAGGCGGGTCACATGCGTGACGCACTGATCAACGCCGGATACGCCTCGGAGCTCACCATCGTCACTACCGCGGGCGACCTAAGTCAAGCTCCCGTGGAGCGTATCGGCGTGGGCGTGTTCACCACTGCGATCCGTCAGGCAATTTTCGACGGAGAAGCAGATGTGGCAGTTCATTCCTTCAAGGACTTGCCCACAGCCGAAGAGCCGCGCACGCACCTGGTCATTCCAGTGCGGGAGGACCGCCGTGAAGCACTCATCGCCCGCGACGGCATGAGCCTTGCAGACCTGCCTGAAGGAGCGCGTGTGGGCACTTCCGCACCGCGGCGCATTTCCCAACTCAAGACCATGCGCCCTGACCTGGATATTCAGCCGCTGCGCGGGAACATCGATTCCCGCATGGGCAGGGTCACCAGCGGCGAACTAGACGCAGTCGTGCTCGCCTACGCGGGGCTGACTCGCGTGGGACTGGGAGACCAGGCCACGCAGGTCTTCGATCCCAACGAATTCATGCCGGCTCCCGCGCAGGGCGCCCTGGCAGTGGAATGCAGGGCGGATGATGAGTACGCGCGGGAAGCCGTCGATAAGCTGGTCAGCCCCGATGACACGTTGTGTGCGATGGCCGAACGTACGGTGCTCGCTGGACTGGAGGCCGGATGCACGGCGCCGGTCGCGTCGACCGCCACGATCGACGGGGAGGCCATCACTTTGCGCGGCGGCGTGTTCGCCCTCGACGGGTCCGCTCAGCTAGTGGAGGAAGCAACGGGTACGGATCCGGTGGAGCTCGGACGAGACATCGCGCGCAAGCTTTTCAACGGCGGCGCGGCCCGCTTCCTCTAAGACCCCGTTTCCAGCGGTAATTTCTGGAATTCGGCGCTCTAAATTAAGGTGTAGATACCATATGCCGTCGGCGCCGCTTCCCATCTGGTCCCCCTAGCGTGTTTTTGGGGCCGTCAGCAGGCGCGATGCGCACCTTTGTAAGTAATTTTTGTCGCGATCTGGCTAGAAAAGATTTGAGTCAATGACGAGTGCCGCCATGCCGCTGCCCGCGGATGAAAACGCGTCTTCCGCAACCCCCACCCCGAAGGGGCGGGTCGTTTTCGTCGGCGCGGGTCCGGGCAACCCGGATTTGCTCACCATCCGTGCCCGCGAAGTCCTCGAACGCAATTCGGTCGCTGTGGTCGATCCTGACGTTTCCGCCGGTGTGCGCGATGTTGTCGGCGCCGACTTGCCCGTGCCGGAAGAGAAACTGAAGGCCGCGGAAGAGGCGTACGAGGAGATGTGTGCCAAGGCCAAGGAGGCCGGTGCGCGCCGGAAGCCGCCGAAGCCTGCTGATCCTACTGCTGCGGAATTGTCTGAAGCAGCCCCGCAAGGCGAGAGCATTGTGGCGCCGCTTGAAACCGCTCTGGATAAAGCGGCAACAGCCATCGAGCGCGGAGACGCGGGCGACGGCGACGTGATCCGTCTCGTTGCGGGCAACCCGCTCACCCGCAATGCGATCATGGAGGAAATCTCTGCGGTGGCAGCCGCCGGGCTGGAATTTCAGGTGGTGCCGGGAATGTCGCTGCCGTCGACGGTTCCGTCCTTCGCCGGCATCGGTCTGGGCTCCACCTATACCGAGGCTGACTTGGGTAATGAGCCCGTTGACTGGGATGGGCTCGCTGCTGCGCCGCAGCCGCTGGTGCTGCAGGGTGAAGCACGCCACTTGCCGGTGATCGCCGAAGAGCTGACCGCCCGCGGGTACAGCGCTTCAACCCCGCTGACGGTCACGGTCAATGGCACGACACGGTTGCAGCGGACGTTCGACGCGACGCTGGGGACCGTCGGCAAGCTGGACGCTGATTTGGACGGCACCCTTATCGTCACAATCGGCACCGCCGTAGATGACCGTTCGAAGTACTCCTGGTGGGAGAACCGCCCCCTGTACGGGTGGCGCGTCCTCGTGCCGCGCGCGAAGGAGCAGGCTGGCCCGATGAACGCCCGCCTCACCTCCTACGGCGCGATCCCGCAGTCGGTGCCCACGATCTCTATGGAGGCACCGCGTAATCCCGCGCAAATGGACCGCGCGATCAAGGGCATCGTTGAAGGGCGTTATCAGTGGATCGTGTTCACCTCGGTCAATGGTGTCAACGCGGTGTGGGACAAGTTCGAGGAACTCGGGCTGGACGCGCGCTCGTTCGCCGGCGTGCACCTCGCTGCTGTGGGCACCAAGACCGCCGAAGCGATCCGCGCCCGCGGCATGTTCCCCGAGCTGCTGCCGCACCGCACCAAGCAGAACGCACAGGGGCTCGTCGATGTCTTCCCGGAATACGTCGAGGAGATCGATCCGGTGGGCCGCGTGCTTCTGCCGCGCGCTGACATCGGCACCGACGTGCTCGTTGACGGACTCGTTGAGCGCGGCTGGGAAGTAGACGATGTTGTGGCTTACCGCACCGTGCGTGCCGCTCCACCTGCTCCTGAGGTGCGCGACATGATCAAGACCGGCGGCTTCGACGCAGTCTGTTTCACGTCCGCCTCGACGGTGAAGAACCTTGTGGGCATTGCTGGCAAACCGCACTCCCGCACCATCATCGCGTGCATCGGCCCGATGGCTGCCGCCGAAGCGAAGGAGCAGGGCCTGCGCGTGGATGTCGTGCCAGAGGTCGCCGACGTTCCTTCCCTTGTCGACGCACTGGCGGACCATGTTGCGGGGTTGCGCGCCTCTGGTCAGCTGCCGCCGCCGCGCAAGAAGCGCCGCGCCCGCCGCTCCTAATCGGTTGACGGGGCGAGGGGGGATGGTCCCGGGGCAGATGCGGGACTGCCGTGCTCGGGCTTTCCCGTTCGGGGCTTTCGTGCCCGGCAGTATTTTCCACTGGACCACGAAGTTCCTATCATGGGGACCGTGTCTGAAACAGCTCTGAACCCTCTGAATTCTGGGCCGGTGCGCCGACCCCGCCGGCTGCGCCGCTCTCCCGTAATGCGGGCGATGGTCGCAGAGACCCGGCTGCACCCGACCGACTTCATCCTGCCGCTGTTCGTCGCCGACGATCTCGGCGAAAACGGTGAGAAGCGCGAAATCCCCTCGATGCCGGGTGTGTACCAGCACAGCATGGACTCCCTGGTAGAAATCTGCCGTGAGGCCGTTGAGCTCGGCGTGCCGTGTGTGGACCTCTTCGGCGTTCCGCGCGACGCGGACAAGGATGCCCAAGGGTCCCAGGCGTGGGCGGAGGACGGGATTCTCAACCGCGGCGTGGCCCGCTTGCGCGAGGAGTTCGGGGACAATCTGCTCATCATGGCGGACACCTGCCTCGACGAGTTCACCGATCACGGCCATTGCGGGGTGCTCACCACGGACGCCCACGGAAACGATGTGGTGGACAATGACGCGACGCTGCCCTTGTACGCGAAGATGGCGGTTTCCCAGGCGGAAGCTGGCGCGCACATTGTCAGCCCCTCGGGCATGATGGACGGTCAGATCGAGGTCATCCGCGCAGCTCTCGACGATGCCAGCTTCCAGGATGTGGCGATCATGGCTTATTCCGCCAAGTACGCCTCAGCGTTCTTTGGGCCGTTCCGTGACGCGGTGGGCTCCTCGCTCACCGGTGACCGTCGCACCTACCAGCAGGATCCGGCTAATGTTCGCGAATCCCTGCTCGAGGTCGAGCTGGATGTGGCGGAGGGCGCCGATTTCGTGATGGTCAAGCCTGCTATGCCGTATCTGGATGTGCTAGCCAAGATCGCGGAGACGTCCCCGGTTCCGGTGGCGGCCTACCAGGTGTCCGGCGAGTACGCGATGATTCAGGCTTCTGGCGCCAATGGCTGGACCGACCGCGACGCGACGATGATGGAATCCCTCATGTCCATCAAGCGCGCCGGTGCCGACCAGATCTTCACGTATTTCGCGCTCGACGCCGCCCGCATTCTGCGCGGGGAAAATGGGGGAGCGGAGAAGCGATGACCGTTCCAAATCCGTCGATGATGCCGGGGAATGCGGTGGAACAGGGGGACCAGGGGGCGTCGACAAGCGGAAAGCGCGGTGCCCAGGACCCGAATAAGCCGCCGGAGACCGTGCGCTACCTGCTCTTCGCATGGGCGGTCATGCTCGGCGGCGAGCTGGTGCACCAGCTGTTCAGCCTGTCCATGGCGTTTCTGAATCCGTCGGTGTTGACCGAATCCGCACGGGAGGCGAATAAGTCTGTCGGTGGTGAGGCCGTTCCGGACGATCAAATCAAGCTGATCGTCTACGCGGCCATCGCGTTGATGGGACTGTTCATGCTCGCGTTCGTTCTGCTGCTGGCCATTTCGCTGAACGCGATCGCGCGGCGCAAGAGCTGGTCGAATAATGCGGCGATGCTGTTGTCGGTGTTCTCCGCGTTCTTCATTCTGCGCATGATCACGGTTTTTCTCGTCGTCGGGGCGAACACCGAGGGCATTCCAACTGCGGTGGTGGCCCTTGACGGAGTCATCCAGATCATCGCGGGCGTGGCGGCGATCTGCGGGCTGATTTTTGCCTCCCAGGAGGAAGCGAAGATATGGACCGCCAAGCAGGATGCCAAAGGCGGGCCGGGCAACCATAATGATTCCAGTCCTGTTGCTTAGCAACGCAATATCTCGGGGCATGCCCGCAGGCGTGTCCCTGTCTTGATTGGGAGTCCCACAGCACCATGGCCGGAATGTTTCCCACGATGACCAGTCACCCGGACGACGCGAACCGCCGTTACTCCGGCACAGTCGGTGACGAGTGGCCGCGCAATTTGCAGGTCGCTTTCTACTTGATCTGCGCCGCGGCTGTGATCATGCTGCTCACGGCTATGCTCCTGCTCAGCCAGGGTGCCCCAGAGGGTGTGGATGAAGCAGTGCGCGGTTATTTCATGACCAATATGCGGGTGGCCGCTATCGGCAATATCGTTCTGGCGGTGCTGCTGGTGTCTGCAGCGGCATTTTTTCGGCAAGGCAGCAAGAAGGCCCGCCGGTGGGCGGCGGGGTTCACCGGTTTGGCGCTGTTCCTCAACCTGGCCGCCTTTTGGACGCATGTGATGACGGCGTGGTCCGCGATGGGCATCGTCATCCTGCTGGCGTTCGCCATGCTCTTCGCATTCCGCCAGGATTCAAATGCCTTCGTGGATAAGATGAGCCCGCGATTTTAATTTCAGTCGGGCAAACCAGAACGTACAGCGCCGGGAAGGGGTGAAAACAGTGGCACAGCGAGCGGACGACCAAGACGCGCGAGGTATTCAGGGGGATGCAGAAGGCTTCGACCGGGCCGAAACTCCAGATGACGTGGAGGAATCTGACCTCACGGACGGCGCGGTAACGCCCGCGGACCCGGAGGAAGCTGCAGGCACGGTCGAGGTGTCTGACGCGGCGGCGCCCGGAGACACGGCGGAAACAGGTGAACTCGGACGCTCCATCGAGGATGCGCACGAGGCAGCGCGCAAGGCGGGTTTCGGCATCGGTGGCGAGCCGGATGACACTGACCATTCTGGTTGGGCTGCTGTCGGAGACTTGGACCGCCCCCATGTGTCGTACTCGTTCCTGCTCGAGGATCTGCCCCCGGCGCCCGACGTGGATAAGGTCGAGGCTTCGGTGAAAGCGCGGACAGGTGTGCAGTGCCGCATTGTGTATCCCACAGCCACGGCGTGGGTGACGGCACCGGACGACATGAGCCCGGCAGTGATCGAGGAGGCGTTTGCCGAGCATGGCGTTACCGCCACAATGTCGGAGACGTCTTTGCTGCGCTACGCAGCGCGCAAACAGACGGCCGAGCACCACGCCCGTCGCAAGCCTGTCAAGGATATGCCCAGCCGCATGCGGCGCCGCCGCCGTCTGGCCGCACGCTCGTTGGATCAAAGACGGCGGGCGGGGTACGGGCAACCCCGTCAACAAGAGAAACACGACGATGTCCTGTACACCGCCCGCGATCTGGTCACTCCGGCCCGCATGTGGTTGGCGTTGGTGCTCACCATTCCCGTTCTTGTGCTCGCTTATTACGAGCCGGCGCAGTTCGACGGCTGGCAGTGGGTTTCCCTCGCCTTGGCCACACCGGTGGTCACGTGGTGCGCGTTCCCGTTCCACCGGGCGATGCTCGGTGGTGTGAGGCGCGGTATTGCGGCGCTTGATGGAGCCAGCTCGGTCGCGGTGGTCATCGCTTACGTCTGGTCGGCCGCGGTCATCGCGTTCGCGCCGACAGGGCACCGCGGCTGGCACTCGGGCTTCTCCTGGTTCGCCACAACACAGGGCACTGCGGACGGTCCGGAGCTCTTTCTCGATGTCGCGTGCGGCATCACGGCGCTCCTGCTGATCGGTAGACGGTACTCCATCCGCGCGCGCACTTTGCTTATCGACGAACTCTCAGACGCCACCCTCGACCCTGAAACCAAGTTCACCCGGATTAGCAAAAAGCGTGGCGGAGCCGACTGCGCCGAGGAAATGATTCCCGTCTCGGAGATCAACCGCGGCGACGACATCGTCGTGCGACAGGGCGAGGTCATTCCCGTGGACGGCAAGATCATGGGCGGGCGCGCGATGCTCCGTCCGGGGCTGATTGATGTCCACGAGCCGATGGATGTCAAGGTAGGTTCCGTCGTCTACGCCGGCACTGTCATCCGCGAAGGCGAGATCAAGGTTCGCGCTCAGCGCACCGGTCACGCCACCCGTTGGCACGCGGTGCGACACTGGTTGAGCGACGTGGAGCGCCGGCAGCGGCATGCCTCGGTGCAGTACGCCCGCGGGGCAGCACTGCTGCTTCCTGTGGCGATGACGGTGGCTTTCTTCAGCTTCATCTTGTGGGGTCTGATCGCCCGCGACTACAACGCGGCGTTGCGCACCGCTCTGGCTGTGCTGTCGGGTGTCGCTCCTCCTGCACTGGCGTTGTCGCCGGCACTGGCGCTGCGGCTCGGTGTGGAGTCCGCCGCGCGGCATGGCATGCTTCTCCGCGAAGGCGAGACACTGCGCCAACTGGATCAGGTGGACACGGTGGTGTTCAACCGTGTGGGCACACTTGCTGAACCGAAAATGTTCGTCGAATCTGTCACCGCCCTGAATGGCGAGAGCGAGGAAATGGTGCTCCGCATGGCGGGCGCACTGTCCATGGAGACGACGGACCCCGCTTCCCGAGCTCTCGTGCAGGGGGCGCGCGAAGCCCGATCGCAGTCGGACAACGACCCGGAGCTGCCGCTGCGCTACGAACTGGTGAGCATGGAAGAGGAGCCGAGCGGGGACGTGACGGGCCGTCTGGCGCTCACCTACGTCGACGATGACGGCCACGAATCAGTTACCCAGGTGGATGCCCGCTTGTGGCGCCCGGTGAACCTGTCCAACCTCCACGGTGCTCTGGCCGTTGCGGCTACGTCCGGCGGCACGCCTATTGTGGTGGCCTGGAAGGGCAAGGACCGGGGCGTGATCACCTTGTTCGACCCGTACAAGGACGACGCGGACCAGGCTGTCATGGCGTTGGAGTCCCGTGGGTTGGAAACGGTCATGCTCACCCGCGACACCTACCCGGTGGCCCGTCGTTTCGCGGACTACCTGGGGATCTCTACGGTGCTCGCCGGTATCACCAACGACCGTAAACCGGGGGCGATCCGCAATTTGCGCGCCGGAGGTGCCCAAGTCGCCCTCGTCGGCGACAACACTGTCACGAACGCTCTGCGGGCTGCGAATGTGAGCATCATGTACTCCACCGCCGACGATATCGAGACCGGGCAGCAGCGACGGCGCCGGCTTTCAGCCGTGCTGCTGCGCAGCGATGTCATGGCCGTCCCCCAGCTGATTGTCCATGCGCAACGCGTGAGTGCCCTAATCGACCGTAACCAGTTTTTGGCGTGGAGCTACAACATCGGGGTGCTCGTCGGCGCGGCAGCCGGTGCCATCCCGCCGATTGCTGCGACGGTGCTCATGCTGGGGGCCTCACTGCTGATTGAGGTTCTGTCGATGCGCGCCCGCCGCTTCCCGCGGATCAACCGGTTGTGACACTGTGTGCCCCCATGGGCCACAATGGACTGCATGACCAGACGTGAGCTGACCCAAGCCCCCATTGTGGAGGCCGCGTGCGGCCGCACGCCCTCGCGAACCCCTGTGTGGTTCATGCGTCAAGCTGGCCGGTCCCTGCCGGAGTACCGCGCGGCGCGCGAAGGCATTGCCATGCTTGACTCGTGCTTCATGCCGGAGCTTCTGGCGGAGATCACCTTGCAGCCGGTGCGCCGCCACGATGTGGATGCCGCGATCTTGTTCTCCGACATCGTCGTGCCGCTCAAGGCGGCGGGCGTGGACGTGGAGATCGTGCCGGGCCGCGGACCCGTCATGGCGCAGCCGGTGCGCACGAAGCAGGACGTGGCTGATTTGCCGGTTCTCGATCACGAGGTCGAAGAGGTGGCCCAGGGCATCGGCCACATTCTGGATGAGCTGAATGACACCCAGGCCCTCATCGGTTTCGTCGGGGCCCCGTTCACCCTGGCCAGCTACCTCGTCGAGGGCGGACCGAGCAAGAACCACGAGAAGACCAAGGCCATGATGCACGGTGACCCGGACACGTGGCACGAGCTCATGCGCCGCCTGGTGCCGACTATTACGGCGTTCCTGCGCACGCAGGTCACCGCCGGCATCGACGCGATGCAGCTCTTCGATTCCTGGGCCGGGTTCCTCACCGAAGCGGACTACCGCCGCCACGTGCTGCCGTATTCGACGGAGATCTTGGAGTCGGTCGCGGGAGAGATTCCCCGCATCCACTTCGGTGTGACCACGGGAGAGCTGCTCGGCGCCATGTCGGAGGCCGGTTCGGAGGTCATGGGTGTGGATTGGCGCGTGCCGCTGGATCGCGCCGCGGAGCGTTTCGCCTCCCCGCGAGTGCTGCAGGGCAACCTCGATCCGGCGATGCTCTTCGCCGACACCGACGTGGTCCGCGTCGAGGTGGCGCGCATCAAGGCCGAGGCCGCACGCGCTGTCGAGGTGGGCACGGCCACCGGCCACATTTTCAACCTCGGCCACGGTGTGCTGCCGGACACGGACCCCGATGCCATTACCGAAGCTGTCCGGATCATTCACGAGAAGTAGCCAGGCAGGAGACTTAAGACTAATGCCCCAGAAAATCGCCATCATCGGTGCGGGACTCGCAGGCTTGACCACCGCGTACGAGCTGAACAAGCTCAGTCCGAAAGGCGGAAAGCCGAAAATCGACGTGTACGAGGCCACCGACCGGATCGGCGGCAAGCTGCACACCGTCGCGTTCGAAGCGGGCCCGACAGACATGGGTGCTGAAGCGTTCATGGCGCGGCGCCGGGATGCAGTGGATTTCTTCACCGAGCTGGGCCTGAACGATTCGCTCGTCGAGCCGTCCGGGCTGCGTTCGCTGGTATGGGTCGACGGTGAAGCGCGCCAGCTGCCCAGCGGCGGCATCATGGGAATCCCCAGTTCATCGGAAGTCGTTGCTCACCTCGTTTCAGAGGAGACAGCGCAGCTTATCGACGGCGAATCGGCCCGCCCCGGCTTCACCTGGCCAGAGGACGGCGATTTGAATGTCGGCGCTCTCGTGAGGGAGCGCTACGGTGACGAGGTGGTGGACAATATCGTGTCCGCTCTCCTCGGCGGGGTGTACTCCTGCACGGCAGATGACCTCGGTGTGCGCGCGACCATTCCTCAGCTGGCTGCCGAATTCGACCGCCTTGCAGCACAGTCCCCGGACCGCACCGTCCACCTCTCCACGGCGGTGTGCAACCTAGAGGAGCAGCAGGCGGCGAAACGCAAGGAGCTGCCCACTGGCCACGGCGCCGTGTTCAACGCGTTCCGCGACGGGTACCAGGAGCTGTACGAGGAGCTCGCGGAGAAGTCCGGCGCAGACATCTACATCGACGCATTCATCTCCGGAATCGAGCGTGTCGAATCCCCGGACGCAGGCACAGGCTTCCGGCTCAAGGGCGGGGAGGACACCGTCTACGACCACGTCGTGCTGGCTGTGCCCGCGCCGACGGCAGCGCTGCTGCTCAAACAGGTTGCGCCGGAAGCGTCGCAGACTCTGTCCAACGTGAAGCTGGCCAATTCAGTCGTGGTGGGCATGCGTTTCGCCACCGACGAGGGATTGCCGGAGAACTCCGGCGTGCTCGTGGCCACGGGAGCAGAGGACGTCCGGGCGAAGGCGTTCACCCTTTCCTCCCGGAAGTGGCCGCACTTGGCGGAGCGCGGCGGGGCACTCGTCCGCGCCAGCTTCGGCCGGTACGGCGACGATATCGCGATCCGCGCCGACGAGGATGACCTCGTGGACTGGGCACTGGATGACCTTAAGACCATCACCGGTTTCGACGGCCGCGAGGCAGGCTTGGAGGAAATCTACGTTCAGCGCTGGTTCGGTGGTCTCCCGCGGTTCGATGAGAAGCATGTGGAAACGGTCGCGGACGTCGAAAAGCAAATTGCGCTAATCGACGGAATCTCCGTCACCGGTGCCTGGGTCGGCGGGGTCGGTGTGCCCGCCGTGATCGCGCATGCGCGTGAGGTGGCGCGCACCCTGGCCAGCTGACAATCTGCGCGGTCGAGGCGGTAGGGTAAGAAACCATGTCGCTAGAGCGCCAGGAAGCAGACCGGCCGGTGCCGGAGAATGAGCCGACCGCCCACGAAGCCGAGCGCGAATGGTGGGAAGAGCCCGGCATGCCGTGGAACTCCAAGCCCACTAAAGAGGACTACTGGTGTTTGGCGTGGTTCGGTTTCGTCGGGCTGTTCGGCATGGCCCTGATTCCGCTGCGCGCCTGGCTGCTGGGACTGGACCCGCCGGTCCTGTTGGCCTTGACGGGGTCCCGCATTGGTGCGGCCTCCACCGGTGCTCTCGCCGCAGTGGGGGAAGCCCCCGGCTGGATCTGGTACGTCCTCATCGGCTCAGTGGTGGCCATCAAATTCGACTGGGTCTACTGGTGGGCCGGCAAGCTCTGGGGCCGCGGAATGCTCGACGTGCAGGCGGAGACCTCGAAGCGGATGGCAAAGAACATCGACCGGGTCGAGGGCTGGTTCCACAGACTCGGATGGCTGGCTATTTTCTTCGCCTACTTGCCCATTCCGCTGCCGATCAAATTCGTGGTGCTGGTGCTCACCGGTGCCACCGGCATGTCGTGGCAGAAGATGCTCGCCCTGGACCTCGTGGCTAAGACCGCGTGGACGCTGCTGTATTTCTGGCTCGGCTGGGTGATCGGCGAGCCCGTCGTCTTCGTCCTCGAGCAGTACGCCAAGGTGGCTAACTGGATCGCCATCGGCCTGCTCGTGGTCGTCTTCGTCGGGGTGTTCAGGCGGCAGTCGAAGACCGCCTAGTCCGCGGCGGCGGGGGAGGATCCGGCGCGCTCGAGCACTTCATCGCGCAGGTAGAGGCGGACGAGGTCGAGCACATCGTCGTCGTCAGCATTGGAAATGGCGCGGGCGATGTCCACGACCGAGTCGTCGGGGGACATGTCCAGCTGCGCGGCAATGCGCCGGTCCAGGGAGCGCTCCGTGCGTTGAGGCTGCGGCGCGGTGCGCCACCTGCCCAGCCAGTAGACCGCCATGGACAACACCGACGCGGCGATGGAAGAAATGAGCATTCCCTTCCACGCGGCGATGTGGAAGTGCGAGAAGCCGAGCGTCATCGCCCCGGCCAGGAGCGACGGAAAGACAAGCATTTTCTGCGAGGTGAACAGTGCCGGGACTTTCCCCAGCACAACGTCGCGCACCAGCGAACCGCCGGTGGACGTGACCACCGCGAGTAGCAGGGCGGCGATCCACGGCAGATCGTTGACAATCGCATGGGTGGCACCCACCACCGACCACACACCGATGGTGACTACGTCGAGGTAGAAGCGCACCTGGTCCCACAACACGCCCTCAATGTCGATGAAGAAGGCGATCGCGGCACCCGTCACAGCGATGATGAGGTACCAGGGGGATTGCAGTGCCGCGGCGGGGCCGTTGCTGAGCAAGCAGTCGCGCAGTAAACCACCCGCGAGGGAAGAGATCAATGCGATGAAGCCGAAGCCGACCACATCGAAGTTCATGCGTTTCGCAACAGTCCCGCCAACCATCGCGGCCAGCAGGACACCGGTGTACTCAAGGATGTAATAAAAAGGGCCGAAGTCATTCACTTCGGCGATCCTAGTTATCCCCAGTGACCCTGGGGCAGTGCCCGGCTACACGCGCCGGGCACCGTCTTGAGCGCTTGTCGCATAGATCGTCGGCACAGGGAAGCCACCGGAACGTGTCGCTGATTCAATGGCGGCAGCCACCTCATCAACACGGTCGTCGGGGCACAGCGCGATAGTCGAACCGCCGAATCCACCGCCAGTGATGCGCGCGCCGACTGCACCGGCTTGCAACGCCGCTTGCACGGCAGCTTCCAACGCGTCCGGGACGATCTCGTAATCGTCCCGCAAAGAGGCGTGGCTGTCGTTCATGAGCCGGCCGAAGCGCTCTACATCGCCGGCTTTGAGTGCCTCCACAGCTTCGATGGTGCGGGCTGTCTCCGAGTGGACGTGGCGCACGCGGCGGCGCACCACTTCCGGTTCGTTGCCCAGCGCGTCCGCGGGGTTCTCCGCGGCCCACTCGACTGCCCGCTCCACGATGTCCTCCTCGCGGAAGGAGCAGGAAAGGGCGGCCGCGGCGGCGTCGATAAGCCCGCGCCTGGAGCTGTACTCGCCGGTGGCGTGAGAGTGCTCGACGTGGCTGTCGGCGATGAGAAGCTGGTAGCCCTCCATCGCGCACGGCACCTGCTCGTGGGTGTTCCCCAGGAAATCGAGGGCCAGCGCGTGGCCCGCGCGGCCGCGCACCACCGCATTCTGGTCCAGCCCGCCGGTGTTGGCGCCGACATAGAAATTCTCCGCGCGCATCGTCGCGGCGATGAGCTCCTCGTCGCTGGTGCCTAGCTCGTACAGGTCGCGGGCTGCGACGCCGACGGCGCACTCGAGTGCTGCCGAACTGGACAGCCCGGAGCCGAGTGGCACGTCGGAGACCACCGCGATGTCCATGCCGCCTGCACCCAGCGCGTGGACGGTGCCGGCGATGTACCCCCGCCAATCGGGCAAGATACCCGGCGTGGCATCCGGAGCGTTCACAGCCTCATCCAGCTCGGCGAGCGCGACGGATGCGTCGAGCAGCTCGCCGTTCGGTGCCTGGGAAAGCATCCGCAGCAGGCCATCAGAACGCTTCCGCGCAGCAACAGCCGTGGCCATCGTCGTGGCGTACGGCAGGCACACGCCGTAGGCGTAGTCCACATGGTCGCCGATGAGGTTCACGCGCCCCGGGGCGAGCCAGGTGCCTGTGGGCGCAGCGGGGTCGGTGTCGGGGCCGGCCTTTTCCGCCAAGAATGCGCGGGCCTCCGCTGCGAGCTCTTCCGGGGAGCGGGTGGAAGGGACGATCATGCGTAGTGCTCCTTAATAGTCGCGGCAATGGTCTCCGGGGTGGTGTCGTTGATCCACACCCCCATGCCGGATTCACTGCCGGCGAGGAATTTCATGCGGTTCGGCGACCGCATAAGCGAGAACAGCTGGAGGTGGAAGCGGCCGTCGGCGGGCGCATCCACAGGCGCCTGGTTCCACGCGGCGATGTACGGGGTGCGCTCCACTCCCTCGAAGAAGTGGTCCACGGCGGCGAAGAGCTTGTGGCAGATCCCCGCCAGATCGTCCCTCTCCTCATCGGAGAGGCCGGCGAAATCAGGCACGGCGCGCTTGGCCATGACCATGACTTCCAGCGGCCATTTCGCGGCGGCGGGAGTGAACACGAGGAAGTGCTCGGAGTCCTCGATGACGCGGCCGGCGGCGCGCTGCTCGGCGGCAATGATGTCGTCGAAAAGCTCGGTGCCGTGCTGCTCGCGGTGCTCCTGCGCGCTGCGGGAGATCGCCGCCGTGCGCGGGGGAACAAACGGGTAGGAGTAGATCTGCCCGTGGGGGTGGTGCAGGGTCACACCGATTTCTTCGCCCCGGTTCTCAAAGGGGAAGACAGCCTTCACCTCGTCGATAGCGGAGAGTTCGGCGGTGCGGTGAGCCCAGACGTCGATGAGCGCGCGTTTACGCTCGAGCGGAAGGTCCTTGAAAGAACCGTCCGCATCCGGCGTGAAGCAGACGACCTCGCAGCGGGCCAACGCCGGGGCGCGCTCGAAAATGTCCTCCCCGTCAACGCGAGGATCGTAATCCTCCGCGACCGACTGGTGCATGCTCAGCGACGGGAACCGGTTCTCAAACACCACCACCTGGTAATCCGCCTCGGGAATCTCGCTCGGCTTCTGGCCCGGACGCGTCGGCGCCAACGGGTCCTCGTTCGCCGGGGGAAGGAAGGTGCGGTTTTGCCGGTGGGCGGCGTAGATCGCCCACTCACCGGTCAACGGGTCGCGGCGCATCCACGACTCGGTCTCCACCGTGGGCAGGCCGCGCTCATCGGCGGCAGTGCGGTCGGGGGTGCCCGGCTCGTCGAAGTAGATGAGCTCGCGGCCGTCGGACAGGTTCGTGCGGGTGATCTTGAGGTTGGTCATTTACTCAGCGGCTTCCAGCGTCTCGGGGTTGAAGGCGATCGGGCGCAGCCGCGCCCACACGAAGAACAGCACAGCGGACACGGCCAGAGCGATACCCACCCACAGGTTATCCGCCGCATCCTTGGGTGCGCCGGTATCGGCGTTCACACCTGGATCCAGGGCGAAGGAGCAAATGATCAGAACCAGGCCGTAGAACCCCAGCAAAGCAGCGATGACGTTGCGGATGTCAAAGGCCGCGGTCGCCGTCTTGGGCTCGGGTTTCGGCTTCGGTGCGTTCGCGGAACCGCGTCCGCCGGAAATGGAAGTAGTCATGCGAATCAGATCCTTTTATCGAACGTGTCTGAAGTGACCTCAAGGTCACAGGAACACGAGGTTGAGGGCCACAACAAGAACACCGGCGATGATGCCCAACGGGATGGTGCGCTGGTACCAAGGCAGGGTCGCCTCAGCGGCGTCGACAAGCTGGTCCTTCGGGGTGACGCTGCGGACGAAGCCGACGAGCTCCTCGTCCGGTTTGGGGGTGGTGAACAGGGACACAATGACACTGACCAGGATGTCCACGACGAATGCGAGCGACGCGGCAACGAATGCGGTGCCTTGGCCCGGAAGTGTGACAACGGGGTTCTCGCCCAGGGACAGCGCCCAGAAGATGATCGCGGCGGCGGTGCCGGCCACCAGGCCGGACCAACCGGCGTGCGGGGTCATGCGCTTCCAGAACATACCGAGGATGAAGGTGGCAAACAGCGGGGCGTTGAAGAAGCCGAAGAGTGTTTGCAGGTAGTCCATGATGTTGCCGAAGTTCGCTGCGAGGAGAGCGGTGAACACGGCGATCACGGTCGCCCCCACAGTGGCCAGGCGGCCGACGCGCAGGTAGTAATCATCCTCCCGGTCCTTGACCACGTAGGTCTGCCACAGGTCGTAGCTGAAGACGGTGTTGAAGGAAGAGATATTCGCGGCCATACCGGCCATGAAGGCGGCGAGCAGACCCGCGATGCCGACGCCGAGGAGGCCGTTGGGCAGTAGGTCGCGCATGAGGTAGAGCACCGCGTCGTTCGGGTTCGCGGCACCTTCCATGATCGGTGTGACCAAGACGGAGGCGATCATGCCGGGGACGACAACGATGAACGGGATGAACATCTTCGGGAAGGCACCGATGATGGGCGTCTTGCGCGCGGATGCCAGCGAGTCCGACGCCATCGCGCGCTGCACTTCGACGAAGTTGGTTGTCCAGTAACCGAAGGACAGAACGAAGCCGAGGCCGAAGACGATACCCACGACCGACCAGACCGGGTTGTCGAAGCCGGACAGGCCCTGGCCGGGCCATGCGGAGAAGTGGCTCGGGTCGTTGATAGCAGTCTTCAAGCCCTCCCAGCCGCCGACATGGCGCAGACCGATGATGGTCAACGGCAGCAAGGCCGCGATGATGACGAAGAACTGCAGGACCTCGTTGTAGATCGCGGCGGACAGGCCGCCCAAAGTGATGTAGGCCAGTACGATGACAGCCGCGACCACGAGCGTGGCCCACAGCGGCCAGCCCAGCAGTGCTTCGACCACGGTGGCCAGAAGGAACAGGTTCACACCGGCGATGAGCAGCTGCGCAATCGCGAACGACAGGGCGTTGACCAGGTGTGCGGCGGGGCCGAATCGGCGGAGCATGAACTCTGGCACAGATCGGACTTTCGAGCCGTAGTAGAACGGCATCATCACAATGCCGAGGAAGATCATGGCGGGCACTGCGCCGATCCAGAAGTAGTGCATCGTCTGCACGCCGTATTCCACACCGTTGGCGGACATACCGATGATCTCCACCGCGCCTAGGTTGGCGGAAATGAAGGCCAAACCGGTGATCCAGGCGGGCAGGCCGCGACCGGAGAGGAAGAAGTCGATGGAGGAGGACACTCCTCGTTTCGCTGCCCAGCCAATGCCCAAGACAAAGGCGAAGAACACCGCGACGAGCAGATAGTCGACCCAGGAGGCGTCGAGCCGCAAGGCTGTATCCATGTTGAGGGGGACTCGCTTTCTAGCTTTCGTGTGTGATGGCCCGGACCGACCAGCCCACCGTGAGGCGGCCGCCGGGTTCGAGCACGGTCAGGTCCTCGCCGGTGGCGAGGGCGTTCGGGGGAGCGGTCATCGGTTCGACCGCCACATGCCGCTGCGGGGAGGTGAAGATCTGCGTCCACGGCATGTTCGCCGTGGCTTCGAGCTCCACTCCTGTGCCGGTGGCATCCACCAACCGCGCGATGCGGGGCTGGTCGGCGACGGGGTCATACCCGGCGTCGTCAAGCCACGTTCCGCCCATGCGGATGGGGCTGTCCGGCCAGGGCTCGCGCGCCCCGACCGGGATGTTGCGTTCGTCCAACGGCTGGCGCTGCGCGATGGTGTGGTGCAACGTGCACTCATCCAACGGTGCTCCTTGCGCATCCAGGTAGGTGTGCACGCCGAGTGCACACGGGGCCGGGCCATCGGAGAGATTCAACGCAGTCATGGATGCCTCAAGCCCGGAGTCGGTGAGCTGGTAGCGGACCGTGAGCTCGATCGACCACGGCCAACCGCGCTCAGGACCGAGGACTGTGCGTAACGTCACGTCGCTTCCAGCTTCCCCGGGGGTCTTTTCCGCGTGGAAATCGAAGATCCGCCGCGGCGTGAAACCATGCAGGGCGTGCCCCAGCTCCGGTTCGGTGACTGCGAGTTCATATCTCGTCCCGGAAAACGTGTACACCGCATCCGCAACGCGGTTCGGCCACGGTGCGAGCACGATATTGGTTGCCTGCGTCGGGTGCGTGCCCTGCGCAAAGCTGCGCAAGAGCGGTTTTCCGTCCACAGTGAGTTCGCGTATAGCAGCGCCCGACGCGGAGACGGCTGCGCGCACCGCGCCGCGTTCGAGCATTACTTCGGGGACCGCATGGTCGACATCCATGAGGGTAATTATCCGCCCGGATACCCCCGATCCAGAAATCATCGCACCACTAATGGGTGGGTTCCTACTCAATTCGGGGTACTTCAACCGTTCGGAGCTCTGACCTAGAATCGGGGCCATGACTTCTTCCGCTTCTGATGCACACACCGCCCCGACGTCGCAGAACACCGCCCGTTCCGCCGAGCTGTTCACGCGCGCGAAAACCGTCACGCCCGGCGGCGTGAACTCCCCGGTGCGCGGCTTCGGCTCGGTGGGAGGGCAAACGCGCTTCATCAAGGAGGCGCACGGCTCGACGCTTATCGACGTCGACGGGAACTCCTACGTCGACCTCGTCGGTTCCTGGGGCCCGATGATCCACGGCAACACCCACCCCCAGATCGTGGAGGCGGTGGAGAAAGCTCTGAAGGACGGCTTGTCTTTCGGCGCGCCGACCGAGGCTGAGGTCCGCTTGGCCGAACAGATCGTGGAGCGCACTAGCGTGGAGCAGGTCCGCATGGTCAACTCCGGCACCGAGGCGACCATGTCCGCGGTGCGCCTGGCCCGCGGCTTTACTGGCCGGCCGAAGATCCTCAAATTCGAGGGCTGCTACCACGGCCACGTGGACGCGCTGCTCGCGTCCGCCGGTTCGGGTGTGGCCACCTTCGCCCTGCCTGACACTCCGGGAGTGACCGGTGCGCAGGCCGGCGACACCATCGTCGTGCCGTACAACGATGTGGACGCGGTCCGCGAGGCCTTCGCGGCGCACCCAGGGGAGATCGCCGCAATCATCACCGAGGCCGCCGCCGGAAACATGGGCACCGTCGCGCCGGAGGGGGGTTTCAACCAGGCGCTCAAGGACATTGCCCACGCCGACGGCGCACTGCTGATCATCGACGAGGTGATGACGGGCTTCCGCACCTCCTACCGCGGCTGGTTCGGCGTTGACGGGGTAGCCGGCGACCTCACCACATTCGGCAAGGTCGTCTCCGGCGGTCTACCTGCGGCGGCATTCGGCGGCCGCAAGGAGATCATGGAGAAACTCGCGCCCACAGGCCCCGTGTACCAGGCCGGCACACTGTCGGGTAACCCGGTGGCGATGGCGGCCGGGGCTGCGTCGCTAAGCCTGGCCTCCGAGGAGATCTACCCGCAGCTGAACGCCAACGCGGACCGGCTGGCCGGGCTCATCCACGACGCGCTCGACCGCGCCGGGGTCGCCCACAACATCCAGCGCGCGGCGACGATGCTGTCCGTTCGATTCGCGGAAGGTCAGGGCCGCAACTTCGCCGAGATGAAGGCCGCCGACACCTTCCGGTACGCGCCGTTTTTCCACGCGCTTCTCGATGCCGGGGTGTACGCCGCCCCCAGCGCCTTCGAAACGTGGTTTGTGTCCACGGCTTTGACCGATGCAGACTTTGAGAAGATCGAACAGGCGCTGAAGCCCGCAGCAACCGCAGCGGCGGCGGCCACGCCGGACGCATAGGGCACCGGGGTAGGACGCATAAGCGGAGAGGAGCTCACTATGGCGAGGACCGTCGTGCACCTCGTGCGCCACGGGGAGGTATTCAACCCGGGCAAGATCCTGTACGGGAGGCTCCCGGATTTCCATTTGAGCTCCCGCGGGCGCTCCATGGCGGCGCGCACCGCCACCAGCTTCAAAGGGCGCGATGTCATCTACTTGGCGGCTTCACCGCTCGAGCGCGCCCAGGAAACCGCGGCCCCGATCTCCGAGGTCGTGGGCACGGGCATCCACACCGACCCGGATCTCATCGAGGCCGGCAACACATTTGAGGGCCTGCGCACCAAAGGTTTCCCGTCGCAGTTGATGAATCCGATCCGCTGGCGCCACATGACCAACCCCCTCCAGCCGAGCTGGGGCGAGCCGTACACGGAGATTCTGGAGCGCATGGAACGCGCTGTCGACGCCGCGCGTACTCACGCGGAGGGGCACGAGGCAGTATTGGTGTCCCACCAGCTGCCCATTGTGATGATCCAGCGCTCCGTAGCTGGCAAGCCGCTGGCCCACGTCTCCCGGCAGTGCGAGCTGGCCAGTGTCACCTCGCTGACATTCGACGGAGACACGTTGACCGGCTGGACCTACGATGAACCGGCCAAGGATATTTAAGGACATTCAATGCGCGCACGAACTCCCCGCACGATCAGGGCTCTCGCAACCGTTGTCGCGGGTGCTTTGTCCCTCTCGGCGCTGACGGCATGCGCCACCACGAATTCGGGCGAGACATTCTCTTTCCACTCGCCCGGCGGCCAGGTGGAGATCTTCTACGAAGAAGACGAGCGAGCTCCGCTGGAGGATTTCTCCGGCGAGTCCCTGATGGAACCGGGCACGCAGATCTCCCTTTCGGATTTTGACGGCCAGATTGTGGTGCTCAACGCCTGGGGTCAATGGTGCGCGCCGTGCCGCGCCGAGGTGGACGATCTGGAAGAAGTCCAGCAGCACCTTGCTCAGAAAGGGCAGGGCACCCAGCCCGCCGGCACGGTGCTGGGCATCAACGTCCGCGACCCGCAGCCGGAGATCGCCCGCGACTTCGTTCGGGACAACGGCGTGACCTACCCGTCGATCTACGATCCGCCGTTCCGCACTGCGGGTGCCTTGGGGGGCATCCCCACCTCGGTCATTCCCACGACGGTGATCCTGGACAAGCAGCACCGTCCTGCCGCGGTGTTCCTGCGGGAGGTCTCCGCTCAGGATGTCATCGAGGTCACCGACCGCTTGGCGGCTGAGGCGTAAATGGGGGAGACGTTCGCTGACCTCGCCGCCTCCGGCCCTCTGCTACTGGGAATTCTCGCCGCGGCGCTCGCCGGGCTGGTGTCCTTCGCGTCGCCGTGCGTGGTTCCGCTGGTGCCTGGGTACATGTCGTACCTGACCGGCATCGTCGGCGGGGAGATGACCACGGCGACAGCCGACGGGGAGCTCGCCGTCGGCCGCAAGCGCAAGTGGGCGGTGGTCGGCGCAGCCGGCCTGTTCATCCTCGGGTTCACCGTGGTGTTCCTGCTTGCCACCGTCACCGTCTTCGGAGCGATCAGCCTGATCAGGCTCAACGCGGATACCCTCATGCGCATCGGCGGTGTGGTGACCATTCTCATGGGCCTGGTGTTCATGGGCAGCGTGCCCATGCTGCAGCGCGATACTCGCATGCAGCCGAAGAGGTGGGCCACATGGCTGGGCGCGCCGCTGCTCGGCGGCGTGTTCGCGCTGGGCTGGACGCCGTGCCTGGGGCCCACACTCGGTGCGGTGGTCTCCGTGGCCGTGGGTACCGACGGGTTCACGGCGGTGCGCGGCATCGTCCTTGTCATCGCCTACTGCCTGGGCCTGGGCATTCCGTTCCTGCTCATGGCTCTCGGTTCCGCCCACGCGGTGGAGGCCATCGGTTTCCTGCGCAAGCACTCGCGTACCATCCAGATCATCGGCGGGGGGGCCATGATCGTGGTGGGCGTGCTGCTGCTCACCGGGGTGTGGAACACCTTCATCGGTTGGACCCGCCAATGGGTGGATGGTTACGGCACGACCTTGCTGTAGCGGCCCGCGACTCGGGCCGTGAAGGCTGTGAGAGAGACGATTCGGAAACAACACATGCTTACTACCGCGACGACCTGGGCGAAGAAGCTTTGGCACTGGCTGACCAGCATGCGCACAGCGCTGGTCTTGCTGTTCCTCCTCGCTCTCATCGCGGTTCCGGGCGCGCTTTTGCCGCAGCGGGAAATCAGCGAGAGCCAGGTCAACGAGTACCTGGACGCCAACCCGGTAATGGGCAAGATTTATGACAAGCTCTCGCTTTTCGATGTCTTCTCGTCCCCCGTCTTCGTCGCTCTTTTGACCCTGCTGATCATCTCCCTGATCGGCTGCATCATTCCGCGCTCCATCGACCATTACAAGGCGTACACCGCGAAGCCAACGCGCGCGCCGAAGTATCTGCACCGCATGCCGCACCACGCTGCCGGCGACGTGGACATGTCCGTCGAGGACGCAGCGGCGCATGCGGAGCGCACCCTGCGCAAGTGGCGCGTGGCGCGATACCAGCCGGAACAGGACCGTGCCGGGGAGCTCTCCCTGTCCGCCGAACGCGGTTACGCCCGCGAGCTGGCGAACCTGCTGTTCCACATCTCCATCGTCGCGCTCATTGCCATCTTCGCCTACGGCCGCATGGTCTTCTACGAAGGCCAGGTCATTGTGGTGACCAACTCCGAATCGGAGTACGCGGTGCCCGTGGAGCAGTCGCGCGAATTCTGCAACACGTCCCCCGCCAACTTTGACACCTTCCGCGCCGGCCCGCTTTTCGACGGCACCGGGCTCACCCCCTTCTGCCTCGTCTCCCACGACTTCACCGCCAACTACCTGCAGAACGGGCAGGCTGACTCCTTCGGCTCCCGCGTCTCGTACGCGGAGGGGGACGCAATGGCCACCGACCCGGACACGTGGGAGGAGTACACGCTGCGCGTGAACCACCCGCTGCGCATCGGCGGCGACCGCGTGTACCTGCAGGGCCACGGCTTCGCACCACAGATCACCGTGACGTGGCCGAACGGGGAGACCCGCACCCAGATGGTGCAGTACCGCCCGACTGACCTGACCTTCTTCCTGTCCAATGGCGTGATGCGTTTTGACCCGCCGGCGGGCATGTACCCGGATCTGGCGGAGCGCCGCCAGCACCAGCTGGCCATCGAGGGCGTTTTCGCGCCTACCGCCCAGTGGACCGGCCCGAACGGGGACATGCTGCAGTCCGCGTTCCCGTCCATGGATGACCCGGCGGTCTCCCTCGACGTCTACGCCGGCGATGCAGGCTTGGACACCGGACGCCCGCAAAACCTCTTCGCACTCGACCAGACGCTCATTGCCAACGGGCAGCTCGAGCGCGCCGACCGCGTGCAGCTCGCCGCCGGCGAAGAAGCGCAGATCCCCACCGGTAAGAAGACTCCGGACGGTGAGGACGAAGTGGTCACCGTGCGTTTCGACAGTGCCGCCGAGTACGCGAACTACCAGATCTCCCGCGACCCGACCCAGGGCTGGGCGCTGGCGGCCACCGTGATCATGCTCGGATCCCTCGTCGGCTCACTGCTGATCAAGCGCCGCCGCGTTTGGGTCCGCTTCCGCCCCGTGGAGGGCAGCACCGGCCGGGTCCATGTGGAAATCGCCGGTCTCGCACGCACCGACCGCGCCGGGTGGGGCAGTGAATTCGACGACGTGGTCGAAGAGATCCTGCGCGGCCGTGTGGGAAGCACCCAAGCTTCCGCTTTCGGTGACCCCGACACCGTGAATCTGGACGATGACGACGAGGAGGAGTGGCACTAGCCGCCGTGCAGCTGCGCGCTAACCGCGCCCCAACCGCATAAGCTGCGCGTTCACCCCCAATAGAGCTAGCTGGCCTGTGAAGTCCTTGGTCGTTTTGGTGACGTGGAGTAGCTTAAAGTCCATGCACGTCAACACCTCTCTGGCCCAAGTGTCGGACCTGTCTTTGCGGACCGCTTTCGCGGTCTACATCGTTTCCCTGGTTCTGGCCTGCATCCACTACATGCGGTCGCAGGCTGTCATCGACCTGCGCCGCGAGCAGAAGGCTGCGGACAACGCAGAGGCCAAGGACCGCGAGCTCGTCGCGGTGGGGCAGGGGGGATCGGAAGCGGTCGCCGTCGATAAGCCTGCGGGCAATTCCACTGAGCTCGATGCCGCGCGCGAACGTTCGCGGAAGATGGCGGGCATGGCGCAGGGCCTGATCTGGGTGGGCATCGCGTTCCACCTGGTGGCGATGGTCACGCGCGGCCTCGCGGTGAGCCGATTCCCGTTCGGCAACATGTACGAGTTCGTGCTCAGCTTCACCGCTGTGGCGATGGTCGTGGCGGCCGCGATCATCCAGCAGAAGCGCTGGCACACGATGTGGCCGTGGATTCTCGCGCCCGTGATCGTGCTGATCTTCCTGGATGCGACGGTGCTGTACGCGGAAGCCGCTCCGCTCGTGCCGGCGCTGCGCTCGTTCTGGTACCCCTTCCACGTGTCGACCGTGTCCATCGGTGCCTCGCTTGGCCTGATCTCCGGTGTCTTCTCCCTGCTGTACCTGCTGCGTATCTGGCAGCCGCGCGGTGAGGAGAAGGGGTTCTTCGGTGCGGTGGCCAAGCCGCTGCCGAGTGCCAAGAAACTGGACTCGTACGCGTACAAGACCGCGATCATCACCCTGCCCGTCTTCGGCATCGGCATCATGCTCGGCGCGATCTGGGGCGAGGTGGCCTGGGGCCGCTTCTGGGGTTGGGACCCGAAGGAGACCGTCGCTTTGATCACGTGGATCCTGTACGCCGCCTACCTGCACGCACGCGCGACAGCCGGCTGGAAGAATGCGAAGGCCGCCTGGATCAACGTTGCCGCGTTTATCACCAGCGTGTTCAACCTGTTCTTTATCAATCTGGTTGCGTCGGGCCTGCACTCGTACGCGGGACTGAACTAACTCCCAGACTTTCCCACGGTGCTTTCGGGGCACCGGCGTGCAAGATTGTGCTGTAGTAGCAGTATTATCCGTTCACGTCCAGTCAGAAGGAGTCCGCAGGTGCCTTCACCCCGTAAGAAGCTCGGCAAACCGGCAAGCGATATCCCCGTTTTGATCAAGCTTGGGGAGGCCTTGGCGCAACGACGCCGCGATGCCGGCCGCCTTCAGCAGGAAGTCGCATCTGCCGCTGGGGTATCACGGTCCACGCTGCACACGATCGAGCACGGTGGTGCCGGTGTGCGGTGGGAGAAAGTCGCCGCGGTTGCACAAGCACTCGGTTTGACTATCGAATGGGTGGAAGCCCCAGAAAAGGCTCCGCAAGGCTAGCTAGAGCTCAGGCCCTCAGGGGCGCGGGGCGTCATCGCCCGGCTCATCCGAGTGGTTTCCGCGCTCGCGCCGTAACCGGCGCTCCTCTTCCTCCCGCGCTTTGCGCTCGGCTTCTTCCTTGGCGCGGCGCTCTTTGAAGCGGTTTTTCTCGATGTTCCACAGAAATTCTTCATCGTCGTCCGGCCCCTTGATGGCCGGCGTTTGCTGCTGTTGCTGCCTATTCGGGCGGATCGCCCCGTAGCGCTCTGCGCTGCCCGGGCCGAATGCGCGCCACAGCAACCACGCTGCGAGGATGACCAGAAGAAGGAGAATGACGCGTCCCATGCCCTTAGGTTACTGGTTCGCTTCCATCCGCTCGGGGCGGGTACGCTCTAGAACCGTGACAGAGCCAGCAGCACCCCAGACCAGCGTTGATATGACCGCGCCTGCCATGGACGCATCCGCGCGCAAGCGCGCCAACCGCGCCGCACTCGTCTACGGCGGACTGCGCCTTGTGCTCTTCATCGTTCTCACGGTGGTCATTCAGGCGCTGGCCTTGCTTATCGACGCACCCATTCCCCTCGTCATGTCCGCCCTCCTCGCACTGATCGTGGCGTTCCCTCTGTCCATGCTGATCTTCTCCAAACAGCGCGTCGCAGCGACTGAAGCGATGGCGGCGTGGAACGAGCAGCGTCGCGCCCGCAAGCAGTGGGTGAGCGACGAATTGGCGGACCGCTAAATTCCTTTTCCGAAGAGCAGCGCGATCACGATCATCGCTGGCAGTGATGCGAACGTGGTGATGAAGACGGTGTCGCGCGCGACGGTCTCGCCCGCACGGTAATTAGCGGTGTAGTTGTACACGTTTTGCGCTGTCGGGAGTGCAGAAAGGATCACTGCGGCGTACAGGGCAGTCTCGTCCAGTCCTGCGAGCAGCCCCACTAGCCACGCCGCCGCCGGCATGAACGTCAGTTTCAGTGCAGAAGCCGTCAGGGTGGCAGGGCGGTCCGGCCCCTTCGCCAGCACGCTGCCGCCGCGCAGGCTGGCGCCGAAGCTCATGAGGATCATGGGAATGGATGCGCCGCCGAGAATCTCCAGCGGCTCCATCACCGGTGCTGGCACCGTCCACCCGGCTGCGGAGACCACCAAGCCCAGCAGCGGCGCGACCACCACGGGAGCGGTGAGGCCCGTTTTCACCGCGGTGATCACATTCCGTGCACGCGAATTCTGTGAATCCGGGTTGACGTCCAGCCCCGCGATGACGACGGGGGAGATGATGACCATCTGCATCAGCAGAACCGGCGCGACATAGGTCGCGTCGCCGATGACGTAAACGGCGATGGGCAGACCAATATTCACCGAATTGAAGTAGCTTGCGGACGCCGCGCCGGCCATGCGCGTGGGAATGTCCGCCTTAAAGAACAACGCGGAGACGACCCAGAACACCGCCATGGTCACCGCAGTGGCCAAGAAGACCACCAGAACGACAGGGGAGAGGAATGTGGAGGTGTCGGAGGTGGCCACGGTGGTGAACAGCAGCGATGGGGATGCCACCCAGTAGGCGACCCGGTTGAACATGAGGCGCTGCTCGCCGTCGCCGATCACGCCGCGGTGGGCCAAAATATAGCCCGCGCTGATCACGACGAAGATGATGGCAAAGCCGGTGATGACATCTAACACGAACGAATTACTCCCAGCGGGGGCTTACCCCGCAGCTCAAACTAGTACTCTGCGTCGTCGGGGATGTTCATGGTCCACCCGAAGTCGGTGTAGGGGACCGTTTGGCCGAGAGACATGAACGGGGAGCCGGCGATCAGGGCACCCGCCATGATCACCGCCCAGATCAGCATTGCCCGGCCGTTTGCGCCCAGCACCGGGATGAGGTCCTTGCCGGCCGCACCACGCTGAACTGTAATCACCGAGCCGATGGCCAACGGCAGTGCAGCGAGTGCCAGGAGCGTCGGGGTGTGGGCGGCGCCGATGAACACCGTGATCACGAACGGGGTCAGGGTGAGGACAGCGAAGAGGCGGCGGGCGCGGACATCGCCGAGCATCACCGCGAGCGTGCGTTTCCCGGCCTCGGTGTCGGTGGGGATGTCGCGGATGTTATTGGCCAAGTTGATTGCAGCAGAGATCGCGCCGACAGCGACGGCGCAGCCGATACCCACCCAGGAAATGGTGCCGGCCTGCGTGTACTGCGTTCCCAGCACGGCGACGAGTCCGAAGAAGACGAACACCGACACCTCACCGAAGCCGCGGTAACCATAGGGGTTCTTACCGCCGGTGTAGAACCACGCCGCGAGGATGCAGGCGGCACCGACGAGGATCAGCCACGGCGCACTCACCGCGGCGAGGATCAATCCGGCGAGCGCCGCCACACCGAAGGAGATGAACGCCGCCAGCTTCACCTGTTCCGGCCGCGCCAAACCGGACGCGGTCAGGCGGGTGGGGCCGGTGCGGTCGTCGTCCGTGCCGCGGATGCCGTCGGAATAGTCGTTGGCGTAATTGACGCCGATGATCATGCCCATGGCCACGATCAAGGCGAGGAGAGCCAGCGGAAGGCTGAGCCAGAACTCGAATGCGGCGGCACCTGTGCCCACGATCACCGGTGCGACGGCGTTGAACCACGTGTGGGGGCGGGCGGCTTCCCACCAATCCCGGGCGGTTGCACGGTCTGACTGCGTGTCCGTCTGATCACCGTCGTTGCCAGCGTCCGTAGATTCGGCAGCGTCGGTGGTGCCGTCAGTGCCGTTCGAATCGTCGGGGATTGGGGTGGTGTCGTCGCTCGCGTTCATGCTCACCATCATGCACTCAAAACTTCCCCCAAGCGAAGCTGGACTAAAGTATCGCTTCATGTGGATCGACTATGCCGTCCGCCAAGTACTGCACACCGCCGGAACGCTTGCCCGCCAGCCGGGCCTGCTCTTGGCTACCCGTGCACCGCGGCTGTCGTTCCCCCAACTCGGTGAGCTCGGCGATGAAAATGACACAGTCATTTCTCTGACCACCCACGGCAAACGCCTGTCCACATCTGTGTACTGCATTGCCTCCCTGCTCGTGGGCACCCGCAAGCTCCCGGTCATCCTGTGGCTGGATGAGGAGGATTACAAGGGCCCGTGGCCGAAAGGCCTGCACCGGCTGCAGGAACGCGGCCTGATCATCCGCCGTTCCGACGGGAAATACGGCCCGCACACGAAGTATTACGGCACGTTCAAAGACTTCGCCGGCACGAGCACCCGAGTGATCACCGTCGACGACGACATGATGTACCCGCGCTGGTTCGCCGAGAAACTGGTCAACGCAGCCGATGCCGATCCGGACTGCATTGTCGCGTACCGCGCCCACACCATCACGCTCGACGAGAACGGCATGCGCCCCTACAAGGATTGGCGGGCCACCCGGTCAACTGAGCCCTCGCCCCTCCACTTCGCCACCGGCGTATCCGGTGTGGCGTATCCGGCCTCCATGGTGGATTATGTCGCGGGGCTGGACACCAGCTTCGAGGACAAGGCCCCGCGTGCCGACGACGTCTGGCTCAACCACTGCGCCCTCCGCTCCGGCCACCTGGTCCGCCAGGTGTACCCGCACCCGCGGGAATTCTCTGTCATCCCGGCGAGCCAGCGCGAAGCACTCGTTCACCACAACCGCTGGCGCGGCGGCAACGACGCGCAGATCGCGGCGACCTACACCGACGAGGACGTCGAGAAGCTGCAAGCTGCTCTGCCCGTGGATTGACCAGCGTGGAACTGGCCCCGGGAAATTAGTGGGCCGGGACCAAGCGGTGAACGATTCGGCTATCCGGCTGGCGGTCGCGAGGGGATAAAACTCAATTAGCTGGGCTTACGCATTTTCGCGCATGCCGGGGTGAGCGAATCGTTCACCCGTTGGGTAGCTCCAACGATTCAGGGCGTATGAAACAGCTCGCGCACCGCAATGCGGTCGACCTTCCCCGGGCCGATAAGCGGCAACGAGTCAAGGCGGCGCAGATCCTTCGGCACTTGCCAGCGGGGAAGGTCGTCGAAAGCCTCCATCAGGTCGCTGACCGCGGCGGTGCCGGTGTAGACCGCGCAGATCCGGTTGCCGAAGCGGGGGTCGGGGACACCAACGACGCATGAGCCGTCGACGCCGTCGATGCCCAGCATGAAGGATTCGAGGACCTCCGGCTGGAGCTTCAACCCGCCGGTCTCGATGATGTTGTCGAGGCGACCCGTGACGCGCAGGGTCCCGTCAGTGAGTTCGCCCGCGTCGGAGGTGGCGTACCAGCCGGGTTCCGCGAATGCGGGGTGGTCGGGGATGTTGCGGTACCCGCGGGCGATCATCGGGCCGCCGAGGTGGATCCGCCCGTCGGTAACGCGGACTTTGGCTCCGGCGAGGGGCGTGCCGTTATAGACACAGCCGCCAGCGGTCTCGGAGGAGCCGTACGTGGTCACCACGTTGATGCGCAGCTTCGCAGCGGAGGTGAGCACACTTGGGTCGATCATGCCTCCGCCGACGAGAACGGCGCTGAATAGGCGGAGCGCTTCGATACCGGCGAGCGTGCTCATAGCCTTATCCAGCTGCATCGGGGTGAGAGCGGTGTACATCCGGTCCCCCGTGGCGGCGAGGTCCTCGGCGCGGGCGGCGAACTCGCTGACGTGGAACCCGCTGGTGAGGTCCACAAAGGCGGGCTCGACCCCGGCGACCATGCTGCGCACGAGCACCTGCAAGCCCGCAATGTGGTGGGCCGGCATGGCCAGCAACCACTGCCCTGGCCCGCCAAGGAACTGGTGGGTGGCATCGGCGCTGGCGACGAGGTTCAACGGGGTGAGTTCCGCGCCTTTTGGTGTGCCCGTCGAGCCTGAAGTGGCCACGACGGCAGCGACGGAATCGTCGATCGACTGGCCCGCCCGCATCGTGGTGCGCAGCGTCTCCGCCCGGTGCTTATCGGCCTTCGGCACCGGCAGAACCGCGCACTGCCCGGCAATCGCGGCCTCCAAATCCGGCATGATCGCCAGCGGGTCGGCGAGGTCGACGGGGAGCAGCTCAAGCATGTTCGGCACGCGCGTCATCCTAGCGTTGTTGAATCTCCTCCCGTGGGAGGAGGAACCGCACGCAGTTCGCCGGATAGGCTCGAGCGGGTGCGGATGAAAACCGGTGAGCTCGTGGTGACCCTGTTGGGGGCTGTGCTGGCACTGATGTACACAGGGCTGCTGTTCACCGGCCATACAGACGCAGCCGACTGGTTACAGGCTCTGCTCTCCTGGGGGTTTGTGGCCGCGCTCGCCCAGTGGCAGAGCAGACCTATGCTCGCGTCGGCTCTCATGGTCGGACTGAATGTGCTCTGGTCGATGGTGTGGCTGGCCGCTCCCACGAATATCGGTTACACGCTCTGGACGGTTCTGGTTCCGCTGGCGGTGTACACCGCGCGCCGCCGTGCAGGTGCCACATCCGGGGGAGCGCACTCCTCCCGGCCGGCCGCAGCCATCGCACTTGTGGCTGCGGCATGGTGTGTCGTGTCCCCGTTCATGTGGACGTGGGATGACCGTCTGATCCTGTTCTACCGCGAGCCGTTTGATGCGGCGCTCATGCTCGGCCTGCATTGGGCGGTCATTGCTGTCGCGTACCTTCTGGCGGCAAACGGCGCTGCGGAGGAAGAGGCGAAGGACAAGGATGCCCGCATGCGGGAAGAGCGCCTCGCCGCCGCGCGGGAAGAGGAGCGGCTGAATACTGCCCGCGACATCCACGATGTGCTGGGGCACTCACTGACGTTGATCACGGTGCAGGCCAACGCCGGGTTAGCTGCCGGTACAGAACGCGAGTCGCTGGAGCTGATTCGTGACACGGCTGCAGATGCATTGGCGGACATCCGGATACTGGTCAAAGGTTTGCGCGACGCCGGGCCGGGGCTCGAGCCCGCTGGCGGAGTGGAGGAAATCCCACGCATCATCGACCGGTTCCGTTCGGCAGGAATGAATGTCGCGCTCGCTGCACCGGCCGACCTAGATATTCCTGCGGTCACTGCGCAAGCGGCGAACCGGATCATCACCGAGGCGCTCACCAACGCGGTCAAGCACCAGCATGAGCCAGTTGCCCGTGTCACGGTCGCGCGAAACGCCGCAAGCGTCGTCGTGACCGTCACTTCGACCGGGCACGCGGAACCGCATCCGGGCGCAGGAACAGGAATCGTCGGAATGCGGGAGCGCGCCCGCGCGACGGGCGGCACACTCGATATCACGCACACCGAAGACCACGATGAAACGACGGTCACCGTCACCGCAACGCTTGGAGTATGACATGCGCATTCTGCTTGCCGACGATCAACCAATGCTCCTTTCCGCCCTCACCACGATCCTGAACACGCAGCCGGACATCCAGGTGGTGGCCACAGCCGCGAATGGTGAAGAAGCAGTGGAGCAGGTGAAGAACCACCACATCGACGTGGCTGTTTTGGACATCCGCATGCCTGTGCTCGACGGAATCTCGGCGTCACGCAGGATCATGCCGGCGGGGCCGAAAGTGATCATGTTGACCACATTCGACGACGATGCTCTCGTGCAGGAAGCGATCGAGGCAGGTGTTCACGGATTCCTCCTCAAAGACGCAGACCCGGACGTGCTCGCGAACGCAGTACGCACCGTCGCCCGCGGCGAATCCGTTCTTGCCAGCGGCGTGACGGGGAAGGTGCTGGAGTGGGTGAGAGGAGGCGTCGATAAGCGCAATGCTCTCAGTGATTTCGAGCGGCAGGCGCTGTCCCTACTCACGCGGCGGGAAGTGGAGGTGCTCGCGGAAATCGGTTCCGGTGCGACCAATGCGGAGATCGCGGAAAACCTGTTTATCGCGGAGACCACTGTGAAAACGCACGTGAAGAGCTTGCTGGCCAAGCTCGGGGCGCGCGACCGTGTCGCACTGGTGCTCCTTGCGCAACGCGCCGGGCTGGGTAGCTGAAAGATCCTCCCGCGGGAGGATCTCACGGCCGCTGTGGCGCAGAAGAATAAGGTGCATGAACGAATCCCACCTTGCCTGCTCCGACGTGTCCGTGACTTTCGGCGACCACCATGCGTTGAAAGGGGTGTCGCTGACCACCGTTCCCGGGCGCGTGCACGCGCTTCTGGGGCCCAACGGTGCCGGGAAATCGACTCTGATGTCCGTGCTCTTGGGGCTCATTGAGCCCGATGCCGGGACTGTCACGCTGATGGGCCAGCCGTTCGAGCGGTCCCAGCTGCGGTTCGTCGGCGCCTCGATCAACGACCCAGCGTTCTACGGCCACCTCAGCGCTCGCGATAACCTTCGAGTGCACACCACATTGCTGGGCTTGCCGGACTCTGAAGCCGACCGCGTGATCGAGCTCGTCGGTCTGGGTGCCGCGGGGAAGAAGAAAGCGTCGAATTTCTCCACGGGAATGAAAGGGCGCTTGGCGCTCGCGCAGGCGCTGCTGGGCGAGCCGCCAGTGCTGGTGCTCGACGAACCGCAGAACGGTCTCGACCCGGAAGGCATTGCGCACTTGCGCGAGTACTTGAAGGACTACGCCCGCGCCGGTCGCACGGTTCTGGTCAGCTCGCACCAGCTCGGCGAGGTTCTGCACCTGGCCGACGATGCCACGGTGATCGCCGGCGGCACCGTCCGATTCGCAGGCGAGCTGCGCGAGCTCGGCCCGAACCTGGAGGAGTCCTTCTTCCAGCTCACCCGCGGCACCGCTGCGACGGGGGAGGTGCGCTAGAAGCAATGCGGGAACTACGTGCTGAATGGATCCGCGCGAAGGGGTCTGTGTTGTGGTGTCTCGCTGGCGCGGGTGCACTGCTGGGGTTGGTGCTCTCCGTCATGTCCCTTTCCGGCGCGGTGGAGGATGCCACCGGCATGCTCAGCTGGCAGGCATTGCTGGTCACCGGCATGCTCGCTCCGATTGCTGCGCTCTACGCGGGGCTTGCGGAGCAGCGTGAGCAGCAGTCGCGCGCCGGCGGGACGCTGTGGCGGCCGGTATCGAGGAAAGCGACTCACGCTGCCCGGCTGCTTGTTGTCTGGGCGGCGCTCGGACTGTTCTTCCTGCTGGATTTCGGCGCGACGTGGGCACTTGCCTTGCTCTTCGGGCTAGATAATGCACCGCGTGTGCTTCTCATCGGTGTTTTCACCTGGATCGGCTCGCTCGGAGTGGCTGGTCTCGCCGCCGCGGTAAGCCGCCGTTACGGTCTGCTCGCGGCACTCGCCGGTGCGTTCGTGTGGCAGTTTCTCCTCGGCTTCTTCGTGGAACGCGACTGGTGGTGGCTCAATCCAGGTGCCTGGCCGTTGCGCTTGATCTTGCCGGCGATGGGCCTGCACGACAACGCCACTCCGCTTGAACCGGATTCGCCGCTGTTGAGCGAGTCGCCGTGGCCGGCATTCGCCCTGTGCGTGCTGCTGGCCGCCGCGGGGATGGCTGCCGCAGTTCTCGTGCCGCCCCGGACCACTCCCGTTCGGCGACGTCGCAGGACTGTCCACGCGGTCACAGCTCCTGTGGCGGGCGCTGCCGCACGTCCCGCGGTGAACCGCCCGGACGCGGCGCCGAGGCTTAGCGCTTTGCGCGGCATTCACCGGGCTGCGATGAATCCGGCGGTGATCGCCTGCGTCATTCTCTCCGCGCTGGTCATGCTTTTTGCCATGCGATACGACCCGTCCGTGCGCACTGCGTTGTTCACCTACCTCATCCTTTCGGTCGGCGCGGGGCTTCTCCCAGTCTTGGTCTGGCCGCAACTGCGCCCGGCATGGTCGCTCATGCAGATTGAGCACCCCCGCGTCCGCACTGCACTGCTCGGATGGCTCCTCATCGTGGTCGCCCTCGTTGCGCTCATTGCCGCAGCCACCAGCGGGGCCTCGCTTATCGACGCCGCCCGCCGCCTCATCCTCACCCTCCTCACCGGCGGAGCAATGGTGTTCTTCTCACTCGCCATCACTGCCCGCTGGGGTGTGGGCTGGGCTCTAGCTCTGACGCTGTTCACGGCCATCTTCTCCGTCACCATCGGCGGTGATGTCCTCGCCGAAGGGCCGCTGTGGGCCATTGCGCCGACCGCCTGGCCGGAGACCGCCGCGACCCCGGCCCGGTTCGCTATCGCCGCAATCGCAGGTGCGATTCTGTTCGCCGGGAGCGCTGTCTTGGCCGACCGGCAGATGCGGGGGCCGCAGGCACGTCGTTGACGGCCTTAGTAATAGAACGGGAACTCGTCCCAGTTCGGCGGGCGCTTCTCCAGGAAGGAGTCGCGGCCTTCCACGGCTTCGTCGGTCATGTAGGCCAAGCGGGTGGCTTCGCCGGCGAAGACTTGTTGGCCCATGAGGCCGTCGTCAAGCAAATTGAATGCGAACTTGAGCATGCGCTGGGCGGTGGGGGACTTGCCGTTGATCTCGCGGGCGACCTGGATTGCCTCGTTTTCGAGCTCGGCGTGGTCGGCGACGATGTTCACGGCGCCCATGCGGTGCATGTCTTCGGCGGAGTAGGTGCGGCCGAGGAAGAAAATCTCGCGCGCGAACTTTTGGCCGACTTGTTTGGCCAGGTAGGCGGAGCCGTAGCCGCCGTCGAAGGAGCCGACGTCGGCGTCGGTCTGCTTGAAGCGGGCCTCTTCGCGGGAGGCGATGGTCATGTCGCAGACGACGTGGAGGGAATGCCCGCCGCCCGCCGCCCAGCCGTTGACCACGGCGATGACCACTTTGGGCATGGTGCGGATGAGGCGCTGAACCTCGAGGATGTGCAGGCGCCCGCCCTCGGCTTTCACGCGGGCCTCGTCGACGTGATCGGCGGTGGCGGCTTCGACATTACCGTCGTGGCTCGTCGCGTACTGGTAGCCGGAACGGCCGCGGATGCGCTGGTCGCCACCCGAGCAGAATGCCCAGCCGCCGTCCTTCGGTGAGGGCCCGTTGCCGGTGATCAGCACGACGCCGACGGACGGGTCGCGGCGCGCGTGGTCGAGCGCGCGGTACAGCTCGTCGACCGTGTGCGGGCGGAACGCGTTGCGCACTTCCGGGCGGTCGAAGGCGATGCGCACGATCCCGTTCGCGCGGCCCTCGCCCGCATGGCGGTGGTAGGTGATGTCGGTGAAGTCGAAGCCCTCGACGGCCTTCCACTGGGACGCGTCGAATGGCTGGGCGGTGGAATAAGACATGGCTGCGATATTACGTTTTAGCACGGCAATGAGGGTGGTTCGCTGGGGGTGATATGCTTAGTCCACCTAGTCGGACTAACTTGAGGTAGGTGTTTGAGGTGGAAAACATCAACGTCCATGATGCTAAGACGAACTTCTCCCGACTCCTTCGGAGAGTGGAGGCAGGGGAGGAATTAGTGATTGCCCGCGGAGGGAAGCCAGTGGCCAGAATGGTTCCCTTGGAGGTCGACATTGCTCGACCGTTAGGGTTCGTCGACTACACGCTTCCGGATAGCTTCTTCGATGAACTACCTGATGAAGAGCTGGGGGCGTGGAATAGTGGGGAATAAAAGCTTTCTCCTGGATACTCACGCATTCATCTGGGGGCTTACTGACCCCTCCCGATTGGGGGAGAAGGCCCTCTCAATAATGGAAACGCGGGCTAATGATTTATGGGTGTCTGCGGCCTCGGCATGGGAGATTGCCACGAAAGTCAGAATCGGAAAACTGCCTGGTGCTGAGTTCATTGTGCACAATTTTGAGACCTATGCGTCCGAATTGGGTGCTCGAACGTTAAGCATCGAAGCTTCTCATGCACTGCTCGGAGGGAGCATGGCTTGGGAGCACCGAGACCCGTTTGACCGTGTGCTCGCTGCGCAAGCTTTGATTGAAGGTCATCATCTTGTTTCGATGGACGCTGCGTTCAGTGAGGTGGAGGGCTTGAGGGTTCGATGGAACTGATCCACCGATTAACCGCAGACGATATTCTCGACCGCGCCCATGTTGTCGCCCTCCCGATGGCGGTTCCGTTCCGCGGGATCACCACGAGAGAGGCGCTGCTGATCGACGGCCCTGCGGGCTGGGGTGAGTTCGCGCCGTTCGTGGAGTACGGCGACGAGGAAGCGGCGACGTGGCTCGCGGCCGCGCTTGAGGCGGCGTACGGCGGGTACGACGACCTGGATGTCGGGGACGGCTGGGTCGAGGTCAACGGCACCGTGCCCGCGGTGCCCGCCGGGGACGTCGCGGGCGTGCTCGAACGCTACCCGTCGGTGAGGACGTTCAAGATCAAGGTCGCAGAAAAGGGGCAGACGCTTATCGACGACGCTGCGCGCGTCGCCGCCGTCCGCTCCCTCCGCCCCGACGCGGTGCTGCGCGTGGACGCCAACGGCGGCTGGACTGTCGAAGAGGCCGTCCGCGCTGCGGAGACGCTGGGGAAGTTGGAATACATCGAGCAGCCCTGCGCCACGGTGGAGGAACTCGCGGAGGTGCGTCGGCGCGTGTTCACTCCGATCGCGGCGGACGAGTCCATCCGGAAGGTGGCTGANTCGCGGGCGTGCTCGAACGCTACCCGTCGGTGAGGACGTTCAAGATCAAGGTCGCAGAAAAGGGGCAGACGCTTATCGACGACGCTGCGCGCGTCGCCGCCGTCCGCTCCCTCCGCCCCGACGCGGTGCTGCGCGTGGACGCCAACGGCGGCTGGACTGTCGAAGAGGCCGTCCGCGCTGCGGAGACGCTGGGGAAGTTGGAATACATCGAGCAGCCCTGCGCCACGGTGGAGGAACTCGCGGAGGTGCGTCGGCGCGTGTTCACTCCGATCGCGGCGGACGAGTCCATCCGGAAGGTGGCTGACCCGTACCGCGTGGCTGAGCTCGGCGCCGCCGATGTCGCTGTGGCTAAGGTGGCTCCGCTAGGCGGGGTACGGCGGCTCATGAAGATCAGCTCGGACCTCGGCCTGAAGCTGACTGTGGCATCGGCGCTGGACACCGCGGTGGGGATACGCGCCGGACTGATCGCCGCGAAAGCGACCCGATCGCAGGCGGCGGGACTGGCCACCCAGCGGTTGTTCATCGAGGACGTGGCCGATTCCTTCGACTTCGTTGACGGCCGGATGCGCATCGCCGACATCACCCCCGACCCGGACCGTCTTTCCGGTCTCGCCGCACCAGGCGAGAGGAAAGACTGGTGGTTTGAGCGTCTCACGCGCTGCCTGCCGTATCTGGGGGGCTGAAGCGGACACCCGAGGGTCGCCGCTTGGGGTGTTTCGGGGGTGATTTTTTCGTCCGCTGTGTGCGTGTGTCTTAAGTTGTGCGTAGGAAACGTCTAGCTCCTACACAGGAAGAGGCTCCCCATGAGTTCAGGCTATTCAACATCTGTGACACAGCACGCGACGGAACTTTCCGACGGCGACCTCGCCACCGCCCCTGAAAAAGGCGAATGGCGCCGGCAACTGATCGGCCTTGTCCTGGGTGTCGTCGCTGCCGCCATCGTCTACTTCATCTTCCCGTCGGGGGCCGAGGACGTTGTCCGCGACTCCGCCGGAGCGAAGGCTGATGTGGAGTACACCTCGCAGAACATGCGCGTCGTCGCTGCCGTCGCTGTGTGGATGGCCGTCTGGTGGATGACCGAGGCGATCCCGCTCGCCGCCACGGCGCTCATCCCGCTGGCAGTATTCCCTCTGGCCAACGTCGCCGAGTTCAAAGAGGTCAGCGCCCCTTACGCGTCCTCCACCATTTTCTTGTTCATGGGTGGGTTCCTCCTTGCCTTAGGCATTCAGCGCTGGAACCTGCACCGGCGACTGGCGCTGTGGGTGGTCATGATCATCGGCACCAGCCCGCGCCGCATCATTCTCGGCTTCATGGTGGCCACTGGCTTCCTGTCCATGTGGGTCTCCAATACCGCGACCGCTGTGGTGATGCTGCCCATCGGTGTCTCGGTGCTCACTTTGACTGCGGAGCACGTCGGCGGCATGGACAAGCAGAAGAAGTTCGCCACCGCTCTCATGCTGGCCATCGCTTACGCTGCATCCATCGGTTCGCTGGGCACCCTCATCGGTACCCCACCGAATGCACTGTTGGCCGGGTACATGAAGGAATCCCACGGCATTGAGATCGGCTTCGGCCAGTGGATGCTCGTCGGTGTCCCGATCGCTGTGGTGTTCACCCTCATTTCCTGGCTGGTGCTCATCAACGTGTTCAAGCCCGAGGTGGACCAGATTCCGGGCGGTAAAGAGCTCATCCGCGAGGAGCTGGACAAGCTCGGTGGTTGGACCACCGGCCAGATTCTGTCCGCGATCATCTTCGTTGCCGCGGCACTGTGCTGGGTCTTCGTCCCGCTGGGCATCGACTACTTCGGCTGGGAGATCGGTTACGACGATGCTGCTGTGGGCATCATCGCCGGTCTGCTCATGTTCACCATCCCGGGTAAAGCCAACGGCACCCGCCTTCTCGACTGGGAGACCGCCAAGGACATTCCGTGGGATGTCCTGCTGCTCTTCGGCGGCGGCCTGTCTTTGTCCGCGATGTTCTCCCAATCGGGCCTGTCGCTGTGGATCGGTGAGGCATCCAAGAACCTTGCAGGTCTGCCGGTGATCCTGCTCATCGCCGCTGTCGGCGGCCTCATCCTCCTGCTGACCGAGCTGACCTCCAATACCGCGACGGCAGCGACCTTCCTCCCGATCATGGGTGGTGTCGCAGTTGGTATCGGTCTCACCGCTGCCGGGGACATCAACGTGCTGCTGCTCACCATTCCGGTCGCGCTGTCCGCGACATGCGCGTTCATGCTGCCGGTGGCGACGCCGCCGAACGCGATCGCGTACAGCTCCGGACACGTCACCATGGGCGAAATGATCAAGGGCGGCATCTGGCTCAACGTCGTCGGTCTGGTGCTGGTCACAGCTGCCACGTATCTCATCGCTGTCCCGGTCTTCGGCCTGACGCTTCCTTAACACTGTCAACAGTGCCAAAGCTTCAGTAACAGGGCGTGGTCGCGCACGGGGTCTAGAATGACCCCCATGGATAATGAGACCCGACAGTTTGGGCGCCACGGTGACGATGTCTCTGATGCGAGCACCCGTTACCTGTCCCCGTCCCAGTCCCCCTCCCAGGGTTCGCGCCAGCCTGGCCCGCGGCAGTACATGCCGGGGGAGGGGGATTCGCGTTACGCGTCCCAGGCCAGTTACCCGGAAACCCAGTACGGCGGTGGAAGCGGCTACACCTCTGGAGGGTACGAACCGTATGAGGAGCCGTACCGCCCTGAGCAGCCTGCCCCCAGCAGCAACGGGAATAGCTCGGGTTCCATCGTGTTGGCCGTCGTGGCTTTGCTGCTCGGTCTCGCCGCTATCGCCCTGTTCTTCTTATGGCGTGGCGCGGAGTCTCGGGCGAATAAGCCTGAGCCTGCACCGGTAACCATTACCCAGACGGAGACTGTGACCACCACGCCGTCGGGCATCCTGGACGATTTGTTCAAGCGTGAACGCCAGCGGGGTAACCAGCAGCCGGGGCAGGAGGAATCCGCGCCCGCCCTGCCGGAGAACTTGCCGACCGAATTGCCGGAAGACATTCCGGAGGAGTACCGCCGGGGCGCCGAGGATCTTTTGAACCAGCTCGATGGGTTCCTCAATGCCGGCTAACAGTTCCCTCGCACCTCAGCTCGCCGAGTACGTGGTGGACCAACTGGCGCAGCATGTCACGGATGTCGTGTTGTCCCCGGGCTCACGCAACTCACCGCTTGCATATGCGTTGCTCGCCCGCCGCGACATCAAGGTGCACGTGCGTATCGACGAACGCGTGGCCGCCTTCACCGCGTTGGGCCTCGCTCGTGTGCAGCGCCGCCACGTGGGTGTTGTCATGACCTCAGGCACTGCCGTGGCTAACACCTACCCGGCGGTCATTGAAGCCCATATGTCCCACACGCCGCTGGCCATTGTCAGTGCCGACCGTCCGGAGCGGCTCGTGGGCACCGGTGCCTCCCAGACGATCTGGCAGCAAGGCATCTTCGGACGCTACGCCGAGACCCAACAGGTGACCCAGATCGGGGATGCGGTCAGCTTCGACACCGACCAGGTGCACATCAATGTCGCCTTCGACACACCGCTTGTCCCGTCCGCGCTGCCGGAACCAGTGGGTGCCCCGCGCCGGGTGGGGCCGGGGCGCCTGCGTCCGTCGGAAAGCCGGGGTGCCGCAGACACCGGCCCGGCGGGATCCGTCGACCACGGTGTCGTCGACGTTGACCTGACCAAGAACACGCTCGTGATCGCCGGCGATGAGGCATGGGAGGTCCCTGGGCTAGAACACGTCCCCACTATCGCGGAGCCCACGGCACCGACCCCGTTCCAGCAGGTCCATCCACTGGCGGCGAGGTTCTTCACCCAGGACGAAGTAGCCATCAGCCATGACGGCGGTGACTTCGCGGCGTCCACCAAACCGGAACAGGTCATTGTCGTCGGCCATCCGACTCTCCACCGCGACGTGATGGCGCTCCTAGCGGACAGCACGATCGAGGTCATCGGTATCACTCGAACCGGAACCGTGACCGGTCACCCAGACCGCGTAGGCAGCCGGGTCAATGTCACCGGCCAACCGACGGACTCCTGGCTGAAGATCTGCGATGCCGCAGGCGACGTCGGCGCTCAGACAGTACGCGATGCTCTGGAGGACTCCGAATTCGGCTTCACTGGTTTGCACGCCGCAGCCGCCGTGTGCGACACGCTGGCGGTGGGGGACACGCTCGTCCTCGGGTCGTCTAATCCGGTGCGGGACGCCAGCTTGGTGGGCATGCCGTTCGACGGCGTGAGCACCTACTCGGCCCGCGGTGCTGCCGGGATCGACGGGACTCTCTCCCAGGCGATCGGAGTGGCGCTGGCGACGCAAGCCCTGCACCCGGACGAGATCCGTGCACCACGCACCGTCGCGCTCGTCGGCGACCTGACGTTCTTGCACGACGTCGGCGCTCTCCTGATCGGCCCTGACCAGCCCGCTCCAGGCAACCTCACCATCGTGGTGGCCAATGACAACGGCGGCGGGATTTTCGAGTCCCTCGAAGTTGGTGCGCCCGAGGTCCGCGGCAATTTCGAGCAGGCCTTCGGCACGCCTCATGACGCAGATATTGAGTCTATTGCTGCGGGATACGGCGTCGCCTACCGCAGAGCGGAGACTCTCGGGGAGTTGACGGAGGCGCTGCTGGATGGCGTCGATAAGCCAGCCCCCGTGACTGTGATTGAGGCCGTGACCACACGCGCCACACGCAGGGCACTGTCGGAACGGCTGAAGAAATAGCCGTGTTCGGTGTAGCTACGGCGCGCAGGCGCCTACACCAGCTCATCATCGTGCTGTATTTGTGCGCGATGTTGGGCAGCGTGGCCATGGTCGCGGGGCCGGCGTACAACGATTACACGATCTCCCGGGACCCCGGCCGTGGAATCGCCACCGTGACGGGGGTGGGGATGACACACACGTCCGTCGATTACCAGGACGAGGAAGGCAGGTTCCACTCTCCTCAGCGCGGCCTGCTGTACCCGTCGGGGCTTGGCGACGGGCAGCAGGTGTGGGTGACATATGCGAAGAGCAACCCCGACATCGTGAAGGTCGAGGGCCGCGGCTGGAGGCTGGCAATCATCCCCGCATTGTCCGTCGGGGTTGTCTCCACCGTCATTGCGGCGGCCGCATGGTTGGGGGTGAACGCCTTAGGTAAGCGTCGACGGACACAGGTACGAAAATTCACCTCGCGTTCCCGTGAAAGCAAACCCTAATTAGCACGTGGGGTGAATAATGCCCGCATGCGTGTTGCCATCGTCGCCGAGTCATTCCTGCCCAACGTCAACGGAGTAACCAACTCTGTGCTGCGCGTCTTGGAGCACCTTGAACGAACGGGGCACGAAGCAATCGTGATCGCACCCGGCGCCCGCGCGAACCAGGAGGAAATCTCCGAATACGCGGGTTTTCCCATCGTCCGCGTGCCCACTGTCATGGTTCCGCTGGTGGATTCTCTGCCCATTGGCGTGCCGGACGCAACGATCACTCGCACCCTGCGCGAATTCAAACCGGATGTGGTGCATTTGGCTAGCCCTTTCGTTCTCGGTGGAGCGGGAGCTGTGGCGGCGAAGCGGCTGCACTTGCCCACGATTGCGTTGTTCCAGACTGATGTCGCCGGGTACACCGCGCGCTACCACGTCGGCTTTCTCGAGTCCGCTGCGTGGGTGTGGGCGCGCAAGCTGCACAACATGACGCAGATGACACTCGCGCCGTCGTCGGTGACCATCAGCGAGTTGGAGTCCCACGGAATCAAGAACATCCGCCGCTGGGGCCGGGGCGTGGATTCGGAATTATTCCGCCCGGACCGCTACTCCAAGAAATTGCGGAAGAAGTGGGATCCGACGGGAACCAAGAAGATCGTCGGCTTCGTCGGCCGCCTCGCGTCTGAAAAGGGCGTGGAGCGCCTCGTGGCGCTGCACGGGGATCCAAATATCCAGCTGGTCATTGTGGGCGACGGTCCGCTGCGCCGTGACTTGGGCAAGCGCATGCCTACCGCCATCTTCACCGGTCAGCTTGGCGGGAAGAAGTTGGCGGCCGCCTACGCCACGTTGGATCTGTTTGTGCACACCGGTGAGTTTGAGACCTTCGGCCAAACTATCCAGGAAGCGCAGGCCTCCGGTACCCCGACGATCGGGCCGCGCGCCGGCGGACCGATTGACCTCATCCAGGTCGGCTACAACGGTGACCTCCTCGACGTGGAGACCTTCGAGCGCGACTTGCCTGCTGCCGCAGCGGCGATTTTGCAACCCGGCACCCTGGAAGAAATGAGCGACAATGCACGCGCCTCTGTCGCGGACAAGACGTGGCCCGCGCTGTGCGACCAGCTGCTTGGGTACTACAGGGAAGTCATCGACGGATACCCCAAGAAGAAGCGTCTTGTGCGGACGCGATAGGCAACCCAAGCGCCACCTAGCTGAATGGCTGGCCCAGTGGGGTCGACGGGCCCCGTTGGCATAGACTCAGTTGCTATGGCCAAGGCGAACCTGGAGAAGAACCCGCTGGATGTCGCGGGGATGTTCGATGAAGTAGGGAAGAACTACGACATCACCAACACCATGATGACAGGTGGCCTGGACCGCTATTGGCGCAAACGCACCCGCGAGCGCCTGGACCTCAAGCCGGGTGAGAAGGTCCTCGACCTTGCGGCGGGAACGGCGGTATCAACAGTCGAGCTGACAAAGTCGGGCGCATGGTGTGTGGCCTGCGACTTCTCCCAGGGGATGCTTGCGGCCGGCAAGCACCGGGACGTGCCCAAAGTGGTGGGTGACGCAATGCATCTGCCTTTCGCCGACGAGTCCTTCGACGCGGTGACCATCTCCTACGGCCTGCGCAACGTCCACGACTTTGAGGCAGGTCTGCGCGAGATGGCCCGGGTGACCAAGCCCGGCGGCCGCCTGGTGGTCAACGAGTTCTCCACACCTGTCGTGCCGGTGTTCTCCACCGTGTACCGGGAGTACCTGCCGCGGGTGATTCCTTTGTTGGGCAAGGTGTTCTCCTCCAATGCGGAGGCCTACGAGTATCTGGCGGAATCTATCCGCGCGTGGCCGGACCAGGAAGACCTGGCGTCCGCGATCAACGCCAACGGGTGGAAAGACTGCGGCTGGCAGAACTTGGCGCTGGGCATCGTCGCCTTGCACGGAGCAGTCAAGCGCTAACTGGGGCTAGTTCCCGCAGCTACACCGGATCCCACAACGGGGTATCTGCGCGCATGCGGGAGACAGATGAACCGGCGGCGTGCCAAACCCGAGCCACCAGATCTCGGTCTTCCTCGGTGACTAAATTTCCCATGAGCCGGGCTGCAGCTGGCATGAGGTAACGGCCGCCGAGACCGCGCAGTGCCATCGGTCCAGCCAGGGGAAGGAACTGCGGGTAGGTGAGCACGCGCGCCAGAGTGCGGGCGAGGACAAAAGCTTCCCCGTAGCGACGCCGCAGTTCATGCGGCCAGACCAAGGTGAGATCGGGGTGCCTGCCCGACGCGTCCGCGATGAGGTCGACGGCCATGATGGCGGTTTCCAGCCCGTAGTCGATGCCCTCGCCATTGAGGGGGTTGACGCAGGCGGCAGCATCGCCGACGAGCATCCAGTTGGGGCCGGCGACATTCGACACAGCACCTCCCATCGGCAGCAAAGCGGAGGTGACGTGCTCCGGCTGCCCCAGCTGCCATTCGTCGCGCACCTGGTCGGCGTAGTGGCCCAGAAGCTTCTTCGTGTTCACCTTCGCTGGGCGGGCATCAGTGGACAGGGCGCCGCAGCCAAGATTCACGGTGCCGTCACCGAGGGGGAAGATCCAGCCGTAACCGGGTTGGATCACGCCTTCATCGTCGCGGAGCTCCACGTGGGAGTGCATCCACGGCTCGTCGGAAAACGGGGTGGCGCAGTAGGAGCGCGCGGCAATGCCGTACACCTCGCCTCGGTGCCACGTGCGGCCGAGCTGTTTGCCGAAGGGGGAGCGCACCCCGTCGGCGACGATGACCCATCTAGCCCCCAGGACGCCCCGCGGAGTGATCACACCAGTGATCCGGCCGTCCGCACCGAATTCGGCTCCCGTCGCCGGGCACTCGTAGAAGACCTCGGCGCCGGAGGAGGAGGCGAGGGAGGCAAGGGTGCCGTCGAAAAGCGAGCGGGGGGACGCGGAACCCTCCGTGCCGTAATGCCCGCTGGGCCACGCGGCGATGACGGAACCGCCGTAACCGTGCAGCTTCAAACCCTTGTTGCGGTAGGCGGGCAGAGCGGCATCGAGCTGCAATTCTTTCAACGCGTGCACCGCGCGCGGAGTCAGGCCATCGCCGCATGTCTTGTCGCGGCCGGCAGGGGCGGTGTCCACGACAGCGACCTCGAGTCCTGCCCGGCGAGCGGCGATTGCGGCAGCGGAACCCGCGGGTCCCGCGCCGACGACGACGCAATCAAACGATTTCACCGCACATATTGTGCCAGACGTCTCATGGGTGGACTACGGTTAAGGGGACGCACGCCCACACGACCCCGCAAGGACGATAGATGACCAACGGCACCCCCACGTCGCCCGCCGTCGACAACCAGCTTGAGCTCGGTGATGAGGCACTGGCTCAGCGCGTCACCGAAGGGTTGAATCGGGTGGAAGAGCTCATGTTCGAGCGCCTCTCCGGTGGTGAAGATTTTCTAAGTGAGCAGGTGACGCACCTGGCCAAGGCTGGCGGAAAGCGCTTCCGCCCGCTCATGGCCGTGTTGGCCAGCGAATTCGGCCCGCAACCGCAGGCTGACAATGTGATTCGCGGCGCGACGATCGTGGAGCTGGTTCACCTGGCCACCCTCTATCACGACGACGTGATGGATGAAGCCGCAAAGCGGCGCGGTGTGGAATCCGCGAATTCGCGTTGGACGAACACGGTGGCCATTCTCTCGGGCGATTACTTGCTGGCGGAGGCGTCCCGCCTCATGAGTGAGATCGACACCGCTACCGTCCGCCACTTCGCTGAGACGTTCAGTGATTTGGTCACAGGCCAGATGCGTGAAACCGTCGGTGCGCGCGGCGGGGACGCAGTGGAGCATTACTTGGAAGTCATCCGCGAGAAGACCGGTGTCCTGATCGCGTCGGCCGCGTACCTCGGCGCCACGCACTCGGGTGCGGATGAAGCGACGGTGCGCACCGTCAAGGAGCTCGGCGAGGCTATCGGCATGGTGTTCCAGATTGTCGACGACATCATCGACATCTTCTCCGATTCCGCCCAGTCCGGGAAGACTCCGGGTACAGACCTGCGCGAGGGCGTGTTCACCCTCCCCGTCCTCTACGCCCTCCAGGACGAAGGAGAAGCGGGCGACGAGCTCCGCGGGCTCCTCACGGGCCCGCTCACCGAGGACGTGGACGTGGAGCGTGCCCTTACGCTCATCGGGCAAACGGACGGCAGGAAGCGCGCGCTTGACGACGTCCACCGGTACCTCTCCATCGTCGACTCCCACCTCGACACCCTTCCTGACATTCCTGCGAATGCGGCGATGCGCCAAATCGCGCGTTACACCGTCGACCGCGTCGGTTAAGCCCTTCTAAAATCTGCTCTAAACTGCTGGTTTGCTATTTTTGCGACCGGCTGCTGTAGAGTAGTCCAAGCACGCCAGGTTGCCCGAGCGGCCAAAGGGAGCGGACTGTAAATCCGCCGGCATTGCCTTCAGAAGTTCGAATCTTCTACCTGGCACCACACACGCGCTCCGCGTTTTTCGCGGGGCGCGTTTTTCTATGCCCTGCAGCCGCAACCAAGCTCGCTCCAGCGGCCGGTCTTGAAAGCTGTCTCCAATGCGGCGTTGGATGGCGGTATAGCTGCGTTATAAACACCGCAATAATACTGTGTGGCCAGGCGATTTGTATGTGAAGCATGTGTCGGGTTAATCTTTCAAAGGCTTCAAACGAGCGGGTAAACGCTTAAGAGGCTTAAGCCCCCTTAGCTCAGTCGGCAGAGCGTCTCCATGGTAAGGAGAAGGTCAACAGTTCGATTCTGTTAGGGGGCTCTGTTGTTTGCTGGCAACGGCAAGCACATGGCGGTGTAGCTCAGTGGTAGAGCAAGCGACTCATAATCGCTGTGTCGAGAGTTCAATTCTCTCCATCGCTACTCATCACTCCGGTCTCGGTCGGGGAGATGTGCTCACCCTCTCCGGGATCGTTCCGGTGCCGTGGTAGGGTTGGCGTACTGTCGCCGAACCGCTCGAGTGATCGGGCTCCGGCGAAAATGACAGTGCACCTAGGGGCGTGGCGCAATTGGTAGCGCAACGGTCTCCAAAACCGTAGGTTGCAGGTTCGAGTCCTGTCGCCCCTGCCAAATAGACCAAGTCGAGGAGAGCTGTGACTGATAACCAGCCTGGACGGAACACCGCTAAGCCGACCGGCAAGCGCCAGCGCAGTGGTGCTAGCTCCGTCACCTCCGACTCTTACCAGGAGAAGCGCGTCGAAAAGGCTGCTCCCGAAGATCAGGACAACACCGGCAACGGTGTCGCCGCATTCCCCGGTGAAGTTGTCAGCGAGATGCGCAAGGTCGTCTGGCCCACCGGCCGCCAGATGGTCAACTACACGCTGATCGTCTTCGGCTTCCTCATCGTTCTCACGGCCCTTGTCTGGGGCGTGGACCAGGGCGCTGCCTGGGTAGTTGAAAAGGTCCTGGTCCCTTAAGCTATACTTCCGCAGTAGAGAAAAACATCCCGCCTCCCAGCCACTGGGTAAGGCGGGATCAGTTTTTCGCCCGGCGGGTAAGCTGGGCACCACTCACAGGACTGAAACACTTACCCATCGTGACCGCAGCTGCGGCGCGAACCTTAACTCAAGGAGCGGACATGGCAGACGATAACCAGTACAGCAAGGAAGCCAACGAAGCCGAGATGGTTGCCGAGGGCGGCGCAGTGCAGGAGTCCACTGACCCCGAACCCACTGATGACGACAACGCTGAAAGCGAGTCCGATTCGGACTCTGACTCTGCCTCAGCCTCCGACGAATCCAGCGCCTCCGAGGATGACACGGAGCTCCAGAGCGAGGAAATGGTTGCCGAGGGTGATGTTCCGGAGCAGCCGATCCAGGAAGCTGACGCGGAAGGCGTGACCGATGCAGAAGCAGCTCTCGGCGCAGAACCGGAGGAGAACGCCGACGCCGAGTACAAGCGCCGCCTGCGCGAGTACACCCGCGAGCTGAAGAAGCTGCCGGGCCAGTGGTACATCATCCAGTCCTACTCGGGCTACGAGAACAAGGTGAAGACCAACCTGGACATGCGTATCCAGACGCTCGAGGTGGAGGACTCCATCTACGACGTGGTCGTGCCCATCGAGCAGGCAGTGGAGCTCAAGGACGGCAAGAAGAAGATCGTCAAACGCAAGCTTCTTCCGGGCTATGTTCTCGTCCGCATGGACATCAATGACGCCGCGTGGTCCGTGGTCCGCGAGACCCCGGGTGTGACCTCCTTCGTGGGCAACGAGGGCAACGCCACCCCGGTCAAGCACCGCGACGTGGCTAAGTTCCTCATGCCTAAGGAGCCGAAGGTCGACGACGACCTGTCCAAGACCGACGCGAACGCAGAGGGCGAGACCGTCATCGCCATGCCGGAGGAAGAAGCCAAGCCGAAGGTCGCCCACGACTTCCAGGTTGGCGAGGCTGTCACCATTCTGTCCGGTGCGCTCGCCAGCGTCTCGGCCACGATCAACGAGATCGACCCGGAGACCGGCAAGATCCAGGCGCTCGTGTCCATCTTCGGCCGCGAGACCCCGGTCGAGCTCACCGCCGACCAGATCGAACGCATCATGTAGCTCAGAGCATCGCTTTGCGACGGACCCGGCTAGAAAGCCGGGTCTTTTGCGATTTGGGCTGGTGGCGCGCGGCGGATACACTGACTCCTTGTGCTTTGGCAGCGCTGACCTGATCAGAGGCTCCGAAGTGCGAAAGAAACGTGAACGTCCCCGGTGGCTGCGTCGATAAGCGAAATGCGTTGGTGCGGCATCCGGAAGGCCCAGTTATTCATCGTGGCTGCGGCCTGTACCTAGGAAAGAGGTAATCCGATGGCAAAGAAGAAGGTCACCGGCCTGATCAAACTGCAGATCGAGGCTGGTATGGCAAACCCGGCTCCGCCGGTCGGCCCGGCTCTCGGTGCTCACGGTGTCAACATCGTCGAGTTCACCAAGGCCTACAACGCTGCGACCGAGTCCATGCGCGGCAACATCGTCCCGGTGGAGATCACGGTCTACGAAGACCGCTCCTTCGACTTCATTCTGAAGTCCCCGCCGGCCGCGAAGCTGCTGCTCAAGGCTGCCGGCCTGCAGAAGGGCTCCGGCGTTCCCCACACTGACAAGGTCGGTTCCGTGACCTGGGAGCAGTGCAAGGAGATCGCTGAGACCAAGAAGAACGACCTCAACGCCCGCGACATCGAGGCAGGTGCCGCCATCATCGCCGGCACCGCCCGCTCCATGGGCATCACGGTGGAGAAGTAAACCGCTCCACTTCGTTTCGGCTACGTCCCTCGCTGGGGCCTAGCCGGTGGGAGGGTCTGGTCTGACCCGCACCACACTTCCAACTACTGACATGTCACTATCTGACAAGTAAGGAACTCAACATGGCCAAGAAGCACTCCAAGGCTTACGCCGAGCAGCTGGCAAAGGTTGACCGCGAGAACCTGTACTCCCCGCTCGAGGCAGTCAAGCTCGCCAAGGAAACCTCTTCCGAGAAGTACGACGCGACCATCGACGTTGCAATGCGTCTGTCCGTCGACCCGCGCAAGGCTGATCAGCTGGTCCGCGGCACCGTCAACCTGCCGAACGGCACCGGTAAGACCGTCCGCGTCGCAGTCTTCGCCGAGGGCGAGAACGCCACTAAGGCACAGGAAGCTGGCGCAGACATCGTCGGCTCCGACGAGCTGATCGAGCAGATCAACGCCGGCAACATCGACTTCGACGTCGCTATTGCCACCCCGGACCAGATGGCGAAGGTCGGCCGCGTTGCCCGCGTCCTCGGCCCGCGTGGTCTCATGCCGAACCCGAAGACCGGCACCGTCACCCCGGACGTGGCTAAGGCTGTTTCCGAGTCCAAGGGCGGCAAGATCGCCTTCCGCGTGGACAAGGCTTCCAACCTCCACGCCCTGATCGGCAAGGCATCCTTCACCCCGGAGCAGCTCGCCGAGAACTACGGCGCGCTCCTGGACGAGGTCATCCGCCTGAAGCCGGCCTCCGCTAAGGGCATCTACCTGAAGAAGATCACCGTCTCTGCCACCCAGGGTCCCGGCGTTCCGGTCGACCCGTCTGTGCAGAAGAACTACACCGAGGCGTAAATGGTGTGAGGCGCTAGCGCCTCCTCATCGTCTCGTGCATCTGACCCCGCTTCGGCGGGGTCTTTTGCTTTGGTGACCGGTGCCCTAAGTTCTTGGGATCCTTGCAATGCTGGCTGGAAGGCTGGAGCCTGCGGGGCCGAAATCGGAACGGAACCGATTACGTCTCCGCGCCGTCTAACTATGCAGACGGGAGGGGGCGTTTTGGCCGCGAGTTATATTCCTCGACCGAAGAAGAGCTTTGTCAACAGTTTGGAAAGAGTACGCGGGCGCGGGGCGCCTCGTTGGAGGGATCGGAAAGCCAGACGTATTTTTGAGTATGACCCCTTGCATGGGCACATTGAGGGCTATAACCTGCGGGGAAAGCATGTTGGAGTGTTCGACGTGATCTCAGGCGAGCTAATTGGCCCGGCAGTGAAAGGGAGGAGGATCGATGTTTAAGACGTATGTGGACGCGTGCCTCGACGGGGATGCGCGCCCGGAAGATGTCGACGACTGGGTCGATGCATGGCACGACGATGCACCGGGAAGCGAGAACCTTTCACTCGATGCCTTCCTTGGTTTCACGTCAGAGGAATACGGCCGATGGGCGAGGGACGGGTCTGCCCTGCAGGAGATCCTCGACCACCGCCGGTCCCAGCGGCAGACCGTGTGATGTCTAGAAAGTCTGCGTGACTGTGTCAATGCCTCGGGCAATTGCTCGGGGCATTCTGGCGTTAAGCAGCGCGAGTATGTCAGCTTGGCGTAGTGCTTTTTTGGGGGGAGTTGCCACGGATGAACCACTGCTCATGAGCCGAACCTCATCAATCGGGGCGGCAGCTAGTTGCCTTCAGGCGCAATCACCGCGTGATCCTGCCCTGCGGCATGTTGTACTTCCACTCGACTCATCCAAGGAAGTTCATGGCGCGATGCCGAAGAACCCCCTAGGCGCCCATGTTCAGCAACCTCCCCGGAGCTTATTGAAAACAGTTACCACCAAATGTGGGTAGCCTGCCTAAGTAAGATGAAAACCGTTATCAATTGCCGTAATCTAGCGCGCGATCATTTCGCACAAAAATGAAAAGAGGTGCCACGGAGTGTCGCGCGTTGGAACAGCGGCGGGGCGGATTCCCCGCGGAAGCGGAAGCGAAGGTGTGCTGGAGCGTGCAGGCATGGCCGTGTTCAAGACTGTTGTCGTGCTGGTCAGCGGGATTCTCGCCCTGGCCACTGGTGCGGGATACGCGCACGCAGCGGACCTGACGTTGGATCGCGGTCACGCGGATGTCTTCCACGTCTCTGCCGACGGCGGAGAACTCACGCTCGACCTGCGGGAGGACGTGACCGGCCAGCACACGACTCACGATCCTGCGGACGTTCTGCTCGAGGTAGGGGAGAACACCAAGACCGATGTGACTGCCGATGTCGCTGAGATCGGCGAGAGCGGTTACCTCCTGCCGCAGACGCAGGAGCCCGACAAGCTGTGGCCCGGCTGGGACACGAACGACGTGAAGTCGGGTGGATTCGATGCCGTTGACATCACATTCGAGGAGGTTGACGGCCCGGGCGAGGTGTACCTGTTCCAGCAGAAGGGTTTCGGTGACGTCGCCTCCGTGCTCGCCGACGGCGAGCTGGTGCTGTCCCCGGGCAGCGTCATCGAGCAGAAAGAGCCGTCGCACGTCCACACCAACTGGCTGTTCACCAAGCCGGGCACGTACACGATGACGGTGAAGGCCAGCGCGAACGGCGAGGAATCGAATGAGGCGACCTACACCTGGCAGGTCGGCGGTGAAGGATCCGGCGACGACGCCGACACCGACTCTGGCACGGACACTGGGAAGGGCAAGGACCGTTCGGCGACAGCGCTGAGCGGCGGCACCTCCGGCAAATCGACGCAGAAGTCCGCACCTAAGAGCGGCGGCAAGACTGAATCGTCCACCAACAAATCGACCACAAACACCAGCGCCACCGCCGGCGGAAACAGCAACGGCACCGCAGCTGCCGGGCAGCAGGCGCAGACCGGTTCCAGTGGAGGAGACGGCGATGCGGGAGAAAACGGCGAGAAATGCACCGCTGCCCTGGTCCCGCGTGTGAAGGACGACCGTACCTCGCCGGCGGCGTGGAAGGACCCGGCGGGGCTGACCTTCGGCCTGGGCAACGAGGCGAAAGCGCAGCTGCCGCAGGCTGTCGGACCGGTTCCGGCGGGAAATGTGTGGATGATCGGTTCCGTGCAGCAGGCAGGCGTGCCGTGGCTGGGAGCGAACACCCAGCACGAGTCGCTGATCCAGAACACCACCGGCGAGGTGACGTGGGAGCTCACTGGCGTCGACGGTCCAGGCCCGATGGCGGTGTTCACCCAGGGCGGCCTCGGCCAGGTCGTGGGCGAGGAATGGTTCACCGCTAGCAACGGCAAGGCGCAAGGCAGCCACACTATTCCGGGCAACACGCACGTGCACCCGTCGTGGGTCTTCGGCAAAGAGGGCACCTACAAGGTGACGGTGAAGCAGTCGGCGAAGACGAAGAGCGGCGAGACCGTGAGCGGAACTGCGACGCTGACCTTCGTCGTCGGTGGGAAGGGCAACGCGGACAGCGGGCACTTCGATTTCGGATCGATCTATGACGCGGAGGGCAGCTGCTCGTCCGGCGGCGGCGCTGCAGGCGGAGCCGGTGGAAGCGGGGGCAGCACCGACGCAGCGTCTGGAACCGCGGGCGGCAGTCTCGCGGACACTGGCATGTCCATCATGACCCTGCCATTCGCCATTCTGGGCCTCGGCGTGCTGGTCTTCGGCGCTGGCATGAGCCGGATTTCCCGGAAGCTGGCCGAATGAGGCGACACAGCAGAGCGCGCGTAGCAGCGGCGCTCGGGCTGGTGGCGGCTCTGTCGGCGTGCAGCGGACCGTCGACGGCGGCGGAGGATGCCGACGGCAAAGCGAAGGTCGTGGCCACGACCTCGATCCTGGCGGACATCGTCTCCCACGTCGCTGGCGATGCCGCGGACGTGACGGAGCTGATCCCGGCGGGAGCGGACGCGCACAGCTACGAGCTCGGGCTGCGGGCCGTGCGCGACATCGCCTACGCCGATGCGGTGTTCACCAACGGGTTGCTGCTGGAGCCCCGGCAGCTGCAGCGCACCGTCGAGACCACGGCGCCGGAGGATGCGCCCGTCGTTCCTGTCGCCGAACAGGCGCAGCGACACGGTTTCCAGCCGCGGCTCCTCGTGGAGGATGCCGGTTTGGACGCGCCCTGGTTGGGGCTTCGCGTGGCTGTCCCGGAAGAAGACAACGCAGCTGTGCCAAAAACAGCGGTTGCTGATCTGACGCTGACCGACGTCCAGGGGCCGGGGGACGCGGCCGCGTACATTGTGGGCACCTTCGGCACCCCGGAGCTGCTGTTCAACTCCGCAGATGGCCTGAACGGGGATGATTCGACGACGCTTCCGGTGGATGCGCACACGCATGTCAGTTGGGCGTTCAGTAAGCCGGGGGTGTACACGCTCACTGTCGGTGCGCACGCACGCGCGGACGTGGGCGCGGCGCCGACGCCGCTGAAAGAGCAGACGTTCACCGTCGCGGTCGGGGTCGACCCGCACACGGCAGTGCCGGGCGCCGACGTGCTCGACCACGGCCACGTGGACATCGCGGCGGAATTCGGGCGCGACTACACCGGCAGGATTTCGCTGCTCGGAGACGCGCCGAAAGACGACCAACGAGGGGTCACGCAGTCCACGCGCCACGAACACGATCCGGCGACAACGGTCATCGCCGTGCCCAGCGCGACGCTCCAGGAGGTGCCGGCAGGGCGCGAGTACCGCTTCCTCGGCAACCCGGGCGATGAGACGTACCTGCTCCCGCAGGCAGTGCTGGGCAAGCATGTGCACGGCGAGTACGACCCGCACTTCTGGCACGACGCCCAAGCCGTGAAAGCGGTGGTCAAGGTCGTGCGCGACGAGCTGAGCGCGACGGATCCGCAGCACAGCGCGGACTACAGCACCAACGCCGAGAACTACCTCGCCGAGCTGGACGCGCTCGATGAGGAGATGAAGCAGACCCTGGGGGACATCCCGCAGGGCAACCGCAACCTGGTCACCACGCACGACGGATACGGGTACCTCGCCGACGCGTACGGGCTCACTCTCGCCGGGTACGTCAGCCCGAACCCGTCGGTGGAGCCCAGCCCGCGCGATGTCATCGCGTTGACGCGCACATTGGAGAACCTCCACGTCCCGGCGGTCTTCCTTGAGCCCGCGGCGCAGAGCCGCCCGGCGGAGCTCACGCAAGTGGCGGGACGGCTCGGCATCCGCGTGTGCACGATCTGGGGCGACGCGCTCGACCCGCCCGGAAAAGGGCCTGCACGCAGCTATATCGACCTCATGCGCGCCAACGCCAACTCACTCGCCACTTGTTTGGCACCCACGAATCCCGCCCCAGAAAGGAACGACACATGAACATCCGCACCAGCATCGCAGCATCCGTCCTCACGGCAGGACTTCTCGGAGCAACGCTTATCGACGCCCCGTTAGCCCTCTCCCAAGCCCCCGGCGGCGATCCGGCCAGCGACCCAGCTCTGCAGCAGACGGTGCAGGACGACGAGAAAATCGCGCCGCTGGGGGAGAAAGTGGTGCTCTCCGCCGGGCACGCAGACCTCGGTCCGCTGTACGTGGACGGGGAATTGACCTTCATGGTGCGCGATGATTCGCGGGTGCCGCCGGTGTGGCGCCATTTGGAGGACGTGGTCTTCGATGTCTCCGACGCGGCCAAGCAGACTCTGCCGGAGGGGGAGGATTTCGACTTCACCGGTGCGAAGGGCGGGGACGAGGTGTGGGTGGTCCCGCAGAACGAGGTCCCCGGCGTTCCGTGGCTGGGGTGGAACACCCAGTCGCCGAAGGTGGTGGACACCACCGACCGCGGTGTCAGCCTCGAATTCGGCGGCCACGAGGGCGAGGGCGATTTCTCCCTGTTCCTCCAGGCAGGCGGCTTCAGCGAACCTCAGCAGCTGTGGAATTCGCGTCTGAAGGGCTACCAGCCGATGTGGGTGGAGTTGAACACGCACACCCACGCCAACTGGGTGTTCACGAAGCCGGGCGTCCACCTTGTCGGCGTTCGTGCGGTGGTCAAAGACACAGACGGCACGGAGCACACCTCCGAGCAGGCCGTGCGCTTCGCAGTCGGCGACGGCACCGATGCGCAGCAGGCGGCCGCGGCGGAATTCGCGGGTCCCTGGCGCACAGCAGACGGCGACGGCAGCAGTGCCGCTCAGGGAAACGGGGAAAAGGGGGAACAGGGTGACGTCGATAAGCAAGATGGCGCGATGTCTCCCGTCCTGTGGGTGCTCGGCGGACTCGCTGTCGCAGCTCTCGCCGTGGGCGCGTTGAGCGTCGTCTTCATGCGGCGTGCGCGCGCGACGCGCGATGAGGCGGCGGCGTCGATCGGCAGGGAGGGCTAATGGGGCGTTGCCTGCAGGAACCCGTCGTCACGGCGGAAGGCGTCGGTGTCGATTACGGCGCGGCGCGGATTTTCGAGGACGTCGATTTCTCGGTTAACGCCGGTGAATTCGTCGGCCTGCTCGGGCCGAATGGCGCGGGAAAGACGACGCTGATGCGTGCGCTGCTCGGCCTCGTGCCGGTGCGCGCCGGGTCGGTGGCTGTCGCGGGGCGCACGGGGAAGGCAGCGCGCCGTGCGGTGGGGTACGTCCCGCAGCGGCACTCTGTGGCCTGGGATTTTCCCATCGATGTCTACTCGATGGTGCTCGGCGGGCGGCTGAGTCTGCGCCCGTGGTGGCGCCCGGCGGGACGAGCGGACCACATCGCGGCGGCGAAAGCTGTCGAGCAAGTCGGGCTGTGGGAGCTGCGCGCCCGTCCCGTGGGCAAGCTCTCGGGTGGCCAGCGGCAACGCGTTCTCGTGGCGCGTGCGTTGGCGCGCAACCCGGAGCTTTTGCTTCTCGACGAACCGTTCACCGGCCTCGACATTCCCACCACTGAGCAGCTCCTGGCGCTCTTCCGGGAGCTGGTGGACGCCGGTGTCGCTGTGGTGATGTCCACCCACAACATCGCGGAGGCCGTGTATTCCTGCGACCGGCTGGTGCTGTTCAACCGCGGCATCATCGCCGACGGCGCCCCGGACGCGCTCGCCGACCCGGAACCGTGGTCGACGACCTTCGGGGTGGATCCGCACTCGCGGTGGCTCGCCGGGATTGGGCTGGATTTCGCGCATTCTGCCGGCGACCGAGGAGGTGCCCGTGCCTGAGATCAGTTTCTGGCAATTCTTGGTCGACCTGACCAACCCGCAACTGGGCTTCTTGCCGCGCGCACTGATCGTCGCGGTGATCGCGTCGGTGGTGTGCGCGGTGGTGGGCTGCTACGTGGTGCTGCGCGGTATGGCGTTCATTGGCGACGCCGTCGCGCACGCCGTGTTCCCGGGGCTCGCGGTGGCGTTCGCCCTGCAGGTCTCGGTGCTGCTCGGCGGCGCTGTCGCGGGCATGGTCGTGGCAGTGCTCATCGCGGTGTTCTCGCAGCGTGAGAGAGTGAAAGAAGACACCGTGATCGGCATCTTCTTCGCCGCCGCCTTCGCACTCGGCCTGGTGGTCATCTCCCGGGTGGAGGGCTACACCGCCTCACTGACGTCGTTCTTGTTCGGCTCGCTGACCGGCGTGTCCACCAGCGACATGTGGGTCTCCCTGGGCGCCGGAACAGTCGTGGTGGCGCTGATCCTCGGGCTGCAGCCGTGGCTGACGGCGGTGAGCCTCGACCGGGAGACCGCCCGCTCCATGAACCTTCCCGTGCTGGCGCTCGACTTGCTGCTGTACCTGGCGGTGACGACGGCGGTGGTGATCTCGGTGCGCACGATCGGCAACATTCTCGTCGTCGCGCTGCTGGTCACCCCGGCTGCGATCGCCCGGATGTACACGGACAAGCTCGGCGTCATGATGGCGCTCGCCGCCGGTGCCGGTGTCACCGGTTCAGTGCTCGGCGTGTGGCTGTCCTGGGCGTACGACACCCCCACCGGCGCCACCGTCGTGCTGTGCCTGACCGCGATCTTTGTTCTCAGCTGGCTGTTTTCTCCCCAGCAAGGCCTTGTCACCGAGCGCATCCGTAACCGCGCATCGAAAGAAAGGATGACCGTTGATGCAGGTTCCCGTTGATACCTCGACTCTGACTCTCCGCCGCACGGTCGCGGTGGCGGCCGCCGGATTCTTCGCCGTGAGCAGCGGGGCGTTTGCAGGCCCCGCGGCGCACGCGGCCGACAACGCCGATAAGCCGGCCGCCACGAGCGGCAGCCACGTTCCCGGCGACGCCGGCTACGGCGTGGACCTTCCCGCGGACACGACGATGACCGCGCAGGACGGCAAAGAGGTCGAGCACCCCTGCGCAGGCAGGAAGCTCGCGTACCACTCCCACGTCGACGGGCTGTACGGCACGCGCGACGCGGACAAGAAGCTCGCTGTCATGGCTGTCGACGGCCAGTCCGTCGTGCCGATGGACGACCTCTGCTTCCGTCTCGCCCCCGATGCGGATCCCGACGGCAAGGAGCTGAGCCGCATCGTCGTTCCGGACTCGAAGGACTTGTCTTTCCTCGGCGAGCCCGGGTCACTTGTCTGGTCGGCTCCGCAGTCGGTGAGCTTCGTCGATAACTGGCGCCCGATCTGGGCGGGCCTGGGCGCATTCGACCCGAACCACGAGATCGGCGGGAAGGTTCCCGACAACTTCACAGACGACACGATGCACTTCGACCTGAAGGACTTCTCCGGCCCGGGGGAGATGAACGTCTTCTTCGGCGGCGAGGGCGACCTCGAGCACGTGTTCAACAGCGCCGACGACAGCAAGCACACGATCGATTACGAGGTGGGCGCGCACGGCCACTTCAACTGGACATTCTCCAAGCCGGGCATTTACGCCATCACGTGGCAGGGTCGCGCGGACCTCAAGGACGGCTCACAGGAGCTGACTGAGCCCGTCACCCAGTACTGGCTCGTCGGCTTCGACGAGGAAGTCGGCCTGCCGGAGGGCACCACGAAGGAACTCCGCCCCATCACCACGCCCGCCGGTGAGGACGCTGCGCCTCCGGCGGACGAAGGAACACCCGCACCCGAGGAACCGAAGCCCGGCACCCCGAAGCCGGATACGCCGGGCACGCCCGCCCCGCCGCGCGGCGACGCGAAATGCCATGCGGCACGGGCGTTCGCGGGCAAACCGGACACCTTCATCTCCCAGGGCCACCTCGACATCGCGCTCGCCGGCGGCGGGGAGGAGCCACTGTCGTTCACGCTTCGCGACGGATCGACCCCCGGAAAGACCGTTTCCCGTGAAAGCGGCTCCTTCGCCCTCGAAGTCCCCGACACCGCGAAGGCGAACCCGAAGGGCGCCATCCGCGACGCACTGCCCGGTAAACCCGAGACCCTGTGGACGCTGCCCCAGTCTCAGAAGAAAGGTCTTCCGTGGCCCGGCTTTTCCACTGAGCACCTCGCGCCGGGCACCCTCGATGCGGGCAGCACGGTGGAGGTGTCCATCAACGACTTCACCGGTCCGGGACGCATGCTGGCCTGGCATGAGTCCCTGTCGGACATCAAGGTCGAGCTGGACTCCGGCGACCGCAGTAAGAAACTGACCTACCCGGTGAACTCCCACGACCACCTGGCCTACGGATTCGACGCGCCTGGCTACTACACGGTGCAGTACCGCGTGACTGGCACGACTGCCGACGGCGCCGACATCGACGAGACCATCGATGTGCCCTTCCTCGTGGGCGACGACACTATCGCCGCCGCACACTCAGCCAAGGATGCCGGTTACGCCGACCTCGGCGGTGCCGACGAACTCTGCGCCGCAGCGGAGCCCGGCGGCTCCGGTGCCGACGATTCCACCGACACCGGCGACGGCACCGGCACCGGCACCGGCAACAGCAACAGCAATCCGTGGACCACCAAGGACATCGGGGCGGTCGAAGCCAGCGTGAAGAAATTCGGCAAGCAGCTCGACGCGAGCCTGCGCGCCATCGCCGAAGCCAACGAGCAGGCCAAGGCCGACGAGAAGACCGCCACCGGCGGCGCAAAGAAAGCGCCACGAACAGCCGACGAGAAAAAACAGGCCAAAAACCAGTCCAAGAAATCGGCTAAAGAATCGACTACCGGAAGCAACGCAGACAAGAGCGCCAGCACCGTCAGCGGCTCGAACACCTCAACCGGCAACAGCGCGGACACATCGGCGGCGCTGAACACAGTGACCACGTCTGCCGCGACCGACGCCGTCGGCGTGCCCGCATCGACGAACCTCGCCGCGTCCTCGAGCACCGGCAGCACCACCTCGCACAACGACGTCGCGCAGCCCGCGGCAGCCACCGGCAGTGACGCCAGCGCAGACACCCAGGACTCCGCAGAAACTGAGGGCACAGACAACGGAACAACGGACAGCACCGAACCAGAAGGGGAGGAGTCGTCGCCGATCCGCTCGTCGATCGACGGGGACAACCTCGAGTACATGGACGAGGAAGGTGAAGGTGGACCGGAAGAGAAACCGGCGAGCCTCGACGGGGCAGGGGCGCTCGCCTCACTCACGGCCGGCGGTTTCTGGTCCGGATTGGCGCTGGGCATCGGCGTGATGGCGCTCGTGGGCGGCATCGTGCTCTTCGACGCCGCACGGCGCATGATCAAGGATTTGGAGAAATCCAGAAGGCCACGTTAAAGTAACCAACCGAAGTTTGAACGGGAGAAATCCCGAGCTCAAGTTTCACCGAAGACCGTCGGTCACTCGACCGGAGCCACTCCGGAAGAGTCGAAGGAATCCCCCTAGGGATCGGCCCACGCAGGAGAAACGTGGCATTCCTCCGCGCTTTGACGCGCTTGTGCCTCGTGCTTCTGCACGGGGCAATTTTCATTGCTCCGGGCGGACAAGACATGAAGTAATGGGAAGGAGGCGTGTGTCATGGCAAACCCGAAGAACACGGCTGAGCTCGCTGCCTTGAAGGAGAAGTTCAAGGACGCTAGCTCTGTCTTCCTCACCGAGTACCGCGGCCTGACTGTGAGTCAGCTGCAGGAGCTGCGCGGTGAGCTCGGATTTGACGTTGAACTGCACGTCGCCAAGAACACCCTCGTGAAGATCGCTGCCAATGAGCACGGTATCGAGGGTCTCGATGATCTCCTGACCGGCCCGACCGCTGTTGCCTTTGTCAAGGGTGACGCAACGGTTGACGCCGCCAAGACGATGAAGAAGTTCGCCAAGGATAACGACCTGTTCGTTATCAAGGGCGGCTACATGGACGGTAACGCTCTCGACGCAGCTCAGGTGGCTGCTGTCGCAGAGATGGACAACCGCGAGACCACTCTGTCCAAGCTCGCCGGCGCATTCCAGGGTTCTCTGGCGAAGGCTGCTGGCCTGTTCCAGGCTCCGGCATCCAAGACGGCACGACTCGTTGCCGCACTGCAGGACAAGCAGGAAGCCGCGTAAGGCGACTTCCATCACAAGTACGCACACCAAACATCTGGCCGCATAAGGCCACAACAGAAAGGAAGCCACCATGGCTAAGCTCTCCAAGGATGAGCTCATTGAGCAGTTCAAGGAAATGACCCTTATTGAACTTTCCGAGTTCCTGAAGGAATTCGAGGAGGTCTTCGACGTGACCGCTGCCGCTCCGGTCGCTGCTGTTGCAGCTGCTCCGGGCGCTGCTGGCGATGCCCCGGCTGAGGAGGAGAAGGACGAGTTCGACGTCGTTCTCGAGGCTGCTGGCGACAAGAAGATCGGTGTCATTAAGGCTGTCCGCGAGATCGTCTCCGGCCTGGGCCTGAAGGACGCTAAGGAGATGGTTGAGGGCGCACCGAAGGCCATCCTCGAGGGCGCTAACAAGGACGACGCTGAGGCTGCTAAGGCCAAGCTGGAAGAGGCTGGCGCAACCGTCACCCTCAAGTAAGCTCCTCGAAGCTTCAACGAGCATCATGCCCTCGTCGCTTAGCGACGGGGGCTTTTGCCGTATCTGCCCACCTGCCCCGCACCGTCACGAGCGTTGAACCTTTGGTTTTCGTCCGCGTTCGGGTGCCCTTGTAGACTCGCTCGCATGCTTCCTAAGTCCCGTATCACCTCAGCCCTGTTCGTCGGACTGGGTTTGGCGCTCATTGTCGCGGGACTCGCGGCCCCGAAATTCCTCAACGGGGATGCCCGCTTTCCGTTGGATCTTGAAAATACGACGTGGACGCTCCAGGACCCGGACGGGACAGTGGGGGAGGAGAAGGAAGACGGGAAAGTGACCGATGCAAAGGTGCCGCTGACCCGCCAGCTGCACATGACGGTGCAGAATCCGGCGAATGACGAAGTAGCTGCACTCCGTATCGGCGATTCCCTGAGGCGTGGGGATAAAGGATCCGATTTTGAGAATCTGCTCACTGCTTCAACGTGGTCGTTGCAGATGGACCGCAAGAGCGGCGAGTTCGTCGCTCCGGCGAAGTTGAGCACTGTGATGGCGTTGCCGGAGGCGGAGGTTCCTGTCGACGGGGTGTGGCTGAAATTCCCGTCGAGCGTGGAGCAGCAGGATTACCAGGTGTTCGATACGACTCTGCGCACCTCGGCGCCCGCCCGCTTCACCGGAGAGACGGAGCAGTACGGCCGCACGCTGTACACCTTCGAACAGGAGGTCCCGGCGACCAATGTGGCGTCGTTGTACGCCGATGCGCAGAACACTTTGACCGTGCCGGCTCCCGGGCCTGACGGGGGACAGCAGCAGGTGTTCCGGCACCACACCGCCAAGCGCGAGTTCACCGTCGACCAGATCACCGGCCTTGTGGTGGGGATGAACGAGCGGGTCGACGACTATTACGCGGACCGCTCGGGGAAGAGGGTACGGACGATCGTCTCCTACGATGCCGAGATGGATGAGGGTCAGACCCGCGCGCTCGCCGAACAGCTTCCCGCTGTGACCCAGCGTGTGTCGCGTGGTGTCACGTACACCGTCATGGGCCTCGGTGCACTCACGGCGCTCGCTGGTCTGGCAGGGGCGTTCCGGCCACCGGCGCCGCGGCACCGGCAGCGCGGACAATTGCAACGGTCCATGACGGAAAGCGCCTAAGCTGCGTCGGTTGCAGCAGGAACGCCGGTAGGTGGTAGAGTTCCCCGCGAATCCAACGGTGCACGAACCAGTCGGCGGCAGCGGCGGCCCCGGGATTCGGCGGCGAACGTCCACCAGTTTTTTCGCTGCGCGGGCGCTTTACAAAGAGATAGCGGGGGTATAAGCTGTCTCCTTGCGCTGGAAGCCGTCGCCAGTGTGTATGAAGAAACCTTGGGTCAATGCGAAAACATTGATTTGACAAGGTGATTTTGTGCATTCTGGACTATCGGGGGTTTCCACAGCTGTCGCAGCTAACAATAAACGCTAATTATCCAGCGGGTGACCAGTGCATATGCGCCGTGTACGGGCCCCGCGTGAGGTGCTGGAAGGACCCATCTTGGCAGTCTCCCGCCAGACCAAGTCAGTGGCCACAATTCCCGGAGCTCCGGAACGGTACTCGTTTGCGAAGATCGCCGAGCCGATTTCCCTGCCCGGGCTTCTCGATGTTCAGTTAGAATCCTTCGCTTGGCTCGTCGGCACGCCCGAATGGCGTGAGCGCCAGGCTGAAGAGCGCGGCGCCGATGCCCGCATCACGTCCGGTCTCGAGGACATTCTGGAGGAGATCTCCCCGATCCAGGATTATTCGGGCAACATGAGCCTGTCTCTTTCTGAGCCGCGCTTCGAAGATGTCAAGTACACCATCGACGAGTGCAAAGACAAGGACATCAACTACTCCGCGCCGCTGTACGTGACGGCCGAGTTCATCAACAACGACACCCAGGAGATCAAGTCTCAGACTGTCTTCATCGGCGACTTCCCGCTGATGACGGATAAGGGCACGTTCATTGTCAACGGCACCGAGCGTGTCATCGTGTCCCAGCTGGTGCGTTCCCCGGGTGTCTACTTCGACGAGACGATTGACAAGTCCACCGAGCGTCCGCTCCACTCCGTCAAGGTCATCCCGTCCCGCGGTGCATGGCTGGAGTTCGACGTGGACAAGCGCGACACCGTCGGTGTCCGCATCGACCGTAAGCGCCGCCAGCCGGTGACCGTTCTGCTGAAGGCCCTGGGCTGGACCGAGCAGCAGATCAAGGATCGCTTCGGTTTCTCCGAGATCATGATGTCCACGCTGGAAAACGACGGTGTGGCAAATACCGACGAGGCTCTGCTGGAGATCTACCGCAAGCAGCGTCCGGGCGAGCAGCCGACGCGCGACCTCGCGCAGTCTCTGCTTGAGAACGCTTTCTTCCGTGCAAAGCGCTACGACCTCGCTCGCGTCGGCCGCTACAAGGTCAACCGCAAGCTGGGCCTCGGCGGCGACCACGACGGTGAGATGACTCTGACCGAAGAGGACATTGCCACCACGCTCGAGTACCTCGTGCGCCTGCACGCAGGCGAGCGCGAGATGACCTCCCCGGAGGGCGTTGTCATCCCGATCAACACCGACGACATCGACCACTTCGGTAACCGTCGCCTCCGCACCGTCGGCGAGCTGGTGCAGAACCAGGTCCGCGTCGGCCTGTCCCGCATGGAGCGCGTCGTCCGCGAGCGCATGACCACCCAGGACGCGGAGTCCATCACTCCGACGTCCCTGATCAACGTGCGCCCGGTTTCCGCAGCGATCCGCGAGTTCTTCGGCACCTCCCAGCTGTCGCAGTTCATGGACCAGAACAACTCCCTGTCCGGCCTGACGCACAAGCGCCGCCTGTCTGCGCTGGGCCCGGGCGGTCTGTCCCGCGAGCGCGCCGGCATCGAGGTCCGCGACGTGCACCCGTCGCACTACGGCCGCATGTGCCCGATCGAGACCCCTGAGGGTCCGAACATCGGCCTGATCGGCGCACTCGCTTCTTACGCGCGCGTCAACCCGTTCGGCTTCATTGAGACGCCGTACCAGAAGGTCGTCGACGGCAAGATCACGGACGAGATCGATTACCTGACCGCCGACGAGGAGGACCGCTTCGCTATCGCCGAGGCGGCCACCCCACACGACAAGGACATGAACATCACAGCGGACCGCATCGAGGTCCGCCTCAAGGACGGCGACATCGGTGTCGTGGGTGCCAAGGATGTTGACTATGTGGACATCTCCCCGCGCCAGATGGTCTCCGTGGCTACCGCGATGATTCCGTTCCTCGAGCACGACGACGCTAACCGCGCGCTCATGGGTGCGAACATGCAGAAGCAGGCTGTGCCGCTGCTGCGTTCGGAGGCCGCGTACGTGGCCACCGGAACCGAGCTGCGCGCCGCCTATGACGCCGGCGACATCGTCATTGCCAAGAACGCGGGTGTTGTCGAGGACGTCACCGGCGACGTCATCACCATCATGGACGACGAGGGCCAGCGCGAGTCCTACCTGCTGCGCACCTTCGAGCGCACCAACCAGGGCACCTGCTACAACCAGACCCCGATCGTCTCCGCCGGCGAGCGTGTGGAGGCGGGCCAGGTCATCGCTGACGGCCCGGGCACCAAGAACGGCGAGATGGCGCTGGGCACCAACCTGCTCGTCGCGTTCATGCCGTGGGAAGGTCACAACTACGAGGACGCCATCATCCTCAACCAGCGCGTGGTAGAGCAGGACATCCTGACCTCCGTGCACATTGAGGAGCACGAGATTGATGCCCGCGACACTAAGCTGGGTGCAGAGGAAATCACCCGCGAGATCCCGAACGTGTCCGAGGACGTGCTGAAGGACCTCGACGAGCGCGGCATCATCCGCATCGGTGCGGACGTGCGCGACGGCGACATCCTCGTGGGTAAGGTCACCCCGAAGGGTGAGACCGAGCTGACCCCGGAGGAGCGCCTGCTGCGCGCCATCTTCGGCGAGAAGGCACGCGAGGTCCGCGACACCTCCCTGAAGGTGCCGCACGGTGAGACCGGCAAGGTCATCGCTGTCCGCCGCTTCTCCCGCGAGGACGACGACGATCTGTCGCCGGGTGTGAATGAGATGATCCGCGTCTACGTGGCTCAGAAGCGCAAGATCCAGGACGGCGACAAGATGGCCGGCCGCCACGGCAACAAGGGCGTTGTGGGCAAGATCCTCCCCGAGGAGGACATGCCGTTCATGGCTGACGGCACCCCGGTGGACATCATCCTGAACACCCACGGTGTGCCCCGTCGTATGAACATCGGCCAGGTCCTCGAGGTTCACCTCGGCTGGCTGGCTAAGGCCGGCTGGACCGTCAACCCGGACGATCCGGCGAACGCCAAGCTGCTGGAGACCCTGCCGGAGCACCTGTACGACGTTCCGCCCGAGTCGCTCACCGCGACCCCGGTGTTCGACGGCGCGACCAACGACGAGATTGCGGGCCTGCTGGCAAATACCAAGCCGAACCGCGACGGCGATGTCATGGTCGACGGCGACGGCAAGACCGTGCTTTTCGACGGTCGCTCCGGCGAGCCGTTCAAGTACCCGATTTCTGTCGGCTACATGTACATGCTCAAGCTGCACCACCTGGTGGACGAGAAGATTCACGCCCGTTCCACCGGTCCGTACTCCATGATTACCCAGCAGCCGCTGGGTGGTAAGGCACAGTTCGGTGGCCAGCGCTTCGGTGAGATGGAGGTGTGGGCGATGCAGGCGTACGGCGCCGCCTACACCCTGCAGGAGCTCCTGACCATCAAATCCGATGACGTGGTGGGCCGCGTGAAGGTGTACGAGGCGATTGTCAAGGGCGACAACATTCCGGATCCGGGCATCCCGGAGTCCTTCAAGGTGTTGCTCAAGGAGCTGCAGTCGCTCTGCCTGAACGTCGAGGTGCTCTCCACCGACGGCACCCCGATGGAGCTGTCCGGCGACGACGACGAATACGACCAGGCTGGATCCTCGCTGGGCATCAACCTGTCCCGCGACGAGGGTTCCGCAGCCGACACGGCATAGGCGCGTCCAGCGCGCTTATGCCGTGCGTCGGCAAGCAAAAGACTTTAGAGACGAAGAATTAATTCAACTTCAATCCTCCCGCTTTCTGGGAGGTGAAAGGGCATTTACGTGTTTGACGTAAACCTCTTCGACGAGCTCCGCATCGGCCTGGCCACCGCCGATGACATCCGCCGCTGGTCGCACGGCGAGGTGAAGAAGCCGGAGACGATTAACTACCGCACCCTCAAGCCGGAGAAGGACGGTCTGTTCTGCGAGCGCATTTTCGGTCCGACCCGCGACTGGGAGTGCTCCTGTGGTAAGTACAAGCGCGTCCGCTACAAGGGCATCATCTGTGAGCGCTGCGGCGTCGAGGTGACCAAGTCCAAGGTCCGCCGTGAGCGCATGGGCCACATTGAGCTCGCCGCTCCGGTCACGCACATCTGGTACTTCAAGGGTGTTCCGTCCCGTCTGGGCTACCTGCTGGACCTGGCGCCGAAGGACCTTGAGCGCATCATTTACTTCGCCGCCAATATCATCACGTCCGTCGACGAGGAGGCACGTCACAACGACATGTCCACCCTCGAGGCGGAGATGATCCTGGAGAAGAAGGAAGTCGAGCAGGACACCGAGGCTGAGATCGCCGACCGTGCCCAGAAGCTCGAGGAGGACCTCGCAGAACTCGAGTCCGAGGGCGCTACCGCTGCTGCCCGCAAGAAGGTGCAGAACGCTGCCGACAAGGAAATGCAGCACATGCGCGAGGCCGGCGAGCGCGAGATCGAGCACCTCGACGAGATCTGGAACACCTTCATCAAGCTCGCTCCGAAGCAGATGATCATCGACGAGAACCTCTACGAAGAGCTCGTCGACCGCTACGAGGACTACTTCACCGGCGGCATGGGCGCTGAGGCGATCCAGACCCTGATCCGCAACTTCGACTTGGATGCCGAGTCCGAGGAGCTGCGCACCATCATCGCCGAGGGCAAGGGCCAGAAGAAGGTTCGTGCTCTGAAGCGCCTGAAGGTCGTCGCCGCGTTCCAGCGCTCCGGCAACGACCCGGCCGGCATGATTCTCGACGCGATCCCGGTGATCCCGCCGGAGCTGCGCCCGATGGTTCAGCTCGACGGTGGCCGCTTTGCCACCTCCGACCTGAATGACCTGTACCGCCGCGTGATCAACCGCAACAACCGCCTCAAGCGCATGATCGATCTCGGCGCACCCGAGATCATCGTGAACAACGAGAAGCGCATGCTGCAGGAGTCCGTGGACGCTCTGTTCGACAACGGCCGCCGCGGCCGTCCGGTCACCGGCCCGGGCAACCGACCGCTGAAGTCCCTGTCCGACCTGCTCAAGGGTAAGCAGGGCCGCTTCCGCCAGAACCTGCTGGGTAAGCGTGTGGACTACTCCGGTCGTTCCGTGATTATCGTTGGTCCGCAGCTGAAGATGCACGAGTGCGGTCTGCCGAAGCTGATGGCTCTCGAGCTGTTCAAGCCGTTCGTGATGAAGCGCCTGGTGGACAACGACTACGCGCAGAACATCAAGTCCGCCAAGCGCATGGTGGAGCGCCAGCGCCCCGAGGTGTGGGACGTTCTGGAGGAGGCCATTGCGGAGCACCCGGTGCTGCTCAACCGCGCACCGACGCTGCACCGTCTGGGTATCCAGGCCTTCGAGCCGGTGCTGGTCGAGGGTAAGGCCATCCAGCTGCACCCGCTGGCATGTGAGGCGTTCAACGCCGACTTCGACGGCGACCAGATGGCTGTCCACCTGCCGCTTAGCGCTGAGGCGCAGGCAGAGGCCCGCATCCTCATGCTGTCCTCCAACAACATCCTGTCCCCGGCATCCGGTAAGCCGTTGGCTATGCCGCGTCTGGACATGGTGACCGGCCTGTACTTCCTGACCATGCTGAAGAGCGAAGGCGAGATCGGCGGCGAGGGCGCGTACGCTCCGGCCGACGAGAACGGCCCTGCACGCGGCTACTACTCCGATCACCGCGAGGCCATCATGGCGTATGACCGCGGTGTCCTCGGCCTGCAGGCTCCTATCAAGGTGCGCATCAGCCACTTGCGTCCGACGCGTGAGATCGAGGCGGAGCAGTTCCCTGACGGCTGGGAGAAGGGTCAGCCGTGGACGGCTGACACCACCCTCGGCCGCATCATGTTCAACGAGATGCTTCCGTTCAACTTCCCGTACCAGGAAGGCGCAATGGTGCGTAAGGGCGGCGGTGCCGGCAAGGTGCTGCTCGGCGACATCATCGCCTCCATGGTGGAGAAGTACCCGATGATCACCGTCGCCCAGACGATGGACAAGCTCAAGGACGCCGGTTTCTACTGGGCGACCCGCTCGGGCATCACCATCACCATGTCCGACGTGCTCGTGCTCCCGAACAAGACCGAGATCTTGGACGAGTACGAGAAGGAAGCGGAGGCCATCGAGCGCAAGTTCTGGGAGAAGGGTGCTCTTACCGAGGAGAACCGCTACGACCGCCTGGTCGAGCTGTGGCAGGACGCCACCAACAAGGTGGGTCAGGCCGTGGAGGACCTGTACCCGGACGACAACCCGATTCCGATGATTGTGAAGTCCGGTGCTGCCGGTAACATGCGCCAGATCTGGACGCTGGCCGGCATGAAGGGCATGGTCGTGAACTCCCGCGGTGAGTACATCACCCGTCCGATCAAGACGTCCTTCCGCGAGGGTCTGTCCGTGATGGAGTACTTCAACAACTCCCACGGTTCCCGTAAGGGCCTGGCGGATACCGCTCTGCGTACCGCTGACTCCGGTTACCTCACCCGCCGTCTGGTGGACGTGGCGCAGGACGTCATCGTCCGCGAGGACGACTGCGGCACCCACCAGGGCGTCAAGGTTCCGGTGGCAGAGGCTGCCGGCACGGGCCGCTTCAACCGCCACGACCTGGTCGAGACCTCCGTTTCCGGCCGCGTGCTGGCATCCGACGCAACCGACGCCGACGGCAACGTCATCCTCGAGGCAGGCAGCGACCTGTCCGAGGAGCGTATCGACGCCCTCGTTGAGGCCGGTGTCGCCGAGGTCAAGGTCCGCTCCGTGCTGACCTGCCAGACCCCGACTGGTGTCTGCGCGAAGTGCTACGGCAAGTCCATGGCCACCGGCAAGCTCGTCGACATCGGCGAGGCTGTCGGCATCGTGGCTGCCCAGTCCATTGGTGAGCCGGGTACTCAGCTGACCATGCGTACCTTCCACCAGGGTGGTGTCGGCGGCGACATTACCGGTGGTCTGCCACGTGTCCAGGAGCTGTTCGAGGCCCGTGTGCCGAAGAACCGCGCCCCGATCGCGTCCGTCGCCGGCGAGATTTCGCTGGAGGACGAGGGCAACTTCTGGACTTTGACCATTCACCCGGAGGACGGCTCCGACGACGTGGTCTACGAGAAGCTGTCCAAGCGCCAGGGCCTGGCTCAGGTGCGTCGCCCGATGGAGTCCAACCCGGATGCCATGATCGAGCGCTCCCTGCGTGACGGCGACAAGGTCAAGGTCGGTGACCGCCTGCTGCGCGGTGCCGCTGACCCGCACGACGTGCTGGAGGTCCTTGGCCGCCGCGGTGTGGAGAAGCACCTCATCGACGAGGTTCAGGCCGTCTACCGCACCCAGGGTGTGTCGATTCACGATAAGCACATCGAGATCATCATCCGCCAGATGCTCCGTCGCGGCACCGTCATCGACGCGGGCTCCACGGAGTTCCTGCCGGGTACGCTCGTGGACCTGTCGGAGGCACGCCAGATCAACGGTCAGGCTGTCGCCGAGGGCGGCGAGCCGGCAGAGCTGCGCAGCGAGATCATGGGTATCACCAAGGCATCGCTGGCCACCGAGTCCTGGCTGTCCGCCGCCTCCTTCCAGGAGACGACGCGTGTGCTTACGGATGCCGCTATTAACAAGCGCTCCGACAAGCTCATCGGCCTCAAGGAGAACGTGATCATCGGTAAGCTGATCCCGGCCGGTACGGGTATTTCCCGTTACCGCAACATCTCCGTCAAGCCGACCGAGGCCGCTCGTTCCGCCGCCTACTCGATCCCGTCCTTCGGTGATTCGATCTACGGCGACGAAGGCTACGGCGAGTTCACCGGCGCGTCCGTGCCGCTCGACGAGTACGGGTTCGACCAGTTCTAAGCGCTTAAGCGCCGCTTATCGACGACACCCCGGCCCCTCTCCTTCGCCCACAGCGGGGAGAGGGGCCGGGGTTTTTGTTCTCTACATGCGTCGTCGTTGCTGCCGTGCTCTGCTCCAGCCAGTTCTTCGTGTAGCTTTGCTCGGGGCTGCTGGACGCACCATGAGGGTGAGTCCATCGAAATCTGTCGGTTCCCAGTCGTGTCGGTGAGTGCGAAACTCCATGCCTTGCTCGTTATTGGATGAGTACACCAGCAGCGCACGTCCATCACGCACTAAATCAGTTGTTCGCTCCCAGAGCAGATCACGAACGCGAGCTGATGGCGCGCCGACGAACGTGCCAGGCGTGAGCTCCGTGAGCCATTTGGTGAGGTCACCCCGCAGGCCGGCGGGACATGCTGTGACCACGAGAACCATCATGTGAGTGCCTCGTGTTCAGCCCAATTCACACCGGATGAAATGACTTCGAGCTCACTCCAAAGCAAAAGTTCAGCATCTTTGAAGAGTTCGTCGTCCGGGACTTCCATGACGAACTTGAGGTCGCGGACCATCCGCTGCATAAGCCGCTTTTCGACGACGGCGTCCCGCACCATCCTCCGCACGGTTACCGATGGCATCCCTTGCCCGCTAGCTACTGCGTCGAATGCGGCGGGTATAGCTATCTCGGCCTTGTATAGATCGGCAATGTCGTACACGAAAGAGCGATCGGTCCCGGTGTGAATGACACCGAGTGCTGGGATAAAACCCATGCCAGCTACCACGGCATGCGCAATGCCATATAGAGCTGCGCTTGCCGCGGTGAGCGCTTGATTGATCGGGGTGGAGGAATCAAAGTCATTGGGGTCATAGCTCCTGCGGTCCCAATACACTCCGGTGCGCTCAGCCTCTGCTGCGTAAATCTTTTTCATCCTCGCACCTTCGCGGCCGCGGAGCTTGGCCATAGACAAACCGGTAAGGTCTTCTCCAGGGAAGCGGAGGTTGTACATTCGCTTTGCACAGTCCAGTCGCTTCCGTTGATGAGACACAACTTCAGCCTGAAGCTCTGCCATCCGTGAAGATTTCGCTGGGGGACGTCCGCTGGCGTAATAACGGACACCACGTTCACCGACCCATACTGTCGACGTGCCAGCGTCTCCCAATAGGGCCATAGCGGCATAGGTGATGCGGGTTCCAGGTCCGAGGAGAAGAACCGCTAATTGTGTGGCAGGGACGTGCGCAACTCCCCGTTGGTCAGTGATGGTGAGCGCGTTTCCATCACGGTTGACAGTGGCGCGCTCGACGTAGAGGAAGGAGATGCGGTCACCCATCTGCGCCAAAGCATGGCGTGTGACCGGCAACTCCTGTGGCGTCGTCACTTTATTTCACCGGTGCAAGGGTTATGAGCCCGCAACCATAAGCACGTGCGCGGCCAATGCCGTGAGTTAGTGCATGTCGCAGCGCTTCTGCATCAGTGACCTCAAGAGTTCCAGAGAAGCGGGCCTTCGCAATGCGAACCTTGTTCCGGGTGCTGCGTGAATCATTTCCCTTGCCGAATACGTCAGTCCATCGTTCCATCACCATTGGTGTGTCACTGTTAGACCAACGGGCACGTTCCTCATCGGTGCATTCGTCGTCGATACGCGGAGCCAGCTTAAACCCTGCTCGGTCGGCTTGCTTGTACAGCCAGTCGAGCTGGTGGCGGACCGAGACATGTGCTTTGATCTTGCCACGTTTCCCATTGGGCACCGAGTAGGTGGGATTACCTACGACCTCGAAATGCCAACGCTGTCCCTTCATAAGCGAGTTAATGAAACGATCATAATCAGCGCTTTGCGCTGGCCGGTTATCCCATCCCGCTTGCTCAACGATGAGAGCACCAGTGGGTTTTTCCGGGCCAACGATGTACAGAACCGATTCGTGATCTTGAGGGTCGACGCGCCACAGGACTCGTCCATCGCCTTCAGTGATATCTGGTGGGAACGAAGCCCGGACAGCTGCGTGCATTGCCTGGGGATTTGTCAGTAGTTTTCGCCCTTGACGCCGTGCCGGATTGATAGATATTCGTGTCAGCGTGCTCATGCCTGCACCACCGTTTCAAAATAAATATCTCGAGGCGACGTACGTTCCTTGCCGTCGGGATTATGAATCTCAACATCGTCACAGCGAATGACATCACGCCATCCATAGCGGCGGTGCTGTGGATCAAAAGACAGAGGAACGTCCTGCCTGGGCACGCCACCTGCCTCAGTTGGGAGCGCATCCCGATATATAGCTAGCGTGACATCCTTCGGGGACTGCTTTTTGTGCTGAGCAGTCGCGTACCAGGTTTGGTGATCCCGAAGTGCCTGTTCACCAGCCGTATCGGTTAATCCGACGACGAGTCCCGGGTGTACGGGGCAGGAGCGCCGTCCCATGAAGAGGGGAAACACAGGTGATTTCAGTGCTTCGGCGATGTTTTCAAGGAGTGCTCGGTCATCTGATTCCACAGCAACCAGGAATGCCGCGTCAGAAAGGAAATACCGTGTGACTAGCTGCGCAGAAGCATCTGGCTTTGTCTGCCATGGCTGAGCCGTCTGATAATCGCGCAGAAGGCTTCCGGATTGGTCGACGCGAACCGCCAGCTTTAGAGCTGCCAGATCCTCGATTTCGTCGGTGCGACGCCGACCTTGCGCTGCGGCGATGAGACCTACGATTCCAGATTTTGTCGGAGTGGTTGCCGTAGCGCGAGTCTTATAGCGAGATTCATCTCCCCATGACTGCATTGGCCCCTTTAAAAGGAGCAAAAGTGAGTGAGGCACTAGCTCTCACCAGCCAGGGTCTTCAGCTCATCAGCCACACGATCCGTCAGACCTGCAAGCGTGGTTTTCTCAGCAATGCCTTCAAACGGTGCGGAGAGATCCCCAATGCCAAGCACAAAGGCAGCCTGAGGGGTGAAACCGTAGACTTCCTCAACATCTCGTGCTTCTTGGGCGAGTCGCTCAGCGGCGACGGTGCGACGGTGCTTCGGTTCCGCATCCGATCCGGAGGTGAACTGGTAGCTGCTGTTTGCTTCCTCGAGTACCGGAGTCTCAAAGGCATTGACCAGTGAAACCGGACGTGTGTCGCGAATGGTTACGTACACCAACTCAGGCAAGGTCTGGTTAGCGAATGTATTGATCTTTCCGGTGGGCATCGACGCAATGAATGCCTCAATGAAGTGTTGCGCGGCCTGGCGCGCGACCTCAGCAGAGCCCAGGTTGTCCTCCAGCCCCTTCATGTTTACGGTTGCGTACCGGTAAAGGGTGGAAGACATCATCTGGACAGTACCGATCATTCCTGCGCCGGTCTCTTCGCCTTCTTCAGCAAGGTCATCTACTGCGGTGAAGTAGTCAAAGTCTGGCGTGGAGTTGTGGATACCGATGGCGTGGGCAACCTGCACCGCGGCATCGACGTTGAAAGCTGCATCATCGGCGATCATGCGGCCGAACATGGCCATATCCACGGAGTGATTCGTATCCAGAATCTCCTTGGCTTCGTTCTTAGTCAGCTTTTCATCGCCGCGGGCAAGAAGCTCCTCAACTGCGCGATCGATCTGCTGCTGGCTGAGGAAGATCAGATACGTGGTACGGGGGTATGGGTTGTGCTCCGGAGTATCAGCGTCGGCTTTCTTCGGCTTCTTGTCTACTTCGGTTTTGATTCCCGCAGCCTTGAACAACTTCTCAGTTCGAGCGATGGCGTCAGACTGCTCCAACCCTTCAGCTTTAAGACGACGGGCAATCTTTTCCGGCAGCCGCTTGGAGCGATCACCGATCTGCTCACTATCAAATTGGGTTTCAAAGTACCGGCGAATGGCACGCTTCCACGATTGGGAGGAAACACGCTGACGCGGGACACCACCGAAGACAGCAGTTTTCGGGGCACCGGTGTCATCGCGGTTAATCAGGGACGGCGGAATTGTCTGCAGGGCGTGGATATCGATGACGAGGGACATGGGTCTTACCTTTCTAGTTAGTGGTGGAGAGGTCAGAGGATTCGGAGTCGGACAGCGGGGAGTCTTGCTGGGATGGGCGTAGCATTCCGACCGCATAATCGCGGCCCCAGCGAAGGAGAACTCCATCGCGACGTGCTGGGTTCTGCAGACTGCGCAGGTCTACGGCAAATGCGCCGTAATCAAAGGCGAGTTTTTCGCTCTTCAACAACGAGACCAGCGTTCTTAGGTGAATGAGACGTGAGGACTCTTCGCGGGCAGTCTGCATAGCGTCAAATCGTGCTTTGAGCGATCCTGATTCGCTAATGGTTTGCAGTCGACCACAGGCCATTGCAAATGAGCGATCTTCAGAGTGTGCTGGCGTTGCAGCGCTTTGCATGTGCGATGCGAAGAGCGTGAGCGCGTAATAAGCCGCAGCCTCAGAAGGCGAGGGCGCATCTCCTTGGCCGAGCTCGCCCTCGCTTAGTGCAGGGCTAAGAATGCTCAGCACATGCTGGAGAGCAAGTGGATCGGTGCCGAATTCGCGAGCCGCACTTTTACGCAGTTCCGCAAAAATTCGTCGTGCTTCAGTACCGCCTATTGATTCGGGTCGTTCAAGGTAGTTTGTCTGCAATCGGTTTACAGTGTTCGCCACACTGAAACGGAGGTTTGGTGAACTCATTCGGTGTCGCCTTTCTGTCGCAGTGCTCTTGCTTCTTGTTCATGTTCCCGTAGGAGAGGGAGATCCTGGCTGAGTCGATATTGCAGATGGCGGTACAAGGATCCGGCACTGACTACGCGGCCGTTTCCATCTTCTCCAGAATCCACAACACGGCCGATCAGAGCTTTCTGGCCGGCTCCGCGCACAGCTTCATCGGCAATCAGAAACAGCTGTTTACGGATCTGCGCCTGCCAAGAGATTGCTTCCTCCTCAATGTTTTCGAGGTCTAGGCCGCGTAGCCAGGTGATAAATAACGGCTCCAAGACCGTGTACAGACGGTCCGCTGCATCTACATCGAATTCGTATTCTCCACCAGCAGCAACAGCAAGTTGGCCGGCGAACCAGCCGAGCGAAGTTGCTGCGTTACGGGTGACATCGGCAGCGTCGCGCACGTATTGCCGTTGAACTCGTGAAACTCCGTCATCCTGCAGCAGTGAGAGAGGAAGACCAATATTTCCAGTGATTACGGTGCCGACTGAGGAGCTTTGTGCTCCGTACTCCATCGATACGATGCTGACATCGGCAATCTCGTTGGAGCGCTGAAGTTTCGCGATCCTGGAGAAATTGACTAGGTTGTCTGGCCGTTTAGGAGCATGATCTGCACCGGTGAAACCGGCATCGGACTCGGAAACAAGTAAAGCATCGAGTGAACGCCACATGGTGCGCTGTGCGTCGTATGGCTTGGGGTAGAAGGCCAACTGGCCTTTCTTAGTCTGATTCTTGCTGAAGCGATAAGGCGTCATCGGGTCGCCGAAGACGTTCTTGCCTGCGTCCGGGATTTGATCACCGTTGCTAACCAGCACCGCGACCACTCGGTTACCTTCAGTGAATAGACGAATTCTTCTTGACTGCCACGTAGCTAAGTCTGCGGCACCTTGTGGCTGCGGTGCTTCGGGCTTTGCAAGTTTTCCGGCGGGATCGTTGCGTTGGGCAGACGAATCCGCTTCGCGTTCCCATACAGGCAAGTCATCTGCGGAGCTAGGGGAGAGAACTTCTTCAGGAGTATTCAACAGAAGGGTTTCGAGAAGTGAGCGACCATGGATGGTTGTTCCACCAGTCATCCCGGACCACCCGGTACCGATGGGGTAGCCCTTCCCGCCTTTCACCCGAGGATCACCGATAGCACCAGATTTGATTCCGGAGTAGTCGTACGCCTGGGTGTGGATGAGCCAGCGTGCTGCCTCATCGAACGCGAGACTTTCGCGTCCCTCGTGTGTGCGCATGGTGAAATAGTCCTGCTCAGAGTCAGGCAGGATCCGCGAGACTGTCTGTCGTGTCGCTTTCGTGGTGTCGAGGTCAGCGACCTGCATGAAAGGCTCTTCGGGATCAAGTAAGTCAAAGCGGTGACGGTATTTATCCAAATATTCCAAGGCCACATCGTCACGCCCGGATTCGACTAGTTCCTTTCGTTTTGAAATGAACCATTGCTCCCAGTCACCGGAATTTGCGGCGGCACCTTGGTGTGCCCGCCAGAAGATGGCCAACAAGACGCGGCGGACTGCGTAGTCCTGAGTGGGGGAGTCTCCGCGAATTTGAAGTGGTGTTGTACTGCCATCGAAAATTTTCCGAATGCCCAATTTCTCGGTGCCAGTGGAGGTCTCGCAGATAATCCACGGCTGTTCGAGCAAGTTGAACGACGGGTGATTGTCAAGGTGACTCACTTGGTTTTTCTCCTTTCTACTTTTGGTGGGTAATGGATTTTTCTTCGATATTAGGGATCGTGTGTGACATCATTACTGGGTTTATCGCTCAGGATTTCGATTCCAAGTTCTGAGGTATATCGAATTCTGAACCGCCCAAGGGCGGCTTCACCTGCCTCGTCTAAGGGCAGTGCGAGCTGTCCTTTGAGTAAGTAGTGCTTGTTCCATGCCGTGGGCGTGAGTTGTTCGAGTGTGCCAACCACATCCTCAAAATCTGCGTCGTACCGAGTAATGCGCGTTGGGAGGCGGACGGCACTTGAAGCCAGGTGGAATGCTTGGCGATAGCTCAGGTCTGGGTCGCCGGTGATCACCCAATCGGTGCCTAAGGGGACATACTCCTGCTCGTCACCGGTAATCGGAATGACTTCGACCGTTGGTTCTGTGTCGCGTACCTGTGCAGCACCCATTTCGTCATCCCCAAGGGTGACAGTGGCTTGTTCGAGATCGCCGAAGAGGTCACCTAACCGGTTGCACTCATCGGGGGGTTTGATGCGGAAGCTCTTCGATCTTGCATGTGCCGTCTTTACCCGTGCACTGTCCGCGATTAATGCCTTTTCCCATTCCTCCGCCCATTCGCTTGGCAGGTCCTGTTCGGGTGCATAAACATTGCGTACAAGTGCTGCTACGTCATCCGGCCTCTTAAAGGTAGTGGGCAGGTGATGAATGGTTGAAAGTAAGACCTTTAAGCCGTAGATGGCTTCCGCGCCTGAATCGAGCACCGGATGAGGGGTAAGTGACTCGATGCCGCGAACCAGTACTTTTGGTTCACGTACGTGTGATGGGCGGTCAGCTTCCGGACGGTCGTGGCGGTGTAGACGTCCAATACGTTGAATTATGAGATCCATGGGTGCGATGTCTGTGACCAGGACGTCAGCGTCGATGTCCAGACTTTGTTCGGCAACTTGGGTAGCTACCACGATTTTGCGGTATGGCCTGCCTTCATCGCGGTGAGCATCTGGTCCGAGTTCTTCGCGCAGGCGGTCTTCTTTTGCGGAGCGCTCCCAGGCCATAAATCCAGCGTGGTGTAGTTCAACCTCGTCGGGGTGGGAGAGCTTGAAGGCACGATATGTGTCTTGTGCTCGGGCGATGGTGTTGCAGATGATAAGGGCTACTCCACCATCATCCAGCAACGTATCAATGTGTTTCTGGAGCTCACTGAGTGAGTCGTCGATCACCTCGATCAAGGCTTCGAGGTTCGTGGGGCTGGGCTCGGGAGTGATGCTCTGCTGATCAGTTTGAGACGCCACGGTGATGAGCGGATATGCATCAGACGGGTTGACGATGTCCCGACCAGTGAATGCTTTGACCAGTGAATTGCGTCGATCCGGTGGGAGAGTGGCTGACATCATGATGACTGTCGCGCCGTACTTGGCAAGCCACTCAAGCGTCGTCTCAAGATAGTCAGAGGTATACGTGTCGTACGCGTGGACCTCATCGAAGATGATGATTTTTCCAGCTAGGGCGACGTGCCGCAGCATGGAATAACGCTGTCGCAATGCCATCATGAGTACCTGGTCTACGGTTCCCACAACCACATTTGAGAGCAGCCCGCGGCGGCGTCCGCTCATCCAAGAACTTGCGATGACATTCCCGCCGGCAGCACTGTCCTCGCCGATCCCTTTGAAGCGCAGTTGCTGATATGGCTGGGACAGTTGATTCTTCGAGTGGGCGAGATATAGCGATGACACAGTTTCTGGATCTGTGACGTTCTTGGCCCAAGTGATTGTCCGTTCGAGCAAGCCATTCGCGGTGGCCATCGTTGGTGCCGCAAAGTAGATTCCCTGCGATTGAGTGGCGTTTGCGATGATGTGCGCAGTGGCAAGGGCGGCTTCTGTTTTGCCCACTCCGGTTTCTGCTTCAAGGACGATCAGTGAGGGGCCAGTCACTGATTTCCCTGCCTCAGCCATGGCTGCCTGGACACTTCTCGCACGGAAGTTCTCCGGCCAGTTGAAGGAGTTTCGATAATGCTTATCGACGTCATCTTCTACCGACGCCCCGTTCCATGGACGTGTTAAATCAGTGGATTGCATTCCGGAGCGAACTCGTTCATCTTGGTCTGCGGAGACCATCATGGGAAAGGCATCAGGATTCGATGCGATCCAATCTGCAATGACAACGAGACCAGTGAGTAGCTGTATCACCGCGGGGTCCGGGTATGAGCCATCTTTCAATGCTTCAAGAGTGGGCTCGATATCAGTGACATCGGCCATGACGTCCAGTAGTTCGTATTGCACATCCTGCCATTCCTGCGAATAGATGCTCAGAATGGTTTCGATGTGTTCCTTTTCGCCGTCTGCGGATGAAACGCCGTGGTGGGCGTCTGCCACGGCAGCAAGTCGTTCTGCGGTGGGGTAGTCAAACCCTTTATCCATGAGCCAATTTGCAATCAGGATCCCTGAGCAGATGCCGTGAGGCATTTTCTTGCGGCCTTTTTCTAAGCCACTGGTCCGAAGCGGCAGACCAGCATCAGTCAGGTTTGAGATGAGATGCTCGAATCCACCTCTCTTTTCCAGTTGGGTCTGGAATTTTAAGCAGGCCTTGCCTGCGTCGTGCGTGCCCGCTAGCCAGATGTACAGGTTCCGGACCTGGTTCTTGGTGATCCCTAAACCGTCGGCCAGTTGTTGCTTGAGTGGTTCTGCAACCCAAGTGTCATAGACGGCCCCCGCCACTCCGGCTGTATCCATGAGGTGCTGCGGAAGATTGAGGTAGCCGTTCTCATCCCCTGACTTTGCCCACAGTGCCCGAGCTTGCTCGCTGAAGCTTGGAGCAAGCGCGTCCTCTCGAACGGATTGTTCGAGAAACGGTCTGCTGTGTCGCTCCCTCATGATCTACTCCTTATTGAAAAGGTTCTGTCGCTTGGATCGCTTACGTCTGACTTTAATGTACCTCAAGAAACTTAATCTTAGGTATCTCACAAGAACAACTTAAGATAATTCCTGGGCCGGGTTATTTAGTTATAACAACCTCTATTCACCTACGGTTAGCTCATCCCCATCTAATGGGGATGAGCCTTTGTTTTTGTGCGATTGGCTCACTTCCCCGCGTAAGCGGGGTACCATCAATTCGGGTTCGAAAGTTGTCCCTTCAATGAGTGGACAGCCATCCTTTCCGCAGGCTGGGAAGGGTGCTCCCCGCGTGAGCGGGGATGAGCCCGAGTTCGGATTCCGCCTTCGACACGGACTCGGTGTGCTCCCCGCGTGAGCGGGGATGAGCCCAACGACTGCCCAAGCTCTTCAACAGGACGGTTGTGCTCCCCGCGTGAGCGGGGATGAGCCCCGCGCCTGGCATTTCGCCGATGAGGCCCGGCCGTGCTCCCCGCGTGAGCGGGGATGAGCCGGAATTGCAGGTCACCCATTGCGATACTGTGATGTGCTCCCCGCGTGAGCGGGGATGAGCCCTCAACCGTGACCACATCCCCCACACGAAAATCGTGCTCCCCGCGTGAGCGGGGATGAGCCTTCAGCAGCCCAGGAGCAGGCTGCGTCTTGCCAGTGCTCCCCGCGTGAGCGGGGATGAGCCCCCGTTGTTATCGAACAGGTAGTTCAAGATTCGGTGCTCCCCGCGTGAGCGGGGATGAGCCCGCCCCGGGCACCCCTGCGGAGAACGTGGCCACGTGCTCCCCGCGTGAGCGGGGATGAGCCCAACCTCCCGACCATCTGGAACGCTGTGAAATCGTGCTCCCCGCGTGAGCGGGGATGAGCCCACCGTGACCGTGTTGCCCGAAACACGAGACCGGTGCTCCCCGCGTGAGCGGGGATGAGCCCCAGGGGCAGGCCATTGTGATGGAGGAGATCGCGTGCTCCCCGCGTGAGCGGGGATGAGCCCGCCGACAACCCAGCAGCAACCAGGGTGGACAGGTGCTCCCCGCGTGAGCGGGGATGAGCCCGCCGTGATGCCCGCATTCAACGCGATCCGCGAGTGCTCCCCGCGTGAGCGGGGATGAGCCCATTTCGAGGACCGGGATGCCACGGGACTGCAGGTGCTCCCCGCGTGAGCGGGGATGAGCCCCACGAGACCAAGGAGGAGCCCATGAGCTGCCAGTGCTCCCCGCGTGAGCGGGGATGAGCCCAAGATCAATGGCTGGGGCTACGGCGTTGTGGCGTGCTCCCCGCGTGAGCGGGGATGAGCCTTGGGTGGATTCGTCGGTTTGGCGGTCTACCAAGTGCTCCCCGCGTGAGCGGGGATGAGCCCCACCGGGTGGTGCGCGCCGGGTCAGTGTTAGCGTGCTCCCCGCGTGAGCGGGGATGAGCCCCCCTGGAGCGCAACAATCAGAGTCGACTTACGGTGCTCCCCGCGTGAGCGGGGATGAGCCCGCGGATCAGTACCCCGGCTGGTCCATCGGCCAGTGCTCCCCGCGTGAGCGGGGATGAGCCCGCGGTCACCAGGAAATCCCACCCGGTCTTGATGTGCTCCCCGCGTGAGCGGGGATGAGCCCCACCACCGACAAGGTGTCGAAAGCGCCTGCGAGTGCTCCCCGCGTGAGCGGGGATGAGCCCTGCGCGAGGAAAACGCCAAACACCGCAACAAAGTGCTCCCCGCGTGAGCGGGGATGAGCCCTCCCGCCCGATGAAAGCACCGGAGAAGTCCGCGTGCTCCCCGCGTGAGCGGGGATGAGCCCGCACTGAACAGTAAATTCCGTAGGGAGACTGAGTGCTCCCCGCGTGAGCGGGGATGAGCCCACCCGGTGCTGCCACACCGGCCAACACAGAAAGTGCTCCCCGCGTGAGCGGGGATGAGCCGTCACCCCCGGCCAAAAGGTGCGCGAGGGGCAAGTGCTCCCCGCGTGAGCGGGGATGAGCCCCGCGCCGGAACCGGTCATACTCCAAGGACATGGTGCTCCCCGCGTGAGCGGGGATGAGCCCACGAGCAGCCACCACCCCCTCCGACTCCGACGGTGCTCCCCGCGTGAGCGGGGATGAGCCCGTGGATCATCCGGCCGGAACCACGTTTGAGCTGTGCTCCCCGCGTGAGCGGGGATGAGCCGGCGGGTGGACATACGAGGACAAGCTCGAACTGGTGCTCCCCGCGTGAGCGGGGATGAGCCCGCAACGCGGACCAGGAGCAGGAGAGGGCGGCCGTGCTCCCCGCGTGAGCGGGGATGAGCCTGCGTCGCGGCGTTGCTTCTCGTCGGTCACCACGTGCTCCCCGCGTGAGCGGGGATGAGCCGTCGAGGTGCAAGCCGAACTAGAACCTGTGTTTGTGCTCCCCGCGTGAGCGGGGATGAGCCGTCGAGGTGCAAGCCGAACTAGAACCTGTGTTTGTGCTCCCCGCGTGAGCGGGGATGAGCCGCGCACGCCGACGAAAAGGACGCCAAGAAACGCGTGCTCCCCGCGTGAGCGGGGATGAGCCCCAAGCGGAACGGAGACGAACCAACCGGAACCGGTGCTCCCCGCGTGAGCGGGGATGAGCCCGCAACGCACCAGAAACACGAACCATAACTAGCGTGCTCCCCGCGTGAGCGGGGATGAGCCGGCCGAAGATACTGGCAGTCTCAGCGAGGATCTGTGCTCCCCGCGTGAGCGGGGATGAGCCCCACCGCCCTGTGGACTAGTCGAGTCGTACCCAGTGCTCCCCGCGTGAGCGGGGATGAGCCGGTCGCTGACGCCGAGAAAAAGCTCGCGCGTGTGTGCTCCCCGCGTGAGCGGGGATGAGCCCCCCCGCGACGCAACTTGGTATTCAAGCCGTCAGTGCTCCCCGCGTGAGCGGGGATGAGCCCTCCCGGCCTGCGGTACGCTGCGCCGCCTCGTCGTGCTCCCCGCGTGAGCGGGGATGAGCCCAAAGCGGGGGTAACTCGTCTTTTAGCTGTCGAGTGCTCCCCGCGTGAGCGGGGATGAGCCCCTGTCCGGCGCGGACGAATACGTGTTCACGAAGTGCTCCCCGCGTGAGCGGGGATGAGCCCATGTAACAGACCCCGCAGAGTGAATCCCAGTTGTGCTCCCCGCGTGAGCGGGGATGAGCCCTAGCCCGCCTGGGACTGCCCGCCGAACTATTCGTGCTCCCCGCGTGAGCGGGGATGAGCCCAGTGGCGGACCCGGCGAAGACTGGCCGATCACGTGCTCCCCGCGTGAGCGGGGATGAGCCCCGCAACCAGGAAATCGTTGACATTAACGGCACGTGCTCCCCGCGTGAGCGGGGATGAGCCCTCGCATACGTGCAGCGCTACTGGTAGCCGCCCGTGCTCCCCGCGTGAGCGGGGATGAGCCCCATTGGCCTGCTTGGGCGAGTTTTTCTCGTAGGTGCTCCCCGCGTGAGCGGGGATGAGCCCTCCCCCAGACCAACCCGCCACGCGAATACCGAGTGCTCCCCGCGTGAGCGGGGATGAGCCCCCAAAGGTGCTTCTGGATACCACCCAGCTTGAGTGCTCCCCGCGTGAGCGGGGATGAGCCCTCCCCCAGACCAACCCGCCACGCGAATACCGAGTGCTCCCCGCGTGAGCGGGGATGAGCCCCATTCATAAAGGCTGATGGCACCCCACTCAACGTGCTCCCCGCGTGAGCGGGGATGAGCCCCTTCCGGGGGCTTGCGCTAAGTTGCCGAGGGCGTGCTCCCCGCGTGAGCGGGGATGAGCCCCCAAAGGTGCTTCTGGATACCACCCAGCTTGAGTGCTCCCCGCGTGAGCGGGGATGAGCCCAATTCCCGAACAGCGAACCGAACCACCCAGTTGTGCTCCCCGCGTGAGCGGGGATGAGCCCAAGATCCGCAAGCACAAGATCAAGTAGCCCGAGTGCTCCCCGCGTGAGCGGGGATGAGCCCTACATATGACAATCCGATAATTTTTGGTGCTTGTGCTCCCCGCGTGAGCGGGGATGAGCCCAGGGGCTGGATCGCGTTGCGGACACCGTCGGCGTGCTCCCCGCGTGAGCGGGGATGAGCCGATCCCCATTGATGAGAGAAGCGACGGGATGGAGTGCTCCCCGCGTGAGCGGGAATGAGCCCGCCAGCACATGCGCCAGCTGCACCTCGTCCGAGTGCTCCCCGCGTGAGCGGGGATGAGCCCATCTGTTGGTAACATTCGACCTGGGGAAACAGGTGCTCCCCGCGTGAGCGGGGATGAGCCCCGTTACGCGTACACCCAGAAATGAGCTACGTCGTGCTCCCCGCGTGAGCGGGGATGAGCCCATGGGCTACATGTTCTACGGTTGTTCGTCGCTGTGCTCCCCGCGTGAGCGGGGATGAGCCTTCGCGGTGGTAGCGGACGTTGTCGCCGGAGACGTGCTCCCCGCTTGAGCGGGGATGAGCCCCGTGACACCGTCATCGCTGGCCTTGATGATGGGCATGTTCTTTGCCAACAAAGCACTGCGTCGTCCAGACTAGACGCGCGTCCAGGGGCTTTCCCTCCCGCACTTTCTGGAGCGGTGCGGGATGCCTCTGAGGTTTCTGGGGGCACGATCCCTATACCCATCTTCTCATCCGTTTGCCCTGCCGATCCCTGAGATCTCGGTAAAGTACGAAACGGACGTGCGCTGCCCGCGTGAATCCACCCCGGTGCCTCTTCGCGGCCCGGGGTCGTTTGCGCGGTTCAGTGCTTTGTAGAGGAGGCATCAATGACCAACCAGCAGCCACCGTTCGGCGGCGGATTCCCGCAACCGGGACCGGGAAGCCCAGGTACGGGAGGATCAAGTGTGTGGGGGTCCGGTGCTCCCACCGCGCCGTCGCAAGGGAATTCGCCGTGGGGCAATCCGGTCCAGGGCGGTCAGGATTTCGGCGGGGGCCAGTCTCCGTTCGGTGGCGCGCAGCAGTCGTCGCCGCAGACCTCGCCGTGGGGTGCGCCGGAGGCAACGACCGAATCTTTCGATCGGCCGTCCGACCCGTTCGCAGCTGCGAATGCCCAGGGGGAGGGTTACACCGGCCGGGTACCGGGGACGTCCAGCCCTGTTGCTCCAAGTGGGGGAGCGGGAGCGGCATCGCGTGAGCCGTCGTCCGCACCGGCAACGAGGCTAATCCCGGGGCTGGTTCTCGGTGTCGCCGCGCTGGTGATCACGATCATCCTGCTCGTGGGCAGCATCTCGCCGGTTTCCGGCACTTATGCGGGCATGGCTTTCGGTGCGTGGGCGCTGTCGGGTCTAATCGGTGTGTCCTCCCTGGCCTTCTACTTCTCCGAGGACACGCGCCGCCGCGCAAACGGCATGTACTCCATCGTTGGATGGAAGCAGGGACTGTACTGGGTCACCTTGGCGGTGTTGTTCATCGCCATCATTTTGTCGTCGCTGTGCATTGCCCTGTGGGCAGGCAGGCTCTAGGCGCCGCGAGGAGAACAGGAAACATGAAGAACACAATCGCGACCATTACCCGCCGCGCAACCGCGGTCAGCGCCGCCGCCATGATCGCTCTGGGAACCAGCGCCATGGGCGCCTTCGGTGCGGATGCCGCCGCACAACAGCCGCCGAAGCCGCCGCAACCCGCCCCGGAGAAGCCGGCCACCCCGCCGAAGGAAGCCCCGGCTGCAGGTGGAGACAACCCGCTGGGCAAGTTGGGTGCCTGCATGGCCCGAGGCAACGAGCTCGACGTGCTGCTGCTCATGGACGAGACGAACAGTCTAAGCAACCGTTGGGTCGAGGGGAAGAAGATTGACGGCAAGCCGGGTGCGGACCCGGACAGTTTCCGTATTCCGGCCGCCGAAGACTTCGCCAAAGTCTTGCTGCAGAAGAGCCAGGACCAGCAGCTGACCACCAACATCAAGATCGCCGGGTTCGGTACCACCTATAAGAACGACATCAATAACCCGGGTGAAGGCTACGAAGGCTGGACTGAGCTGACCGCCGAGAGCCAAGACGACGTGCTGAAACAGATCCGGGCGTTTGAAAACCGCACTGAGGAAACCCAGGGCACCGACCACAACGTCGCTCTTGAAGGCGCGAGCCAGGACCTTCTGGGTGCGCCGGGTGAGGATCCCTGCCGTTTGCTGGTCACATTCACCGACGGCAAGCTGGCCACAGCCGATGATGCGGCCGCGGAGGATAACCTCTGCCGGCCGAACGGTGTCGCTGACCGGTTGCGTGCCGCGGGCATCACCCACGTGGGTATCGGGCTGACCAACCCCGAGATCAACGAGAACTTCGACATGTTCCAGGCGATCACCGAGGGCAAGGGCGGTGCCACCAGCTGCGGTGACCAGCCTCGCAACGGTGCGTTCTACCCGGCGAACAAAGTAGGTGACCTCTTCGCGGCATTCCGTTCCGCACTGGACACCGGCGGATCCATTGGTGACACCGTTACTGCGGACAAGCCGTTCAAGTTCGTGCTGGACAACTCGATCACATCCGTGCGCTTCAGCGCCGTCGGCCGCGACGATCTCGGCCCCGACGCAAAGCTGGAGATGACGGCGCCAAACGGCGACAAAGTGGTCATGACCGGAACCGGGGAAAAGAACGCCGGCGACGGAAAGCTGTCGTGGGAAGCCCGCAATGAGGCGGTGCAGAGCACCGAGGGATCTCTGAACAAGACAGGGGACAAGAACTGGGCGGGCGAGTGGTCCATGCGCTTTATCGACGTCGCCCCCGAAGCGTTGAAGAACGGCCAGGTCGCCGTCCTCGTCGAGATGGTGCCGGAGCTCAATGTCGGCTTCAAGGCCGCAGGGGCGGAGGGACCTCAGAAAGACCTGAAGGTCATGGACGACGGCAAGCTCGTGGCCGAACTCACCAGTTCAGACGGCAAGGTCGTCGATCCGGAAGGCAATGCGACGGGCAAGGTCGAGTTCGTGCCCAGCGGCGGCGGTAAGCCGGTCGTTCTCGAGGAAAAGGCGGACTTCTCGTCCGGACGTGCGGAGATCCCGGCATCGAAGATTCCGGATGCCCCTGCTTCCGGCCGTGTCACTGCGGAAGTGACTATCACTACCGCAGGCAAAGACGGTAAGCCCGGCACCACCTTGTCCCCGCTGCAGGGTGATAGTGCTGTGAGCGTGGCGGTGCAAAACTTGCCGCAGCTTCCCGGCCAGATCGACGTGACCACTGAGGGTGGTGACGTCACTGTGAACGTTCCTGTGTCCGGCCCGGGCCGCGTCTGGGTTGACGGTGGCCAGAAAGTCGAGCACGGGATGGAGGATCTGGGGGCCGTGACGGTCGATTCGGAGCACAACTCGAAGGATTCCGCTCTTTCCGTGGGGCGCGGCGAAACGGCGGAACTTCCGCTGAAGTTCACGTTCGAGGAGCGCGCCCAGTTGATTGCCAACGGCACTTTGCCGGTCCACATCGCCGATGAGAAGGGTGGCGAGGAGCGTGTCGTGGATGTGGCCACCCGCATCGATTCAAAGGTGCCGGTGTCCAAGGGCATCGCCGCAGTGGCGTTCACCCTGGCGCTCCTGTTGGGGCTGCTGCTTCCGTTGCTGTTGCTCTACCTTGTGCGATACCTGACATCTAAGATCCCGAATGATCCGCCGGTGGGCCCGGTGGTGTTGCGCATGAGCCGCGGCGCGGGCGGGGCATGGACCTTCGACGGCCAGCAGCGTCCACAGATTGATCCGACGGATGCCGCGCAGCGCCAGATGCGTCCGGGCCCGCGTTCGGTCCAGGCTGGCCGTGCACAGGCCAATGTGGAGAGTTTCTCCATCAACCCGCTGTCGGCGGCGAATGTCATCGTAGCCACCCCGTCGATTGCCGGTGACGGTGCGGAAAAGGACGGTCATGCTGTGCTTCCGCTCGCAGTCCAGGACTCCTGGTTCGTTCACGCACCGACTCAGTCCGTGGACGACCTCGAAGTCGTGGCCTTCCCGCGCATCCCGCTCGCACCCGCCGCGCAAGAGCAGCTGCAGGACCAAATTGCCGCAGAAGCACCCGCGCTTGCGGATGCCCTGGTGGACCGCCTTCCCTCCGCTGAGCCCGCCCCCGGTCACCCCGGTTATACCGATCAGGGTGGGGGCTTTGCCCCGCCGAGCGAGGCGGCCTCCTCAGCTGGTGCAGGCTGGGTTCCGCCGCAGACCGGCGGCCCGAACCCGGGCTTCCAGCCAGGCGGAACTACCGGCCCCGTAGGAAACCCGGGTCAAGCCGGTCCAGCCGGAGGCGCCCCTAACACCGGCGGTACCGGCTGGAATCCGCCCGCTGGTCCCTCCGGCCCGGCCGGTGGTGGAGAGTCCGGGGGCGCGGGACCGTCCTCCCCGTGGGGACCTCCGAGCCCGGGCCCGCAGTCGAGCCCGTGGGGCCCGCCGCCGCAATAATCTCGACTGAATCGTCTGGCCGGGATGCGGGTGCACCGCGCTGCGGCCATGATTGAGCCAAAACCACATAGCAATAGATCTGTCCAACGGCTTCACCGGAAGATTGAAGCTGAATTTCTAAGGAGCACCCCTCATGGAAAGAGTCCTCGTCGTCGGTTGTGGCGGTTCGGGCGCTAAGACCCTGGCGTTCATGATGGACCAGCTGAAGACGATGTTGGCGGAGCGCCTCCCCAACGAGTACGTCTCGCCGAAGGACGTGAAGCTGCCCGACGCGTGGCAGTTCGTTTCCCTGGACGTGCCCACCAAACCGGAGTCTGCGGGCAAGAACCTGCAGAATGTCCAGGAGGCAGGCGGGCGCTACATTTCCGTCGGTTCCTCCGGCCGTTACGCCAACGTGGATGCCGCAGTGTCGGCCCGTCTGGCAAGCGGGAAGAAGCTGGGCACCATCTCCTCGTGGGCGCTGCGCAACCCAGAGGCGGAAACCACCCCGATTTCCGCGGGTGCTGGCCAATACCGCGCAATCGGCCGCATGCTCACACTGAGCAAGCTCCGCGAAGTTCAGGAAGAGCTGGAGAAGGCGTGGGCAGCGCTGAACCAGCCAGGCACGGCTAGTGAGCTGAGCCGTGTCCAGACCGCATTGACCGGCCGCGCCACCTCCGCCGTCAACGCGGGCAAGGACGTGCCGCTGATCATCGTGGTCACCTCCATGTCAGGCGGTGCAGGCGCGTCGATGGCGATCGACGTGTGCCGTCTGCTCACCTCCCTGGACAAGGCCAGCGTCGGCCGCAACTGCATGTTCGCGTTCACGCCGGACATCTTCAGCGGTATCCCGCAGGACCAGGTGATGGGTGCGAACCCCAACGCGATGGCGATGTTCGGTGAGATGGCGGCGGCACAGATGGGTGCCGCAACCGAAAGCGACCGCCGTCTGTTCGAGCAGCTCGGCGTGAACCTCGGCGACGAGAGTGTTCCGATCTCTCGCGTATTCCCGGTGGGCGCGCATTCCGGTGCCGAGGGTGCTCAGCTCGGCGACGGCAAGCCCGGCACTGTGTACCGCGCGCTCGGACGCGGTCTTGCGTCGCTGCTCATGGACGAGGCGGCGATGGGCCGATTCACCCAGTTCAACCTTGGTAACCAGGGTGGTCTCCAGGCGCGCGACAACACCTATGGCTGGGGCGTGCAGAACAAGAACAACCTCCCGTGGGGCTCCTTCGGCTACGCGCAGCTGTCCATGGGGCGCGACCGCTACGCGGAATATTCGGCGCAAAGGTTGGCGCGCTCGGCCGTCGATAAGCTTGTGCACGGTCACATTGATCCCACCAACCCGGCGTCGGGCGACGAGCAGATCAAGCAGCGCGTGGACACTAACTGGCGCCAGATCCAGGCGCGCACCACGGTGATTCCGTTCGGCGAGGACGTCGGTGGTTGGCTCTGGCGCACGTTCGGCGCGGAGATGGACCGCTGGGCCGGCAATTACGCCGAGAGTCTGCGCCACCAGATCCCGCAGCCGAATAACCGTCGCGGGCGCGATTGGGCACCTGATGTCATTGGTGCGCTTAACGTGCTCGACCAGCAGGTCAGCGCCGATAACGGAGCAATGTTCTACGGTGCCGCTTTCAACTGGGCGAGCGCGCGCAACCTGCAGGAGGGCTTCCTGAACATCATCCGCCGCGAGGTGGGCAACTTCGGTCTACCGTATGGTTCCGCGGTGCTTGACGCGCTGAAGAACATGCTCGTGCGCGATGTGATGCCGCAGCTCGAGCAGGTCGCCCGTTCCCAGCAGCGTCTTGCCCTCCACCCGGAGACGGAGCGCGCCATGATGAACGCGCGCGGCAAGATCGTCAGCGCCGACCAGTACATGGAGGACATCGTCCGCGACGTGCGCGAGCAGCTGCGCCGACGCGCGCAGAGCCGCATGTCCGAATTCGTGCTGGGCACTCTCGCGGACTTCATCGACCGCTTCATCGGCCCACTGCAAAAGGCAATGACGGCCGAGCACACGGACCTCGAGCACGAGCTATCGCTCAACAATGACAAGGACCTCGGTGTCGCGCAGCTGAAGACGAACGTCCCGCAGCTGTGGCCGGAGGACACAGACATGGTGCCGCCGCGTTTCGCCCAGGCGGCGAACGAGATCTTCTTGACTGAGATCGGGGACTTCCCGCGCCAGTACGTCCACGACATCCAGAACGCCACTAGCGCAGACTCCTACGACCACGCGATTTCCAACGCGGCCTCCTCGGTGGTCAGCGGCGCATGGTCAGCGCTCGAAGGCGCGGAGCAGGCGCCCGAGGACCTCATCGTTCTCACCGGCCCGTGGGTGCCCATGAACTTCACCCGCGACCCGAACAACCCGACTGAGCTGCTCGATCCGAAGCTGGGCCAGTTCTCTGTCCGCATCGGCGCGGAGGAGGTGCTGGAGCGTTCCCGCAAGTACATTCAGCGCCGCGGATTCTCTTTCCACGACTTCATCTCCACCTCATTGCGCAGCTACGTCACTGCTCCGGCCCTGCAGGACCACGAGCGGCGCGCACGCCAGCAGCGCCTCGCCTCCAAGTTCACTGAGGCTATGAAGAACGCGCTGCCGCTCGCGCAGATCGACGACAACTTGGTGCGCAACCTGTACGGGGATGAAGTGGGCTACGCCTTCAACTTTTCCAAGATCCCGCTCGAGGGGGACGAGTCCGCCCGGCTTCTCGCAGAGGAAGTGATCAACTTCCCCAACGTGAAGCTGCCGGACCCGATGAAGCCGTTGGGCGACGCCTTGGAAAACCAGGGTGAGGAGCGGTCCATTGACATCTTCGGTTCCTACCCGAACTACGTCCCAGTGGTCTTCTCGTCGCTGATGCGCCCGATGCGCGAGCAATGGGACGGCCTCAAGGATTCGCGCAAGGAATTCTGGCGCGCGAAGCGTGCCCGGCCGATCCAAGCTGCGACCCCCATGAGCGATGCGGAGCGCCGTGCGTTCATCGGCGGCTGGTACATCGGCCGCATCATCGGTTACATGGACTTCCCGGCAACCCTGGACACCCCGGATAACAACAGCCCGGTGAAGGTCTACGACGATTCTGAAGGCAACCGCGGTTGGCTTTCCTTCCCGGATCCGCTGCTCACCCCGCCGTCGAATTTCCGCAACGTCTTCGACTGGTTGCCGGCTGTCATCGAGTCCGCACCGCTCGCGTGGACGAAAGCGGGCGTGACCCCGCTGTTGGACAGCTACCGCCCGTACCGCGTGATGCGCGCGCTTTTCGACGACGCCGATAACCCCTCCGAAGTAGGCCGCACGCTGAAGGGCACCCGCCTTCTCGCACGGTGGCTGGCTACTGGTGAGCGCAAGAGCGGCACCCGGTTGATGATCAAGGGGACTGGTCCGGACGTCACACCGGAGGAGCGCTTGGCAGCGGTGAAGACGTGGCTGGAGCGCCAGCGTGAGATCGCCATGGAGTACGTTCCCACGGACAGGTTGCTCCGCGATCAGCTCTCTGTGCAGGCTTCGCGCCCGGTCGCTGACGTGGATTCCCGCGAGCTGGCCGCCCGCATTCCTCTGTTCGCTGATGTGGCGCTGGACGTCTATGAAGTCATCGACCTCATTCTGCGCATGCTCGACGAAGCAGACCGTCTGAAGCACACTGCGCTCGAGGAAGCACCGGAGGTCGATTTCAGTTCCGTGTCGCGCCCCGTGGCTATGCCCACGATGCCGGGAGAGGATGACATCTAATGGCTGAGAATTTCCAGGGCGCCCACAACAGCGCAGTTCAGGTGTGCGTGCCTATCTTCGTGGGACGCGGCCGATTCGGCGCCGCGCTCCGCCAAGCTCTCCAAGATTTGGAGGCGCTGCACCTCATCGGCCGCGCGATCTGGATCGACCTCGACGCATTCACCGGGCCGATGGATCGGGCACTGCTTATCGACGGCCGTGTGGACGGCACCCCCTCCACCACCGACAGCTTCGCGCGCCTTCTGGCCAGCGGCTACAACGACCGCTTCGCCGTGTGCGTGGTCAACGCCCAGAACGGTGTGGACAATATCCGCGATGAAGAGCTCGGGGCCGTGTCGGACGCGGTGTCCGATCTGAACCCGCTATCCGTCAACGTGCTCGCCGGCCGGGCGGGGGAGTCCGAGTCGGCGGACGTGGACATTGTGCGCGGCTACGTGAACCTCTTCATCGCACCGGAGGAGTCGGACGCGCCGTCCGACCACGCGGTGCCGGTGTCCGGCGGGGACCGGGAGAACACCTTCACCCTGTTGGTGGCCACCACCTTGTGCTCCTTGTTCGGATTGTGGGACGGAGCATCCGAGTGCCCGGTGGAGCAGCTGCGGGGCACCGCTTCCCCGATTCACTTCCGTCTGACTCGCGCCTACTTCCGCCGCGTCGACGGTGAGGTGGTGCAGAACCAACTGCGCCAAGCTTTGTTCGACACCGAGGTCAACCCCACGCCTCGGCTGTACCGCGCGGACGGAGGCGCCGCGGTGGTGGAGCACCCGCAGGACCGCGCCCAGTTCTCGCGTGCGGCGGCCGATGAATTCCTCGGCTTGTACCGCGACGGCCTCATCCCGGAGCGGGTGCAGGCCAAGACCGGCCGCGACCGCGAGTTGAGCAATAAGGAAGCTTCCCGCGAACTGCGGGGTATCTGGTGGCAAAAGCTCATTGGCACCCCCGGAAACTCCTTCGATGACCTGCGCGGCGGCGCGTCCGACCAGATTTCGGCGAGCCTGCAGAAGGTCTACGGTGCCGATTCGACGGCGGCGATCGGGAGCATGCGCAACCTGCGTGGTGCGCCTGCCCAGATCTCGCAGCAAGCCCAGCAGCTCGACCGGAACCAGATTGCGGCACAGATGCAGCCGATGTGGAACGGCTACAAGAATTTCGCGCTCACCATGCTGGACGCAAAGCCGCGCCCTCTCGCTCCGAGAACGCGCGACGCCGCCACCCCGAAGGTGGTCCGGCAGGTGGCATCCGACCACGTCACAGTGGCAGCGTCTGCACGCGATGTCATTCCTGCGCCTGAACAGGCGATGCGCATCGATGACCCGAGTCTCCGCGACATCATGGGCGCCGAAGAACTAGCCCCTTATGACCCCGAGGCAATCGCAGCCTACGAGCACCGCCTGAACTCCGTCGACAGCCACGGTGTGTTCGACACCGGCAAGCTCCACAGCGATTTTGAGCGCTGGAAGAGCACGGAGCGCGGTAGCTTCGCCCGCCACGTCGGAGATGAGTTGCGGCAGATCCGGGTGCACTGCGAACAGCAAGTCCAAGCGGCTCGCGCCGAGCTCGAGCGGCTCAGCCGCGGCGTGAAGGCGCCAGAGACTGGGGCTGGCGCACGCGTCTGCCGGTTCTTGGGTTGGGTGACCACGACGTCACTCGCCTTCTTCCTCATCTTCTGGCTGATCGGCCACGTGGTGATGAAGAATGCGCAGGACAAGGTGGCCAGCGGTGAGGCGACGTTCACGGACCGCGTGTTCTCCGAGCTGTGGTGGGTGCAGAATTTGAATAACGCGCCGGCCTCCACGCTCGCGTGGATGTTCGGTATCTGGGTGTTCATCTGGCTCATCTTCTTCCTGCTGCAGGTCACGTTTGAGACGCGCGATGAGGTCCAGCTGGCTAATCTGCGCAAGAGCCAACGCGCCCAGGTAGAGGCGGCGGAGCAGAACCTCCTCAATGCCGAGGTCGCTCTCGTGCGGTTGGAGGAGGCTTACCCGCAGTTCCTCTCCGTCACGCAGCTGCTTGGTGAGCTAGTCAACCGCCCGTTTGGCCGGGTGAAGACGGAGCGTAATGTAGCCGCCCAACCGAGCAACCGCATGCCGCGCAACGTGGTTTTCGCGGACGCGTCGCCTGACCCGCGTGCCGCGTCGCAGGTGGTGTCCCACTACCAGAACGGTCTCTACCACGAAGGCTGGTTGGGGGATGCCGTCTCCGCTGGCCTGACCCGCGCCTACAGCGAGTTATTCCAGCCGAGCAACGACGACCGCTGGGACTATCTCTCCTCCCAGCGCGGCAAGAACACCACCTCAGCGCTGGACCGCCTTGCCGGCTACGTGGCATCGCCTGAATTCTCCTCCCGTGACCGCACGGGGGAGAAGTGGCAGCCGGTGGCGGATGAGCTTCGCGCAAGCACCAGCCCGTTCAGCAGCCAGCTGCTGTCTAATGTCTCCTCCACGCACGACGGGCACGCCCGCGCGCTGGAAGGGGAGCTGCTCAAAGATGCCGCGAACGGACATTTCAGCAGCCACTTCATCGCGTCCGCTAGCCGTGGCCGCGGAGCCGCGGTTGTCGACGGCGACCTGAGCGTGCACAACGTGTCCTCCAGCCCGCGTGACCCCGTCGGACGCACCGAAGTGCTGGTCCAGGTGGGCGGCAACGCGCAGGCCGGTGACATCACGCTCGCCGCCCACTCCAACGCAGCCGATGACTCTATCGACGACATTGTTATGCCGGGCAGCAGCTACGTGGAGGACAACTACGGCACCGGCCGCGAGATGCCCAGCGCCGGAACCTACTCCACCGGCGACTCCGCTCGGTGGACCCCCAGCCCAGGTGGCTCAACGGCTGTCGATTTCCCCAGCGAAGGTGATATCTAATGTCGCTCCCAGAAATGGCCGCCGCATGGCGCACTGGCGTCCAGCAGCAAACCGGCTTGCCGGTGCCCAGTGAAGAGGAACTGATTCAGCACGTCGTCTACGGTGAATCCACTCCCAATACCCGTGTGTGGGCGGAGGCTCTGGATCTGTTGGTGATGCTCGACGGCGCGGGCTTGCCGCTCCAGACACCTCTCAGCCCCGATCTGATCACCCCGAGCCAGCCGCTGCCGGAACACCTGCAAGGTGCTGCTTCTCCTGAGAACCAACCGGAGCAGCCGGCGAGCAGAGCAGTCGGGACTGGCGACCAGGACCAGCAGCCAGCTCAGCCGAGCCAGCCGAGTCAGCCGACCCAGCCGACACTGTCCACCCCGCCGAATCAGTCGGGCGACACTGCGGGACGTCACTCTCAACCCGGACCGGCTGCCCCGACACCGCAGCAAGAAGCTCCTGCCCCGACTGCGCAGCAGTTGGACTTGGCGGAGGACGATTTCGAAGAACTGGACCTCCTGGAGGACCTCACCGTCATTTCTGGCGGCGGTGTCCGCGCAAAACTGAACGACGATGGTGAGATCCACGTGAAGTGGGCCTTGCCGGAGGACTACCCGTCCCAGCCGGTGCAGATCTTCCGTGTGGTCAGCGACGAAGAAGTCTTCGACCGCGACCCAGCCGAAGGCATCCTGCGGTCGGCAACCCCGGGCACGTTCTTCGACGACGCGGACCCGCTGTCCTTCTCCTACCGCTACTACCAGGTCTGGCTCAACGAGGGCACGAACGAGATCGATGCTCTGCGCAGCCAGCCCAAGCTGGTGGGGGAGGACTTCTACGTCCGTCCTGTCGAGCACATCGAGCTCAACTTCGACGGCAGCGAAGTCAGCGGTAAGTGGGAGGAGTTCAAGCACACGGACCGCGTCAGCGTCTATATCGCCCCCGAGGAAGAGAAGCGCCGCCTAACCCGCCGCGCGCACGAGGTCAGTCAGACTAGCCGCAACGTGAACGGATTCCGCTGGACACCGCCGCAACGAGGCTTGACCTACGCCGTGCAGGCGGTGCGCGAGGTCTCTGTGGGTGGCGCAGTGAAGAAGAGTGCTCACTCCGACATCTTCACCATCGACATCACCGCAGAGGTGGTGGAGGTCCACGCGGATGTCCAACTGGACCAGACCATCGGAAACGGTTTGTTCAGCGTCCGGTGGGAGCTGCCCAATTCCGGTGAGGTGCGCATCTACCGCACGCGGGACCTCCCCGCGGAAGGCTTGTCCGACAAGGTCGTGGAGACCGATCAGCTCGAGGGCTTCGGCCTCCCGCTCGCGGCATGGGTCAACGACATCGCCGAAGCGAAGGACGCCGCAGAATTCGCCTGGCCCGACGAGTGGTATTCCATCGCCATCACCCCCGTCAGCGTGGTGGGCAATAGGGCCCGCGTGGGGCGGTCCTCGAGCTTTGTGCGGGTGGGGAGCATTCCCGCCGCACGCATCGAGGAGCGCGTCATTGCCCAGCTGATCACGTTCGGTTGGCCCGAACAGGCTCACGAGGTCGCCGCGTTCCTCGCCGAACCGGGGGAGGGCGGCTTCGTCGACCCGCGCCGGGCAGACGCTAAGCCGATGACAACTATCGACGAACAGGAGTACCGCAGCGAAGGCAGCATGCGCGTGCACATGCGCGGCGCCCGAGACGTCGTGCTCATCCCCAGCCGCATGCACGCGGGCCTGCGTGAATGGGGCGAGCCCACGATCATTGCGTACCGCGGCCTGCGCCACTTCCGCTACATGCTCACCGCCGGTCCAGAAAACGGCCTCTACCTCTTCGTCAACGCGGAGAATGAGGACTCCAAGCACCGCCGATTCACCCTGCGTTACCACCCGGAGCGCTTGCCGCTCGAGCCAAACGACGGTGAGCCGGTGCGCGTGAGCAAGATCAACGGTGGCTATGTCGAGGACTACAAGCCGGTGATGACATCGGACCACCTATTCCCGGACAACCTGGCCCCGGGCACGCCTGGGTTCGAGTACTGGCGCGTCGACCCTGAGCTGGTCGCCCGCGGGTACGGGTGGCTCCGCCTCTTCATGGCGGATGCGCCGGAGGACGGCGAGTCCGAGGTGGCCTTGCGGGACCCGAACGTGGTCACCCTCTGGTACGCCAATAACTTCCAGCAGCCCGGAGGTATGCAGTAATGGCAATGGCACGCTTCGCGCACGCGACATACGCGTCGTTTTCCAACACGTCCAGCTCCGGCGGGTGGTCCATCGGGCCGACCGTGAACGCGGATCCGTCCGACATCGAGCTCATCCGTTCCGCCGCCGCGATCTCTCTGACTCCGATCCAGGAGGTCAACGAGTTCATCGGTGCCGAGGAGATCGAGGCGCTTCCGCGCCGGTTCGAGTACATCCCGGACCAGACGCACGGCGTGTATGTGCAGTCGGTCCCCGCCGGCAAGGACGCGACAGGCCGCCCGGGCAACGTGTTCACCCATGGTGTGGTGGACCACGAGCCGCAGCAGCCGCTGGCCGCGCAGTACCCGATCGCTTTGTTCCGCTCGCCCGACCTTGCTGCCCCGTTCCGCGCACCGGTGGTCAATTCGGTCACGCTCGATGACGCTCTCGGGGAGCCTGCGCGCGGGCCGCTGCCCGACGTGGAGGGGCTGTGGCGGCTCATCTGCGATGTCCAGGGTGACCGCCGAGGCGTGATCTACCGGATTCAAAAGGCGTTGGAGGATCCGAACACGATCCCCGTGCTCCTCACTCCGTCCGACACGCAGGCAGCATTCTGGATCTACGCCGTGTCGACAACGATGACGCCTGAAGCAGCCCGCCGAGGCCTGCGGGTGAGCACCTTCGAGCGCGCCCGCTCCGTGGATGCCGCGAAGTGGGCGTCGCAGCGTCCCGGTTTCGCCGCGCTCATCGCGGGTCCCGTACAGGACGCGGAGCTTTTCGCAGCCAACCCCGCCCTGACAGTCATCGACCCGGAGAAGGACGCCAGCGCGGCGCCGGAGACCGAGTGGTCCCGCATGACGGAAGAGCTGTTCACGTCGGGGAGTGAGGCGGCGGGCGTCGTCGATAAGCTCGCTGCTCTTGGAAGCGCTCCCGGCGGCTTCGGCGCAGGTCTCGCGCAACTCATGCTGGAGCACCGCCGCAAGAGCATGGAGCCCGAGCTCAACCAGCTAGCCATCGACATCACGGAGCCGAACGAGTTCGTCGGGGAGGAGTACCCGACGCTCGTGAGCAGGGAGCTTATCGACGAAACGCGTCTCGACGAACTCCGCGGCTCCGTTTACGAGACCTTGCAGAACTGGGAGAGCGACGGCCCGCTGCTGATCCAGTACCTGACCGATGCGGAGGCCATCGGTGCGTTTGACCGAGACATGCTTGTTGACGGCCTCGGTAGCCTGGGCAACCTCGAAGCCCCGGTCACGGACATCATGGCGCACGGTGATCTCAACCTCCGGCCCGATTCGGCAGTCGCCGGCCTGGTCAGCCTCGTGGCTAACAAACAGATCGAGGAGCTGTTCGCCGGCGACGACATCACGGAGCTGATGGAGAAGCTCGGCCAGGACACCACCCGACGGGTGTTGCCCCACGCTGGTCACCCGGGTGTGGAGAAACTGGGCGCGGACACCGCTTGCTACCTCATTGGTGCAACCTTGGCCGCTGCCGGGTATGACCAGCTGCGTTACCCGGTGATCACAGCTGATCCGCACACGCGGAAAGAGACAATTCACCACCTCGTGGGTTTGGCGAACCGCATTGCGGCCCGATCCGTGCCCACCCAAGCCAACGTCGACGCAGTGGCGCGTCGCGCCTGGGAAGACTTCTTCGCCACCGCGCCCGACAGCCCGCAGGACATTGCACTGGCCGCCCAGGCGGTAAGCGCGCTCCCGGCCGCGTTCGCCGAGCTGCGCATCGAGCGGACTGACCAGTTCCTGAGCAAGGTGATTCAGACGCTCGTGCAGAACACCCGCGGCATGGCGAACCAGAAAGGAGAGCGGTAATGGCTCTTGAGAAACGAATGGGGCACGGCGAGGAGTTCGAGTTCACCACCGACGCCTTCCGCGCGATCTTTGTCATGGAGCTCACCGACGGTGGCCGGTTCCGCGCTTTCAACGGCGATGTGGAGCTACCGCGCACGGGTGACCGTTACGCGCTACGGGAGCTCACCGGTCCCGCCACGATTGAGGTGCGGCCGGACAACGAAGTCTTTGGCAACCGCGCCGAGCTCTACGTGCGCGTCCAGGCACGCGATGCCGTCTCCGGCCTCGTTGATCTGTACATTCCCCCGTTCAAAGTGGCGGCCCGTGACGCGTTCACACCGCTGACTCTTCTGCCCACAGAGACAGGGGTACGCGTCATCGCCGGTGAGGCAGGAGTGTCGGCCCCGGTCAGCGCCACAGGTGCTTCCACGGCAGCGGCTCCGGCCGGTGGCGGCACCGCCGCATCCGCCGGATCAACGCCCGCAGAAGCAAGCAGCGCGTTCACCCAGGACCCTGTCGCACCGCCGGCACCGTCTACCGGCACAGATTCAGTGCACATCGTGATCGATTCCACGGCATCGATGCTGCGCAGCACGACGTCCCAGCAGATGGATGCAATGCTCAGCTTCGCGGCCAACGCTGTTTCCGGGATGCGGTGCCCCAAGCACGTGACCACTTCGTCCGGGCAAGCGGTGCCCGGAATCATGGACACCCTCGAGGTTCCCGCCGGGCTGTCTGAATCCCTGCGGGGCAACGACATTGGCTGGGAAATCAGCATCAGCGACATCGCTGCGTCCGCCGCAGTGATCGCCATTTCCGACGACATCCCGGCCTGCCTGCTGGGACGCAGCTCCGCCGTGCACGTCATCTCGACCCGCCCCGTGGGGGGCGCACCGGGTGTCACCTCGACGCTTTTTGACGATCGCCTCCACCGCGCCGTCGCCGAAGGCGATGCCCGCGGCTACCGTGACGCCATCAACGCACTGCGTGGCGCGATCGATGCAGGAGGGAACTCCTAATGAACCCGAATGTCCCGTACCTGATCAGTCCGAAGGACCCGGTCACCTTCGAAGTCCTCGACCCGTCCGGCAAAGCACCGACCCACGCCGGCATTGAACTGCCGGAGGACTGGATGCGCTCCGGTACCCTCACCGTCGCCATGGCGGGTGCCCGTTCCTCGGGCAAGAGCCTCTACATCGCCGTGGTGGTCAAACTGCTGCGCGATATGCTCACCGCTAACCGCGGGTTCCTCAACGCCGCTGACGAGTACACCCGTCGGACCTACGAAGAGAATTACGAGCGCCCCCTGTTCGAGGAGATGGGCCTCATGCCGCCGACCCCGCCGTCGGCGAACCCGGATGCCTACCAGAACCGTCCGCTCATTTACGACTTGGGCTTTCACGTCCGCGTCAACCCGGCAGACAACCAGCAGGTGCGACAGAAGGTCTACTTGGTGCTGCAGGACGTGGCCGGTGAGGACCTCCGCGAGGAAGGGTTTGTCGAGCGCGCCCCGAAGCTCGGCTTCTTCCGCAACGCCGACCGCATCGTGTTCCTCTACGACCCGATGGCCGTCAACCGCATCCGGCAGCTGCTGGAAGGGACCGTGTCCACCAATGAGGTGGGCAGGGAGAACCCTGCCATGATCCTGCAGAACATCTTGCGTCTCATGTCTCCGGAGCAGATGCCCACGATCGCCCTGACGCTATCCAAGTTCGATATGCTCCAGCGCCTCGCTCATGTCGATCAAGTGGGCAGCGGCGGCATCCAAGGCCAGACCGTGGATTGGCAGGCGGCCATGAGCAACTACGGTGCCTCCTTCCGCCGTGAATCGAACCCGCCGAGCGAACCATTCGACTGGGTCGACCGTACCTCCATGCACTACGAGATCCGCAGCATGCTCAGTGCACTCGGCGCAATGGAAATGCTCAACCTCCTGGAGACCCAGTCGCCCACCGGCCAGCCCGTGCCGTACAGCTGCCACGCTGTTTCCGCGTTGGGTGACTCACCGGAGGGCGACAGCGTGTCCCGGATGGGGATTGCGCCGTTCCGCGTCTTGGACCCGATCCGCGAAATGTTTTCCCAATACGGTCTGTTCGAGGGAGGAATGTAATGTCCAACCACAACCAGGGCTGGCTCGCCCGGGAGCAGCGTCGCCTCGCCGCTGCTTCTGCACCCCAGGCCGAGCATCACCCCGCCGTGCCGGGGTCAGAGAAGCAACCGGCCGCGCCTGCGCCGGATCTAGGGGCACAGCCTCCGCGGCAACCGGGGGAGTACCAGCAGCAGGTGCAGCAGCCGGCTCCGTCCGCACAGCAATGGCCGGCGCAACAACCGCACCAGCCACATCAACCGCAACCGCATACTGACAGTCAGATCGGGGCGCCCTACGGGTTTGGGCCGGGGACCGCTCCGCGAGAAGAAGGGCCGCAACGATGACGAACGGCACCAATCCAGCACCGCAGCAGGGCTTCAGGCAGGGGTGGCCCCAGCAGACGGGGCAAGGCGGTCAAGCACCGCACTTTCCCCAGCAGGCGTACCCGGGCCAACCGGGCCAGCCAGGACAACCGGGACAACACGGTCAGTTTTCCCAGGCAGTGCCGGGCAGCGCCGGTTTCGGCCAGAACCAGTTCGGTGGTCCCCGTCCTTTCCAGCAGGCAGACTCTGGGAGTGCGGAGCACATCACCACTGATGAGGCGGAAAACATCGCTGCTCAGCGCGGGGAGAAAGTGCAGGAAACCGAGAGGCGCCGCGCGCGAATCTGGCGGAATATTCTCGGTGTGCTCGGCCTTGCTCTGCTGATCGCGTGCTTGATGGTGCTCGCGTGGACTTATCTTCCCAGCCCCCCGGTAGATATCACCACTGCCCAAAGCGGGCTGGTCCACAACCTGGTTGAGGCGCGCAGCGGCGCATTCGGGCAGTACGTATAGGACGGAGGCTGAACAAAGATGACTAGCCAACACCCCACAGGACTTGGAACCGTGCCCGGGAACGATGACCGCGTACAGGCCGACCAGTACGACTTCACAGAGGTCGCCCCGTTCGCGGCGTTGTCAGTTCCCGAACCCGCCGCGCACCCGGCACAGCACGCCCCACGCGCGCAGGCGGCGGAACCGGCACACCCGGGTCGACCGGGCCCCCAAGGCGAGCAGCCAACGGGTCACGCACCTGAGCAGGTGCCCGGCCCCGCGCCGCAAGGTAGGCCGGAAGCCCGCAGGGCTCCTGAACAACGCGCTGCGGCTGAACCGCGTCGCGCACCCGAACAACGTCGGGCACCGAGTGCGCCTGCGCCTAGTGCGCGGAACCGTGAAGCCGCGGCCTTCCACACGCCGGGACAGGCCCCGAGGCAGGTGCGCTCGCAAAGCCAGGAAATCCGCCCGGCGGCAGTTGCGCGCAAGGAACAGGCCGACAAGAAGACAGCACTGGTGCTCACGGCGGCGATCGCAGTCGTCGTACTGGTGATCGTTGTGTTGGCGATCTTGATTCTCACCAGCGTTGTGCCCTTCCGCGGTCTCTAACGAAATCAAGGTGGGTTAATGGCGGAGAACCAGAATTCAATCGAGTATTTCAATCTGCAGGGGTGGTGGGAATCGCTTCCCGCCCCGGACCAGCGAGTGCTCAAGGACGTCTACGAGCAGCAGAAAGGAGCGGGCCGGCGCCTGCTCCGCTCGACGCACGACCGGCACACGGACATCGCTTTCCTGTCTGACTTGCTCATTGCGACGAACAAGAACAGGGAACTGCAGGCACGGATCGTCGATAAGCTCATGGAGCGTTATTCGCACCTTCCGGCACCCGACGATCTTGGCGATGACGCGATCGTGGAGCTCCACCACACCCAAATCCGGGTGATGAACTACTTCTACGGCCAGCGGAATTACTCGTCGCAGGCTTTCGACATGGTGTTGCGCATCGCCCAGGACAACATCAACATCGAGCGGCGGGTCATGCGCATCAAACGCGAACGCGTCAAGCGTGCCGCCTACCGGAAGGCCGACGGGATCGAGAAAAAGGCCCAAGCAGCGAAGCGCGAAGGCGACGTCGTTAAAGCGGCGGAACTTCATCTCGAGGCGCGCGCCAAACGCATCGAGGGCATGCACGAAAGCTCCGCCTACAGCGAAGAGCACCCGTGCTTCCGCCAGATGGCCATCATCGCCGAGAAGAACAACGACTTCGAACTCGCCCTGCGCATCGCCCTCGACGCACGCCGCGCCGGGTGGATCGACCGCAACGAGGACTGGACCCGCCGCATCAACCGGCTGAACAAGAAGATCTCGGAGCGCGACAACCTGCGCTACATCGAGGACAGTGGCCCCTTCGGCGGGTACCTCGGCGCGTTCAACTTGTCCGGCTTTGTCAAACACGAATTCGCCCCCGCCGAGCAAAAGCTCATCATCGAGGAGCTATCCGCAGAGCACCCGCTTATCGACGGCACCATGCAGCCCGACGGCCACACCGCCCGCACGGTGCTCGCCCGGCTGGCTGAAACCGCCGCCAAAGTGCTCACGAACGAGTACAAAGACCTCACAGCCCATTTAGATGCCATCCAAGTACACATGGAGCGCTACCCCCGAGATGTGGAAGGGGATGTGTGGGAGCGGCACCTTGTGTTCGGACAACAGTCACTGGAGTGCCTGGCGGTGGTGCAGGGACGTGCACGCACCAAGCGATCGTGGGCGAAGACAGCTGATCCGGTGCTGATGATGAACTGGTATTCCACCAGCGGCATCGAATTCGAGGATGTCGCCCGCAAGGAATTCAACGAATCCCACGCGGGCCGAGACGACATTGAACCCACTCACACCGCCCGGACGGCCATCCTCCTGCTTGCCGAAGCATTTGATCTCAACGAGGATATCGAGCCAGTCGCGCGCGAATCCATGAACAACGGCTGGGCCGGCCCGTGGGAGGCTGTCCTTGCCCGCCATCGCAACGGCGGTGGCAGCCAGTAGCGCGATTTGCTTTTGCGGGGTAGGGGAAGGTAGTTTCTCTTACGATTCCGCCTCGAATATCGGGGTTAGGAAACCGTTGAACTCCACGCACTCTCCAGGGGAGCGGTGGTAGATCACGCGAAAGCGGCAGGGCCCCGAAGAAGAGCCCCCATTTTTGCATGTTCGGCCACTTCTGCTTGCCCGGGGGAGTGCGAACCCGAACAGAAAGAGTTGGTATGCCAACTATTCAGCAGCTGGTCCGCAAGGGCCGTCACGATAAGAGCAAGAAGGTGGCAACTGCTGCGCTGAAGGGCTCCCCGCAGCGCCGCGGCGTGTGCACCCGCGTGTACACCACCACCCCGAAGAAGCCGAACTCCGCACTCCGCAAGGTCGCGCGTGTCCGCCTGACCTCCGGCATCGAGGTCTCCGCCTACATTCCGGGCGAGGGCCACAACCTGCAGGAGCACTCCATGGTGCTCGTGCGCGGCGGCCGTGTGAAGGACCTTCCGGGTGTCCGTTACAAGATCATCCGTGGCGCGCTGGACACCCAGGGCGTCAAGGACCGCAAGCAGGCTCGCTCCCGTTACGGCGCGAAGAAGGGACAGTAAAGAACAATGCGTAAGCAGCAAGCTCCGAAGCGTCCCGTTGTCAAGGACCCGGTTTACGACTCTGAGCTGGTCACCCAGCTGATCAACAAGATCCTCCAGGACGGCAAGAAGTCCACCGCGCAGCGCATCGTCTACGGCGCGCTGGAGATGTGCCGCGAGAAGACCGGCACCGACCCGGTGGGCACCCTGGAGAAGGCCCTGGGCAACATCCGCCCGGACCTCGAGGTCCGTTCCCGCCGTGTCGGCGGTGCGACCTACCAGGTCCCGGTTGAGGTCCGCCCGGGCCGTTCCACCACCCTCGCTCTGCGCTGGATGGTCACTTTCACCCGTCAGCGCCGAGAGAACACCATGACCGAGCGTCTGGCCAACGAGATCCTCGATGCCTCCAACGGTCTCGGCGCATCCGTGAAGCGCCGCGAGGACACCCACAAGATGGCAGAGGCAAACCGCGCCTTCGCCCACTACCGCTGGTAGTTTTCCGCAGCGCTGCATCTGGCGGGGTTTCTTTGGTTGCTCCGCCGGAGTCTGGCGTGAGGCTTCATTGCCTCGTCATGCCAGATCAGCGATTAAGTGGCACAATCGACCAAGGAAAATATCCGCCAAGGCGTCTCAAGTCGCTCCCGGTATTACGGGGATCACGGCTCAGGGCGTCGACGACACATGAGTTGGGGTACACAACGTGGCACAAGAAGTGCTTAAGGACCTTCACAAGGTCCGCAACATCGGCATCATGGCCCACATCGATGCCGGTAAGACGACCACGACCGAGCGCATCCTGTTCTACACGGGTATCAACCGCCGGGTCGGCGAGACCCACGACGGCGGCGCTACCACTGACTGGATGGAGCAGGAGAAGGAGCGCGGCATCACCATTACGTCCGCTGCCGTGACCTGCTTCTGGAACAACAACCAGATCAACATCATCGACACCCCGGGCCACGTCGACTTCACCGTTGAGGTCGAGCGCTCCCTGCGTGTCCTCGACGGCGCTGTCGCAGTGTTCGACGGCAAGGAGGGTGTTGAGCCGCAGTCCGAGCAGGTGTGGCGTCAGGCCGCCAAGTACGACGTTCCGCGTATCTGCTTCGTCAACAAGATGGACAAGCTGGGCGCCGACTTCTACTACACCGTCCAGACCATCATTGACCGCCTTGGCGCAAAGCCGTTGGTCATGCAGCTGCCGATCGGTGCCGAGGATGACTTCGACGGCGTCGTCGACCTCATCGATATGAAGGCCATCACCTGGCGCGGCAAGGTCGAGACCGGTGCTGAGCCGACCATCGAGGAGATCCCGGCTGACCTTCAGGAGAAGGCCGAGGAGTACCGCGAGAAGCTGCTCGAGACTGTCGCTGAGTCCGATGAAGAGCTCATGGAGAAGTACTTCGGCGGCGAAGAGCTGACCGTCGAGGAGATCAAGGGCGCCATCCGCAAGATGACCGTCAACTCCGAGATCTACCCGGTGTACTGCGGTACCGCTTACCGCAACAAGGGCGTTCAGCCGCTGCTCGACGCCATCGTCGACTTCCTGCCGAACCCGCTCGACGTGGGCGAGGTCAAGGGTGTCGCCATGGATTCCGACGAGCCGATGACCCGTAAGCCGTCCGTCGAGGAGCCGTTCTCCGCTCTGGCGTTCAAGATCGCCGTCCACCCGTTCTTCGGCAAGCTCACCTACGTGCGCGTCTACTCCGGCCAGGCCATCCCGGGCGAGCAGATGCTCAACTCCACCAAGAACAAGAAGGAGCGCGTGGGCAAGCTCTTCCAGATGCACGCGAACAAGGAGAACCCGGTCGAGCACGCCGACGCCGGTAACATCTACGCGTTCATCGGCCTGAAGGAGACCACCACCGGTGACACCCTGTGCAACCCGGACCACCCGATCATCTTGGAGTCCATGGACTTCCCGGATCCGGTGATCCAGGTCGCCATCGAGCCGAAGACCAAGGCCGACCAGGAGAAGCTGGGTACCGCTATCCAGAAGCTCGCTGAGGAGGACCCGACCTTCACCGTCAAGCTCGACGAAGAGTCCGGCCAGACCGTCATCGGCGGCATGGGCGAGCTCCACCTCGACGTCCTGGTCGACCGCATGAAGCGCGAGTTCAAGGTCGAGGCGAACATCGGTTCCCCGCAGGTGGCTTACCGCGAGACCATCCGCAAGAAGGTCGAGCACCTCGATTACACGCACAAGAAGCAGACTGGTGGTTCCGGCCAGTTCGCGAAGGTCATTGTCACCATCGAGCCGTACACCCCGGATGTGGAGAACCTCGAAGAGGGCGAGTCCGCAACCTACACCTTCGAGAACGCCGTCACTGGTGGCCGCGTCCCGAAGGAGTACATCCCGTCCGTCGACGCTGGTATCCAGGACGCAATGCAGTACGGCTACCTCGCCGGCTACCCGCTGGTCAACATCAAGGCCACCCTCGAGGACGGCGCGTACCACGAGGTCGACTCCTCTGAGATGGCCTTCAAGCTCGCTGGTTCCCAGGCGCTCAAGGAAGCTGTGGCTAAGGCGAAGCCGGTCCTTCTCGAGCCGATGATGGCCGTCGAGGTCGTCACCCCCGAGGAGTACATGGGTACCGTCAACGGTGACATCAGCTCCCGTCGTGGCCAGGTCTACGCTATGGAAGACCGCTCTGGCGCAAAGGTGGTCAAGGCTAAGGTGCCGCTGTCCGAGATGTTCGGTTACATCGGCGACCTCCGCTCCTCGACCGCAGGCCGTGCGAACTTCACCATGGTGTTCGACTCCTACGCCGAGGTTCCGAGCAGCATCGCTCAGGAGATCATCGACGAGCGCAATGGCAACGCCTAACACGCGTTAGCTGGGTGCTTCCCGGGCAAGTGCCACCCGGGATAGCGCTCGCGCCGCGGTAGCGGTCGAGCTGAAAGTTCCGCCTCAACGCACAGCGGGACTTTGAGCCGGCCGTTACCACTAGGTGGGTCCGCCTGAAAGCGGGTCGTCCGGCAAACCGCCAGGGAAGGCCTAGAATCTTCCCCGACATGGTTTGAAAAACGGCGTTAATAAATCTAGGATCATGTAACTGGCACATTGTGAAATGGCCATTGTTTCCATGCCCGACGCACCGGTGCACCACCACTGACGGTGGATGACGGTGGACCGAGTGCTAGGAAATGAAAGCAAGGCAGAAGTAAATCCACGTGGCTGCGAGAGTCGTAGTCACATGCACGTCCAGGAGGACAAACAGTGGCAAAGGAAAAGTTCGAGCGCTCTAAGCCGCACGTGAACATCGGCACCATCGGTCACGTCGACCACGGCAAGACCACCACCACCGCCGCTATCACCAAGGTGCTGGCTGACGCTTACCCGGAGGAGAACAAGGCTTTCGCCTTCGACGCCATCGACAAGGCTCCGGAGGAGCGCGAGCGCGGCATTACCATCAACATCTCCCACGTGGAGTACAACACCCCGAAGCGCCACTACGCACACGTTGACGCCCCGGGCCACGCCGACTACATCAAGAACATGATCACCGGTGCTGCTCAGATGGACGGCGCAATCCTCGTGGTTGCTGCTACCGACGGCCCGATGCCGCAGACCCGCGAGCACGTTCTGCTCGCCCGCCAGGTCGGCGTTCCGTACATCCTCGTTGCACTTAACAAGTGCGACATGGTCGACGATGAGGAGATCATCGAGCTCGTCGAGATGGAAATCCGCGAGATGCTCGCTGAGCAGGACTACGACGAGGAAGCTCCGATCGTTCACATCTCCGCTCTCAAGGCTCTCGAGGGCGACGAGAAGTGGGTTCAGTCCGTCGTGGACCTCATGCAGGCTTGCGACGACTCCATCCCGGATCCGGAGCGCGAGACCGACAAGCCGTTCCTGATGCCGATCGAGGACATCTTCACCATTTCCGGCCGCGGTACCGTTGTTACCGGTCGTGTCGAGCGCGGTGTCCTGAACCTCAACGACGAGGTCGAGATCATCGGTATCCGCGAGAAGTCCCAGAAGACCACCGTCACCTCCATCGAGATGTTCAACAAGCTTCTCGACACCGCTGAGGCCGGCGACAACGCAGCTCTCCTGCTCCGTGGTCTGAAGCGCGAGGACGTCGAGCGCGGCCAGGTCATCATCGCACCGGGCGCTTACACCCCGCACACCAAGTTCGAGGGTTCCGTCTACGTCCTGTCCAAGGACGAGGGCGGCCGCCACACCCCGTTCTTCGACAACTACCGTCCGCAGTTCTACTTCCGCACCACCGACGTGACCGGTGTTGTGAAGCTGCCGGAGGGCACCGAGATGGTCATGCCGGGCGACAACGTCGACATGTCCGTCGAGCTGATCCAGCCGGTCGCTATGGACGAGGGCCTGCGCTTCGCTATCCGCGAGGGCTCCCGCACCGTCGGCGCTGGCCGCGTCACCAAGATCCTGGACTAATCTCAATCTAGATCCGGGTTCTGGTACCGCCAGGACAGCCTGAAATAGCCGCATCCCGCAATGGGGTGCGGCTTTTCGCTTTTCGACGTCCCCTGCCCGCACCATCCTTCTTCCACCCTCCGGTTGTGCGTTGGTGTCCGTGCCGCTGCCTTGGCTCTTGCCCGCTTCACCTGGAATCCCGGCAACAAATAGCTTTCAAGCGCCGTCGACACCGAGCACCTCGCCTGGCGCCCGCTAGATTTTCTTCGCGATGGATGGAACCGCCCTTTTGCTGCCCCCGCGAGAGCCCAGATATTTTTCGGGGTTCCATGGAACCGCCCTTTTGAGCACGTCAGAGGGCGGTTTCAACATGTGATGGAACCGGCGGTTGTGGATAACTCCGGCAGCGTCGACGGTTATCCACAGGTTTCGGGTGGTGCCCTTTTGCGTTTCGCTTTGTGGTTTTAGCGTGTGGGGCATGAACACGTTTGACGCTTTCCTCGCTTCTGTCGCGAGCCCCATGGATGTCCTGGCTGGTTTCGACCGTCAGGCAGCTCGTGACGCCGGCGTCAAACCCACCACTGTTGATGAGTGGGAGCGTGTTCACACCGTCTACTTCGGCCCGACGAGGTTCACCCGCAAGCAAGCCCATGCCATCCGGATCGCCCGGGAGACGGGGAAGTCTCTGGATCAGTTGGTGTTGATCGAAAACCAACTCAAAGCAGTCAAGAACCGCACTGAGACGTGGCGGTTACGCCTCGCGTTGTTGTCCGTGCACGGTGACTACAACACGTTGAAGCGTCGCGCGAAGACGATCATCCCCGATCCGGGTGCTGACGCCCCGGCCCCAGTGTCGACGGTCCGGTTCAGCACACCGAAGAAGGGGAAACGTTCCTTTACCGCCACCGGTGACGATAGTTTCATCGCCGCCTTGGAGTACGCCTTGCGCCGGAATCTGGATCCGGGTCGTCCGGCGGGCCCACAAATGTACGAGGCACTCACGAAGATTCTGAAGGGTGAGGGTGGTGTGGCTGATGCTGTACCCCGCCCACTGGTGGTAGTGCCGCTAGCAGAGCACACGAGGATTCTGCGTGGTGAAGGCAACGACACCATCCTGGGACTATCTGACGGCACCACCATGACAGGTGCGGAGTATTTGGCCCGGTTCCACGGGGAAGATCTGGAAGTAGCGATCTTCCATCCGCAGGCGGGTGCGGTGAACCTGTACGACACGCAGCGTTTCGCCAACACCAAGCAGCGTGACCTTGCCCGAGCAACACTCACGACGTGTCCGGTGCCGGGGTGCCGGCATGCCGCTGATAACTGCGAGGTGCATCATGTCACCGCGTGGTCACGCGGCGGGCAGACCAACATGAACAATCTCGCGGTGGTGTGCAGGTACCACAACCGCACCAACGACGATGACCCCACCCGCCACCACCGGGGACGGGTAGAGATCAGGGCAGGAACCCCGGTGTGGGTATCCCCCAGGGGGCGACCGGCGGCGAACACCATCCACCAATACGGTGCGATGCACCTACTGTTCGGAAAACAACGAGAATAAACAACGAGAATAGCGCCAGGACCGATTTGCGGGCCAGCAGACAGACACGGACATAGCGGATAGGAGCGGGAAGCAGTCGCACGTCCGGAGCACGAGCTGAAACAGCCGGGACGGCCGGGGACGAAGCACGCCCTGCGGCCCTGTCGGCATGCGTTCGGTCAGCAACCGCGTGTCTGAACGGTCTGGCGCAGCTGTCAGCGATCTTTAAAAGGTAGCCCAAAATGCTCCCCGAAATGTAGCCCAGTGGCGCGCTTTGAAAGGCAGCACTCTCGGTGTGCCGGGGTCGCACTCTGTGGTCGACCACGCAAAGCGCGAACTTCCGCTCGGGAATAACGGGGCCTTGGTTCGCATCACTCCGTTTCCTCTTGTGCGTATGCTCGGCGGTTGTGCATGACCCCACCCGCATACCCCGCGTCCTCGACCGTTTACGCGACACTTGGGAGGGCCAGCCGGACTTGCCGCTGGCGACGCTGTTCGGGATCCTCGCCAACCGCGGCGCAGGGTGGGGCACGACAGACGCTGAGCTAGAGCAATTGCTTATCGACGAATCCACCTCCCACCCCTCCGATCTTCCCCTCACCAAGCAAGGACGATGCACCGGCGATTTCCTGGTGGAGACCGCTTCGCCGGATCACAGGGTGACATTGACTGCCGGGGGCGACGTGGTGGCGCGGTCGATGGGGGACAGGGACCGACAACCGAGTGTGTGGGCGTACGGGTCGGTGCGTCCGACGGGGCCAGGAAGAATGCTGGTCGTGCGCGATACTGAGGGTATCGAGCACCGGATGGGGGTAGTCACGCTGATCTCCCGCGTCGCCGGTAACGCAACCGCAGTGGAAGCCGTTGACGAGACGACCATTGAGGGAACACGTCGTCATGAGATCGGTAATGCAGTGTGGTTGCTGATCCTCGAGGATCAATCGCGGATTCTGCTCACCCAGAGACTGCACGTGTGGCAGTTGAATGGGCGCAGCGTGAAAAAGACAACGCACGCCTGGGAGCAGGTCGTGCGTTGTCGTGTCGGCGAGCACTTCGCCTATGTGTCGGCGGGAGGGGAGAGGGTGGTGCTGGGGGTCGTCGATAAGCTGCTGCTTTTAGAGAGCTAAGCGGTGACCTTATCCAGGTGGAGCTTGAACACGGTGTCGATGTCCATGGTGTCCACGGCATCGCGGAAATCCGCGTCCATCTGCTCGACGTAGCTCACCACCGTCTCCAGGGGGAAATCCGGGTTCGCAGTGACGGTGAACGTGGCTGTCGGGCGGTCGCCGACGAATGCGACGGACTGCTTCGCCTGCGTCACAATCTCAGTCTGCTCTGCGTGGTTGCATGCCGCCTGAGCGACGCGTGCGACATTGATACGCGTATCACCGAGATCCGGCTGGGCCGGTGCAATGAAGCGGTTGTTGAAGCCGCGGTTGCGGATATTCGGCATGATCAGCCACAGACCCAAAATAATGGAGCCAATCAGAGTGCCCACGAGAGCTGCGGTGTACCAGTTCATCCCGGGGACGTCGGTGAGCAGCGAGCGGTTGATGCCGCGCACGAACTCGGAAACATAGGGGATGTCCCAGTACAGAGCAGCCGGAATCAGCCCGCCGGCCAAGAGGAGCAGGCCGAGCAGGAAGATGATCAACCTGTCGAAGAATGCCAGTGTGCGTGTCATGCCAGCTCCTTCGCTTGGGTCGGGCGGTGAATGTTGACGCGGACCTTCGGTGCCTGCGCGAGACGCTGCATTTCGCCTCCGAGCACCTCGGTGAGGCGCTGGTCGAGACCCTGGGATCCGTCGTCCTCCACGTCGATGGTGAGCTTTTTGCGAGTCGCGCGGGAGGCGATGTTGGAGCGGCCGAGCTCGGAGCGCGCGGACGCCGTCGCTTTGCGTGCCACGTCGACTGGGCGCATCCAGATGGAGGACGCAGAGTCGACGCGTACGTAACGGCGCGGACGCGGCTTGAAAGCGGTGATGATCAGCCACAGGCCCACGAGCGCGACAATGATGCCGATGGTGACTCCGAGCGGGTTCACCGTGGCGGTGCCCAGCCAGTCGAGGGCGGGGCGCACCCACGAGTTCTGCGGGTCGTTCTCCTGGTAGCGGTACCACAGGTCGCGTCCGATCATGCCGGACAGAGCGAGGAACGCCAAGCCAAGCAGAATCGTGAGCCATCGGACTGCGGGATTGCCTTTAGGTTCTGCGCCGGAGCGTGGGCCGTTGAATTCTTGTGTCGGTTGTGCCACGGCGTTTACACCTCCTTGTTGTCGTCGCTCGGACGGATGCGGACAGTCTGGGCTGTGTTCTCGCTCAGCGGCAGCTCGAGGGCGTCGTCTGCGGCGAACTCCGCCTCGATAATGACGGGGGCGAGTGGGCGTTGCGGCGGAACGTGCGGCTCAACGACATTCAACGGAGGAACGCTGATCGCGCGCAGCGGCTCGGGCATCGGCTTGACGACGTCCACATGTCCCAGCCTTGCCACCTCAATCTGCGCCAGCGGCTTCTGCGCCGGAAGGGAGACCGGTGCCAGCTGTGACGGCCGCGTGACCTCGATGAGGCGCAGCGGCTGAGGCGCCGGGCGTTCTACCGGGACGCGGGGTGCGAACTGGTTCACCGTGATCTGTTTCAGTGGGGCCGGCGCCGGAGTTGAGACGGGACGCGGCCGCGTCGGGCGTGCGATGCTGACGGCACGCAGCGGTGCTGGCTCAGGGCGCTCAGGACTGACGGGCCGTGCCGGCTCTGGGGTGTCCACGTGGATCACGTGCTGCGGAGCAGGAGCTTCCACCGTCCGCGGGCGCGGTGGCAGGGGTGCGGTGACATGCTTGATCTGCATCGGTGCAGGAGTGTGCACGGGCTGCAGATTGCGGTAGAGCGAGTCGTCCACGTCGATCTCAGCGAGTTTCATCGGCGGCTGCACCACGGGGGATGCCACCTCTGAACGGGTGACACGGATCGCGGTTGGCGCGATGTCGGTGGGGTGGCGCAGCAGGTCGTTGCGGGTGACGCGGTCACCGAGGGCGGTCGCTTCCGCGTCAGCCACCACGATATTCACCTTCTGCACCGCCAGACCCGTCAGTGTCTCCACGTGGGAGCCGACGGTTTGGCGGATTTCGTCGGTAATCGCGCCGACGGGGGCGGGGTACGAGCTGACGATCTCCACATCCAGGATGACTGAGCTCGCCGGGCGGTCGATCTGGGCATCCACGCGCGGGAAACTGCGGCCTGCGAGACCGGCAAGTTTCGCGTCGATCTCGCGGACACCCGGAACGGTCAGCACGGCGACTTCAGCGACTCGTTCGACCGCCTTTTCGCTAATGCGGTAGGAGGCTGGATCCATTAGCCGCGACCCCGCCCGGAGGTGGTGCTGACCAATTCAGCCAAGTCGATGCGCCCTTCAAGCTGCGCTCCGACGACCCCGCCGATGGCGCCGAACAGGAGCGTGAAGAAGAACCCGATCCAGCCGCCGAAGATCAGGGCGAACGCCAGCACGACGCCGATCACAGCGCCGAGGACTGTCTTATTGGAAAAAATGTTCATGTGTGTTCCACATTTCTTGTGCGTTGTTAAGGCATCGCGTCTCGGTGCTCACGGAGCGCGGTGCTTGCTGTGCCCAGAGCCTGCCGGGCGCGGTTGTTGCCAGGCGCAGTGGTTGCCGGACGCGATGCTTGTCAGGCGCGGTGTCACGCGGCGTCGTCGAAAACGACATCGATGCGCGGATCAGCGTCGGCTTCCTCGAAAGCAGACAAAGACGTGACTGCCGTGCGGACATCTGCCACGATCGCGGGGATCTGGCGGCGGGAGGACAGGTCGTAGGTGAGGTGTAGGGCGAGGTGGGGGACGGAGCCGTCGATAAGCTGAATGCCTTCGATCATGGCTCCGCTGACCCGCAGGAACGCCTGACCCATGCGACCGCCGGACACTCCCGCCACACCGTCGACTGAAAGCGCCGCGTCGCGGATGGATTCCGCGACTTCCTGGGTGACGGAGAATGCGGCCATTCTTACTGGTCCAGAGCCTGGGTGGTGGACTGCTCGCGGACGGTCTCAGCCTCGGTGGCCTCCTCCGGGAGGTTCACGTCGTGGACGGTGACGTCGACGCGGTCGACGATGAGGCCGGTCATGCGGGTAATGGCGATCGTGATGTTCTCGCGGATCGCGTTAGCCAACTCGTGGATGGCCACGCCGTACTCGGCGATGACGGCGACAGCGACGTTGGCGTGGCCGTTCTCCACAGCGACGTTGACACCCTGCTGGACGTTGGTGGACGAGGTCAGGGACTCGCGCACTGCGCCCCACATGCGGGCAGCGCCGCCACCCAGGTTGTGCACGCCGGACACCTCACGCGCGGCGATGCCGGCGATCTTGCCCACGACGTTGTCGTCGATGACGGTGGTGCCGTGCTCGGTCTCGAGGACCTCGTTGCGCGGCTGGTTCTGGGCCTCGAGGGTGGTGGAGCCGTTGTTCGCCGGGGTGTTGTTGGAGTTCTGGGTAGCGTTGTTGTCAGCCATGACAATCCTTTCGCAATATGCGGTTTTGTCGAGTGCAGTGGATGCGCCGGAAAACCAACCGGCGTAACAGGGGCCAATCGTATGTGTAAAACTCTGGCCCGGCCATCAACGAGGGGAATCGACACCAATTCGATACAAACCGGCAGTTTGCGTTTTCGGCGACCTGTGTGTTTGAATACTCGGGTTGCTTTAACACGGCGCATTCGCGCTGCTGGTAAGGCGAACATGACACCTTTGCACGACGAGCTTCATTCGCTTGTCGACGAAGGACCTGCGATCGAGCACAGGCCACCACCCGAGTAGGCACTCTCGAGACCAGGGACCGGAGAAGGGGCATGGCAAATAAACAGCGGCAGTACGTAAGGGCCACGTCGGCGCGATCGTGAAAACGACCCCGCCCAACCCCTTCCGAGCCTGACACTGGGGAATCTTCCCAGCGGAAGCACTGGCAGACGCGTTGTTTATGCGCGCGTGCACCTTCCGCCGAGCGTCATGGCAGTCATTCGTTTGAACAGACACTGGCGTTGGTGCCGGCCTTCAATCCGGACAACGTTATAGAGAAACTGAAAGCTATCAATCCCACCTCTGTCACCGGAGAACCTCAGTTGCAGGGAATAACGGTGAAACGTGGGAAGCGAGGAAGAGGTTAACGTGGCGGGACAGAAGATCCGCATTCGGCTCAAGGCCTACGACCACGAAGCGATCGACGCATCTGCGAAGAAGATCGTGGAGACGGTTACCCGCACGGGTGCCCGTGTCGTTGGACCGGTGCCGTTGCCCACTGAAAAGAACGTGTACGCCGTTATTCGTTCTCCCCACAAGTACAAGGACTCGCGCGAGCACTTTGAGATGCGCACCCACAAGCGCCTCATCGACATCCTCGACCCGACGCCGAAGACGGTTGATGCCCTTATGCGCATCGACCTCCCCGCGAGCGTTGACGTGAACATCCAGTAGGGAGAACAAAACATATGACTAACGAGATCAAGGGCATTCTGGGCCGCAAGCTCGGTATGACCCAGATCTTCGACGAGGAGAACCGGGTCATTCCGGTCACCGTCGTCGAGGCTGGGCCGTGCGTTGTCACCCAGATCCGCACCGCTGAGACCGATGGCTACTCCGCCATCCAGATCGCCTACGGCGAGATTGATCCCCGTAAGGCAAAGAAGCCTCAGGCAGGCCACTACAAGAAGGCCGGCCAGAACCCGCGTCGCCACGTGGCAGAGATCCGCATGGACGACACCTCTGCTTACGAGCTCGGCCAGGAAGTGACCGTCAACATCTTCGAGGGGGACACCTTCGTCGACGTTGCCGGCACCACCAAGGGCAAGGGCTACGCAGGCGCCATGAAGCGCCACGGTTTCGCTGGCCAGGGTGCCGCTCACGGTAACCAGGCTTCGCACCGCCGCGTCGGCTCCATCGGTGGCTGCGCCACCCCGGGCCGCGTGTTCAAGGGCACCCGCATGGCTGGCCGCATGGGCGGCAACCGTGTGACCACCCAGAACCTCAAGATTCAAAGGATCGACGGCGACTCCAACCTGCTCCTGATCAAGGGCGCCATCCCCGGCGCTAAGGGCAGCCTGGTCACCGTCAAGACCGCAGTGAAGGGCGGTGCTCACGCATGACACTGACACTCGACGTCCACACCGCTGACGGAGCCACCAAGGGCTCCGTTGAGCTCCCGGCCGAGTACTTCGACCGCGAGGCATCCGTGCCGCTGATGCACCAGGTTGTCACCGCGCAGCTCGCAGCTAAGCGCCAGGGCACCCACGCCACCAAGACGCGTGGCATGGTCGCTGGCGGCGGTAAGAAGCCGTTCCGCCAGAAGGGCACCGGCCGCGCCCGCCAGGGTTCGATCCGTGCTCCGCACTACACCGGCGGTGGCACCGTCCACGGTCCGCAGCCGCGTTCCTACGCTCAGCGCACCCCGAAAAAAATGATCAAGGCCGCTCTCGCCGGTGCCCTGACCAACCGCGCTCAGAACGACCGCATCCACGTGGTCGAGGAGCTCGTTCCTGGCCAGACCCCGTCGACGAAGTCCGCACGCGCTTTCATCGAGCGCCTGACCGACCGCAAGTCGGTGCTGCTGGTCATCGGCCGCGAGGACGCTAACTCCCGCCTTTCCGCACGGAACCTGCCGGGCGTGACCATCCTCGAGCCGGGTCAGCTGAACGCATACGACGTGCTCAACGCCGACGATGTCGTCTTCTCTGTCGAGGCTCTGCACGACTTCGTCAACCGCGACAACGCTGAGGCCGCCGGCTCCACCGTCGTCGCAGCTGAAAGCGAGGAGAACTAATGGCTAAGACCGCTAACTCGCGCGACATCATCATCGCCCCGGTCGTCTCTGAGAAGACCTACGCGCTGATGGAGCAGAACACTTACACGTTCTACGTCAACCCGAACGCGAACAAGACCCAGATCAAGATTGCCGTGGAGGACATCTTCGGCGTGAAGGTCGCTTCCGTGAACACCGTCAACCGCGAGGGCAAGCGCAAGCGTTCCCGCACCGGTTGGGGTAAGCGCAAGGACACCAAGCGCGCCTACGTCACCCTCCGCGAGGGCAGCGACTCCATCGACATCTTTGGCGGTGCTACTGCCTAAGGGCAGATAGTTCCACCAAAGGTGGCCTGATTGAAAAGGAACCACTATGGCTATTCGTAAGTACAAGCCGACAACCCCGGGTCGCCGCAACAGCTCCGTTTCCGAGTTCGAGGAGATCACTCGCTCGACTCCGGAAAAGTCTCTGGTGCGACCGCTCCCGAAGAAGGGTGGCCGTAACTCCCACGGTCACATCACCACCCGTCACCGCGGCGGTGGCCACAAGCGCCAGTACCGCGTCATCGACTTCCGTCGTTCCGACAAGGACGGCGTGCCTGCAAAGGTCGCTCACATCGAGTACGACCCGAACCGCACCGCCAACATCGCACTCCTGCACTACGCAGATGGCGAGAAGCGCTACATCATCGCACCGAAGGGCCTGACCCAGGGCACCGTCGTCGAGGCTGGTGCCAACGCGGACATCAAGGTTGGCAACAACCTTCCGCTGCGCAACATCCCGACCGGTACAACGATCCACGCTGTCGAGCTCAAGCCGGGTGCAGGCGCCAAGCTCGCCCGCTCCGCCGGCACGTCCATCCAGCTGCTGGGTAAGGAAGGCAGCTACGCAGTTCTGCGTATGCCGTCCTCCGAGATCCGCCGCGTGGACATCCGTTGCCGCGCGACTGTCGGCGAGGTCGGCAACGCCGACCAGATCAACATCCGTTGGGGTAAGGCCGGCCGTATGCGCTGGAAGGGCTGGAGGCCCACTGTCCGCGGTGTTGTCATGAACCCGGTCGACCACCCGCACGGTGGTGGTGAGGGTAAGACCTCCGGTGGCCGCCACCCGGTTTCCCCGTGGGGCCAGAAAGAGGGTCGCACCCGCAACCCGAACCGTTATTCCAACAACATGATCGTGCGCCGCCGCCGCCCGAACAAGAAGCGCTAAGAGGAGGTAAATTCACATGCCACGCAGCCTGAAGAAAGGCCCGTTCGTCGACGAACACCTCCTCAACAAGGTGGACGCACAGAACGAGGCTGGCACCAAGCAGGTCATCAAGACCTGGTCCCGCCGTTCGACCATTCTCCCCGATTTCATCGGCCACACCTTCGCCGTCCACGACGGCCGCAAGCACGTGCCGGTGTTCATCGACGAGTCCATGGTCGGCCACAAGCTCGGTGAGTTCGCACCGACCAAGACCTTCAAGGGTCACGTCAAGGAAGAGAAGGGGCGTCGATAAGCGATGAGTGAAACGATCACTTCCGCACGCGCAACCGCGAAGTACGTGCGCACTTCCCAGATGAAGGCGAACCGCGTCCTCGACCTCGTCCGCGGCAAGTCCGTATCCGAGGCCCTGGCGATCCTGAAGTACGCGCCGCAGACCGTCTCCACCCAGGTGGCTAAGGTCGTCGCATCCGCAGCAGCGAACGCCGAGAACAACTTCGGTCTTGACCCGCGCACGCTGGTCATCTCCGAGGCATACGCCAACGAGGGCCCCACGATGCGCCGCTACCAGCCGCGCGCCCAGGGCCGCGCCTTCCAGATCCGTAAGCGCACCTGCCACATCACCGTGGTAGTCGAGAGCCAGAAGGAGGCTTAAACAATGGGTCAGAAAATCCACCCGCACGGCCTCCGGCTGGGCATCACTTCCGACTGGAAGTCCCACTGGTACGCCGACAAGTCCTACGCGGACTACGTCGCTGAAGACATCAAGATCCGCGAGTACCTGAACAAGAACCTGCAGCGCGCTGGCATCGCCGACATCGTCATCGAGCGCACCCGCGACCGCGTCCGCGTGGATATCCACACGGCACGTCCGGGCATCGTGATCGGCCGCCGCGGTGCTGAGGCTGACCGCATCCGCCGCGAGCTGGAGAAGCTCACCGGCAAGATGGTCGCCCTCAACATCCTCGAGGTCAAGAACGTCGACGCCAACGCCGCTCTGGTCGCACAGAACGTTGCAGAGCAGCTGGTCAACCGTGTTGCCTTCCGCCGCGCAATGCGCAAGGCGATCCAGTCCGCAATGCGTCAGCCGCAGGTCAAGGGCATCAAGATTCAGTGCTCCGGCCGTCTCGGCGGTGCCGAGATGTCCCGCGTCGAGCGCTACCACGAAGGCCGCGTTCCCCTCCACACCCTGCGTGCGGAGATCGACTACGGCCTCGCAGAAGCAGAGACCACCTTCGGCAACATCGGTGTCAAGGTGTGGATCTACAAGGGCGACGTCGTCGGTGGCGTGCGCGAGTCCGAGCTCAACGCTCCGGGCAACGACCGCCGCGGCCGCGGTGACCGCCGTCCCCGCC
>NZ_LT706963.1:431120-547733 GCF_900155535.1 Corynebacterium urinipleomorphum
CGGTGGCGTGCGCGAGTCCGAGCTCAACGCTCCGGGCACCGACCGCCGCGGCCGCGGTGACCGCCGTCCCCGCCGCGGTGGCCAGCGCCGCCAGCGCGCAGAGCAGAAGAAGGAGGGCTAAGACACATGCTTATCCCTAAGCGCGTTAAGTACCGTCGCCAGCACCGTCCGGGTCGTTCCGGCGTGTCCAAGGGCGGCAACACCATCAACTTCGGTGACTACGGCCTGCAGGCTCTTGAGCCGGCCTACATCACCAACCGCCAGATCGAGGCAGCTCGTATTGCCATCAACCGTCACGTCAAGCGTGGCGGTAAGGTCTGGATCAACATCTTCCCGGACCGCCCCTTGACCCAGAAGCCGCTCGGCGTGCGTATGGGTTCCGGTAAGGGCCCGGTGGAGAAGTGGGTGGCCAACGTCAAGCCTGGCCGCATCCTGTTCGAAATGTCCTACCCGAACGAGGCTGTCGCTCAGGAAGCTCTGCGCCGCGCAGGCGCTAAGCTGCCGTGCAAGACTCGTATCATCTCGAAGGAGGACCAGTTCTAATGGCTACTGGAACCCCTGCACACGAGTTCCGTGAGCTCACCGACGCTGAGCTGAACGACCGCCTGGGTGCCGCTAAGGAAGAGCTGTTCAACCTGCGCTTCCAGCTGGCTACCGGTCAGTTGACCAACAACCGCCGTATTCCGGCAGTTAAGCGCGACATCGCACGTATCTACACGGTGCTGCGTGAGCGCGAACTCGGCCTGTCCACCGTCCCTGGTGAAGGAGCGTAAGCATGACTGAAGCAACTGGTAAGGGCCCGAAGCACACCGAGGCTCAGCCGAAGGAGAAGGGTCTGCAGAAGCGCCGTCGCGGTTACGTCGTCTCCGACAAGATGGACAAGACCATCGTCGTCGAGATCGAGGACCGCAAGTCCCACGCGCTGTACGGCAAGATCGTCCGTACCACCAACCGCGTGAAGGCACACGACGAGGAGAACACCGCTGGTGTCGGCGACCTCGTCCGCATCGAGGAGACGCGTCCGCTGTCCAAGGACAAGCACTTCCGTCTCGTCGAGGTGATCGAGAAGGCTCGTTAAGCTAGAACGCTTAGCGAAGTCGCAGAAGCGCCCGCCCCCATCCAGTCCCTGGATGTGGAGGCGGGCGCTCTTGTTTTTGTGCGGTGCCTCAGTTAGGCGCCTGCGGCGACGGCGATGCGTTCGGTGAAGCGCGCGTAGTCGTCGCGGATCTCGCCGAGGGGCTCGACAACGGCGGACTGGGATGTCGCCGCGATCTCTTTGTTCAGGGCCGCGCGGGTGCGGCGCTTGACGCCACTACCGATGACACCCCCGAAGACAGCGGTGAGTAGACCGATCACGAGTCCGGTGAGCAGTCCAGCCATGATGAGCAGCGTCGGGATCGGCCAGCCTTCGACATCGGGGACGAGGTCGCTACCCAGGAGCGGTGTCAGCGCCCCCGGCACGAACGCGACGGCGAGGTACCAGATGACACCGATCAACGCTGCGAGCAGTGCCAGCCACTGAACGACCGTGAGCAGCGACCAGCCTTTGGACGGTTCCGCGGGCAAGCGCGTCCGCGCAACGGCGCGGTCCAGTTCGGCGGGAAGCGCTGAAGCAACTTCGTCGGCGCGGTCGGATACGGCTGATGCCCACTGGGACGGTAGGTCGGCGGAGACATCGGATGCGTAGTCGCGCACCCCCTTGTTGGACACGGCCTTCGACGCGGCGGAGAGCTCAGGCATCGATGACCGGTGCACTCCTACCGCGTCCGATTCTTCGCGCAGCCCCATGCGTTTGAGCGGGTCGGGACGGAAGCGCGTCACCCACGAGGTGAGCAACCAGCCGGTGCGCTCGTGGAGGCGCTTGCGGTACGCGGCAGCAGTGGAGGCAGCGACGCGGTCGGTGCCAGCAGCTTGCGCAAGTACGGTGTCGAGCTGCTTCTTTGCGCGCTTATCGACGTCCCCTGTCTTTCCCCCATCCCCGAATTCCCCCGTCACGGAGGCGATGTCGGCTTCGATGCGCGCTGACTGTGCGGTGTGGGCTTTGGCGACGCGGGTGATGGCGGACCTCAGGGCGTCGATACCCGCCTTCGTGTAGGTGGAGGTGGGAACGACGGTGACGTTGGTGAGGCCGTCTTCGCGCAGCAGCTGCGCGTAGGACTGGGAGACCGTGGGCACATCCGCTTCGGCGAGCAGATCCGCTTTGTTGAGAACCGCGAGGGTGACTGCTGAGTGGTTCGCATGCGGGCGGATGAATTGGTCGTGGATGACGCTGTCGGCGTACTTTTCCGGGTCGGACACCCACACGAGAACATCGACCTGCCCGGCGAGACGCTCGGCAATTTCGCGGTTCGATGCCTCGACGGAGTCGAAGTCAGGGAGGTCGAGCAGGATCAAGGGGCCCGCACCCGGGGCGAATTCACCGGAGCGGATGCGGCGGTCTTCGACGCCGAGCCAGTCGAGCAGCTCCTCGGAGCCCTCCGGTTCCCAGATCGCGGCGAGCGGCGAAGAGGTGGTGGGACGGCGGGCTGCCGCTTTGCCGAGGTCTTCTCCGACGACGGCGTTGAAGAGAGACGTCTTACCGGAGCCCGTGGCACCGAAGAAGCCGACGACGGTGTGCTCTGCAGACAGGGCGCGGCGCTCTGCACCCGCGCGGGCGACTTTTTCCAGGCGTTCACGCTGGGTGGGGGAGAGGTACGGTGCTCCGATCTGAGCTGCCTCCTCAAGCGCTGTGAGACGCTCGCCCAGGCTTGCTCCGTTTCGCTTAAACAGTGCCATTGTCGCCTCCGTTGTCGTGGTCGGGGCGCTGGAAGCCGCCGCGCAGTTGCGCGAACAAGTCGCGCAGCGGACCGCGTTCCGCCGACTCTTCGAGGCTCGATGGTGCGGTGGTGCTCAAGTCCGCGGACTCGGTCACGGGACGGGCGGGGGCGCGGCCGGTGCTCGCAAGCTCAGGGAATCGCTCCGTGACGGCCGCACGAGCGGTTTCGGTGGCGGAGGTGAGGTCGGCGGCGGTGGTGCCGTCGAGAAGCGGGTCCGTGACGGGGTAGAACCGTTCGCGCTCGCGCTGGAGGAGCTCGCGGAGGCGTTCATTGAGGTCGTTGCGCGCGTCGGCGGCCATGCGGCGGACGGTGTCCTCGCCGAAGATCGTCTCCAGCAATTTCTGGCCCAGAACGGCGGAGCCGCCGGCGATAGCCACCTCTCCACCAGTGAGCCCCGCCGTGGAGGCGAAGACCACGAGCATCAGTGCCACAGTAAGGACGTTGAGACCGAAGGACATCGCGCGTGCGCGCTGGCGTTTAGCGCCAGCTGTCTCCTGGATGCGGTCGAGGAGCGCGGCCTGCCAATCGCGGACGAGGGCTGCCGCGAGCTCGTTGATATCGGAGCTGGACCGCGCGAGAGCGGGATCTGCGTCGGCGCGAAGATCGGGAGCGACGGCGCCGATGTGGGCCCACGACCGGGCGGCGGCAGTGTCTGCGGCGTCAACAATGACTGCATGGAGGCCGGATTCGAGCTCCGTCTCCACCTCCTGAAGAGGTGCGGGCTCGCCGGTGAAGAAGCTGCCCACCTTGTCCATGGTCTGGGAGAACCAACGCTCAAAACCGCGGGAGAAATCCGAGGTGCCCACCACGTCTTGCCAGCGGTCCATGACCTCTGTGCGGAGGAGTTTGCCGTCTGAGGTCGCGTCGATCACGTGGCTGTGGGCGGCGGAGTACTGCTCACTGATCGCGCTGTCGAGTTGGGAGGCGAAGGCTTCTTGGCGGAAGCGGGCATCGATAAGCGTGTCGACGCGGTCCAGCGCCCCCGTGGCCGCCCCTGCAACCGTTTTGCCTGCGACGGCGCGGCGCGCGGCGGAATCCTCGGCCAGCCCGGTCAGGTAGGAACGTAGCTCGGCTACGAGCGTGTCTTGGAGGAATTCTTCGCCGCTCTCGCCGCCGAGTCCAGGCACGAACGGAACTGTGAATACGATCGCGTTGCCGAGCCCGGCCTCGTCCATCATGCGGCGTAGATCGTCGGGAACGGTGGCAGCGGAGGCCTCATCCAACCGGTTGAGGACAACGACGACCTCAATACCGCGACTGGCGGCATCATTGAGGAAATTCCACACCAGCTGGTCGGCGTAGCGGGCCGGGGTGGTGACAAAGACCCAGAGATCCGCTGCCGCGAGCAGCTGGGAGGCCAGGGCGCGGTTGCGGTCGTCGATGGAGTCGAAATCGGGGGCGTCGAGAAGCGCGAGGCCTTCCGGAATGCTGCCGGTGGGGACAATGCGCAACGTGGTGGACTGCTCGTCGCCGGCGCCGTGTGAACGCGCGAGACCGGGCAGGACCTGCGGGGAATTGAACCACTCTGCGTCGGCTGGGTTAGCCACCAGGACCGGCTGGCGCGTGGTCGGACGGATGACGCCCGGATTGGACACCCGCTCGCGCAGCACCGCGTTGACCAAGGTGGACTTACCGGAGCCCGTGGAGCCTCCGATGACCGCCAAGAGCGGAGCATCAAGGTTGGCCAAACGGGGAAGGATATAGTCGTCGAGCTGGTTGACAATCGCCCGGGCATCGTCCGCGGCAGGGCCGTCCAGACGCGTCCCGGCCACCGCCTCGCGGACACCGCGGACAGCGTCGAGCATGTCGATATTTGGGGAACTCACCTAATCCATTCTGGCAGACAGCCAGGTGCCGCGCGGAGCGCGGCGAGTCCCACGAAGCGCAGCAGCAACGGAAGCTAGTCGCGGTAGTTCGTGCGGGTGCGGTTGAGCCAGCCGTAGACACCGCCCATGATCAGGCCGCCGCCGACGAGGTTGCCCAGCCAGACGATCGTCCAGTTGCGCAGGACGTTGCCGATGGTGAAGCCGTCGATAGATGCCGGGTCGAACATGAAGCCGGCCAGGGTGGTCAGCACGAAGTTTGCGATCGAGTGCTCATAACCCATTGCCGCGAACGCTGGAATGACAATAGCCACGGCCCAGATCTTTGCAGCGTGATCCTTACCTGCTTGAGCAGTCAGCATGAAGCCGATGTTGACCACCATGTTGGCCAAGATCGCCTCGATGAACAGGGTGAAACTCGGCTTGGCCAGCTTGGCCTCGAAGAGGTCGGCCAGGAACGGAAGACTCGTCTCTGCCGCCTGACCCGTGGTGGTCATAGAGATCAACCATGAGATGAACACCGCGCCAACGAGGTTGAACAACGTGACTGTCAGGATCAGCAGAAGTCCGCGGGATACATTGTTCAGTCTGTGGATGGCACCGTACGTCATGAACATCATGTCGCCCGTGGCTAGTTCGCCTTGCAGAACGACGATGATGTAGAGCGTGACCGCGAAGATCACCGCGAAGGGGTATTTGCCCCAGCCGGGTGCGTACGCCTCCGTCAGGGTGGCGGTGGCGGCCGCGAATGCGGTCATGATGCCGAGGAAGACACCAGCCATGACTGCGCGGACGGCGAAGCGGGCTGGTTCACGCCCGAAAAGATCGAGCTTGTTTTGGATTGATACGGGGGCCTTCTCACTGAAACTCACTATTCCAAGCTAAAGGATTCTGCGATAGGTAGCTAACCCGATTTCGGTCCGCAGACGGCCCCCGTGTGCTAACGCCGCGAAGCCTGATCGAAGAATTCGCGTTCGTAGTAGCAGGCGTACATGAACGCTTCCGCGGCTTCGGTGCGCTGGCTCTCGCTCGCGGTCGAGAGCGCCTTTTCGACGCATTGCAGGGCCATACGCACGGCATCTGTGAAATCGTCGCCGCCGTACATGGACAGCCACGCGTTGTACGGGTGGTCCGGATTGTTGTTTTCGGCGAGGTGCAAACCGACTTCCGCGTAGAGCCAGAAGCACGGCAAAACGGCGGTTGCGCCGACAATGTAGTCCTTGAACGCTGCCGTGGATGTGAGCATATTCACGTAGCCGAGAGTGACGGGAGAGGGGGGAACGTCCGCTGCGATGTCGTTTTCTGCGATCCAGTTCCGGTGGAGATCCGATTCGGCGTCGATGGCGGCGGTGGCGGACTGGGACCACCACACTTGGTCCTCCGCATCGGGCGCCTTTGCGCTCACCGTGGCCAGCGCCCGTGAGTATTCGCGCAGGTAGTAGGCGTCCTGGACGAGGTAGAACGCGAACTGCTCCTCCGGCAACGTGCCGTCGCGCAGTGCGCGGATGAATGGGAGCTCGAGTGTCTGCGGCCACACCGCGCGCGCTGCCTTCTCCCACAGATCGCGTGTGAAGGGGCCGGCCGCGGGGATCTTGGGCTCGAGGATGGGGGAGGAGGGGTCGGTGGGGGCGGTCCAGTCGTCGATAAGCTTCCACGGCCGTGTCGATGCTGCTGCGGCGAGGCGGCGCGAACGGTGGAAGTGGTCGACGGGCCCGTGTCCAGTGCCGACACCCAGCTCATCCGCGTGCGCGATTGCCTCGTGCAGCCAGCTCGACGTCCACGCGAGGGCGGTGTCGGCGTCGATGGCCAAGCGTGCGGCGAGCGCTGATGAAAGCGAGCAACCTGTGCCATGCGTGTTCTTCGTCTCCACACGGGGCACGTGCGCGACCTCGATCTCGCCTTCGGGGGTGACCAGCGCGTTCGACGCGTAGCCCTCCTTCAGGTGGCCGCCCTTGACCACGACGTTGACACCCGCCGCCTTCGCGTACTCGCGACCTTGCTCGAGCGCCTCGTCGAACGTCTCCGCGGGCGCCGTGTTCGCAAGGACGGCGAGCTCAGGAATATTCGGCGTGACGACGCTCGCGTGGTCCCTCACGAACTCCCTCATCGCCTCTTCCGCGTCCTCGGTGAGCAGACGATCCCCGCTCGTGGCCACCATCACCGGGTCCACCACCACGATCGGCACGGGGTGCGCCGCCAGATACTCGGAGACCGTATTAGTAGTGTCAACGTCTCCGAGCATCCCGATCTTCACGGCATCCACTTCAACGTCGTCGAAGACCGCGTCCAGCTGCTCCTGTAGAAAGTCCTGCGGCGGAACGTGGATACTGCGCACGCCGTGTGTGTTCTGGGCCACCAGCGCCGTGACCACGCACATGCCGAAGCCGCCCGCCGCCGAAATGGACTTCAGGTCCGCCTGGATCCCCGCGCCGCCCGTTGGATCCGTGCCCGCGATGGACAGGATGCTGGGGATCGCGCTCTTCGTCGAGCCGGAAATAGAATCAGGCAAAGAAGTCATCAGACAATTCCTCCGCGAATATTGGTTCGTTCAGGTTCAACGGGTGTGATCTCAGCGTTGCACCCAGCCGTCTTCGCCCGTCTGCAGCTCTGCCGAACTGCGGTTGCGTGCGACGGCGGATGCGCGGCACCCCGTGTCTTGCCCCGACATCGTACGCGAACCGGTGAATCTAGGGGTCCTGTTCTGTCTTGTATGGGATTTGGGTTTAAGTAGCGTGACGTGGTTTAATACCACAGTTGTCTAGCGCTGGTCGCAGCTGACGCGCGTTTCCGAGTTGAGGCTGCGAGACCCTTCGACGGGGTGGGGAGATGATTCCTGCCACTGTTCGTCGATAAGCGGATAGGCACAAAGACATTGACCACGTGCGTTCAGGACGGAAATCTGGCGCACATTGATCCAGGTCAGGAGACCGATAGTGATTCAGCAAGAATCGCGTCTGAAGGTCGCCGACAACACTGGTGCACGCGAGATTCTGTGCATCCGTGTCCTCGGCGGTTCTGTTCGACGCTTCGCCGGTATCGGCGACACGATTGTCGCCACCGTGAAGGAAGCCGCCCCGGGTGGCAACGTGAAAGAGGGCGAGATCGTCCGCGCCGTCATCGTGCGCGCTAAGAAGGAGACCCGTCGTCCGGACGGCTCCTACATCGCTTTCGACGAGAACGCAGCCGTTCTGATCAAGAACGACACTGAGCCCCGCGGTACCCGTATCTTCGGCCCGGTTGCTCGTGAGCTGCGCGACAAAAAGTTCATGAAGATCGTGTCTCTCGCACCGGAGGTGATCTAGTTGAAGATCAAGAAGGGCGATATGGTCCAGGTCATCGCTGGTAAGGACAAGGGTGCTCAGGGCCGCGTCATTGAGGCGTACCCGAAGCGCGACCGTGTCCTCGTCGAGGGCGTGAACCGTGTGAAGAAGCACGTTGCCAACTCTTACAATGAGCGCGGCGCTGAGTCCGGCGGCATTGTCACCCAGGAGGCTCCGATCCACGTGTCCAACGTGATGGTCGTCGACTCCGAGGGCACCCCGACCCGTGTGGGCTACCGCTTCGATGAGAACGGCAAGAAGGTCCGCGTTGCCAAGTCGAACGGGAAGGACATCTAATGACCGAGAGCACCACTAACTACACGCCGCGTCTGAAGACGCGTTACAAGGACGAGATCCGCGGCAAGCTCTCCGACGAGTTCGGCTACGAGAACGTCATGCAGATCCCGGGCCTGACCAAGATCGTGGTCAACATGGGTGTCGGCGACGCTGCCCGTGATTCCAAGATGATCAACGGCGCGCTCGAGGACCTCACCGCGATCACCGGCCAGAAGCCGCAGCTGCGTCGCGCGAAGAAGTCCATCGCTAACTTCAAGCTCCGTGAGGGCATGCCGATCGGCGCGAAGGTCACCCTGCGCGGCGACCGCATGTGGGAGTTCTTGGACCGTCTGCTGACGGTTGCTCTTCCGCGTATCCGCGACTTCCGCGGCCTGTCCGACACGCAGTTCGACGGTAACGGCAACTACACGTTCGGCCTGTCCGAGCAGACGATGTTCTACGAGATCGACGTGGACAAGATCGACCGTCCGCGCGGTATGGACATCACCGTTGTCACCACCGCCACCAACGACGAGGAAGCTCGCGCTCTGCTGCGCCACTTCGGCTTCCCGTTCAAGGACAAGGACGGCAAGATGCAGCGCCCGTAAGAGCGCATTCTGCTTGACGACGCCCCTGTGGTTCGGTTTTCTGAACTAGCCCCCGAAAGTTGGACTGGTTTAATTCTAGGCGGTTAGGGGTTCGAGGGCCTGATTCCGATATTGCATCGGGGTCAGGCCCTTGAGTCGTTGTTGGATGCGTTCGGCGTTGTACCACTGGATGTACTCATCGATAGCCTGAGTGAAATCCGCGACAGTGTCGAAGATTTCGCCGTGGTACATCTCGGTTTTCAGGTGCCCGAAGAAGTTCTCCATGACCGCGTTGTCGTAGCAGTTGGCTTTACGAGACATCGACTGGACACCACCGTGTTCGTCAATGAGTTTGCGCCAAGTCGAGTGCTGGTACTGGAAGCCTTGATCGGTATGCATCATCCACCCGGGTTCAGGTGCACACGTCACGATCGCTTTGGTCAAAGATTCGGTGGTAAATGCTGTCGACGGCGATGTAGCCACGGTGTGGGCGACGATTGAGCGGTCGAACAGGTCCATCACCGGCGACAAGTACACTTTGCGGCCTGCGATTCTGAACTCGGTGACGTCGCTGACAAAGGCGGTGTTTGGTGCATCCGGGGTGAACTTGCGGTCAAGCTTGTTGTCAGCAATGCGGCTGATCGTCCCGGTGTAGGAAACGTAGGGCCGGCGGCGCCGGATTTTGGCTTTCAATCCCATCTGGTCCATGAGTTTGTAGACGAGCTTGTGGTTGACCACCCAGCCGTGATTACGCAGGTCCAGCAAAACTCGCCGGTAGCCGTAGCGATGCTTGTTGCGCTCGAAGCTTTCCCGGATCGCGTGCTTGAGTGCCGTATGCCTATCCGGCTCACCGAGTCGTTTCTGGTGGTAGAAGAACGTCGACCGCGGGATACCTGCCACCTCTAGCAGGTACTCCAGGCGGTGGTGCGACTTGAGGATGACGATCGCCTGGACTTTCAGGCGGGTCCCTGCTTCCTCAAGTCCCGCAATTTTTTTAAGTAAGCGTTTTCCGCCTCCAGCCGCGCGATCTGGCGGCGCAGTTTCTCCTCCTCCGTGAGCCTCTTCGGCGCGGACGAGCCTTTGGGCCTGCCCTTCGACTTCGGTCTTAACGCGTCATCGCCACCTTGGCGCCACTTCAACGACCAGTCTTTGACCAGCTGATCAGAAGACAAGCCAAACTCACGCGCAAGATCCATCTTCGTCTCGCCAGCGAGGTGGCGTTCGACAATTTCCTTCTTGACTTCGAACGAGTACTGCCGCTGCGTCGGTTTCTCCACGAGACATAGCCTGCCATGTAGCTGAAACCGCCGATAGAGCGCGCGCGATGCATATCTCGAAACTCCAACCCTGCGCGCAGCAGCACCAGAACCCATACCCTGCTCGAAAAGATCAACCAACTGCTCACGCTGGCCCTCACCCAGCGAACTGCGTGCCCTCAATGAAAACTGCTCCCCATTAGTCGATAACTGATTTCTCAGTCCAACTAATGGGGAGCAGTTCATTCACCGAGCCCCGGGGGCGTTCGCCTTTAGTCCGTGTAGGCGCCGTCTTCGAATGGATCGCGTACGCGGCTGACCAGTTCGGCTACGGAGTCAAGGATTGTCGTGGGGCGGTAGGGGTAGCGGGCGATCTCGGTGTCGTCGGAAATGCCGGTGCGGACGAGGATGGTGCGCATGCCGGCCTCGAGGCCAGCTTTGACGTCGGTGTCCATGCGGTCGCCGATCATGACGGTCTGCTCGGAGTGGGCGCCGATGTTATTCAGTGCGGTCCGCATCATCACGGGGTTGGGTTTGCCCACGTAGTACGGTTTTCGGCTGGTCATTTCGGTGATCATTGCGGCGACAGCGCCGGTGGCGGGAATGACCCCGTGCGGTCCCGGCCCGGTCACGTCTGGGTTTGTGGCGATGAACCGGGCGCCATCCTTGATGAGGTTCGCCGCCGTCGAGATCGCCTCAAAAGAGTAAGTGCGGGTCTCTCCGAGAACCACGAAGTCAGGGTCGGTGTCGGTGAGGATCCAGCCTTGTTCGTGAAGTGCCGTCGTCAAGCCTGCTTCTCCGATGACGTAGGCGCTGGCTTGTCCTGCTTGCTGGGAGAGAAACCGGGCGGTGGCGGTCGCGGAAGTCCAAATGCGTTCCGGTTCGATGTGGAGGCCCATGCGCACGAGCTTCGCCGAGAGGTCCCGCGGGGTCTGCATGGAGTTGTTCGTGAGCACCATGAACGGGATTTCTTCTTCGCGCAAGGCGGAGATGAATTCTTCAGCCCCGGGGATAACGGACCCCTCGCGGTGCAGTACGCCGTCCATGTCGGTCAAATAAGAAATCATGGGTTTCCTTGTGTCAATCGGGTTCTCAGAGTGCGCGGAGCTCGCTTAACGACGCACCCCCCTGCCCCGCGCTTCTCGCGCAAGGTCAGGGGGGTAAGTGGCATTGCCGGACTGAGTTTCTACTCGGCGAGCTCAGCCTGCTTCATCACGTCGCGAAGGACGTTGGCAGAATGCGTGAACTGCTTCGATTCGGTCTCATCCAAGTGCAGTTCGACGACCTCGCGGATACCCGTGCGATTGATCACGGCAGGGGTACCGATGTAGATGTCCTCTTCACCGTACTGCCCCTCGAGCAAGGCGCTGACTGGCAGAACGACATCCTCGTTGTGGAGGACAGCCTCAGTGATGCGTGCCAAACCGCTGCCGATGCCGAAGCTTGTGGAGCCCTTCGCGCGGATGATGTTGTACGCCGCGTCGCGGGTCTGCTCGAAGATCTCCTCCATCTTGTTGGAAGTGTTCGGGTCCTGCTCAGCCATGCGCTGCAAACGGGTGCTCAGCGGGACACCTGCTGCGGAACCGGAGGAGACGACTGCGAGCTCGGTGTCTCCGTGCTCACCGACCACGTACGCGTGAACAGATGTCGCGCTGACGCCGAAGTACTCCCCGAGAGCGTGGCGGTAGCGTGCGGTGTCTAGCACCGTGCCGGAGCCGATGACCTGATTGGACGGGAGTCCGGAGAACTGCCAGGTTGCGTAGGAGAGAACGTCGACCGGGTTGGTAGCCACGACGAAAATACCGTTGAAGTCGTGCGCCATGACCTCGTCGACAATGGACTTGAAGATCTTGACGTTGCGTCCGACCAGCTCGAGGCGCGTCTCACCGTCGCGCTGCGCGACACCGGCACAGTTGACCACGATCGCCGCGTCACGGCAGTCTTCGTAGGTGCCAACGGTGACGCGGGTGTTGTGACCCGACCACGGCACAGCGTGGTTCAGGTCCTGTACGTGACCCCAGGTCTTCTCCTCGTTGAGGTCGATGATGGCCAGGTGATCGCAGAGGCCTTGGTTGACTACGGCGTATGCGTAGGCCATGCCGACGTCGCCGGCGCCGATCAGGACGATCTTGTTTCCTGCGGTGGGGGTGTCGGTTGTTTCGACGGTGTGTGATGCGTTCGGATGGATCATTGATGCTCCTTCGCTTTTTTTCGCTGCTTCTGCAGCCTTAGCACCGACCCTAGCCCCAGATGTCTGATTGTGCCCGTTTGCGAGTTATCCACAGGGCGGTGTTCGAATGCGGCCGGTGTGGGTTCGCGGGGGCGCTAGATATAACGGCGTACCTTCCACATACAGAATTCAAGGGAGAAAAGATGGGTACCGCTCACATTGAAAAGATTAAAGAACGAGTTCAGAAGCTTCTTAACCAGGCTGCGGACCGGGCCGGCACCGCGGAGGGAGAGGTCTTCTACCAAAAGGCCTTCGACCTGATGGCCACGTACGGGTTTGAAGAACGGGACCTGCATAACCCGTCTGAGGATGACGAGGTGATAATGCGCACATTTCCGCTCGGCGGCTCGTACACGGACATGCAAGCGTCGTTATTGCTGCAACTGTGTTCTGCTTTGCACTGCATGGGGTACATGGAAGGCAGACGCGGCTCTAGAACGGTGTCGACCGTGATCGTCTTCGGTCTACGGCGACACATGGAACGGGTGGAGATGCTGTTCGGGGTGTTGAATCCGCAGATGGCTGCCGGTGCCCGGAACATCAATGGAAGCCGCGCGCTCGGCATCGCAACAGTGGTGGCTCGCCGGTCCTACATGAGCGGATTCATCAGTGTCGTCGCCGATAGGTTGCACGCGGCTGAGGGGTCTGTCGCCGCCGGGAAGAACGAATACGCCCTCGCGTTGATGGACGACCAAGAGAAAGCTCAGGATGCCATGGATGCCTTCGCTGCGGAGCAGGGGATTGAGTTCAGCAACCGGTCATCAAGGGCATCGGTGGACGCGGCTTCCTTTCTCCGGGGTGCACATGCCGGGCAGCACAGCGATCTCGGCCAGACACGGGTGCGCGCGAGGCCGGCGTTGCCCTGTTAGAAGGGGAGCTGCGCCAAGGGGTTGGCGTACCCGGTGAGGGAGAAATTTGAACGGTGGTCGACGCACCGCCGAAGCATTGGTGAATTCGCGAGTCTGAGCTTGCAGTTCTTCCTGGACTTTTTAGGCTGGTGTCATACACGACGGTGATGTCACTTCCGCTGATTCTGCAGGAGAAATCATGTCTCGTTCCGCACGTTCGACCGGCCGCCGCCCGATGCAGGCGGTGCTCGCGCTCTCTGTTGCTGTCGCGCTCGCTGTGAATCCTGCCCCGGCGGTGGCGAGTGGAGGGCTTCCTGGCGCGCAACTTGCGACGGCGCCTGCGCCGGCACCTGCTCCAGCTGCCTTGAACTGGTCCGACCTGGTTCACCGTGAGATCGTGGTCGGTGGAGTGAAGGTCCCTATTCCTGCCGCGATCGCTGGTATCGCCGCTGCCGCGGCGGTGCTCGGTGGATTGAGCGTTGTGGTCCTCCACGCGGTGGCTGGGGTTCTGCCTCCGTTGCCCTCGGCGGGCTCTTCTCAGGCTGGGTCGTCGGAGCAGGACGTTCCTGGGGTAGGTGGCAATACTGCTCCGGGGGTGGCGGGCCCCGGGGAGTACGCCAACCGGTTCGATTTCAGCGCGGCCAACACCGACCCCGCCGTTGGCGGTTTCAGCGGTATCGACCAGGTAGGGCCGGGCAGCTACATCGTGCTTTCCGATGATAAAGGCGAACACGGTCCTGTCCGCGCGTACCATTTCTCCACCGCTGATCACGAGACCTTCACGCCGGCGGGAGTAGTCGAATTCACGGACGTGCACGGCACCCCGTACACGGAGTACATGGACCCTGAAGAGATCCGTGTCCTGCCTAACGGAAATTTCCTCTGGACCACGGAAGGCAGCGGCAAACTCGGGAAAATTGTGGCTCCACAGCTTATCGAGTCGACTCCGGACGGAAAAGAGGTTCGCAGGATCGACGTTCCCAAGTACCACGTGCCTAATGGATTCTCCACGCGCGGTATCCACCACAACAACGGTCCGGAGGGCATGACTTTGCTTGATGACGGGCGGACTGCGGTGACGATCGAAGAAAATTCGCTTGCCCAGGACGGTCGGAAGACCTCGGCTAAGCACTCCTCGCTGAACCGCATTACTTTCTACGATCTGGAAAGCGGGCGGTCGACGAAAGAATTCGTTGTGCGCGTGAATGCAGGCCGTGGTGCGACATCTCTTCTCGCGGACGAAGATGGTGAGCTCTACATGCTGGAACGGGGCTTCTTCAAAGACCTCGGCGAGAACGGGGAGAACAAGGCCGAGATCTACAAACTTGATTTGAGCGGCGCCGACGATGTACTGGGCAAAAAGGCTTTGAACGGCACGGAAAAGATGGCATCGAAGAGTCTTGTGTTCGACTTTGCCTCCAAGCGTCCGCACCCGGACAACACTGAGGGGCTCGCTTGGGGGCCGCGGTCGTCGGATGGGCGCCGCTTAATGATTGTTGTCACCGACAACAATCTCAGCGACTCCCAGAAGACGTATTTCCACAGTGTCCTCGTGCCGTAAACGGACTGGTGCTGGGCGCTACCGCGACGAGCGGACGGTGAGAGCAAGGACTGCAGTGCCGATGCGCATCCCGTTCAGTGGGATTACCGTCGCTCGTCGTGCCATGGTCTCACCCTAAAGACCACGATTTCGCGGTGTGGGCAGTCTCCGAATCCCTTTAGAAAATAGTGTTCCTTTACCTACGTTTAGGGGTGAAATTAAGATCTGCGTGCTCGGGACTGGAAAAGCGGGGGCACGGTGACGTCGATAAGCAATTTGTGCTTTCTCCGCGCTGACCTGTATGGTTGACCAACGGTTCTGCGCGCGTGGCATGCGTGCGCCAGATCCGCATTGAACGTATACATCCAACTTTGTTGCAGGCCCCCCGCCGAAATGCGGACCGTATGAAGGGTGGCGGCGAGCACCTTCCGTTACTGAGCGGTAAGGAGCGCCACTGTTTGAGTTCACGTTTTCGCTGTTCAAGCGTGTGAGAACTCGTAGTAGCCCCCGACAGAACACACGGATAACGCGTGTCCAATGCCCTTGCTGGCAGATGGGCCAGGTGGGTTACGGGAACCGCAACGAGAAAGGTAAACGGTCAACCATGACCATGACAGATCCCATTGCGGACATGCTGTCTCGCGTGCGCAACGCAAACAATGCGCACCACGAGAACGTGTCCATGCCCTCCTCGAAGTTGAAGGTCAACATCGCGGAGATCCTCAAGCAGGAGGGCTACATCGCTGACTACAAGGTTGAGGACGAGAAGGTCGGCAAGACCCTCACCCTCGACCTGAAGTACGGCCCGTCCCGTCAGGCCTCTATCGCTGGCCTGCGTCGCGTGTCCAAGCCTGGTCTGCGTGTTTACGCGAAGTCCAACGACCTGCCGCAGGTTCTCGGCGGCCTGGGTGTGGCCATCATCTCCACGTCCCACGGCCTGCTCACGGACCGCCAGGCCCACGAGAAGGGTGTAGGTGGGGAAGTCCTCGCCTACGTCTGGTAAAGGGAGGTTGAACACATATGTCTCGTGTAGGTAACGCACCTATCGCTATCCCCAACGGTGTTGAGACCAAGATCGACGGCCAGCACGTTGAGGTGAAGGGCCCGAAGGGCACCCTCACCGTCGATGTCCCGGAGCCGATCACCGCTGCCGTTGAAGAGAACCAGATCGTGGTTTCTCGTCCGAACGACCACCGCGACAACCGCTCGCTCCACGGTCTGTCCCGCTCGCTGATCAACAACTGTGTCGTCGGCGTGACTGAGGGCTACAAGATCAACATGGAGATCTTCGGCGTCGGCTACCGCGTCCAGCTGAAGGGCAAGAACCTCGAGTTCTCCCTCGGTTACTCGCACCCGATCCTCATTGAGGCTCCGGAGGGCATCACATTCGCCGTTGACGGCAACACCAAGCTCTCCATCGAAGGCATTGATAAGCAGCAGGTTGGCCAGATCGCCGCGAACATCCGCCGCCTCCGCAAGGATGACCCGTACAAGGGTAAGGGCATCCGCTACGAGGGCGAGCAGATTCGCCGCAAGGTCGGAAAGACGGGTAAGTAATCCATGAGCACTGAAGAAAAGACTACTCAGAAGCGCACCCCGGTCGGCCGGGATATTGCTACCCGCCGCCGTGAGGCCCGCGTCCGCCGCCACAACCGCATCCGCAAGACTCTGCGTGGCACTCCGGAGACCCCGCGTCTCGTCGTGCACCGCAGCTCCCGCCACATGCACGTCCAGGTCATCGATGACCTGGCCGGCCACACTCTCGTGTCCGCTTCCTCCATGGAAGATGCAGTGCGCACCCTTGAGGGTGACAAGAAGGCTAAGGCAGCTAAGGTCGGCGAGCTCGTCGCTGAGCGCGCCAAGGAAGCCGGCATCGAGGCAGTTGTCTTCGACCGTGGCGGCTACAAGTACCACGGCCGCGTCGCCGCGCTTGCCGACGCCGCCCGTGAAGGTGGTCTGAAGTTCTAATGACCACCGCAGACGAAACTCAACGGAAGGATCGCGACATGGCCGAGCGTGAACGGCGTGACGGCGGAGCATCCGCCGACGACCAGAACAACCAGAACAACAACGGGCGCAACGACCGCAACGAGCGTGGCGGACGCAACGACCGCAACGAGCGTGGTGGCCGCGGCCGCCGCGACGACCGTCGTGGTGGTGCCCAGGACGAGCGCGATAAGTACATCGAGCGCGTTGTCACCATCAACCGTGTTGCCAAGACCGTCAAGGGTGGCCGCAACATGTCCTTCACCGCTCTTGTCGTCGTCGGCGACGGCCAGGGCATGGTCGGTGTCGGCTACGGCAAGGCCAAGGAAGTTCCCGCCGCTATCCAGAAGGGTGCCGAAGAGGCTCGCAAGAACTTCTTCCGCGTCCCGATGATCGGCGGCACCATCCCCCACCCGGTCCAGGGCGAGGATGCTGCAGGCGTGGTCATGCTGCGCCCGGCTGCTCCCGGTACCGGTGTCATCGCCGGCGGCGCTGCCCGTCCGGTGCTCGAGTGCGCCGGCATCCAGGACATCCTGGCTAAGTCGCTGGGTTCCGACAACGCCCTCAACGTGGTTCGCGCCACGGTTGCTGGCCTGAAGGAACTCGTGCGCCCCGAAGAGGTTGCTGCACGTCGCAGCAAGCCCATCGAGGAAGTCGCCCCCGCACGCATGCTGCGTCAGCGCGCAGGACAGGAGGCTTAAGCACAATGGCACTGAAAATCACACTTCACCACGGCATGGTCGGCGAGAAGCCGGTCACCCGTAAGAATCTCGAGGCTCTGGGCCTGCGCAAGATCGGCCAGTCCGTCGTCAAGAAGGACAACGGCGCAACGCGCGGCCACATCCTCAAGGTGGCCCACCTGGTCACCGTTGAAGAAGTAGCAGGGGAGTAGGTACTGACATGGCTGACATCATCAAGCTCCATGATCTGCGCCCGGCTGAGGGTGCAAACAAGGCCAAGACCCGCGTCGGCCGCGGTGAGGCTTCCAAGGGTAAGACCGCTGGCCGCGGTACTAAGGGTACTAAGGCACGCAAGCAGGTCTCTGCCGCCTTCGAGGGTGGCCAGATGCCGCTTCACATGCGTCTGCCGAAGCTGAAGGGCTTCAAGAACAACAACAAGATCATCTACCAGGTGGTCAACGTCTCCGACCTGTCCAAGGCGTTCCCGGAGGGTGGCACCATCACCACCGCCGACATCGCCGCAGCTGGTCTGGTCCGCAAGAACCAGCCGGTGAAGGTCCTGGGCGACGGTGAGATCTCCGTCAAGCTCGACATCACCGCGGAGAAGTTCTCTAAGTCTGCCGCCGAGAAGATCGCGGCCGCTGGTGGTTCCACCACCGAGGCCGTTTCGAAGGCTGCCGAGGAGAACAACGAGGACTAATCCTCTTTGAGCTAATAGCTCCCAGCTGAGTAGTACTGATCCACTACTCCGCTGGGAGCTTTAGTGTTTTTCTGCCCCGAGGGGGGGAGTCGAGGTTTTGTGCACCCACCTGGTAGGGTGAACAAGTCAAAATATGTCTGCCGTTTATCCGGGGCCATTCAGACTTGGGTGGCGCCGCTTCGGCTGGGCATCAACGTACGTTATCTACTGTCCGCTACTTTTCACCCGGTCGGTTGCGGCACCGGTTTATCGGTGTCGGCGTCTAGGTGGGAGGAGCCAGGAGGCCACGTGTCAGCCATTGTTCAGGCGTTCAAGGATGCCGATCTACGCAAGAAGATCTTGATCACTATCGCGCTGATCATTCTGTACCGTATCGGTGCCCAGATTCCTACCCCGGGTGTTGATTACGGGGTCATTGCCGAGCGTCTCAACGCGCTTACCGAAGGCAATGACGGCAATATCTTTTCGGTGATCAGCCTCTTCTCCGGTGGAGCTTTGCTGCAGTTGTCGATTTTCGCGATCGGCATCATGCCGTACATCACGGCATCGATCATCGTGCAGCTGCTCACCGTCGTGATCCCTCGATTTGAGGAGTTGAAGAAGGAAGGCCAGTCCGGCCAAGCAAAGATGACGCAGTACACGCGCTATCTCACGGTCGCGCTGGCGCTGTTGCAGTCCTCGGGCATCGTTGCACTGGCAGACCGCGAGCAGCTGCTCGGTCAGGGTGTGCCGGTTCTCGTGGAGGACCGCAACCTGTGGACGTTGGCCATGATGGTCATTGTGATGACGTCCGGTGCTGTGCTGATCATGTGGCTCGGTGAGATCATCACCGAAAAGGGCGTAGGAAACGGCATGTCCTTGCTCATCTTCGCCGGTATTGCCACCCGTATCCCGACGGACGGCGCGAACATCTTCCGTCAGTCCGGTCCGGTTGTATTCGCAGTGGTGGTCGCAGCGGCGATCCTTCTTGTTGTCGGCATCGTCTTCATCGAGCAGGGCCAGCGTCGTATTCCGGTGCAGTACGCGAAGCGCATGGTCGGTCGCCGTCAGTACGGCGGTACCTCCACGTACCTGCCGCTCAAGGTCAACCAGGCCGGCGTTATCCCGGTGATCTTCGCGTCCTCGCTGATGTACGTGCCAGTGCTGATCACCCAGATCGTCAACTCCAATAAGCCGACCCCTCCGGACAACTGGTGGATGTCCAGCGTGATGGCGTGGCTGCAGAATCCGGCGTCGTGGCAATACATTGTCACCTACTTCGCCCTGATCATTTTCTTCGCGTACTTCTACGTCTCTATCCAGTACGACCCGTACGAGCAGGCGGACAACATGAAGAAGTACGGTGGCTTCATTCCGGGTATTCGCCCGGGCCGCCCGACAGCGGAGTACCTGGCGTTCGTGATGAACCGTCTGCTGTTCGTCGGTGCCATCTACCTCGGTTTGATCGCGATTCTTCCGAACATCGCCATCGATCTGGGCATCAGTGGCAGCGGCGGTGCCGGGGGCATGACCGCGTTCGGCGGCACGGCTATCCTGATTATGGTCTCCGTGGCTTTGACCACGGTCAAGCAAATTGAATCCCAGCTACTGCAATCCAACTACGAAGGACTGTTGAAATAATGCGTCTCGTTCTCCTCGGCCCTCCCGGTGCCGGTAAAGGCACCCAGGCAGCGATTCTCTCGGAGAAGCTGAACATCCCGCACATCTCCACGGGCGACCTGTTCCGCGCCAACATTGGTGACGGCACTCCTCTTGGCAAGGAAGCCAAGGAATACATCGACGCGGGCAAGCTCGTTCCCACTGACGTCACCGCACGGATGGTGGAGGAACGGCTGAACGAGGATGACGCGAAGAACGGCTGGCTTCTCGACGGATTCCCGCGCACCGTCGAGCAGGCTGAGATCCTCGAGGATCTGCTCTCCCGCAACGGCCAGACGCTTGACGGCGTTCTGAACTTCCAGATCGATGAGGACGTTGTTGTGGAGCGCATGCTCGCGCGCGGCCGCGCCGATGACAACGAGGACACGATCCGCACCCGCCTTCAGGTCTACCGCGACGAGACGGCGCCGCTGATCGACCACTATGGCGATGCCATCATCAATATCGACGCCGAGGGCGACGTGGACGAGGTCAACAACCGTGCCATGGAGCGCCTCGAGCGCTAAACAATCTCCGCACTACTTGGAGGGAGCCGCAGAATGCTGTTCGGCCGCAAGAAGTCGATCCCGGCAAAGACCGCCGGGGAGCTCGACGCGATGGAAGAGGCCGGGCGCATTGTCGGTATTGCGCTCCAAGAGGTGCGGAAAGCAGCAGCCCCCGGTGTGACCACCGTGGAGCTCGATTCCGTGGCTGAGGAGGTAATCCGCGGCTACGGTGCTGTCCCCACGTTCAAGGGGTACGGAGGCTTCCCGGGGTCGATCTGCGCGTCCGTCAACGAGGTTGTCGTCCACGGGATCCCTAGCCAGGACGTCGTCCTCGCAGAAGGCGATCTCGTTTCAATCGACTGCGGAGCAACACTCGACGGTTGGGTCGGCGACTCAGCGTGGAGCTTCGGGGTGGGGGAGCTGGCAGGCGACGTCGATAAGCTGAACCGCGCTACGCGCCAAGTTCTCCTCGAAGGACTGCAAGCGATGGTGCCTGGAAACCGCCTCACCGATGTCTCCCACGCGCTTGAGATTGCAACTCGCAGGGCCGAGGAGGACTTCGGTGTGAAATTGGGCATCCTGGACGGCTATGGCGGGCACGGTATTGGGCATGAGATGCACGAGGAGCCTTACCTTCACAACGAGGGTCGGCCGGGCAGGGGCCCGCTTATCGCTTCGGGCTCGGTGCTCGCAATTGAGCCGATGTTGATTCTCGGGGGCGAAACGGATTCTGTCGTGCTTGAGGACGAATGGACGGTAGTCAGCGCCGACAACTCTCCTGCCTCTCACTGGGAGCACACGGTAGCGGCGACGGAAGACGGCCCACGCATCCTCACCCCTCGCGTGGGGTGAATTCCTCATAACTTTCAGCTTCAATCGTAGTTTTTCCAAGCTGGCGGTTATACTTCCCACCATGTCCTACACTCCGCGCCACGCTCGCCAGTCCAAGACTTCCCGTTTCGCACACCGGGCAGGTTCACTGCTCACAGGTGTCGGCATCGCGGCGGCTCTCGTAGCCGCCCCGGCCACCGCGCAAGCTGCTCCGGCTCTTCCATCCGCCGCATCCAGCAACTCCCCGTTCCTGCAGCAGGCGGAGAAGAACCTGCAGGCTGCATCGATGATGGTTGCCACTAATGCGCGTAACGCTGTCTGGGACGCCCGCAATGCGCTGCGTGCGCAGGCGACCGCGATCGCTCGTGGAAACAAGACGCAGGAAAAGCAGCTGCACGATGGCATTGATGCCCTCGTGGAAGCAATTGCCCCGGGTTTGATTGCGGAGCGCACTCCCAAGCCCAAGCCGAAGCCGGCACCCAAGCCTGCTCCGAAGCCGGCCCCGAAGCCTGCTCCGGCAGCTAAGCCCGCCCCGAAGGCGCAGCCGGGCGGCTGCGCGAAGACAGCACGAGCATGCGTGGACATCAAGAACCAGCGCACGTGGCTGCAGCGCGACGGCAAGATCACCTACGGCCCGGTCCGTATGTCCTCCGGCAAGCCGGGGCAGGAAACACCGAAGGGCTTCCACTACGTCAACCGCAAGGTCAAGGACGAGATCTCGTACGAGTTCAACAACGCTCCGATGCCGTTTGCCACCTACTTCACCAACAACGGCATTGCTTTCCACCAGGGTGACCCTTCGGTGAAGTCTGCCGGGTGCATCCGCATGTACCGCAATGATGCGCAGACCTACTTCAACTCTCTGCAGATCGGCGACCAGGTTCACGTCTTCTAGGTCGATCGCGACACTTTCCAGTATCCTCCCCGGCCCCGGTTCTCGGGCCTGGGAGGGTTTTGCTTTGTCGCAGGTAGAAGGCTAGAGTGGTCATTTGGTGTGTGGGGATTTGCTCGACGCACTACCTGCAATTGACTCAAATACGTTAGGTACCTGCGGTTATCCGTGGTGCCGGGAAAGCGGAGTGTATGGCTAAAGAAGGCGCAATCGAGGTCGAGGGCCGCATTATTGAGCCCTTGAAGAACGCGATGTTCCGTGTCGAATTGGACAACGGGCACGAGGTTCTCGCCCACATCAGTGGCAAGATGCGCCAGCACTACATCCGCATCCTTCCGGAGGACCGCGTCGTCGTGGAGCTTTCCCCGTACGACTTGGAACGCGGACGTATCGTCTACCGCTACAAATAGTCTCCTCTGTGAGCGCCTCTGTAGTGGTGTGAAAGACATCTGAGTCAGGCGCACTGACCAAGCCTCCTTACTCACGGATCGGCACGCCATCCGAAAATGGCAACGATTCATGCAACCTCCGGCTGCGGTGGCTGGAGCCACGTGAACCACGGCCCAATAGTCCGGGACGGACCGGACACAAGTGCCGCGTGGCGTGGACGAGTTGGGAGAAAACCACCGAAACAACCTGAAAGGCACGTACCACATGGCACGTCTAGCTGGTGTTGACCTGCCGCGCAATAAGCGCATGGAGGTCGCACTTACCTACATCTACGGAATTGGCCCTGCCCGTTCCAAGGAGCTGCTCGAGAAGACGGGCATTTCTCCTGACCTGCGCACCGACAACCTGACCGACGATCAGGTCGCCGCTCTTCGTGATGTCATTGAGAACTCGTGGAAGGTCGAGGGTGACCTCCGCCGCGAGGTTCAGGCCGACATCCGCCGCAAGATCGAAATCGGCTCTTACCAGGGCCTGCGCCACCGTCGCGGACTTCCGGTTCGCGGCCAGCGCACCAAGACCAACGCGCGTACCCGCAAGGGACCGAAGAAGACCATCGCAGGAAAGAAGAAGTAACCTATGCCACCGAAGACTCGCTCCTCTGCTGCGCGCCGCTCCGGTCGCCGCGTAGCCAAGAAGAACGTGGCCGCAGGCCACGCGTACATCAAGTCCACCTTCAACAACACCATCGTGTCCATCACGGACCCGAACGGCGCTGTGATCTCTTGGGCATCCTCCGGCCACGTCGGCTTCAAGGGTTCCCGTAAGTCCACCCCGTTCGCCGCTCAGATGGCTGCCGAGAACGCTGCCCGCAAGGCAATGGACCACGGCATGAAGAAGGTCGACGTTTTTGTCAAGGGTCCGGGCTCCGGCCGTGAGACCGCTATCCGTTCCATCCAGGCTGCCGGCCTGGAGGTGTCCTCGATCTCCGACGTGACGCCGCAGCCGTTCAACGGCTGCCGTCCGCCGAAGCGTCGTCGCGTTTAACTGGTGAGAAAGGAAAAGAGGTAATACATCATGGCTCGTTATACCGGCCCTGCTACCCGTAAGTCTCGCCGCCTGCGCGTCGACCTGGTCGGCGGCGACATGTCGTTCGAGCGTCGTCCCTACCCTCCGGGGCAGGCTGGCCGCGCCCGCATCAAGGAATCTGAGTACCTGCTGCAGCTCCAGGAGAAGCAGAAGGCCCGTTTCACCTACGGTGTGATGGAGAAGCAGTTCCGCCGCTACTACGAGGAGGCTAACCGTCTCCAGGGTAAGACCGGCGACAACCTGCTCGTTCTGCTGGAGTCTCGCCTGGACAACGTCGTGTACCGCGCAGGTCTGGCGCGTACCCGCCGTCAGGCTCGTCAGCTGGTTTCTCACGGTCACTTCACGGTCAACGGCAAGAAGACCAACGTGCCGTCCTTCCGCGTGACCCAGTACGACATCATCGATGTCCGTGACAAGTCCCGCAACATGCTCTGGTTCGAAGAGGCCCAGGACGCGCTGGTCGACTCGGTCGTTCCGGCTTGGCTGCAGGTCGTTCCGGACACCCTGCGCATCCTCGTGCACCAGCTGCCCGAGCGCGCTCAGATCGACGTGCCGCTGCAGGAGCAGCTCATCGTCGAGCTTTACTCGAAGTAACATCGAAGTTCCGCGCAGTGCGGTTCTTCGGGGCGTCGAAAAGCAACTGCTTATCGACGTTCCCTTTCATCTGTCATCCGTACCGGCGGCACCCCGCCGGTACCCTCTACGGCGTCATATAGCGGTCGCCGGAAAAGGAGAAGTCCATGCTCATCTCGCAGCGTCCTCAGCTCACTGAGGAATACATCGACACCAACCGCTCGAAGTTCGTCATCGAGCCGCTCGAGCCCGGTTTCGGTTACACCCTCGGTAACTCTCTTCGCCGCACACTGCTGTCGTCCATTCCGGGCGCAGCCGTGACCTCCATCAAGATTGACGGTGTGCTCCACGAGTTCACCACGATCAACGGCATCAAAGAGAACGTCTCTGAGATCATCCTCAACGTGAAGAACCTGGTTCTGTCCTCCGACTCTGACGAGCCGGTGGTCATGTACCTGTCCAAGGAAGGCCCGGGCGAAGTCACTGCCGCAGACATTGATCTGCCGGCCGACATCACCGTGCACAACCCGGACCTGCACATCGCCTCGCTCAACGAGCAGGCGCGCCTGGAAATGGAGCTCGTTGTCGAGCGCGGCCGCGGCTACGTCCCGGCGATGACCAACTCCGGCGGCGAGATCGGCCGTATCCCGGTCGACCAGATTTACTCGCCCGTGCTGAAGGTGTCCTACAAGGTTGAGGCGACGCGTGTTGAGCAGCGTACCGACTTTGACAAGCTGATCATCGACGTGGAGACCAAGAACTCCATGACGGCCCGTGATGCCCTTGCGTCCGCAGGCTCCACCCTCGTCGAGCTGTTCGGTCTCGCACGCGAGCTGAACACCGCCGCCGAGGGCATCGAGATCGGTCCGTCCCCGCAGGAGACGGAGTACATCGCCGCGTACAACATGCCCATCGAGGACCTGAACTTCTCCGTGCGTTCCTACAACTGCCTGAAGCGTCAGGAGATCCACACGGTCGGCGAGCTCGCCGAGTGCACTGAATCCGACCTGTTGGACATCCGCAACTTCGGTCAGAAGTCCATCAACGAGGTAAAGATCAAGCTGGCTTCCCTGGGGCTTACGCTCAAGGATGCGCCGGAAGACTTCGATCCGACCCAGATTGAGGGCTACGACGCTGAGACCGGCGACTTTGTCGACGGCAGTATGGATGACGCCGAGTAAACAACGCGCACTGACACTGACGTTTCAATGAACACCGTTTCAACCGGCTCCTAGAACCCGCCCACGTGCGGCAGGTTCTAAAGCCCGAGAAACAACACGAGGAGTACAACAATGCCTACCCCGAAGAAGGGCCCGCGTCTCGGCGGTTCGGCTAGCCACCAGAAGCACATTCTGTCTAACCTGGCCAGCCAGCTGTTCGTGAACGGTTCCATCAACACCACCGAGGCCAAGGCCAAGGTGCTGCGCCCGTACGCAGAGAAGCTGATCACCAAGGCTAAGTCCGGTTCGGTCGCCGACCGCCGCGCCGTGGCCAAGGACATCCCGAACAAGGACGTTGTCGCGTACCTGTTCAACGAGCTCGCCCCGAAGTTCGAGAACCGTGCAGGTGGCTACACCCGCACCATCAAGCTCGAGAACCGCAAGGGCGACAACGCTCCGATGGTCAACATCTCCCTCGTTCTCGAGGAGACCGTGGCTTCCGAGGCGAACCGCGCTGCACGCGCCGCCGCCTCCAAGGAGAAGGCCGCCGAGGCTGAGGCAGCTGCTGCCGAGGCCGACGAGAAGGCTGAGGAGACCAAGGCTGAGGCTGAGGAGACCAAGGCTGAGGCACCGGCTGACGCTGAGTCCAACGACGAGGCCGTCGCCGAGGACACCGCTGAGGCTCCGGAGGTCCAGGAGACCGCCGAGGACGAGAAGTAAGACCTTCTCGCGCCTGTAAGCACTAAGCGCCCGCTCCCCTTGTTGAAAGTGGAGCGGGCGTTTTCCGTTTCGAGACCTATCACCATTTATGGTGGTCGGTATGGTTACGGATCCCGGTGAAGCTAGTACGCCTGCGGAGCGCTCCGGCGACATGGTGCGTCTGCGGTTCGATGTGGCCTACGACGGAACCGATTTTCACGGCTGGGCGCGCCAGAAACCAACCGGCGGGGAGGAGCTCCGCACGGTGCAGGGCGTGCTTGAGAACGCACTGAGCTTGATCCTGCGCTACCCGGTGGAGCTGGCTGTGGCGGGCCGGACGGATGCGGGGGTGCACGCCTCCGGTCAGGTGGCGCATGCGGATATCCCCGTGGCATCGCTGGATCAGAGGTCGATTGAGGGGGATCCGGGGCGGTTGGTGCGTCGATTAGCGAAATTGCTTGAGCCTGATGTGCGTGTTTCGGCCGTGTCCGCCGCACCCGACGGCTTCGACGCGCGTTTCTCCGCGTTGACGCGCACCTACCGCTACCGGGTGACCACCGCGGACGGTGGGGCGTTGCCCCTGCGTGTGCGCGACACCGCCGTGTGGCCGAAGAAGGTGGATCTCGACGCCGCGCAGCAGTTCGCGAATGCGGTGGTGGGGCTGCATGATTTCGCCGCATTCTGCAAAGCGCGCCCGCACGCCACCACGATCCGGAAAGTCCACTCCTTCGAATGGCGTGACATCTCCACCGACGAGGAACCGGAACTCTTCGAAGCGGTCATTGTCGCCGATGCGTTTTGTTGGCACATGGTCCGCGCGCTCGTGGCCACGTGCCTCGACGTCGGTTCGGGCACGCGTGACGACTACTGGGCTGCCGCACTGCTGGGGGCGAAGGAACGCTCGCCGGCAGTGCGCCTGGCACCCGCAAACGGGTTGACCTTGGCGCGCGTCGACTATCCGGCGGACGACGAACTCGCAGCTCGCGCGGCGGTGACGCGCGACCGGCGCGACGCTTCGGAGGTGCACTCCGAGTCACCCCGTGCAACGGAATAAACTGCTTGGGCAGGAATCGTCCGAAAGAGTTGCCCGGAGGTAGAACGCATGGATGCAGTCGGCGCCGTGTGGCTGGCCATCGCTGTGTTCACCCTGCCGGGACTCATCTTCGCGTGGGTCGCGGGCGCGAAACTGCCCGCTGCCGCTGCAGCATCCTTGCCCGCGACCTTCGGCATCGTCGGGCTGGGCAGCTGGCTGTACGGCGCGATGGGAATCCGCTTCGGGTGGCCGTCCTTCATCGTGTTCTTAGTGCTCATGCTGTGCCTGGCAGCCGGGTGGCGCTACGCATTCGCGCGACGGGCGAAAAAGCGTGCCGCGAAGAACTGGGTGCGCGCCCTATGGCCGGGTGACTGGCGCCGCGGCAGCATCGCCGACCCGTCGTGGGTGCTCCCCGGCGCCGGTGTCGTGGCCGGCGTGTGGATGCTGATCGCGAAACAGCTCGAACTCCAGTCGAAGGTGCCGGGCCAGTTGAACAATATCGTCCAGGGCTGGGACATCCAATGGCACGTCAACGCCGTGCGTTTCATCATGGAAGAAGGCATTGCCTCGCCCACCCGGATGGGCGAGCTGCAGAACCCTGAAACGCACATCGACCTGTTCTACCCGTCCGCGTTCCACGCGGCGACAGCGCTGTTCGCCAAGGCTGGCGACCTCGCCCCTGTGGAGGCAGTGAACCTGGCGTCGATCGTTCTGCCGAGCCTCGCCCTGCCCGCCGGCGCCGCGGGACTGGCATGGGCGATGGCGCGCGGCCACGGCATGGTCGCGCAGATCGCCGCGGGCTTGGCCGCCATCGGTGTGTATGCGTCGCCGGTGCTGGTGTGGATCCCGGACTTCGTGGGCATGCGCCCGTACATCGTGGCGATCGGCCTGTCCGGCCTCGTCATCGCGCTGTTCCACCAGGTGCCGCGCTACCGGGCACTGGCGCTGCCGACGCTGTTCGCCTTCCTGGGCATGATGCAGGTCCACCCGTCGGCCGTACTCGTGGTAGTGCTCGCCGTCCTGCTGTACTGGGCGACGTACCTGGTGTGGCGCCCGGACCGCTCGCGCGTCGGCGATGTTCTCTGGTTGGCCATCCCGGCGCTCGGCGCGACGGTGGTGTTCCTCCCACAGCTGCTCGCCGGCCAGGCTCAGTCTGGGGAAGTGAACACCTGGGACGCGAGTGAGAATGTCACCGCTGAGGAGGCCTGGGACAAGGCGTTCATGATGGACACCCGCCACGTGGGCGAGTTCTTCCCCGATTTCGACCCCACCATCTTGCTGTGGCTCGCCGGTTTTGGTGCCATTGCCATGGTGGTGTGGCGCGGGCAGGTCTGGGCGCCGGTCTTCTACGGGATCATGGTGGCCACCACCGCACACGCGCTGCACCCGTTCGACGGGATGTGGGAACCGCTTTTGACCATGCTGGGCGCGCCGCACTACAACTCGGCCCACCGCATCGTCACCGTGGTGGCGCTGACCGTCATCGCCGGTGCTGCCATCGGTGCGGCCGTGATCATCCGCGTTATCACGCTCGCGCCCATCGCCGCCCGCTACGGCACCCGCCCGTGGGTGTGGGGCACCTCGCTCGCATCAGCCGTGCTCGCTGCGCTGACCGGGTGGGGCGCTGGTGCCTGGGCGTCCACTGTCGCTGTCGACGGCGCCGAAATGTCATTCGACGCCTCCCGCCTCAACGACCGCATGGTCGACGACGACCAGATGACCGCCTATGCGTGGCTCGGCTCCCGCCCGGAAGCACAGGAGGGGCTCGTTATGGGTGAATCCACCGACGGCTACTCCTGGGCCTATGCCATCAACGGTGTCCCCACCGTCGCCCGCCATTACCTGTGGCCCAACGGCGGGATGGGCGTCGACTCGAACTTGCTCGCCGACCGCGCCGGCCAGCTCGGCGCCGGTGAACGCGGCCGACCGAACGAGAAATCGCCCGCCGACGACGCCGCTGCCGACCTGGGCGTCCGCTTCATCGTCTCCTCCGGCAACACCTTCTGGCCCGGGCCCAAGAACTGGCAGGTGGACAAGGCCCTGTGGACCACCCCCGGCGTCACGCCCGTCTACCAGCGCGGCCGCGTGACTATCTTCGCCGTCAACGCGCAGCTCACCCCAGCTGAGATCAAGGAACTTCAGCGCGACGCCGTCGCCAACGGCGGCTCCACCGAACTGCCTGAGCTGACGCCGACGAGTGAGGAGCTGGCGGCCGCGGACGTCGAATAGCGTTGCGCATTTCAGTACGCATTTTCGGGTTGAAGCCTGCCCCGCATGCGCTTAGCGTCGTTTAAAGAAGCCATTGCTAATCGACGGGGGGCGTCCACATGGCTCAGCACACTCATGCCATTTCAGGGGAGACAAAGCAGGCGCGCAGGCTGTTGCCGACGACGCGTTCGCAGGTGTCCGGGCACCGTTTCATGCGCCGGCGCGTGGAGCACGGGCTCATTTACGGGGATATCCGGATGATTCATGATCCGTTGGCGGCGCGGCGGCGTTCGGCGATCTTCGGGATTGTCGCGGTGGCGCTCATCGCGGCGGGTTCGGGGCTGTTCGCGTGGTTGCGGCCGAATCCGGATCCAGGGGCGGCGGCGATTCTGCGGGCCAATGACGGGGCGATGTACGTGCGGGTCGGGGAGGTAGTGCACCCGGTGACGAACCTGACGTCGGCACGTCTGATCGCAGGCAGCGCGGAGGAGCCGCAGCGCGTGGGGGAGGAGCGGCTCACCGAGATGCCGCGCGGTGTGCCGTTGGGCATCGCCACGGCGCCGGCGATGTTCGCGCCGGGTGATGCGGTGGATGCTGCGTGGTCGGCTTGCGAGGGGCAGGAGCGTGTCACGGTTGTCGCCGGGGAACCGGTGCAGCAGCTCGCCGACGGTCAGGCTGTCGCGGTAACTCAGGGCGGGACCGAGTGGATGCTCACCAATGAGGGGCGCGCACAACTTCCATCAGACAGCGATGCACAGGGCAGGCTGATCCGACGCGCACTAGGCATCGACGCGCGGGTCGTCCGCGCAGACATCAGCGCGCCGGTGCTGTCCGCGATCCGCGAACTTCCGCCGGTCCGCCTGCCGCACCCGTTGCCGCGCCTGTTGCTCGCCGACGGCACCGACGAAGCATGGGCTGTCACACAGCATGGCGGCATTCAGCCCGTTTCGGAATTACAGAAGCATTTGCTTATCGACGCCGCCGCCCCCACCTCTACTTCTTCCCCCTCCCAGATTGCCGCGTATCCGGATGCCCAAGTCCCGCTAGATATCGCCGTTCCGGAGAAAGCGCCGGAGTGGGTGGATCCAAAGAAATCGGCCGTGTGCGTGACCGAGTCAGGCTCTGTTGCACTCGTAGCCCCAGACTCGGATGTCTTGACCGCAGGATCGGTCGAGCTGTCCGGTGATAGCCCCGCGACCCATTTCGTCGGCTTAGCCTCCGGTGCTGTCGGAGTCGACACCGGTGCCGGCTACCACGTTGTGTCCGCTTCAGGCCAGCGCCATCTGGTGGATACCAGGGACAACCTCGATGTCGTCGGCGCACTGCACGTGGACACCGTTCCGTGGAGCATCCTCAGCCTCCTGCCCGAAGGCCCGGACCTCACACGCGAGGCAGCGCTGACCGCGACCTACTGATAGAGCTGCGGCGGCAGCCAATCTGGTCGCGGCGCTCCACCCGCGCGGTGGGTTTTAACCGTGGTGAATGGAGCGATGCCGGGGCCGGCCCTGGAGGAGTATTCGTCGAAAAGCGCCCACTGCGACAGCAAGGGCGGCGACGAGCACGACGCTTGCGACCGTGAAACTGCTTCGGTGTGGGGCAGCGGAATCAATAGTCTCAATTGGGCGCGCACGCAGCGGTGCGGTGTCGGCTCCCTGCTCGCGTTCGACGAATGAGACAGCTCGCAGCGGGTCGATGGCCCCTCCCTGCGGTTCCGCGGAGGCGGTGATCATGATAGTCAGTGCAGCTAATCAGGCGGCTTCAAAGGCATTCGGCGAGCGGTAGCCGGACCATGAGTGCAAACGTTTCGTGTTGTACCGGGTGCACCACCGAAACACATCCCGGCGGCACACCAGCTGACTTGGAAAAACAGGCTCATCCTGAAGGACTTCCCGCTTCAGTGACGCGTTGAACGACTCCGCCAACGAGTTATCCGCACTCGTCCCGATCGCTCCCATCGACTGGGTGACGCCGAACTACTCACACAACCTCCGGTACTGCTCAGAGGTATAAACACTGCCGTGATCCGAGTGGAAAATCGCCCCATTCAGGTCTCCTCGTACCTTCCAGGCCATCGTCGGGGCTTCGGATGATAATCCGCATATCTGTGGGGTATTTGTCGAGGTTAATGCCCAGTGCTTCCCCGGCCCAGGATCGCATCCGGGAAGTGATGTCTGCGACATAAGCGTCCGTGGTGTCGCTGACCGTACCGCCCGCGCGGATGATGCCTTGTTTGATGCCCTCGCCGAGCGTGGAGGCGATGTCGCCGATCTGCCAGGTCACCGGCAACCCCACCGAATACGCCAGGCCTTGTTGGTTGAGGTGTCCCAGAAAGGCCTGGGATCCGCCGGCGGAATCCGTGCGTATCAGCAAACGCTTCCCCCACTCCTGACCATCGACGCGGTTGGGGATCGCGGCCAAGGCCTGGTCGAGGACGTCCTTGTGGTCGTCGGCGGTATTCGAGCCGACGTTGTCCGGACGCAGCAGGACGGCTGCGGGTTCACCGGTCAGCCCGTCGCCGTGGTCGATGATCGCGCACAGCGGGTGGAACCCGTAGTGCTTCTTCCAGGTCGGGGCCGCTTTTTCCTTGTCTGAGTGGGCGAGGATTTCCGTCGCGTCCAGGTCCAGAACCAACGGAGCATCGGTGCTGGCCGCGGCGGCGGGGTTGCGGGCACCGCAGGCGGTCCAGTCCGCGGTACGGGCTGTTTTCATGCCGGCCAGCACCGCGGTTGTGCCGGCACCGGCAGCTTCGTCGTCGTGGTCGGCGAGTTCCTTGCGGCGGCGGTGCACCGTGGAGTGCGACGGCACCTGGTCGACCAGGCCGGTGGCCACCAACGGGCCCAGGAGATCAACATCGCCTGCGTCGTCCCCGCTGAGGGCCAGTGCCAGGGCCAGTGCGGTCATGGTGTGCAGCAGGTTCGGGTTCTGTCACTCGGCCAGTTTCACGTCGATGGCATCGGCGACTTTGACGGCGTCGGCGGTGGCGGCCAATAACATGAGTCCGGCGTTCGAGCACAGTTGAGCAGGAGCGGGGTACCGACATGGAAGCTGGTAGTCTTCACCCTGAAGGTGATCCCTTCGAGCAGGCAAATTGTGACATCAACAACTACTAATTTGCCTGGTCAATGGTCACTTTCCTTGGATCTTCACCACGTGTCAGTCGGCTTCCCGTGAAAACACCGGGTTACCTTCTCGAATATGTTGACCGACAGTGAACGACTCCTCATTTTTTAACGCAGAAGTTGACGTGACCACCCGAGGTATTGCGGACTTTTGTCCGGAACGTCCTCTTCCGCCCCCTGAATGGGGCTGACCTGCACTAATACTACTTTTGGGGGATCGACGTGAGCGTTGGCCCGGGTGATGGGGTCCGCTCAGCGCCACTCCGACATCGCGTCATCGCGCAGGAAACGGCCCGTGGCCGCCACCGCCGGTCCCGAGGACTCCGCCCCGGCGACGAAGGTGCAGAACGCCAGGTCACCCTTGATGCCGGCGAACCAGCCGTGGGCGGGCCGGTTGCCCCCGACCTCCGCGGTCCCGGTCTTGCCGCCGAGACCGTGGATGTCGCTCAGGCTGGCGGCGGTCCCGGAGTCCACCGTCTCCGCCATCATCGCGCGCAGGGCCCGCACTGTCGCCGGGTCGAGCGGCTCGGGGTCCTGATCGGCGGTGGTCTCCTCACCCTGGATCAGGGTCGGCAGCACCATCCGGCCGTTGTTGCCCAGGGAGGCCTCCATGACGGCCAGCCCGAAGGGGGAGGAGAGGACCTCGCCCTGGCCGATGGCGGCCTCCACCCGGGCCGCGCCGGGCTCGGTGACGGGGACGGAGCCGGTCACCGAGTTCATGCCGGGCGCGGTGAAGTCCACGCCCAGTCCGAGACGCGCCGCCGTGTTCCTCATGTCGTCCGGCTCCAGATCCTGGGAGATGAAACCCTGGGTGGTGTTGCAGGACTGGGCGAAGGCCTGCGTCATGGAGACGTCCCCGAGGGCGAAGTTGCCGTCGTTGGGGATGACGCGGCCATCGATCTCCGCGGTGGCGGGGCAGGCGACGGTGGAGTCGGGTACCACGGTGCCGCGTTCGAGGGCGGCGGCGGTGGTCACCGTCTTGAAGGTGGAGCCGGGCGGGTACAGCCCGCTCAGCGAGACGGGGCCGAGGGCGTCGGCGGCGTCGTTCTGCGCGACGGCGATAACCCCGCCGGTGGAGGCGCTGAGGGCGACGATCGCCGCGGGCTGCTCGATCGGCTCCAGGGCCCGCTTCGCGGCCGTCTGCACCCCGAGGTCCATCGTGGTGCGCACGGGTTCGCTCTCCTCCGGTTCCACCTGCCCCAGGATGGTCGTGCCGGTGGGGGAGGTGGCCTGGAGGGTCCAGCCGGCGTCGGCCGTGATCTTCTCCGACCAGTAGTCGCGCAGGCCGCCGTCCACCGGGGAGGCAGTGTCCCGGGTGGGGCCGAGCATGCGGCCCTCCTCCCGCAGGTCCAGTCCCTTGATCGCCCGCAGGGCGTCCCCTATCACGGCGAAGTCCCGCTCTCGGAGGGTGAACAGCCCCACCGGGGAGCCGTCCCCGGACTCGATCTGGGCGGTGACGGATTCGGCGGTGGAGGTCGGCACGACCGGGCGGACGGCGGCGGCGATCTCCCCGGCCCGCGGGATCAGCTCCGGGCCCGCGGAGACGACGGTGACAGGTGTCCAGGACAGGATGTCGGTGCCGTTGCGGTCGGTCACCGGCAGAGTGAAGGTCTTGTCGTCGGAGTAGAGGAAGCGGCTGTCCCCGTTCAGCTCCGTGGAGAAGATCCGCTTGTCCCAGGTGATGAGGTCGCTGTCCTGTTCGGAGAGGGTGATCGTCCCGGTGGTAGTGGACTCATCGCCATTCGGGACGGTCCAGGTGGCGGTGATCTCGGTGGCGCCGTCCTCCTCGCCGCCGGCGTCCAGTTCCACGCTGGTCCCGCCGTCGATGAAGGCCGCGATCGGCGTGGGCATCGGCATGTTCATCTCGCTCCTCGGTTTCGTGGACGCGGGCTTTGTCCGCCGCATCCCGGATGAANAGCGCGAGCGCCGTAGCGGCGAGCAGGGCGGAGACACGGACAGTGGTGCGGGTGGTCATGCCGGATGAGATTAGGCCCACGGGCTCACCGCTACCACGTTCCCGCACGACTTCCGGCCAGTCGGGAGACGAATATCGCCTGTTCGGCGGGGAGTTCTCCGGTGGGAAATCTCAGCGCGACATGCGCAGTTCATCGACGAGTAACCGGGCGATGCGGCCGATCGCGGCGTCCGCGGCCGCGAGGTTCGGGCCGCTGCGGGCTGAACGGGTGATCACGGCGACGACGATGGGTGCCTCCTCGTCGACGGCCACCACGGAAACCTCGCCACGCACGGGGCCGATCGTCCCGGTCTTGCCGTGGAAGCGCACGCCCCCGGCGGGGAAGCCGGAGGGGATCCGGTGGCCCCACACCTGCTGCCCGAGCACGGTCCGGGCGAAGGCACGGGAGACCCCGGTGAGATCCGGGCCCGTCCAGATCCAGTCCAGCAGGCGGCACAGCTGGCGTGGGGTGCTCACCGAGCGGTAGGTGGCCGGATCCTGGTGGACCCGGGGGTAGGAGACCAGCAGCCGGATCGCCTCGCTGGCCGCGGAGCCGTCCTCTGGAAGGGCCGGGAGTTCGGACTCGGTGGTGCCCGGGGCGACGATCGTGGTGTCCTCGAGATTCGCCAGGGAGACGACCTCCCCGACCAGGCCCGGTGGGAGACGCCGCTGCAGCACCCGGGCGGCGATGCTGTCGGAGAGCACCACCATCTGACGCACCAGATCCCGCAGGCTCATCGTCACGGGATCGGCGAACAGCCCCACTCCCGGGGTCCCGACCGGGCCGTCATCCGTGCTGAGCGTCACCGCGTCGAGCGGATTCAGCAGCCCGCGGTCCACGGCTAGGCAGAAGGCGGCCAGGAGGTGGACCTTGTACATCGACGAGATGCTGGTCTGACTGTCGGCGCCGACCCCGACGCCGGCCGCCTCCTCGCCGACCGGGTGCGCCCAGCACCAACCGTCACAGCCCGCGGCGACCAATTCGGTGCCGATCCGGGCCCGCAGGCTCCTGGTCATCCGGTCTCTCCCAGACGCCCGAGGGAGCGCCGCAGGGCACGGTCCACGACGTCGCGCAGATCCCGCTTTCCGTCGGCCCCGCCCCGTTGCGGCGGCACCACACACCGCAGCCGCAGGTGGAAGGCCGTCGGCATCGGGAACGCGGGCAGGCCCCCGAGTTGATCGGGGGTGAGCAGCACCATCGCGCCTCCGGCACCGAGCCGCGCGGCCAGGGCCGTCCGGTCCGGCCACAGCTCGGTCTCCGGGTGCAAGCCGATGGTGAAGAAGGCGTCGGCCAGGCGTCCGGCGGCCGCCGGGCTGACGGCGGCGGTGTTGTCCAGCAGGGTGTGTCCCCGCAACGCCGCCCAGGTCGCGGGCTTTTCGGCGGGCCCCGCGAGCAGCCGGGGAACCTCGTGCAGCTGCCCGCGAGACAACTCACCCGTCGGCGCCGGGTCCTCGATGACGGCACAGTCCAGACGGCCCTCGCCCACCCGGGTGACCAGCTGCGACACCTCGGCCGTGTGCACACTGACCCGGCCGACGTCCCGCAACGCGGAGGTGAGGTCGAAGGCGATGCCCGGCGGCACCGAGGGGGCCAGCCCCACGCGTACCTCGGCCCCGGCGTCGGTGATGGCGTGGGCCATGCTCTGCAGTTCCGTGGCGTCCCGGACCAGAATCCGGGCCTGCGGGAGCAGGGACCGGCCGGCCTCGGTGAGGGTGGCACCGGTGGCGGAGCGGCGGATCAGGTCGAGGCCGAGATTCGACTCCAGACGTTTCAGCCCCTGGGACACGGGGGACTGGGTCAGCCTCAGCCGCTCCGCGGCACCGGTGACGCTGCCCTCCTCGGCCACGGCGACGAAGTACTCCCAGTGCCGGAGGGAATCCGGTCGAGTTGTCATGTGCCCCGAGCCTAGTGGAGGGGACTCTGACGAGCTGAGCGAGGTACGGGGAACAAGGGCTCACCGGGCCTGTCGTGCAGCGGATTGCCGTGGTGGGTCCAATTCAGGCGAAGATGCGTATGACAGCCGAACCGGCACCGTCCCGGGCCAGGGGAGAGACCCCTTTTCCCACGGCACCAGAACTGATCTGTGCGAGGGGGAATCGGCGAACTTCAGCTACCTGACCGCCACCCTGGATGCGTCCATCCGTGGAGCGGGACCCGCGGTCGGGGAGTGGCCGGGCAGAATCCACCGGGTGGAACCCCGGTCCCCTTCGAGGACGACCCCGACCTGACGGACAAGCGGTTTACGGGCAGTGGAGGAGATCCTCGACTGAGAGCCGCACGCCCGAGGTGGTCCGGGAGATGCGGGGCAATCCGGAAGAACTCGAACGGCTCGGCATTGAGGCGAGCAACGAACGACAACGCGGCGGGAAACCACAGGTTTCTCGCCGCGTTCGGCCTGGTTCAGACCAACTACCGGTCAGCCGCGCAGCGTCTTGAGCGCCTCCGACCAGGCGGTGACCTGGTTGAACACATCGGTGAGAGCGCCGGTGGCGCCTTCGGTCGGGGTGAACTTCGACATGTCCTCGAAGTCGGAGCTGAAGGGCAGGAACACCTGGGCGCGGACGTCGGCCATCTGCAGTTCCGCGGCGATCAGCCGCCACGCCTCCACGGAGCGGGTGCCGCCGGCGCTGCCGTAGCTGACGAAGCCGATGGCCTTGTTGTTCCACTCCGCGTACAGGAGGTCCACGGCGTTCTTCAGTGCGGCGGGCACGGAGTGGTTGTACTCCGGGGTGACGAAGACGAAGCCGTCGTAGGAGGCGATCTTCTCGGCCCAGGCCTTGGTGTGATCCTTCGAGTACTGGCCCATGGCCGGGGGCATGGGCTCATCCAGCAGGGGCAGGTTCTGGTCGGGCGATGTCCACGAGCTCGAACTCGGCGCCGCCGTGCTGCTGCGCGTGCTCGTGCACCCATTCGGCGACCTGGGGTGCCAGGCGGTTGGGGCGGGTGCTGCCGACGATGATGGCGATGCGGGTCATGGTTTTACCTCCGAATAGTGGTGGTGGTGACATTCCCGTCTCCCACGCTAGCTGTACTTCCCCGTGACGTTGTGAACGCGTTGCAGGGGGAGTTAACCCTCCGATAGCAGTGTGAGCCCGGTTGCAATTGTAATCGTGGATGAACCCCGCATACGCTGCCTGCCGGGCCTTCTCACTGTCATAAGCCCTCACATAGGCCCACTCCTGCATCAACGTGCGATTAAACCTCTCGACCTTGCCATTGGTTTGCGGACGATACGGCCTGGTGAACTTATGGCCGATACCGTCACCAAGCGCGTCAGCAAACACATGCGAACGGTAGCAACCCCCGTTATCCGTCATCACCTGTTTGACGGTGAACCCGCCTCCAGCGAAAAAGGCCCTCGCCCGCGTCCAGAACCCGGCAGCAGTATCTTTCCGCTCGTCTCCCAGGATCTCCGAGTACACCAACCGTGAATGGTCATCGACGGCATGATGCAGGTAGGAATATCCCCGCCCGGGTTTCGCCCCGGCCTTGTACAGCGCGTCTCGTCGACGCCCGGCCGCCCGGTCCTGGGCAGAACCGCGCTGATGAACGCGCTGGTTCGCCCCGGGTTTAATGGAGGGTAAGAAATTGGAAAAGGAAACCTTCACATGCCCGTCAGGTACACCCCGGAGCTCAAGCAGCGTGCTGTAGAACTCGTGCTCCACGCCCAGGCCGACCCGGCAACCGCCCACGGCGCGGTGACCCGCATCGCCAATGAGCTCGGCCTCAGCAAAGAATCCCTCCGTGTCTGGGTCCGCAACCACAATACGGCGCCGACAGCCCCGCTGAATCCCTCGATCTGGAAGCAGAAAACCGCAGACTACGAGTCGAACTCGCGGAAGTAAAACGTGCCAACGACATCCTCAAGAAGGCCTCGGCTTTTTCGCGGCGGAGCTCGACCGCCTCCAGAAATAGTCGTCCGGTTCATCGATACCTACCGCGACGAGTTCGGGGTCGAGCCCATCATCCGCGTCCTGGCCACCACCAGCGCGAAGATTGCCCTGAGCACCTACTACGCCTACAAATCCCGCCCCCCAGCAGCTGCGTAATCGTCTCTGAAAGACATGGTTTGTTCTCCTTGATTGAGTGAATCTTTTGTTTGGGCTCGGGGCACGGCGGTGGAGCTCGCGTGTGTAGTAGCACGACCATCACCCATCAGCTCTCGCACTCAGTTCAAGACCCAGCCTGGCTAGCTGAGTTAAGCGGCGGGGTCTCGTCGTAGGTGGGTTTGTCTGCACTAGTGCTTCGCACCACCCAGCACCGTGACGAGTTGCTGACGCTGCTCATCTGTCAGTTGGGGCGCTGCATCCACGACGGCATCGACGAAGCCGTCGAATAGCTGCGGGGCAGGGCGGCGTGCGGCCGCGAGGTAGGCGTCGAGATCGTCTTGGCGAATGCGATAGGCGGTGCCGAAACGGTGGAATGAAAGACGGCCCTCTTTAATGGCTTTTAGCGACGTGGACTCGGAGCCGACGCCGAGATCGGCGAGTTCCTGCATCGTGTAAAAGCGTGGCGCGACGGCGGTAGTCGTGTCCTTTCAGGACATAGAAAAACGCTCCTGGGTAGATTGATCTGTCCCGGAGCGGGGTGCTTTACCGGCTTGCTATTCAGGCGGCTTGGAGTGCCGTGCTCGACTCGCTAGAACGGTGGTCTGCCGTCCCATCGCTTTACGGGAGCGCTTACTCCCTACCTGACCGCCTTTGTGGTTGGCAATGCCGTTGCTAACCGGTCTATCTCGTCGGAGGAACCGTGCCTATCACGGTCGAGAGGCTATCTCTTCCGCGTCGCACCCATCTGCGGCACGCGGATCACCCGATGGTCGCGGTCTACGGCGGGTCGACCGATGCCGCGAAGGCCGCGCTCGCGGATACCGCGACGACCCTGACTGGGCGTCTGCCCGGCCCCGAAATCACTGCCGAACAGCTCGCCGCGCGCAACTGGTGGACGGGACCGGATATTTACGTGGTCGTCGACGATCTCGAACTCGTTGGTGAAGAGAATCTCCGCCCGTTGCTGCCGCTCATCCCGCATGCGCACGACATTGGCCTGCACATCATCGCCGCCCGCAAATTCGGCGGCACGGGCCGTGCTCTGCTCGCACCGTTCCTCAGCGCTCTCAAGGACCAACTGCCCGACGTCGTGCTCTTCTCCGGCACCAAAGACGAAGGCGCTCTCTTCGGCGTCCGCCCGCTGCCGTTGCGCTCCGGCCGCGGCATCTTCGTCCGCGATAACGAGCAGATCGGCCCGATCCACATCGCAGAAAACACGCTTATCGACGTCCCATCCGCACCCCAATCCGAGGAGACCCCATGACCACCGCCCACGTCACCGGCGGCCGCTCATCCGTTGCCGCCGACACGTCACCAGAACCGGGAGCTAACGCCCTTCTCACCGTCACCGTCGATGATGAATGCACTGTCTTTTCCGGCCTGGCCAATGTGCACCGTTACGACAAGCCGTCCGCCGGCGAGATCGTCAGTTATGTCCGCAGTGTGCTCGGCGAACACCCGAAGTGGACACCCGTGCATCTCGTCGCGACTGATGCGACACTCAAGCAGCTCATCTGCGCATTTGGCGATTACGAAGTCGAGCTGACCTGCGAGTCGCTGGACGATGCCGATGACACTGACACCCACCCTTCGACTGACGAGTGGGAGGAGATCCGGGAGATCCCCATCCGTCGTCCAGCGCTGGAACCGCGTCGGCAGGAACGCTTCGGCCGATCCGGCTATGCGCTTGTCGGCGCGGTCGGTCTGGTTGCCGCGGTCTGCGCCGTAGCGATCTGGTTCGTCGCCGGACGGGGAAGCGATGAGGAAAGAGATGAGAATAGTGGGACAGACATCGCAGTCTCCGGTGATTCGGCAGGTGTGGCGTCGCCGACGGACAGCGTCGGTGATGATCCCGGTGAGGTGCCCGCGTCTGATCCGGATCGTGCTGAACCGAAAGTAGAAAAGGTCGTCCTCGAACAAGACGGTTTGAGCGTGGAATTGCCCGTCGGCTTCCGTCTCGAGCCCGACGGCGACATGTGGCGCGCGACCGGACCTGACCCGGATTTCCGCCTGCAGCTCGCGGTGGACCCGCTCTACGGCGTCCCGCCCGAAGACATCATGCGGCAGGTGAAAAAGGACATTGAGGAGGATCCGGAACTGCGCCAGACCGAAAGCGACGAGGTCAGCGTCCGCTACGAGCATGCGCTCCCGGACGGATCCCACGCATTGTGGTCCACCTGGACCGACTGTGATGTGCAGATTTCCATTGGCTGCCACACACGTACCGCGCCCACCACTGTCCAATTAGCCACGTGCACTATGGCCAACGAATCCGCTCGCTTCACCCCGCCCGGCTGAGGCGCGAAAAAAGTTCCGGTCCGCAGGGAACCGAAACAGGGTGAAGAACAGTCCAATAAGGGTGGAAAGGTCACAAACGGCCTCAGCGCCGCAGACCACGTCCACAATCCATTGCACACAACAATATCGGGGGAGGAAATATGAGCACCGCTCAGTTCCGTACAGAAGCCGACGTCATGCGCAACGCGGCGAACAACGTAGACGACACCAACGACTCGGTCAACGCCGAGCTCAACCGCCTGCAGGATGTCGCGCAGTCCACGCGCGATTACTGGTCCGGCAGCGCGCAGGCCAGCTTCGACGATTTGATGGTCCGCTTCGATGACGCGGAGCGCCGTCTTGGCGAAGCACTCGGCGACATCGCGTCGAATATCCGCGACAACGCCAGCAACTTCGAAGACGTCGACGCAACGAATTCCGATGCCTTCGCAAATATCGCACCAGCCGGCGGCCTTGCGCTGTAGCGCGCGAAACAACGCCACAGGCAGAAACACGCCACAGGTATCGGACCACACACCGCAACACGCACATACCACCACATAGATCTGAATCAGGGAGAACACACAGTGACAGTGATCAAGTACGGCTTCGGTTCACTCGCCGACGCTGCATCCGACATCGAGACCTCGTCCCGCAATATCGGCAGCCAGCTGGAGGACCTTAAAGACCAGCTCAAGCCGATGGTTTCCTCTTGGGAAGGCGAAGCAGCTGACCGCTACCAGGAGCACCAGAACAAGTGGGACACCGCGGCGCAGGACCTCAACGACATCCTTTCGGCCATCGGCCGCGCCGTCGAGGACGGCAACGACCGCATGCAGTCCGTCAACACCGCCGCCGCGAATAGCTGGGGGTAAAACTGCGAACGAACACAAACCCAAATGCTGAACCGCTCATCTACCAAGCGGGCCAATTTTTGATCTGACCCCAGCATCCCTTAGGGGCAGACGCGGCGAACGGCCCGCACCACTGAAGAGCGTTTCTATTTCAGTGCGTGCGCACCACCATGGGCAGGTGGGGCGCACGCATTTGTCGTGCCGTCCCCACAGCACGCACCAGGGCAGAAGCGAAAGCCGCGTTTTGGAGTCTGAGTAGGGCGTGCTCTAAGGTTTAAGGCCTGTGTGTTTTACCCACCGTGGATGAACCATGCCTACCGCACCTGTGGCGCGTAGATAGACGTTCATTCCCGGGCCACCCCACCGGGTCTCCACCGGCCGCCGGAACAGGGGAGGGGAAGGTCAAGCGCGCCATGGCCGGCAGCCTCTAGATAAAGACTTCAAGGAGTCATACATGTCTACCTACCACCCGAAGAGCGGTGACATTACCCGCAAGTGGTACGTCGTCGACGCTACCGACGTGGTGCTGGGCAAGCTTGCTTCCACCGTCGCAGACCTGCTGCGCGGTAAGCACAAGCCGCAGTACGCGCCGAACGCCGATACCGGCGACCACGTCATTGTCATCAACGCTGACAAGGTCCACATTTCGTCCAACAAGCGCGATCGCGAGATGCGCTACCGCCACTCCGGTTACCCGGGTGGTCTGAAGTCCATCACCCTCGGCCGCGCTCTCGACGAGCGTCCGGACCGCGTGATCGAAGAGGCTGTGAAGGGCATGATGCCGCACAACCGCCTCTCCCGTCAGTCCATTAAGAAGCTTCACGTTTACACCGGCTCCGAGCACCCGCACGAGTCGCAGAAGCCCGAGAACTTCGAGTTTAAGCAGGTGGCGCAGTAATGACCGAGCCGAACAACTTCTCCGAAGAGACCACGAACGCAGCTGACATGACCGAGGGCGTCGAGGCTACCCAGACCGACATCGACGCTGCTACGGCGGCTACCGAAGAGTTCAACTACACCATCGGTTACGCTGTCGCGATCGAGGACGAGGCTGGCGACGATGCAGGTGAGGCTCCCGTTTACCACGAGGGCCCGATCCAGACTGTCGGCCGCCGTAAGCGCGCTGTCGCTCGCGTGACCGTTGTCGAGGGCGAGGGCAAGATCACCGTCAACGGCCGCGAGTTCGAGGACTACTTCCCAAACAAGCTGCACCAGCAGGACATCCTTTCCCCGCTGGCGCTGCTCGAGCGCGAAGGCCAGTTCGACATCAAGGCGAACATCGGCGGCGGTGGCCCGACTGGCCAGGCTGGTGCACTGCGCCTGGCTATCGCCCGCGCGCTGAACGTCTACAACCCGGCTGAGCGTCCGACCTTGAAGAAGGCTGGCTACCTCACCCGTGACGCACGTGCCGTGGAGCGCAAGAAGGCTGGTCTGCACAAGGCCCGTCGCGCACCGCAGTACTCCAAGCGTTAAGAAATCGCTTGCGCGATATGGTTTCGCCGCTGCTCCCCGTTGTTTGGGGGCGGCGGCGTTCCGCATTTTCGGGCAGGTTGTGAACCCGCCCCGAGGCGGCATGGTCAGCTACGGCATAATTGTCTTTCATGACTCGACTGTTTGGAACTGATGGTGTCCGCGGACTGGCCAATGACGCTCTGACTGCTCCCTTGGCCATGAAATTAGGTCAGGCAGCTGCGATTGTGCTGACGCAGAACAAACGTTCAGAACAGCGGCGGACCACCGCGATCATCGGGCGGGATCCGCGTGTGTCGGGCGAGATGCTCGCTGCGGCGATGGCGGCCGGCATGGCGTCGAAGGGCGTGGACGTGCTGCGCGTGGGTGTCATTCCCACCCCCGGCCTGGCGTTCCTCACCGACGATTACGGTGCCGACATCGGTGTGATGATCTCCGCGTCGCACAACCCGATGCCCGACAACGGCATCAAGTTCTTCAGCGCCGGAGGCAAGAAGCTTGCCGACGCTGTGGAGGACGAGATTGAACAAGCCATGGCCGACCTGGAAGAAGGTGGCCCGGCCGGCACTGGCATCGGCCGGATTATCGAGGAATCGCCAGACGCTCATGTCCGCTATCTCGAGCACCTCGCGGAGTCTGTGACCACGCCCCTGGACGGCATCAAGGTCGTGGTGGATTGCGCGAACGGTGCGGCGTCGAAAATTGCTCCCGCCGCCTACGCCGCCGCTGGCGCAGAGGTCATCCCGATCTTCAATGCGCCGAATGCGTACAACATCAACGACAACTGCGGTTCCACGCACATTGAGCAGATCCAGAAGGCCGTCGTGGAGCACGGAGCAGATCTGGGTCTGGCTCACGACGGCGATGCCGATCGGTGCCTAGCCGTTGATGCTGAGGGCAATATCGTCGACGGTGATCAGATCATGGCGGTGTTGGCGTTGGGGATGAAAGAGAAGGCGTCGTTACGCGAAAATACTCTGGTGGCGACTGTGATGAGCAACTTGGGCTTGAAGCTGGCCATGCAACGCGAAGGCATCACGGTCCGCGAGACGAAGGTCGGCGACCGCTACGTGCTTGAGGAGCTTAACGCGGGGGAATTCTCCCTCGGCGGGGAGCAATCGGGCCACATCGTTGTGCCCTCGCGTGCGACGACGGGGGACGGAACGTTATCCGGCCTGCTCATCATGGAACGCATGGCTGAGACAGGAAAGACACTGCAGGAGCTCGCCTCCGTGATGACGGTGCTCCCGCAGGTGCTCATCAACGTGCCAGTATCGGATAAATCCCTGATTCTGGAAAGCGCCGAAGTGAAGAATGCTATCGCTGAGGCGGAAGAAGAACTCGGTGAGGACGGGCGTGTGCTGCTGCGCCCGTCCGGAACCGAAGAACTGTTTCGTGTCATGGTGGAGGCGGCGGAGAAGGAGCATGCCCGCAAGGTTGCGGGGCGTCTCGCTGCGGTAGTCGCCGCGGCGTAGAAATTCCGGTCCGTGAGGGAACCGGACGGGGGTAAGCGGCAGTCTAAGTCTGTGGAAGATGAAGGCTGCCGCTTTTTGCGGCTTTAACCACTCGGGGGAAGTGATCATTTTGGCCGACCAGTTGCATGTTGATCCGGGGGAACTCAGGGCACTTGTGAGTACGCGAATCACCAGTTACAACGAGGCGATCGAGAGGCTCCAGGAGGCCCAACCTGAAATCGACCACGCTGCTTTCGGGGAGGGATTCGCCGATCACGGTGCGGACATCGCGGCGGCGGTGAGCCGTGTCCATGAACAGACTCGCGACAGGCTGCACGCGCGTGTGGGACAGTTCGAGGAAATCCTGCGGCTTATCGCGGATGTGGATACCGCCGACCACGAGACTGCTGCGGGGTTGAGCCGTCATGTCTAACACGAAACTGAAAGAGGGCCTCGGGGAGATCGCCCGTGAAGTTGCAGTGTTGCCGGGTGTGACCTCGGCGGATGCCTCATTTGTGGGGGAGAAGGTTCTGACTATCTCCGCGAAGATCGACAAAACGAATGGGTTGGATCCCTCGGGGTTGCCGCAGCAGGTGGCTACCGTCAACCCCACTGTGAACCCCACGATGAGCCCAGTCGTGGGCAAACTCGGACGGGGCGTGGGGCCAGGCGGAATTCTCGGACTTCTGTCGGCGGTGCCGTTCGTGGCCGAGTTGGCCTCGGGTGTTGCGGATTGGTTAGGAAACATCGGCATCGCCGACCACGAGCAAAAGCTCGATGAAGAGCAGAGCAACCATTCCGACACATTGGATAACCTGCAGGAGCAATCTTCCGGCTGCGCCGACTCCGTCAAGGAGATCGATGAGACAGCAGACCGCGGGATGCAGGAAATCGTCGATGTTCTGCTCGGACTCATCGCGTCTTTGAAAAACTGCTCTCTCGTGCAGCTCGGATCAGCCGCCCTCAGCTCCATTTGTGAAGGCTTGTCCTCCATCGAGAGCACTGTTGACGACCGAAACAAGTCCATCGGCGAATGCTTCGACGGTTTGAAAAAGCTGTGCGAGGTTGCCGGCGGCAATCAGCCTCCTGCGCCGAAGCAGTACTGTCCACCGAGCGAGACTTCCACCCCGCACCCAGAGTGCCCACCTGAACCGGCAACGCCATCAGCGACACCGCCGCCGGCGCCAGCACCGACGCCGTCCCCAGCTCCAACTCCGAGTCCGGCACCTGCTCCCGCGCCCGAGGCATGCCCGACAACACCTGCCCAAGCGCCTCAATCTCAGCCGCAACCACCCGCTCCAGCGCCTACACCAGCGCCCTCGCCTGGGGCAGTACCTCAACCTGTTACTGAGTGCCCGCCCACGCCCACGCCGGCGCCAGCATCTAGCCCGCTGCCTTCGGCGGAGCTCACTCCTGCCAAGACTCCGTCCACGCCACAGGCGACGGTTCCCGCGACGACAGGTTCCGGGCTGAACATCAACATAGCTATCGACGCGAATCTGGAGTGCCCGCCGCCGGCGGTGACCGAGATCCCGGCCACGCCGACGACTCCTGCGAACTGCCCTGAACCGGCCGTCCCCGCCCCGCCGGCGGTTCCGCCTGTTGGGCCTGCGGGTGAATGCATAGTCCAGCAAATGGTTGCAGGTATCGAGGCCTTCGGCCAGTCTGTCGCCGAATGCCTGTCGCAGATCGAGTGCCCAGTTGAGCCGGTTGCGGATTGTCCACCGCCTGCACCCGCTCCGGAGCCTGAACCAATACCGGTCTCTGAACCCGAGTGCCCGGAGCCGCAGCCTGAACCGGCTCCTAAACCCGAACCCGAGTGCCCGGAGGAGGCCCCTGCTTCGAAGCCGGAACCTGAGCCTGTTGCTAAGCCGGAGTGCCCGGATGGCACGATCGCTCCGCCTCCTGAATTAGCTGAGGTGAAGGAGCCGCCGCCACCACCGAAGAAGGGGCTAGTGGCGCCAATGGCCGCTGACGGAATGGTGGCGCCACCGGAAGCAGCTCCGGCACCAGAGCCAGCCCCGGCACCGGCGGGCGAGGGCGCGCCTGCGGATGCGCCGGCAGAGAAGCAACCCGATAACCACGACGACCAGCAGCGGGCACGCAAGACAGGGGGATGGTAATGGATTTCCAGCAGTTCGCTGAACAATTCAAGGAACGCACCGCACGGCGGATGACCGAGTTCGAAAGAGTGCTGCAAGAAAGCCAAAGGCAGATGGAGCAGGCGGCGCGCCAGCAAGCGCTGGCGAAGGAAATGAATATACAGAAACCGCCCGCGCAGACACCTCGCGGAACATACCGCGGTGTCAGGCACGGGCGGGTGCAGGGGGTTCTCCGGAGGGAAGGGCCCACCGGGCAGCAGCGAAGTTAGCCTGAGCTAGAAGATGCTCTTCACGTCCGAGCGGGCGAAGTCCGCCCGGTCGGCGAGCTCTTTGCCGAAGACGGATTCGACGCCTTTGCCCTGCGCATCCATCTCGGAGTACGCCGAGTACGACTTGTCGCCGTCCAGCTGGTGCAGCAAGAACCCGGTGAGCAGGCCACGGACCGTCTCTTGGACGCTGGCTTTCGAGCGGCCCTGACCAAGCAGGATCTTCTTGAGGTTATCCTCGCTGAACGCCTTCTGGTTTCCGTCTTTCACCGTGCGGTACGCGACGGGACCGGACCAGTTGTATGCGAGCCGCGCCGGGTTGCCCGGGTCGAAGATCGCGTCCGCGTCCGCATCAGGGCCGATCACCAGTCCAGGAAGGAACAGGGTGCGTGCGGCGTTGTCAGCTGACGGAGCCACAGCAGCGGGATAGATCGTTGCAACGGCTTTGACTTTCTCATTGTTCACACTGGTGAGAACTGCGCATCCACCGCCCATGCCGTGGCCGACCACTCCCAGTTTGCCGGGGGCGACGGTGGTGTTGCCGTTTCCTAGCTTCACACCGGAGAGGATCTGCAGGGCTGTCTCCAGATCGGCGGCGAAGCCCGAGTGGTTCGGGTTGAAACCGCGCTCAGTATCGGGAGCAGCGACAGCGATGCCCCAGCTGGCCAGGTGACGCAACGTCTTCTTGTAATCCTCGGCGCTCTTCATCCAGTCATGCCCGAACGCGACTCCGGGAACAGCTTTCCCGTCGGCCGGAACGTACACCTTGCCGGGGAGGCCGGTGTACCCGAGGTCTCCCTCCATGACGCGGTGCGGGCCACGCTTGGACAAATCGCTGAGCTTCTTCAACTTCGCAGACACGTGGATCAGGATACTGCATGGACATAGCGGGGCGTGGCAGATCACAGGTCATGCGCCCCTAAGGGAGGCCTTCGGCGTTCGTCTCCGCTAGTTCCGGAGCCTGGGAAAGCCATGCGGTTCGCTCGGTCGAATCGTGTGCGGGGCAAGTTGGCGCGGGGGAGGATTTGGCCTATGCATTATCCTTATCCGCATGTGTGGAATCGTGGGATACGTAGGCGTGCAGCAGGGGCTGCCGATCGCGCTGGAGGCTTTGCGCCGGATGGAGTACCGCGGGTACGACTCCGCAGGCATCGCAGTGGCGGGCGGTGGAGAGCTCAACGTAGCTAAGCGTGCCGGCAAACTGCAGAACCTCGAAGACAAGATCGCAGAGCTGGGTGCGGATACTCTGAGCGGAACCACTGCTATCGGCCACACGCGCTGGGCAACTCACGGCCGCCCGACGGATGAGAACGCGCACCCGCACGTGTCCTATGACGGTCGTGCGGCCATCGTGCACAACGGCATCATCGAGAATTTCGCGCCGCTGCGCGAGGAACTTGAGCGCGATGGCATCCAGATGTCCTCCGACACGGATTCCGAGGTCGCGGCGCATCTCATTGCGCGTGCGTACAACGGCGACGACGACGGTTCCACCTGCGGCGATTTTGAAGCATCAGCCCTCAAGGTGTTGAACCGCCTGGAAGGTGCGTTCACCGTCTTGTTCACCCATGCTGACCACCCCGACACGATCATCGCGGCCCGCCGCTCCACTCCGCTTATGGTGGGCGTGGGTGAGGGCGAGATGTTCCTCGGCTCTGATGTCGCTGCGTTCATCGAGTACACAAAGGACGCGGTAGAGCTCGAGTCTGATTCCGTGGTCGTGATCACCGCGAATGACTACAAGATCCTTAACTTCGATGGCACTCCGGGCACAGGTAAGCCGTTCACCATCGACTGGGACCTGGAAGCAGCAGAGAAGGGCGGCTTCGACTCCTTCATGATGAAGGAGATCTATGAGCAGCCCGCCGCGGTCCGAGACACCCTCGCCGGCCACTGGGACGGGCAGCGCATCGTGTTGGACGAGAACTCTATCTCCGAAGACGAGCTGAAGTCCTTCGACCAGGTCTTCGTGGTCGCCTGTGGTTCCGCCTACCACTCGGGTTTGGCGGCGAAGTACGCCATCGAGCACTGGGTGCGCATTCCGGTGCAGATTGAGGTGGCTTCCGAATTCCGGTACCGCGACCCGGTGCTGGACGAGCGCACGCTGGTGCTGGCGATCTCCCAGTCGGGTGAAACGGCGGACACACTCGAAGCGGTCCGCCACGCCAAGACGCAGGGTGCAAAGGTGCTCGCCGTCTGCAACACCAACGGTTCCCAGATTCCGCGTGAATCCGACGCCGTCCTCTACACCCACGCTGGCCCGGAGATCGGCGTCGCGTCGACAAAGGCGTTCCTGGCCCAAGTGGCGGCGAACTACATCGTCGGGCTGGCTCTCGCGCAGGCGAAGGGAACCAAGTACCCGGATGAAATTCGCGCGATCTGGGACGAGCTTGAAGCCATCCCGGAGAAGGTGGAGGCGACTCTGACGAACCATGAGGAGTGCCAGCACATCGCAGCGACTCTCGGCGCGGTGCAGACCATGCTCTTCCTCGGCCGCGGTGTCGGATACCCGATCGCGCTTGAGGGTGCCCTCAAACTCAAGGAGCTCGCTTACATTCACGCGGAGGGCTTCGCCGCGGGTGAGCTGAAGCACGGCCCGATCGCTCTGATCGAGGACGACCTTCCGGTCGTTGTCATTGTGCCCAGTCCGCGTGGTCTGTCCCAGTTGCACTCCAAGATCGTTTCCAACATCCAGGAGATCCGTGCTCGCGGTGCGAAGACCATCGTCATCGCGGAGGAAGGCGACACCGCTGTCGAGCCGTACGCGAACTGGCTGCTGCGCATCCCGCCGTCACCGACGATCATGCAGCCGTTGTTGGCTACAGTGCCGCTGCAGTTCCTGGCGGCGTTCATCGCGGAGCAGTGCGGTAACCAGGACATCGACAAACCTCGTAACCTGGCTAAATCCGTCACTGTCGAGTAGAGGTTGTTGTCCTTTCAAGGCCCGCACGAATAAGGAAAGCTAAGAAACCAGGTAGAAACCCGGATGCTTCACGCCGTTCAGTTTGCGTTCGTCGACTCGATCAACCTGTTGTTGATCGGTGTCATTGTCGCCGTCGGTGTGATGCTCCCACGGGGCGGCGGCAGGTACGCGAAAACGGCTGCATTGCTCATCGCGGGCGACTGGTGCGGTGTCGCAGCATTAGCGTTTCTCATGCTCGTTGTCTTCGATGGGCTGGGCGATGTGGTGCAGAGCTTTGTTGAAGGCCCCATCTTCGGCATCCTCCTGATCGCCACAGGCGTTGTGACGGGACTGCTCGCTCTGCGCGGGGGCGACAACTCGGGTTTGGTCAACCGGATTTTGGAGCCGTTGAAAACCCCGTCGGCGACCACGGTGCTCGTCGGGTTCGCACTCGGCATTATCCAGTCAGCCACATCGGTGCCGTTCTACGGGGGCCTTGCTGTGCTGTCCACGGCGGGTGTGGATGTCGCGGTGCGTTACGCCTTTCTCGTGCTTTACGCCACCGTCGCCCTGAGCCTTCCCGCATTATGCGCGTTCGCGGTGGGGTGGGTGCGTCGTGCACCGGATAGCCCGGCGGGACGGGTGTTCGACGTGGCGCGCGAGAATTCCGGGAAGGTCTCGCTCGGCGCGACGTGGGCGGTCGCACTCTTACTCATCGCGCTTGGAACCGTGCACATGATGTAGCTCCCCACTGGGACAGTATTCGCGCGCCGCGTGAAAAGCATCCGCGTGAATGAGCCTCCGCGTGAATGAACAGCCACGTGAATGAGCAGTGGCACAATAGCCCCCATGAGTTCTTCTGTACTGCGCATTGACTTAGGAGCGATAGCCCGCAACACGCGGTTGTTGAAGGAGAACTTGGGCTCCGCGCGGCTGGTGTGTGTGGTCAAAGCTGACGCGTACAACCACGGAGCCGAGCGCGTCGTGCCGGTGATGGATGACGCCGGTGCGGATGCTTTCGGGGTGGCCACATTCAGCGAGGCAAATCAGGTCCGCGCGCTGACGGAGAAGCCGGTGCTCGCGTGGTTGTGGGAGCCAGGTGAGGACATTCCCGTGGGAGTGGAGCTGGGCGTTCCGGGGCTGGAGCACCTCGAGTGGCTCATCGAGCATGACGTGCAGGTGCCGTTGCACATCGTTGTGGACACCGGCATGAACCGCTCAGGAATTGATGAAGAGGACTGGGGGACCGCATTCGCATTGGCGCGGAACGCGGGCCTCAACGTTGTGGGCGTCATGTCGCACCTCGCGTGCGCGGACGAGCCAGACCACCCACACAACGCTGAACAGAGGGCGGCGTTCATCCGGGCGGTTGACCAGGCTAAAAAGGCTGGACTCGACATCACGCAAAGCCACCTTGCCAATTCGCCTGGGTCGATCACCAGCACCGGGGTCGTATTCGACCAGGTGCGCGCAGGAATTTCGTTGTACGGCCTCCACCCTGTCGCACAGCGGCACGAGAGTTCGTCACTCATCCGGGCTGCCTCGCTGACGCCGGCCATGACTTGGGCAGCCCGGTTGACCGCGGTGAAGCGCATCAAAGAGGGGGAAGGCGCCAGCTATGGTCTGACGTGGACGGCGCCGGCGGATGGGTGGACCGCTGTCGTCCCGGTGGGGTACGCCGACGGGTTGCACCGCTCGTGGCAGGGTGCGCTCGACATCACCATCGGCGGCGTGCGGTACCCGCAGGTGGGCCGCGTGTGCATGGACCAGATCATCGTTTGGCTTGGCGGCAATGAAGAACACGTCGCAGTGGGGGATGAAGCAGTGATCTTTGGCCAGGGCGGAATGAGCGCCGCGGAACTGGCGGAGCGCGCCGGGACGATTCATTATGAGGTCGTCTGCGCCCCACACGGAAGGGTGCGCAGGGAATATGGGGAAACAGGGGACGTCGATAAGCGGAAGGGTGAGACGCGATGAAACCGCCGTTCTTGGAAAAAGGAACCGTCGAGTGCGAGACCGCGGAGGAGACACGCGAGTTCGGGGAACGCCTGGGTGCCGCGTTGGAGCCGGGCGACGTGGTGATTCTCGACGGCCCGCTCGGCGCGGGAAAAACGACGTTGACGCAGGGCATTGCGAAAGGCATGGGGGTCAAGGGCAGGGTGACCAGCCCGACGTTCATCATCGCGCGGGAACATAAACCTCAGGTCAAAGGCCATCCGGCGCTTGTCCACGTGGACGCATACCGGCTCCTCGATAGCGTCGGTGGGACCGGGGCGGTGGATCCTTTGGGCGAGCTTGACGCGTTGGACCTCGACTCTGAACTTGAAGACTCAGTCGTTGTCGCCGAGTGGGGCGGCGGCCTCGTCGAGCAGATCGCCGCGAGTTATTTGCTTGTTCAGCTTGACCGAGAAACTCGCGTGCTCGAAGACCCGGATTCCCAGGGGCGGATCATTTCTTGGACTCCGTCGGGGTAGTGTGGTGGCCATGCAAAAGCTCACTGGTGCCCAAAAAGGCTGGTTCGGAATTGTCATTGCACTGTGGATCATCGCTCTCGCCGCGATGGTCTTCTTGCTGCCGAAGATGAGTTCCAACGCGTCCGGCGTGACCCCCGTCAGCAGCGCGCAGGCATCCGGCTCCCTCGTTGAAACCTTGAACGGCATGGAGCCCTCCAACAGCGATGCCGTCGCGGGCGAGATGATCGACCTGCGCTACGTCTACGGTGACGACGTGCAGGCGTTCGTTCCGGTGTGCTCTGAGGAGCCGCAGGAGCTTATCGACGCCAAGTTGCAGGCCGCCGGCGACGTCGCCGACCAGATTGACCTTGAAAGCGGCGACAACTACATCCTCCTCTCGAAGGACCCGCAGGCCGGTGTCGATTCTGTGGACGTGGTTCCGTCCGACGTGATGGACCTGTGCAACGGCAACTACTTCGACCAGTTCTTCAGCACTGAACAGGGCTTCCCGGTGTTCTGGGACGGCGACATCTGGCGCTTTGGCGTCCGCACCCAGTGATCGTTCTAGCCATTGATACCGCCACCACCGACTTGGTGGCGGGGCTGGTGGAGGTGCGTGACGGGGATGAGCTGACCGCCCGCGCCGAACGTGTAGTGCCAACAAGGTCCCACAACGAGCTGCTAGTTCCCACTGTGCTGGGTCTCCTCGCGGATGCGGGACTTGAGTTCTCCGACCTTGGTGCCGTGGTCGTCGGCTGCGGCCCCGGACCGTTCACCGGCTTGCGCGTGGGCATGGCAACAGCTTCCGCGTTCGGCCAAGCCCTCGGAATTCCCGTGCATGGGGTGTGCACTCACGACGCTGTAGCATCATTGATCGACGCTGAGACCGAGACGGATTCCGCCTTAGTCGTCACCGATGCCCGCCGCCGCGAGGTGTATTGGGCGCAGTACCGCGGCGGCGAACGTGTCGCAGGCCCGGACGTTGTGGCGCCGGCCGCCCTGAGGTTGTCCGAGGGTGATACTTCAGTGGAGGTGCTCAGCGTGCCTGAGAATCTCCGCGACCAGCTCTCCGTTGAGGCGGACACCGTCACGTATGTCGCTCCGCGCCCAGTTGGTCTTGTGGCGGTGGCGGACTTGGCCGCCACGCCGGAGCCATTGGTGCCGCTGTACTTGCGTCGCCCCGATGCCAAGGAACCGGCACCGAAGCCGAAATCACCGGCGATCCCGGATATCGCGGGAATCGCGGTTGACGGCACGAAAGGGGAGTAGATGGAGCTGCGCGAGCTGACTGCTGCAGACGCGGCAGCTACCGCCGCGATCGAAGCGGATGTGTTCGCGGGGGAGACTCCTTGGTCGCGCGATGTGTTCTTGGTGGAGTTCGCGCACCCGTACACCTTCTATGTCGGCGCGTTCGACGACGGTGAGCTCGTCGGATATGCGGGACTAGCCAAACTCGGGCCGGCGGATGATCCGGAATTCGAGGTCCACACCATCGCCGTTGCCCGCGGGCACCAACGCCGCGGGATCGGGCGCGTGCTCATGGACCAGCTGGTGCACGCAGCTGACATGCACGACGGGCAGATGTTCTTGGAAGTGCGCACCGATAACACCGCGGCGCTCGCTCTCTACGTTAGTTACGGTTTCATCGAGATCGGCGTGCGCAAGGGTTACTATCAGCCGACTGGAGCAGACGCGTACACCATGATGCGGGCCAGTCTCAGCGAGCGCGCAGAGCGGGAGCACGTCGACGGAAGCGATGCAGCGCAAGAAGGGAGAGGCGCATGATTGTTCTGGGAATCGAGTCCTCGTGCGACGAGACGGGAGTGGGCATCATCGAGCTGTCCCCCGACGGGCAGATGGAGATCCTCGCCGACGTTGTCGCGTCTTCGATGGAGCAGCACGCACGTTTCGGCGGAGTCGTCCCCGAGATCGCGTCGCGAGCCCACCTCGAGGCTATGCCCCAGGTAATGGAGAGGGCGCTGGCTGAGGCAGGCGTCGATAAGCCGGATGCTGTCGCGGCAACCGTCGGGCCGGGCCTAGCGGGTGCGTTGCTCGTGGGGGCTTCTGCCGCGAAAGCATACGCGGCGGCGTGGGGCGTGCCTTTTTACGGCGTCAACCATCTCGGCGGGCATGTTGCCGTAGCCAATCTCGACGGGGGAGAGGAGCTCCCGCATTCGATCGCGCTCCTCGTTTCCGGCGGGCACACCCAGATCCTCGAGGTGGATGCCGTGGGTAAACCCATGAAGGAATTGGGCAGCACGCTTGACGACGCCGCCGGCGAAGCCTACGACAAAGTCTCCCGCCTCCTGGGCCTCGGGTACCCCGGGGGACCGGTGATTGACGCGCTGGCGAAGAACGGCGACGCGGAGGCGATCCGTTTTCCCCGTGGCCTGTCCCGGGCCGAAGACCTGCGCGGGGAGCACCGTTACGACTTCTCCTTCTCTGGCCTGAAGACTGCTGTCGCCCGCTACGTTGAAGCTGCTGAGCGCAAAGGTGAGGTCATTTCCGTCGAAGATGTTTGCGCGTCGTTCCAGGAGGCCGTGGTGGATGTCCTCACCGCGAAAGCAGTTATGGCCTGCGAGGACACTGGCGCGCGCACGCTTTTGCTTGGCGGTGGTGTCGCGGCGAATTCACGGTTGCGGGAACTGGCAGCCGAACGTTGCTCTGAAAAAGGCATTGAATTGCGTGTTCCGCGGTTCAAGCTGTGCACCGACAACGGAGTCATGATCGCGGCGCTCGCCTCCCAGCTCATTCATGAGGGTGCGCAACCGTCCGGCTTGGGCACTGCGACCGACACCTCTCTGGACGTGGAGACTCCGATCGTCGCGGCTAGCGCGGGCGCGTAAAGCGGGCTCTGGCAGCGCCTGCTGTGCTCGCCGAGCTAACCGCGCAGATACAACGTACTGTTGAGGGCGTTGCCTTTCCCCACCGCATTTTCGATTGAAGGATGAGAGCATGGCGATCCACAGCGACCACGAGAAATTCGGGCTGCTTGTCAACCCGGACTTGACCTTCCACCGCATTGTTTTCGACCTTGACGATGCGAACCAGTTCCTCGGTCCTGTCGTTGAAGAAGGTGTGCAGGTCGCCTTCGAGCAGGACGGGACGCTCCATGAGGCGTATTACTCGCCAGAGGCAAAGGAACGGGGAGCTGAGCCGAATCCGGTTGCGTCCATGGCCCGCAATACCGCTGCCACAGACAACCCGAGCTTCCTCCAAGACCCTGCCACCGCCATTTCCGGTCCGGTGATTTTCACCGGCCGCGGCGGGAAAAGCATCGACGACGACGTTGTCGAAGGCATCAAGAACACAATCCGGGCTGTTCGCCACTACCGTGAGGACAACGAAGAGGAGTACCAGCTCTGGCGTAACGCAGTTCTGAACATGGGCACTCCGCAGGTGTAAACGCTGCTTCTGCTTCCGGTCTCCGGGCCGGATGAGTGGAGTGTGCGGTTCGCATTCCGCATCAATGGCGAGACGAGGCTGGGCACTAGGTGCCCGGCCTTGTTGTCGTTTAGCACTCACGTAGGTAGAGTGCTAACCAGGTTTTGGGCACAGTTTGTTCACCCGCGACGACGGCTGCGCATCGCGAAACCTCGGCAGCGCCCGCGTCTGACGCGGCACCGCCGGAGAAAGCTCATTAAGAACAACTTTCAAGAAAGGTTTTCACTGTGGCAAACGTCAACATCAAGCCGCTCGAGGACAAGATCCTCGTCCAGATCGTCGAGGCTGAGACCACCACCGCTTCCGGCCTGGTCATTCCGGATTCCGCTCAGGAGAAGCCGCAGGAAGCAACCGTCATCGCTGTCGGCCCGGGTCGCTGGGACGACGAGGGCGAGCACCGCATTCCGGTCGACGTGAAGGAAGGCGACACCGTCATCTTCTCCAAGTACGGCGGCACCGAGCTCAAGTACGGCGACGAGGAGTACCTGCTCCTGTCTGCACGTGACCTGCTGGCCGTCGTCGAAAAATAAGAAGGGGGACCTGACTCCCAATGGCAAAGCTCATTGCATTTGACCAGGAAGCCCGCGAGGGCATCCAGCGCGGTGTCGACGTTCTCGCCGATTCCGTGCGCGTCACGCTCGGCCCGCGCGGCCGCAACGTGGTTCTGGACAAGGCTTTCGGCGGCCCGACCGTCACTAATGACGGTGTGACCATCGCCCGCGACATCGATCTCGAGGACCCCTTCGAGAATCTCGGTGCGCAGCTGGTCAAGTCGGTCGCTGTGAAGACCAATGACATCGCCGGCGACGGCACCACCACCGCGACGCTGCTCGCCCAGGCTCTCATCAACGAGGGTCTGCGCAATGTCGCCGCCGGTGCTAACCCGATCGAGCTGAACAAGGGCATCGCCGCTGCAGCCGAGAAAACAGTGGAGGAGCTCAAGGCTCGCGCCACCGAGGTCTCCTCCTCCGAGGAGATCGCCAACGTTGCCACCGTCTCCTCCCGCGACGAGGTCGTGGGCGAGATGGTCTCCGGTGCCATGGATAAGGTGGGCAAGGACGGCGTCCTCACCGTCGAAGAGTCCCAGTCCATCGAGTCCTACGTGGACGTCACCGAGGGTATTTCCTTTGAAAAGGGCTTCCTGTCCCCGTACTTCATGACGGACCCGGAGTCCGGCCAGGCTGTGCTCGAAGAGCCACTGATCCTCCTGGTGCGCAACAAGATCTCCTCCCTGCCGGAATTCCTTCCGCTGCTGGAGAAGGCTGTGGGCACCTCCCGCCCGCTGCTGATCATCGCCGAGGACATTGAGGGCGAGCCGCTGCAGACCCTCGTGGTCAACACCATCCGCGGTGCACTCAAGGTCGTGGCGGTGAGGTCGCCGTACTTCGGCGAGCGCCGTAAAGCATTCATGGACGACCTCGCTGTGGTGACTGCCGCAACCGTCATCGACCCCGAGGTGGGCGTCAACCTGAAGGACGCTGAACTGGACGTGCTGGGCAGTGCCCGCCGCGTCACGGTGACCAAGGACGACACGGTCATTGTCGACGGTGCTGGCACCGCTGAGGCAGTGGAGAACCGCCGCCAGCAGATCCGCCGTGAGATTGAGAACACCGACTCCACCTGGGACAAGGAAAAGGCCGAGGAGCGCCTAGCCAAGCTTTCCGGTGGTGTCGCTGTCATCCGCGTCGGTGCCCCGACCGAGACCGAGGTCAACGAACGCAAGCTCCGTGTCGAGGATGCCATCAACGCCGCACGCGCTGCGGCGCAGGAAGGCATCATTGCCGGCGGCGGCTCCGCGCTGGTTCAGATTGCGAAGAACCTGGAGGCTTACGCCGAGGAGTTCGAGGGCGAGCAGAAGGTCGGTGTGCAGGCGGTTGCCCGTGCTCTGACCAAGCCCGCTTACTGGATCGCGGAGAACGCTGGTCTGGACGGCTCCGTCGTGGTGTCCAAGATCGCCGAGCTGCCCAACGGTGAAGGCTTCAACGCCGCCACCCTCGAGTACGGCAACCTCATCGAGCAGGGCATCATCGACCCGGTGAAGGTCACCCACTCCGCGGTGGTCAACGCTTCGTCCGTTGCCCGCATGGTGCTGACCACGGAAGCATCCGTGGTGGAAAAGCCCGCAGAGGAAGAAGAGGAGCACGGCCACAGCCACTAGCTCCCTGCGCACGGCGACCGCCCCGTCTCACGGGCCCGAGAAAGGGTCTGCGGAACGGGGCGGTTTTCGTTTAGGCGACGGTGGTGTTTGGCACCGTGCCGTGCTGGCGGTTAGACCGCAGCGACCTTCGTCTTCGCCCGACGATTGGCGGTGCCACGGAGTGCTGCATGACGCTCCGACTCGCTCATGCCGCCCCAGATGCCGTATGGCTCAGCGACGGCGAGAGCATGCGCGCGGCACTGCTCCAAAACGGGGCAACCGAAGCAGATCGCCTTAGCGCGGTTTTCCCGGTTGGTGCGGGCACGGCCACGCTCTCCGTCCGGGTGGTAGAAAACGTCGGAGGCCTCGCCGCGGCAGGCTCCGTGGAGCTGCCAATCCCAGAAATCGGCGTTCGGTCCCGGCAGCTGCTGCGGCATGGACATCGTGGGCATTGAGTGTGAATCTCCTCGACTGGGGAACTACGAGCTTCCGCTTCCCTGCTCAACTCGGTGACTGAGACGTCTCCGAACCGCGGCGGTGAAGCAACGAGAAAGCAGTGTGCAATGTGCGGGTAAACAGTTGGTTTCTGACAGGTGTCGCACAGTTTGAACCAAGGTTTTATGGGGGCCCGACACGTCCGTGAACAGTGTGAACCGGCGGAGGTTAAAGGTCGGTGAATAATGGGTGTCTACCGGCGAGTTGCCACATGCGCCATCTTGAGTCACACGTGTAACGCCGGGGTGTGCCCTGGGATGGTCCCGGAGATGTGCCTTTCCCGGCGTGTTGGATAAGGCATCCTCGCGAGGTAAGGGCCCCGTTAGGCTCTACGTCCTCATGGCTGGGGCGTAGGATGGGAACGCTTGAAAAACCGCCGAGAAGATGCCGAACAGATCCGGGCCGATAAGGTCTGGCGTAACCTGCGGTAGATCTGCCACAGATGTGCCGTGGTTCCAACACTCGATGATCAGCGAAGGAGACACGTGGCCGCTTCCGATGCCGACGATCGCCTTGCGGTCCTCGTCCCCCTGGCGCAAGAAGGCGACCAACGGGCCCTCAAAGAGATCATTCAGATTGTCCACCCCATCGTTCTCCGGTACGCCAGGGCGCGTATCAGCGGCGGCCGTCCGCCGACAGCGGAAGATGTCGCCCAGGAAATCTGCCTCGCCGTGGCCACATCCGTGGGGAAGTTTCAGGACGAGGGAAAACCTTTCATGGCCTTCGTCTACGGCATCGCCTTCAATAAGGTCACTGATGCCCACCGCGTTCTCTCCCGCGATAAATCCAGTCCGATTGATGAGATCCCGGACCAGGAGTATCTCGGGGATACCCCCGAAGACGCCGCAATGGTGGTGGCGGGCAGTAACAGAGTTCGCGAGTTACTCGATCTGCTAAGTGAGAGGGCCAAAGAAATCGTTGTGCTGCGCGTTTTCGTCGGCCTGTCCGCCGAGCAAACAGCAGAGATCGTAGGCAGCACTGCGGGCGCAGTCCGCGTCGCCCAGCACCGCGCGCTAGCCACGATGCGGAAAGCTATTGAGAATGAGCGGGAAGGCCTCAGTGAGGACTGGGGCTGACACGAGCCGAGATTAAGGAGGGGAGCCATGGAACCGAAATTCACCGGCGGAGGCGGTCATCACCGCGGGAACGACGCTGACATTCCTGCGAACATGGATGACCTGCAGGCCAGCGATGCCTTTCTGACGGCGCTGTCGCACGGCGTTGATCCGTCCAACGGTTCCGACGAATTGGCTGCCCTGCTTCTCGGGCTCCGGGACGAGGTAGAAGCGCCCATGCCCGCGGCCCCGAATGTGTCGGGATATGTACCGGTGCGGGACGGCGCAGCTACCAATGGCACGGCCACCGAAGAGGCTCCGGCCGTCTCTTCTTTGGATCAGCGTCGTATTCTCCGCGGACGCCACTCCGCCGAAGGCGGTAAGGGCAGTCGTCACTTCCGCACCAACCCGTGGGCTGCCGGTCTTGTCGGTGCTGCCGCCGCGACTGTGCTTGTTGCCGGCACCGGTGCCGCCCTGTACAACGCCACTCCGGGTTCCGCGCTGTGGGGGCCGTCTGAAGCGGTGTTCGGGGAACGCACGAATACTGTCGAGTTCGCCAGCGCCCTGGATGAGATTGAAAGTAAGACCGAGTCTGGGGATATTGCCGGTGCCCGCGTTCTCATCGAACAGTTGCGTGAGTCGATGAAGCATGACCGCTCGTCCGAACGCGCCAAGCGCCCGGACCGCGGCGGTGCAGCGCCAGCCACATCGACCCTTGCTTCGATTGTCACGGTCTCGCCGTCGAGCCCGAAGCCTGCGGACCAGCCGGCAGCACCGGAAAGCCCAGCTACGGTCACAGTCACTCCGGAACCTGTCACCGAAACGGTCACGGTCACCGAAACGGCGCAGGCACAGAATGGGAGGGGCGGTGAGCCGTCGCAAAGCGTGAATGCGCCGATGGAAGCACCGACGATCCCCACGACGACGAGGGTGCTGGGAAGCCCGCAGCCGACGCAACAACCGGCCGCGCAGTCCTCGGAGTAGGTGCGACTTAGCGCGCGTCGAGTCCGTCGAGGTAGCCCAACGCGTAATCCCACGGCACATACGCGTTCGGGTTCGGCTCGGCGCTGGGTTCATGCACAGGCGGCAACTCGCCCTGCAGGCTGGCAATCATGTTGGTGATCATGATGTCCCAGTCGTAGTAGTGGATTTCCTCGCAGTCCTCGCACAGGAAATGGATGCCCAAAATTCCGCGTGGCTCCAGCACGTGCTTGAACTCGCGGGTCTGGGCCAAATCGCGCATGACCGCCTGTCGTTCTTCCGGGCTGAGCGGCTCCACGACCTCATCGTCTTCAATGAAGGATGCGGGATCATTGGGATCGTCTGCGAACGGGTCGCGCGGCATCATGGAGTCAAAATTCACGGTTCCCAGCCTATTGCTCACCGCCTCCCGAGTTCAATTCCCTCGGGGTGTGAGCGCCCGTGCGGGCGGCAGCCCCTGACCTGCCGTCTGATTTGCGCGACGCACTATGCTGACAGGCGTACAGGCAGTGGCGCGTGCACATGGGCCACAGGCACGTCCCGCGAAGCGGAGAAAGGGAGCGATCATGTCCAGCGAGCGAATCCATACCGGCGGAGACGATCCGAACAAGGTCGCGTTCCGCGGCCTGACTTTCGATGACGTTCTTCTCCTTCCGGCCGAGTCCCACATCGTCCCCAGTGAGGTGAACACCTCCACGCAGTTCAGCCGCAACATTCGTCTGGGCATCCCGGTCGCGTCGGCAGCGATGGACACGGTGACCGAATCCCGCATGGCTATCGCCATGGCGCGTCAGGGCGGCATTGGTGTGCTGCACCGCAACCTTTCCGCGCAGGACCAGGCCGAGCACGTCGATGTGGTCAAGCGCTCGGAGTCGGGCATGGTCACCGACCCCGTCACGGCATCGCCGGACATGACGCTGAACGACGTCGATGCGCTCTGCGCCCGCTTCCGCATTTCCGGCTTGCCGGTCGTGGATGAAAATGGTGTTCTCACCGGCATCATCACCAACCGCGACATGCGCTTCGAGCGGGACTTCAACCGCCCCGTCTCCGAGGTGATGACGCCGATGCCGTTGGTCGTGGCCAAGGACGGCGTGTCCAAGGAAGAGGCTCTGAATCTCCTGTCCGCCAACAAGGTGGAGAAGCTGCCGATCGTCGATAATGCCGGCCAGCTCACCGGCCTGATCACGGTCAAGGACTTTGTGAAGACGGAGCAGTTTCCGAACGCCTCCAAGGACGCCGAGGGCCGTCTGCTCGTCGCCGCCGGCATCGGCACAGGCGAAGACTCCTACGAGCGCGCCGGCCTGCTCGTCGAGGCTGGCGTGGACGCCTTGATCGTCGACTCAGCGCACGCTCACAACAACCGCGTCCTGGAGATGGTGAGCCGTGTCCAGCGCGACTTCGGCGACCGCATCGACGTGATCGGCGGCAACTTGGCCACCCGCGAGGCAGCGCAGGCCATGGTCGATGCCGGTGCTGACGGAATCAAGGTCGGCATCGGCCCGGGCTCCATCTGCACCACCCGCGTTGTCGCCGGTGTCGGCGCCCCGCAGATCACCGCGATCCTCGAAGCCTCCGTCCCCGCCCACAAGGCCGGCGTCCCGGTCATCGCCGACGGCGGCATGCAGCACTCCGGCGACGTGGCCAAGGCGCTCGCCGCCGGCGCATCGTCCGTCATGCTCGGCTCCATGCTCGCCGGCACCGCCGAAGCCCCCGGCGACATCGTGGTCGTGGGTGGCAAGCAGTACAAGCGCTACCGCGGCATGGGCTCCATGGGCGCGATGCAGGGCCGCGGCCTGACAGGTGAGAAGCGTTCCTTCTCCAAGGACCGCTACTTCCAGGCGGATGTCACCAGCGAAGACAAGCTGGTGCCGGAGGGCATTGAAGGCCGCGTGCCGTACCGCGGCGAGATCGACTCGATCACCCACCAGATCGTCGGCGGTCTCCGCGCGGCCATGGGCTACACCGGCTCCGGCTCGATCGAGGAGCTGCAGACGAAGCAGTTCGTCCAGATCACCACCGCCGGCCTGCGCGAGTCCCACCCGCACGACATCACCCAGACCGTCGAAGCACCGAACTACAGGGGTTAAACATGCGCGATTACGTTGAGATCGGCATCGGGCGCGAAGCCCGCCGCGCGTACGAGCTGAGAGACATCAGCATTGTTCCCTCGCGGCGCACGCGTTCCTCGAAGGACGTGGACTTGAGCTGGCATATCGACGCCTACACGTTCGATGTCCCTTTCGTCTCCCACCCGACGGACTCCCTGGCCAGCCCGGAATTCGTCATCGAGATGGGCAGGCAAGGCGGCCTCGGCGTGATCAACGCCGAAGGATTGTGGGGCCGTCATGCGGATCTCGACGGCGCCATTGCGAAGGTGGTCACTGCACGGCTCGACACAGATCGCGCCAAGGAGGCGTCGTCTGCCGAAGATAATGCTGTGAAGACGCTCCAGGAGCTCCACGCTGCTCCGCTCGACCACGACCTGCTTTCTGAGCGCATTGCGCAGGTCCGCGATTCCGGCGTCACCGTGGCGGTGCGCGTGAGCCCGCAGCACGCGCGCGAGCTCGCGCCGGTTGTGATCAACGCCGGCGCCGAAATTTTGTTCATTCAGGGCGAGATCATTTCCGCCGAGCACGTCCAGGAAGGCGGGGAGCCCCTCAACCTGAAGGAGTTCATTGGCTCCCTCGACGTTCCCGTCATCGCCGGAGGCGTGGGCGACTACTCCACTGCGCTGCACCTGATGCGTTCCGGTGCCGCCGGCATCATCGTCGGCCAGGGCGTGACCACCTCGGATTCCGCACTGGGGATTCGTTCCCACATGGCCACTCAAATCGCCGATGCCGCGGCCGCGCGCCGCGAGTACCTCGACGAGACCGAGGGGCGCTACGTGCACATCATCGCCGACGGCGGTGTCAAGACCAGCGGCGATATCGCCCGTTCAGTCGCTTGCGGCGCCGACGCGGTGATGCTCGGACCGGCTTTGGCCTCCGCGGCCGAAGCAGCCGGATACGGCTACTACTGGCAGTCGCAGACTGCGCATCCGCGCTTCCCGCGTGGTCTCGTCGAGCGTTTCGGCGGCGGCTTCTCCTTCGGCTGGGGCCTCGACGACGCGGATGCGGCTCATGCTGTGCTGGAGCAGCTCCGGGCCGGCAGCCCCAGCCTGGGAACCATCCTGCACGGCCCCAGCACCAGCACTCGGGGCGGCCACAATCTCGCCGGCGGCCTACGCCGGGTGATGGCCAAGTGCGGCTATACCGACATCAAGAGCTTCCAGAAGGTGAGCATTACCGTCATGCGTTAAGCCACGCGTGGAGTCAACCCATCAAATCAAGGCCTGCCTTTCCGCCCAGCACTGCTCGTTTCGGTGCTGGGCGGTTTTTATTGTGCGTACCCCTGAAACGGTGATGTGAAAATCACATTTCTACACAGCGTATTGTTAATCTTCGGCACGACGAACTATGGTTAGCCTAACGTCAATATAAGATCCGAAAGGAAGAATCATGGCACGGCTTACGCGTATCTCCATACGGGCGGCTACGTTGGGTCTCTCCGCATTGCTGGCAGCTTGCTCCACCACAGACACTGGCGCCACCGACGAAAAACCGGTTGTACTGACAACCTTCACTGTCATTCAGGACATTGCCCAGAATGTCGCGGGGGACCATCTCACCGTCGAGTCGCTGACTAAGCCCGGTGCGGAGATCCACGGGTATGAACCAACGCCTGGCGACATCCAGCGCGCCTCAGACGCCGACCTCATCCTCGACAACGGACTGAATCTTGAAAGCTGGTTCGATCAGTTCGTTCAGGATGTCGATGCCCCGCATGCGACTGTCTCCGACGGTGTCGACCCGATCGACATCACCGAGGACGAAGCAGCTGGCAAGCCCAATCCGCATGCGTGGATGAGTCCGGTAGTGGTGAAGACCTACGTGGACAATATGGTCAAAGCCTTCAGCGACCTCGATCCGGATCATGCCGAAGACTTCAAGGCCAACGGCGAGGCCTACAAGGAGGAGCTGGACAAGGTGCAGAACGGCATGGTCGAAGAGCTCTCCGACCTGCCAGAACAGCACCGGGCGCTGGTGACCTGTGAAGGGGCTTTCTCCTACATGGCCCGCGACGCGGGCCTGGAGGAGCGCTTCATCTGGGCGGTCAACTCCGAGAACCAGGCAACACCGCAGCAGATATCGCGGGCCATCGAATTCGTCAAAGAGAACGAAGTGCCCGCAGTGTTCTGCGAGTCCACCGTGAGCAAGAACCCGATGATGCAGGTTGTCGACGCCACTGACGCACGGTTCGGCGGCATTCTCTACGTCGACTCCCTGTCTGAACACGATGGGCCGGTGCCGACCTACCTCGAGCTGATTGAGCACGACGCGGACGTGATCACGAACGCCCTGACCGGGAGGAAATAATGCAGCCCGCCATTTCAGTGCACAACGTCACCGTGCGGTACGGTGACGTGCTCGCCCTCGACGACGCATCGCTTGAGCTGTACGCAGGGCGCGTTTGCGGGCTCGTGGGCATGAACGGCTCCGGCAAATCAACGCTGTTCAAAGTCATCATGGGCCAAATCCGCCCAGATTCTGGCACCGTGCGCGTCGAAGGAGACGATCCGTCGGTCGCACGTATTGACGGCGCGCTCGGGTATGTCCCACAACGCGAAGCGATCGACTTCGACTTCCCTGTCACGGTTGGGGAAGTGGTCATGATGGGCCGGTACGGAAAAATGGGGTGGACGCGGCGGCCAAGCACCGCCGACCACGACGCTGTCGCCCACGCGCTCGAACGCGTTGAGCTCACGGAGTACGCGCACCGCCAGATTGGCCAACTCTCGGGAGGACAGCGCAAGCGGGCCTTCGTCGCCAGGGCAATCGCGCAAGAAGCGCGGATCATGCTTCTCGACGAGCCGTTCGCGGGCGTCGATAAGCGAACTGAGGCAACGATCACCCGGTTGCTCCGAGAACTCGCTGATGCCGGGACCACCGTCTTCGTTTCTACCCACGACCTGCAGGCTCTGCCGGGGCTCGCCGATGAAGCAATGCTGCTCATGCGGTCCGTGCTCATGCATGGAGACCCCCACGAGGTGCTGCAACCGAATAACCTCGCGAAAGCTTTTGGAATGGATGTGATGAACCGATGATTTCTTGGCTGACTGATCCGTTCGCCTACGACTTCATGGTCCGTGCGCTGGCGACGACGCTGATTTCTTCGATCGTGTGCGCGCTGCTGTCGTGCTGGCTCGTGCTCGTGGGCTGGTCTCTCATGGGCGATGCCGTCTCGCACGCGGTGTTTCCTGGCGTTGTGCTCGCCTACATCGCGGGAGTGCCGTTCGCCGTGGGTGCCGTCATCTTTGGCTTCATTGCGGTCGGGCTGATCGGGCTTGTGCGTGACACATCAAGGGTGAAAGAAGACGCGGCGATCGGCATCGTCTTCACCACATTATTTGCCATTGGGCTGGTGCTTGTCTCCGTCACGCCGTCGCAGACTGACCTGAACCACATCATTTTCGGCAACCTGCTCGGGGTATCCAAGGCAGAGCTATTGCAGATTGTGGTTCTCGGTGTGCTGGTATTCGCCGTGCTCGTGCTCAAGCGCAAAGATTTTGTCCTCTTCGCCTTCGACCCGGTCCACGCGCACGCCATCGGGATGAACCCGAAGCTCATTGGGGCGGGGCTGCTTGCGTTGCTCGCTCTCACGTGCGTGGTGGGGTTGCAGGCTGTCGGCGTGATTTTGGTGGTGGCGATGCTGATCATCCCCGGTGCCACCGCGTACCTGCTGACCAATCGCTTCTGGCACATGCTCATCATCGCCCCGTCGATCGCGGCGCTGTGCGCAGTCGTCGGACTCTATGCCAGCTACTACCTCGACGCCTCCCCGGGCGGGTTGGTAGTCGTGGCGCAAGGGACGGTGTTCATGCTCGTTTACCTGTTCAGCCCGTTGGAGGGCATCGTGGCTACTCGCTGGAGGTCGGCGCAGCGTCGGCAGGAGACACAAACAGAGCGTCCGTCGCAGACCGGCCCAGCGATACAGGTTGGGTAGCGCCTACGAGGCGGATATCCAGCGCTTCGGAGAATGGCGCGCCCTCCGCAACATCGAGCGAGGCACCAACGACGAGTCCGTTTTTGTCGAAGTACTTCAGCAACTCGGGGTCCGAGTCAGAGATTCGTTCAATGACCACGCGGTGCCCAGCGCCGACCTCGGTGAGGGATCGCGCGTCCAAATTGCGCACCGCACCGTCAGCTGAAGGAATTGGGTCACCGTGCGGGTCGCGGGTGGGGTAGCCAAGGAACTCGTCGAGGCGTTCAACCATGAAGTCAGAGACGGCGTGCTCTAGGTGCTCCGCCTCGTCGTGCACCTGATCCCACCTGTAGCCAAGGCTTTCTACCAGGAACGTCTCGATGAGGCGGTGGCGTCTGATCATCTCGATGGCAAAGACTCGACCCTGCTTTGTCAGCTCTACCGAGCCGTACGGAGCGTGGGTGAGCAGACCCTGGGACGCCAACTTGCGCACCGCGTCTGAAACGGAGGACATGCGCAGGCCGGTCACCTTTGCCACAGACGAGGCCGTCACCGGGTCAGCTGACCACTCCGTCAGGCTCCAGATCGCCTTCAGGTAATTCTGCGTGGAGGTAGACAGATCATCGACGGATTGGGGCTCTGACATGAACCTGAGCCTATCGTCTTCTGCAGCGAATTACACGGAGCGTCAAACGGTAGGACTTCACGCGCCTGCCCACGCGGCGCAAAGCCCGAGCGCGAGCTCCGGCTCCCAAGGCCATGAGATAAACTCTGTAGGCGTGACAGAGTCGACATCACTTGCAAACCCGGCAAATTCCGCCCCCGCGAACGCGCACCCCCGACCCGTCTTGGTCGTAGACTTCGGTGCGCAATACGCGCAGCTCATCGCACGTCGTGTGCGTGAGGCACGCATCTATTCAGAGGTCGTGCCCCACACCATCACGGCGGCAGAACTCAAGGAGAAGGACCCGGTGGCGCTGGTTCTCTCCGGCGGTCCGTCCTCCGTTTACGAGGACGGCGCACCCCAGCTCGACCCGGAGATCTTCAAACTGGGGCTACCGACCTTCGGCATTTGCTACGGCTTCCAGGTGATGACGCAGGCGCTCGGTGGCACCGTGGCCAAGACCGGCTCCCGCGAGTACGGCCGCACCAACATGAATGTCCGCGGCGGCGTGCTCCACAACGGTCTGCAGGCCAACCACCCGGTGTGGATGAGCCACGGCGATTCCGTGACTGAGGCCCCGGAGGGCTTCGAGGTCACGGCATCGTCGGAGGGCGCGCCGGTCGCCGCCTTCGAGAACACCGGGAAGTGCATGGCGGGCGTCCAGTACCACCCGGAGGTCATGCACTCGCCGCACGGCCAGGAGGTGCTCACGCGCTTCCTCACCGAGATCGCCGGCCTCGAGCAGACCTGGACCGCATCCAATATTGCGGACCAGCTTATCGACGCAATCGCGGAGCAGGTCGGCCCCGATGGCCGCGCAATTTGCGGTCTGTCCGGCGGCGTGGACTCCGCTGTCGCCGCAGCCCTCGTGCAGCGCGCGATCGGCGACCGCCTCACTTGCGTCTTTGTCGACCACGGTCTGCTGCGCCAAGGCGAGCGCGAGCAGGTGGAGACTGATTTCGTCGCCGCCACCGGCGCCAAGCTGGTCACCGTCGACGAGCGTGAAGCCTTCCTGGGCAAGCTTGCCGGGGTGACCGAGCCGGAGGCGAAACGCAAGGCGATCGGTGCTGAGTTCATCCGCTCTTTCGAGCGCGCAGTCGCCGGTGTCCTCAGCGAGTCCGGTGACGATGCCCCCGTCGACTTCCTGGTGCAGGGCACCTTGTACCCGGATGTGGTGGAATCCGGCGGAGGCTCCGGCACCGCCAACATTAAGAGCCACCACAACGTCGGCGGCCTGCCCGACGACGTGGAGTTCGAGCTCGTTGAACCGCTGCGCCTGCTGTTCAAGGACGAGGTGCGCGCGGTGGGCCGGGAGCTCGGCCTGCCCGAGGTGATTGTCAACCGTCAGCCTTTCCCGGGTCCCGGCCTGGGCATCCGCATCATTGGCGAGGTCACCGAGGAGCGTCTGGAAACCCTGCGCGCCGCCGACGCGATCGCGCGCGAGGAGCTGACCAAGGCCGGTCTCGACGACCAGATCTGGCAGTGCCCGGTCGTCCTGCTCGCCGACGTTCGCTCCGTCGGCGTCCAGGGCGACGGCCGCACCTACGGTCATCCGATCGTCCTGCGCCCGGTCGCCTCCGAGGATGCCATGACCGCTGACTGGGTCCGCATCCCCTACGAGGTGCTGGAGACCATTTCCACCCGCATCACCAACGAGGTCGAGGACGTCAACCGCGTCGTGCTGGACATCACGTCAAAGCCGCCGGCCACCATAGAGTGGGAGTAGGCCGGGAACGGCACGGGACCGGAACGGACCGTTTGAATGGCGTGCCCGTGGATCTCGATGACATCGCGGAGCCTGATACCAATTTTCACCTGGTCTTTTATCTGGTGACGGTGCGGGAGCCGTAATCGAGATCCACCGGCTCTACTCGAATTTCCCGGCCACGCGGATCGAGCCGATGTTCTGGTGAAGGTTCAGTGTCAACAACTCACCCGCACCGCCACCACTGCTGTCCAAGCGCTCGTCCGGGCAGGCGATGTCGCCCACGTTGACGGTGCAGTTCACTTTGATCGGGCCGTGATTCTTGGGCAGCAAGACCTCGATCGATCCTGCGGTGCCGGTCACGTCGAGCGTCGCGGGCTCCTCAAGCACTTCCAGGTCCGTCAGGTCGACGGTGAGGTTGCCGAAGGTCTTGTCGATCGGGTGGAGGGAAGTGGCGCTTTCGATTCCCACATCTGCCTGTCCGAACCGGCTCCAATCGCCGTGGCGGATCTCGCTGGCGAACATTCCGGCAGTGAACACCACCGCGGACAGCACTAATGCAATGGGCAGCCACAGCCACAGCGGGCGATTCCGTTTCGGTGCAGAGGCGGAGTACCCGAAGCCGGGCGCGCTGTAGCTGTAGCCGTAGCCGTAACCGGGTTGAGACGAATAGCTGTTGTACTGCGAGTACCCGCTGTAGTCCGTGTCGCCGGAAAAGTTCGTGGGCTCCGGTGCTGGATGCGTTGAGCTGAAGAATTCTGGATCAGGGCTGCCGGCCAGCGAGCTCGGTTGCGCAGAATCGGCGCGCATCGCGTCGTAGTGCGCCCGCAGCGCCGGCGGGGGTTCCGGGGTGCGCTGGTGGAGTGCCCACCACCCGGCGAACGCGGCGAATGTGCCGATTAGCGGCGCCAAGGTCGTGCGCGCATCGGTGCTAAACGTGATGGACGGGAAGAAGAACAGCAAGCCGATGAGCAGAAGATAACCGGTGCTGCGGTCGTCCAGTTCGGTCTTGTTCAGCCTTTCCTTGGGGGTGAAGATCGCGTCAGCTGGCGAGGTCTGCGTGCTCAGCCGCGGCATGGTGAACCAGCACAGTAGGTACATGAAGATCCCGCCGCCGAGGATAAATGCCAGCACGGCGAACGAGACGCGGACAAGGGTCGCGTCGACCTCGTAACGCGCGCCGATCCCCTCGCAGACGCCTGCGATTGGGGGATTCGCGCCTTCTTGCTTCGTGATTCGCGGAGGTCGCGTCTCCCACATGCTCCGTGACGTGCTTGGGGTGGTGTTCATGCCTCCAGTATGCATTCTGCGGGCAAAGCTAGTCGGCTGGATGGACCGGCCGTGGGGTCGGGTCCGTGGAGCCTCGCATGAAACCTGAACTCGTCCGCATAGGTGATGCCGCCAGATTTCTGAACTTCCTGGTCGGGGAGGTGTCGGTGCTCCCGCTGCTTCTCTTTGTCTCCGGTTTGCCCTGGTTAAGTTCAGGTTTCTTTCTCAAACCTGAACTCCTTGCCTAATATGCACGTAAGGGCGCACATAAAGCCCCGGTTCTCCTTATTCGAGACCTGTGGATTCAGGTTTCATGCAACACAGCGCGAGCTGCTACTCCGCGTATGCGAGGCGGCGCGAGCCGTCGACATGCGGGTATAGCACCCACGCTGCAGCCGCGACAAGAACGCCCACCAGCACCGCGCCCCACACAGGCCACTGCGCGAGCGGGGCGAGCATGAGGGCCAGCCACCAGAGCATCAAGGGCGCAAGCATGCTTATCGACGGCACCATGCTCACCTTCTTCTCCTCCGCGAACGCCCGCATCTGCCCGCGGTAGGGGTGGAGCATGGTGACTGCGACGGCGAACGCGACGCAGCCGAGTGCGGCGAGCACTTTCGGGCCGATGGGCAGTTGGGAGACCATGACCGCGATTGAGCCGGCGACACCAGCGCTACCTGCGGTTCGCACGATCAACGGAGTGGGGATCGGGGTGACGCGAGTGCGGACGTCGTAGGCGTACATGGGTGTGGACGCTACCACATGACCTGCTATAGAAAATATGTTCGATATTTTCGATTGACCTTGGTTCACCCACGGAGCATAATCAACCACCGTGGGTGGAACAAGTGTTCGTAAGGCGGTCCCGGAAGTGGACCTGGCGGCAATGCCGGCGGGCCCTGCGGTGTCCGTCGGCTCTGTCGGCATCACGCGCGCCGAACAGATCGCTGAACTCCGCTCAAAAATGGCGCAGATCGGTGGTGCTGTCTCCGGGGGCGGTGGGGATTCCGCCGGTTTTTCGGGAGAGATCGTCGCCGGGGAGGATGTTCTTGGTCTCGGAGAACAATTCCGTTTCCTCCTCCCCGGGGGAGGCCTGCCGCGGTGTGCAGTCACACACATGAGCGATACTCCGGCACTGGTCGCGGAAATGCTCCTTCACGTTGTGCAGGCAGGCGGCTACGCCGGTGTGGTGGGGTGGCCGGAGTTGTCCTACGCCGGGATAGACAAGCGGCACCTGAACCGTATTATCGCTGTTCCGGATCCGGGTGTGGACCCGTTGGGGATCACCGCGGTGCTCACGGAGGGGCTGGATCTCGTCGTGTACCGCTCGCCGGTGGAGTTAACCCTCTCCCCGGTGCGGTGCCGTCCGCTGCTGGGCAAACTCCGCAAAGGCCGGGCTGCGCTCATGATGGTCGGTGCCACTGTGCCGTCGCCGGCGCTCACCGTTACCGGGGATGTGGAGGCGTTTCACGGGATCGGCCGGGGCACAGGGCGCATCACCGGCGTGGATATCCGTGTGCGGGCGCAGTCCAAAAGCGCTCACCCCGCGTCGGCGACTGTCACGGTGGGGCGAGCAGCGGAAACAACTGCGTCAGTCGGGGCTCCAGCGCTGAAGGTGGTGCGGTAAGTGCGCGTCGCGGCAGTGTGGTTCCCGGATTGGCCGGTGCAGGCCGCGCGGCTCGAGGCGGACGACCAATTGGAGGAGCCTCTGGCTATCGGCGCGCAGCACCGCATCAAGGTGGTCTCGCACCGCGCCCGCGCGCTGGGGGTGCACCGCGGGATGAAAGTCCGCCATGCCCAGTCGGTGTGCCCGGAGCTCACGGTTGTCGACGATAACCCGGACCGTGACGGCCGCATGTTCACCGCGCTTGCAGCGGGCTTCGACGATGTCGCAGCGTCAGTGGAGGTGCTCCGGCCGGGGCTCGTCATCGTGGATGCCGCCGCCGCTGGGTCGTTCCACGGCAGCGAGGAAAAAGCGACGGAGATGCTCATCGATGCCGCAGCGCGCCGGGGCATTGATGCCTTCGCCGGCGTGGCCGATGAGATCGCCACAGCGCTCATCGCCGCTCGGTCCTCCGCAATCGTTCCGGCGGGGACATCGGCGGATTTCCTCGCCCGGCAACCGTTGAATGTGCTGTTGGCGGAGACCAGCTTGGGTGCGGACACGGAGACGGTGAAGGCGCTGGGGCAGTTGGGTGTGGCGACGCTGGGGGAGCTCGCCCAGCTGCCGTCGACGGCGGTGTCCACACGGTTCGGGAACGCGGGCATGGCCTGCCACCGCATCGCCCGTGCCGCGCCGGACCGCCGTGTCGCGCCGGAGCTTCCTGCCGCGGACCTCAGCGTGGCGGTCACGCCGGAGGACCCGATCGACAGAGTCGATTCCGCCGCGTTCGCCGCCCGCGCGCTGGCCGCCAGCCTGCACGAGCGCCTGGCGGAGGCGGGCCAGAATTGTCTCCGGCTGAAGGTGAAGGCGGAGCTGTCGGACGGCACTGTTGTCGAGCGCACCTGGCGCACCCGTGAAGCGCTCACGGAGGAAGCGACGGCCGACCGCGTGCGGTGGCAGCTGGACGGCTGGTTGACCAGCGGGGGAGCGGGCACGATCACCTCGCTGATCCTCGAGCCGCTGGAGCTCGCCCAGCCGGACCCGGTGGGGCAGTTGTGGGGCACAGGCGGCGGAAGCAATAACAGCAATAACGGGGAAGCCCGCCGGGTGGCGGAACGTGTGCAGTCTGCGCTGGGGATCGACGCGGTGCTGCAGCCGCGGTTCGTGGGAGGGCGCGGGGTCGCCGAACGCATCGCGCTCATCCCGTTCGGGGAGCGTGACCCAGAGTCCGCCGACGGGAAAGATCCGGCTGGCGCGTCGTGGCCCGGGGCGATTCCGCCGCCGCTGCCGGCGCGGATCGGCGGTGGTGTGGACCACCCGGCGTCCCGGATCGTCATGATCGATGACGCGGCGCGCCCCGTCGGTGTCACTGCTGAAGCACTGCTCAGCACCACCCCGTATGCGTTGAGCTGGGGCGGGAACCACTATCTGGTCACCGGGTGGGCGGGGCCGTGGCCGGTCGACGAGGGCTGGTGGGGCGAGAATCCCCAGAAGGTGGCGCGGCTCCAAGTCGTGGGCACACGGGAAGAAGGCGGTAGCCCGCTGGCGTGGCTGCTGCTGTGGACGAAGCAGACGTGGAGGGTGGAAGCGATGTACAGCTGATGTGTGGGCTGGTGAGGGGAGGGAGGGACGTCGATAAGCGTCATTGGGGCGTTTTTGAAAGATAGGCTACCCTTAGAAACATGTCTGTCGACCGCCGAACATTGTGCTCCGATGTGGAAGTGGAGCCCCTGCCCGGCACTGCGAAGCAAGCCGGCGTCTACGTGCTCTTCGAGTACCCGGGCCCGTGGAGCCACGACATTCTCGACGGCGAGACCTTTGGCGAAGAGCTGACCGCGAAGCTGAAGGCCCACATGAAGAAGACCGGCGCTGCGCTGCAGCTGATCCGCCACCCCACGCGCGAGGGCCGAGAGATCAACGACCACCACCTTTACCTTGTCTTCTCCGACATCGGGGTCACGGAGGTCCTGCACGTCGACGGGCCGGAAGCGATTCTGGACCTCGATCTGTCGGGTCCCGGCCGCAACGGCGGGCAGACGCGCATCGCGCCGCTGCTTCTCGTGTGCACGCACGCGAAGCGCGACCGTTGCTGCGCGGTGAAAGGACGTCCGCTGGTCAACGAGCTGGAGCGCCGCTACCCGTTCAAGAAAACGGGGGATGTCGTATGGGAGACCTCGCACGTCAAAGGCCACCGTTTCGCTCCTGCGCTGTTGCTCATGCCGTGGGGTTACAGCTTCGGGCGCATGAACCTTGAAGCCACCGAGGCGATGCTCGCTGCCGCGATGCGCGCGCAGTATTTCGTGCCCGGTAACCGCGGCCGCGGCACACTCACCCCGCCCGAGCAGGCGGCGGAGATCGCAGTCGCGGCGCACCTGCAGCGCGAAGGCCGCGACGTCGCCTACGGGCAGCTCACCGTGAGCGCGTCCGAGGTCGGGGAGGAAACAGCGAGCATTTCGCTTATCGACGCCGCCACTGCCCGCACCTTCACCGCCTCCCTGAGCAAGAAAGAAGCCGCAGGAGTGGTGTCCTCCTGCGGCGATGAGCCGAAGACCGGTGCGTACTGGTCGGTCGACTCCGTTAGCGGCGCATGACCTTGCGGGACAGATAGTTGCCTAAGAGCTGCGCCAGCTGGACGATGACCACGATGGTGATCACGGCCAGCCAGGTGACCTCCGGCTGGTAGGCGCGGTAGCCGTAGACGATAGCGAAGTCACCCAGACCGCCGCCGCCGATGTAGCCCGCCATGGCGGACATGTCGATCACGGCGATGAAGATGAAGGTGAAGCCCAGGATCAGCGGGCCGAGTGCCTCGGGGATGATCACGGTGCGGATGATGCGCCACGGGCCCGCACCCATTGCGCGGGCTGCCTCGATCACGCCCGGGTCGATGGCCACGAGGTTCTGTTCCACGATGCGCGCCACAGTGAATGTGGCGGTGACGCACATGACGAAGGTGGCGGCTTCGCGGCCGATGGTGGTGCCCACCACCGCCAGAGTCACGGCGTAGAGCATGGCGATCATGATGATGAACGGGATCGGCCTGAAGAAGTTCACCAGGATGTTCAGCACCCAGTAGACCGCCTTGTTCTGCAGCACGCCGCCCTGGCGGGTGGTGTACAGGAACAGGCCGATGATCAGGCCGAAGAACCCACCCACGATCATGGTGATGACCACCATGAACAGGGTGTCGCCAATCGCGTCGAGGTAGGTGGGGCCGAGACGGTCCCAGTCGACGCCGCCGGCGGCGAGAATCAAGTCATTCGTCGCGTGCATTAATTAGCCTCCCCAGTGCTGGTGCTGCGGCTACCACGGCCGCCGGTGATCTCGTCAATCGTGGTGGTTCGACGCAGGGTGGAGTAGAACTCCTCGATGGCCTCCTGGTTGCCGGTCAGGCGCACCGTCATTTTGCCGAAGGAGTGGTCCTGCAGCGTGGTCACGCTGCCGTGGACAACATCCAGGTCCACGCCGCGCTCCTGGAGCTTGGCTGCGGCGGAGAAGAACCCGGACTCAGCAGTCAGGTCGACGGTGAACAGACGCCCGTCTCTGTGCATGAGCTCGCGTTCTTCAGCTGGGGACGGGGTGTTGCGCAGGCTGGTGGACACGAAACGCTGCGCTACCTGCGTCTGCGGGTTAGAGAAGACCTCGTAGACCGAGCCGTGCTCGACAACGCGGCCGTTTTCCATCACAGCCACCTTGTCGGCGATTGCGCGGATGACATCCATCTCGTGGGTGATCACCACAATGGTGATGCCGGTGCGCTCATTGACCTCCTTGAGCAGAGCCAGGACTTCCTGGGTGGTCTCGGGGTCGAGGGCGGAGGTGGCTTCGTCGGCAAGCAGCAGCGAAGGGCTTGTGGCGAGCGCGCGTGCGATGCCGACCCTCTGCTTCTGGCCTCCGGAAAGCTGCTCCGGGTAGTTCGTGCCGCGCTCGGCGAGGCCGACGAAGTCGAGCAACTCTGCCACGCGGGCCTTGCGGTCCGCGGAGCTCATCTCGGTCATCTTCAGCGGGTACTCAACGTTGCCCGCCGCGTTCAGCGACGAGAACAGGTTGAACTGCTGGAAGATCATGCCGATGTTGCGGCGCACCTCGCGCAGCTGCTTGGCCGGCATGCCGACGATGTCGGTGCCGTCCAGCAAGATCTGGCCCGAGGTGGGGGTGTCCAGCCCGTTGATCATGCGCACGAGCGTGGACTTGCCGGCACCCGAGTATCCGATCACGCCCAGGATCTCGCCCGGTTCGACGGTGAGATTGACGTTGTCCAACGCGACGACGTCGGCGCCTTTCTTCCCGGACCGGAACACCTTGTTCACGTCCCGGAATTCGACCCGGGTGCCGGTTGCGGCCATTACTTCGATTCCTCCACGAGGCGGTCGAGGATCTTGTTCAGGTCCTCCTTGGACTTCTGGACCTGGACGGCGGTGCCGTTGGAGTCCTCGTTCAAGGCCTCGGTGACCTCGGGGGTCTGCCAGATCTCAACGAGCTTCTCGTACGTCGGGTTGTCGATGTCCTCGGCGCGGACGGCGAAGATGTTGATGTACGGCTCAGCCAGCTCGGAGTTCGGGTCGTCGGAAGCGACAGCAGTGGATGCGTCGATGCCGGCGCGGGAGAGCCAGTTGTTGTTGATGATTGCCGGGTCGCCCTGGTTGTACGCCGTCGGGGTCTGGGAAGCATCGACCGGGGTGACCTCGACCTTGGAGCCTTCCTTGTCGATGTCGGCCGGGGTCGGGTTCAGCTTGTCAGCGCCGTCCTTGACCTTGACCAGACCAGCCTGGACGAGCACGTTGATGGCGCGGCCCTGGTTGGACGGGTCGTTCGGGATGGCGACCTTCTGGCCCTCGATGCCGTCGAGGCTGTCGTGGTCCTTCCAGAACAGGCCGAGGGTGTTGATCTCGGCGGAGCCGACGATGCGCAGGTCCTCGCCAGAGGAGGCCTCGTACTGGGCCAGGTAGAGGATGTGCTGGAACTTGTTCACGTCGATCTGGTTCTCAGCCAGTGCCGGGTTCACCGGGGTGTACTCGGTGAAGGGGACGAGCTCGAGATCGATGCCCTCTTCCTTCGCCTTGTCCACAAAGACAGACCAAGCCTTCTGGTCGGAGTCGGTGGTGCCGATGCGGACGACCTGGTCGTCGCCGTTGTCGCCTGCGGCGTTGTCTGCGGAATCAGAGGAGCACGCAACCAGGCCGGTGGCAGCCAGGACGGAGGCTGCGGCGGTTGCGATTACACGGTTGAGGCGCATGTCGCTTCCTGCTCTTTCTTAGTCTTCGGGGGAAATGAACGTGAGAAGAATGTAACACCGTGTGTACCGCTTAGTCTAGTTTGGGTACGCGCCAAGTAATCCGTGATTAGAACGCAGTTTCGATAATGGGTAGTCTGTGGATGTGGATTTTCGTGGTGGGGAAGGCTTGTCCTGGTCGCGGCTGGAGCGTGTTCTGTCCGGCCGCCCCGGTCCCACGCCTATCCCCGCGGACCATGCCCGCGAGCCCGCGCGCGACCGGATTCCGCTGGGGGAGCCGGCAGTGCCGTTTGCGGAGCTGCATGCCGTGTCCACCTACAGTTTCCTCTCGGACACTGGCGGCGCGAGCGAGCCGGAAGAGCTTGTCGCCCGTGCGCGCGAGCTCGGGCTATCCGCACTCGGATTGCTGGACAGGGATGGTTTCTACGGCGCAGTGAAATTCGCTGAAGCCGCGGCGGAAGCCGACGTGTCCACGGTATTCGGGGCGGAGCTCTCGCTTATCGACGGCCCTCCGCTCCCCCTCATCGCCCGCGGCCCCGAAGGGTACCGCCGCCTGTCCCACCTCATGGCCCGTGCGCACATGACGGGAGGGGGGAAGGGCGTTGTGTATTACCCGCCCCTGCCCGACATCGCCGCGGAACTGGACGGCGCGTGCATCGCCTTGGCGGGCTGGCGGTGGGCCGGCCGTATCGACGATCTGATCGAATCATTCGGACTAGACCGAGTGGTCAGGGAATTCGAAGTGTCCATGCTGCCCGAGGACGCTGACAGGCATGCGGCGCTGCGGGTGTATCCGCAGGTCCCTGCCATTGTCACTGCTGCCCCCGGTGCGGCCACCCGGGAGCGGGCGAGGTTGGCGGGGGCGAAGAGGGCACTGGGGCGCAGAGAAGCGATTGTGTCTGCATACCGCGACGTGCACCCGATGGGCGCGAACTGGCTGCGCTCGGGCGAACAATTGCTGGCGATGGCACCTGATTGCGCCGACGCCGTCGCGTTCACCGTCGAGCTGGCCCGGCAATGCGCGTTCACCTTGGACCTCGTCGTGCCGCAACTGCCGCGCTTTCCCACTCCCGACGGGCACGACGAGATGAGCTGGCTGCGGCAGCTTGTGGCGGAGCGCGGGCGCGAACGCTACGCCGCACGCCCCGACGACGTGCGTGAGCGTGCCCGCGCGCAGATCGAGCATGAGCTGAACGTCATTGAGCAGCTCGGCTTCCCCGGGTATTTCCTCATCGTCGACGACCTCGTCTCCTTTTGCCGCGACGCCGACATTCTCTGCCAAGGGCGCGGGTCCGCCGCGAATTCCGCGGTGTGCTTCGCACTGGGGATCACGAATGTCGAGCCGACCTCCGCCGGCCTGCTTTTTGAGCGCTTCCTGTCCCCGGACCGCGACGGCCCGCCCGACATCGACATCGACATTGAATCCGGCCGCCGCGAAGAAGTCATCCAGTACACCTACGCCACCTACGGCCGCGAAAATGCCGCGCAGGTGGCCAACGTGATCACGTACCGCACGAAAGGCGCGGTGCGCGACGCCGCCCGCGCACTCGGGTACCCGCAGGGCGCCGCCGACGCGTGGTCGAAGGGCATTGCTGAACCGCCTCCGCGCGTGGAGGCCCTCGCCGCACAGCTGAAAGGTCAACCGCGCCACCTGGGCATCCACTCCGGCGGCATGGTGATCTGCGACCGGCCCATCGCCGACGTGGTGCCCACCGAATGGGCGCGCATGGAGGGCCGCTCCGTGGTGCAGTGGGACAAAGACGACTGCGCCGCCGCCGGCCTGGTCAAATTCGACCTGCTCGGGTTGGGCATGCTCGAGGCGCTGCACCACATGATCGACCTTGTGCGGGAGACCACCGGCCGCGAGGTGAAGCTGTGGGAGCTCGACCTCGCCGACCCCAGTGTCTACGAGATGCTCTGCCGCGCCGATGCCGTCGGCGTGTTCCAGGTGGAATCCCGCGCGCAGATGAACACCCTGCCGCGGCTGAAGCCGCGCCGATTCTTCGACCTGGTGGTGGAGGTAGCTCTGATCAGGCCCGGCCCGATCCAGGGCGGGTCCGTGCACCCGTACCTGCGCCGGCGCGACGGGCTTGAGCCTGTTGACTATGAGCATCCCGTGCTCGAGCGCTCCCTGGGCAAGACCTTGGGCATTCCGCTGTTCCAGGAGCAGCTCATGCAGATCGCCGTCGACGCCGCCGGTTTCTCCGGCGCTGAGGCCGATTCGCTGCGCCGCGCCATGGGATCCAAACGCTCGCCCGCCAAGATGGCTGCCCTGCGTCAGCGATTTTTCGACGGCTGCTGGGACACGAACCGCATCGACGACGCCACGGCCGACCGTCTGTGGCAGAAGATTGTCGCCTTTGCCGCCTACGGCTTCCCCGAATCCCACTCCCAGTCGTTCGCGTCCCTGGTGTATTTCTCCGCCTGGTTCAAGCGCTACTACCCGGCGGAATTCTGCGTGGGCTTGCTGCGTGCCCAGCCCATGGGGTTCTATTCCCCGCAGTCGCTCATCCAGGATGCCCGGCGTCACGGCATCACCGTCCTGCCTGTCAGCGTCAACGCCTCCGGTGTGGAGGCCCGCTGCATCGACTCCGGCACCATCCGTGTCGGCATGAACCTGATCAAAGGGTTGGGCACGAAAGCCGCCGAGCGGATCGAAGCAGCCCAGGCTTCAAGTCCTTTCACCGGGATCCCCGACCTGTCTCGGCGCGCCGATCTCACCGTCGAGCATGTCGAGGCTCTCGCCCGGGCCAGCGCTCTCGACTGCTTCGGCGTGGACCGCCGCCAAGCCCTCTGGCAAGCCGGCGTCGCCGCCACCGAACGCGAGGGCATGCTGCCCGGCCTCTCGGCTATCGACGCCCCCTCACTCCCCGGCATGAACTCCTTCGAGCTCATGGCCGCCGACATCGCTTCCACCGGGGTCACCCCGGGGCTCATGCCGATGGACATGCTCCGCGATGCTCTCCGCGCCGACAATATCTTGACTGCGGTGGACCTGAAACGTGTCCCCGACGGCACCCGCATCCGCGTCGCCGGTGTAGTCACCCACCGTCAAGCCCCACGCACCGCCGGTGGCGTCACCTTCCTGGGTATGGAGGATGAGACCGGCTTGACCAACATCATCATTCCGAAAGGCTTGTGGAACCGGCAGAAGATTCTCGCCCGCACCGCCAAAGCCCTGATCATCCGCGGCATCGTCGAGAACGCCTCCGGCGCTGTCAGCGTGCTCGCCGACAAGCTCGAGCCTTTGGAGATGGGGGAGTGGCTCACCCGCGGGTCCCGCGATTTCCGGTAGATGCCTTATTTCCCCCGGACCGTGCATCGAAGACCTGAATATCCTGAATCGGAATCGCTCGTGTGCTTGGGACCGTAAGTGTTTGTGGGGGCGGTGAACGATTCGCAGGCACCAATATCCCCGAGAACGCATAAGTGCAGGTAGACTGGCTATGCGTTTCCCCTTTATCTTGTCTGACGGACAAATCGTTCATTCGTTGGTCTTCACCAACGAGTGAATCTGTTTACAACGCCTTGCGCCATCGTTTTCATAAGGCTAGGTCAGAGCCATCAGAACATCCCGGCGGGTTGCGGCGATGCAAACAGATTCACCCGCTGCACCAGGCAGGATGCAGTTGAAAGGGCGACCGCAAGGTCAAAGGTTCCTCACCGGACGCAGCCGAATATAAAGCATCGACTGAACCCGTTTCGATTCCACCCAGCTGACCGGCTTGGATAACCTAAGCAGCGATGACTAGCAACAACATTCCTAAGGCCTCATCGCCCAACGATGTTCCGGTCGCGCCGAAACCTCCCGCGGCACTCCAGAAGCAAGAGAGTTCTGCACCGAATGCTTCGGCGACACCGGCTGCTCCGGCGGCCCCCAAGCCGCCCGCTGCCCCGGCAACGTCTGGTGCACCGAAACCGCCTGCTGCTCTCGCGGCACCAGGTGATAGTGCCCCCAAGCTTCCGGCGGCACCCGCGGCCCCAGCCGCGCCGGGTGCCGCAGCACCGAAGCCCCCAGCTGTGCCAGGGAACGCTGCACCGAAACCTCCTTCTGTTCCCCCAACACCAGGCGCTAGCGCCCCCAAGCCTCCGGCGGCGCCCGCGGCACCGGCTGCACCGGGAGGGGCCGCCCCGAAGCCTCCTGCTGCTCCTGCGGCGCCAGGGAACGCGGCACCGAAACCTCCGGCGGCACCCGGAAGTGCAAAACCTGCAGAACACACAAAGCCCGCGGCTGCCGACAAGCCGGCGGCGGCCGAGAAAGCGGCACTGGGGGAGAAGGAGGCGTCGGCAAGCGGTTGGCGTCGTGTAGCTGCGCTCGGCGTGCTTGGCCTGGCTGTGCTGTTGGCGCTGGTTGTGTTCGCGTCGAGGGCGTTTCTGAATAGCGGTGCGGGGCAGGACTTCCTGGCGCGCTACCCGGGGGAGAACCCGCTGCCGGATAACGCGCCGGTGGGGCTGCCGGGGTGGCTGGGCTGGTCGCACTTTTTCAACATGTTCTTGATGGCGCTGATTGTGAAGACGGGGCTGCAGGTGCGTACGCAGCGGAAACCGGATGCGTACTGGCGGCCGCGCAACGGCGGGAAAAAGATCAGTCTGACGTTGTGGATCCACTTGGCGCTGGATGTGCTGTGGATTGTCAACGGCGTGATCTTCGTGGTGCTGCTGTTCGCGACAGGACAGTGGATGCGCATCGTGCCCACGAGCTGGGAGGTGTTCCCGAACGCGCTGTCGGCGGGTCTGCAGTACCTCAGCCTGGATTGGCCGACGGAGAACGCGTGGGTGAATTACAACGCGCTGCAGCAGTTGGCGTACTTCGTCACTGTGTTCATCGCGGCGCCGCTGGCGATCGCGTCGGGCGTGCGCATGAGCTACTGGTGGAAGAACGAGTGGCAGACCGCGAACAAGATCTTCCCGGCGGCCGCGGCGCGGAAAATCCACTTCCCGGTGATGGTGTACTTCCTGGTGTTCGTGGTCGTTCACGTGGCTTTGGTGCTGGGCACCGGTGTGCTGCGCAACCTGAACAACATGTACGCCGCGCGCGGGGACGTGAACCCGGATGTGTACGCGGACAACTGGCTGGGGTTCGTGATCTTCCTGGTGTCGCTCGCGGTGATCGCGGGCGCGTGGGTGGCCACGAAGCCGGCGGTGCTCGCGCCGCTCGCGCGCCGGTTCGGTGAGGTGACGGCGCGGTAGGGTAGCGCTCATGGAGCGACCCCCAGAGACCGGAAACACACGCGGGAGGCACGCGCGCGCGGACGAACCCGCGCCCCAGCTCCCCACGTCCGCTAAAGAAATGAACCCGGTCTCGCGGAAGCTCATTATCGCGCGCTACATATCGCAGACGATCTGGGCGCTTCTCATCGCGGGGAGTTTTCTCGCGGCGCAGCTCTCGCTCGGCGGCTGGTGGTGGGTCGGCGCGGCGGTCACAGGCGCGTGGTTCGTGTTCCAGGCCATCATGATCCCGCTGCGCGTACAGAATACGGGGTGGCTGGAAACGGACAATGAGCTGCTCATTTCCAAGGGCAAGATCAACCAGACGTTCACGGTCGTGCCGTACGGGCGCATCCAGTTCGTGGACGTCACCACGGGGCCGTTCACGCGTCCGCTGGGCCTGAAAAGCGTGAGTCTCCACACAGCATCCGCATCGACGGACGCGACGATTCCCGGACTCGCGGCAGCAGACGCCGACGCGTTGCGCGAGCGTCTCGCCGTCGGCGCACGTGAGCGGATGAGCGGCCTGTGACGTCCACCAACGCATTCGCTTATCGACGCGTCCACCGCCTCACCCCCCTCCTCCGCGCCTGGGCGTTCGTCGCCGCGCTGCTCACCATCGTGGTGTTCAATTTCACCACTGCACTGGTGGAGGGTGTGGAAGATTTTCAGGGCGACGAGACGTGGTCGTGGACCGACATCGCCCAGATCGGGGGCGGGATCGCGGTCGCTGTCCTCGTGGCATTCGCACTGTCGCAGCTGTGGTGGTCGCGTATCGGCTTCCGCCTCGGAGAGGACGACGTGGAGCTGCGCAGCGGATTGATCTCCACGAAGGTCCGCGCCGCGCGGTACGAGAGGATCCAGGCGGTCGACGTCGTCGAGCCGTTCGCGCCCCGCCTGTTCCACCTCGCCGCAGTGCGCGTGGAGGCCGCCGGCGGGTCAGATTCCGCCATCGAGATCGGCTACGTTCCCCGTGCCGAAGCAGATGAACTGCGCCGCGAGCTGCTCCGTCGCGTCGCCGCCCAGGGCCCCGACGCGGAGATGTCCGCGGAGGAAGCCAGCGCCGCGCTTGAAGGTGGAAGCCCGGACCCGCACGGCCAGCCCGCCCTCATCCCGCCGATCCCCCTGGGGCGCTCGCTGACGGGTGCTGCCCTGCGCCTGTCCACGATTGTCACCGTCGTGCTGTCTTTGCTCCCGGTATTGACGGAGGTGACCTTCGCGGTGGTCGTCCCCGCCCTGGTCGGCTTCATCCCGCAGATCTGGCGGCAGATCGACCAGTCGTGGCGCTACACGTCCACCCTGGACGGAGATGTGCTCAACCTGTCGTACGGGCTGGCCAACCGCCGTAGCCAGGCAGTGCCGCGCGACCGGATTCACGCGATCGGGCTATCGCAACCCATGCTCTGGCGACCGTTCGGCTGGTGGACCGTCACAGTCAACGTCGCCGGTTATGGCCGTGAATCCAATAAGCAGTCCGGCACATCGCGGCTCCTGCCCGTCGGCTCTTACGAGCAGGCGGTGGGGCTCATCACCGCGATCAGCCCGCTCACTTCGCACGCAGTCACCGCGCCCGCGTGGGATGTACGCTCACCGAAGCGTGCACGTATCCCGTCGCCTATCGACGCCTCCAGCCAAGCCCTTTCCCTCCACAGCACCCCCGACCAGCAGATCTGGGCCACCACCAGCCATGGTTTGCTCAGCCGCCGGTTCGAGTTCATTGACATCTCTCATATCCAGGAGATGACCTACCGGCAGGGGCCGGTGCAGCGCATGATGAACCTGGCGCACGTCCGTTTCGATCTCGTGCCGGGGCCGGTGAAAATGACTGCGCGAGACCTCGACACTGCAGACGCCTGGGCGGTGGTCGCAGAACTGAGTGCCCGCGAGCTCCCGCCGCTCGCAGAGCCCTAAAGCGCCCTAACGGATGCCTTCACACTCCGCTAGGGAAGCCGAGCTGGCGCCAGGCCTCGTAGGTGGCCACGGCAGCGGAATTGGAGAGGTTCATGGAGCGGCGTCCGGGCAGCATCGGGATGCGGAGCTGGTCGGTCACCCGCTCGTGGTGGGAGTGCTCGCGGGGCAGACCGGTCGGCTCTGTCCCGAACAGAAGAGCGGTGCCCGGCTGGTACTCCACATCCGTGTAGTGACGGGTGGCGGAGGTGGTGAAGGCGTAGATGGGGACGTCGACAAGCGATGCGAAGCATGCGTCGATGTCGTCGTGGACCTCGACGTGCGCGAGGTCGTGGTAGTCGAGCCCCGAGCGGCGCAAATGCTTGTCGTCGAGGGAAAAGCCCAGCGGGCGCACGAGGTGGAGGGTCGCGCCGGTGCCCGCGCACATGCGGATCGCGTTGCCGGTGTTCGGCGGGATGACGGGGTTGTCGAAGATGACGTGCAGCGGCGGCATGCCTCTAGCTTAGGAGCGCTACTGGGCGTCTCCTCCATCAGAGTCGTCGAGCGAGCCGAGCAGATGGTCCACGGCGACGTGCGCGTGGAGGCGCACTCCGTACGTGAGCGCATCGTCGTTGACGTAGAACTGCGGGCTGTGGTTGGCAGCGAAACCGCGGGTGTCGCCGTTCGTCGGCTCGATGCCGCCGTCCTCGGTGAACGCGATGTTCTGGCCGCCGAGCAAGCCGTACACCCCGCCGAACCGTGACGTGAATTCAGACATGTCGTCGTAGCCCATGGCGGGCGGGACCTCGATGACGGGGTTGTCCCCGGCAATGCGGCGGTAGATGGGCAGGATCGCGTCGATCCAGCCCGGGGTGTGTTCGACGGCCGGGATCTCGTCGAGGAACTCGGCCGACCCGGTGCACCCGTGAGCTGCGGCTGTGTGAGTGACGTAACGCTCGATCCGTTCGTTGATGTCCGACATCACCTCGGGGCGCAGCGCGCGTACCGTGCCCCAGATCTCCACCTTGTTGCCCACGATGTTGAATCGGCCTTCGTCCACGATGTGCCCGAGCGAGATGGAGAAACGTTCCTCCACGTCCACCTGGCGGTAGATCTGGCTGATATTGCTCAGGATGTCGCCTACAGCGGGCATCGGATCTACGCCCAGCCACGGCGTGGATCCGTGGACCTGCTTGCCGGTGATGGTGATCTTGACGGTCTCCGACGCCGCGTGCTGGATTCCTCGCGCGTACCCGATCGCACCTACCGGCATGGGGGTGATGTGCATGCCGAAGGCCATGGTTGGCGCAGGTTCGAAGAGCCCGCTCTGCTCCATTTCTTCCACCATCAGCGACGCGCCGCCGTCCTCGCCGGGAGGTGGGCCTTCTTCAGCCGGCTGGAAGACGAGCAGGATCTCGCCATTCAAGTCCTCGCGCATCTCATGAAGAATCTTCGCTGCGCCCAGCAGCATCGCGGTGTGCGTGTCGTGGCCGCAGGCGTGCGCCACCGGGAACGGGCCGCCCGGGTAGTTCTGGTCCACCTTCTCCGAAGCGAACTCCTCGCCTGAGTCCTCCTTGACCGGCAGCGCGTCGATGTCCGCGCGCAGGAGCACGCAGCGGCCCTGTCCCTCGGCATCCCCGCGGCCGCCCGAGATCCGCGCCGCGACACCGTGCCCCGCGATGCCCCGGGTGATGTCGGTGATGCCGATCCCCTCGAGGGTGTCCACGATGAACTGCTCCGTCTCCACCTCGCGGTTGGGCAACTCGGGGTTCCGGTGCAGGTGGTGGCGCCATTCGGTGACATCCCCGGCGATTGATTCAGCTGCTTCATCGATCCGGTTGTACAGCGTTTCCAGTGCAGATTCAGTCACGTTCCTGGTCTCCTCGTGTTGGTGGTGAGGTTCCGTGGCCCGATGCTAGTCTCCACCGCATCAGCGTGGCCGTGCCTGAACAGAGCCCGTGGTCACGGAGCCGTTTAAGATGGTGCCCGTGACTGCGATCAAATTGGACGGAAAACTCTACCGCGAGGAGATTTTCGCGGACCTCACTGAGCGCGTGGCTCGCCTCAAAGAGCAGGGAATCACGCCGGGCCTGGCCACAGTGCTCGTCGGAGAGGACCCCGCCAGCCAGAACTATGTGCGCATGAAGCACAAGGACTGCGAGCAGCTGGGCATCGCCTCCATCATGAAGGAGCTGCCGGGCGACTGCACGCAGGAAGAGCTCGATTCGCTTATCGACGAACTGAATAACGACCCCGCCGTCACCGGCTACATCGTTCAGCTGCCCCTGCCGAAGCACTTGGACGAGAACCGCGTGCTAGGTCTTATCGACCCCGACAAGGACGCCGACGGCCTCCACCCGGTCAACCTCGGCCGCCTTGTCCTCAACGAGCCCGCGCCGTTGCCGTGCACCCCGAACGGTTCGCTCGCATTGCTCGAGCGCTTCGGCGTGGACCTGAACGGCGCGATCGTGTGCGTCATCGGCCGCGGCGTGACCGTCGGCCGCCCGATCTCCCTCATGCTGACCAAGCGCGACGTCAACGCCACCGCAGTTCTGTGCCACACCGGTACCAAGGACCTCGCCGCGGAGACCCGCCGAGCCGACGTGATCATCGCCGCCGCCGGCAAGCCCCACATGATCACCGCCGACATGATCAAGGAAGGCTCGGCTGTGCTCGACGTGGGCGTTTCGCGTGTCGACGGCAAGACCACCGGCGACGTCCACCCCGACGTCTGGGAGAAAGCCGGCTGGGTCTCCCCGAACCCGGGCGGTGTCGGCCCCATGACCCGCACCTTCCTCGTCCGCAATATTGTCGAGAGGGCAGAGCGGCTTGCCGCAGCTGAGTAACGCCAGCGTGCCTGGCACCGCGCGTTCTGGTTCCCCAGTCTTCAAAGGACCCGTGCCACCGAGCCTGGACAACCCGCACGACATCGGCAACCCTCCGTCCCGGCTGCCGCTGCGCGCGCAGCAAGTAATGGTGGGGCTCTTCGTCCTCGGCTTCGTGGTGGCCACCCTCTTTTCAGTGACGGAGCACTGGCGCCGGGCCACCTTCACCCTGGGTGCGGCGATGCTGTGGCTCACCGCTTGCCGCCTCACCTGCGACTCGCAGGTGATGGGTCTGCTTGCCGTTCGCTCTCGGCGCTTCGACGCCGCGTTCACCACCGCTGCTGGTGCGGCTCTCGTGTGGCTCGCGGTGTCCGTTGATTCGCTGGGGAGCTAGCGTGCACCGCTGTAGGCGTAGCGCATTTCCAGTAGCGAGCGGCCGCATGTGGCTAGAATCTTTGCCCAGCTAAGAATGGGAACCAAATGGTAGCCTGTTCCCATGGAAGCGACGATTGACTCCGGAGGACGGATTCTTCTGCCGAAGGCCCTGCGCGACTCCCTCGGCCTCACGCCTGGTTCAACCGTTGATGTATCAGCATATGGGGGAGGAATCAGCATCATCCCCGGTGGCCGGACGGCCGAAATCGTCGAGACCGAGAATGGGCGTTTGGTCGGGCGTGGCTCGAGCCCAGTCACCGACGAGGACATCCTGGCGCTCATCGATGCGGGACGCATGTAGTGGGCGTCGTCGCTCTCGATACAAGTGCGGCAGTTCCGCTGCTTTTGCAAAATCACAGCAGTCATGAGCGGTTACAGCGCTGGGCGAGGGGGAAGAACCTCGCCCTATGCTCGCATTCGCTTGCGGAGACATATTCGGTACTGACCAGGCTGCCCGGCGATAGCCGTTTCACAGAAGCCGATGCCGTAAGGGTCATAGACGGGACATTTGAACGTGTTCTCAGTTTGCCGGAGGCCGCTTCACGGGACGTTCATCACCGTTTAGCGGATGCCGGAATCAAGGGCGGTGCGGTGTACGACGGTCTTATAGCGCTTACGGCTCTCGAGAATGAAGCGTCTTTAGCCAGCATGGACAAGCGTGCGTACGCCAATTATTTCGCTCTCGGAGCGATGCTTGAACTCATTCCGTAGCAGCTAGATCTCGTAGTTTCCGCGCTGTTTAGCCAGGTCCGTCGCCGACGGAGTCTGGTCCGCCAGGGCGATGAAATTGCGCAGAATATGGCCCATTTGGCGAGTCTCCACCAGGAATGCGTCGTGGCCGACGGGGGAGACGATCTTGTTCATGGCCAGCAGGTTTCCGATGTTGCGGGAGAGGTGCTCCTGCTGGTGGAACGGGTAGAGGATGTCGGTGTCCACGCCGACGACCATCGTGGGCACGCTGATCTGCGCCAGTGCGCGGTTGAGGCCACCGCGTCCCCGGCCGATGTCGTGGCGGGAGAGGGATTCGGTGATGGTGACGTAGGAGCCGGCGTCGAAACGCTTGACCAGCTGCTCGCCCTGGTGGTCGAGGTAGCTCTGCACGGCGAAGCGTTGGTGCTCGTCGCGGTAGGCGCCCAGGGGGTTCTCGCCGGGCTGGGACATGGTGCCGAAGCGCTCGTCGATTTCCTGCTCGCCGCGGTACGTCAGGTGGGCGATTCGGCGGGCAGCTGCGAGGCCCGCATCGGGGGCGCGACCGGTGCCGTAGTAGTCGCCGCCCTGCCAGTCCGGATCGCGCACGATCGAGGTGATCTGCGCAGTCTGAATGCCGATTTGCCAGGCGGAAGCACGTGCGGACATCGCGATCACGCAGGCGTAATTCGCCCAATCCGGGTACATGATCGTCCACTCAAGGGCACGCGCGCCGCCCATGGAGCCGCCGACGATAGCGTGCATGCTGTTGATACCCAGGCTCTCCAGGAACTGCGCCTCCGCGCGCACCTGGTCGCGGATGGAGATGGCGGGGAAGCGTGAGCCCCACGCCCCGCCGTCGGGGTGCTCGCTCGACGGGCCTGTGGACCCGGAACAGCCTCCAAGAACGTTCGTGCAGATGATGCAGAACCGGTCGGTGTCCAGCGGCGCGCCGGGACCGATGAGGCCCTCCCACCAGCCGGCGGCGTTCGAGTCGCCGGTCAGCGCGTGCTCCACCAGGATGAGGTTGTTGCGGCCGTGGGGGTCGCCGGTGAAGGCGCCCCAACGTCGATAAGCGATGTGCACGTCGCTGATGGTGGCGCCGGCTTCCGTCTGGACATCGCCGATCGGCTGGTGGGCCAGCTCGCCTTCGGGCGGGAGGTTGATCATGCGATGGCCTCGAAGCCGCGGTCGAGGTCGGCCAGGATGTCGTCGATGTCCTCGATGCCGACAGACAGGCGGATCGTCGCCTGCGTGATGCCCGCGCGTTTGAGGCCGGCCTCGTTGGACTGCGAGTGCGTCGTGGTCGCCGGGTGCACGACGAGCGAGCGGACATCGCCGATATTGGCCAGGTTGGAGTGCAGCTTCAGCGCGTCGATGAACGCCCACGCCCGCGTCTTGTCGCCCGCGTCGCCCGCGAGGTCGAAGGACAGCACGGAACCGGTGTACTTCAGGCCGAGCTTCTCCTTCGTCGCGTAGTGCGGCGAATCCGGCAGGCCCGCGAAGTTCACGTGCTCGACCTCGTCCTTGCCCGCGAGGTATTCAGCGACCTTCAATGCATTCGCATTGTGCTTATCGACGCGCAGGCCCAGCGTATCCATCCCCTGCAGCGCGACCCAGGCGTTGAACGGTGAAATGGCGGCACCTGTGTCGCGGAGAATGCCGGCGCGTGCCTTGACCGCGAAAGCCGGGGCGCCCAGATCCGCGTAGACGAGGCCGTGGTAGGCGGGGTCGGGGTTGACGAAGTAGGGGAAGACCGGTTCGCCGTCGCGGGTGACGGTCCAGTCGAAGGAGCCGCCGTCGATAATCGCGCCGCCGAGGGCCGCACCGTTGCCGGTGTAGAACTTCGTGGTGGACACGACCACGATGTCCGCGCCGAGCTCCAACGGACGGGCGATTGCCGCAGTAGCCATGGTGTTATCCACGATCAACGGCACCTGGTTGCTGTGCGCGACCTCCGCCACCGCCGGGATGTCCAGCACGTCCGCGATCGGGTTGCCGAACGTCTCGCCGTAGAACGCCTTCGTGTTCGGTTTGACCGCGGCCTGCCAGCTCTCCGGATCATCCGGGTTATCCACGAAGCTGACTTCGATGCCTAGACGTGGCAGTGTGACCTCGAAGAGCGTTTCCGTTCCGCCGTACAAGCGCGGTGAGGTGATGATGTGGTCGCCCGCGCTCGCCAGGTTGGTGATCGTGGCGGTCTCAGCAGCCATGCCGGAGGAGAACGCCACTGCCGCGACACCGCCTTCGAGCGAGGCGAGGCGGTTCTCCAGTGCCTCCTGCGTCGGGTTGGTGATGCGGGTGTAAATCGGGCCGGGATCCGCTAGCGCGAAACGGTCCTGAGCGTGTTGGGTGTCGTTGAACACGTAGGATGTCGTCATGTAGATCGGCTGGTTACGGGCACCGACCTCCGAGTCGACGTTCTGGCCCGCGTGGATCGCGCGGGTGTTGAAAGACCAGTCGTTCGCTGCGCTGTTGTCGTAGTGAGCCATGGCACCAAGCTAGGACTCGCTTTCGGGCGCTGCAAACACGTTCTACTGGCTGCGGCCGCGGGGAAATCAGAAAAAGCGGACCAAGCTGTCTATTTGCGTCGTGGTCTGGAGCTTCCGCGTTGAATCTAAATCGTTCGGAACCCGTCAGACACGTGGGCCGAGCTCGTCTACCACGAACGCCGATGGCTGCGCGTCGAGGCTGCCGCGATAACCAGCACTGGGGCTGTGCTGACCGGCAGGTCCGCTGCCCGCAAACCTCCACACGCTAAAAACCCAGCCTGGCCGGGTGGACCCCGGAACCGGGCTGGGTTTTCTCAGCTGGATGTAGCGTAGCGGCTAGCTTTCCAGCTCGTCGACGATGCGGTTGAAGGTCTCGGAGGGGCGCATGACCTTGGTGGTCTTCTCGTCATCCAGCCAGTAGTAACCGCCGAGATCCGTCGGCTCGCCCTGGACTGCGAGAAGCTCCTTCAGGATCTGCTCCTCGTTATCGCGCAGTTCGGCGGCGATCTTCTTAAAACCGGAGGCCAGCTCGGCATCGGCTTCCTGCGAAGCGAGCTCCTCGGCCCAGTAGCGGGCGATGAAGTAGTGGGAGCCGCGGTCGTCGATCTCACCGGCCTTGCGGGACGGGGAACGGCCTTCGTCGAGGAAGGTCTCGATGGCGTTATCCAAGGTGTCGCCGAGGACACCGGCGCGGGCGTTGTCGTTCTTCTCCTGCTCGTGGCGGAAGGACTCGGTCAGGGCGAGGTACTCGCCGAGGGAGTCCCAGCGCAGGTGGTTTTCTTCCTGGACCTGCTGGACGTGCTTCGGGGCGGAGCCGCCTGCACCGGTCTCGAAGAGGCCGCCACCGGCCATGAGCGGGACCACGGAGAGCATCTTGGCGGAGGTGCCCAGTTCGAGGATGGGGAACAAGTCGGTGTTGTAGTCGCGCAGCACGTTGCCGGTGACGGAGATGGTGTCTTCGCCGCGGCGGATCCGGTCGACGGTGATCTGGGTGGCTTCCTCCGGGGAGGCAAAGGAGATGTCCAGGCCGTCGGTGCCCAGGTCAGCGAGCTGCTCCTCGGCGATCTTCTGGACGTTGGTGTCGTGGGCGCGCTTCGGGTCGAGCCAGAAGATGGTCTTCATGCCGGACTTGCGGGCGCGGTCCACAGCGAGCTTGATCCAGTCGGCGATGGCGGGGCCGCCGGTGTAGCAAGCGCGCCAGATATCGCCCTTCTCCACGGAGTGCTCCAGCAAGACGGTGCCGTCGGAGGAGAGGACCTGCATGGTGCCGTCGAAAGGCATCTTGAAGGTCTTGTCGTGGGAGCCGTACTCCTCGGCCTTCTGCGCCATGAGGCCGACGTTGGGGGAGGTGCCCATGGTGGTGGGGTCGTAGGCGCCGTTGGCGCGGCAGTCGTCGATGACGGTCTGGTAGACGCCGGCGTAGGAGGAGTCCGGGATGACGGCCAGGGTGTCTTCTTCTTGGTCGTCGGCGTTCCACATGTGGCCGGAGGTGCGGATCATGGCCGGCATGGAGGCATCGACGATGACGTCGGACGGGACGTGGAGGTTGGTGATGCCCTTGTGGGAGTTCACCTGGGCGAGAGCCGGGCCCTCAGCCATCGCCTTGTCGAAGGCGGCGCGGATCTCCTCGCCGTTCTCCAGGTCGGACAGTCCGCTGTAGATGGCGCCGAGGCCGCTCTCGCCGTCGAGACCTGCTTCGAGCAGCTCCTCGCCGTACTTGTCGTAGACGTCCTTGAAAAAGGCGCGAACGACGTGACCGAAGATGATGGGGTCGGAGACCTTCATCATGGTGGCCTTGAGGTGGACGGAGAAGAGAACATCCTCCTTCTTGGCGCGCTCGATGGCCTCGAGCAGGAATGCGTCGAGGGCCGCCACGGACATATAGGTCGCGTCGACGACATCGCCGGCGGAAACCTTGACGTCGTCGCGGAAGACGCGCTCCTTATCGTCACCGACGAGCTTCATGGTCAGCGTGTCGTCGGAAGAGATGATGACGGACTTCTCGTTGTGGCGGAAGTCGCCTTCAGTCATGGTGGCCACGTTGGTCTTGGAGTCGGAGGACCATTCGCCCATGGAGTGCGGGTGCTTCCGGGCAAAGTTCTTCACCGAGCGCGGTGCGCGGCGGTCGGAGTTGCCCTGGCGGAGGACGGGGTTGACGGCGGAGCCCTTGACGGCGTCGTAACGCTTGCGGATGTCCTCTTCCGTCTCGCTGGTCGGGTTTGCCGGGTAGTCGGGGATGTCGAATCCGGCGTCCTGCAGTTCCTTAATGGCCTTGCGCAGCTGCACCAGGGAAGCGGAGATGTTGGGCAACTTCACAATATTGGCTTCGGGCGTGCCCGCGAGCTCTCCGAGCTTAGCCAGGTAATCGGGGACCTTCTGGTCCTCGCCCAGATAGTCGGGGAACTGGGCGAGGATGCGGCCAGCGAGGGAAATATCGTAAGTCTCCACGTCCACGCCAGCGTTGGAGGCGAACGCTTCGACGATGGGTTTGAGGGAGTACGTCGCTAGAAGCGGGGCTTCGTCCGTTTTGGTCCAGATGATTTTGGCCATGGGTCACCTCAAATAATCAGAATGTTCTATTTCTCAATGTGTCAGCCCACCAGCGTACCCACTAACCTTTTGGTCCGCCGACTAGGCTCCGTGCACCGCAGGGTAAGGTGGGCCCGCATGAGCCTCACTATCGCATCCGTCAACGTCAACGGCATCCGCGCGGCCGCGAAGGTGCGCAACGAGAACAATCCGGGCATGCTCGCCTGGCTCGAGGAGACATCGGCGGACGTGGTGCTGATGCAGGAGGTCCGCGCGACGGAGGAGCAGGCGGAAAAGGCGCTCGCCCCCGCGATCGAGCAGGGCTGGCACGTCTATTTCGCGCCCGCCGCGGCGAAGGGCCGCGCGGGAGTCGGCATCGCGTCGCGCACACCGCTTTCTAACGTCCGCATCGGCATCCCCGAATTCGAGGATTCCGGCCGCTTCATCGCGGGCACGCTTGACGACGGCACCGTGGTCTCCTCCCTCTACCTCCCCTCCGGAAGCACCGGCACGGAGAAGCAGGACGAGAAGTGGCGCTTCCTCGACCAGTTTGAGCCGCTGCTGGCCCAGTGGGCAGAAGAGAGTAAGGACATGGTGATCGGCGGCGACTGGAATATCTGCCACCGCCGCGAGGACCTGAAAAACTGGAAGGGCAACCAGAAGTCCTCCGGCTTCCTGCCCGGTGAGCGCGCCTTCATGGACTCCGTCTTCGGCTGCTACCCGGACGATGAGGCTCAGGATATCGACGCCAAGGATGAGGCCGGCTTCTTCGGTGCCGTCGACTACGACAGCGACGTGCGCCGCTCCGCCTGCTCCGAGCCGCGCTGGTTCGACGTTGCCCGCCGCCTCCAGCCCGACGACGCCCCCTACACCTGGTGGACCTACCGCGGCCAGGCGTTCAACAACGACGCCGGCTGGCGCATCGACTACCAGGCCGTCACCGCGAACATGCTCGAGCGTGCCCAGCGCACCTGGGTGGAAAAGGCCGCGACGGTGGAGGAGCGCTGGTCGGATCACTCGCCGCTGCTCGTCGAGTACCGGTAGACCGTAGAGTCATACCTTCCGCTACGCCGGTTTCATCCCCGGCGAAATCACCTCGAGACCGCTGTTCTCCGCGGCCTGAGCCATTCGGCGGTCGTATGTCACCAGGGTGGTGCAGCCTCCAAGTAGCGCAGCTGCGACGTGAATAGCGTCGAGTGAACGCAGATGCTCACCGGGGAGCATCCCTGCAATCCGGAATACGTTGCGGTCGATGTCGAAGATGGAGATCGACGCCAGGAACGATTCCAACTCTTTCAAGCTCAACTCCGGATAGTGGTTTCGTGCCCGCCGAAGCTCGGTTTCGAGCAGACAGCACGAGAACAACGTTGGGTCGTGTTCGAGGATCGTTTCGTCGAGTGCAGCCGTTTCTGCTTCTTCAACGAGGAGTTTGAAGGCGGCTGAGGTATCCAGGTACCAGGACTTCATCCGGTTACAGCCTTTCTTCCCTCAACTCGTCGAGGATCTTTCCTGTGCTTACGGGCAGACGAACTCGTTCAATTGCTTGAAGGTTGAGCGGCTTGGATGGTGGGGTGAACGAGAGGCCGGAGTGGTGCACGTCAACGAGGCCAGTCAAACGGGCGACTGGTCGGCCGCGGTTGGTGATGATGAATTCGGCCCCCTCCTCCACTTCCCGCAGGATGCGGCTGCTGTCGTTGCGTAGTTCACGTTGCGGAATATGGCGCGGCTCAGCGCCTGCGCGTTCCGTTGAAGGGCGAGAATTGCTGGAGGACTTCTGTATGGGTGCGGCAGACATGCTACAAGCGTAGCAACTGGGGTGAACCATCGGGAAGCCTGAAGATATGAAGCTAGGAGGTTGGGCCGGTAGACAAGCGGTGGTTCACGCTGGGGCTAGACTGTTGCCCATGACTGCTGCTGACAACGCTGAGAACACTGCAACCACCGACCAGGCCGGGCCGACCGGCACCCAGCGCGTCCTGTCGGGCATCCAGCCGACGGCGGACTCGTACCACCTGGGCAACTACCTGGGCGCGCTGAAGCAGTGGATCGATCTCCAGGATGAGTATGAGGCGTTCTACTTCATCCCGGACTTGCACGCGATCACGGTGCAGCAGGAGCCGGAGGAGCTGCGGGAACGCACGCTCAAAGGCGTGGCTCAGCTGATTGCTCTGGGCATCGACCCGGACAAGTCTACGTTGTTTGTTCAGTCGCATGTGCCGGAGCACGCTGAGCTGACGTGGGTGCTGCAGTGTCTGACGGGCTTCGGTGAGGCGAGCCGAATGACGCAGTTCAAGGACAAGTCGGCGAAGCAGGGGCAGGACCGCACGTCGGTGGGCTTGTTCACGTACCCGGTGCTCATGGCGGCGGATATTCTGCTGTACTCGCCGCAGCTCGTGCCGGTGGGAGAAGACCAGCGCCAGCATTTGGAGCTGACGCGCACGTTGGCGGAGCGTTTCAACGGGCGCTATGGCACGACGTTCGTGGTGCCGGAGGGCTTCATTCCGGAAGGGTCGGCGAAGATCTACGACTTGCAGGAGCCGACGTCGAAGATGAGTAAGTCGGGGTCGAACCCGAAGGGCATCATCAACCTGCTCGATGAGCCGAAGACGTCGGCGAAGCGCATCAAGTCGGCGGTGACGGACAATGACGGCGTGATCGCGTTCGACCGGGAGGCGAAGCCTGGCGTGTCCAACTTGCTGGCTATCCAGTCGGCGCTGACGGGCAACAGCATCGATTCGATCGTCGCTGGCTACGAGGGTCAGGGCTACGGCGCGCTCAAAGGCGACACGGCGGATGCGCTGGAGGCGTTCACGACTCCGCTGCGCGCACGCTACGACGAGCTGATGGGCGACCGCGCCCAGCTCGAGGACATTCTCGCCCGGGGTGCGCAGCGCGCCCGCGAGGTCGCGCAGCCGCTGCTCGCCGACGTCTACGAGAAGACAGGTTTCCTCGTTCCCCGCCGCTAAGCACTCGCTTATCGACGTCGGGTGTGCACCGGCCGGCACCTCCCGCGCCCCATTGCGGGGCAGGTGTCCGGCCGGTGTTTTACCATGTATGAGCGATAACTCACGAAAGGACCGATTCACCTATGGCAACTGCCACGTCGCCCCGCGAGGGCTTCACGGATGAGCAAGGCATTGAACGCGCCCACCCGACCCAGCAGGACAGCGGGGCAATGGCGAAGGTGGAGGAGAAAGCTCCGCCGGTCGCGCACCTGATGCGTATGAACGACCGCTTCGCGTCTGAGGGCGGCAACCAGTTCGCCGCCGGCATCACGTACTTCTCGGTCCTGTCGCTTTTCCCGTTGGCGATGCTGCTGTTCGCGGCGCTCGGTTTCGTGTTGGCGGCACGACCGGACCTGATGCAGCAAATCCAGGACCAGATCGCCAACTCGCTCGAAGGCGAGACAGGCGAGGCGGTGAACAAGGTCGTGGAGTCGGCGATTGATCAGCGCGGCGCTGTGGCCGGTGTCGGTTTGCTGACCACGCTGTGGTCCGGTTTGAGCTGGATGAACCACCTGCGCTCCGGCATCAGCGCGATGTGGACGATCGACCCGAACGAGGGCGGCAACTTCGTGTCCAAGAAGCTGTGGGACCTGGTGGCGCTCATCGGTCTGATCGTGCTGCTGATCGTGGCGTTCGGTGTCACCGCTGTCGGCTCGTCGAGTCTGACCACCACGGCGATGGAGCACTTCGGCATCGGCGACTTCCCGGGTGCGCGAGCAGTGGTCTGGGTCGCTGGTTTGGTCGCCGGTATCCTGGCGAACTTCCTGGTGTTCTGGTGGTTCATCGTCTTCATGCCGCGCACCAAGGTGCCACTGAAGTCGGGCTTCAAGGGCGCGTTGCTCGGTGCTGTGATCTTCGAGCTGATCAAGCAGTTCTCCACCGTCATTATCGGCTCTGCCACCGGCAACCCGGCTGGTGCCCTGTTCGGCCCGATCATCTCGCTGATGGTCGTGCTCTACTTGGTGTGGCGCGTGGTCCTGTACGTCTCCGCGTGGACGGCCACGACGAAGGAATCCCTGGCGCAGGAGGAGCCGGCGGTTCCGGAGCCTGCCGTGATCAACATCCGCGCCGGCATCAACGAGAAGGACAACACCGGCCGCAACCTGGGTATCGGTGCAGCGCTCGGCGCTATCGGCGTTGCCGCCGTTTCTTTGCTGACGCGAGACTAAGCCACGTCCCTAGACCAGCCAGGGCGAGCACGCCCACGAAGACGGCGATCCCTTCCCATGGGAGGGTGCCGTCTTCACTTTTTTCGCGGTCTGCGCCGGGGGAGTCTGCGCCGGGGGAGTCGGTGACGGGGGTGCCGGTGTTGGAGGGGTTGGCGGTGGCGTCGACAAGCGATGCGACAGCATCTTTCGAGGTGAACCTGTACCCCTCGTGAATGAGGTCCTGCGATTGCTCCCACGCGCGACCGCGGTCGACGGTGGTGTCCAGCACAACAGCCATGAGGCGGCGGCCGCCGCGGTCAAGTGCGCCGACGAACGTGTGCTTCGCGTCATCCGTGTAGCCGGTCTTTCCGCCAATGCCGTCGGGGTCGTTGAGGTAGAGCTTGTTGTCGTTGTAGACATCGAATCCCGGCATCTCCTCGCCGTTGATACCCGTGTATCCGGGGAAGGGGTACATCTCGGTGGAGACGATCTGAGCGAAGACCGGGTTCTGGTACGCGTGCGTGTACGCAATGCCCATGTCCCACGCGGACGTGGACATGCCCGGGGCGTCGAGTCCGGAATAGCTCGCCGCGCGGGTGTCGTTCATGCCCAGTTCAGCGGCTTTCTCATTGACTTTGCGCAATGCCACTTCGTCCCCGCCGAGCACCTGCGCCAGCGCGTGTGCGGCATCGTTGCCGGAAACCATGAGCAGACCGTGCAGCAAGTCGTCGATCGAGTACTGGCCGCCCGCTCCCAAACCCACGGCCGACCCCTCTTGGCCCGCGGACTCTTCGCTGACTGTGACCACCTTGTCCAACGGCAGCTCGTCGATGACCACGAGTGCCAGCAACACCTTGATGATCGAGGCGGGCCGGTACCGCCCATGCGGGTCCTTCATGGCGATGACGTCGCCGGTGTCGATGTCCGCGACCAGCCACGACGTAGCTAGCACCTTGTCGCTGACCGTGAACCCGTCCGGGGCGATGACTCCGCATGGGCCGTCGTACTCCACCGGGAGTGGCGCTGGGCTGGTCGCGCCGGGCGCGATGCGTTCGGAGGTGCTCACGGCCTCCGGGGGGACCGTCGCATTCGGGCACTTATCCGTGTTCGGGGCCTCCTCGCGCGGGTCCGGGTAGTGAGGCTCGTCCTCGCCGGTCGCCTCAGCCTGGGCATCGGCTCCGGTGCCGTACGCGGCGCCGACTCCGGCGTCAGGGGCGGACGTGACAGAGATCGCGTCGTCCGGGGTCTGTGCCATGGCGAGTGGTGCAACGGGCACGGGCAGCGCAGCGGGCAGGAGGGCGGCGGGGGCGACTGCCGCAGCCAGTGCGATAGAGAGCGTCTTCTTCATCGTGCGATAAGTCTAGGGCTGCGGCCGTCTCTTAGCGTTCATGACCCGCTTTGCGTGGGCGCGAACCAAGCGAAGCCTCACCTGAAAATGCCCTCTCACCTGCGGTTAGTTAGTGCTTACTTGCTTGCGGGAACAAATGGGGGCCAAGTAAAACTGGCGGTATGAGCAATAAAGAGAACGTTATCGGCGCGGGTGCGCAGACCCCTGGCACCGACTATTTAGACCAATCCGACTTCCCCGAGGTGGATGTTGAGACCCACGGAATAGGCGAGAAACTGAACCGTCTGCGTGCCGCCGTTCTCGGCGCCAACGACGGCATCGTCTCCACAGCGGCGGTCGTCGTCGGTGTCGCCGGTGCCACGACGAACTCACGCGAGATCTTCACAGCCGGTATTGCGGCGCTGGTCGGTGGAGCGATTTCGATGGCGTTGGGTGAGTACGTTTCCGTGTCCAGTCAACGCGACGCAGAGAAAGCCGCCGTGGACTCGGAGCGCCAGTTGCAGGCCAAGGACCCCGAGGCGGAGTTCCGTCACCTAGTTCAGGCGTACAAGAATTCTGGACTGTCCCCGGAGACCGCTGTCGCCGTGGCCCGTGAACGGACCCAGTCCGACCCGCTCGCCGCCCACCTGGAGATTCACTACGGCATCGATGAGGAGGACATTGTCAGCCCCTGGTCCGCGGGCATCGCGTCTTTCCTCTCCTTCTTCGTGGGCGCTCTGTTGCCACTGGCTGCGATCATCCTGGCACCAGCCGCAGCTCGCGTGGCGGTGTGTGTTGCGGTCACGCTCATCGCGCTGGCTATTACCGGTGCGATTTCCGCGAAGCTGGGCGGGGCGAAGCCGGGCAGGGCAGTGGTCCGCCTGGTCGTCGGCGGCGGGTTGGCGCTCGCGGCGACTTTCGCGGTGGGCTCGCTCTTTGGCACAGCCGTGGCCTAGCCGAGTGTGCGACCAGTTAGTCGCGTCTGGAATCGCTTTCTAAAGCCCCAGGTCGCGTGTGGTCGGTGTTGCGGGTGTGACCGGGATGTCAGACGCGACTAACTTGGGCCTGCGCGGCCGCGCCAAAACGCCAAAACGCCAAAACGCCCGGAATCCGAAGGGGAATCCGGGCGGGCTATGCGTTTGTCGCCTAGAACTTGGAAAAACGCTTGACCAGCATCTCCTCAAGCTCGCGCCAGCCGTCTGCCTTGTCGTTGAACGGGGCGGAGGGAACGTAGCCGGCAGCCTCGGTGGAGCCCATCATGTAGGCGAGGTAGTCCTGCATGCGGGGATTGGACAGCAAGTAGGAGTTCAGGGAGTCGTCGTCGGCCCAGTCAGCGGCGTCGGCCATGAGCTCGTAGGCCTTGGTCATCTGCTGGGTATCCACGGCGTCAACACCCTTTTCGATGTCGGAGGCGATGCCGTTGAGCGAGTAAGAGTTATCGGGGTGGATGGTCACTTCGAGCTCGCCGGCGTTGGCCTGGGCTTGAAGGTCGGTCCAGGTGCTCACGCGGGCGAGGTCGTGGTCCTCGTTGTCGACGATCCACCGCAGCATGTGCTTTGCGGTGGGGAAGGTGAAGATCTCGCCGAATTTGCCCAGGAAAACAGGGGAGTCGCCCACGTAGGTGCGCATGGTGTACACGCCCTTGCCCTGGATGGCGATCTTCACTGGGTCGATGCCGGCATCGGCCCACGCGGAGGTGTCGTAGGGGTCGGCGGCGGCGCGTGCTTCCTCGGCTTCTTTCTCAGCCTTGGCGCGCTGCTCTTCGCGGACGGCAGTGGCGGCGGCGATGTCCTCGGCGGCTGCGGAGACCCGGCCTGAGTCGAGTTCGTCGTCGCCGACGATGCGGACGGCCTCGTCGAGGGATGCGACCACGTTCTCCCAGTTGGTCAGCACTGCGCGGCCGACACCTGACCATTCGTCGAGGCCGCTCTGCCCGGCGAAGTGCTCGTGGCCCCGGTGGACGTTGTTCAGGATGGAGTGGGACGCGAAGAAGATGGAGGCGTCTTGGGCGCTGGCGACATCGGCCAGCGAGCGCGAAATCTGGAACGTGCGCGAGACCGCGGAGACATTCTCGTGGCTCGGGCGGCCGGCGAGGTAGGACGGCAGGCCGATGATGTCGTACTCGTTCTTCTCGCCGGGCACGACGCGGTCCTCTCCGCCGGCCTGGAACGCATCCCACTTCGGGTGGTCGACGAGGTCGTGGTTGGTGTTGTCCTCCAAATACACCAGCATCGCTTCGGGGCTCGTGAACACCAGGACATCGTCGGCGTCGCCGAGGAATGCCTGCCACTCGGTGCCGCCTTGGCGCCAGGTCGGGGCCCAGAGCGTGTAGAAGTCGCCCTCCGTCAACGAGATCTTCACGGGGAGAATCGCGCGCGTATTCATGGGCATTCACCTTACTAAACCCGCGCGCAAAACTCGGCGCTAGGCGGTCGGCCGCCAGAACCCTTTGAACGGCATGCCGATGTTGGAGGTGCGCACCGGGTTCATTTGCACCGGATCACCCGCTTCCACCATCATTCCGTCACCGGCGTACATGGCCACGTGCCCGGACCAGACGACGAGGTCGCCGGTCTGCAGTTCTTCGTAGCTGACTTGTCGGCCTGTGGCTTGATTCTCTGCGGTGCGCGGAATGTCTACCCCGGCTTGGCTGTACGCCCACGATGTCAGTCCGGAGCAGTCGAATCCGCCGGGTGCGTTGCCGCCCCACACGTACGGGGTTCCCACCATTGATTTCGCGGCTTCGACGGCGGCGTGACCCGCTTCGCTGCCGCCCGTTGAAGGTGCGGGGACGGGTGCGGGCGCATCGGGAACAGCATCGGGAGCTTCGGGGGCATCGGCAGTCTCGACAGCGGCCGGATGTGTTGTTGCGCGCAGCTCTTCACCCGCGGCCTGCGCAGATGCTGAAGGCACGAGAGGGTCGCGCTCCGTCGCGGCGGCGACGAGGGCATGCAGACGCGCGACGAGAGGCTCCAGCGCAGAGCGTAACTCGCCGAGCTGCTTATCGACGTCCCCCAGCGCCCCCTCCGCCAACGCCGCTATTGACAGGGCTGCGCTGAAACCGGCCGGCCCCGCGAGCAACCCCGGCAACAGTGACACCGCGGAAGCGAGGAACTGCTGGCCGGTCGCGATAATGCCAGCGGCGGCGTGGGCGATCAGTGGAATGGCTTCCCCGATCACTGCCTCAATCTCCCCGCGGTCGGCGGCGAGATTCTTCGCGGCGCTGAGTAGCCGGCCCGGATCCGCGCCCACTATTGCGGCCAGCGGTGCAGCAGCGCCGAAGGCGGGTGTCGCGCCGACGGAAATGTCGGGTAGCGGAGCAGGGGCTGATCCGAGGATGGCGGACAGCGCCGGCTCGATGAGTGTGGAGCCGGCGGAGGCGAGAACGGGCATGAGTCCCGTGGAGTTCAGCGCGGCGGTCATGGGAGGAGGGAGGTGAGGTGGTGGGCAGATGCGACGTCGATAAGCGATGCCTTGTCGCTGAATACCGTCATGTTGTCGGCCACCCGGTGGGCCTCCCGCGTGAGTAGAACTGCTTGGTCGTTCGCGACATCGACTGCGCGGGTGAGAGCGTCGGCGAGGTCGGCGAGCGCCTCGTGGGCAGGCAGAGGCGGCAGCGACGTGGGGATGAGCGCGTTGGCGTCGGCGCGTAGCGACGCGAGATCGATTTCGGCGGCGGCAGTATCCAGATTCAGAATGTCCATGTTCTATTGGACTGCTCGAAGCGCCGTCCGGTTCCATCGACGGGAAAATTCCGCGATAGCATGTCTATCTATGGACATCACGATCATCGATCACCCGCTGGCCCAAGCACGTTTGACCCGTTTGCGCGACGAGCGCACGAATAATTCGGGTTTCCGCGCGGCCTTGTCGGACTTGGGGGCGATGCTCGTGTACGAGGCGTCGCGCGACCTCGAGGTGGAGACGTACGAGTGCATCACCCCGGTCGGTACCGCGGAGGGCACACGGCTGAAGAATCCGCCGATCATCGTGCCGGTGATCCGTGCGGGTCTGGGGCTGGTGGATCCTGCGCTGTCGATGATCCCCGACGCGCAAGTCGGCTTCATCGGCCTGGCGCGCGACGAGGAGACCCACGAACCTGTTCCGTACCTCGAGGCCTTGCCGGATGATCTGTCCGGGCAGCCGGTGTACTTGGTCGATCCGATGCTGGCCACCGGAGGTTCCCTTGTGCACGCCATTGATTTGCTCACGGCCCGTGGCGCGGACGACATCACCGTGATCTGCGTGGTTTCCGCGCAGCCGGGCGTGGACCGGCTGAAGGAGATGGGTGTTCCGCTGCGTCTGATCACGGCGGCGGTGGACCCGGCGCTCAACGATGACGCATACATCGTGCCGGGCTTGGGCGATGCGGGCGACCGGCTCTACGGGCCGCGCAACATTCACCTGTAGGACTCTATCTGTGGCGACCCTCCGTGCCCTCCGCTATCCTCCGACTCGAGGGGAAACTTAAAAATTTAAGGGGGACAAGTGGACGAAGTGTTGCCTTCGGGGCACTGGGCGAGTTTCGGGTACAGCTTGTCGGCGCGGCTGCGGTCGCTGCGGGATATGCGGGGAATCAGTCAGGTCAGACTGGCGGAATTAGCGGGGCTCTCGCGCAGCCTGGTGTCTAATCTGGAACGGAATCACTCCAGTTCAGAGGGGTCGTCGGATCCCACTATGAGCACCATTTACCGTCTGTCGTACGCGTTGCGCGTGCCGCCAGCGGTGTTGTTGCCGGCGGCGGGGGAAGAGGTCGGAGGCATGTGTTGGGAGGCGATCGAGCGCGCAGTCGGGGACGGGCCGGGTGTTCTGAACACCTCTGTCTCGTGGCCGGCTAGACCCGAGGACACACAGCCTTTCACGCCCGCACCGTAGCCTGAACGGTTCGGCCTGAGTGGTTCTTTTTGCCCCCGACTAACTGTACAGCTTGGTCTAGTTGTAGACTTCCACGCATACAAAGACGCTCAAGGAAAATGCGTGCCAGTGAAGCTCCGGCGCAATCCGGTGCACAGCGCGCATTGCACAATCGTCGAGGCGAAGGGGAGTGGCAGCGTGGGTTTAGCGGCTCAGGTCGACGCGTGGTTGGCGGTGCACCGCGAGGAAGTCATCGGTTGGCGCCGCCACCTGCACTCGCACCCGGAGCTATCCCACAACGAGATTGACACGACCCAGTTCATCGCGGGCGTGCTCACGGACCATGGGCTCGAGCCGCACTTGTTCCCGGAAACGGGCTTGTATGTCGACCTCGGCCCGGAAGACGGGGAGCGCCTAGGCTTCCGGGCGGACATCGACGCACTTCGGGTCGAGGAGGTCTCCGGGCTGCCGTTCGCGTCGCGCACCCCGGGGATGTCTCACGCCTGCGGACACGATGTGCACACCACCATCTGCTTGGCGCTAGCTTGCGCGCTGGCTGAGGTTGACCTGCCGTTCGGCATCCGCATCATCTTCCAGCCAGCTGAAGAAGTGATGGACGGCGGCGCACGGGATGTCATCGAATGGGGCGGCCTCGACGGGGTGGCGTGCATCTACGCCGTCCACGCGGAACCGAAGCTGCGTGTCGGCCAGATCGGGGTGCGCACCGGTGCCATCACATCCGCTGCAGACGTGTTGCGTATCGACGTCACTGGTCCCGGCGGCCACACCTCCCGCCCGCATCTCACCGCCGATGTGGTGTACACCCTGGGCAGCCTGGTCACGCAACTGCCTGGGCTTCTGTCACGCCGGATCGATCCCCGCACGGGCACCGTTTTGGTCTTCGGCCAGATCGAAGCCGGCTTCGCAGCCAATGCCGTGCCCAAGACGGGGCGTATCTCCGGCACGATCCGCACCCAGGACATCAGGACGTGGCGGTCGTTGGAGCCGCTGATGCGCGACCTCATCGGCGATGTCGTGGCCCCCACCGGCTGCGAGTACGAGCTGTCCTACACCAGGGGTGTCCCTCCGGTGATGAACGACGACGTGGCCACCGCCGCACTTGCCGGCGCGGCCCAGTCCGTCGACCCGCACGCGGTGGTGCAGGCTCCGCAGTCCAGCGGCGGTGAGGATTTCTCCTGGTATCTCGAGCATGTCCCGGGTTCCATGGCGCGCCTCGGCTGCTGGCAGGGCTCGGGGCCGAAATACGACCTGCACCGCGGCGACATCGTGATCGACGAGCGCTGCATCGATGTCGGTGTGCGCCTCTTCGGTTCCATCGTGGAGCGTTACGACGGCGGTCTCGTGGACGCGTCCTCACTGTAGATTCCCGTAAACCGCTGTATCCGCCCGTAACCCATGTGCACCGCGGCGTCGCATCGTGCCGCGCGATGATCGCCCGACTCAACCCTCCCAGACGGCGACGCGTGAGGTCGACAGCTACAGTGGACTCCCGGTAACCCTGAAGCTGGTAAAAGCAGACGCGAAGCGCAAAGGAGACACGCGTGTCCAAAAAGATCGTGATCATCGGCGGCGGCCCGGGCGGCTACGAGGCAGCTCTCGTGGGCAGTTCCTACGGCGCGGACATCACGTTGGTCGAGCACCTCGGTGTCGGCGGCTCGGGCATTTTGCGCGATGTCGTCCCGTCGAAGGGTTTCATCGCAGGCACGAACATCAAGACGGACCTCCGCCGCGCCGACGCGATGGGGCTGAAGCACGGGCTCGGCGACGTGAACCTGTCGGTCCCGGCTCTGAATAACCGTGTGGTTGCGCTCGCTTCAGAGCAGTCGCGCGACATTCGCGCCCAGGTCGAGCGTGCCGGCGTGCGCGTGGTCAACGGCCGCGGCCGCTTCGCCGCCAAGCAGGAGGGCCACACCACGCACCGCGTCGAGGTCGAGCTTATCGACGGCACCGTGGAAACCATCGACTGCGACATGGTCCTCATCTCCACCGGCGCATCCCCGCGCGTCCTGCCGAAGGCTAAGCCGGATGGCCGCCGCATTCTCAACTGGCAGCAGATGTACGACCTGATTGAGAGGCCGGAGCACCTCGTCGTGGTCGGTTCCGGTGTGACTGGTGCGGAGTTCGTCTCCGCCTACGCGGAGTTGGGCGTGAAGGTGACCATGGTGGGCTCTTCCGACCGCATTCTCCCGCACGACGACGCGGACGCCGCCGATGTCCTGGAGCAGGTTCTGTCCAACCGCGACGTGACCCTGGTGAAGGATGCCCGCGTGGACAGTGTGGAGAACACCGGCGACGGCGTCATCGTCCGCACCAGCGACGGCCGCGAGATCACCGGCTCCCACTGCCTGATGTCCATCGGTTCCATCCCCAACACCAAGGACCTGCAGCTAGAGTCACAGGGCGTGGACGTCACCCCGTCGGGCCACATCCACGTGGACCGCGTTTCCCGCACCAACGTTTCCGGTATTTACGCGGCGGGCGACTGCACCGACCTCATGCCGCTGGCATCCGTGGCCGCGATGCAGGGCCGCATCGCCATGTACCACGCACTCGGCGAGGGTGTGGAGCCGCTGCGCATCCGCACAGTGGGCAACGCCGTGTTCACCCGCCCGGAGATCGCGGCTGTGGGCATCACCGAGGCACAGATCCACAACGGCGAGTACAACGCTGACATCATCAAACTCGACCTGGCCACCAACCCTCGCGCAAAGATGCGCTCCCTGACGTCTGGTTTTGTGAAGATCTTCGCCCGCAAGGGCTCCGGCCAGGTGCTCGGCGGCGTGATCGTCGCCCCGACCGCGTCCGAGCTGATCCTGTCGCTCACCATCGCTGTGACCAACAACCTCACCGTCGAGGATGTGGCCAACTCCATGGCCGTCTACCCGTCGCTGTCGGGCTCCATCACCGAGGCTGCCCGCCGCCTCGTGCACAAGACGGACCTGAACTAATCATTCCCCACATGGGGCACTTTTCGCTCGAAGGTGATCTTCGCGACACCGGCTGCGACTAGCTGGCAATTCGCTGAGCCTGCTGGGCCTGGATGTCGCGGAAGGCTTTAAGATCAGTTCTGCAATTGCTTATTTCTGATCAAGGGAGACCACTATGTCCGGTCCTGATCTTTCGGCGGGCACCGATTCGGCCCACCTGCCCACCTTCAAGAAGATTCTGGTTGCCAACCGCGGCGAGATCGCGGTGCGTGCCTTCCGTGCGGCGTTTGAGACCGGGGCCAAAACGGTCGCCGTGTACCCGCGCGAAGACCGCCACTCGTTCCACCGCCCGTTCGCGGACGAGGCTGTGCAGATCGGCGAGGAGGGCCAGCCGGTCCGCGCCTACCTGTCTATCGACGAGATCATTCGCGCCGCGGAGAAGACCGGAGCAGATGCGGTCTACCCGGGCTACGGCTTCCTGTCGGAGCGTGCTGACCTGGCGCGAGCCTGCAAAGAGCGCGGCATCACCTTCATTGGCCCGACCGCCGAGACACTGGACCTGACCGGCGACAAGGCTGCCGCAGTCCGCGCCGCCGAGGAGGCCGGCCTTCCGGTGCTCAAGGACTCCGAGGCCACCACGGATATCGATGAACTGGTCGGCTGGGCCGACGACTTCGAATTCCCGGTGTTCGTGAAGGCTGTGTCGGGTGGCGGCGGAAGGGGCATGCGCTTCGTCGATAAGCGCGAAAACCTGGCCGCGCTGGCTGCGGAAGCGTCCCGTGAGGCTGAGGCCGCGTTCGGCGATGCGAATGTGTACCTGGAAAAGGCTGTGATCAACCCGCAGCACATCGAGGTGCAGATCCTTGGGGATTCCACCGGCGACGTGATCCACCTGTTCGAGCGCGACTGCTCCGTGCAGCGCCGCCACCAGAAGGTCGTGGAGATCGCCCCTGCGCAGCACATCACCGACGAACAGCGCGAGCGCATCTGCAACGACGCGGTGAACTTCTGCCGCCACATCAACTACCAGGGCGCCGGTACCGTCGAGTTCCTCGTGGACGAGAACGGCAACCACGTCTTCATCGAGATGAACCCGCGCGTGCAGGTGGAGCACACGGTGACGGAGGAAGTCACCGGGGTGGACATCGTGAAATCCCAGATGCACATCGCAGCGGGCGCGAGCCTGGAGCAGCTGGGCCTGCGCCAGGACGAGGTGACGCTGACGGGCGCGGCGCTGCAGTGCCGCATCACCACCGAGGACCCGAACAACGGCTTCCGCCCGGACTCCGGCTTGATCACCGGTTACCGTTCCCCGGGCGGCGCGGGCGTGCGCCTGGACGGAAACATCTCCGTCGGATCGGAGATCACCCCGAACTTCGACTCGCTGCTGGTGAAAATGACATGCCGTGGCAAAGACTTCGAAACCGCTGTGGCGCGTGCCCGCCGCGCGCTCAACGAATTCGAGGTCAACGGCGTGTCCACCAACATTGGCTTCCTGCGCGCCTTGCTCTCCGAACCGGACTTCACCAACAAGCGCATTTCCACGAGCTTCATTGCGGACCACCCGCTGTTGCTCGAGGCGCCGGCCGCCCCGGATGAGGCTGGCCGCATCCTGGAGTACTTGGCGTGGGTGACGGTGAACCAGCCGAACGGCCCGCGGCCGACGAATATCCGCCCGACGGACAAGCTGCCCAAGCTGGATTACGAGTCCACGCCCCGCGGTGCCCGCGATGAGCTGCTTGAACTCGGCCCGGAGAAATGGGCCGCCAAGCTGCGCGAGCAGAAGGCACTCGGCGTGACCGACACGTCCTTCCGAGACGCGCACCAGTCGCTGCTGGCCACACGCGTACGCACGAACACGCTTGTCGCCGCAGCGAAGCACGTCGGCCACCTCACCCCGGAGCTTGTCTCCGTCGAGGCATGGGGCGGTGCGACGTACGACGTGGCCATGCGCTTCCTCCACGAATCGCCGTGGACGCGCCTGGAGGAGCTGCGCGACGCGATGCCGAACATGAACATCCAGATGCTCCTGCGCGGCCGCAACACGGTCGGCTACACGCCGTACCCGGAGTCCGTGACCAACGCGTTTGTGAAGGAAGCAGCAACGACCGGCGTGGACATCTTCCGCATCTTCGACGCGCTTAACGACGTCTCCCAGATGCGCCCCGCCATCGACGCCGTCCTGGAGACCCAGACTACCGTGGCCGAGGTCGCCATGGCGTACTCGGGCAACCTCATGGACCCGGCCGAGGACCTGTACACGCTGGACTACTACCTGCGCCTGGCCGAGGAGATCGTGGGCACTGGCGCCCATGTTCTGGCCATCAAGGACATGGCGGGACTCATGCGCCCGGCCGCGGCCGCCAAGCTGGTCACCGCGCTGCGCGAACGATTCGACCTGCCCGTGCACGTGCACACCCACGACACCGCCGGTGGTCAGCTGGCCACCTACCTCGCCGCCGCTAACGCCGGCGCCGACGTGGTGGATGTCGCCTCCGCGCCGCTGGCCGGCACGACCTCGCAGCCGTCGATGTCTGCGCTCGTCGCGGCCTTCGCCGACACCGAGCGCGACACCGGCCTGTCACTTGAGGCCGTGAGCAGCCTCGAGCCGTACTGGGAGGGCGTGCGCCAGCTCTACGCACCGTTCGAGTCCGGCATCCCGGGCCCGACCGGCCGCGTCTACCGCCACGAGATCCCGGGCGGGCAGCTGTCCAACCTGCGCACGCAGGCAGTGGCGCTCGGCTTGGGCGACCGCTTCGAGCTCATCGAGGACTACTACGCCGCCGTGAACGAGATGCTCGGCCGCCCGACCAAGGTCACCCCGTCCTCCAAGGTCGTGGGCGATCTGGCCCTGCACCTCGTCGGCGCTGGCGTGGACCCGGCCGACTTCGCCGCGGACCCGCAGAAATTCGACATCCCGGATTCTGTGATCGGCTTCCTCCGCGGCGAGCTGGGCACGCCTCCGGGAGGTTGGCCGGAGCTGCGCGACCGCGCTCTCGGCGGCCGCAAGGAGACCCCGCAGCTCACCGAGGTTCCCGCAGACCTGGCTGAGGGCCTCGAGTCCGAGGACCACCGCACGCGCCGCTCCAGCCTGGACAAGCTGCTGTTCCCGAAGCAGTACGCAGAGTTCCTGGAGCACCGACGCACCTACGGCTTCACCGACCAGCTGGCGGACAAGACCTTCTTCTACGGCCTCAAAGAGGGCGAGGAAACGATGGTCTGGTACGGCGACCTGGAGGAGCAGCAGATCCCGCTGGTCGTGCGCCTCGACGCCGTGGGCGAGCCGGACGAGAAGGGCATGCGCCGCGTGATCATCAACGTCAACGGCCAGATCCGCCCGGTGACGGTCCGCGACGAGAACGCCGAATCCTCTGTTGCCGAGGTGGAGAAGGCCGACGCATCCAACCCGAACCATGTGGCCGCCCCGTTCGCCGGTGTGGTCACCGTGACGGCGAAGGAAGGCGACACCGTCTCCGCGGGCGACCCGATCGCGTCCATTGAGGCGATGAAGATGGAGGCTTCCATCTCCGCACCGAAGGACGGCGTGGTCGAGCGCATCGCGTTCACTCAAGCCACCAAGGTGGAAGGCGGCGACCTGGTCGCTGTGATCCGCTAGAAGCGCCAACAACAAAGCCGCTAGGCCCCGTCGCCCCGGTTAACGGGGTGCGGAACCTAGCGGCTTTTGTGCTGTGGAAAAGGGGAGCGGCCTACTGGAGCAGCTCTTCCATTTCCTTCATTTCGGCGGTCTGGACATCGACCATTTCCTGCGCCATGTCGCGCAGTGGGGGGTATTCGCCGTTTTCAATCTCGCCCTGCGTCATGGCGATGACGTGCTCGTGGTGGTAATGCATCATTTCCAGGAAGGTCCTGCGCAGGTCCTCGCCTTCCAGCGATGCGAATTCCTCGAGCTCTTCCGGCTGGAACATGCCATTCGCGATGTGCTTCGAGTGCATCTCCATATCGTCCTGGATGCCCCATTCGTCGGCCCAGGCGCGCATTTGCTCGTTCTCGCGCTCCTGGCCGTCCTTGATGCGCTGAGCCAGGTCGCGGACCTGCTCGTCGTCGACATCGGATTGGAGCAGCACGTCGGACATGTCGATGGCTTGCTGGTGGTGGGGGACCATCATGCCGAGGAAGTGGACGTCCACGTCGTTATGCGATCCCTCTTCGTCGCCTGCGCCGAAAGCCCCGCGGACCGTCGGTCCGAGAGCGGCCACGAGGAGCACGAGCGCGGCGACGACGGCGAGTGCGATGATCCACGGCTTCCTGTTCGGCCGCGTCACATCGGCCGAGTCTTCTTTGCGGACATCGAGTCCAGTATTGAGTTCTCTGTCTGCCATTGGCATTCCCTTTCTGTGCTCGAAGGTCAGCCTAGCGGTGGTGGACTGGTAAGAGCCACACAAGTGGGGAAGGCCACTTAGCCCTTCACGCCGCCGGCGGTCAGGCCGGAGACGATGCGGCGCTGGAATACCAGCACCATCAAGATGAGCGGGACAGTCACCAGCGAACCGGCGGCCATGATCGCCGCGTACGGGTATTCGAAAGCGCTCGGGCCGGAGAAGCGGGCAATCGCGACGGTCACCGGTTCAGTGGCGTTGGTGGACAGCTGGCGGGCGAGCATGAACTCGTTCCAGGTGGCAATGAACGCGATGATCGCCGTGGTGAAGATGCCGGGCGCGGCCAGCGGCAGCAGCACCTTGCGGAAGGCCTGGCCGCGCGTAGCGCCGTCGACACGCGCTGCTTCCTCGAGCTCCCACGGCAACTGGCGGAGGAACGAGATGAGCGTGTACACCGTCAACGGCAGCGCGAAAGAGATATTCGGGATGATCATCGCCCGGTAGGTGCCAATCCACCCGAGATCTCCGAACAGCTGGAACAGCGGGGTGACCAGCGCGATACCGGGGAACATGGAGGCAGCGAGAATGATGCCGGTGACAATGCCTTTGCCGCGGAAGTTCAGGCGCGCCAGCGCGTAGCCGGTGAACACGCCGACGACGACTGCGAGAAGAGTCGTCACTAGCGAGATGAGCAGCGAATTGCCGATCGCCCCGAGGAAGTCATTGCCCTTGTCGGTGGCCAGTGCGTCACGGAAGTTGTCCAGCGTGACGTGGGTGGGCCACGGCGTGGTGTCAAAGGTGTGGTTCTTGTCCCGCAGTGCGGTGACCAGCATCCAATAGAACGGCGCGAGCCCCCAGACCAGGATGAAAATGACGCCGAGAATGTGGCCGATTTTTCCGAGGTTCGTTTTCATCGGATCGCCTCCGTTGTGTTTGCCGCGCGCTGCTTTTCAGCCCGCCGTTTTTCCTCGCGTTTCTCCCTCCGCCGCTGCGTCTGTTCCCCGCCGACATCGGCGCCGCCGAACCGGACCATGATGAACGCCACCGTGAAGATGAGCAGGAAGATGAGCGTCGACAGCGCAGAGGCGGAGTTGAAGTTGTTCTGCCGCATGTCCTCCACCACGAGCTGGGAGATGGTTGCGGTGGGGGAGTTGGAGGATGCGGAAATCATGATCACCGGCAGGTCGTACATGCGCAGCGCGTCCAGGGTGCGGAAGAGGATGGCTACCATCAATGTCGGTTTGACCAAGGGCAGCGTGATCCGGGTGAAGGTCTGCCACGCGGAGGCACCGTCCACACGCGCCGCTTCATAGACGTCCTTCGGGATCATCTGCAGGCCCGCGAGGATGAGCAGAGCCACGAACGGAGTGGTCTTCCACACGTCGGCGATGATGACCGCGAAGCGCGCCGCCCACGGGTCCGTTGTCCACGCGATGTCCTGCCCCAGCAGGGAGTTCACGATGCCGTTGGGGGCGAACATGAACTGCCACAGCTTCGCGGTCACGGCCGTGGGAATCGCCCACGGAATGAGCACGGCCGCGCGGACCAGCGAACGGATACGGGAGGGGTGGTTCATGATCAGCGCCATCACCATGCCCAGCACAGCCTCAAGCGTCACCGTCACCACGGTGAAGAAGAGGGTGATGCCCAGTGCCGGCCAGAAGTCCGTGGCTAGCACGCCGGGCGGGCAGGGGCCCACGGTACCGGACGGGCTCATGCACCGGTTCTGGATCCAGTACAGGTAGTTGTCCAGGCCCGCGAACCCGCCTTCGACAAAGACGCCTGTCGACGGATCAAGGTGACGGTTCGCTTGGAACGACAGCCAGATCGCGCGCACGATCGGGTACCCGATCACGATCGCCAGCACGACGAGGGCCGGTGCGACTAAGGCCCACGCCTTGCCAGCGTCGCTTCGCGCACGCTTCTTCGTTGCCGGTTCCGCGTTTCTCGCAGCGCCACGACGCTTAACGACGGTACTCATGCTCTCTCCTTCACGTCTGCCCCCATAAAGCATTGGGCCGCGAACGGATTTTAAACCGTTGCGGCCTGGCGGGGTGGTGGCAGGACCGCGTCACCACGGCCCTACCTCAGTGCGGGGGTGTTACTGCGCCTGCTTGATCGCGGCGGCCATGTCCTTGGTAGCGTCGTCGACGCTCTTGCCCGAGGTCAGCGCTGCGTAAGTGTTGTCCTGGACCGCCTTGGAAATCGCCGGGTAGAACGGGGAAACTGGACGCGGCTGGGCGTTCTCCAGGGACTCCTTCAGAGCCGGCAGGTACGGCTGCTCCTTGATCAGCTCAGCGTCGTCGTAGATGGAGGACAGCACCGGCGGGAAGGACGCCTTAGCGAAGGAGAGCTGGTTCTCCTCGTTGATGATGAACTCGATGAAGTCCTTCGCCGTCGCCTTGTGCTTGGAGTTGATGTTGATGCCGTTGTTGTAGCCGCCGAGGGTGGACACACCGACACCCTTCTCGCCGACCAGCGGCTGAACCTCGAAGTTCAGGCCCTTCTCCACGGCGTTGGAGTACATGTACGGCCAGTTGATGGCAAAGGCGGTGTTGCCCTCGGTGAAGGCCATGTTGGTCTCCTCCTCGGTGGCGGCGGTGGAGCCCTTGGCGATGGTGCCGTCCTCGTATGCGTCGACAAGCGCCTGCAGGCCGGCCTTGGCCTCAGCGGACTCGACGGTCGGCTCGCCCTTGTCGTCGATGACGGAACCGCCCCAGCCGTTGATGAAGCCGAGGGTGTTCACCGTTAGGCCCTCGTACTGCTTGAGCTGGGTGGTCAGGCAGTCGCCCTCCACAGCCTCGCAGGCGGACTTGATGTCGGCGAAGGTGTCCGGCTTGGAGGGCACCTTGTCCACGTTGCGGAACAGCAGCTGGCCGTTGGTGTTCTGAGGCAGTGCATAGAGCGTGCCGTTGTAAGTGGCGGAGTCGACGGTGGACTGCAGGAGCTTGGAGGTGTCCACTGCAAAGTCGCCCTCCAGCGGCTGAAGCCACTGGTTGGCGGCGAAGTCCGCGGTCCACACGACATCGAGCGCCATGACGTCGTAGTCGGAGTTACCGGCCTGGAGCGACTGCACGAGGGTGTCGCGCTGGTCGTCCGCCTCGCCGGCAAGCTCCTTGAGGGTGACCTGCTCGTCCGGGTGGTCCTTGTTCCAGGCCTCGATGATCGGGGTCAGCTTGTCCGTGTCATTGCGGCCCATGGCGAAGGTGATGGGGCCGCGTTCGCCGGCACCGGACTCAGACGTTGCTGCGCCGTCCTTCTCGGCGTTGTTGTCCGCGTTGTTGGAGGTGTCAGCGGAGTCGTTGGAGCATGCAGCCAGTCCGACGGAGGAGAGAGCGAGGGCGCACAGAACTGCGCCGGTCTTGCGGGTTGCGTGAAGTTTCATGCATCGGCCTTTCAGATTCGGAGGTTCCCCCAATCTTATTGACCGTGTTCTTTGAAACAGGGATTTCGTAAACTTTTCGTGAACACTCCCGCATAAACGCTGGATGCTCTACCCCCCGACACGGGGTGTCTGTGTGCCCGTAAAGTCCGATTCGGTGATTCTTCGTGTGATTACGCCAAATCGCGGTACATCACATTCGGGTCATCCTCGGTGGGGACGAAACCGAATTTCTCGTACACGTAGCGCGCACGCTGGTTCTCAGGCATGACCTCGAGAGCGATGCGCTTCGCACCTTGGTCGATGGCCAGCTCGCACACGGAGTGCAGCAGGACGGCGCTCAGGCCGTAACCGTGGGAGCGCTCCTCCACAGCCAGCACCAGCTCCGGGATGTCCGGGCCCAAATTGGCATTGCTGGTGGTGTCGCCTTCCTCCCAGTAACGCAACCAGATTCCGCCCGCGGGCGTGTTGTCCTGGTCGTGGGCAATCCAGCCACCGTCATCCTCAGCGGACCAGTCATCCACGAAAGCCTTGACCTTGTCCTGGCCGCAGCCCAGCGGCTTGGACTCGTCCCCGAACACATCAGCCAAGTAGTGCAGCCGGCGTATATAGGTGCGGTCGGATTCTGTGGCGGGTGTCAGCTTGAACTCCATGAAGTTGATTGTAACCAAACAGCTCACTGAGAGAAGCCTAAAATAGGAAGATCACAGTTCTACGTCTCAACCAAGAAGCCCCCCACATCCGGGCCAAATGGTGATCGGAACGGGGAGCATAGTGGGGGATTGGAAGCGGGGCTTAATCCTCTTCGAAGTAGAGCTGCTTGTTCACGAACTCATCCATGCCGAGCGGGCCGAGTTCGCGGCCGAAGCCAGAGCGCTTCACGCCGCCGAAGGGGATCTCCTCGCCTTCGCCGGCTGGAGTGTTGACGTTGGCCATGCCGGCGTTGATCTTGCGGGCGATCTTTCGGGCGCGGTCGGCATCCTGGGAGAAGACGGCGCCGCCGAGACCGTACTGGGTGTCGTTGGCCAGCTTCAGAGACTCCTCGTCGGAGGAGACCTTGAACACGAGGGCGATCGGGCCGAAGAGCTCCTCGGAATACACGGAGTTCTCCGGGTCCAGGTCTGTCAGCACCGCCGGGGCGTAGTAGGCGTTCTCGCCGAGGCCGCCGCCCGCACGCAGGGTGGCACCTTCCTTGACAGCGCGGGTGACCTGCTCGTCGAGGCGCTCCGCGGCGTCGCGGGAGGACAGGGGAGCGTAGACGCCGTTCTCGCCGGCCTCCTCTGGCGTGCCCGGCTTTGCCTGCTCGGCAAGCTTCACCAGCTCGTCAACGAACTCGTCGTAAATGTCCTCCATGACGATGATGCGCTTGTTGCCATTGCAGACCTGGCCCATGTTGTAGAGGCGGGTCTCCCAGGCCAGCTCCGCCGCGGCCTTCACATCGTCGGTGTCGAGGATGACGTACGGGTCGTTGCCGCCGAGCTCGAGCACGGCCTTCTTCAGGTTCTTGCCTGCCGTCGCGCCGACAGCCGCGCCGGCGCGCTCGGAGCCGGTGAGCGAGACGCCCTGGACGCGCGGGTCCTCGATCATGGTGGTGATCTGGTCGTGGGAGGCGTAGACGTTCTGGTACACGCCCTCCGGCACGCCGGCATCCTCGATGATCTTCTGGATGGCGGCGGAGGACTCCGGGCAGATCTCCGCGTGCTTGAGGATGATGGTGTTGCCGTTCATCAGGTTCGGCGCCGCGAAGCGGGCGACCTGGTAGTAGGGGAAGTTCCACGGCATGATGCCCACCAGCGCGCCGAGCGGGAGGTGGCGGATCTTCGCGGTGCCGCCGTTGAAGCTCTCGATCTCGCGGTCGGCGGCGAATGTCTCGCCGTTGTTGGCGTAGTAGCGGAAGATATTGGCGGACAGCTCCACCTCGTCGATGGCGTGGGGGCGGGACTTGCCCATCTCGCGGCCGATGATCTGCACGAGCTCGTCCTTGCGCTCGTCGAAAAGCTTGGCGATGCGCAGCACGAGCTGCTTGCGCTCAGCGATATCGGTGGCGGACCACGCGTCGAAGGCCTTCTCGGTTGCGGCGAGGGCCTGCTGGATCTCCTCGTCGGTGGCGGTGGGGAAGGTGGTGAGGACCTCGCCGGTGGCGGGATTCTCTACCCGGTAGGACATATCTTTCTCAGCCATGATTCTCCTTCAGTAATAGAGCTTTGGTTGTCTCTTCTTTTCGTTTGTGCGGCCCAGTGTAGGGACGGCCCCTGTGAATCGTGTGTGCCTTCTGCGCTGCCTAGATCGTCAGCATCTCCCCTTGCTCATCCTCCTCCGCCGTGGTCCGCGGCAGGGTCTCGTTGCGGAAGAACGCCGGGTGGCGCAGGCGCGTGAAGAGCATCAGCACCACGCCGAGCAGGAGGATGCCCATGCCGAGCACGAACACGGTTCCCACGCCGAAGATGGAGGAGCCGGAGCCGTAGGACGGGTCGATCGAGTCGAATGCGGTGACAAAGAACATCGCCAGCAGCATCGTTCCGCCGATCAGCGGAAGCAGGAAGCGGAAAATGAAGCCGCGCGCCGAATCGGTGATCTCCTTGCGGAAGAACCACACGCAGGCGAAAGCGGTGATGCCGTAGTAGAAGCAGATCATCAGGCCCAGGGCGGTAATCGTGTCCCACAGCGCATTTTCTGACGCGATGCGGGTCACGGTGTAGAACCCGCCCGCCGCGATCGCGGATGCGGCGGTGGCCACGGCCGGGGGGTGGAATTTCGGGCTAATCTGCGCGAACACCGGCGGCAGGGCCTTGTAGAAGCCCATCGCCAACAGCGTGCGGGCGGGGCCGACCATCGTCGACTGCAGCGAAGCGAAGGAACTCGCCAGCACAGAGATCGACATGAGGATCGCCCATGGTCCCATGACCGGGCCGGCCAGCGCGGCGAAGATCGATTCCTGGTTCTCCGGGTTGCCGGCG